>CP070784.1:2299371-2302660 GCA_020346605.1 Candidatus Bathyarchaeota archaeon | reverse complement strand
TGCCGAGGCCGATGGTCTCGTAGTCGGGGTCGTTGGTGAGGGGGTTCAGCTCCCCGGAACCCGAGTAGGTGGCGTTCCTGTAGTGGGGAAGCAGCTTGCCCATGTACGTGTAGATGGTCTCGTCCCTGCCGTTGGAGGCGCAGGAGTACCTCTGGTAGCCATTCCTGAAGTTGAGCAGGTAGAACTGGTTGAGGTCGTCCTTGGTGATAGTGGTCTCGAGGCGGGTCCGCGGGTAGCAGTCCGTCCCGTATGATGTGACCCTGAGCTCCACCTCCTTCCCGGCGATCAGGTCCTCTATCACGTGGGCGCCACCGTACTCGAAGGGCTTGGTCTCGGACATGATCGTGGCCCCGATGTAGAGGTCCACCGCCGCCCCCGGGTGGGGGACCGGCACGTCGTTGATCCATGCCTTCCCGATCTTGATAGGCGGGTCGGCGTGGCCCAGGTTTATTATCGCCCCTGAAGAGCACATGGCCCCGAAGGTGCCGGTGGTGACGACGTCCACCTCGTCGAAGGCGACATGGACGCCGCTGCTGTCCACCAGATCCTTGAACTCAGAAGCAGTTAGAACTTGGACGTCGCCGTCCCGTATCTTCTCGTTAATCTCTCTTATCGATCTCTTTCCTTTCGCGTTAGGGTTTTTATTGAGGTCTGTTCCCTCCCAGATGTGTTCAGTATAGGGCCTTATTCTTACATAAATAAACTTCTGATAAAAAAATTCCAAAAGGAATAGTGTGTGCTTACCAAAGCGCTAGAAACAATCGAATGAAGAAAAAGTTAGGGAGCCGAGTCCTTTCCCCTGCTCTGACGTCAACCCCGGACCCATCTCCCGTAGACGGGGTACATGCAGCAGATCACCTCGATGAACGCCGGTCGCCCGGATGCGTTCTCCTTCAGCGCCCGCTTCAGCGCAGGCGCTACCTCGTCGGGGTCCTCCACCCTTTCCGAGTGGATCCCCAGCCCCTCCAAGACCTTCGCGGTGTTCACCACGTCCGACGGGGTCACCTTGTAGGTGTAGGGAGAGTGGCCCTTTCCCCAGAAGCCCGGGCCGTAGCCGGAGAACCCTGAGTTGTTGATGTGGATCGTTGTGACCCCCATCCCGTTCCTGACGAGCGCCTCGTAGTTGCCCAGCTGGTATCCGAAGCCGGCGTCGCCGGTGACGCTGACCACCTGCCTCTCCGGGAAGGCGAGCTTCGCTCCCATCGCCGCTCCGAGGCCGAAGCCCAGGGTCGAGACGTTCCCCCACCCCATGAAGCCATGGGGGATCAGGGCCTCGTAGACGGTGCTGAGGCCGTCCCTGGTGCCCCCCGACTCGTGGGTGACGAAGGAGTTGTCTCGGTCCAGAACCTCCATCATCTCCCCGTAGACCCTGTAGGGGTTGATGGGAGCCTCGTCGGAGGCTATGAGCGGATCGAACTTCTCTGCCTTCTCCTTCACGGCCTCCGCGACCGCCTCCCTCACGCCCTTGCGCTTCGGCGGGCCCAGCCTCTCCACCTCCTCCATTAGCTGCAGTAGGACGAGCTTGGCGTCCCCGATGACGGCGTGGTCCGCCTTATACAGCCTGTTGATGTCCGCCTCGTCGACGGTGCAGTGCACTATCGTCTTCCCCGCGGCGTCCGGGATCCTGTTGCCGAAGTGCGTGGGGGAGAGGCCGCAGCCGACGGCGAAGACCAGGTCGGCCTTCCTCAGGAACCTGTCCGCGGGGATCCCCCTCACTCCTATGGAGAGGGGGTGGTCCTCGGGGAAGCAGCTCTTCCCCTTCAGCGTTGTGAGTACGGGGGCCTCGACCAGCTCCGCGAACCTCAGGAGCTCCTCGCAGGCGTCCGCGTAGAAGACCCCCTGCCCCCCGTAGATCAGCGGTACATCGGCGGAGATGATGGCCTTTGCGGCGGTCTTCACGTCCCTGGGGTCTCCCTGTGACCTCCAGCCCTTGACAGGCGTGTAGGGGAAATCGTCCTCCTCGTACGCGCCGAGCCCTCGAGGGAGTTGCAGCAGGACTGGACCGGGCCTCCCCGTGCGGAGCTGTGTGAAGGCCCTCCTCATGTACTCCGGCACCCTCTCCGCCTCGTTGACGTAGCCGCTCCACTTTGTGACGCTTTGGAAGGCGTCGTCTATGTCGAAGCGCTCCACGCCGCTGGAGGAGGGGGGAACCCCGTCCGTCAGGCAGAGGAGGGGGGTGGAGTCTTCGTAGGCTTGGGCCAGGGCGCCGTAGGCCATCTGGGTGCCCGCGGCGTTCAGCCCGCCCATGACGGTGCAGACGCCGAAGCTCTTCCCGTTGGAGACCCTGGAGTAGCCGTCCGCGACCGCGACGGCGTAGCGCTCGTCCCTCACCATGAAGTTCTCGACGCCCTCCTCACCACAGGCGTTGGTGAACACGTTGGTGGGGAAGGTCCCCACCCAGTCGATGCCCTCGGCCTTGAGGACCCTGATCATCCCGTTAACAGCTTTGACTTTCAATATTCGAACCTTGATGTGGGTATGGTCGTTTGACCGGAAAAAACCTGTTATGGGAGTTTAAACCGGAGTCAGCCGCAGAAACGCTGGATCACCAGCTCCAGTATCTTGGCGTTCTCGATCACCGAGGCCACGTCGACCCACTCTACGGCTGCATGGGCTCCGATGCCGGTTGGCCCGAAGGCGACGGCTGGGGTTCCCCGCTCCCATATTATCTGTGTGTCCAGCCAGCCGGATCCGCCGATGATGGAGGGTGTTCTCCCCTTCACCGCCTCTATGCATCGGCTCAGGACTTGGCAGATCTCCTCGTCGGGGGACACCTCCATGGGCCCCCGAAAGAAAGTGATCTCGGAGCTTGCGTCGAACTTGGGGTCTATGTCCGAGATGGATGAAAGGAGCTCCCTCAACTCGTCCTCGACATCCCCCCGTTTCTCGCCCGGGATCAGCCGCCGCTCCACCTGGAGCTTGCAGCTGTCGGGGTACGTGCTCAGCTCCCTGCCCCCCTCGATGATCGATGAGTGCACCGAGGGGGGCCCCACGAGCGCGTGCTGCTTCTTCATGAGCACCTCATCCTGGAGCCGCTCGAGGCCGATCTGCACCTTCCCCATCTTTGCTATGGCGTCGACGCCTAGCTGCCAGGCGCTCCCGTGGGCCGCCACGCCGCGGGTCTCGATGTCTATCCAGGCGAATCCCTTGTGGGCGACCTCTATGTCCAGATCCGTGGGCTCCCCCACAATGGCGGCGTCGGCTCTGTACCTGTCCACCACCCTCTCTGTGCCGATGCTGGCGTACTCCTCGTCGCAGACGGCGGCCATCACTAGGTCCCCCTTCAGCT
>CP070784.1:2292062-2299271 GCA_020346605.1 Candidatus Bathyarchaeota archaeon | reverse complement strand
GAGATAGATGTGCTCGCCCTCCGGAGACCTTTGATCGTCTGCGCAGAGTGCAAGCACTGGTCCAGGGGGCTTGGTAACGTGACAGCGAGAAGGATAGCGGAGACCCACATGGAGAAGGTGCGGATCCTTAGTGAAAACGTGGGAAACTTGGGAAACAGGCTCAGGCTTGAAGGTTGGAATGGAGCGACAGTCGTGCCCATCGCCCTGTCACTGCAACCTGCTCGCAACAAGATCTACAGGCGGATACCTATTGTATCCATATTCGAGTTGCCTGACTTCATCAGCGAGTTCGAGGGGCAGATGGAGTGGCTGGCAAAATTTCCTGTGGTTCTCACATGACGAAATGAATCCTATGAGCGCAGAGATGTTGAACGCCTCGATGGCGATACAAAGAAAAAAGGAAATAAAGAAGGTCAGCTGAGCTTCACGTACTTCTCCAGTTCTGCAGCCTCTTGTTCCAGCTTCAGCTTCTTCATCGTCGCTTTAGTCGGTATTCCCCTGTTGTCCCAGCCCCGTTTATCATAGTATTCCTGCAGGAGGCCGTCGTACTCGTCCCTGTAAAGACGCTCTCCCTTGAGCACCCCCTTCGTCAAGGGCTCGTCGAACCAACGCTTCGGCGGGTAGTCCATCCTCCTGTCCCACTTCCCCTCGAACTCTCGGACCCAGAAGGCCCGTATCAGGGCGTAGATCCTGTCCCCGAGGGCCCACATCTCGTCGAGGGTGGTCTTGACGCCCGTGGCGGCCTCGAAGTACCCGGGGTAGTAGTCGAGCTCGTAGCCCAACTCTATCCAAGGGAACCTGCAGGCGACGAGGCTCTCGAACATCCCTCCCCTGATGCGCTGGAACTCGATCACCTTGTCTGCCTTGTCGGCATCGTAGTGCTCCCGCCTGCCCGTGGAGATCTCCCAGGATATCACCCAAGCGTCCTTGTGGTGGGCGCCTATCGGGGAGGTCCCGAAGCTCAGCGCCATGCCGGGGCAGAGGTGGCAGTCGTAGGCGCTGCACTCCAGCCCCTTCACCTGCATCGCGAAGTCGGCTGCACCCTTTCTTATCTTATCCGCTGCCTTTTTCGTTCCCATACCATGGGTGGCGCCCAAGCCCCGCATGTACGCCATGTCCTCCAGGAGCCCCTTTGCTCCCTCGAAGTCGCCCCAGGAGATGTCAAGGTCGATGAGCTTCTTCTCCGCAGCCTCCATGGCGAAGGCGATGCAGCTCCCGGCGCCGATGGTGTCTAGGCCCAGCTCGTCGCACATCCGGTTCAGTGTCCCGACCTGCTTGAGGTCGCCGACGCCGATGTTGGAGCCCAGCATCACCACGTTCTCGTAGTCTAGTTCGCTCTCCCTCCCCTCGGTGTCTTTGATGACGTTTCCGCAGATCATGTTGCAGTTGGGGCACCCCCTCTGCTTGATGGTCATCTCCTCCATGGTGTTGCCGTCGATATCGGGGGCGCAATCGAAGACCCCCTCCTTGAAGTTCCACGTTGGCAGGGTGTTGGCTTCCTGGCACCACTCGACGGTGGCCATGGTGCCCTGCCTCTTCCAGAACTTGTAGTTGTCCTTCACCAGTATGTCTTGGAAGCCCTTCTGGCCCAGCCCCTTCAGCTTCCCGGGTTCTTGGGCCGGTAACTCCTTGGTGCCGTGGATGACCAGTGCCTTGAGGTTCTTGGAGCCCATGACAGCGCCCATGCCCGGTCTGCCGCCCGCCCTCCCCTCCTGGGAGACCACGGTGGCTATCCTAGCCATGTTCTCGCCCGACGGGCCTATGAGGAGGGCTCCCGACGCAGCTCCGTGCTCCATCTTCAGCGCCGCCTCGGCCTTGTATGAGTCGAGCCCCCAGAGGTCGGCGGCGTCCCTGATCTCGTGTGTGTCGTTTTCTATGAGTAGATAGCTCGGCTTCTGGGCTTTTCCCGTGACAACGACAGCGTCGAGCCCCGCCTTCCGCAGATTGGGGGAGGCATGTGTTCCTAGGTTCCCGTCGCCGTATCCTCCGGTCAACGGGCTCTTGGAGGCGACCACCATCTTCCCGCTGTTGGGGATGACGAACCCCGTAAGGGGCCCAGTCGCGAAGATGAGCATGTTCTCTGGGCTCAGCGGATCCGTGCCGGGCTTCAGCTCGTCCCACAGAAGTTTGACAGCGAATCCGCGTCCGCCGACGAACTTCCTCGCAAATTCATCGGAGAAGTCCTGCACAACGGTCTTGCCCTTGGTAAGGTCGACGCGAAGTAGCCGTCCATTCCATCCCTTCAAAATTGGTACACCTTCAGATGAAATGTATCATTATGTCAATAAGGTTTTACTGTCGATGGGTACGTGCCAGCCGGTGGAGTCATCCGCCCATCGTCGGTATCAGGAGCACGACCTCATCGCCGTCCTTCAAGGTCGTCCGGATCCCTTCCATGAGGTCAATATTCCTCCCGTTGACCATGATGGCAAGCTCGTTCCCTCCCACTCTATATTCCCCTAGGTACCCTTGCCGATGTTGACCCGTCTTCTCTGCAATTTTCTTGGCCAGTCCCTTCACGTCTGTTCCGATGTCTAGGTCCATTTCGTGCCTGTTGCCGACGACCTCTGCCAAGTCCCCGAAGACGCGGACGGTGACCTTCATCAGACTACCTAGCTGTGAGGTAGAAAATAAAGGATGGTGGAAAAAGTGGGGTTATTTACGGAGCTTCTTCATCAATGGCTCCACGTCGCTGAGACCCAGCTTCTCCAGGGTCTCCTTCGTCGGGATGCCCCTCTCGTCCCAGCCGAGTATCTCGTTGTATGTCGCCCTCTTCTGCTCCACGAGGGCCCTGTCGGTGGTCTTGCCCTTATACGGGCCCGAGGGAAGCGGCTCGTAGAATCTCGGCGGGTTGTCGTCGTCCTTTATGGGCTCCCAGAAAACATCCGGTCCGCCCAGCAGCAGCAGCGCCCTCTGTAGGGTAATTATCCTGGGACCATTCCACCTGCGCCAGCCGTCTATCGTGATGTCGAATCCCGTGATCGCTTTGGCGTAGTCGAAGATGATTTCCCTGGGGGCATTGCAGAAGTTGCAGTAGACGGCTGAGTCGCTGAAGACGGCACCGGACATCTCCGTGAAGCCGTCGTTTGCAGTACTCGTGTGGTCTCCGCCCTGGACGCTGGCTGCATAGCTGATGTCGTGGGTGTAGTCCTCGTCGCTCCTGGTTCCGTGGGCGCCGATCTCGATGCCCTTGACATGAACGGCGTAGGGCATGCAGTCCACACCCCTCATCTCGCCGATCTTCTTCGCCGCCCTGTAAGTGCCCTCCGCGAGGATGTCGCCGATCTTCTCCCTCTTAGCGATGAGCCACGCCAGCTTGGTGAAGGCTTCGGCGTCGCCCCACTCCACCTTGAAGCCGAAGTCCTCCTCGGTTAGGATGCCTCGCTGGTAGAGCTCCGCTGCGAAGGCCATGGTGTTGGGTCCGTTGATACCAGAGTGGCCGAGGTTGTCGATGACGGCGCTCATGTGGATTATTTCGCCAGCGTCGAAGATGCCGAAGTTCGTACCACAGTACGCCTCAAGCTCGTAGTCGGGCATGTCGGTGATGTCGCCCGCCCACTTGCCGTACCTTATGCAACTGATCTTCATGCAGCTCGTGGTGCAGTTGAAGTCGGCCCAGTACTTCTTCACCCAGTACCGGGTTTCGAACATAGGGCCCCCCATGCTGCGCTCGTCGTGCCACTCCTCCTGCCAGTTCCGGACGGGCTCACTGCTTGTGTTTGCCCCGACGGACCAGCCCGCGTACCCCGTTCCCTGGCGTCTGAAGGCGTCCCTGTTGATCAGGCGATCGTGGACCTTCTTCCATAGGAGCTTCACCGCCTCGGGAGCGAATACCTCCGGCAGTGGCCCCCTCCCCTTGGCGACTATGGCTTTAAGGTTCTTGGAGCCCATGACTGCGCCGTATCCTCCGTAGCCTGCTGCGTGGCAGATCTTGCTCATCACCGCAGCGTTCCTCACCATGTTCTCCCCGGCGGGGCCGATGTAGATCTTACCCGGCTCGCGCCACCGACCTATGTTAGGCTTCCTCTTGGTGAGCTCGTCGACGACCTCCCTGTTGAGGATCTTTATCGTCTCCTCACCAACCTTGCCCCAGATGTGGCTCGCGTCCCTGATCTCGCCTTCGTCGTCCGTGACCAGGATATAGACGGGGCTGCTGGCCTTCCCGGAGACAATGACACCGTCGTATCCTGCGGTCTTGAGCTCGTTGGCGAGCTCGGTCGCGGCCGTGGAGCCGACGGTGCCGTTGCTAACAGGGGACTTGCCCGTGCAGCAGATACGTCCGCCTGGGTAGATAGCCGTCATAGGACCAGTCAGCGCAAAGAAGATGTTCTCGGGTCCCAAGGGGTCGACCTTCGACCATTTCTTGCCAATCCTATCCCAGAGGATCTTGGCCCCCAGCCCCCTCCCGCCGAGGTAGGCCTCGAGGGTCTCGTCGTCTATTACTGTGTCCTTTACCTTCTCCTTGGTGAGGTCGACGTCTAGGAACTTGCCCGCGTATCCGCCTGGCACCTAGATCACCTCCTCTCCCTTCTCCCCGAAGAGCTTGACGGCGACATCCTTGGCCACCTCGATGGGGTCCCTCGCGAAGAGCTTCCTGTTCTTGCTCATCCTCTCGTGCACTAGCCTCAGCGCGTCGTACTTCGCTTCCACGCAGACCTTGACGCACTCGGGGTCGCCGTCGCAGAGGTCGCAGATCACGGCCTTGTTGTCCTCGGGATGGAGGAAGGGCATATCGCCGGGGCAGGCCTTGATGCAGAGCCCGCAGCTTGTGCACGCCTCCCTGTCCACGATGACAGCTGTGGTCTTCTCGTCCACGGACAGGGCGTCGACGGGGCAGCTATCCACGCATGGGTAGTTGTCGCACTGCGTGCAGAGGTGGGGGACCTCTGTCCCCGGGAAAGGCATGAAGATCCTGACACGAGACGCCTCGGGCCACATCCACCCCTCGTGGTGAATGCTGCAGGCGAGCTCGCAGAGTCGGCAGCCTGAGCACCGTTCGTAGTCTCTCACTATCCAGATGGGGTCACTCATTTTATCACCAGAATCCTGTTATGACATGTCTGGGATGGTAATAAAAACATGTCTGGGATGGTAATAAAAACTTTCACAGTCGTGCGCTGAAGGCGGGCCGCTTCTAACAGACCGTTCATTGGTCCCTGCAACTGTACCATCGTGCCATTATCCTGTCCAGCAGTTCAGGCATCAGTGTGTAGAGGGTCTTCGCCTCCCCCATCGGAATGAATATCCTAATGAGGAAGTGCTTGCCTAGGCGGTCGCTGGTATCCAGATACGCCTCAGGCCTCCTCAGCTGCAGATCCGCGTGATCCCCGTGGAACTCCTCTATAACGGGCGCGCGCAAAGCCCGAAGGTTATGATCTGGAAATCCGAGATCACCAGAAGCATGGAGAGGAGGAAGGTGTACGGGTTCATGAAGCCTGAGAACCTGTCCGCCCCCAGTTTGTCCAAGGAGAGAATCACAAGGGAGACGATGCCTCCTAGGAAAAGGGGGAGGCCCACCGCGATGGATATCAGGTCGAGCCTCGCTGAGAGCAGATCCTCCAGCTTCCTCCTGATCTTCCTAGAGAGCACCTGCCTGCTGGGTCGATGCTCTTCCACGACCACAGGGAACTCAACGATGTCGAGCCCCTCCGCTCCTGCCTCGACGAGGAGCTCGTTCTCGAAGATCCCGCTGGACGTGGGCACCCTCTACATCAACTCCAGTACCTTTCTTCTCCTGTACGCCTTGACGCAGGTAGTATCCGAGAAATCCACGTCATACCGGCCGCGGACCATGCCGTGGTAGACCCTGCTCATGAAACACATTGAAAAGGGTCGACGGTCCAGCTCGGCGCGCGCGTCTCGTTCCTCGAGGCTCTCGCTCACGGGACTCCCATCATAAGCGGCGAGGACCCCGACATCCTGACGGACGTCTACGGCTACGTTGTCAAGGACGACAATTATGCTGGCGGTCTGAGGGCTCTCCTAGACGACGAAGGCTGGAGGAAGAGGGGAGCATCTGGGAGAAGGTACGTGGAGGAGGTGCACGAGGTCGGGAAGGTCGTTGACAGGAACGTTGAGATCTACGAGCGCCTGATTGGCGGCCTTGACTGAACTATCGGGGGGCTCAGGATAATCAGATTCATCGTCTTCGGCGGCTGGTTCGGCTTGGGCAACATCGGGGATGATTCGATCCTCATCGGGCTGAACAACATCCTGACACGAGTTCTCTCCGACGCAGAGCTCGTCGCCATATCCAGTGACCCCGCTCAAACGAGGCGGGTCTGCGGCGTCATGGCGATTCTTCTGCTGAGCCCCGCAGATGTCGCCCGGACGGTCGGTGGCTCCTTGAGATCCTACTTCAGCGCATTCAATGACGCCGACGCAGCATCGTAAGCGGCGGGACCCTGTTCTACGACTACGGCCACGTATCCTGAGCCCTCGCGCGCGCACGAAGCCAGAGGCTTGAAGAGGGTTCTTTCGCGTTCTTGTACAAGGATGAAAGAAAGTATAACACTTGAGGCTGAAAAAATCCAAAGGGCTAGGCGTTAGTTAAGCATCCCGTCATTCTGGATGAAGTAGTTAATACGATGCTAGAAAGCATAGTGGGAAAAAGGAGCTTCCTACCAGCCGATTGCGTAGGGCTCCCCGGTTCTCGGCGACGCTCCGCCGTAGATCATCCCCGTCTCGTGGTCGTAACGGATGGAGAGGCACCTTCCGTGGCTCCATGGCTCGCTCATGACGATCTCGTGCCCCTTCGCCTTCAGGCCTGCAACGACCTCCTTCGGTATTCGGGGCTCCACGAACACCCGTCCGGGCTGGGCTGTGTGGGGCCAGAAGGAGGCTGGCATGTGCCTGATGTGGACGGTGGGCTGGTCGAGGGCGAGCTGGACGTTCATCCCGAAGTCGACGTGGTTGACGAAGGACTGGAGGCTCCACTGGTCCTGGCAGTCCCCGCCGGGCGTGCCGAAGACCATGTAGGGCGCCCCGTCCCTAATCACGAGGCTCGGGGTGAGGGTCGTGCTGGGTTTCTTCCCCGGCTCCAGCTTCTCCACGTGATTGCGGTCGAGGTGCATCATCTGGGCGCGGGTGCTCGTGCAGAACCCTAGGCCCGGGATCAGCGGTGAGGTCCGTATCCAGGCGCCGCTCGGTGTGGCGGAGAGCATGTTACCGTCCCGGTCGACGGCCTCAAGATGGACCGTGTCCCCCTCG
>CP070784.1:2287151-2291962 GCA_020346605.1 Candidatus Bathyarchaeota archaeon | reverse complement strand
GAACCTAGCCACTCGACAGCCTTCACGGGATCGTCGACCAAGAGCTGCCATTCGTAGTGGCCGCCCTCGGTGTTCTCCATGTGGCAGGCTTTGCACATGATGAAGTCAGTTGTGGGATCGTCGTTGACCTGAGTGACGTAGTAGCCGTGCTTCAGGAATGGCACAGAGTGGCATTTCTCGCAGCCTGCAACGTTGGCTGCGGAAACTTCATCGATGCCGTCTCCGGTCTCAAGCAGGGCTCCAATCGGGTATTTGGCTTGCTGGACGCGAGAATTGGGCATCCTAGCGACACCGCCATCATAGCCGTACAGCATGATGGCGCCATCCATATCGTCGAAGCTGCTTGCGTACCTGGGGTCGTCATCGGTCAGGGTACTCGTGACTTTACCTGTGGTGCTATCAAAGGTCATGGTCCCAGTCAGGTCCAGTCTATCAGCAGCCGGCTCGTACTGGAAGGCTGTGCCTGTCCACGGTACGAAGTACATACGCACTCTGTCAGCGTCGGCGGGATCAAAAGGTTCACCCTCCTTGAGCATTGTGAAGGTTATGGTGTGGGTATTTGGAGCAGAATACTTGTATGCCATATTTGTTACGGTGATGACACCGACCTGATTCAATTCGTCATAGGACGCCTGATGGTCGGCGCCAGCTTCATCATGACAAACTACACAAGACTCCGGTTCGGCAGTAGGCGTATACGAGACTCCTTGTGGACCAGCAGGACCGGCGGGGCCAGTAGCACCAGCTGGGCCAGCAGGACCGGCGGGACCAGCAGGGCCAGTCTCCCCAGGGGGACCCTGACCGGTGAATGTCATTCCTATTGCGATGACTGAGATTACTATGGCAATAACAGACAAATATAGTGTATTTCTCTCGCTCAATTTAATCGAATTGATAACTCGTTTTGGATATATAAGATTTTATTCACTTTGCTTTACACTTTGCTTTATATAACGTACGCACTCGCGCGAAAATAGATTTGGGCAAGCGGAGCGTACGCACCTTTTGATGTCCATCAATGTTGATTCTCTCCCGGTCTCATTCGAGGAAGACGTGTCTGAAAAGCAGTATCGAAACGGCGACGATGGCCAAGAGGAAAGCGAGGAGCAGCCTGAGCTCAGGGACAACCCCGATGAGACCCACGCCGGAGAGTACTTTGCCAGCCGCCTGGGTCCCGGGGATCAGAATGGGGACCGAGACCGGGAAGAATAAGAACGAGAGGAGCAGCGTCTTCCCCTCGGAGTACATAACCAGGGCTGACACGACGGAGCCTATCATGGCCAGATCTACCACGCCGACGGCGAAGACGATCAGGAGAGCTGGTAAAACTGAGGCATCAATGTTCAGGAACACGACGGAGGTCAGGACCGTCGAGATCAGGACCATGAGCAGGATCGCACCTCCGTAGAGAACTTTCCCCAGCAGTATCGAGTAGGCTGGGCACGGGAGGCTCCTGAGCCCGTCGATGGTCCCCCTGTCGACCTCCCTGGCGAAGCTCGTTGTCAGAGCGAGGATGCTCGAGAAGTAGACGACGATCCAGAGCGTGGCGGAGATCACCACGGGGCTGAGGGAGAAGGCGCCCTGCCAAGCGAAGCTGCTGACCAGGATGGAGGTCACCGCGAAGGCGAGGATCGACATGAACTCGTGGGCTCTGCGGAGCTCGACTGTGATGTCCTTCTTCGCCAGCATCAGGACCTGCCGGAGAGTCGCTCCCTTGGACATCAGAATCCCACGTCCCTCTCGATCCTGCCTCCCCTTAGGTATATTCCGCGATCGCAGAGTTCACGCAGCCTCTCCAGCGAGTGGGACGAGACGAGCAGCGTCAGCTCCCGAGCGCTCTTCAGGTACCCCACGAGGCTGTCCGAGGCTTCCCTGTCGAGGCCGGAGAAGAGCTCATCGAGCACGAGGACCCGGGGGTTCCCCAACAGCGCCCTGGCTATGTCTGACCGCTTCCTCAGGCCGAAGGACAGGTGCCCCGCCTTCACCCTGCGCCATCTCTTGAGATCCGTCATCTCCAAGACTCGGCCCAAATCATCGCGGGTCGCATTGAAGAAACCACCGTAGAACTCCAGGTTCTCCTCCACAGTTAGCTCGTCGTAGAGGAAGCTCCCGTGGCCGACCATCCCGACGCTCCTCTTCACCGCCTCGGGCTCCTTGGAGACGTCCCTACCCAGGACCTTCACCGTGCCCGATGTGGGCGATGACTGGGTCGCCACGATCTTCAGCAGTGTGCTCTTACCCGCCCCGTTCGGCCCGAGGAACGCGACGGCCTCCCCCTCCTCGAGCCCCAGGGTCACACCCCTCAGAGCCTTGATGGCTCCGAAGGACTTTGAGACGTTCAGGAGCTCGACGGCGGTGGGCATGGTATCCACTCAGCCACTCCGAGTATAAATTAGCCTCTCTTCCATGCCACGGTTATGACCAAGTAGGCCACGGCCACTAGGGCCATCGCTAGGGCCACCCAGAAGACGTGGTTGCCCAACAGCGGAGCACTCCCGCTCTCGTACTTCGAGGGGCATTTCATGAGTATCTTCGAGGCCTCCAGGGACTCCCCACCCCTCAGCGAGCCCACGACGACGACGTCCTTCCCCTGGTCGAAGTTCTGGGGGAGAGCCCCAACGTAGGTGACATCGAGGGTCTCATCGCCGTCGGTGACGGCGAAAATCGTTGTGCCCTCCCCTCCCCTGACGATGGAGCCGATCGCGATCACACCCATCACCTGGATGCTCCTCCCCTCGTATCTGTCCGTGTTGGCTGCAACGTGCGTGACGGACAGGTATGGGTTCAGGTAGTTCGTCATACTGTCGAAGGCGAGGCCCGCGCTGAGCAGCAAGAGAACCCCCACCACCAAGTATTTACCCTGGATCTTCACTCCGATGACTCCCCTTCTCCCAGTTCCCTGAGCCTCCTGTCGAGACCCGATCCCGTCCAGACCAGCCAGACGGCGATGCCCGTCAGCGCTATCCAATACAGGGCCAGCACCATCGATACGTCAACCGGCATGGCTGACCTCCTCCGATATCAACTGAGCCAAGCCATCCCTCTTGATGCGCACCTCATAAGCCTTCCTGAGCAGCCAGACATACATGATGACCCCTCCCACGATGTTCAGCACCAGGGCCTGCACCATGGGAGCCGTGAGCCCGAGGCCGCCCCCCTCGCTCAGTCGGGGGTGGAGGGACGGCCAGAGGATGAAGGAGAGGTAGCTCAGGGGCATCGTCAGGAAGGCGAGGACGTTGTAGGCCGCTGCGACCGAAGCCCTCCTTTCGGGGTTCTCCACGGACATCCGCAGGAAGAAGTACCCGATGTAAGCGATCCAGAGGATGAGAGTCGTCGTCTCCCTCGGGTCCCAGTTCCAGTAGACACCCCACGTCGCGTTCGCCCAGATGGCCCCGCCGACGAGGGTGACGACGCCGTACACCAGCCCTAGCAGGGCTGCGGACTCTGAGATCGCGTCGTACATCGCGTCATTCTTCACGAGGAACAGCACACCGCTTATCATCGACACGGCGACGGTCAGGTAGCACACCAGGGCGGGCGGGAGATGGAAGTAGAAGATGCGGACGAGCTCGCCCATCTCGACCTCCGCGGGGGCGATGAAGAGGGCGAAGTACGTCGCCATCCCGTTGATCAGGACGGATATCGCGAGGTAGACATCGTCTCGGTATCTCATGACGTTCACCCGTAATCGACGAGCCATCGTATTTAACGATTTATAAATAGAGGAGGATGGAAGTTTACAGTTTATTAAGGAGCCTTCAGAACAACTAGGGGAGCCGGAATGGAGATTGCGGAGATCCTACTGATAGGAGCGGCGGTCCTCGTCTTCGGGGACCTCGTGCAGCTGGTCAACTCGAAGAACGGCGGCGCAAAGGGGATGGGAATCCCCATGGCTCCATTCGCGTGCCTCCTCATCATCGGAAGCTACCTCACCCTCGCTCAGGCGTTCATAACTAACAACTTCCGCTACGAGGAGGTGTACGCCTACAGCTCATCCGGCCTCCCCGTCATGGGAAGGCTTTACGCCTCATGGGCGAGCAGCGCGAGCTCCTGGCTTTTCCTCACATTCCTGCTGGCCCTCGGCTACCTCATGATACGCTTCGCGATGCGGGAGAGGGAACTCAGGCTGAAGGCCTTCGAGGTACTGGATATCCTGTTCCTGTTCTTCATCGTCGTCGTTCTGCTGCAGAGCCCCTTCAGGCTCCTCCCCGAGGCGCAGATGGACGGGCGGGGGCTGAACCCCCTCCTGAAGACGCCGTGGATGCTGATCCACCCCCCCGTCGTCTTCATCGGGTATACGCTCACCTTCTTCAGCTTCGCGTTCACCTTCGATTCGTTCGGCTCGGAGAGGCAGTCCGCGTCGGTGCTGGTGAGGGTGTTCGCCCAGCTGTCATGGCTGTTCCTGACGCTGGGCATCGCCTTGGGCGGGCTGTGGGCTTACGAGGTCCTCGGCTGGGGGGGTTACTGGGCTTGGGACCCCGTCGAGACCGCCTCCCTGATTCCATGGATTTCGCTGACGGCCTTGTTCCACCTCTCCCCGGCTATCTCGGGGCGGGAGACCTCCTCTAGGGATCTCATGGTCATGGTCACTTCCTCCCTGATCGTCCTCGCCACCGCTATCACTAGGGGCGGCCTGGCCGTCTCGGTCCACGCCTTCGGGTCTTCGCCGATCGGCCTGGTCCTCCTCCTCCTGATGGGGGTCATGATCGCCTACTTCCTCTACGGCCAGAGGAGGAGCGGTGCGCATTTGTTTGATTTCAACATCGAGACCAACTCGGTCTACACCGGCGCCCTCTCTCTAAGCTTCCTGT
>CP070784.1:2283716-2287051 GCA_020346605.1 Candidatus Bathyarchaeota archaeon | reverse complement strand
TATCAGTCCGGTATGCTGGAGTGTGCCTGGGTCGATCCCGATCGACCTGGTACCGAGTATGTAGGGGGTGACGTACTGGGCCGCCTGGCTGCTGTAGTACCCGTCGATCTGGGTGTAGCCCCCGAACAGGCTCAGGAACCTAGCGGTGAGGCGGCCCGTGTTGTGCAGGGCTCCGTTGCAGGCCCCGGATCCACCGAGGCGGAGGATGGCCTCGTTGCCGTATTTGTCCCTTATCTCTGTCAGCCTCTCGGCGACGAAGTCCAGCGCCTCTGGCCACCCGACCTCCTTGAATTCCCCGGAGCCCCTGGGGCCCGTCCTGAGGAGTGGCCTCTTCAGCCTGTCCGGCGCGTGGAGCACACGGTGCATCTGGAACCCCTTCACGCAGCCCGACATGTACGGGCCACCCAGTGGGTTGTCCACGATCTTCGTTACTCGTCCTCCTTCTACGTGGGCATAAAGGGGACATCCGCCGCCGCAGTCTAAGTTGCATGACACAGGTACTACTGATCCCATGACCCTTCCACCTCGAACAACGATGTAAGAACTATCCCTATCAGTACTTTTTAAGTAGGTAACTGGAGAACAGGTGGTGTTTATGTTTTCTATACAGCTGACTTCCTCTGTTCAGGCGGCATATGAGTCTGAACCTGCTCGCGCGCGCTTGGAGAAAGATTATAAAGATTTATCATTACACGAATCCAATTCACTCGCACGCACGCGTTTGGGCGTCGACTCACTTTGTTCTTGTCGTTCTCTTTCTTTTCACGTGATCCTGCGAGAGTGCTCTATAGTTACTTGACGGGTCGGACCGCCATCATGGCAGCCACCATCCCAAGCAGGGGGAAGACCATGGAGATGGTGATCGCTTGATTGTAGCTCCCGAGGAGGTCGTATGCGAAGCCGTAGGGGAGGGGGCCGAGGGCTGAGCCGATGACCCCGGCCATCATCGAGACGCCGCGTATGCTGCTCAGGTGGTGGCGCCCGTAGTACGCGGGCCATATTATCCCCCCGGCGATTATCTCAAAGGACATGGCTATTCCGATTATGGCACCGTAGACTAGACTGGCCTCCACGGAGCTCGCGAGGAGGAGCACCGCCATGCCCACCAGGAGCCCGCCCTGGGCGCCAGCGATCAGGAAACGTGTGGGCACCCTGTCGGCGACCTGCCCCGCGACCAGGACCACGGGGAGCCGGACCAGTGCCATGGCGCTCAGGACCATGGCCGCGGCCTCGACGGGGAGGCCCACCTCGGCCATGACGGAGGCCTGGTGGAAGACGAGGCCTGTGACGATGGCGGAGGGGATCATTCTGCAGAAGAGGAGGAGCCAGAAGCTTCGCGTTCCCATCGCCTCCCGGACGGTCCAAGGGTCGTCCTCGACGGTGATCCCAGCAGAGTCGGTGGACGTCCAGCTCCTCTCCACGTCGTCGGGCCAGAGGCCCACGTCCTCGGGCCGGTCCCTGATGATGATATACGCTAAAGGGGCCATCACCGCGAAGAGGAGAAACGCCCAGGTCCGCCAGCCCATCTGCCAGCCGTAGTTCTGTATTATCCACGTGTTGAGGGGAGGGAGGAATGCGGAGCTCATCACGCCCCCCACGGAGGCGAGGCTGAGGGCAAACCCCTTCCTCGTTATGAACCACTGGGGCGGCAGGGTAGAGCTGCTGAGGCTCATGGAGCCCTGGCCAAGGAGCCGAATCATGAGGAACCCGGCGAGGAGCATCGTCGAGTCGCTCACCACGCTCATCCAAAAGCAAGCCAGGCCGAGGCAGACGGCGACGACCGTCGTCATGACGCGGTGCCCCCGCCTGTCGAACAGGTTCCCCATGACCCCCATCGTCAGCCCGGCCGTTAGTGTGCCTATGGAGTACATCCCCGAGACGAGGGACCTGCTCCACCCGAACTCGGAGATGTATGAGTCGATGAACGTGGAGACGGAGTAGGTCTGCCCCGGCCCCGAGAAGAAGAGGGTGAGCGCTGAGACCGCTACTATGATCCACCCGTAGAAGAAGGGCGTGCTGAATGGGGGCCTCTTTTCCCTGGGGAGCGACTGGTTCATTGGACTCATGAACAATCCCCGTGGAAAATAAAGGATTGGGATAAGAATGAAGCGGAAACCCCCTTCATCAAGCCAAGAATTTCCATCCTATCCTCACCAGTACACTGTACGAGATGCCAAACTCTCTAGTTGATAGCTCCCTCCCAGCCTCCGATGGATATCAGTCCAGAGAGGAGGATTATCAAGCTGAACAAACCAACCAAGAGAAGCAGATCTAGACAACATGAAATGAGGAAGGAACAGATTGTAAGCGAATGTAAAAATTTTACTTATACACATAACTGAGAACTATAACCTGAATATGTAGAAGGCTGGGGACTCCTTATGAGTGATCTGTCGGAGAAGGAGCAGGCTTTCATCGAGAGGGTGAGGTCGATGTTGGAGACGTACATCGAGTTCCTCGGGGAGTGTGGTATCGAGCCGGGGGCAGGCTCCTACATCCTCTCCACGAGCGGTAGGATCTACCACGGCGTGCCCTTCATCGGGGCGAGGGGGATCCACGGCGAGGAGGACGCCATTGGCTCGATGATCACCGAGGAGGGATTGAACGCGAGGCTCGAAACGGTCCTCGTCGTCGGCGCCCCCGATCACATAATCATGCCCTGCGGGATATGCCGGAAGACCATATGGAGGTTCGGCGTCGAAGGCGCGACGGTGATCTGCGCCACACAAAGCCTGAAGAAGATAAAAAAGTTCGCCATCTCGGAGCTGTATCCACATCCCAACGCGCGCGCAAAGGTAAAAAAACAATCTCGAGATGACATAATTCGATGAAGATCAAGATAAGCAGCGTCTTTGTGGACGATCAAGAGAAGGCTCTCAGGTTCTACACGGATGTGCTGGGCTTCGTCAAGAAAACTGACGTCCCAGCGGGGAAGTACAGATGGCTGACCGTCGTCTCACCAGAGGAGCTAGATGGTACCGAGCTGCTGCTAGAACCGAGCGAAAACCCGGCTACAAAGACGTTCAAAAAGGCCCTCTTTGAGCAGGGGATCCCTCTCACGCAGTTCGCCGCTGAGGATGTCCAATTGGAGTACGAGAGGCTGAGAGAGATGGGAGTCAACTTCACTATGAAGCCAACGAAGATGGGATCTGTGACCATTGCCATATTCGACGACACCTGCGGTAACCTAATACAGATTGCACAACAATAAATACAGTCACCTCAATGCGCGCGCCCATGGACCTCTGTGGTGAATTTCATCGATGAAACGAACGGTAAGTTAGTTTCTGTTAAGCTAGAGCTAAGTTCAGTGGAATACATTGAGCTCTGGACAC
>CP070784.1:2280243-2283616 GCA_020346605.1 Candidatus Bathyarchaeota archaeon | reverse complement strand
GGATTCCGGATGTCATGGCCCACCATCGACGCCAGCTCCCCGATCGCGGCCATGCGCTCGGCGTCTCTGAGCTGCTTGGTCCTCTGCTCGACGAGCCTCTCCAGATACCTTGAATATCGTTTATACTGGTCCTCCCAGTACGCCATTGCGCGCTTGTATACCGTTATGTCTCGTATGATCAGTGCCTTGTTACCGGTCGAAACGCTGTCCTTGTCATACGTGATGAGCTCGATCTCGTACTCGCGTTCGTGTCCAACCTTGCCGTGCTTTACCTCCCTGCTCGACGCAGCGTGGTGGGAGTCGAACTCGTCAATCTCAAACCACTCAAGGCCCAACGCATTTATTTCCATTCCGAGGACATCGGATGACTTGAAACCTAGAAGGTTCATCGCTGCGCGATTGAGGTCGGTTACACGATTTTCCTCATCCAACAAAATGATGGCAGAGCTCATCTCCTCGAAGATCGTTTGTCTTAACTCCCTTCTTTGTTCGCGCGCGCATTTCCATTCACCTCCCATATCCCACCACGACAGTAGGCTCAAATCAATATAGAAACGAAAATGAGGAAGTTATAATTGGTTTATGATAAAATAACCCTTCTTTAAGATTCTCATTCTAGGACCGGTGCGCGCTAGCCGCGTGTGTTTCACAAATAGACAGAAGTTTCCTGTGAAAGAAATAATGGGATTTTATTTTTTCTGGGCCCGGATGACCAGCATACCCTTCATCTTCGACTTCTTCTCGGATAGATAGGCCCTCTTCACGTCGAAGCCAGCCTCAGTGATCAGTTCCTTCAGCTCGTCCTCTGTCCGGTTCATGAAGTGGAACGACTCCCCGATCAGGTGAGAGAAGAACGTGTCCGTCAGAGATTGTAGGGGCTTCGAGAACAGCTTGAAACCACTCCAGATGTACGTCCAGGCGAAGTCGAGTATCAGAAGGAACCCGCCGTCCTTCAGTTTATTATGGATAGCCCTGAGTATCTCCTTCGAGTTCTCGTCGTTGTAGAATGAGAGGGTTACCATGAGGATGGCGGCGTCGAAGGGCTCGTTCTTGAACTTCAGTCGCTGATTGGTGATGCTGTCGCAGACCAGCTCTATGCCGGTATCTTGGAGGTTGGTCTTTGCGTAGTCGATCATCTCACGGCTTATGTCGATCCCGGTTGTTTTGAACTCGACTTCCTTGTGTTTCTTGGAAAGCAGATTGAGCGCACCATGTAGGAATCCGCCCACTCCGCATCCGACATCCAGTATCGAGAAAGAATCGGATGGATATTCCTCGACAAGCTCCTCAAGCTCCTTGAGCATGACCGGGACGCGCCGCTCCACGTCCTCCTTGAGCCTCTCGACATATTCCGCCAGAAGCCAGGAGCACTCCCCGTGCGGGGTGTCGTAGTAGGCCCAGTTCCAGTGTTCAGCCAGCACGTCGTGGATCTTGCCGCATTTCGTGACCTCTTCTTCCATACTCATATTTGAACCTCCTAGATGAACTCCTCAGCGATCTCGATCTGATTGTAGGAAGACATGTACGGGATCCAGCCCGCAGTGGAGTGCTTGGTGACCTTGATGTACGGGATCCCGTCGATGTTCTCCATCACGATGCAGAAGTCCGCGATGGCCTCCGCGACTTCAAGGTCTTTCAGATCGGCTATCTGGAGGCTAATCACCTTGATGAGCTTCCTGAGCCAGGTGCTTCCCCTCATCGTGAAGTCCTTCCACCTGGGGTCCTCGTTGAGCAGGTCGTTGAGGGCGCCCACGTTGTTCAGCACGAACATCACCTTCTTTCCACTCATCACGTGGAGGGCCACTTGTTTCATTACGTTCGTTATGAAGTCGTTGAAGACCTTGAGCAGCTCCGATGCATCGCGTGCGGTCGAAGACATGCCTAGTTGCTCTGTCTCGAGAGGCGTGAAGAACCGTAGGAGCCGTTCTTGCTCGTATTTTTCGACGTCGATGTTCGACTCGTCCATCAGGTATCTGATCCGCTCTGGGGCTTCTTTGAAGCACATATAGTAGACTATCATCCTCTGCTTCAGGGCGTTCTCGACGATCTGGTGGCAGAGGGTCACTCGGTCCTCCAGGTCGCTGGCTATGGTGACCGTCGAACCCCATCTGATCCCTCCGCCCAGCATCATGTCCAGGCCAGGTAGCCCGGTTTCAAACACGTTCTTCTCCAATTACATCCCTCCTCTCTGGAACTTGTTAGGCCGGAATAGGGTGAAGCCCTTACCGGTGATCTCGTACAGGTGCAGGCTCTTGCTGTGGCGCATCTCCCTCATCTTGCTTATCAGCAGGAACTTCCTCGCCTTGCCCTCCATCATTTTGAAGCTGAGCTCGATGACCCCCTTCGGGACGTACTCCTCGAAGGGGAATTGCTTGGACCAGCCCGCCTCAGTTATCAGGATGGTGGTGCATCCGCATGACTCGGTCAAGACCTGGCAGAGCAGGTGGAAGGCGGATCTCCACTCGGCGACCTGGAGCTCGTTGGGATAGCTCGTGAACAGGGCCGGCACGGAGTCTATAACGGCCCTCTTCGCCCCGATGCTCTTGGCCATCCTCTCCAGCTCGTGTATCGTGATGCTGTAGGAGGACTGCCTCTCGATGATGGCCAGCCTGCCGTCCTCCTCCAGTGACTCGAGGTCCCAGCCGAACCTAGCGCCCTCTCTGTACAGGTCCTTCTTCTTCTCCTCGATGGACAGGAGCACCCCCGGCTCGCCGTTAAGGGCCCCGTGGACCAGGTAGTGCATGGCGAAGATCGTCTTACCCGTGCCTGCGTTCCCCCTGAGAAGGACCGACGATCTCTGGATCAGGCCGCCCTCAAGCAGCTCGTCCAGTCCGGGTATACCGGTGTTCACCTTCTCCTCGAAATCGATCTCCAGTTTATCCATTCTCCTAGCTCCCCCCATACTTCAGCTTGATCTGCCTGTCGTAGTCGATGATGAAGGGTACCCACATCGTCTCGTGGGCGACGGAACTCATGCTGCGTATCCTGAAGAACCTCATCAAGTTGCCCTGCTCTTCACCTATCTTCATGTCGAAGATACCGTCCACCAGGTACTCCAGCGTGGTATAGAACTCCTGGCTGTGGACCCCTGCCTGGGCTACGAATATCCCTATCGCGCCGTACTCCTTTATCCTGGCGAACAGTAGCTGCAGGAACTTCAGTACGAAGGCCTCCGGGTTGTACAGTGAGAGAGGCGAGACGGAGTTGAATATCAGCAGCACTGGTTTCGGCAAGTTGGATATCGCGCTGGAGATCTTGAAGTTCAGCTCCGTGAGGTTGCTGAGGCTCTCGATGTAAAACTTCTCGCTGGATTTGCCTATGAGCCAGGTATACCCATCGACGAAGACCATCTTATCCCTGTATTTATCTCCTT
>CP070784.1:2275869-2280143 GCA_020346605.1 Candidatus Bathyarchaeota archaeon | reverse complement strand
CCCGTCGGAAACCCCCTAGCCTACATGCACCACCAGTACCTCTCTTGGATCGACAACCTGGACGTGGGCGCCGTCAGGACGGACCGGCCGGAGGGCAACACCACGGAGAGGCTGGCCCACGCCCTGTGGGAGCAGGCCTACAGCGCGACCGACCTCGTCGTAAACATCCACTGCAACACCAGGCCCGATTCGCTCATCTACCAGTGGATCAACGTGGGCAACCCGGCGACCCGAGAGCGGCTCGTGAAGATGGCGGAGGTCTTCGGGGTCACCACAATCGTCTCAGACAGGGAGATCCCCGAGGACGCCACGCCGACCCTCGGCAACATGGCTGCCCGCAGGGGTGTGCCGGTCATCCTCGAGGAGCTGATAGACGGCAGGTGGATCTCGGAGCCCTCCACGGGCGCCGGAGTACGAGGGGTCCTCAACATAATGAAGGCCTTCGACATGATCGACGGCGAAATCGAGCCCCAGCAGGGGTTCCCCGTCGTCCCCGGGGTCAACAGGTTCCACGGCGTCGTCCGGGCCGGAAGGGGCGGTCTCATCCGCTTCTTCAAGGCCCCGGGGGAGCGCTTCGAAGAGGGCGAGACCCTGGCCGAGATCTACGACCTCTACGGCGACGTCGTCGAGGAGGTGAAGATGCCCGTCGACGGATACGTCTGGGCTTACCCCTGCGGTAGCAGCCTGGGCACCTCGGGAGGGCTGCAGGCGGTGCAGACGGGGGCCAACGTGGCGTACGCCTTCACCCACGAGAAGGACTGGCCCCCATAGCCCTTTTTTTTTGGGAAACAACTGGACCTCTGAGCGGACTCATCCCTTTCTCAGATGGAACTCCGCGTACTTCGATGTCTCCACGATGGGCTTGAACTCGTAAGTCATCTCCGGGCCGTAGTGCGCAGTAACGTTGGTGAGCTGCTCCAGGTCATCGACATCGTAGACTGTGAAGCCCCTGCTCTCCCCGTCTAGAATGAAGGGGCCACAGATGATCTCGGGATACTTCTCCGGGAACACATCTCGCTCCCTGGAAGAGCGAACGCTCTTCTCAACGATCACATCCAGGGCCTCGGAGTCGAACTTCCAGAAACCGACGTACTTCATCTCACTTAACCTTCGGGACGTCGCCGAATTATCCCTTTCTGAAGCAGCCTTGCTCATCGGAAACCGTTTTACGTCCGACGGCCCTCCTAGGTAAACATGACGCTTAAGGGGGAGGTTGACTGGAGGTCATACCAGCTCGGGGCCATCGCCGCCTTCGCTGAGGTGGTGGAGAACGGCTGCAAGCGCCTCGCTCTCAGCTCTCCCATGACAAGGGAGCAGCTCGACTCCGTCATCGACGACGCCCACCTCATCGCAGGGGAGCGTGACCTGATCCTCCACGTGGACGACGACTTCCTGGAGACTATCCTCTTCGACCACGGGCCTATCAGGGGGAAGACGGTGATTCACATAGTAGCCGAACAGGCGACGGTTGACGAGTACCTAAGCCTTAAGGAGAAGAAGAGGAGGTACGCGGAGGCCGGTACACTGACGGACGAGGTGGAGCACGAGATCGCCTGGGGCCTGGGGCGGCTGCTGAGCTACGACGATGACTCCATCAGACGGCTGCTGAGGAAGCGGGGTCGTTAGTCATCGAAAACCAGGTTCTCCATGTTGTCCAGCTTCTTCTTGATCCAGATCTTGAGGCTCTCGATCCTCTCCTCCTTCTTTCTCCAGAGGTCGAGGTTGATATTACCGGCGATGGACTGCGCCACCATGTACTTCAGGGTGTTGGGGTCCAGGGCGTCGAGCTCCACGGACTGGTCGCCGTAGGACTCCAGGAACCCATCAGACCGGGCGTCGCTCCTCTTCACCGGCATCGGCGGGAGGCTGTACTGCTGTATCTGTTCCTTGGTGAGGGCGACCCTCCTGACCTTGAAGTCACCGGCTTTGTACTTCCCCAGCCTCTCCTCCAGGTCCCTCTCTATGTCGATACCGCTGGGGTCGAAGTCCCCGAAGTAGAGCACTACGGTGGGCTTGTCCTTGAGCCTGTTCCTGATGTACGTGGCCATCCTGTTCACGTAGGTGAAGCTGGGGTACCCCCGGGTCGGGAAGGTGCGGACGCTGTACTGGTTGGCGATGTCGCCCACCAGCCGGCTCAGGGCGTCCTTCTCTAGGCTCACAAGGACAAAGTTAGGCTGGTCATCCCACATGGGCATCGTGAACTCCTTGTAGCTCTCCTTGAGGCCGGCGATGCGCTTGCGCAGGAACTCCTCAGCCGAGGCGTAGCCGGTGTCCCCCCTGCCGAGGATGCGCCGGCTCCGGTCCTCAAGGCAGTTGACGGGGACGTCCCCCTGCTCCCGGGCCTTCACCATGATGCGGCTAAGGCGTTTGTAGCTGTTGATGGTGTTGGGGAACATCTGCTTTGAGACTAGGCGGTAGTAGAGCTGCCTGAGGGTGAGGGCTGAGTCGTACTGCTTGAAGACCTCAAGCGCCGCCTCCACGATCTCCTCGTAGCTCGGCAGCTTCCTCGCCATATCGAAGTATAAACGGAGGTTGTACGTATAATTTAATCGTCTGAAAACTGGTTAAGGGAACAATTTTCGGGCGCGCGCTCAGGTGTAAGCGAACCTACCATTCTCAGAGACGATGGACAGCTCGTTCCCCTCCGAGCTCCTCTCGCATCTCCCAGTGACTTCCACGCCTATCCCGAAGCCCTCCGCCACCCTGATGACGTCCTCGACCGCCCCCGGTTCGACGACGAACTCGAAACCGATCCCCATGTTGAAGTCTTCGTACATCTCTCTCCACACCACGTCTCCCTCCCTCTGGATCAGGCCGAAGATGGGGTCGGGCTCCGGGAGGGATTCCTTGACGTACCGTATACCTTTCCCTAGGCGGAGGCACTTGGTCTGCCCCCCGCCAGTGCAGTGGACCATCCCGTGGACGGAGTCCCCAGCCTCCTCGAGGACGGCTGCGGCGATGGGCGCGAAGATCCTGGTCGGCGAAAGTAGTGCCTCTGCGACGCTCATCCCCAGCCCCTCTGGATGGTCTTCGTGCGAATACCTGCCCGTGAACCGCCCCCTCCCCGGATGGGCCAGCTCGGGATACCTCTCCAGGTACTCGCGCCTCAGCAGGCAGCTCCGGGCCAGGGTGATCCCGTTGCACATCAGCCCGCTGTTGGCCCCCCTCTCATAGTCCACGCCGCCGCCGCTCCTGAGCCCCACGATGGCGTCCCCCGGCTGTATCCTCTCCCCTGTGACGACCCTGTCGAGCTCCACCCTGCCGAAGACGGCTCCGTTCACGTCCAGTGTCCTCATCTGGTCCGGGAGGTCCGCGGTCTCGCCGCCGCCGAAGAGCACCCTCATCCCCTGCCCTGCCATCATCTCGAAGCAGTCGGTGAAGCCCCTCGCCAGGGCGGACAGGAGCTGGACTCTGTCGATAAGCAGCGTGTTGTAGGCGACGTAGTCCACGAAGGCGACGGGCTCCGCGGCTACGCAGAGCAGGTCGTCCACGTTCATCGCGACTGCGTCCTGGGCGAGCCCCTCGAACCACACAGGGTTTCCGGTCTCCCTCCAGCAGAGGTAGGCCGCGATGGGCTTGCTCCCGGCGGAGTCTGTGTGGGTGACAAGGCCGACGCCGGGGTGCGCGGGGTCCCTGGTGATGACGCAGAAGGCGCCGGGGTGGAGGTCGTCGACGGTCCCCTTGAAGACGTCGACACCCTTCTTCTTGACGTCGACGCCCAACTCCCTGTATTTGGATGACTCCTCCTGCTTCGACTTAGAGACCTGCGACCGCACCCTGTTCCTGCCTCGGATGAATTACGCCTGCTTGTTTCTTAACTTATACGGTGACGGCCATAGCCAGAACGGCTCAAACATGTCGAACCAGTTGACGGGGGACGGGCCAAGCTTGCTACAGCGTCCCCTTAGTGGCGTTCCCGAGATTCCTCCCAAGGACCTCCTGGTCGACCCTGTATATCTTTACCTCGTGCACCCCCTCCTCCAGGACTAGTAGATCGGGGAAGTTGTTGTAGGCCACCGTCCAGACGGGATCGGCGCGACCCCCCATGTAGAGCCAGAGGGTGACGCGAGCGCGAGCACAAGGCCGCCCAGGATAGCCAGGAAGATGAGGCGGTTGATGGTGTAGCTAGATCCTTGCAGCATGTCATGCGCCGGCCCTGTTCATGAAGCCCCAGATGAGGCCGCCGACGACGAACAGTGCGAAGAAGGCAACGGCTGCCCACCAGACGGGGCTGATACGCCCCAGCTTCCCCTCCTCCCAGGCAGGCTTATCGT
>CP070784.1:2264538-2275769 GCA_020346605.1 Candidatus Bathyarchaeota archaeon | reverse complement strand
TACAACGTCCCCCTTAGGCAGGCCGACACCCTCGCCCGCTTCGACCGAGGCCTCTACACCAGCAAGTACGAGCCCTTCATCGTCCGCCGCCTGGAGGAGGCGGGCCTCGACATCAGGGGCACGCGGCGCGCCCTGAGAGAAATGGACTGAGGACCCAACATGAAAATATGCTAGCGGGCCTGCTCTCTTTGGAGAGGGGCTTCGCCGGCTGCGTCGAGCTCGAGTGCCGCCTCGTCCGCGGGGCTTCTCTCCTTGTGGTCCGGCAGGAACACCGTGAACATTGTTCCTCTCCCCACCTCAGACTTCACGGTTATCCTCCCGCCATGGACCTCGACCGCCCTCTTGCAGTAGGACAGCCCCAGCCCGAGGCCGTTCTTCTTCGTCGTGTGGAAAGACTTGAACAGCCTTTCACGCTCATCTTCGGCGATGCCCACACCCGTGTCGATGACACTTACTACGATCCCATCATCAGTCTTCCCGGCGGAGACGATGAGCTCCCCTCCGTCGGGCATCGCCTCCACCGCGTTCTTGATGAGGTTGTCGAGGACCCTCCTGATCTTGGTGCCGTCGAGGAGCGTGCTCTCCAGGTCCACGTCGAACTCCAGGGTCAAGTGGATGCCGGGCGGAATGTTGGCCCCTTGGACCGCTGTGCGTATCTGCTCCGAGAGGTCCAGGAGCTCGAGCCTCAATGGAGTGTCGCGGGTCTGGATCCGCAGCTCCTCAAGCATCTCCCTAGCCCGATCCACCGAGCCCTCGATCAGCTCAATCATCTCCTCGGCCTCCTCCGGAGCTTTCTTGATGAGGTAGAGTGCGCTCTTGATCGTCTGGAGGGGAGAGCGGAGGTCGTGGCCGACCATCGCCGCGATCCTGCCCGCCGTCACCATCCTCTCGGCGTCGAGGAGCTCGTTGGTCTTCTCCTCCACCATGCCCTCGAGGCGACCCGTGTACTCTATTAGCTTGTTCGCATCGCGTACACCCTCGTACCAGCCCCCCAAGCTCTCCGCCAAGGCGTTGATCATGCCCTGCTTCTCTGCTGGGAAACACGGGCTGTCCTCTGTGAAGTAGATATAGATCTTCCCCACAACTACGCCAACGTTCCTTATCTCTACCCTGGGGCTGAGGTGCAGGCCCTCCCTGTATCTGGGGTGGGAGAAGACCTTGCCCCCGAGCTCCAGGACCGGCGCCGCTTTCTCCGGGACGTACATAGCCGCGGCGATGAGCTCGACGATCTTGGGGCCCAGCTCCTCGACGGACGCTGCCTCCTGCATCTCCCTTATGGCCTCGAATAGGCAGCGCATCTCCTTCACCCTCTCCTCGAGATTGCGGTTGACCCTCCTCAGCTCCTCCTCGAACCTCTTCTGACCGGTCACGTCCCTGTTAACGGAGAGCGACACCGTCTTTCCCTCGTACTCCGTCAGCGACACGTGGGCCTCCACGTCTACGCCGACCCCATTCTTATCGACCAGTCTGAAGTTGTACCTGCTGGGCGTCTCCTCCCCTCTCTGCCTTCTGAGGGTTATCTCTTTCACGCTCTCCCTATCCTCCGGGGCGACGTGTACGAAGGCATCCGTGCCGACGAGCTCTCCGGGGTCATCGTAGCCGAGGAGGTTCGCGGCGCTCCTGTTGACGTACAGGTACTTCTCGCTGTCGAGCACGAAGACGGCGTCCCTCGAGGCGTCCAGGAGTCCCCTGTACCTTTCCTCCGAGGCCTGGAGCAGCTCCGTGTGGCGGATGTGTGACAGCGCCGAGCCAACGTGCTGGGAGAGGGTCTCCGCCAGCCTCAGGTCCTGCTCCGTGAAGGCGTCCAGCCTCTCGCTCTCGACGTTAATCACTCCGATTATCTTCCTATCTACCTGTATCGGCACAGCCAGCTCCGACAGGACCATGTAGCGCCCCTCGGCGTGTCCCGGATGATAGTCCGCGCTCAGACGGACGTCCGGCACCAGCTGCGTCTCTCCGGTCAGGACGCATCTGACCGTTATCCCCCGACCGTCTAAGGGTATCTGGTAACCTTCCTCGTAGTCGAGGCCCTTGATGTAAACTAAGCGGAGAACGGGTGGGTCGACGATGGCAAAGCCACCGACGTCGAACCCGAGCACCTGCTCTATTGCGTCGAAGGTCCTCAAGGCGATGTCCTCGACGGTCTCGGCCTCCGCGAGGTCCGAGGCGTGCCTGTGGAGGGCCTCCAGCCTTTCCTGGTACCTCTCGTGCTCCTCCTCCATCCGTCTCCTGTCTGTGGTGTCCAAGAGGAGCACTTGGATCCCAGCTCTCTCTCCGTCCACTTTCTGTACTGAGACGTGGGCCTCTCCCCAGCGATCTGCGCCGTCCTTCCTCCTGAAGGAAAACTCAAAGGGCGGGACCACGCCGTTCCTCATCAGGGCGATGTAGCTGTCCCTGATCAAGTCAATTTTAATCTCTCCAGCGTCCAGCTCGCTTGCGATCTGGGAAAAAGACATTCCTAGTACCTCCTCCTGTGTGAACCCCGTCAGCTCCGTGAATGCGGCGTTGACAGATGTGATGTTCCCTTCGAGGTCGTGGGTCGAGATGGCGAGCGGCGAGGTCTCGAACAGAGTCCTGTACCTTTCCTCGGAATCGATGAGAAGCTTCTCCATCTCTCGTCGTTCAGAGATGTCCGTGGCGACGCCCAGGATGCAGGTGTCCCCGCCGTAATTGATCAGCTTCGTTGAGATGATGACCTCTACCCTCTCACCATCCTTCTTCAGCAGCGTGTACTCCTGCTGTGGGACCTCCTCCCCCCTGAAGTGCCTGATCTGGTTCTCTCTAAGCTCGTCGTGCAACTCCGAAGCTATCACCGTCCTGATGTCGAAGCCCGGCGCGTAGAACTCCTCCTTACTGTAGCCTACAATCCTCACACATTCCTCGTTCACGTAGACGATCCTGTCGCGTTTCTGGATGAAAATCATGTTGGGGGACTTCTCGGCGAGGGCCCTGAACAGCTCTTCCCGTTCGCGTATGGTCTCCTCCGCCTGCCTTTGGTCCGTTACGTCGGTGAGGAAGTGCAACATCGCCATCCTCCCGTTCCAGCTGATCCCGATGCCGTTGATCTCGATCCATCTCACATCGCCGTCCTTCGCGATGATCCTGAAGGGGTAGAAGTCGTCATCGTTGTAATCCCCCTTGAGCTGGCTCTTGTAGCTCTCTAGGGCTATCTCCAGATCTTCGGGATGGAGGAAATGCGTAAAGGGCTTGAAGAGCAGCTCTTCCTCGTCGTACCCCGTGATCTCCAAGACCCTGGGGTTGACGAACTCCAGTATGCCGTCTTGGGTGACGACGATGCCCTGATTTGCGTTCTCGACGACGTTCCTATAATTCTCCTCGGACGTGGTGAGCTCGGTCTCGGCCTTGCGCTTCTCCACGGCCATCTTGATGCGCTTCAGGAGCACCTGGTAGTGGCTGGGATCCTGCTCCTTCCTGATGTAGTCGTCGATGCCGGTTGCGAAGGCCCTCTCCGCGACCTCCTCGCTGCCCCTGCCCGTGTAGAGTATGAAGGGGACATCGCTTGTCTCCCTGATCCTCGACGCGAGGTCAATTCCGTCCATCTCCGGCATGACGAAGTCAGAGACGATGCAGTCGAAGCCTTCCTGCCTGTGCCTCTCGAGGGCCTCCTGGGGGTCGGTGGAGATCTCGACCTTGAGCGAGGTGTCTATCTTTTCGAGGAAGACTTTCGTTAACTTGAGCTGGTTTTCATCGTCATCGACGTGGAGAACTGTGATGGTATCGTCTAGGTAATCGGAAACCATTTCCTTTTTGAGTTGAGTAATTTGAGACTATATATAAAATAAGTATCTGGAATCCATGATCCAAGCAGCCTTCACCGCAACTCTGTTCCCTTGATGTTGGAACAATTTTGAAAAATGCTCTCAAAACCCGTTTTTTTTCTGGTTGAAATAACTCCTCTTATGGTTTAAAAATGATGTTTTTCAATAGTTTGATGTAATATGCTTGATCCATCTCGACCCTATTCCCCTCTCAATGAGCTATGACGCCGCAGGGCCACGATGAGCGTGCTTCACGATCGGAGGGCTGGAGGCGTCCCGGGATCACGTTGATCCCTTTCTAGTATCCCTTTAAAACTCATCTGTACTATTCAATTAGATACCCAGGGTTGATCGAGGAGAGCGGATTGGAGACCAGGTACGGAGTGATCATCGGCCAGGCCGACCCCAGCACCTTCGAGTTTAACATAGCCGACCCTGAGACAAGACCGGTGAACTACGAGTACGTCCAGATAGAGCTGGAGGAGCAGCTCCCCGGCGGGACTCGTAGGGTGGACGTCCTGGGCCAGGTTAAGACTCTGTTCAGCCGCCACCCCTTCTACGACCAGAGGACCACCCCCGGCGCGGTCTGGAAGCAGCAGGAGCTGGGCGTCGGAGAGGAGCTATTGCAGATCGTTGCCTCCGTGAAGATACTGGGTTACATCCACGAGAAGGGAGGCAGGAGGGAGGTCCGAAGGCCCAGGAGCCCGCCCCTCCCCGGGACGCCGGTGCACAGGGCGTCGGACGAGCTGCTGCGCCAGCTGTTCTCAGTCGAGGAGGAGAGCCTGCCCCTCAGCGTCGGCCACCTCCTCCACAGGGGGGGCATCCCGGTCCCCGTCAGCGGCAGGGAGCTGCACAGGCACACCGCGGTGCTGGCCATGACCAGGTACGGCAAGAGCTACTTCGCCGGCCGCGTAATCGAGGAGCTGCTCAGGCAGGGTGCCACGGTCTTGGTCATCGACGCCCACGGCGACTACGCCAACATGACACAGGACCCGGAGGGCCGCCTCCACGACTACTTCCAAGACAAGGTCACCGTCTACCGCCCCGAGGCCGCGGAAACCTTCGAGGCTCCCCACGCAGTCCCGCTCCGGCTCAGCGTCTCGGGCTGCAGCTTCCAGGAGCTCCGCGCCCTGGCCCGGGTCACGGGCAGCCTGCAGACCATCCTGCTCCGCAGGGCGATCAGGAGGGCCGCCTCCGAGAACCCGGTCTACACCCTCGAAGACATCATCGACAAGCTGGAGGAGATGATGGGGACGGAGAAGGCCGAGGGGCAGGACCGCATCGCCAGGATCATCATGCGCCTAGAGGACCTGATCCGCAGGGGCATCTTCACCGAGGGGGACGTGGACGTCCGCAGGTTCTTCCGCCCGCAGCACATGTCCGACGTCTTCCTCAGCGGGATGACCGACTACGTGCAGGACGTCGTCGTTGGTATGCTCCTCCGCAGGATCTGGGACTCCAAGTTCAGGAAGGAGCCCTGGGCAAGGCTGCCGGTCTTCATCTTCGTCGAGGAGGCCCACCGGTTCGCAGCGCCCCCGGAAGAGGGCGGGGGGAAGTTCAGCAGGGACATCCTGGCGCGCATCGCCGCAGAGGGGGCCAAGTTCGGCGTCTTCCTCACCGTCATCAGCCAGCGGCCCCGGAGGCTGGACCCGGACATCCTGGCGAACTGCAGCAACCTCGCCATCCTGAGGGTGGTGAACAGCCAGGACCAGCGGACCATCCAGGCCGCCAGCGAGAGCTTCAGCGAGGACCTCCTGGCGGACCTCCCCGCGCTGGAGCAGGGGGAGGCGGTGCTCGTAGGGCCCTTCGTCCCTATCCCGGTGATGGTCAGGACATCGACTAGGGAGACCCGCCACGGCGGGCGCACACCGAACATCTACGGACTGCTCCGCGAGGCGAGGGACAGGGCCGAGGCCGAGAAGGAGAGGGAGGGCTTCCGACTCCACTAGCACAAGGAAGAGTATGAGAGGCTCCCGAAAGAGCTCCATTGGATGCCATGCCCAGGGCCCCAAATCTCCGATCTCGTCCCCAAACATCAAGCGGAACGGACCCACTCCAAGCTTTCTACATCTGTATTTTTTACTGGGTGTCGGGTGATCTACTTGGTCTAAATGGGCGCTCGTAGCGAGAGGTTCGTCAAATCCATCCCCGTGGGGGAGGCGTACTCTCTGGATCCTGTGAAGTGTGAGAACTTGGATGCAGACGTAGCTGTCTGCCACGTCTACGAGGAGATCCTCGTGGAGCCCAACCGCTGGATCGAGATGGCGTGCGAAGAGGCCAGGTGGTCGGTGGAGGTGGGCGGAGGCCCCTTCGGAGCCGTCCTGCTCCAGATAGACGACGGAACCGGCGAGGCGATCCGCTTCTGGAGGGACCACAACCACGTCGTGGAGCACAGCGACCCTACGGCCCACGCGGAGATCTCGGTGATCCGCTCCGCCTGCCACGAGCTGGGGGTCCACGACCTTGGAGAGATAAGGGGGTCGGAGTCCAAGCTCCCGCAGGAGGGGGAGATCAGCCACTGCGAGATCTACTCCAGCTGCGAGCCCTGCCCCATGTGCTACTCAGCCATCTCTTGGGCCCGGATACCGGTGCTCGTCTTCTCGGCCACCCGCTTCGAGGCCTCCGATGAGAGAGTTGGATTTCTGGACGATCACATCTACGAAGAGCTGAGAAAAGACTACCCTAGAAGGAAGATCCGAGTCTACCAGGCGCTGTGCCCTGGGACCCTGGACGCCTTCGAGCTCTGGAAGAAGGGCGACTACGCCAGGTACTAGGCCTTAAGGGTGCACAATAAACGTAGAAGATGAACCTGAAAAAGAAAAAAAGGGGTGTCCGGGTCACGGATTGGGCGGGGTTCTAGTCCAGTAGGCTGAACTCCTGCTCCGCCACGATCTTGGCTTGGTCCACCGTGCCCGTCCAGTGGAAGCCGGTCTCGCCGTTGTAGTCGATCTCGACGGTGTAGACAGGGCTCCTGACGACGGCCCAGCTGACGGTGACGATCCAGTCGCCCTCAGTGAACCTCGTCTTCGCCGCTCCGAGGAGGCCCTGCGGGGTGAGGTCCTCCTCATCCCAATCATCTGGGGCCTCGACGCTGCTCAGCTCCCTGTGGTTATAGAGGGCGTAATCGATGGCAAGGTCCCTGGCGTACGAGGGGGATATGATGGACGTGACGGGCTCCTCGTCCTGGTACGTCTCCATCTCCTCCTGGTTCACCATGTCCCAGAAGTCGTCCAGGATGGCTGCGACGACCTCGCCGTTCACGACCTTGATCCCCGCCGTGTGGTGGGTTATCACCTGGGCCAGGATCTGGCCTGTGCGGTCGCCGTAGCCGGCGTGGCTGGAGTCGAACTCTATGATGACGACGTACTGGACGGGGTAGCTCTCCATTATCCTGGTCTCGACGACCGTTAAAGTTCCGGCCATCCCGTCGAAGCTGAACGTGGGGCTCCGCCTCACGAAGTCCACCGCGATCTCGACCGCGGCGTCATCCTCCGATGTGCCTGCACCGCCCGGCATCGCCAGGTTAAGCGACATCGCGGTGAGTGCGAGAGACAGAACCAACGTCAGCACGATGAGCGATTTGGGTTTCATCTCTAAACCTCGTACCCTATAGTGTGGGCTGTCTAGTATAATGCTACACATTCGAACAGAGTCCTCTGGCTGTATCAAAACGTAGAACGCCCGGGAGGAGCGGCCGGATGCACCAGTAATCTATTTTTAAAGGTTCTGGTACGTTCATATTGGGTGCTTTGAGTGGCGAGGTACATCCTCCTCTCGACCCTAACGGAGAGGGGCAGGGAGACGATCAAGAGCAAGCCCGAGCGGATCAAGGAGGTCAATTTGGAGGTAGGGGACTACGGCGTCAAGGTCCTGGAGCAGTACGCCGTCCTGGGGCCCTACGACTTCGTGACCATCGTGGACGCGCCAGACGACGAGGCGATCTTCAAGATGTCCGTTGACCTGGGCAGCCGCGGCACTATAAAGATCATGAGCATGTCGGCCATCACCATAGACGAGCTCATCGAGACCCTGAAGGGTTAAACCCGTACTCCCTTTTTTATTAGTTTACACCCTCATGGACATTGTATGGGCGCCGGTGAGCCAGTCTAACTCTGCATTATTTTATGTAAAACATGTGACGATGATGAACGGAAATCGACCATGGGCATAACGGTTTCACGTGAGATAAGATACGGGGTCATAAGCTGCCTCGTGGGGACGGTCGCCATGGACCTGGTCGCCGCGGTGGAGTACCTGTTGACAGGGCAGCCGCTGGACACCTCCTTCGTCCTGTACGGGGCGCTGATTGGGGGAGGCGTGACGGTGGGCCTGGTACTCCACGCCCTGTTCGGCGCCATGCTGGGCATCCTCTTCGGCGTCACGGTCTCAAGGTTCGATGCCTTCCGCATTGACTCCGTGAGGAAGGCCCTCTGGGACGGCGTGCTTGCCGGTCTTATCACGATCCCACTGGGATGCGTGCCGTTCGCCGTCCTGGTCGGTGTGCCGCTGACAACGATGATCCCCTTCGTGACCGCCCCCCACCTCGTGTGGGGGCTGGTCATGGGGAGGTTCATGGGGTATTTTCTGATCGAGTATGATGCGTCATAGGCTCGTTCTCTTTCGGGGGCTTAAGTATGAAGGCGAAGATGGCGATGGCTATGGCGTCCATCACGAAGCTGACCTGGAAGGGCGTCGACGGGGACATGTTGTCGTAGAGGTAGCCCCCGATCCACGTGGCCGGTATGCACAGCACGCTCTTGATAGTCCCTATGATGCCCATGACCCTGCCCCTCTCCTGCGGCGGGGTGTAGTCGACGATGAGAGCCTGCCACAGGGGGCCTCCCTGGGGCCCGTACAGGTCAGCTCCGAAGCCTGAGCCCAGCCCCGAGACGGTCCTCACGACGCCCAGATGGAGGAAGCTCCGTGAGAAGGTGTACCCGAGCGTTGCGAAGGCCATAGGGATCCTGCTGATGAGTATGACGATCCTCTTGCCCAGCCTGTCGGCGATCCTGCCGCCGGGGATGCTGAAGATTATTGCCGTGATATTCGCGATGGTGCCCAGCAGCCCCCACTGGGTGGTGGAGAGCCCGACTATCTCGACTGCGTAGATCACGGTGAACGACGAGATCAGCCGCATGGAGAGGGCGCCGAGGCCCAGTACTATGCTGAGCACCCACACGTTCCTCGGCAGGCGGCCCAGGGTCTCGAAGAAGGAGTTCTCCTGCTTCTCTTCCTCTGCTTGGCCCATTGAATGTGCTTGCATCGTCTCCGTGATGTACCTCCACTGGAGAAAGACCGATGCCAGCGCCACGAGCGAGTAAGCGAGCAGTATCAGCCTGACTCCCGCCAGTATCCCTAGCCTGTCGATGAGCATCCCCCCGAGGAGGCTCGTTATTATCATGGGGAACTCTGTGACGGTCCTGATCGCCGCAAAGCCCGTGCTCAAGGTCCCCTCGGGGAGGGACTCGGCCAGCAGGGCGCTGGAGGCGGGGGCGCTGATGATCGTCGCCGAGAGCAGGACCAGCCCCGGCGCCACGTGCGTCCAGTGTGAGGCGAAGAGGAAGATGACGATGGAGCCGAAGCGGAGCGCGGTGCTCAGTACCAAGATCTTCTTCCTGCCCCACCTGTCGGTCAGGATGCCGCCGGGTATCTGGATCAGCAGCTCCGTGATGCTCTGGAGCGTCAGTATCATGCCGAGGCTCTGCTTCGACGACCCCAGCTCTAGGATGTAGAGGGCTTGGAAGGGCCACCACAGGGACCCCATGAACATCGAGAGCGTCCGCGTCAGGGTGAGCACTAGGACGTTCCTGGACTTGAATATCTCCCTGAGAACCGTCAGCGTGTTGGGTCTAGGCTCGTCCATCCGATTCTCCATCTTCGTCGATATCTATAATCTTCTGACCGATTTTTTAGCTGCTTTTAGTGTGAAAACACTTTCTTTGAGCATCATATGACCGTGTCTAATTATATCCTTTTTTGTCTCGAATTCTTGTCTCCCAGCTTGGACAACATCCCACGGTGCGACGAGATCGTCTCAGGGTCGTCCGCACACACCTGCACAGAGAAACAGCGAGACACCCATAAAGGTGGTCCATTAGTTCTAAACACGCACCATCGCAGTGGCACACGCACACACTACGTGCGTCACAGACCCCTGTCCCACTTCTTGTGGACGGCCTCTATACCGTCGCCGACGACTTCGATATCGTTGATCTCGCCGACGCCGCTCTCGTGGAGCCACCTGACGTGGCTGACGGTCTCAGGGTCGATGCCTATGACCCTGGCGCCGGTGGCGTCTGCGGCGACGGGGTCGGAACTGGCGATGATGGCGTCCATCTTGACGGGGTTGCCCCGCCATGCCCCGTGCCCCTCCTTACCGTAGAAGCCGTCGATGACGGTGAGGGTCGGCGGGAGAGTCTTGCAGATGTCGTGGATGACCTCGTTCATCCCGTGGGAGTGGTAGCTGAACTTCCACCTCGTGGTGAGCATACCGAACATGTTCTTGAGGCCCATGGTGATGACTGTATGGTGGAGTGTCTTCATGGAGGCGGCGCTGATAATCGCGGACTCTGTTGCGATCTTGGCGACCTCGAAGCTGTCGATGGCCCTCGGGTTCTCCACATTGATGGTGACCTTCTCCGGGAGCTTCCTCATGTTGACGTACTCGGCTCCGAGGCGGTCGATGACCTCCATCATCCCGGTCTCGACGACGGCCGTGTCCGGCGAGGTAGTGCCCCCCTCTGTCTCGACGACGACGGCCCGCTTCCCGAGATCCATCACCCTGTTGAGGATCGCCTCGACGACGATGGGGTCCGTGGTGATGCCCGTCTCGTATGTGTCGGAGGTGAGGAGGTTCACCTTGATGAGGACCGTGTCCCAGGGCTCGAGGACCTCCTGATGCTCAATGAGGTCGAGGGCTCTGTACACAGGATACAAACCCCTCTCTCCTTTTACGACCGCTACCCGTGAGAACAACTTGGTAAGGTCAAAGCCCCGATTTTATTTAAATCCATTACCGCGCACGATGTGTGTGTGCAGAGTATGTGTATGTGGGTGTAGGGAAAGGAACGTGAGGAGACGGAAAATAGAGAAATGGATGTTAGTAAATTTGGGTTTGGGTTAAAATTTTATCTCCCACACACACAGGTCTGGGGCCTCCAATTTCCTTCCCACAGTTTTTAGCCGAGGCCGATTTGCGCGCGCGTGCTCATGTTGTTCTTACTTGAGAAAATCATCCATCACCTGGTTGAACCATCTCTTCTGAACCTCCGCGAAGCCTTCAAGCTTACTTAGGTCGTTCACTAGACCCCTTATTCTATGCTGAGCAGCGAGTTTCCCCGCCGTGTTGATAAAGTCTTCTATGTCATCCCATTTGTCTGAGGAGTACAGTAATGTGTTACAGTTATGCCGGCTTGAACCTGGGATGCCCTCTACGATGTTAGCTATATCAGG
>CP070784.1:2254766-2264438 GCA_020346605.1 Candidatus Bathyarchaeota archaeon | reverse complement strand
TGTTAATTTCCTTTAACTTGGGGTCATCATATGCTTTGCCCCAGGCCTCAAAGCTCTCGAACTCTATATCGAGAAGAACTCTGCCAGTTCCTTGCTCTCTACCAGCCCTCATAACTTTGAATCCAGGAAGCCCCCTCCAGTATTTGATTGATCCTTCTGCCCACTTCAGGTACTCATTTACAGTTTCAGCTCGAATTTTGAAAAATATCCTCATTAACATCTTCTTCTCTCCTTACTTCTTGGTATTTTTATAGCTCCCCGCCTCGGAGCCAAGGAACTACTACTTTTAGCAGAACCTTAAACTAACATCAGTTTTATTGTGTATTTAAAGATTTATTTAGAGATAAAGTAAGATCATGGTTAACAAGAAAATCCGTGAGGACCACTGCGCACACAAGTTATCTAATCACAATCACTTTCAATGCGCGCGCATGTTTGAGCTAACCGGGGAGATCGTCGACGAGAGGCTCCCCCTTCTCTTCCCCCCAGAGTACTTCGACGAGGTGATGAACCACATCTCCACGGGCGCTAAGAGGGCCGACCGGAGACCCGATGACCTGGACATCGCGGGGTGCATCTGGTTCTCCGTGTCCAGGGACCCAGAGGCAGCCAAGGGCGCCCTCAGGGAGCTGGTGACCTACTACGGCCCCCACCTAGTGCCCGACATGATCGGTAGGATCGGCCTGACGAGTCAAGACTTCGACCCGATCAGGGAAGCCCTCTCCGAGAGAGACCACGCCAGAGCGAAAAGCCTTATGACTGACGAGATGGCGCAGCTTGCGATCCACGGCACACCTGAAGACTGCTTAGAGCGCATCGAGGGCCTGATAGAGAAAGTACTGAGGCACGTCAGGTTCGAGCCCCCCCTCGGGCCCAGCCCTGTGGAGACGATCCACCTCATAGGGGAGGAGATCATCCCCCACATCAGGAAGTAATCACCAATACTAGTATTACATGGCGTAGTACAACATATTACACGTAGAAAGCCTATATAATACGCACGGGACCGACTCGAAGGCCCTCGTCTTAAGGAGTTTGTTGTACTCTGGTCACGCAGACGCATTTCGGCTCTCATGTAGTCTTAGCTGAAAAGAAATCGTGAAAAGGGCTGAGCGTCCATATGATCCCAGTGTGGTAAGAATGAAGGTCATTGTTCTTGGGTGCGGCAAGATAGGCTCGGTCATGGCCAGGGATTTCGCTGCTTCAGTTGAGGGCTCCCGCCTCACCCTCGCTGACATAGACGAGGGGAGGTCAAGGGAGGCCGCCTTAGCCATAAGGGGAGCCGACTGGACGATCATCGACACCACGGATCATCCCGCATTGGTGGGGGCGTTGGTGGGGTACGACCTGGCGCTGGTAGCTCTCCCGGGGGACTTCGGGTACAGGACCCTTGAGGCGTGCATCGAGGCCGGGGTCGACGTGTTAGACGTCTCTTTCACCCCCGAAGATCCGTCGGAGCTCGACGGAGCCGCCAAGGCGGCGGGGGTGACGGTGATCCCAGACTGCGGCGTCGCGCCCGGGCTCTCCAACATCCTCGTGGGGTACTCGGCGTCGAGGCTCGACGTGGTCAAACAGGCCCACATCATGGTAGGTGGGATCCCTGAGAGGCAGGTCCCCCCGCTGGGGTACACCATCACTTGGTCCGCCGAGGGACTCATTGACGAGTACGTCAGGGAGGTGAGCATCATCGAGGGGGGGAAGACCGTCCAGGTCCCGGCGCTGAGTGGCCTGGAGGAGATAGAGTTCCCGGGCGTCGGTGTCCTCGAGGCGTTCTACACGGACGGCCTGCGATCGCTGGCCAAGTCGCTTCCGGACGTGGAGAACATGTATGAGAAGACGCTCAGGTACCCCGGGCACGTTGAGAGCGTCAGGCTGCTGAGGGAGCTCGGTTTCTTCTCCGACGAGCCCGTGAAAGTCAGAGGAAAGGACGTCTCCCCGAGGCTGGTGACCGCCCGGCTTCTCGAGAGGAGCCTCTGGATGCCCGATGTCGGCGACCTCCTCGTAATGAAGATCGAGGTCAGGGGCGAGAAGGAGGGACAAGCCCTGAGCTACGAGCACAGGATCCTTGACAGGTACGATCACGAGGCAAATGTCTCTGCGATGGCGAGGACCACGGCCTACACTGCATCGATCGTGGCGGGGATGTTGGCCCGGGGGACGATAGAGGAGAAAGGCGTTATCCCCCCGGAGAGGCTTGGGATGGACCACAGATTCGTCGAGACGCTAATATCCGAGCTGGGGAAGAGGGGAGTAACCATCGAGGAGTCCGGGGCCTAGAGGGCGCTAGAAGAGGTAGTGGAAGATCAGGTCCAGCCTCCCCCTCAGGATGAGGCGTCTTCCCGAGAACCTCATCACCTCCCTTATTCGGGCTCGGTGTTCGCCGACGTAGCAGTGGATCTCACAGTTCTTGCACGAGGGCTTGGGGTCCTGCGGGCACAGCGCCCTCCTCCTCACAGAGTAGCTGAGGAGTTCAAAGCACTCTGGGCACAGTGTCGGGGCCATGCCCCCAAGGTTCGATTCCCCTTGATCTCCCTCATCCCACAGGGCTTTCTCTCTGGACCGGTGCAGACTGTCGCAGTAGACTACTATGAACTGCGCAAGTATCATGTTGTCTTTATCCAAAACATCGTTCAGTGCAACCACACCACGCCTGCCATATTATCAGCGTGAAGAGGGGCACGAGTTAAACCTTGGTCTTCTGTTCGTCTCTGTAACAGACTTCAGCGTTCTAGGATGTGCCCATGTTTCGAGCGGTTCTTAGCACTAGGTTTAATCTAGAACCTTTTTCATGCGTAGGGCTTCTAGCCCTTTCTCCGATAGTATGTATTCGTAGCCGAAGGCCGGTCCGCGGGTTGTTCTCGTCACGTATTCGCCGCGGTACAGTTTCAAGGCTGTTCTGTGGATGCTGTTGTACCTGGTGCCCATCTTGATGACTTTGCGTCCTCTCGATCCAGGCTCCAGGTTGTCCTCCGATTCGGCAAGGAGGAATCCTCGTATTGACCCTTTCCGGTCGGGGCTTTCGCTTTCGAAGGTCGCTTTTTCGTCGTAAAGGTACTTGAGATATGCAAGGGCCTGCTTACTCAGTCTCATATCAGGTGTTGGTATGAAATGCACTAAAATTTAAAGTTTTTTAAATATATAAGATGGTCGCCCCTCCATAAGACCCGGCAGCGCAATCCTCTGTACAACTCACCCGTATCTGTGTACATTATAGTTCTAGGGGGTACTTGTCCGAGTCGAACTGGAGCTTCCCGCAGGGGTAGACCGCTACCGACGCGTCGTCTCCGTGGAGATCCGTTAGCCTCTCTAGGACGCTCTCCCAATCCGTCCTCCACTCGACCCTGTCGTCGAGGCCGAGCATCATCCGCTTCGACAGCCTGTTCGTGTATACGATCGTGTTCTCGGCCTGTTTGACGGGCCAGCTCCTTCTCTCGTATCCTTCCATCCTCCTCCACGTCGCTCCCATCTTCTCACTCATGTAATGGAGAAGGGCGTTCCCCATGGCGAAGTGGTGGATAGCGACCGCAGTACTCCCATCCCTCAGGGACTCCCTGGCGCCCCACCAGTCGATTCCCTGGTCAGCCTGGGGGTAGGCGTTCACGATCACTATGTCGGAGGGGGGTGCCGTCTTTGAGTCGTGGGCCACGTAGCATTTCTTCACGGCTTCGTTCCACGCTTCGTCGACGTCGCCCGCGTGGAGGCCTATTAGCTGACGCCGGTGGTTGTAGACGCAGTTGACGGAGACGTTGAGGTCGGCGATCCTGGCGTACTCCTGCATGTCCAGCCTCTCCGGGTTCTCCTTTATCCACCAGATCCTACGGTCGATGGGGCGGTGGCCCTCTATGATGCTGTGGTTGTGGAGTATGCTGTCGATGGATGAGACCCCAGGCAGCACCGCCTTCCCTCCGCCGCCGGCCCCCGCCCAGGTATGCTTCTTGACCCCGGAGATGCAGATCCGGAGGTCAGCGGAGGCGAATTCCTTGTTCACCAGCACGGGGGTGCCCCAACCTGTGCGGCCTAGGTTCTCGAAGTGCTCGAAAGGGTTGTGGTTGACGCAGTCGTACTTGGCGATAGCGTCGTCCCCCAGCTTCCTGGCGAAGGCGTCCAGGTTCATCGGGTGGTGGGTGCCAAAGGAGCCGAGGACGAAGATCTGGTCGTCAGAGACTCCGGCTTCGTGCAGCTGCTCGATTATGAAGGGGAACACCCTGTCTGCCGGGGTGGGGCGGGACAGGTCGTCGCAGGTTATCACAATCCTACCCTTCTTTCCCTTGGCCTGGGCAGTAAGATTGGAGGTTCCTATTGTGTTGTCGAGTGAGGCCCGGATCTCATCGTCGGTCATGGGTGGATCCTGGTGGCAAGCCATTTCGACTCTGCGGACATCCCACGAATCTGGCACCTTCAACAGGATGAGGTCGTCGCCGTGGTGCTCGTTGACTCTTACCTTTAACTCCTGCATCTCATGATCCTCGATTCATATTGGGTCTAAGGCGTATATGAAATATGAGGAGAGGCTGTTCTAGCGCAGAGGACGTGAAAGTGGTTCTCCTTGAGAGACTCTCTTGTATAGTCTATCGTATGGATTCCAGGAAGTAGTACATTGCGGAGACCACCTGCTCCTCCCTCCAGTTACCTAGCCCCAGGCTATGGCCGACCCCGTCCAGACAAACGTGAACCATGTTGGACACGTTGCTCTTCACGTACTCGACGTCCTCCTCAGTCATTGCAGAGAACATCTCGGGGTTTCCTTGCAGCAGTAGGACGGGGCACCGGACCTGCTTTACCATCTCGTCCATGTCGTAGCGCTCGAAGAACTCGTCCGTCCTGTTGATAGCTTTAGGCATGCTTGGGTCGAGGCCCTTGATGGTACTGGCATACATGAGGTTCCCAGCGGTGACTGGCCCGTCGCCCAACCTCTCGGCGATCTCCCAGATCGATAGCTCCGACCCTGTCAACTCGATCAGGCCGTTATTCCAGTCGATCGCAAGGTCCTGAGTCAGCCAGGCTCTCGCACTCCTGTTCGTGACGGGCGGGTCCCCCAGGATCACCGCCTTCACTTTGTCTGGGGCTCTGACCGCTGCTCCTGGGCAGATCATGCCCCCCAGCGAGTGTCCAAAGATGGCGGCTGGCTCGTCCAGATGGTCGATGAACGCGACGGCATCCCTCGTGTAGTCTGCTAAGCTGTATTTTCCGGGGGTTCTACCTGATTTTCCGTGGCCCCTGTTGTCAACGGCGTAGATGTGCCACCTGTAAGATAGTGGGATCATTATGAGAAGCATGTGGCTCTGCCATCTCCTGCTTGCACCCGGGAACAGCACCAGCGGTGGCCCGTTGTCCGGCCCCTCGGCGTAGTTTAGAGACACCTCACCAGTGTCGAAGGAATTCTCAACGAACATCGTAACCGCCATTTCTCCAATACTAATGTAAATCAGGGCTATCTTAGGCCCCTTATCTCCTCCCCTTTCCTGCTCCAGATGGTCCTCAGTATCGTGGCGTCGTGCCCCAGCTCGATCATATGGCACCCCATCTCCACGAACTTCCTCGCGTTCTCCACCCAGGGGTAGCCCACGCCTTTGCAGACGTAGACGCCGTTCCTGTCTGCCGCCTTGACCGTCTCCCTCAGGGCCTCCATCACCTTGTAGTGGGAGCTCTCGCCGGGGTGGCCGATGGAGACTGAGAAGTCGCTGGCCCCGAAGAGGACGTAGTCGAGGCCGTCCACGGCCATGATCTCGTCCACGTGCTCCATCGCCCTGATGTCCTCGATCATGACTCCAACGAGCTGCTCCTCGTCGCTCCACCTGATGAAGTCCTTGGCGCCCACAGTGCCCCAGCGCCCGGAGAAGTTGAGGGAACCCATGCCCCTGATCCCTCTGGGAGGGAACTTGGCGGCGCTCACCACGTCTTCCACCTCCTCGGGCGTGATGACGTGCGGGATAAGTATCCCCCCGGCCCCGATCTCCAGGGCCTTCCGGATCACGTCCTTGTCGTGGTCGATCCTGAGCAGGGGCACGACGCCAGAGATGACGGCGGCCCTCACCATGCTCTCCGCGCTCTCGTCCCTCCTCCAGGAGTGTTCGTTGTCGATGCGGCAGAAGTCGAGGCCGCAGTGGCCCATCAACTCTATCAGGGCGGGGCTGTTTGAGTAGACGCAACTCCCAACGGCGAGCGTTTCTTCCTCCAAGGTCTCCTTGAGCCTGTTCTCGCTCCACATAAAATATCAGTTCACATAGATCCTACGTTATTTAAAACCGCTAGAGACAAGCTCATCTTCCATGTTTAAAAAAAGGGCGAAGCACCAGATTCTATGTGCGAAAGTGCTCTAAATAACAGATCTCGCTTTCTCCAAGTCGGAGGCACCGAGGACTACCCTTGTGTTCGTAGCCGTGTATGCCAAGTCGATATTCACCCCGGCGTCTGCGATACGGCGGCAGATACCCCCCAGCTTCCCCGGTCGATCCGAGACGTCGAGAACAAGCACCGGACGGTCTCCCTTAACTTCGATGCCGGCATCCTCGAGTGCTTTTCGCGCAGCCGAGGCATCCTCGACCAAGACGTGTATGACCCCCTTGTCTTCGCAGGGAAACCCACACAGGCCGTCGATGTTGATCCCGGCTTTTCCGAGGGCTTCACTCATGTCGGCCAGGGTGCCAGGTCGGTCCTCTAGGACGACTGTCAGGTCTCTAGCCATAGTTTTCACCTAAAGTAAATAGTCGCGTACTCTCGAAATATATCTTACTACTGTATTGGTCAATGCGCTCTTGAACCGGTTCGCGCGAAAAGAGAGCTCTCAAAGGAAAAATTCAGTACAAACTTTCAGAACCCCGGGGACGCCATCTCGATCTTCGAATAGTGGGAAACACCGTAACTAGATTCTACCAGCCCACGAAACCCCACAGGGCCACATAGGAAGGGGGTCACTAATCGGACCGTGAAACCCGTCTAATTCATCCGAAGGCCATTGAAAAACGCTCCTCTCTGATCCGATTCCAGGTAAAAACACGGTGAATTCCAAGAAAAATAACTTCAACGAGGCTTCAAATTCATACAACCAGAGACCACAGACTTCAAACGGGAGACAACCAAAAAACCCTTATAACCTGCTTCAACCGCAGAAGATGGTGGGCCGGGCCGGGATCGAACCGGCGACCGCCGCCACGTCAAGGCGGTGTCATACCACTAGACCACCGGCCCCAGACACGGGATAGTACCGTGCGCCCACCGTATATATGCTTCGCCCCTAGTACTCCACCAGCCCCATGCTGCGCAGGTAGCCGTAGTACGCCACCAGGTACTCCAGGTCCGTCTCGCCGCACTCCAGCTCCACCAGCTCGGAGATCTCCCCCAGGCTCCTGGAGCCGTCCGTCCAGAACAGCGCCAGTGAGCCCAGCGACCTCCCCGAAGGGTGGTCCTTCCCCAGCTTTCGGTACGCCTCCTGTTCCTCATCGGAGAGCTTTCTCACCCAGGACCGGGTCGACACTGGCCCCCTGAACACCCTGCGGGGAACGATGCCCGAGGCCTCGCGGTCCAGCTTCCCCGACCGCTTCTTCCGGATCCTGGGGACCTCGACGCCCTTCACGGCTGCGTACTCGCGCATCGCGCTCTCCGCCTGCTTCAGCTCCGCCTTCGCCAGCCGCTCCAGCTCGGAGGAGAGCCGCTCCACCCTCTCGCCAAAGCCCGGGTCCCCGCCGGCGACTCTGGAGACGCTCCTCATGGCCTCCACGCCTCGGCCCACTTTGTAGGGGACCACCCTCTTCAGCCTTGCGATGGTCTCGGCGAGCTTCCTGCCCGTGTCATCGCCCTCGGCGGCGTTCAGGGCCCCCTCCACCTCCCCCCGGACCAGCTCCACCAGCGCCGCCCTCTTCTGGGCCGCCACCTCGCTCACCAGCCAGACGCCCTCCTCGGCCCCAGCGACAGCTATCGAGTAGGCGTAGGTCGCCGTAAGCAGCGCCGCCCTCCTCAGCATCGCCGGGTCCACCTTCTCCACGGTGTCCGCGTTAGTGTGGTAGAACTTGTCGGGCCACTGGTTCAGCATGGGGCAGGGAACCCCCACGGTGGGGTCGGAGTAGATGTAGTGGTCGCTCCCACCGGAGTAGGCGCTCACGTTGTGCCTGAACAGCGGTAGCTTCCTCCGGCCGCCGAAGGTGGTCACCTCCTTCTTCACCTCGTCGAAGATCGCCTCCACTAGGGCGTTTGCGTAGGACGGCAGGGACTCCGGCGTCCTGATCACGGTGAAGATGCTCTGGCAGAGCTCGTGGCTCTCGCCCACCATGTCCAGGTTGATGGCGGCCACCATCCTGGGTATGTCCTCTTCGTTGGCGGCGAGGTAGGTGTAGGTCCCTGACATCTCGGGGACCAGTGTGAACCTGATGGTCCTCCTCGGCTTCGGGAGGTCCCCCCTCGATATCAGCGCCCCCAGGGCCCTCGCGGCCTCCATGGCGGTCCCGCAGCCAGAGGCGTTATCGTTCGCCGACTGCTGCGGGTGGCAGATGTGGGCTATAACCACGACCTCCTCGTCCGTCTCGCCGGGTATGGTGGCCACCGCGTTCTCCGTGGCGCCGTCGTATAGGTCCGAGTCCACCTTAGCCCAGATCCTGACCGGGTCCTTCTTCTTCCTGCCCTGCTCCACCAGCCCCCTCAGCCAGCGCCCCTTCCTAGGGGAGAGCACGAAACCGAAGACCGGCTTCTCACCGCCCGACCACCAGAAGCTCGTGTACTTGCGGGCGTCGTCCAGCTCCCCCTCGAGGAGCGTCGGCGGGCGCACGAACATGCCGTCGTAGATGATACCTATGGCTCCGCGCCTCTCCACTGCCAGCGCATGGACACGGCTCACGTCGCCGTTCGTTAGAACCACCTTCCCCTCGACGTCCAGCTTCCTGTAGTCCGCTTCCTCCTCGCCGTTCTCTAGGACCACGATCTCGGCCTCGCACCCTCCCTCCGGCGTGGGGAGACTCCTCTGGATGACGGAGATCCTGTCCTCCGACCAGCGGGCCAGCACGCCGACCTCCTCAGGGGGGTGGGCGAGGCGCAGCTCTGCGTCGCTGCAGCTCCACTCTTGGAAGTGAAGGCTGCTCCAGGAATGGGTCTTACCGTCCGCCGGGTACGAGTGGACGCTTGCGTCCAGGTTGTGGCCCTTCAGCGTGTCGACGACGTATTCGACCGCGGCCCGTATCCCGGGGCTGGACTGTATACGGTGGTGTCTGCATATCTCGGAGACGAAGTTGTAGGCGATGTCACCTGAGATCTCTTTCTCAAGCTTGTGGAAAGCCTGCTTGAACATGGTATGGGAATGCCGTTACTTGATTTATCGTTATCCCCACTAGGGTGCCGCGGTGATTCTGGAGTCGGGACTCCGTACGAGGTACGCATTAACGGTTCGGGTGCTGCCCTTTGTTTACTGGGGGGTGAATAACCGGTTTTTACGGGTCTATGGCGGATTGGGCTTGTTTTGGTGGTCCACAAACATTTATATGAAAAGTGTCTGTGTGCTAATATCGTCTGCCGCTGTAGCTCAGCCTGGGAGAGCGCCCGGCTGAAGACCGGGGTGCCGAGTGTTCAAATCACTCCAGCGGCACCATTCTTCTACTGTGTGAGTGGTAGCCTATGATAGCTGTTTTTTTACGGTGGGTTTTGATGACGTTTTTTAGTGGAATTGCCCGGGTTTTTGATTGGAATGGG
>CP070784.1:2226407-2254666 GCA_020346605.1 Candidatus Bathyarchaeota archaeon | reverse complement strand
TACCATGAGGGCGTCGACTTCGTGAGGAGGGCCGGTTTCCCAGTGGTCGCCAGCCCAGCCGTGAGCCTCGAATCGGACTCAACGGGCAGGATCGATCTCAGGGCCTCCATGATAATGCAGGGGCTACCGGCACTCCCAAGGTTCATGCAGCAGGTCACGGCGGAGATGGAGTACATCAAGGCCTTCGAGCCCGACGTAGTCTTCTCCGACACCCGGCTCTCTCCGATAGTGGCCGGGAAGCTGCTGGGGCTGCCCGTCGGCCTCATGCTCAACCAGTTCCTCCCCATGGTTCCCAGGAGCGAGAGCAACCGCACGCTGTCCAGAATCGTCGACGGCAGCATACTGACCCTCCTCAGCCAGGGGTGGGGCTCCAGCGATGTGATCATGATACCCGACTTCCCGGAGCCCTACACGATAAGCTTGGACTCCCTCAGGATTCCGGAGGCCTTCAGGCACATCGTTAGGATGGTAGGCTTCATCCTACCGAAGAAGCCGGACAAGGTGGCGGACACCAGGAGAGTGAGGGAGGAGGCCGGTGCCTTTGAGGAGGATCGGCTCATCTATGCTGCCATCAGCGGTCCCGTGCAGGAGCGCGTCCCTCTCACAAGGATGCTCACTCCCATTTTCGAGGAGTTCCCCGAAGGATTCAAGGTCGTGATGTCGCTGGGCGACCTGGACGGCGGCTCCAAGCCATCCTCCTCGGGCGCGCTTACGAGTATCCCCTGGGTGGTGGACCGCTTCGAGTACCTCAAGGCGTGCGACCTTGTCGTCTGTCGTGGAGGGCACAACACGATAATGCAGAGCATTTGCTACGGGAAGCCGTCGGTCATAATACCTGTGCCGGACCACACCGAGCAGTACGCGAACGCAAGGAGGGCGCGTGAGCTGGGATTCTCGGAGGTGGTCCACCAAAGGGACCTGAGCAGAGAATTGCTGCTCGAGAACGCGGACAAACTGTTGTCAGATGCGGTCTGCAGGGAGAAACTTGATGAGATATCATCGAAAGGCTACACTGACGGTTTGGAGAACGTGATCAAGGCGATCTCCGAGTTAATGCGGATATAGTCTTAAGCCCTTTCCGACAGGACAACTCTAGAAGGAGATCGTCAGGGAAATGCTCTGTCATGGACTACTACCATCCAAAGAAACGTGATCCCAGCGTCAACGAGCACTTTGACCCAGAGGTGATGAAGGCCTTCGGCGATTGGAACAGCAAGGTCTTCGCGTCGGGGAAGCTGGACAAGAAGACCAAGGAGCTTGTGGCCGTGGCTTGTACCTACCTGACTCGCTGCCCATACTGCATCGTCGGTCACACGAAGGCCGCGATGAAGGCGGGGTCGACGAAAGAGGAGATCGCCGAGGTCATCCAGATCGCAGCCGCCCTCAACGCCGGCGCAGCGATAGCCCACAGGAACTTCGCCCTCGACGTCGAGTAGTAGTTTTCCTTCCCTTATTTTTCGTCCCAGTACTGCCTCGTCTTCATGTACTGAATCTTCGCCTTCAGCAGGTCGGAGTAGAAAGCCTTCTCGTCCTGGTGCATTCTGGAGAGCACCTGATAGGAGGTGACAGGTCCCACGCCCCTCACCATGAACGCCTCCACCGCCTTCCTACCATAGGAGAGCACCATGTCTGCGGTCTTCCTACTCTTGGTGAGGAGATTCCTGTCGTCCTCGGAGACGGAGTCACCGTTCCTCCACCTGCTGTAGAGCTCAAGGAACGCTCCGGAATCCTGGTATCTTCGTAGGACAGCCAGCAGCCCAGAGCCGCAGTTCCCGCACGTGGGCTTCTCGTCTAGATCTCTCACCCTCTTGCTCGTACTCCACTCTCCGCAGCTCATGCAGGTCAGGTCGACCAACCTGGAGTGCACGCTCTTCCTCATGTAGTCCAGCTGGTCGCTGACCGAGTTCTGGCCGTCCATCAGCTCGGCGACGTCGGCGTACTCCTCCAGTATGTGCTTGGCGAGGGGGCTGGGGGCGTCTGCCAGGATGCTGACCACCTCGATCTCGCCGGAGGCGACCCCGACCATTATCTCCTTCACAGCCGCCAGGTCCAGCTTCTCCATGTGGACCTCCCGTAGGGTCTCCCAGTGGATGGGGGTGTCCTTGTACCTGATGTACAGGTTCTCTAGGCTCCTAGCGTCCAGTGTCTTGCCACGGGGGATGACGCCGAATCTCTCGGCGATAAACTTCATCCTGTAGGCGAAGGGGAACCTCGCCTCGATAAACTCCTCGAGCCGCTTGTCCACTTCCTCCTCCGAGAGGTGGAACAGGATCTCCTCCATCTTCCTGAGGTCGAACTTGTCAAGGCGCCTAGGTGCCTCCACGAGGATCCGGTACGAGTCGTTCCACCAGATGTAGATCAGGTCGTTGTCCGACAGGATTGCGTCGAACACAGCCCCCAGGGTACGGTTCACCCGCTCACCGTAGCTGCTGTGGACTACGAGGTACTTGTCGCAGGCCTCCAGCAGAATGCGGCTCCTCGTGGGGATCGGGAACCCTGCCTTAAGGTGGGCCTCCACCTCGTCGGCGGCTGACCTCAGGGCGGCCTCGTCGGCGTCCAGCTTCTTGGTGAGCTCCTCCACCGCCTTCTCCTTGGAGCCCAATCTATCGATCTCAAGGGCGACCTTCTCCCTCAGCTCGGCGACTTCCTGGGCGACCTCCCGGGGCACAGGGATCAGCTCTCCGTCCCAGCCGGGGAGGGCCCCCAAGGGGTCCTCGGAGGGGAGCACGTGAAGGACTCCCCGCTCCTCGTCGATCTGCAGTATCCTCCAGATCCTGCCTTTCAGGATGACGTTGAGGCCTATTCGGGCCCTCAGGGTCCAGAACTCGTCCCCGACGGTGCCGATGACCCTGTCGGTGACCACGTCAATGAAAGGGTAGCGCCGCTCGTCGTTTATCATGCCCAGGTTCTCGTAGTAGTACATTCTCCCCCTCTTCCTATTCCTTATTGCAGTGCCTTTCTTCGAGATCGACCCGATGGACGCAAGGAACTCTACAAAGTCCGAGAACTCCTCCCTGCTGATGCCTTTGAAAGGGTAGGATCCCGTGACGATCTCGAAGGCCACGTCCTCGTCCGTCTGTTCTTCGTCCAGGGCGATGCCCACGAGCTGATGGGCCAGGACGTCGTATGCCTTGATGTGCATCGCCGTGGGCTCCAGGTCGCCTCGTCGGGCCCTCTCGGAGATGACCATCGACTCCAGCGCGTCTTCTCCGTACGCCGAGATGAGCACCCCCTCGGAGAGCTTGGAGAGCGTGTGCCCCGATCTGCCTACCCTCTGGATCAGTGTCGAGACCTGCCGGGGGCTCAGGTACTGGATGGAGAGGTCGACGTCGCCGATGTCTATCCCCAGCTGAAGCGTGGAGGTGCAGACGATGCCCTTCAGGTCCCCGGCCTTGAACCGGTCCTCGATTTCGTGGCGCTGCTCCCTGGAAAGCGAGCCGTGGTGCACCTCGATGAACTTGTCCAGCTTCCCGAGCTTGTGCCCCAGGCTCTCAGCCTGTCCCCTTCCTTGGACAAAGACCAGGGTTGAGTTCCTCTGGCCGATGAGCTCCCTGATCCTGCCGAGTCGTGAGGCCGCCTCAGGTGTGGTGGCGAGGTCGTCAGCGAGGTCGAAGTCTTTCATCTTAGGCTCGGGGAACTCGACTGAGTAGCTGTAGCTCTTGTCCACTTCAACCTCGAGGACGTCGACGGGGTGCCTCCCCCCTAGGAATCTCGCCACCTCGTCTGGGTTTCCCACCGTGGCGGAGAGCCCTATCCGCTGGAGCGGTCCCGAGGCTAGCCTCTGGAGGCGCTCCAGTCCCAGGGTGAGCTGGGCGCCCCTCTTGGATGCAGCCAGTTCGTGTATCTCGTCGACGACGACCCACCTGACGCTCTCCAGATGCTTCCTCATCCCTATAGTCGGGAGTAGGGCCTGCAGCGTCTCAGGCGTTGTGATCAGCAGTCTCGGTGGTCTGACCAGCTGCCTACGCCTCATCCTCTGGGACGTGTCTCCGTGCCTGATCTGGACGTCGATGCCCAGGTGCTCCCCCCAGAACATGAGCCGCTTGTGGATGTCCCTGTTCAGCGCCCTGAGGGGTGTGATGTAGATTACTTCAATCCCCTCTGCGGGCTTGTCTCTCCGGATGAGGGCATCGAAGATTGGCAACAGCGCCGCCTCGGTCTTCCCGCTGGCTGTCGGAGCCACGAGCAGGACATTGGAACCCGATGAGATGGGACCTATCGCCTTCTCCTGCGGTGGCGTTGGCTCGGTGATGCCCAGTTCTTTGAGCCCCATCAGTATCCTGGGGTGGAGCGAGTCGAAGGCAGTGACAGCCATTCCTCCTTGACTCCTTACCGGGGAACGGATTAAACCTTGTGACGTTGGCCTAGGGTGAATTTAATATATACAATACTGGCTCTTTTTGTATATACTTGATTCTTAAAAAAGGCGTAAGGCACTACGAAGTAGGAATCTCTAATTCTCCTACGTTTTTCTCTACATCTCGACCATTTTCTTTGTTCCCTGTTGACCCAATGAGATCGAGGTGGATACTGAATGGAGTCTGACGAAGTTAGGATCGGCGTGTACATCTGTCATTGTGGACTCAACATCGCAGCTGTCGTGGACTGCGCCGAGGTCGCCGCTGGATCATCGACTTTGCCTGGAGTCGTTGTATCTAAGGACTACAGGTACATGTGCTCCGACCCCGGTCAGGAGATGATTCGGAACGACATCAAGGAGCACGCTCTCAACCGCATCGTCGTCGCGGCCTGTAGCCCCCGGATGCACGAGCCGACCTTCCGGAAGTGCGTCGAGGCCGGTGGTATCAACCCCTTCCTATTCGAGATGGCCAACATCCGAGAGTTCGACAGCTGGTGCCACCATGGGATGCCAGAGGAGGCAACTGAGAAGGCCAAGGACCTTGTTGCGATGGCGGTTGCAAAAGCCCGGTACTTGAGCCCCCTCGAGACGCTGAAGGTGCCCGTAACTCCCAGCTCACTGGTGATCGGCGGAGGCGTAGCTGGAATCCACACGGCCCTGGACCTTGCCGACATGGGGTACAAGGTGCACCTAGTTGAGCGGTCGTCTACCATCGGCGGTAAGATGGCCCAGCTAGACAAAACCTTCCCCACGCTGGACTGCAGCATCTGCATCCTGGGCCCCAAGATGGTGGAGGTGGACCAGCACCCCAACATCGAGCTGCTCACGAACTCGGAGCTGACGAAGGTAGAGGGTTATATCGGCAACTTCCACGTGACAGTCCACAGGACCCCGAAGTACGTGGACGAGGAGGCGTGCAACGGGTGCGGCGAGTGCGCCGTTGCCTGCCCTATCGAGGTCCCCAGCATCTACGAGGAGGCACTGGGCCCCAGGAAGGCCATCCACGTCGAGTTCCCCCAGGCGATCCCCATGAGGTACACTGTGGACAAGGACGCCTGCATCGAGTGCTTCAAATGCGTCGACGCCTGCCGTGAGCAGGGGAGGTACGCCATCGACTTCAGCATGGAGCCCGAGGACATCGAGCTGGATGTGGGGACCATCACGGTGGCGACGGGCTTCGACATGTACGACCCAAGTGCCATCAAGGAGTACGGGTTCGGGATCTACGACAACGTCGTCACCGCTATGGGGATCGAGCGGATGGTGAACGCCGCCGGCCCCACCTTCGGTCACGTCGTAAGGCCCTCCGACCGTAAGGAGCCACGGACAGTCGCCCTCATCACCTGCGTCGGATCAAGGGACGAGAGAGCCCAGGTCTACTGCAGCGGCTTCTGCTGCATGTACACTCTGAAGAACGCCGTGCTCCTCAAGGACCACTTCCCGGAGATGGAGATCTACGTCGTCTTCATGGAAATGCGGACCAACTTCAAGGGATACGAGGAGTTCTACCGCCACGCAAGGGAGATGGGCATCAAGTTCATCCGGGGGCACCCCGACGAGATATTCGAGGACCCCGAGACCAAGAACTTGATCATCTCACTGGAAGACCTCTCCAGCGGGCGACCGATGGACCTCGAGGTCGAGATGGCGGTGCTCTCACAGGCTGCTGTCCCCAGCGAGGGGACCAAGGAGCTAGCCCAGATACTCACCGTCTCCACAGACAACAGCGGGTTCTTCTTGGAGTCTCACCCCAAACTTAAGCCTGTCGATGCAGCCACCGACGGCATCTACTTCGCCGGGGCCGCACAGGGACCCAAGGACATCCCGTACAGTGTTGCACAGGGGAGTGCTGCCGCCTCCCGGTCTGCACGGGTCTTGTCTCAGGATGAATGGGAGATAGAGCCAATTGTCGCATACGTTGACCCGAAGAATTGCATAAAATGCGGTGTCTGCACCACCAAGTGCCCCTATGGAGCAATAACCCTCGAGGAGGTGGAACCTGCCATCGTGACCCCAGCGAAATGCCATGGCTGCGGCACATGCGTCGCCGACTGCCCCACCAACGCCATCACCCAGCAGCACTTCACCGACGCCCAGATCGTCGCCCAGATCCACTCCGGCCTCGAGGAGAATCCGGAGCAGAAGATACTGGGCTTCCTGTGCAACTGGTGCAGCTACGCCGGCGCAGACCTAGCAGGCATCAGCCGTCGCCAGTTCCCCACCAACCTCCGACCCATACGGGTAATGTGCAGTGGCCGAGTGAAGCGGGCCTGGGTCTACGAGGCTTTCCTAAAGGGAGCCGGCATGGTGATGGTCTCCGGGTGCCGATTCGCCGACTGCCACTACATCACGGGCAACTACAACACCGAAGAACGCATCAAGCCCGTGTTCAAGATCCTCGAGACTGCCGGGATCGATCCATCCCGGCTCAGGCTGGAGTGGTTCTCAGCCGCGGAGGGCGAGTACTACGCCCGCATCACCAAGGAGATGGTGGCCCACATCGAGGAGCTGGGCGGCAACCGGATCACGGCCGAGAACGAGAAGGCGAGGGCGTTCCTAGAGCGGCTATTGAAGCGGGGAGGCTGACACTGTGCCCCTAGAAGTAAGCAGCGAGGCCAAGGAAGCGATCAACGCGAAGGCCCAGCTCTGCTTCGGATGCGGCGTATGCATGGGAGGTTGCCCCGTCGCCCGTGTCAACGATGGCTTCCACCCCCGAAGGTTGATGAGAGAGCTCATCATCGGCGACTGGGATGCTGTGCTCGAGGGCGAAGCGATCTGGCTCTGCGCCCAGTGCCACATCTGCAGCGAGGTCTGTCCCCAGGGGGTAGGCATGTCCGATATCATCGTGGATATACGGAACATCGCCACGAGTCTAGGCGTCTCACCCCCGGAGAGTTACAGGGAGAACATGAGGATGGTGGAGGAGACAGGGCGGATTGCGCTCATCACTTCACCCTCCATCCTTGTACGTCACAGGCTCAGCCTGGACGCTCTGGAGCCCGTCGCAGCCGAGGAGATAAGGGCCCTCGTGCGAGGTACCAAGTTTAAAGATCTCATCGATGGCGGAGAAGCTTGAAGATGTCGGAGTACGCGTTGTTCCTTGGGTGCATGACGCCCATCCGATTGCCCTACATGGAGTCCTCGGCTCGGACCCTCCTCGGAAAATTCGGAGTAGATCTGGTCGACATTCCTGGTACTGGCTGTTGTCCGGATCCCTCTCTGAGATCAGTTGACCAGCTGACCTGGACGTCACTGGCCGCTCGGAACCTTGTCATTGCAGAAGAGATAGGATTAGACATCATCACGCTCTGCAACGGCTGCTTCGAGACCCTGAAGACGGTCAACGTCTCTCTTAAAAACGACGACAAGCTCAGGGCTCTCGTCGACAAACGGCTGGCAAGGGTCGGTAAGGAGTTTAGGGGTGACACGGAGGTGTATCACCTAGTCGAGGTACTCAACAACGACATCGGCTTGGAGAAGATCTCAGACGCCGTCGTGAGACCTCTCAAGGGGCTCAGGGTGGCGGCCCACTATGGGTGCCACCTTCTTCGCCCCAACTCTATACTCGATGTGGACGATCCGGTGAGGCCTGTGCTCCTTGACCGGCTCATCGAGCTTACCGGGGCCACGAGCGTCCCTTACTACAAGAAGAACATGTGCTGCGGAGCTGGGACGAACCTGTTTGACAGCGACACAGCTAAGGAGCTCGTTAAGTACAAGCTCGGGTGGGTGAAGAGGGCTGGAGCCAACTGCATGTCGGTGGTCTGCCCTTTCTGCATGTTCCAGTACGACGTCGTCCAGCGGCTCGTGAGGGATGAGTTGGGCGATAGATTCATAACACCAGTCCTCTACTACCCTGAGATGTTACTCCTCGCACTCGGCTCTGAGCCCGAAGAGCTGGCTCTCGACATGCACAGGACCAGCGTGCAGGGTGTCATCGACAGTATTCAGGGAGGCCACAGCGACGCCCCGGGAGATCAGTAAGAAGGAGACCCATGAAAGTTTAAGGCTCGTGCAGAGATACATAACGAAGACCCAGGAGAGATTTCTCGACCGGGAGAGATGCCTAGGCTGCGGTATCTGTGCCACTGTCTGCACGAAGGACGCCGTTTACCTCTCGGAGGCGGAGATCGAAGAAGGCAGGCTCGTCAAGAGACCGGAGGTCGAGATCGACTCCAAGAAGTGCGTGATGGGCGGGACCTGCGCGGTCTTCTGCCCCTCAGGCGCTCTCAAGGTTACTATCGAAGGGGAGGAGGACCCCCCGGTGATCGCCTTCGAGGTGATACCCACCCTGAGGAAGACCATATCCGTGGACTCCGACCGATGCGAGTTGGACTGCGGGCTCAAATGCCAAGAGGTCTGCCCGACCGACGCGATCACAGTTGAGATCCGCGAAGACGACGGCGTCGCTCGGATAACCAACGTAATCGTGGACACGGACATTTGCATTTACTGCAAGCAGTGTGAACCCGCCTGCCCCTACGACCTAGTAAAGGTAGAAAGACCCTTCGAGGGCAAGACGACGATCGATCTAACGAAATGTCCCGAAGTCTGCATGGCCTGTATCGATGCTTGCCCCAGTGACGCATTGAAGAGAGATGACGGGGGGAGACCCGTTCTCGGACAGGAGTTCTGCATCCTGTGCTCGACCTGTGAGCAGGTCTGCCCGGAGGGCGCGATAACAGTGAAACGGACGTCGGTGGCGTGCTCCGATGTGAAGTCGGGGGCCTGGTTCACTGCTCTGGAGAAGCTGACTTCACCGGACACCCTGTCCAGGGAACTGGGCATCGATGCTGAGCATCAAAGGAGAGAGTTGGTGAAGAAGAGGTACGCTAGTCTCCTCTGATGAGCTTGGTGACCGCCTTCTTCCTCATGTCCTGAGCAGTCACCTCGGCAGTCTTCAGTGACAGCGCCTCCTGCGGGCAGAGGTCCACGCATTTTGGCTCCTCTCCGTCGCAGAGGTCGCACATAAACACGTACTTCCTGTCCTTAGGTAGAGTTATCGCGCCGAACTCGCAGACCTCGATGCACCAGCCGCACCCCGAGCACTTGTCAGTGTCGACGTTTATCTTCCCCGTCGCCTCTTCCTGGCTCAATGCCTTCCGCGGGCAGCTGTAGACGCATGTGGGGTCGTCGCACATGCGGCATGCCAACGATGTGTTCACCACCGTCTCCATCCGTACCGTTCGGATACGGCTGAGCAGTGGGTTGAACTCCCCCTCCTTGTGGCCGGAGCAGACGAGCTCGCAGATCTTGCAGCCGGTGCACTTCTCTGGATCTGAGATTATCGCTTTTCTCTCCGACATCTCAATCAGCCTCCTTGTGTATCTCGTCGGCTATCCAGCCGAGCCCCAGCTGGTTGAGCTTCTTTCTGGTCGGTATCCCCTCGCTCGACCATCCCCGCTCCTTGAAGTAGGCCTTGTGCATCATCCTGAACTCCTCCTTGGTCACCAGGTGGCCTTTAGCGACCCCCGAGGTGATCGGGTCCTTCATGATCCGGGGCGCCGGATAATCGTCCTCCTCCTTCCAGCCCTCGCGAACGTTATAAGCCTTCTCGAGGTTCCAGATCCTCTCGCCGGCCATCCTCATCTCCTCCTCCGTCATATCGAAGCCCGTGACTAGGTTGTAGATCTTCACGAACTTTTCGTAGTCGTCCAGCACGCCCCTGGAGAATTTGCAGAGCATCAGCGAGTCGGTGATGCTGTAGAGGTCGTCGCGCCCCATCACGAGGGCGCCGTACTCCTCCTTCGCCGTGAACCTGTCCACCTTCCCCTTCAGGTCGTAGTCGTAGCCGCTGTTCCTCAGGTGGCAGCCCCCGCGGTTCGACGTGTTGAATCCCAGTGCGGAGAGCTTGAGCCCCCTCAGGTCGTACCCCGGGTACTCCAGCCCCTTGTTGTGCATGGCCCACTTCTCGGATCCCTCGCCCAGTTCTTCGGATGCGGCTTTGGAGCCCTTCGCCAGCATTTTCCCGAGCTTCCCCTTCTGGTAGGCTATCATCTCGATGACCTGGCGCTGGGCTTCCGCGTTCCCGAAGCGGAGGTCGATCCCGTCGGTATCCTCCTTAGTAAGCAGTCCCTTCTCGTGGCATTCCATCGCCCAGCCTATTGTGACGCCGGTGCTGATGCTGTCGATGCCCAGCCTGTCGCAGAGGTCCACGGCTTTGTTGACGTCGGGGAAGTGTCCGATGCAGCAGTTGGACCCCAGGGCGTACAGGCTCTCGAACTCGACGCTGGCCATCACCTTGCCCTCCTCGTCCTCGCTGACGAGGGTGACGTGGTCGCAGCCTATTGGGCAGCCTGCGCAGGCTAGGGTCTTGACAACCCATCGGGGGTGGATGTACTCGCCGCCGATCTTCTCGGCGAACTCGAAGACGGAGTCCTGCCAGTTCCTCGTGGGCAGGGCGGCCTGGTTCTGGTGAATCATGACGCTGACCTGGGTCCCTAAGCTCCTGTAGGCTCCTGTCAGAGGGCTCTGGCAGACATCGTAGAGTTCCTTGCAGTGATCGAGCGTTCCCTCCATGTCTGCGACAGTGACGCTCCCCGTTCCCCTCACCGTCACGGCCTTCAGGTTTTTGGAGCCCATTACAGCACCAACTCCTGTCCGCCCAGCCTGCCTATGCCTGTCGTTGGTGATATTTGCGTACCTAACGAGGTTCTCGCCGCCGGGGCCGATCGAGGCGGACCTGACGTTGTCGTCGCCGATCTCCTCCCTTATCAGTTCCAGGGTCTCAAGGGCGTCCTTGCCCCAGAGAGCGTTTGCGTCCCTGATGGAGAACACATCGTCGTCGATGAAGATGTAAACAGGCTTCTCGCTCTTGCCCTTTATAACGACGGCGTCGTATCCTGCCTGCTTCAGGGCAATCCCCCAGAAGCCGGACGAGACAGCCTCGCCCTGGAAGCCCGTGAGAGGCGACCTCGTGTGCACCACGTATTTCCCACTGGTGGGGGCCGTGGTGCCAGCAAGGGGACCGACGGCGAAGATGAGAGGGTTCTCCGGGCCAAGAGGGTCGACACCTGGGGGGGCGTGATCGTACAGGAGACGGATGCCGAACCCGTTCCCCCCTATGTACTTACGACAGTAGCCCTCGTCGATCTCCTCGACCGAGCTCTTCCCTGTGTCGAGATCAACATGAAGAATCTTACCCGCGTATCCGAACATGTTTAACTCTCGTTCATCTTGAGTTAAAACAATTATCGTAAATTTGGTCTTCACTAGGGGCCTGATCTAAATTTATTACGTTCCTTAGCGTGTTTTGCCTTCACTCCGATGTTGATACATTATGGCTGATCTTAAGCTAAGATCGGAGGTTAGCGCGCGCTTAACAATTCTCTCGGAGTGTGTCTTGTAGCTTTTCTAAGTCCTCGTCGCCCAGCTTGGTGCCCTTGTTTCCGCTCCTCAGCAGCCCTGCGAGGATGTCATTGATCACCCTCTCGACCTGTGGGGTAAGATCCCTCAGGATGGGTATCGTGGCCATCCCGTAGAGCACAAAGTCCGCAGCAATATCGAAGAAGGCTTGCATCCCCGGCAGCAGCAGGGCCGCCTCGACCAGGCCTTCGTAGAAGACGGAGACACTCGGGTCCGGCTTCTCCCAACTCCCATCCTTCTCCTTTCCATAGGGAAGGCTCCCCAGGTTGAAGTGGGCAGATGCGTCTCCCAGTCCCTCCTCGTGTGCCTTCTTGATGTGCACGATATCCATGGGGTCGTAACCCATGAGCCTACATGCGACTGCGTCAGCCGCTACTACATCGTTTGAGGCTACAATCGTCTCGAAGTTGACGGGGTTGCAGGAGAGGGGGCCCCAGGCCTCGCCCCCCACAGTGCCGTCGACGATCGTGAGGTTGGGCGTGAAGGCATTGTTGACCTCGTAGACCACGTTCTCGATGCCGAGCCTGTGGTACTTCGCCTTGTTCTCCTCTGGGAAGGTTCCGTACATGTTCTTCATGGCGATTGTGACGCTGGTGAGGAGGTGTGTCTTCATCGTTGGCACGGAGATGATGACATCAGCCTCCACCAACTCCATCGAGACTGGGACGATCCCGATCGCGCTGTCCTTGCCGAAGTTGAAACGGGCCTTCTCAGTGTTGGCGAGGTTCGTTAGCTTGACGCCCTTCCTCTCAGCCCACTCGGTCCACCCCTGAGCCTCGGCCACCGGTCCGAACTTCGTCCAGATCATGTCGGAGTCGATCACCACTGGCTCCGCGTCGAGGCCAAGGACCATGTCTACAATCTCGTCGATGATCTCGATGCTGGTGTAGGATCCCGGAGTGAGGGGGTTTCCGCCGCAGATGTTGGGCTTGATGAGGACCCTGTCGCCGTTCTTCACAAACTTGCCCATCCCTCCCAAGGCTTCGATCGCCTCTCGTGTCATCTGGCGGGGGAAAGGGCCCCTACGGACCACGAACTTGGTGTCCCGCCTTTCACGCTGACTCTTGACGTCTCCATATGAGACCATCTTCAGGAGGAAGGACCCGACGTCCATCCTCTGGGCCACTACGTATCCCAGGAGATGCCACAGCGGATACAGGAGGAGCAAGAAGACGACGTAGATCACTGGGAACTCGGCTTTTTCGATGCCCGTGTAGTTGGTGTGGAACATCCACACGGGGCCCTCCGTTGATGGCATGGGCCAATCGATTACGTCCATATACAGCAGGGAACTCCCCCCCATGAACATCACGACGGCTATGACGGCTCCGTTCAAGATCGTGGTACTCCTGCTCCACCTGAACCTCTTTTCGACGTAGTACACGAACATCCCGAGCAGGAAGAGTGCCGGAGGATCCAAGAAGAAGCTCAAGCTCGCAGCCTCCACTTTTATCTATTGAAACAATCTTTTAAGTCCACCCAAGTAGGCGATCATCGCAATGAATCTACACAGAGAAGAGAGGCAGATCCCAGGACCTGGGTCTTGTAGTTGATTGAATGAACACCAGGAACCTGATCGTGGTCGCATCGATGCTGCTTGCCACGCTGACCTCCTTCTTTCTGGGTGAGTATCACACCCTCAAGCCGTATCTTTTCTTGGCTGGTCTCGCCGTCACCTCTTTCATAGGAGCATGGGCCGCAGTGCGCATGGAGACCCGGGATCTCGTAGTTCTGTTTATAGTGTCGTCGACCGTCGCTGTGTTCGATGAGTACGCTCACACATCGGCTAAGGCGTTCACGTACTTCGACGGAGGAGTACCCTCTCCGCTCGCGGTTTTCGGATCTGGGTTATTCGTCATCACCATCCTTGCGGTGACGCGATTGCTGAACGAGAAGTTCGTGCTTGGAGATGGGAGTGTGTCCTTGAGAATCCTCCCTGTCTCGGTTACCTTAAAGCTCCTCTTCCTCACCGCTTGGTTCCAAGGATACCTTTCAGTCTTCAGCTCGTTGCTCGTTGCGATCTACATCGTAATGGGTGCAATATGCATCAACTACTCCTACAGTCACCCACCAGGATGGAATACCTGGCTGATTCTGTGCGGAGTAGGTTTCGGGGCTCTAATGGAATTCGTTGGGGGGATGGAGGGATTGTGGGTCTACCACTTCTCGGAGCCACTGCCGCTCTACTTGACCTTCACGTGGGCGTTAAGGGCCATGACCGTACACGCGATTTGCACAGCTCTAAATGTCGAGTCCACAGAGTCGTTTTGATACCATGGTCAATGAGATTTCTTTGAAATAAACCCAACAGACATTCACGTAATTAGCTTATAGAAAAAGCACATTCACCGGATAAGGAATCTATACATATCCCAAACGATATTTCATCATGGGGTGAGAGTGAGTGATCCAGGTCGAAGTGAGCTTCTTCGCCAACGTCAGGGTCCTCACAGAAGAGCCTAGGGCAACCATCAACCTCCCCGAGAAGAGCTCGATCCTTGACCTGATGCACAGTCTGAAGAACAGATACAGCGAAGCCTTCGGAGGATATATCTTCGCAGAGAGAGGTCGACTTCAGCAGTACGTCGTTGTCATCCTGAATGGCAGGGGGATAGCCATACTTGACGGGTTGGAGACTCCCCTCAACGACGGTGACTTGGTTTCCGTAATGCCCGCTGTCGGTGGAGGATAAAAAACCCGTTAACGTCTAACACGTCGTAAACATCAAGATATTGTCTGTCGTTATCCCAACACATTGATAAATCTCGGGGGATGCTTGACTGTTTTTACTGTGCATCCATCCAGACTAGTATGAACGGAGGTCCGTTGGGGTATTCTATGGGTGTGGCTATAGGAGATCCAGGTAGAGACTTCCACTTTGAGCCCTTCTTCTCCTTGACATCTATCTTGTAATCAGCTGATGGTTCAAGGACTGGCGTCGTGGCCACGATGTCCTCCCATTCCTTTGCTTTAGATTCGTAGAATTCATCCCATTGGTCGGGATATCTTGAAACGTTCCACAGGCTTACCTTAAACTCTCCTCCTCCAGGGTTGTGGATGATTACGCATATTCCATATGAGGTCGTTGACCACCCTCCGCCCGAAAAGTATAGACTGCCAGAGATTGAGTAGAATATGTTTCCCCTCTCTGTCACAACGCTGGCATCCACGGTAACATTTTCCGCCACATCTGGGACCTCAAAGGGTCCAAGAACTTCTTCAGAATTTGTGAGTATCGTAGTGTTTTCATTATGGTATTTGTCATTCGTCCATACCCTGATGATCTTCACCGGTGTCTCTCCCATGTTCTTTACTTTTACATTTACGCTCGTATTACCGCCATCATACAGGTATACTATCAAATCTTCGCTCGCTCTATCATTGTCCATGTTCTCCACGTCATGAATCTTCTTCATGTAAATGGTGTCTGCCTGCTTCATGACGAGCAACATCGGTACAACCGATGTGAAAATGATGCCAATGAAGATCAAGGTCCCCAGAATTGTGGAGACCCCCTTCCTCTTCTCAATGAGCGATGTAGCTGTAATACTCATTGTTCTGCCTCCTGCTGTGTGCTTTAATCGAGACCTCCTGTCCACTTGTGAGAGGTGAACTCGATAAATCCACAACAATGCTCTCTATATCTCCTGTTGACACCTCCGACTCTAATGTAAACGTATAATATGTCGTAGTGTTAACATAGAGATCCACCACGATATCTACGTCACCGAAGTTGTACACCCAAACGGTTAGATTAGTACCGTCGCTGGAGTTGGTAACATGTTCTATCATGAAACGCTCGATGACCTCATCCAGAAGATCGAACGTCTCATCTATGTAGCTGTTCGCCGTGACGGTTGAAGCGCCTTGAGCATACGCCCATATGGCTCCACCCACAGCGATCACGACTGCGGATAGGATCATGGTCGCGATGACCGGTGTCAAGGCCTTGTTTTTATTTACTACTCTTTTCATGGTTATTAGACTCCCATGCTCGCGCCTATTGTCAAGTTCGATACCGCCCAGATCCCCAGTAATGAGACCAGTGTCAGGAATATCGCGTGGATGAAACCAGCGGATACTCTCCCTGACACGATCTTCCCTGTGACAAGTCCCAGTACCCAAGAGTGGAGCGCTAGAGGGGTGAGTAGAACCCTGTACAGTGTGACGTCTGCAACGGATACGCCCAGGCTCCCCATGTTGGTGAAGAACTGGAGGAACATGACAGTCGTCCCTGTGAGCAGGGCCGCCCCAATGTATGGGACTATGGTCAGGGGCATCAGGACCGCCTTCTTCTCCTCCTCGAGCTTCGTGGTCGACTCGGCGAACTTCGCCAGCGTCTCCAGGCTCTGCTCCGTCCCTCCTCCGACCTCTATCGTGTCTACGAGGAGATAGATGTTGATTAGGGCCAGCCAGTTCCTCACGTTGTCCCTGAACTCCTCGTAAATGGTCCTAAGGGGGTACCCCCAGTTGAGTTTCATACTGATTTTGTTGAGATGAACCGAAAACGCACCATAGTCCTTGTTAGATAGAGCGTGTATGCACCTTTCAGGGCTCAAACCGCTCTTGCGGGTCTCCACGAGATCCCTCAGGAACTGGTTGATCCCTGCCACTGTCCGCCCCTCCCTGCCGACAAAGTAGATGTCCGCAAACGCCGCTGGCAATGCCACGACGATGAGCGTCAACGCCAGACCCACGGCTGCCTCGGTCCCCTTAGCCATGTTGAAGAACTCCCCGAGACATAACAGCAGATTCTGAAGCGGAGAAAAAAATAGGAATCCCTCATCGAAGAAAGGGAGTATCAGCTGGCTGCCGAGAAGAAGGCCAATCGGAACCATTGCCGCGAAGATAATGTAAGGCTTCCAGTTGGAAACGGGATAGCTGATCTGGGCTGTATCCCCGAGGAATATGAAGACGACGGAGAGCATCGGGAGCGCTACAAACGAGAACAGGAAGAACTGGTCTGCGGACATCGTCGTGCCCATCTGGGGCATCGCCATACCTACGACATAGATGAGAAACAGCCCCAATACGCCGAGTATGCCTATAATTGTGTACGCTTCCATCAGCATCCCCATGTTCTCTCCAAGGGCCTTGATCTTTGTCGAGAGGCTCTGGAACATGCTCTCGGTCTGGTTAAACAGATAGTGGAGTGTGTCCCCGCCGGTTCGCACGGAGGAGGCGTAACCCATGAGCAGCTCCTTGTATTCGTGCATGTTTATCACCCTAGCGGCCTGCTCCATCGCTGTGAGAGGATCAACGCCTTGGGACATCACGATGGTCTCTATCCTGCTCACCTCCTTCTGCATGTTGGGGAGAAGATCCATGTTCCTGAGTCGGAGCAAGCTGTCGAACGGTGACATTCCACCGCTCGTCATTGTGCTGATGTACATCGAGGCGTACGGGATCTCGATCTTCAGTCCCGCTTCCCTGTTTGAGGCTGCCATCTTCGGGAGAACGACGCCTACAACGATGACTATTACGGGAATAATAGCGAAAAAGGGCACGTACATCAAACCTTCAATGGGTAGGAACGGTAAAACGGGTATCAATCCCGTGAATCGAAGTAGGAAAACTGTGATTGGAACGCTAATTGAGAGAAACGCTGCGAATCCCACGAAACTGAAATAGACCTCGGGGTGAATCTTTAAGAAAGCTGCGTCTAGATCATGCTCTGTCCCCTTGAGAACGGACGATAGACCCCTCCCGAACCAGCCAAACCCAGAATAGCAGATATCCCGCAGGTTCAAATTTGAGACCCCCATCGTACGCCTAAGATGATTCCTCCGCTGGAGCACTGTCTTGTGGAACGTCAGTGGATTGACCAGTTAGTTCAGGTAAGGAGGAAAAGTCTAAGTCGAGTTCTTCTTCTTTGGTTAAGCTATCATCCACAGATTCGGGTTCTTGTGGTTGGTCCTGTTTTTTCTTGCCCTTTTTCGTCTTCTTCTCAGTTTCCTTCTCATCTCTCTTTGACGAATAGTAGCTCAGTATCTTCTCGGCTACATCCTTCTGGTCCCTTATGCCCTCACTGACGATCTCCGTCAAGTACTTCGTCCTGGCTTCAAGTTCGCTCAGTAGATCTTGTTTGCTGCGTCCGGAGCCAACTGCGATCCTCTCAAGGAGTATGCTGTCCTCGAACCAGGTCTCGAACGTGTCGCTCCTTGGGTTCCACACGGCGACCTCCCTGTACTGATCGAAGTCCTCGATCTCCCAGATCGTCCGTACACGGCGACCGAAGGACAGTCCCTCCTTCTCGTGGGGGAGCTCGACCCTCTGGACGTGGAGCGCGCTATTCATGAGGGGGATGTAAACCCTAGCGACGTTCATGGGGGGCGAAGTCAACCGCTTGACGACGTTTGAAATACTGTCTGCGTGCATCGTACACAACCCTCCGTGTCCCGTGGCCAACGCCTGGAAGAGTGTGTACGCCTCTTCTCCTCTCACCTCACCCACGATGATGTAGTCTGGCCTGTACCTCAGGCTTACCTTGACGAGGTCGAATATGGAGATAGAGGCCGTGGGGCCATCGCCGAACTGGAAGCTCTGCCTGCTATTGAGCTGCGTCCAGTTGTCGAGGGGTGGCGTGAGCTCCGGAACCTCCTCGACTGTGACTATCTTGTCGTTCTCCGACATCAGGCTGATGAGGGCGTTCAGCATGCTCGTCTTACCAGCTCCCGTGCCCCCGATGATCATGAAGCTCATCTTGTACTCCAAGATCATCCAGAAGTAGGCGGCGATCCTCTCGTCAAGGGTCCCTATATTGATGAGGTCGACGATGCTGAACGGATCCGCCCTGAACTTCCTGATGCAGAAGGTGCTTCCCTTCTGGGAGACCTCCTTCATGAACGTGGCCGCGAGCCTGTGCTTCTCCGGCAGCATACCGTCCATGAGCGGCGAGGCACTGGAGATGTGCTTACTGCACCTGTGGGCCAGCTTGATCAGGAAGTCGTTGGCGGTCTGCTCGTCCTCGAATGTGATGTTCGTCGGTATGCTCTCGTACTTCCTGTGCCAGACATAGATTGGTGAGTTTAGGCCATTGTAGCTTACGTCCTCGATGTTTGGGTCCAGCATCAACGCGTGGAGTGGACCATAGCCCGCAAGGTCCCTCACGATGTAGTAGAAAAGCTTCCTCCAGCCAGCTTGAGTGAATTGCCCCAGTGCCCTGTGATACTTCTCAGCCACCAGACCTGCCTGGTCGAAGACGTATTCCTCAGGCGACATCTCCTTGTCGGAGGGTGGACCCATCTCCTTGCTTAGGATCTTCAGGATCCTCCTGAATGACGTGTACTCCTCTTCGTTGAGTGGGGTCTCGTCTATGAAGTAGTGGTACCCCTCTCCAAGCGAGGGTGATTTTACGATCTGGACTCGGGCGATGGGTTTGTGGACCTCATATTTCTCGATGACTTTATAATTTCTCTTCAGTTTCTCTATGTTTACGCCTTGGTCAACCTTGACCTCTAAACCTTCATCCTTTTTCCTGAACCTGTCCAGTAGGCCCAACTCTGATCCGTCCTAAACTGAATAAAAAATTGAGAGGGGAAGCTAGATCAGCTCGACTAGCTTAGGATACTCCATACCGCCAGCGCTGTGGATCTTGATGTTGACGGTCGTACCCGAGCTTAGCGTGAGATAGTTGACGCCGATCCAGACACTGAATGACTGCTCTTCACCGCTTGTCAGCTGATACGCATTCGAGTATGAGAGGTCGGTTGAAATTGTATCGACTGCCGCACCTGGTGCAGTTCCGTTGGAACACGCATCATTGTTTACATAGACGGCGTCAAGAGTTGCTGTAGCAGTCCCAGAGTTCTTCAAAGTGATGGCTATGATCCAGTTGAAGTTCGCGTCCACAGTGCAGACTGCACTCTTTATCTCGACCTTCTCGAACTTAGTGTACTGGCCTGAGATGCCTCCCATCCAGTAGGCAACGGCGACGGCGACTGTGATGGCGACTGCCACGAGTATGACCGTGGCTATCACGGGGCTTACGGCTTTCCGACTTCGTATCTTCCTCACTTTTAATCCTCTCCAATACGGATTAGCTTAGAATCCATCCAGCTTTAATAAATGAATTATGTATTAGAACGTTTTTATCACTTATAAATATTAAAGAGATGATTTTATACACCTATATTTATAATATATATATTAAATCGATTAAAATTAGGAATAAATCGGAAAAAACTATCGGAAATATCACGAAATGTTTGATATGATCTCTGTTGTGGTTTAATAAAGGGGAAATACGTTGTCTTGTGAATGTGAGAAACCCTATTTTTTTGAACGTTTATAACTTTGGGTGCCCCCTTTCTTCTTTTTCTTGTTTTTAGGTTTTCCCATCCTTTCTGCTATGGATTTCGGAAGAAGTGGCGCGATCCGCTCTCGCTTCGTATACAGAACCATCGAAAAACCGATGCTTATCACCCCGAAGGTCCCATAGAGATATGGCGGTCTTACGAGCATCATGCACATGTTCTGAACTTTATCTATCATAGTGAGGGGCCTGACCTCAAACTCTAACAAAGTGCTCTGTGATTTCTCGTAGTAGAAGCCGTCTCCAAACTTGACGAGAACGTTCCAAGTATCCTCATCGGCGGGCTCGAACACACAATGGTAAGCACCCTGGTCGTCTGTGTATACTATCTCGGTGAATATCGTTGAAGAGGAGACAAACATTATCTCGACTGGCATGTTCCCGACTCTTGGCGTCAATGAGCCCCTGACATAGACGGGGGCCTCCACTTTCACGCTGCTCCTGCTGAGGGAGCTAGTGAGCTGTGTAGGCCTGCTCTCCAAGGTGAAGCTGATGATGTCGCTCAGCGTGGGGAAAGTGATCTCGCTACCAACATAGCTGGCCTGGCACGTCCACTGACCGAGCTGATCCGGGGTGAAGGTGAAGTTAAAACTTCCGTCCTCGTCGGTTGTAATCTCATACGTCTTACTGATGGCTCCATTCGTAAACGTGAGAGTGAGTGGGGTGGATTCTAGGCTACTTCTGCCATGTATCTCAGCCGTCTCGTGCCCGATCAGACGTGTCTTGTACATGCTCAACACGATCGAGGCCTCTCTCTTCACCAGAAACTCCGATTCCACTGAGCTGGTGCTGCCGAACTCGTCCATGGCTGAGACCTCGTACTCCACAAAATCGCCTCCTTGGAAGTAGGGGAGGAACCCTATCCAATTCTCCCCATCGAATGATAGTTCAATCTCATCGACCACGTCATCCAATCTGAACTCGACCCATGCCCGTTGAACCCCGCTCTCATCATTGATCGACGCTTCTATCTTCGTTTTCTCTCCTTCATATCCAAAGATCGGAGGTTCTATGGGCGTGATTTCAGGTGGATCGAAGTCGGTCTGGAAATAGAACTCTATGGTACCGGTGTCGTGCTCGGCGATAAGCGCTAGGTAGTAGAATATTTCGCTGGTTCTATTACCAGCGTTCGGCGTGTCGTAGGCAAATTCCATGTCCCTGCCCGAGTGCTCGCAACTGTCCATGGCGTCTATGTTCCTATCTCCCTTACAGGAGGTGTTGTAACCCCCATATTCGCCATCGAATTCGATAAAAAGATCTCCCGAGGGTACCCCAAGCTCATTTATGGAGTACCCTATCTCCACGTCAGGATCCGCCATCATGTACAGGCGGACCTCGTACATGTCAAGGCTGTCTGGCACATCTACGAAGACTCGGATCTTAGGCGCTATGGTGTTAAACTCGTAGGCCCATCCACTGAAGAGCACCTCGTTGCCATCCTCGTCCCTTCCCTCCAATCCCTGGCTGTATCTGGTGTTCACATCGATGTGCTCGATCAGCATGAAGATGGCGGGCTCGCAGGCTTTGCTGTCCCTGTCGTCGTTGAAGATCTCAAATCGGTAGGTTCCGGTCATTGGTGGCACAAAGTATTGATGATCGTCGTCGTTCGCCACTTGCTCAGGGAGTCCCGCCGACTCGGTGTTCCATATGGATGAACCGTCTGGATACGTCGTCTTTATGTCATAGTCGGTTTGAGGCTCTGTCTCGTTGCAGATCCAATCTCCGACAAGAAATACGTGATACTTCTTCCCCGCCTCAAGGGAGTAATCCAATCTCCACCATTCACCTATGTCAATGTCCAGCGATCCTTGATCATCTCCAGCAGAACCATAGCTGGGGTTTTGATTATTCTCGTCTACCAGGAAGTTGATAAAGACAGGATCCACCGGTTTCTTCACCAAGCTCTTTCTGTCACCAATGTCGTCTTTCTGCCAGTCATTTCTGGCCGAAGTATAAACGATAGGTGCTAAGAACACAATCAAGAGCAGAAATATGCACGGTGCGATGCATGGCGCCTTCCGACTCCTAAATTTGAGCCATTTTAGCGACATTTAAAGACTCTATCCTCCGAACGTCCTATGATTCGGAGTAGAATTAATAAAGGCATTATGAAGGTAGCTAAAGTATTCTTATGAGGTATTAGAACAATGGATCAGGGGAACATATCACAGGGCCCAACTTGAATAAAGCGTCATTAAACTACTGCACGGTCACCTTTTGAAGGTTTGGCATCTCTGATTCTTCGAAAAACGATAAAAACTGGAGACTTTCACACTCTTCAAGCTGAATTCTTTCTATTTCCTTTCTTTGGCTTAATTACGTATCCTATCAACTTTCCGACCTATTTAGGCTTATAAAGGGAGAAAACAGGATTCAAAGCTGTTTATTGACGGGTAATCACTTATATACGGTCCTTTTGATTATGAGATGTACTCTCTGGGGGAACGCGATGAAGGCGTCTGAGAAGATCTGGTGGATCAAGGCCGGCGCGGCGCTGGTCCTCGCCGTTGCAGCCATAGCCGTACAGCAGTACTTCAACGTTGAGGGATCGATCATATTCATGGCTGGTTCCATCGTCTACATGGTGCTATCGGATATAACGGCCAACATGAACGGCGTGGACAGGAACAGGGGGCTTAAGATCGGTCTCGGGGTCTTCTTCTTCACTTGGCTGATGGTCTGGGTGCTCCTTTATACGCTGTTCCAGACGATACTCTAGCCCTTCTTCTCCGTGCTGAGCCGGTACTGGACCAAGTCGGACCAGGCCAGGAAGAAGCCAACGTCGAAGGGCGAGTGGACGCCGTTCTCCAAGAAGTCCTTGAACTCTTCCTTGTACTTCTGCATCGATTTCTTGTCGAAGGGAGCCCGGTTAAGGAAGTCCCGTTCGTCTCCGGAGCGGTAAGACATGAGCAGGCCCTCCAGGGCATTGATGTAGCCCTCCTTGAAATCTGCATTCCCGAAACTGTTTTCCTTCACTATCTCAAGGGCCCTCTCCGCTTCTGAGAATCTGCGTCCGAAAAGGGTCCCGAAAAAGTTCATTATGTCGTTCTTCGACTTCTTCGATGACATCAAACCTCGTTTCCTAGATATCTTCGTCTCCCTCCACGCCTCTTCCCGTTATCCTCAACGGTGTCTCCCCCTCTGGGAGGAAGGGGCTGACCACCAGCTTCGCTATGCGCAAGTTATTGCGTCCCTTCCTTAGGAATATTCTGGTGTGGCTTGTGTGGCCCATCACGTGGCCGCCGACAGGCCGCACCACCTTCGCGAAGAAGGCGTCAGGCTGGGCCATCACCTGGTTTGTGACCACGACCGACGTGTTGAACGCCCTAGACAGCCTAATGAGCTTGTGCAGGTGCTTGTTGAGCTCCTGCTGCCTGGGAGCGAGCATCTCCCTACCAAGGTACTCGCTCCTGAAGTGACTGGTGACACTGTCCACGACGATTAGGCGGATGTTGTTCTCCTTGATCACCTCGTCGGCGTTCTCCAAGAGCACGACCTGATGGTTGGAGGTGTAAGCCTCCGCGAAGATGATCTTCTTCAGGACCTCGTCGGGGTCCAAGTCGAACCTGGGCGCGATCTGCTCAATACGCTCGGGGCGGAACGTGTTCTCGGTGTCGATGTAGAGGGCTCCACCCTCCAGACCTCCCCGTTCGTACGGGAGCTGGACCGTGACGCAGAGCTGCTGGCAGATCTGGGACTTGCCCGTCCCGAACTCTCCGTAGAACTCCGTGATGGACTGGGACTCGATCCCTCCTCCCAGAAGCCTGTCGAGGCTCACGCAGCCTGTGGTGAGGTGCCGCATGCTGCTCCTGAGCTTCACCAGCTCGTCGCCCCGCACGAAGGTTATCGCCATCGACTTCCTGGCGGCGGTGATGAGCTTCTCTGCCGTTGCCTCCCCTATGCCGGCTGACACGAGCTCGTGGGTGGTCGCCGTTGCGACGACCTCAACAGTTTTAAAGCCTATCTCTCTGAGCTTGGAGGCAGTGGCCGGCCCGACGCCTGGCAGGTCCTCTAAGGCCTGATACTTGACCTTGTAGTATTCCATCTGCTCCGAGCTCATGTGGTCCACTCTGCTTTCGGTCTGGAGGTTATTTAAATCCCCTGATTACCCTCTGAGAGAGGGGACTGAAACTGGTTTCTTCGCGGCCCTTCACTTTAGGAATCCGGGATGACGGAGGAACCTTTTTTCCGATTCTCGTCCTCGGGCTCGATCTCCAGCACTAGGGGGCCTACGTATGCGCATTCCTTGCATCTGTAGACTGTGGGGAGTATGCCTATAACCGATTCTGAGTAGATTTCGTGGCTCTTGCATACAGGACAGAACTTCGGCTGTGGGGCCCTGTACTTTAAAATCCTGAGGGTCTCTAGTAATCCCTTCAGGACATCCAAACTATTGGACCTCGATGTTCTCGTAGGGGAAGCCTCGCTCTATGAGTTCCTCCTTGACAGTCTCGCGATGGTCCCCCATGAGGAGGATCTGGTCGTTCTTGGCCGTCCCACCGCAGGCGCACTTTGACTTGAGCGCGCTAGCCAGCTTGTTGAGCTTCATCTCCTTAGAATCTATGCCGTCGATGACGGTCCACTTTTTCCCCCACTTGCGGGTCTCGAGTCGAATCCGTATCCGCTGCTGCTCCTTGCTCATCTCCTCGCACACGCAGAGGTCTTTGGGCAGGCCGCAGACGGGGCAAATCTCTGCCATTCTTATTCTTTAGACTCCTTCTTGGTTGTAAACCTTTTGTTAATATATGGTTTATGTACTCGGAGATTACGTGAAGTTCTGGAGCAGGGAGAAAGCGGTCAGTGCGTCCTTCTGGTCTAGGACTATCACAGTGTTTGTGGAGCAGCTGATGAACTCCACGATGTTGATCTCCCTGCTGGAGAGCAGCGAGCTCAGGAAAGCTACGAAACCCGGCGTGCTCTCGACGACTGGGGGGCTGATAAGGATTAGTGCCACGAGGTTGCTGTTTAACTGGGCGAATTCTAGAGGCTTCTCCTTGAGCAGTGTCTGGTCTACCACATAGACGTAGCTGTCTGTCAGGTAAGCCGTGACGATGTAGGGGATTTCGAGCTCCTTCGGAGATATGATGACGGCTATCTTGTCCTGTAGACGTACCACCGACTTCCTGAGGATAGAGAGGACCTTCTCCTCCTGCAACCCCTTTTCGGTCTCAAGCTCTTCGCTGACCCTTATGATGGCGGCCTTCACGGCCTCCAGGCTCCCTTCGCCTATCTCCGTCTGGAGCATCCGTGCGAGGGCAGAATAGTTTACGATCTGCATCTTCAAGGCGTCCGTGATGGATGGGCGCATCTGGATCGTCTCTCTGACGAGCTGTGCCACCGACTTTGTCCTATCTGAGCCTTGGTCTCCCATATTTGTAACATGTATGTCATAAAGTATATAGCTATGTCTCAAAGCCTAGTTCCTATTCCATACTAAGGAGTATGTCCATAATGGCAAAAGAGAAGGTTGTTCTAGCCTATTCGGGCGGCCTTGACACGTCCATGATGCTGAAGTGGATCCAGGAGGAGTACAAGATGGACGTCATCAGCTGCATCTTGGACGTGGGTCAGGGAAAGGACCTGAAGGCGGTCGAGGAGAAGGCGTGGAGCCTTGGCGTCCTCAACCACTACACGTTCGATGCAAAGGAGGAGTTTGCCAAAGGTTACGTCTTCCTGTCCATCAAGGCGAACGCCCTCTACATGGGAACATACCCCGTAAGCAGCAGCATCAGCAGGCCACTGATCGCCAGCAAGGTCGTCGAGGTGGCCGAGATGGAGGATGCGCAGGCCGTCGCCCACGGGTGCACGGGTAAGGGGAACGATCAAGTGCGGTTCGACCTGACGTTCAAGGCGCTGAACCCCAACCTGAAGGTCATCGCCCCCGTGAGGGAGTGGAAGTTCGACAGGCACAGCCAGATAACATGGGCGAAGCAGCACGGGGTGCCAGTGCCCGTCACGGCTGACAGCCCGTACAGCATCGACCAGAACCTGTGGGGGCGCAGCATCGAGGGGGGGATACTGGAGCATCCTGATCAGATTGCACCTGATGATATCTGGGAGTGGACCGTCGACGTGAGGGACGCCCCGAACGAGCCAGAATACGTCAAACTGGGGTTCCAGAAGGGTGTGCCCGTGAGTATAGACGGGGTAGACCACGGTCCGGTCGAGATCCTCCAGAAGCTCAACCTATTGGGAGGACGGCACGGGATCGGCAGGATCGAGCACATGGAGGACCGCGTCGTCGGCCTGAAGACCCGTGAGACGTACGAGGTCCCCGGGGCAGAGATCATACTGACAGCTCACGATGACCTCGAGAAGATGGTCCTCACGAAGCACCAGAAGAGCTTCAAGTTCCAGGTGGAGGACAAGTGGGCCACGATCGTCTACCAGGGGCTCTGGGTGGACCCGCTGAAGCAGGATCTCGACGTCTTCATCGACAGCACACAGGAGAACGTGACTGGCACCGTGACCATGAAGCTTTACAAGGGTTCAGCCAAACCGGTGGCGCGCGAGTCGCCCCTCAGCCTTTACGACTACAACCTTGCCAGCTTCGACATCAACACGCACTACGATCAGGGCGACGCCGTGGGTTTCATCAACCTGTGGGGCCTGCCAAGCGTCTCGGCCTGGAACCTGAAGAGGAAGATCGCCAAGGAGGGCATCAAGGAGCTGCAGAAGAAAGTCGTCCCGGTGCCCACGGGCGACTTCTAGTCTCTCATATATTTTCTACATTCTGTAAGTAGTGAATCAATATGCATCTGTTGAGCGACTTCGACCTTACGAGGAATGAGATCGACGGGATTCTGGATCTCTCAGAGAAGATCAAGGCGGATCCGGCGAAGTACGGCGACGCCATGAAGAACAAGACGCTAATCATGCTCTTCGAACTGGCGTCCCTGAGGACGAGGATATCCTTCGAGGCAGGGATGAACCTGATGGGAGGCCACGCCATCTTCTACAGCATCGAGGGGGGCAACTTCACTAGGAGCGAGACCCTCGAGGACGGCATCAAGAACCTGAACAAATATGTGAACTGCATCATGGCGCGCGTGCTGAAACAGGAGGACATAGAGCGGATCGGATCCGCTGCGACGATCCCGGTAATAAACGGGATGACCGAGGTCTACCACCCTTGCCAGAACCTCGCGGATCTCCTGACCATCAAGGAGTACAAGGGAAAGCTGGAGGGGCTGAAGATCGCCTACGTCGGGGACGGTGGCTGTAACACCGCCAACTCGACGATGATAGGCTGCTCCTCCATGGGGATGGGTGTGACCGTCGTCTGCCCGGATCATCCCAAGTACAGTCCCTCACACGAGATACTGGCCAAGATAGAGGAGCACAACGGATCTGAGATCACCGTCTCCCACGACCCGGTGAGCGGTGTCGCTGGAGCTGACGTCATTTACACCGACGTCTGGGTGAGCGCCGGCATGGAGGAGGAGAAGAAGAAGAGGATGGAGGCCTTCCCCCCCTTCCAGGTGAACACGAAGCTGGTATCCAAGGCTAAACCGGACTGCATCGTCATGAACACCCATAATAAAGTTGATTTAGCCAAACAACCGATAGTCATGCATTGCCTTCCCGCTCATAGGGGGTACGAAATTACAGATGAAGTAATGGACAGTCCATACTCGGTGGTCTTCGAGCAAGCTGGAAATCGCATGTGGGCTCAAATGGGACTTCTATTATGGCTTCAAGATTAAATATGAGCGCGCACGCGCACATCTCCTGCCCGGTCATCATCCTCTAAGGCAACATGCGAAAAGGAGCCATCATGTCAGACGAAGAAGTCGAATACGCACTGTCACTGATGCCCCATGCCTTTCATGTCTACTTGGAGGAGTATGGACACGACCTTGGCCTATACTCATGGAACATCGATCGTCTGCAACAGGTCATCATGACCTTCCTCGAATCCCTCAGGTGATTGACACCTAGGTTTATTTTTCATCACACATTCCTACTTCTCCGAGTGGGTTGTTGAAGTGCCCTGGTATGGCTCGCATTCGTATCTGAATGAGTACATCAGAGAGAAACGTTGCAGGAAGATCATGGAGATCGGAGTCTACGATGGCGATAATGCTGTGACAATGGTTGAAGCCGCCATCCAGAATGTCAAGCCACGGGAGGTGGAGTACTACGGATTCGACTTCTTCTCATACTACAGTTCCGGTGAAGTAGGGCGGAAGCTAGAGAAGACGGGGTGCGGGTTCAGAC
>CP070784.1:2195875-2226307 GCA_020346605.1 Candidatus Bathyarchaeota archaeon | reverse complement strand
GGCCGGTGTGAATGAAATCATAATAGAAGAGATGGCCTTCAAGAACGTCGAGGCGTTTCTGAGTGTGATAAAGAGGTCAGTCGCGGACTGGTGGGAGGCAAGGAGGAAGGCTGTAACAATCGATGTCCTCCACGTCCTCGGCGACTATCTGGGGAGAGAGGGAGCGCTAGTCGAGATCCTCAGCATACTTAGGCGGTATACGGGCGTCGACGCCGTGGGGATACGGCTTCAAGAGGACAATGACTATCCCTACTTCGTCTTCGACGGCTTCCCCGACACGCATATCCTTATGGAGAACAGCCTCTGCGCCCTCGACTTGGAGGGGCAGCTCTTGAGGGACGAGATGGGAGACCCCGCGCTGGAGTGCATGTGCGGCAACATCCTGCGCGGAAGGTTCGACCCGTCCAAGCCCTTCTTCACCGATGGCGGGAGCTTCTGGACCAACTCGACCACGGAGCTCCTCGGGAGCACCCCGCAAGAGGACCTCCTCACCGCGACGAGGAACACCTGCAACGCCGAGGGCTACGAGTCGGTAGCACTGATACCCATCCGCCACAGCGGAGAGACCATGGGGCTCATACAGCTCAACGACACAGCTCCGGGCCGCTTCCACCCAGAGGAGATAGGTTTCCTCGAGGGACTGGCGAGGAGCATCGCCCTGGTGTTCGACGGCGTCAACAGGGAGGAGACGCTTGAGGACACCATCGAGCACTACAGGACGATCTTCGAGAGCGTCGGCGACCCCATCTTCATCGTCGACATAGACGACTTCACCATCGTGGAGTCCAACAGCGCCGCCCTGAGCTGGATCCTGGAGCACCACACCACCCCAGAGGCCGACACCTGCCACGGGATCCTCGCCGGCAGGAACGTGCCCTGCGAGCTCCACGGCGACGCCTGCCCGCTGCTGAGGATGCTGGAGACAGATAAGAGCGTCTCCATGGTCTACCTCAGGTTCGACAGCGATGGGAACAGCCTCTACGTGGAAGAGTCGGTCTACCCGGTGCGTGAACCCGAAGGAGAGATTGTCAGCTCTGTCCTCTTCATCCGCGATGTAACGGAGCGGAAGCTGGCGGAGCAGCACCTCGCTCGATACATCTGAGCACACTGCAGCGGGGCAGATCCGAGCCCCTCAAATTGGAGCCCTGAGGCTGTCACCCTTCGACAAGAACTCACAATATCCTGCGAGCCCTAAAAGAGATTTATACCCGTATAGACTGTTGAAAGCGTGATGAATTTGGTGGACTACGAAAAGTTCTATTCGAAACTGGGCAAGACCTTCCAACCCGGCGTGATCACGACGGTGGTCCTCGCCGCCTTCGAGCTCGCGAAGCAGGGGAAGAAGATCATCTCCATGACTGGGGGGCTCTACGACGTCCCCTCGATGCCCGTGGCGGAAACGAAGCTCATCTTCAATGATGCGCCGCCTGAGGCCTGGGCGGAGATGCTCCAGTACGGGAGCACCGTAGGGATGCCCAAGCTCAGGGAGGAGCTGGCGAAGTTCATGGCGGAGGCCGACATCGACGCCGATCCTGGCAAGGAGATCATCGTCACGACGGGCTCCCAAGAGGCCATCGACCTCGTGACGAGAGTCTTCGTGGACAAGGGGGACCTTCTGGTGATCGGGAGGCCCACCTACTTGTCGGCCCTCTCCGCCTTCAAGCAGATGAGCCCCGAGTTCCTGGAGGTCCCCATCGACGCTGATGGCATGGAGGTCGACGCCCTTGAGGCCGACCTGAAGAAGCTGAAGGAGAAAGGAAGGGCGGTGAAGCTACTCTACGTCATCCCCAGCTTCCAGAATCCCACCAGCACCAAACTGCCGACGGAGAGGAGGAAGAGGATCCTGGAGCTGGCGGAGGAGCACGACTTTCTCATTTTCGAGGACAACCCCTATGGCTACATCAGCTTCGAGGGGCCCATGCCGACCCCGCTGGCCGGGATGGACAAGTCGGGGAGGGTGATGTACACAAGCACCTTCTCCAAGATCGTCTCGCCGGGCATGAGGATCGGCTGGCTGACCGCGCCCCAGGAGCTCATCGCCAAGATGTCTGAGGCCAAGAGCAGGATCAGCATCTGCAACGACGGGCTCTCCCAATATATAGCCGCCGAGATGTTGAGGAGGGGAGACGTGGCAAAGCAGATACCAAAGATCATCGAGGTGTACAAGAAGAAGAGGGACCTGATGCTGGAGACCATGGAGGTGAGCTTCCCCGAGGGGGCGGAGTGGAACGACCCCAAGGGCGGGCTGTTCCTCTGGGTGAAGATGCCGGAGCACGTCGACACCACTGAGCTCCTCATGGACGCCGTCAAGAGGGGCGTCGCCTACATCCCCGGCAGCAACTTCTTCTCGGGCCCCGTCCACAACTACATACGGCTCAACTATAGCCTTCCCGCCGAGGACGACATCGTCGAGGGCATCCAGACACTGGGCAGCCTGCTGAAGGAACAGGTCTAGCCCCCTCCCCTTTTCATCCCATCAACTCGAAGCTTAGTATCAAGTAGTATTCATGCGAGTTCAGTCTCGAGGATGTCACGGAAAGGGTAAAATGCAGGCTGCTCTCAGAGCGAGTGCCTGATGAACGAGCCGAGTATCACCAGAACTCCGATGATTATCGCTTGGTATGCTACCACCATCGTCCAGGTGATGGAACCGAGAGACCATAGGTTTATGATGTAGGCGAACGCCAGAAACCCCACGCCGGAGAGGACGTCCGTCGTGATCCTCCCCGGATCTTTGTCGACCAGGAACCTGATGGCCGCCTCCAGGAAGTTGGAGAGGCCGATGAGGCCGAAGAAGAGCACGGCGCTGTTGATCAGCGCCCTCGGTGGCATGACGAACGCCTCGGAATCAGCCATGCTCCGAACCCAACTCAAGAAGTCCGTGTGGACCCCCGTATTCATCTGGAAGACCAGCCCCACGACGAGAAGGAACAGGCCGAAGCCGACGATGCCCAGCGGGTCTCCCTTGGGCTCCTCGCCGAAGCAGAGCTCGTCCTCCCTACGGTCCCTGCGGACCCTCCTCACTCGCCTAGTTGAAACGGATTTTACTGGCGTACCGCAGGAGGGACAGAACGATTCGTCCTCACTTACCCGGGCTCCGCACTTTTCGCAGTATATTAAGATACCACCAAGTTGGATCTGACTTTGTGATTATTAATAAACCACACGTGTTGGAAAAATACTGAGAAGTAACAACGCAGATTCAAGGAAACCATCCTGTTCCATTTGGGACTAAAGCATATATTTTGAGACCGTTATGTCGTAAAATATATATCGCCACGCCCCGGTATTGAGGAAGGAATCCAATTTGAAGCCATGTGCCACATGCCTCAATAAGTTCAGGAGACCATGCTGCACCCACATCGGCTGCTGCATCTTCGATGACGTGCCGAGGACTTCCCCAGAAAAGGCCCTCGGAGAACCACCACCAAATTGAACTACGAGTCCTGGCCTCCGTTTCAATCCTTGAGAACATCATGACATCCACGCGGCGGGCTCTTTTTCAATATCCGTGGATAAGATTCTCTGTGGGCAATCTCCACGCGTGTTGAGAAATTACTTAATATTCCTGTTTGAATGTGCGGGCATTTAAATAAGTTAAAAAAGGGGATATCTTCTGGAAGCTGAGGGCGTGCACGACCTTCCCGGGTTCTACGCCTTCAGCTTTTCCAGTCTCTCGTTGACGTTCTTGAGCTGTGTCTCGAGGTGCTCCTTCCCCTTCTCGAGCATCTCGATCTCCTCCTCAACAGACATGAATATTCGCCTGCGTCGGAAGCCCATTGGACGTCCATGTTGCCTGTGCAATCACTTCACCTCTTTTCTTTTTCTTCAGGTACCATGTTATCCCCGAAATTCCTGTGGTAGTACTCGGCGAGTTCGTCCATCAGCGCCTTCCTCTGGATGACGCCTTCGAGGCCCCTCTTCAGGGCCTCCTCGCCAACCTTTGTGATGTTGTATATCCTCCGTATCCTGCCGGTCTCCCCCTCGCTCTTGACAGAGTCGAGCAGCTCCCTCTTCTCCATCCTGTTAAGTATCGTATAGATGGAGCCGGTTTCGAACCGTCCCGACTCTACGTACTCTCGGGCCTCCATGGACTCGATGAGCTGGTAGCCGTGCATCGGCGCCTCATGAAGCACCTTGAGGAGGAGGAACTGTATCCAGCCCCTCTCGGGCAATGACCGATGATGGGGAGGACCATATCTCATTCTACGGGTTCTTCGAGGACACATTATACTAACAATGTTAAGTATAACAACGTTAAATATAAACCTTACCGTGGAGCGATATTACAAAGTTTTTATCAAAATAAAATCAACTAGATTTAGCGAAAGTCTAGCACCCAGCGCGCAAAGCATATCTAACATGGAATTCAAACATCTCTTAGGTCAGCAGGATTATGATATTTACAGACAAACTAATTTACATACATATGCAGAAGACAGGGGGCACACATATTGCATCGCTTTTATCAAACCATTTTAATGGATATAGTTCTGGCAAAAAACATGATTGGTTAACTGACTATGACACAGAAAAATATATTTTGGGTTCAATTAGAAATCCATGGGATTGGTATGTTTCTCTGTGGGCTTCTGGAATAGAAAATAGAGGCGGATTATATAAGAGACTAACATCGAGCAGAGTGAAAAGATTTAAAAGATATCTACGTAGAGGAAATTTAAAATCCATCAGGAATGTAATAAATAATCCTTCAGGGTTATGGTCATCAACTTATCAGGACTATAAAGATCCGATGTCGTTTAGAGACTGGTTAAAATTAGTATGCAGTCCCTATAGAAAACAAGAATTGGGTGAGGGCTATCATGAAAGCTCTATTAGTAACTTTGCAGGTTTCATGACTTATCGTTATTGTTGTAGGTATTTGAAAAATTGGGCACTTAATGAAAATGAAATCAAAGATATATACACACTCATTCAGTACGATAATGATAATAATCTTCTTAATTTTACTATTAAAACAGAGTTTCTAGAATCTGACTTGGTAAATGCATTAAAGTTAGCAGGATACCGTATAGATAACGCGGTTATTAAACAAATTTATAATAGCTCTCAGAAAAAAATTAATACATCAAAACATGAAAAATCAAGTTATTATTACGATGATGAGACAATAAAATTAGTAGAAGAGAAAGAGAGATTTATTATTGAAAAATACGGATATACTCCTCCTTTTTTAAAGGCATCCGCGCAAATGCATTGATTACCACTCAACGGTTCGTACAGAAAAATATCCAAAATTAGAAACAAGATAGTCTCGGTATTGAAAACTTGCACATGAATCCTAAATAATTCAACTATCAAAAGAATAGCCTTTCAAGAAAGGATAGGCCCTCATCCTCCTCTTCACCTCATCAATGGATTCGGGGTCCCACTCAACGTCGTGACGACTCTTTTTCGGAGTCTTAAACACAATACTTGCACAATCATCTAGGTAATCACCAGAAGCGTCGACTCCTAGGAAAGCGCATATCTTCCCCAAGCTCTCCGTCGGGTCTTGGATGAGGGTTTCCAGCCTCACATCGAGCATTTCTTTGTCGTTCATCCCTTTCTTAAGGTTAACAATGGTGTCGGACAATTCGAAATAGCTTGGAATACTGTGGGCTAGAACGCTTTCGTATTTTACACGACCTCTGATGAAGATCCTGCTGATGTTGTCGTAAGGGTTCCTAATCACGTGTATGAACTTTATATCAGAATCGATTATTCTTCGAAGAACCTCGAGTAGAGAAGGATCTGCCCCTAATCGCCTCGTGCTTCTGCCTCCCTTTTTATCGCCGATGATCCTTAATTTTCTAAATTTGCCTTGCCACTGGTTCGGGACTTCATATGAGTAGCCGCGCCACTTGCGACCAGTTGACGTGAAGTTGCGTGAATTTTCTAATATTAGGTAATATATTTGGTCCTTAGAGAATCCCGAACGTATATACTTCAATGCGTCTAGCTCGTGGGCGAACACCATGTTGGGATGGGCGTCGAGAAGAGAACCTACTAAGCTGTGTCCGCTTCTTGGATAGCCTATAAACATGCAATATCCTTCAACATCAGAAAATAGTTTCGAATATTGTGAACTCCCGTATTTTGACGAAAAGTAATTACTGATCATCTTATATTTTTTTAGTATTTTTCGGAAGGTTTTCTTTATCAATATCGTCCCTTTATACACATAACCTGAACAGACTATACTTAATTCTTGTCAAAATCGTAATTAATGTTCGAAGTTATTTTCAAAGTTTTTAAGACACAAAAATAAAAAATAAAAATAATTTTTCGAAGTGAGATCGGGTTTTAAAAGAGATTAGGGTATAGGAGCCTAGTATTCCACGGGTACTTCCTGCATGAGCTGGAAGAGCCTGAGGAACGCCTTGCTGTACCTGATGATGGCACTCATGTTGCCCTTGAATTGGAGCATCCGCGTCATGATCGCGTTGGCGCCGTCCATCTCGCCCTTGTTCACCTGGGTCCAGACATCATAAGGTCCCTCCAATGTGAAGTCGGTCTTCTCGTCTGAGCCTAGCTCCCTGACCTCGGCGACCTTGCCGTTGTCGAACTTTACGTATACGGCGGGGAGGTCTGCGCCCTCGGTGACCCTGAAGGTGAAGGAAGCGATGAAGCCTCGGGTCTTGATCTCGAACTCCTCGTCGCCATTAGCGATCGTCTCCACCTGCTTCCAGTAGTTCAAATCTAGGAAATTGACCATGTGGATACCTCTATCGACGGATATGTACGCCAATCTGTTTTTAAATACATTGCTGTGTCGGGGGCACTGCTCCTAATTCTGATGTCTATATAAAACCTGCGCCTTTTACGCGCTGCTCTGTTGGTGCTCCGAGGGTTCGTTGGCGGCGGTCCTGAAATTAATCTTATATAGGGATGGGTGCATTCACTGATGAAACATTTCAAAAGGTTGCATCGTTATGGAAGCGAAAGAAGCTCTCGATAAGATTCTCATGCCTAAGAGCATCGCGGTCATCGGGGCCTCAACCGACCCCTTCAAGTGGGGCCACATGCTGCTGGCCGCCATCCAGAAGAGCGGATTTGAGGGGGAGATATACCCCGTCAACCCGAGGGCTGAGGAGATCCTGGGGCTCAAGTGCTACGCCAACGTGAGGGAAGTCCCCGGGGAGGTCGACTCCGCGATCGTGGTCGTCCCGGCACGGTTCGTCCCCTCCGTCTTTGAAGACATGGTGGCGAAGGGCGTGAAGGGTTCCGTCGTTATCACCAGCGGCTTCAGTGAGACCGGGGAGGAGGGCGCCAACGCCATCCAGCAGATCAGGGACACCGCCGCTGGGAAGATGAGGTTCATCGGCCCCAACTGCATGGGAGTCACCAGCAGCCCCGGAAAGCTCAGCGCCCTCATGGTGCCCTTCCTCAGCGAGGAGGGCGATGTCGCGTTTATCAGCCAGAGCGGCGGCTACGGCCTCCAGCTCTACCTGCGCTCAGCGGCGCTTGGTATCGGCGTCGGCAAGTTCATCAGTAGCGGCAACGAGTCCGACCTGAAGGGCTGGGAGTACCTGAAGTACTTCGGCGAGGACCCCGACACCAAGCTGATCTGCATGTACATCGAGGGCCTCAAGAGCGGACGCAGGTGGTACGAGGAGGCAAAGAAGATCACTCCGGAGAAGCCCATCGTCGTCATCAAGGTCGGCGTCACCGAGGCAGGCTCCAAGGCCGCAGCAAGCCACACTGGCAGCATCGCCGGTAGCGACAACGTCTACGAGGCCGCCTTCAAGCAGGCCGGTGTTATCAGAGCGGGGGACGCCGGGGAGATGTTCGACTTCATCAAGGGGCTCCTCTACTGCAAGCTCCCCGAGGGGCCCAACATCGGCATCGTCAGCAACAGCGGCGGAGTCGCCGTTGAGACCGCGGACCGGCTCATCCAGAACGGGATGAACGTGCCCACACTGAGCGAGGAGGCCCAGCAGGAGATCCTGGGGGTGATACCGGCCTTCGGGAACCCCAAGAACCCGGTAGACCTCACAGCGACGCTGGACATGAACAGCTTCCTCAAGAGCCCGGAGATCGTGCTCAAGCAGCCCGAGATCCACGGCATGGTCACCATCGGCCTGGGCACAGCCATACTTAAGACGATGTTCCCAGACGTCGCCTCCGAGGACCTGCAGGGGATGATCGAGTGGCTCAACGGCCAGCTCATCACCACCTACAAGAAGTACGACAAGCCCGTGATCGTCATCGACCCTGCAGCGGACGTGGAACCAGAGTCGGCGAAGGTGATGGAGGCCCAGATGGTGCCTGTTTACACCACTCCGGAGAGGGCTGCAGACGTCATGGGCGTTTTATACAAGAGGAAGCTATACCTAGACAAGGTGAAAGTCTAGGTCCTCGCGGCCCTCCACTTTTAACTTATTTTTTTGGAATCGTAGAAGCGTCTAGGCCCATTTCGCGTAGTTGATCTGGAGATCTGACACCATCGCCTTGAGCCTACCAGCGTCGCTCTCCGACATGTTCGGCGCGAGCCTATCTACGAGGAAGGAGACGCAGTCGATGGCGGTCGCGGCCTTCACCAGGTCCTTCTCCATCTCCTCCTTGCCGGGCGCGAGCCTGATGCCCATGTACTGCCAGGCCTTTGCCGAGAGCACGCTGACGAAGAGTCCGAGCAGCAGATCGAGATCGAACGAGGTGAGATCGACTGCCTCCTGGGTCGGGTCGGGGTTCTTCTCAGTCTGGTCCATGTAGGGGAATAATTGCCTGCAGTTTTTATGTGCTGTGCCGATTTATCGCGCTTTGTTTACGCCTACGTTTCTAAAGCCCTCTTCACCAGTGCGTACACGTCGGTTAACGAGTTCATGGGCACGTCCATGGCAATGTTCGTTGAGTAGAAGGCGTGGTCCGAGTGCTCTCCTCCGTGCTCCGTGCCCTCTAGCCTCCGGAAACCGTGGTCGGAAACGATGAGGAGGAGCCCGTCGATCTTCCTCGACACCTCCTTCACGAACAGGTCCATCATCCTGTACCTGTAGATGTACTGCTCCGAGCCATACATCTGGTGGCCGTAATTGTCCAGGACCCGCGTGTAGGCCATCATGAGGTCGTAGTCCACTACCCTGCCCAAGACAGACGAGACGTAGGCCTTCATCAGCCTGTCCTCCTCGTCGGCGTAGGGGAGGAGCTCCAGGCGGTTCATGAGCTTCTTCATGGGGTTGATCCTCCAGTTCTCGCTGTACGTGGGAACGTTGAAGGCTATGGGTTCCTCTATCAGGTCGAAAATGTTCGGGAGGGTCCTGGCGATGGGATCCTTCTTTATGGAGGTTTTGGCCCTACTGGGCTTGAATCCTAGCTTCCAGAGTATCTTCCTCTTCCCTTTGACAAAGCCGAGGTACCTGCCTAGGTGCCACCTGATGGCCTCCAACAGGTTGTTGTCGAACTGGATGTTCCGGGCCATCCTGTATTCCTCGGGGGGCACTTGGCCCGTTAAAATTGTCAGCCAGCAGAGTGGTGTCCAGGGAGACCTACCGCCCTCAGCGAGCTCCCTGTAGCACTCATCTGGTATCGATAGCACGCCGTGTGCGGCTTGCCTTAAATTGTTCAAGCCCAGTTCCTCAACGAGGCCATGGTCCAGACCATCGATTCCCAGCACAGTTACCTGCAACGTGTACACCTCACTGTCTACATGACATTAGGAAAGAGCGAACATTTTAAGTTAGATTTTCATCTACGACTTTACCAAGCTGTACCACATATCCTCAAATTGTTTAGCCACCTGTGACCATGAGAACTGCGTTGTTCTCTCCCTATTTTGGCGTCCTACGGTCCAGGTCATCTCGGGATCCTCTTTGAGCTCTTGGATTCTGTTTTGAAATTCCTTGATAACTCCAGGTCTTTTAGGGTCCTCATCTATTATCCAGTGAGGATCTAACAATTCGGGAGCTACGCCCGTGTTCGTGCTAACAACAGGTAGCCCACATGCAGCGGCCTCTACCATTGGTCTACAGAATCCTTCCGACGACGATAGGTTTACGTAAACGCATGAGGATCGATAGAAATTTGGCATCTCGTTATGTGGTCTGTAATTTTTTCGTGTAGCGGTTTTGAGGTTGAACCCTAGGTCTTTTAATGACTCATAGTTCTTGACCTCTTTCTCGGAGTCACCAGCCCAGCAGATGGAGAAGGAATCAGGTTTCTCCTCTGAAGGCGAAAAGAGGACACGATCGATGCCCGCATGACAGACGAAAACATTTGGATGCGTTATTACTTCTTTCATTCTCGCGTTACCAACGTGAATTGCGTGAAAATGTTTTAACATTTCTTTTTGTTCTATTTTTGACCAACCTCTGATTCCTCCTGTGATTCGTGTACCTTCGTTGACCTCGACAAGTTCAGCAATAACCGACTTTCTGTTTTGGGGAAGATACTTTCGAGCAATGGTCCGTCCAAAGAATTGTCTTCGTGGTATTGTAGAGTTAACGTTGTGAAAATGGAATATTTCAGCTTCAGGGAAGTTTTCTAGGCTGTGATGGGGTATGAGCTCGAAATTTGAACTAACAGATTTTTTTAGATTTTCGAACATGATATCAGCCCCCCATTTCAAACCTTTTTTTTGGTGCTCAAGCACCTTTGTTTGGGGAATGTAAACTATTCTTATCTTTCCCAAGTTGATCACGTTACTACAAAGGTTTGAATGTTAAAAGGATAGTTTATGGACATCGTTTATAATGTAATAAAAATGAGATAGTACAGATGCTCCCAAATTTTCTAATAATAGGCGCCGTTCGGTGTGCCACGGGCTGGATTAGCCAGTGTCTCCGAGAACACCCTGATATCTTCATGGCGTCGGATGAGACCCATTTCTTCGATGAAAATTATGAAAAAGGGTTAGATTGGTGGGAACAGAGTTATTTCAATACCTGGGAAAGCGAAAAGGCAGTAGGAGAGAAAACAGCGAACTACATCTTCGAACCTTCAGTGCCAGCCAGAATAGCTTCCTTTAATTCCGATTTGAAGTTAATTTGTTGTCTCCGAGACCCATTGGATAGGATGTATTCCCATTATGTCCATCAGTCTACACGAGAAAGGGATAGAGTAACTGTTCCGTTTACATCGTATCTTGATCCTGAGAGTGATCTAGTTAGGAGAGGTTATTACTTCCAGCAGATCAAGCGGTTAATGAATTTTTTTCCACGAGACAACATACTTATAAAAATATATGAAGATAAGGACGAGGACCCCTTATCTTTCATCCAGGAGATTTTTCATTTCCTCGAAATAGACGAAGGCTATGTACCTCCCTCCACAAGATTCCAGACTAAAAAGGGAGCCGCTGAGAGGTTAAATTGGTTTTGGAGAAATCTTTCTGGATATATGAATAGCATAAACACGCCTGCAAGTTTAAGGGTTCTTTATAAAAAGATAAGGCCTGAATACAGCGTATCGGAACTTTCATCTGAAGAACTTGTCAATTATGCAGGATTATTTACAGAGGATGTGGAGGAACTTGAAAGATTTCTTAAAAGGGATTTGAATTGTTGGCTGACCAAAAAAATCGTTCTAGGATAAAGGATAGGGTCAAACAAGTCCTTATTTCTCTCTATCAATTGCCCTTATTCAAATTGTTTAGGCGATTTGTAACTTCTCGAAATATAACGATTCTATTGTATCATAAGATTAAACCCGACCCGTTCGAGAGACATATACTGTATTTAAAAAAGGACTATAATTTTGTCAGCCTTCGCGATATCCATTATTCCTTCCTGACTAACGACTTCGAACATTTACCTGTCCATAGTTTAGCCATCACGTTTGATGACGGCTGGAAGTCGAATTATGAATTATTACGAATCTTCAGAAAATATAGGCTACCTGTGACAATTTTTCTTACTACAGGGCTTGTCAACACAAATAGGAGACAATGGAATGACATCATCGAATCATCAGAAGTTAGAGAGGATAAATGGTTGAAATCCTTGTCGAACTCTGATAAAGACACATATCTCTTCGAGAAATATGGGTTCTTCCCGGAGAAGGAGTATCGAGAGCGTAGTATGCTCAACCTAGAGGAAATAGGAGAGATGAAACATTATGTTGATTTTCAATCGCACGGAGTTTATCACCCCATTTTCATTCGATGCTCGCAAGCGGAGCTTGAGTTCGAACTCACTACTTCCAAGGAATGGATAGAAAATAATCTTGACACAGATGTGTACAGTATAGCCTATCCTTATGGATGGATCAATTCGAAGGTTGTTACGCTGACTCATGAAGCAGGATACAGTTTAGGTCGAACAGCTAACTTTCCTTGTTTAAACAGTCGTGCTGAGAATCCTTTGAAACTGAAATGCGTTGGAATTAAAAGCTTTTTTTCGCTTGAAGATATTGAGAGGAAACTAGCTAGAGCCCATATCAATACATTTCTGTTATCTCTTAGGAGATGTACTCGTTTTAGGCGTTATTAGGAATTGCACCATCTTCATGGGAAAAGGGTCTCTACCCCCCTTCAATTTAGCACAATTAGGGATCGTAAAAAAGAAAAAAGGGAATTGTTGATGTAGTTCTAACCCGCGATTCTGCGGCTTATCTGCATCAGGGATACGATTGCTGCGAGAGCTGCTACCAAGGATGCGACTATGGCACCGTAGACGAGGTTCGTCAGGCCACTCGCTGCAGCACCGGCGTTCTCCGCCGCCTCCTGCGCGCTTGTTGCTGCCGCCACCGCGTCCTCTGCCGCGTCAGCGGCGTTGGCTGCGGTGTCCGCGACGTTGGCGACAGCTGTGGCGACCTGGCTGACCGCGTTGCTAGCTGCGTTGGCTGCTGAGATGGCCTGCGACACGCTGTCTGCCAGGGACGCGACGTCGCTTGTCAGGCTGCTCACGTCTGTGGCGATGGCCTCGAAGTCTGTGGACAGCTGCGACAGGTCTCCGCCGAGTGCCTCCAGCTGCGCCGAGAGGACGTCAGCGGCTGCTTCGGTCACGGCGAACGTACCACTGTCGAGTTCGTCGTCATCCTCATCATACCACTCCCATGACCAAGTACCAATGGGGGCATCCTCCAACAAGAGCAGCGAGTTTCCACCTGCGGTCTGGTAATAGTAGGGTACGGTCTGGAGTTCACCGACCTTGAGCCACATGTCTATTGTAGCACCGGTGCCGTCTGTCATCTCGTCAGTGGTCCAGTATAGGTCTCCTACAGGATCATAGATCTCAATGTAGGAGTTGTGCTGTGTGAAAGTGCTCTGGATGTCAAACGCAACAGTCTCGCCCCTTGCGAAGCTGGACTTGCGTGGATCAACGACGATCGATTTCTCGACAACCGAGAAGGTTGCCTGTGCCATTATGTCGTTAGCGTCCGTAGCGGTCACGTTTAATATGTAATCGCCTAGGCTCAATGTTTCGTCGTCCTCAACCACCCACCAGCCGGTGAAGTTACCATCATCGTCTAGCTCTGTTGGATCAGAGCCAGTTTGGACGGTGATTTCCCATTCTTCATCGGCCTCGCCGTCGGATGTGATGTTGTATAGTACAAACTCAAGGTCTACGTCGACCTCATCTGGGTCTGCATTGAAGTACTTGCCCTCAATGGTTACGTTGTATTCATTTGGGGCACCAACCGGGTCGAATTCTACCTCAGTAGTAGCAGTCACAGTCCAATCTACATCGACAGTAATTTCGGAGTCGATGTCGTAAACAGAGAGCGTGTATGTACCGGGATCAACAGTTGGCACATAGAATGTGGGTACTGCACCATCTAACTCCAAGTCTGAATCTATGGTGACGTCACCATCATCGTCCTCAACGATTGCGATGTCCCCAAATGTAGCGTTCCAATATTCATTTTCTGTAAACCCAGTCCCAGTGAGGGTAACCTGTGTTCCAGATGGACCGCTTGAGGGAGTCGGTATCACCATCATGAGGCCGATCCTGAATGATGTAAATGCCTCGATGTTGTAAGTACCCTGTTTAGCCTTTATCTTGTATTTATCCGAGGATTTAGCCGGGACCGTGAAAGTATCTATTACTTCTCCGTTTGATTCTGTATCTGGATCGTCGGTTATCCTAGAGATTTCAGCCTCAGTATCATAGTCACAGAGCCAGATCTCGACCGTCTTCCCAGAGAGCTGAGTGAAGTTCCAACCCTCGATGCTTACAGTCGAACCTTGGACGCCAAATTCTGGGTCTAGCTCGATCTCAGCGAGGCCAGTGACTTCAAACTCCTCGTCGGCTGTTGCAGTCCCGATATCGTCTTCGGTTACTGTTATGTCATAATCGTCTTCGTCATCTACCTGAGGAATGACGACCTCGATCTTGAATTCACCATCGCTGTCAACGGTGTCGTCGCTTAAAATGTAGCAAACTACTCCGTCTATCGTTACTTCGTCGCCGTCAAGTACTTCACCGTCTGTGAAGCCTCTCCCTGTAATTTCAACAACAGTTCCGACAGGCCCTTCTTCAGGATCAAATTCTATCGAAGGACCGATAGTAAAGTCATCAAAACCAGTATTGGCACTCTCATCAGTAGCTGAGACTTCCCAGTCCCCGTAATCGCTGTGTGGTACTTTGAAGGTGCACTCCCATGAACCGAGTTCGTCGGATTCAGGAGTTGAGGGTGTTGTCGATAGAGGAAGAGGACCAAAATAACTATCTTCGAAAGTTATTGGCTCAATATCCTCTTCAGCGGCGAAACCGTAACCCTTTAGGGTGATTTTGTCATTGAACAAACCGCTTGATGGAGAAAACTTGACCCTGGGTACAACGACGAAGGGAGTTGGGTACATGTATGTGTCACCGGTCTCCATGTCCTTCAACCAGAGGTAGTGATCTCCCTCGACGGCTTCAGGAACATCGAACCAGACCTCAAAGGTACCGTCTCCCTCTGCCTCAGAACTGTTCAGAATGCCCTTCTCACCATCCCATGCCTTCAGACCGTCCCAACCAAGTTTTACATCTTCACCGGCTGTGACGCCTGAACCTGTTATCTCGATGGTGTCACCATAATCACCAGTAGTATCAGTAATTGTATCGATCTGAACTGCATGTACGGGGATTATGGGATTCAGTGCGATCAACATTGTCGCGATAAGCAGTATCGTGATAGCGCTCTTCTTCAGATTTTTCATTTTTTTTCTCACTCTTTTTTATCGTACGAGTCTAGGGAGTCAAAGGAACCCTTTTCTCCTCCACCTACTCGACGATTAAAAGAAAAACAAGAACTCAATTACTTAAATGTATGTCTACAACACAATGACCTGTGTATACAAGAGAGCAGATAGAGAGGTTAAAAACACCTAAAACAAGGTTTTTTTCCAATATATAGATTGTAAAACCCTGAAAAGGGATGATAATTAAAATCAATCGCCTAAATATGGAGCAATATTATATATACGTTAAAAACTAGGATATATTTTTAAAAATAAATATATAAAAATAATATGTGCCTATGTGTTTAAATTAACTTGAATAGGTTAATTTTTCCTATACACATTCGTCGAGTCCGAGTCAGCTATAGCCATCACAAGTCATAAGCGTTGAGCTTTACATGGATGTTGATGTTTTTATTATGCATCAATGTCATGTGAATTAATAACAAAATAGATCCTCTATCAATGGCTGAGGAACTAGAGATTAATCTTTCATCCATATCATTAAATTGCCTTCATTTAATATGATAAATGCTACGAAACCTTTGTTATAGCCTACAAACGGCGACTCCTTCGCCAATTTAAGAGCATCAATGTATTCGAGTTCCAAATGCTTACCGCTCCAATATTGCACATCCCATTCTATAACATTCTTAAATCCGATAACTTCAAAATGGTATAACAACTCATCGACAGTCTCAGGTTCCTCATCAGGCATGTTAAAATTAATCTCAGGCTCACTCTCCGTCTCCGGGGACGAAAACCCCCCGTAAAAAAGGTAAACAGATTCCACGAGTATAATAGTCAACAGAATAGTGATAATAACAGGTCTATCCAAGTTTATGTTTAACTCGATAGTTTTCTCCTCATCCAAAATACTTCGCTAATAACTTCACTAGGAAGGATAAAATCATTTATCTTCGTGTATTCGAAGCAGACACAAAGCTATTATGAAATTGATATATCCAAACGTATAGATGACAACGCAAAAAGCTTACTTGTTTCTGTCCAAGTGGTCTATACCTTTCCTTTTATCAGTGCTATCAGTCTCAAGTATCCTTCAGATCTTCGATGTTTTGAGAATTCATTATTTCGATGTAATCGACAGGCACTTCAGAGCTTCGTATTTCCAGCTTGGCTTCGATTTGGAAAGTTTTCTACTGTTTCTATTATTTCTATGGGTAGTATGGATAATGAAAGAAAGAAGATATCACGCTCTACTTATCCCAATTACCACCCTGACCCTTTATTCTATGGGATTAAATATTTCACTTCCAATAGGGTCACTACTTGCGGTAACAAACACCCTTTGGATGAAAGATCAATATAACGAATATGTTTCAGGAGTTTTACTAGTCCTGAGCGGGTTTGAGCTACTGGCATTGTTACACTGGCTTTTCTTCATCCCGTTGAACTTAACGAGTCCATTTGGTATAATTGCAAATGTTGAAAACAGCATATACAGGATGACAGTAAATGTCTCTATCATATTCGTATTAGGGTTGTTCTTAGCGTGGATTCCTAAAACAAATATTATATTGAGAGAGAAGCTTCAATTTTCTACCATAGCCACGCCTAGATTAGGAGGTGAGAAGGGTTTTTGGTCCATCGTCTTATTATTGTTCTCTGTTGTTTTAGCAATTGTTGCAGCGGTGTACCCATATAACCCGATGTTGAACCCTCAGGGTTCTGTTGTCGGCGCTGATGCTAGAGAATACATCAAAGTCGCCGAAAACCTCGAAGCTGATCGGGTGTTTCTTTACGATGTTCTCAGAGGCCCTAGATCACTGATATTCATACTCATATGGAGTTATCGAAGGTTATTAAGCATCGATATTCCTAACGCAGTTCGTTTTTTACCTATTCTATTAAATCCATTGATAGTTCTAGCATCTTTCTTCATCGGAAAAGAATCCTCCGATGATTGGTGGGTCGGCAGTTGGGCGGCTTTTTTTACAGCTTGCAGTTATCAGGTAACCGTAGGCATGTTCTCACATTTTCTAGCGAATATGCTTGCACTTAGTCTAGTTTTTATTTCTCTAGGTTTTCTTTTCAGAGCAATCAGGTTAAAATCAAAGAGAAGCCTGGCTTATGCGTGTATGATTGGTTCATTACTGGTATTCACACACCCTTGGACCTACACTCAATATTTGTCAACTACAATTATAACTACAACAGTCGTTGGGAGTTTAGCTTATGTTAATAGAAGTGATTATGATGAATCAAAAGTACTAATAATTTATACCATGTCGTTGGGACTTTCAAACATATTTAAAGAGCTTTTATTAGGGGGATACGGTGGTGTGACAGCTTCCTCAACGGTCATTACTAGAATTTATAATATAGGTAATTTTTGGGCAAGGTATAAACTTGGCGTCATGATGAGATATGGGGGATATTTAATAAATCTCGTTGTATTCTTTTTTGCTCTTCTTGGCATCCTTTCACGGAAAAAAAAAGAGACGCCCGATATCTACTTCACTGCCTTGCTGTTTGCTTCTTCACCATTTTTTTTTATTAGCGAATTTAACATATTGGCTCGGTTACTTTACAATCTACCAATTGGTCTATTAACGGCATACGGCTTCATGTCAGTTCTTAGATCACAGATAGATGAGAAGGTTAAATTTAGCTTAATATTTTTTACTGGATTATATTTGACAGTATATCTAATACGATCCGTTGCGATTCTCGTTTAACACTATGTCGACTTTATTTCACGCGCGCGGATAATTGTTATAGTTTCGCTTATACACCAACATTCATCTTGTAGGTGACTGTAGCAAGACCCCTTACGGAGTCGACATCCTCCACGTTATAGCCGAGGATGGTCATCAAGCCGGATATGAAGCTGATCAGGAGCTCTGTAAACTCGAGCGACATTGTGAATGAGATGAAGTGGATCCTCACTGTGTAGTGGCCCTCCACTACCTCTATCTCGTTCAGGTTCCACGAGAATAGAAGCACCTTCTCGAGGTACCCAAGGGCCTCATCCCTGAAGATGGCTCTGAGGTACTCCCCATACCATCTCCCGGCGGTATGCCAATCCTCGAGCAGCTTCTCCCGGTCTTTCTCATAATTTTCTTTTATCATATTACTAAAGTCGGAGCGGGGTATCTGGATCGCCCCAGAGGCCCTCATGACCTTGTGGATATCGAACACATCCGCTGCGTCCTCTAGTGAGGAGCCCATTCCGTTGACCCTAATTGCCTGCTCAAGGGCCTCCGATACAAAATGTGATAGGGAGACTCCATTTTTCAGAGCTATTTCGCTGACTCTATTTACGAGTTCCTCTGGTAGGAGGACCCACTTGGTTTCTTTTGAGAGCGCCATCCAATTCACTCAGTTTGTTGAAATTTCAGACGCAGTATGCCTTTCGAGTTCTCTTTCTCGACCAACTCCATTCCGAGCGAGTCGAAAACCCCCTCGATGAAGAGGCCGTAGACCTCGGTGAACCCCGCCGTGAACCTCTCCCCCACGCAGGAGACCGAGACGCTGTTCCCCTTGCCCTGGTCGACGTTGTAGACCGAGTCGCCGAGGTTGAGCAGGCTCATCGCCTCCCCGAAGGACTCGACGCCGTCGCTGCTCCTGCTGTCGAAGTACTTGCCGTACCACTGCCCTACCTCGTACCAGAGCTCCGACAGGTTCTTCTGCGCGTTGGAGTGGGCCAGATCCACCACGTCGTAGAGGAGGCTCTCTATAGTGAAGGTGAGGCCGAGGCTCTTCGCCTTCTCCAGCATCCCCCTCTCGTCCACCACGTCGTCCAGGAGGAGCCCCATGTCGTCGACGCGTAACGCCTGGGCGAGAATGTCGTTCACCGTCTGGAAGACCGTCTGGCCCCGCCTCTGGGCCATCTCGACGATCCTGTTGGCGAGGTCCTCGTCGGCGGCCAGCATCTTCCTCCTAGTCGACAACTCTCCGAGCTCACTCCCTCAACTGTTGGTGTGACCTTCTACAATGATAACCGAGGACAGGTTGAAAAGTCTTGTCGATTCTCTCACCTTGAGGCACTTTCCTCGGGCAGACGAATTATTTTATCTTCTTTCCCCTATAAAACTATGCTTTGGAACACGTGGTTCTCTGAGTTTCATGAAATTTTCCGAGATTATTCTCTTCTCCTAAGGTAGAACACAACGCCGCCGCTCACTATGCCCGCTATGCCAACTACGCCGTATAGTAGGGGCGGCTTCAGGTATCCTCTGGCGGCCCTAATGATAGTCGTGGGTAGGCGCAGGATCGTGGTCGTGAGGCTCGGATTGACGGCGACGAGCTCCTGCTTCAGGCTGGAGGCGCCCCTGTAGCTGAGGCCGTCTCCCTCCACCCTCGCAGTTATGGTCCACTCCCCCTTGACGGTAGGCTCGAACCTGGCCTCATAGGTCCCTGAAGGGGTGGTGGTCGCCCAGAAGGTCTCCATCGTCTCGGGCCTCTTCGCCATCAACTCTACGAGGAGCCCCCCCTTCTCGAGGCTGAACGCTCCAGCGACAGTGACGCTCTTCCCGAACTCGACCCTCTCACTGCTGAGGTTGCAGGTCAGCCTCGTCTCCAAAGGGTAGACGGTGAAGTTGAGAATTTCCGAACTGACGGGGGGGTAGTCGTCGTCGCCCTCGTACTCAGCACATACCGCCCACTCTCCCGTGGCGTCCGTCGTGAGGGAGTGGTTGTATGCCCCCACGCTATCGGTCTGCACGCTGAAGTTGTACTCGGCGCCTTCACGGGCGTACGTGACGGTGACCTCCCGCTCCCGTGGCTGGAGGACGCCGCGGACGACTACGTCCTCGCCTCCTTGGACGCGCTGCTCATCGACCTGGAGGCTGAGGCTCGATGCGCCCATCGCCTTATAACCGCCGCTGACATCGTCTGTGTTGCCCAGCTCGTCCTCCGCCTCGAAGGCGTACTCCACCTCGACGCCGGGGCTGACCCCGGGTATGAGCCCTACGTAGATTCCCTCGGACTCTTTCTCGAGTGTAACCGCCCTCCAGATGTCGCCACCGTCCTTCGTGTACCGGCACGTGATCGACGCTAGGGGCAATCCGTCCGTGACTTCAACGCTGACGGGCACCGGCTCATAGGCCTCGACCGTTTCCGGGGGGTCGATGAGCTCCAGGGTCGGAGGGTCGAAGTCGGTCTGGACGACGAAGTCCAGCCGGCCGCGGCCGTACTCCGCGATGAACGCCAGGTGGTAGAGCAGGTCATCCCCGGTGGGTGTCTCGAAGTCTATCACCATGTCGTCCCCGCTCTTCTCGCAGCTCGCCATGGCGTCCTTATGCCTGAAACCCTTGGGGTCCAGGTTGAATCCGCCGTAGTCGCCGCTGACCTCCGCCCTGAGGCCGGGCTCCCAGGCGACGGGTATACCGTTGATTATCTGACCCTTCCCCTTGGCGGGGTTCGCCATGACGTAGAGCCGGACCTCGTACATGTCCAGGGTGTCGGGGACCTCCACATAGACCCTTATCCTGTCCGCGGAGGTGACGAACTCGTAGGACCAGGTCGTCTCCGGCACGGGCTTCTCGTCGACCTTCCCCCTCATCGTCTTGCTGGTCCAGTTGTCCGGCTCGATGTGCTCCAAGACCATCAGCGTCGCCGGCTCGGCTCCTGAGCTCTCGATCGCGTCGTTCCCTACGACGAAGTAGTAGAGCCCCGTCTCCACTGGGACGAAGTACTGCTCCTCGACGTCGTTGGCCACCTGCTCTAGGATGCCCGCGGACTCGGTGTGGCTCGAGTAGAACAGGGCCTTGATCCCCTCTATCCGGTAGACGTAGATGTCGTAGTCGGTGGCGTGGTCCGTAGCGTCCTCCCACTCCCCCGAGAGGTAGATGTGGTAACTGTGCCCAGCGACGAGGCGATAGATGAAGGTCGACGAGTTACCTATGCCTATCTGGTCCTCTTCTATCACCACAGCGGGGACGGGGTTGCCCACGTCAACCTTCTCGCCGAAGATCTCGTCAGCGATGTTCTCGCAGCGGCTCAACGGCGGCGGTAGGAGCACCCAGCCGAGGAGGACCATGAATAGGAGTAAAATGAGCGTGCTCGTCTTCCTCGACCGAGGCATACCTAGGGGTCTGTGCTTGCGCAAACGTACTGCACGTTCCTCTCTGGCGGGTCTAGGTCTTCCGATGCGGTTAAAGTAATTATGAATCTGTGATCACTATCAGGCGTCCAAGGATCTCAGAGGCCTGTTGGGAATAATTCTCGGGGCTCCCTAAGGAGTACAGCACAGCCATGGAAGGGAATGACGTGGGGGCGTTTAACTACCATGGGTCGCTCTTCAGCTTCAGTGCCCAGGCGACGATGTTGGTCAGGTAGTGGATGGGCAGGGTCGCCAAGAGTATGGCCACGGCCCTCTCCCATGGAGGTGAGGGCTGCACTAGGGAGACGAGGAGCACGGCGAACACTATGAACCCCATCTGGTCGGCGATGGGGAACATGGCGCCGGGCTTGAGCTTCAGGCGCCGCTTTATGAAGGAGACGATTATGTCGCCCCCTATGGCCCCGACGGAGAGGAGGACCCCCCGGAGGGGCATCATCTGGATGAAGCCGGTGATGATGCCGACGGCAAGGCCGGAAATGGTCCCCCTGACGGTCTTGTGGTCGCCGAAGAGGGGCTCGTTGTCTATCCAGGTGCGTCCACGGTCCAGCGGACCGCCGCCCGTGAGAAGGACGGGGGCAGCGTTAGCGAGATAGGCGGGGAAGTATATGTAGATGGTCTCCGCCATCCAGACCAGGAGGGAGGCGTTCACCCTGCCCTCGCCACCTCCTCCAGCCCCGTCTCGCCGAGCTTGAACCTGCAGGCTTTGAATTGGTCGCCGGGCTTCTCCAACGTGGCCTGGCGTACGGACACAATGGAGGTGGACTCCAGCTTGAGCACCGTGTCTGACCAGTACCTGAGCAGCCTCTGGGCGACGGGCTCCACCTGGGAAGACTCGGAGTCCAGGCTCCCGCGGACCTGGCCGACGACGAGGACTGCGGCGTCCCTGGTCTTCGCCGTCTCCGAGAGGAAACCGAGCTGCCTGTTCAGCTCCTTATTGGCCCTGAAGGTCCTCTTGGCGTCCCCGGCCTCGAGGCGGTAGGGCCCCGTGATGGAGTCGACGACGACCGGCGTCTCCTTCATTGGGAGGAGGTCCGGCAGCCCCTCTATGAGCTCCGTCTGGACCGTGAACCTCCCGGGCCTCCAGATGAGTAGCCGCTCCAGGATCCCTTCGTCGCCCTCGGCCACCTGCAGAAGACGTTTAGTGCTGAGTTTCCCGTCCGAGTCCAAATAGTAGGCCTTCGCCCACCTGTCCCCCCTGAGGTGGCCGGCCACGCAGCTCATGGTCAGTGTCGTCTTCCCCGTAGACGCCTCGCCGTAGATGAGGGAGACGTCGCCGAAGCGGAATCCGCCCCCCAGGATCTCGTCGAGCGGGGCGCAACCCGTGGGGAGGCGATCCATGAAGCTCAGTCTTATTCTAGCCACTCCTTAATATAAGTCGCCTTTCAGAGGAGCCGAATCCCAGCAGAGAACGAGGTCGACTGCGCGGAAATGAGCTCGTCGACCTCCCCCCTCGTGACGGCGGTGGTCGCCCCAGCTGCTGTGACGCAGGCTGCCCCGGCAGCAGACCCTTCCACAATGACCTGTCTCAGGGTATCCCTAGTTATATTCACGAGATCGTCATACCGAATTCCGGCCCTTCTCAGTGCGCTTATTGCACCGGCGCAGAATGCGTCCCCTGCCCCCGTGGTATCGACCGCTTTCACGTTGTACGCCGGGGCCTTCAGCCGAGTCTCCCCCTGGACAGCTATAGACCCCTTCTCGCCGAGGGTCAACAGGCAGAGCGCCACACCCCTCTCGGATAGGATTGTGGCTGCCTTCAGGGGGACCTCCTCGCCTGTTAGGGCCTCACTCTCCAAGCTGTTGCAGTGGAGGACGTCGATGAGGGTGTACGATTTCTCCAGACCGCCCCAACCCCCCGGGTAGGGTCGTACGACGTCGACGAACGTGATGCAGCCCAGCTCCCTAGCCCGTCGTAGGACACTCTCCAAGTGTCCATCGAAAGTTCTCAGGCCGCCTATCGTGCCCTGATAGAATACCTCGGGTCGGGTCTCCTCCAGGGCGTGCATGACGTGGTCCGGCGTGAGCATGGTGTTGGCCGCTAACTCCGCGTAGAACCGCCTGTCCTCGCCTCGGACGACGAGGGCGACGTTCTTCGACGTGGGAGCATCGGCTTGGCGCAGCGCGTAGACCCCCACACCGTTGTCCCTTAGGGTCTCCTCCATGAAGTCCCCGAGGATGTCCGTGCCGAGGGAGCCGGCGGCGGCCACATCAATTTCTCCGAGCTTGGCCAGGGCGATAGCGACGTTGGCGGCGTGCCCCCCAGGGTGAAGCTTGATCCCATCGGGGGCGTAGATGAGGTCCCCAGGGTCGCCGATGCGCGGGAGGCCTGTGGCTATGAGGTCGCACATAAAGCTGCCCGAGCAGAGGACGCCTGTCATCTCCGTTCCCCTAGTTGTTGTCGCTTGGATTCTTCAATCCTCCGCATCTCAGGGACGGCCTCTTCGAGCTGCTGGTGACCGTTTTAAGTTCGGGTGGGGATGTCTGTACGATATTTATGTCTGGTTTCGACAGGATGTACACGTTCATCTACCACAGGGACCTAGAGACGGCGGACCGGTTCTACGGGAAGCTACTGGGGCTGGAGATGGAGCCCGAGTCGGATTGGGTGATCTACTACCGTGTGAGGACGGGGGTGACCATCGGCGTTGTGGAGGACGGGCGGGGGTATCTGCGCGCGACTGAGGACAAGCCCGTGATCCTGTGCCTTGGTGTGCCTGATGACGGGGACATCGGGGAGATCTACGACCGGCTGAAGGGTGCAGGTGTGAGGATGTTCACCTCGGAGGTTGAACTCAGGGAGGCTGAGGAGTGTGTGTTCTTCTGCAAGGACCCTGAGGGCTACGTGGTGGAGATCGTAAAGAGGCCAAGGGAGCGTCAGCCGTCCTCGTAGAATGGTCTGATGACGGTGAAGCCGCAGTTGGAGCACTCGGTGACCTCGGTGTTCCCCTCCTTGTAGCAGGCCATGGGGGTCCCGCACTCCTGGCAGATCCAGCGGACGCCTCCACGCTGCTTCTCCTCCTGAGGCATCTGGATGGTCTGGGCTCTCGGTTCTTATTAACTCATCCACATCAAGCGTTCTCAGACGATCTTGGTGGGCCGCCTAGAGTGGACCGACTCGTCGTACGCGATGGGCTCTCCGACGCTCCAGAGGAATATATGGGCGGTGCCTGGTCCGACGCGCTTGAGGCGGGACCTGAGGCGCCTGACGACAGTGTCGTAGTTGTTGGACTTGTCGATGGAGTCGAGCCAGCTCTGGAAGCTGCCGTGCTCTTCGGCGATACGCTCGAACTCGCGTGCGTTGTGAATGGTGGAGAGTATCTTCTGCTTGTTGCGTATGATCCCAGCGTCGTTGGAGAGGCGTGCGATGTCATCGGCTCCGTATCCCGCGACCTTGGATATGTCGAAGTCGCTGAAAGCCTCGATGAAGTTGGGCCACTTCTTCGCGACCAACTGCCAGTTGAGCCCTGCCTGAAAAATACATCGGGTTAGGTTCATGAAGTAGTCGCGGTCGGACTCCGGGCGCCTGCCCTCGTAGACCCATGTGGGCATCTTTTCTTCGGGCATGTTTAGAGGTCTCTCTTGGTTTTTATTGAAGGTTGCGTATTGGCGAACGTTGGCCCTGGGCGTTCCAGCTTCGGCTTATGTGTGCTTGAGGTTCATCCTCTTTATGGTTGCCTCGGACGATTAGCGATAGAGGTAAACGCTGCTCGCTGTTCTCAGGACCTCACGGTTGTGGCAGTTCGAACTAGAAGGCGATGTCTTTGGCCCCCTCATAGGGGAGGCCTTTTCCGCTGAGCGCCGCCGCCATGATGAGCGCTACGACGAACAGGAAGAACGCAAGGCGAGTGTCGATGACACCCCAATTCGCCAGCAGGGCTATGATGAGGGTCGCCACGGCAAAGAGGGCTGCGGGATATTTTGTGGCCTTGGACAAGGCTCTCACCTCCGTTCTTGCGCCACCTTCGCCTCTCGATTGCGGGTGCATATATTCAGTTGGCAGTAACACAACGCCCCTGATATATCTTTTTCCTTGGCAATGAATGCCGTGCCCTCATCCTTTAAACGGAGCCTAGAGGTCTATCCTGGGTTGAGCGGTTCGCCTTGATCGTCGCCCCGATCATCTGAAGGATTCCAGGAAGATGTTGACGGCCTGGAGAAGCCGGTCCGTGTCCCAGGCGTAGAGCCCCAGGTTGTGCCCGTGCTCCTCAATGTAGACGTGCCTTGCTCCTGGTATCTTGGAGAGAGCGTATTCCACCTCGTCGTCCTCGAGGATGGCGCCCTTGTCCATGTTCCCCTGCATCAGGAGCACGGGGCATGCGATCTTGCTCACGGTCTCCTCGTCGTAGCCCGTCGTGACCCGCCTGTAGGCCTCGTCGTCGCTGCCTCCCCGGGCCCAGTCGGTGAGGACGGCGGGGTCGAGGCGGCTGAGGTAGGTGGCCTTGTTAAGGATGGCGATGTAGTCGAGGCCGTCGCCGTACCTACCCGGAGGGCGCCAGGGGATCTCAATGGGCATCTCGGCTACCTCGGTCACCAGCTCTTTTATCGTGGCGTCGAGGCCCGCTATCCTCTCCCAGCCCGACCAAAATGTGTGGTAGTCCCGCATCACGTTGCGGACTTTGCCGATCTTGATGTTGGCGTCTCCGAAGATCAGCGCTCTCACCAGGTCGGGGCACCTGGCGGCGACCATCAGGGAGATCATTCCCCCGAGGGAGGCGCCGTAGACGATGGGGGTCTCCTCCGGCACATTCTCCAGGAAGGCTGTAGCATCGTTGATATGGTCGATGTACCTGTAGGGCGGGCTCCTGCTCGAGCCTCCGTGCCCCCTGAAGTCCACGGCGTAGATGTGCCATCTCTGAGACAGCTGGGGGATTATGGGGAGGAAGAACTGCCAGCAGTCGGTGAGCCCGTGGAGCATCACCAGGGGCGGCCCGGAGTCTGGTCCCTCGGCGTAGTTTAGCGTCGCCTCGCCTGTGTCGAACGACCTCTCCTTGAGCATGTTAATGATTTCACAGCTTCCGGGTATAATGATTACGTTCTCCGTCATGTTTTCTAGGTATGTCCACCTAGAGCTAGCGACTGTGGTGGGCTTCTCTGTCTCGCACTGGCTCAACGACGTCAAGAAGCGTGTCTTTGAAGATCTGGGGTTCCTAAGCGGTTCCGTCTCATCAACGAGAAGCTCTCCGAAGATGGCGCTGCTTGGAGTTGGTCGTTTGACTGGATTTTTTATCAGAACTTCCTTTTCAAAAAGGGTTTTATCGGCGTCTTCGTTCTCGTAGGATTGATGTTGGATGGCCAGGGATCTTAGGGAAGGCGTGGAGGATGCGGTGCTCCAGGCTCTGGGGCACAGGGAGAGAAGGAACATCCTGGAGGTCGTGGCCTCATCCGGGGATGGCGTGCTCTACAGCGACATACTGCACGAGCTAGGGATGAACACGGGGAAGCTGAACTACCACCTAAAGCTCCTTGAGGGAGTGATCGAGAAGGATGACTCCCGGAGGTACCGGCTTACGGACCTAGGCTCGAGGGCTGTGCGGCTGCTCAGGGGACTGACTGAGGACCTGGACGAGGAGTCGGTGCGCAGGTTCAGCTCCGTGAGGGGGACCGGGGACGAGTTTGTCCAGGGGGTGGTCGGCTGGTACTTCAACCTAGTGATCGCGCTGCTGTTCACCGCCATGATGGGCGCGGTGGTATTCGTTGCGATTATGATGAGGAGGGACCTGGACCTAGCGCTGGGCTACGGCGTGATAGGGTCCATGGTGGTGGGCTTCGTTCTCGCTTCCCGGTGGCTGCTAAAGGTGAAGAGGGAGGCGCCTGAGATGGTGGTCGGCTTCCTGCAGCGGCTGGGGCTCTACAGGAACAGGGGCTGAGCTGGATCGGGGCGGCTCCTCCGCCTTGGGCTCTACGGCACGGCCTGCCTGATCGTTCCTAGGATTCTGTGATGAAGGCTGTTGTCTCAGTCTCCTGGCTCTGCTGGAGCGACAGGCGCTCCTGGCGCCGCCTCTCCCTGAGGTCCTCCTGGAGTGCCTTGAGGGCCTCCCATCTGCCCTCCGCGGCCATTTCCGCCTGCACGGGCCAGGTGGTGGGGTCGCTCAGCCTCAGCAGGCTGGGGTTCCTCGCCACCAGTATCTCCTTTATGTCTTCCACTTCCTTGGCTGCGAGCTTTGCGAAGGTCTTGACCCCTGCTGACCTGAGGGTCGCCGAGATCTTGGGGCCGACACCGTCGAGGTGGGTGAAGTCGTCCTGCATCGCCCGCTCTCTGGCCTTCAGCGCGGCTATCTCCTGCTCCCTCTCCTGTGTCAGCGTCTGAAGCTCGCGCACTCTGGCCTCGGCGTCGACGGCGCGGTCCATCGTCTCCTGGCCCTGCCTCCTCAGCTCTGCGATGTCTGCGTTCAGTGCGTCGACGTGCCCGTTCCGCTCCGTAACCTGCTCCTCCAAGACCTGGATGGTGGTATCTCTCTGGCTCAGCTCGGTGTTGAGGCCCTCGATGGTGACCTCGTGCTCCTTCAGATTCTTGTTCAGCGACTTGACCTTCTTGTCCCTGCTCTTGACGGTGCCCTCCAGCTCCTCGATGTGGTCGTCCCTCTGGTTGACCTTCCTCTGGCCGTAGATGTACGTGATCACCGTGCCAGCGGCGAGTCCTGCCGCTGGCAGCAGTGCCGTGAAGATTTGCTCGGACATTTTTCTGGAATCTGGTGAAGTTAAAATAGATTAAAGGAATACGGATTTGTAGTCCATCTCCTGCGTGCTGTGGTGGGGGCTTGGAGGAGGGGGGGCGCGCGTCTTCAATCCAGTATCTTGCCCATCGCCAGGACGTCGCGGTAGGTTCCGTCGTCCGCGAGGAAGTCGTCCCTGTTCCTTCCCTCGGTCTCGAAACCGAGGCTCACGAGAAGGCTGATGGTGCCCTCGTCCTCTGCTACGGCTCCCGCGTCTACCTTGTGGACTCCCTGCTTCTTGGCGGATTCTAGGATGAGCTCCATCATGGCGGTCTCCAAACCAGCCCCAATGTAATCTCTGTGGAAGTAGGTGCCCAGGTAGCCTACCCCCATGCGCTTTGGGTGGGTGTATTCCTCGATGCATACAAACCCGACTATCTCGCCGGAGTGCTCCGCGCCGATGTGGATGAGGGATGGTGTATTCAGCCACCTCTCGACCCACTCCCTCCTGTAGGGGGCCATGCTCCATCTCAAGGTCTCTTCGGGCATCCGGGAGAGCATCGCGAGGAGCCTGTCCGTGTCATGGGAAGTGAGGGAGATCAAGTGCACCTGTCCCCTGTTTTTTAGTGTTATTTTCTCCTTGTTCATCTGGTTTTACTAGTGTTTTAGTTAGTGATTTAGTTTTTACACTAATGATTTAATCAATGCTCCGCTCGCGCACGCTATATTGGGGTTTCACAGGTTTGTTTATTACTTTGATGGGCGTTTTTATCGGGGCTTGGACTTTCATCCAAGGCGAGGATGTGAGAGTGGTCGTGGAGCAAGTTTTCGGAGAGCCCTGATGATCAGGAGGAGGAGCCTCGGGAGCTCGGTGATGAAGGGCTCGACCGAGGAGAAGTAGACCATCAGATACGCCTTGTAGGAGAAGCCCTGGGCTGTGAACCAGCTTTTGAGCGGTTCCCGGAGCAGTCCGAGGAAGTGGGTGGGGAGCAGGTGGCTGAGGCTGTCGGGGAAGACGGAGAGGTTCATGATCTTCGTGATCGTCAAGCTGGTCGTGTACAGGGGCGGGCCCACGATGAAGTAGCTGAGGACCAGATCCCTCTTTGGGAGGGGGATCGTCCTCGGGGTGCCCAGTCCGATGGACGCAGTCAGCACGCCCAATGCCGCACGTATCATGGTGATGATGAACCATGCGGGCACGACCTCCCAGACCGACGGGTTCCTCTCGAAGAAGAGCGTGCCGAAGCCTATGAAGTCGATCGCGAAGAGCAGGAGGGAGGAGAAGAGGTGGGAGAGGGCTCTGAGCGCGCGCGGCTGCCGCCCTCGTCCATCTCTCCCTGTCTTTGGGGAGCATGTTGGTATCCCGGGCGAATCTGTGGGCCACATCTTGCAGGTCCCCCAAGTTTCGTACCAGCTCTCTCCGTATCTTCTGGGTATTGAATTTGTACCATCTTGGCTTGGACTTCCTCACGGTCGTTTTTTCTCGGAATAGGCCGTATTTTTAACTGGAATCGTCTGCAAACTGACTTAATTCGTCAAGCCATTCGTTAAATGGCGTGTTTTCCTCGTTCATTCACTTGACCCCCTTCTATCTTTCTGTTCCAGTAGAGGTAGGCCTTGCTCTGGCCGAGGGTGCTGAGAATTGATAGGGTGTGCGCCAGGCTTTCATCGGGCTACTCCTCCAGCCACACCTAGAACTCGGTCCACTTCACGTATGGCTTGCCGACCCTCGATAAGCGCTTGTAGTAGACTGTGTTGACAGCTAGTAGTATCTGCCTGAGAAACCTAAGCTGCTCTCGATCTAATCTTCTCAGAAATTCTTGGCTGTACTTCTGCAATGTCATCTTGACGGGATTGAAGCCCATAATTTTCAGGTTCTCGATAGCCTGTACAATGGATCTGTGTGGCTCGGTAATCTGAACCAGTGTCATGCCTGCCCTCTCAGCGAAGGGGTTGTACTGCGCCATGACGGCTATCATCTCCACGTGGCTGCAGCCCTGAACCCGCACGGACTCCCGGACCAGCCTGCTGCCGAGGCCAACGGTCCTGTACTTGGGGTGGAAGATCACCCTACTGCGCATGATAGGAGTTGTGCCTCAGCAGGTTCTCCAGTATCCGCCTGAGCGCGTCCTCGAAGACGGCTATCTCGTCAGCGGTGAAGCCCTCGTAGTACAGGTCCGCCATCTCCTCAGAGACGCGGTCGTAGTTGTCCTTCAGGAGCCTGTTCCTTTCGGTGAGGAAGATCAGTGTAGCGCGCCTGTCCCCGGGGCTCGGCTCCCTGCGGACATGGCCGGCCTCCTCCAGCCTGTCCAGCATGCTGGTGAGGGTCGACTTGCTGAGCAGCGTCTCCCCAGCGAGGTCGGAGATGGAGACGCCGTCCTGCTTCCAGAGGGCGAAGAGGATACGCCCCTGGGCGGAGTTGAACTCGATCCCGCGCTCCCTGAGGAGCCTGTTGAACACCCTGCCCGAGAGCTGGTGGACCTTGGAGACGAGGAACCCGCCCTCGACCCTCACATCTCCCACTCGCAGCGCTCCAGCCTGTGGTAGTACTTCGCCCTCCCCGGCCTCAGGCTGATCACGGTGAAGTC
>CP070784.1:2160318-2195775 GCA_020346605.1 Candidatus Bathyarchaeota archaeon | reverse complement strand
CGGGGATCATCATGACCCGGAGCGGGGCCAGGGGGTCCAGCCTGAACATAGGGCAGATGATGGGCTCGGTGGGCCAGCAGGCCATCCGCGGGAAGAGGATCATGAGGGGCTACATGAACAGGACCCTGCCCCACTATAACGAGCACGACCCCACCCCCGAGGCCAGGGGCTTCGTTTACAACTGCTACAGGGACGGGCTCACCCCCATCGAGTTCTTCTTCCACGCCATGGGGGGCCGGGAGGGCCTCGTGGACACGGCGGTCCGCACCCAGCAGAGCGGCTACATGCAGCGCCGCCTCATCAACGCCCTGGAGCACCTCAGGGTGGAGTACGACGGCACAGTAAGGGACTCGACAGGGAACATCGTCCAGTTTAACTACGGCGAAGATGGCGTTGACCCCGCGAAGAGCGACCACGGTAAGGCTGTAAACGTCGGACTCCTCATGGAGAGGATAAAGATCGCCTTAGCGAAGGGCAGAGCCGCCCCAAAATCGTTCATCGAGAAGCAGCTCAACAGCGCCTCAGACGCCCTCACACCGAGCCTCGTGAACGAGCTGAGGAACGAGCTCTCCGAGGCCGGCTTGACCGAGGAGGGAGTGGAGCTGGCAATACAGACGGTGGTGAGGAACTACGACTTTAGCCTGGTGGAACCGGGGGAGGCCGTGGGGACGCTGGCCGCACAGTCCATCGGGGAGCCCGGGACTCAGATGACCCTCAGGACCTTCCACTACGCCGGCGTCGCGGAGCTGAACGTTACTCTGGGGCTACCACGGCTCATCGAGCTGGTGGACGCCAGGCGCTCACCCTCTACGCCCGTGATGAACATCTACCTCGACTCCACCCACCGTAGGAACCAGGAGAAGGCGAGGGAGGTCGCCGAGAAGCTGACGCACATTGACATCAACGACGTCATCGAGACGGTAAACATAGATCTTAGAGCTGACGCCCTGAGGATATCCCTGTCGGCGGAAAGGATGGAGGCGCTGAACGTCACCATCGAAGATGTCGAGAAAGGGATGCCTGTGCAGTACGAGAGAGAGGATAAGACGACCATCCTCGTAAACCTTTCAGAAGCGAAGAAAGGAGATCCAGCGAAACTGATCGAAAAGATTACCAAGTCACGTATAAGGGGAATCCCAGAGATCAAGAGAGTCCTCACGACATACGAGAACAGAGAATGGATCATTAGGACCGATGGCTCGAACCTGGGCGGCGTCTTGGCCATCGAAGGAGTCGACCCGACGAGGACGACGACCAACGACATCCACGAGATCGCAGAGATCCTGGGGGTCAACGCGGCACGGAACGCACTGATCAAGGAGGCGAACTCTGTACTCGACGAGCAGGGACTCGATGTCGACGTGAGGCACGTGATGTTGGTCTCAGACATCATGACCAACACCGGGGAGGTGAAGCAGATAGGCAGGCACGGTATCAGCGGGCAGAAGAGCAGCGTCCTAGCTAAGGCTGCCTTTGAGCTGACCATCCAGCACCTGGTAAACGCCGCCGTCAAGGGTGAGACCGATCCCCTTAAAGGAGTGATCGAGAACATCATTGTCGGACAGTCGATGCCCCTGGGGACAGGTAGCGTCGAACTATTCATGAGCATGGGAGGTAGGCGTGATGAGTAGCGTCGACCACGAGCTGAGATTGGTGATCAATACAGGTCGGGTTCACCTGGGCTCGAAGGTCGCCGTGAGGGAGATACGAAGGGGCAGGGCGAGGATGGCGATCATCTCCGCCAACTGCCCCGCTGGGATCCGAGAGACCATCGAGACCCATGGGAAGCTCTCGGAGATCCCCGTCATTAATCATCAGAAGGACAGCATAGACCTCGGCATGCTCTGTGGGAAGCCTTTCCCGGTCTCAGTAATCGTTATAAACGATCCGGGAGACTCAAAAATACTCGACCTGGCGGTAAACTGACATGCTCAGCAACATCAAAATCACGGAGAACGAGATGAAATACATGGCGCTGCTGGAGAACATGACAGGCGCCACCATTGTGGACTGCATAATCAACGAGGATGAGGACACCATCATCTTCGCCGTCAAAAAGGGGGAAGTCGGGCTCGCCGTGGGCCGCGGCGGGGAGAAGATCAAGCGCTTCAGGCGGATGACCAACAAGAACGTGGAGATCTTCGAGCACATCGACGACCCCGAGAAATTCATCAGGAACGCTCTGAAGCCAGCGAAAGTGAAGGAGATCAGGCTCGTCGACAGGGTCAGCGGCGGAAGGATCGCGATGGTGAACGTGGAGACCAAGGACAAGGGCATCGCCATCGGCAGGAACGGGCAGAACATCAAGAAGATCCGGTTTCTAGCCAATCGCTATTTTGGACTCGACACGATAGTCATCAACTAGTATGTTCTGATCTCTGGCAATCGCCAGCTCCATCGGTCACGCTGTCTCGATTATTTATTATCCCGGTTGATCCGTAATACGCGTGGTTGATTCGATGGACGAGAAGGTGATCCTGCTCACGGGTTTCGAGCCCTTCGGAGGCAACGAGGTAAACCCCTCCATCCAGGCCTGCAGGGAGCTGGAGGGAAAGACCTACAACGGATATAGAGCCTTGGTCGAGGAGACCCCTCTTCGCTACCACGAGATTAAGGGCCTAATAGAGGGCCACATCGAGCGGTACAAGCCGGCGGCTGTTATTTGCACGGGTCAGGGCGGTGGGGGCGGCCTGTCCGTTGAGCGTGTGGCCATCAACGTCGCCAGTGCCAGGATGCGGTACAATTGCGGATACAAGCCGATCGATGAGCCGCTGAATTCCGATGGCCCCGTGGCGTACTGGACGAAGCTGCCCTTCAGGGAGCTCCTAGTAGCGCTGAAGGAGGCTGGGATCCCTTCGAGGCTCTCCAACTCGGCCGGGACCTTCGGCTGCAACCAGATATTCTACCACCTCATGGATTGCCTCGCGAGGGAAAGGTTGGACGTCCCCGCCGGTTTCATCCACGTCCCCATGCTGCCGGAGCAGGTGCTGGAGAAGAGGAATGCCACCTCCATGAGCCTAGACCTCATCGCTAAGGGGCTGGCGGTCGTCGTCGAGGAGATATCCAAGCAACTGTTATGACTCCCATCACCTGCAGCTTTCGGAGCGTTCATAACCCACCTGCAGCCTATTCTCTGCGAGTGAGTGAAGGTGCCTAGCAAGGGGAACATCCTATTGACAGGGTATGAGGCCTTCGGCGACTTCAAGGCAAACCCTTCCATAGAGGTGTGTAGGAAGCTCTACGGGAGAACTATCAACGGATACGACATCGCTATGAAGGAGATCGCGATGAAGTTCGACCGTGTCAAGGAAGAGTTGGAGGGGCACCTTGAGGCCTACAGGCCAGTTACATTGATCTGCACAGGCGTTTCGGGAGCGGGTTCAGCAATCCCGGTGGAGCAAGTGGCCATAAACTGTTTCAGCGCCAGTGGAGCCGTCATGGGAATGGAGGCCCAAGACATGCTAATCAGGGAAGGAGGTCCCGCTGGGTACTTCAATTCTCTTCCCTGCAGCAAGATACTGGATGGCCTGAAGAAGACCGGGATCCCAGCAAGGTTGTCCAACTCGGCTGGCACCATGGGTTGCAACCTCATCTTTTACCACCTTATGGACTGGCTTACGAGGGAGCATGTCGACATTCTGGCGGGTTTCATCCATTTGCCGCGCCTTCCAGATCAGGCCCTCGACGGAAGGAGCCCGTCCATGACGGTGGAGCTTAGCGCCCGGGCATTAGAGATTGAAGTCAGAATAATATCGGAGCTTGGCTGACTCGCCTTTTTCATCCACCTAGATTAATATTGCGAGCGTGAAATAATCTAATCCAAGGTTGATGCAGTGAGGGTCTCAGAGCTCGACGTACCCGCCAAGGTCAAGGACCTGCTTCTGAAGAGGGGCTACGACGAGCTCTACCCGCCCCAGGAGGAGGCCATCAAGGCGGAGGTTCTGGACGGGAAGAACCTCGTCATGGCCAGCCCCACAGCCAGTGGCAAGACCCTCATCGCAGAGCTCTGCGCCGCCAAACACGTCTTGGAGAAGGAGGGGAAAGTCATCTACCTCACCCCCCTCCGGGCACTGGCTTGGGAGAAATACGAGGAGTTCCAAACCTACACGGTCTTGGAGAAAAGGAGCGGCGTGAAAATAAGGGTCGGTGTGAGCACCGGCGACCTGGATAGCCACACAACCTGGCTCGCGGACTACGACATCGTCATCACGACGAATGAGAAGTGTGACTCTCTGCTCCGGCACAGGTCCCCGTGGATGAAGGGGGTCACACTGGTCATCGCGGACGAGATCCACCTCATTGGGAACGACCGCGGGCCCACACTGGAGGTGGCCATCTCAAGGTTGAGGCAGCTTAACCCCCGTGTCCAGGTCCTCGCCATGAGTGCCACAATAAGGAACGCCGACGAGGTTGCGGAGTGGCTGGACGCCAGCTACGTTAAGACGGAGTGGAGGCCGGTCCCCCTCAAGGAAGGGGTGGCGCTGAACGACGGGATCATCTTCAACGACGGGAGCGTGAAGCGCCTTGAGCCCTACCATCAGCAGGACGCCGTCAACATAGCCCTGAACTCCGTGGAGGGAGGGGGGCAGTCCCTCATCTTCGTGGAGAGCAGGAGGCGGGCTCAGAGTGTGGCCAGGGTCGCAAGCCAAGCCCTGAGCGGGAAGCACAGGAAGAGGGAGCAGACCGAGCTCGAGAAGATCTCATCAGAGATTGTCCTTCGAGGCGAGAAGACCAGGCTCACGGACGAGCTGGCCTCTGCAGTCTCAAGTGGAGCCGCGTTCCACCACGCCGGGCTGAACAGTGAGCACAGGCGCATCATCGAGGCGGCGTTCAAGGCAGGTAGGATCAAGATCATCGCGGCAACGCCGACGCTGGCTGCGGGTGTGAACCTGCCAGCCAGGACAGCTGTCATCGGGAGCTACAGGAGGTTCACACCGGGGTACGGGATGTACCCGATCTCAGTGCTGGAATACAAGCAGATGAGCGGCCGCGCTGGCAGGCCTCAGTACGACGAGTACGGGGAGGCGGTGCTCATCGCCTCCTCATCCGACGAGCAGGACGCCCTCATGGAGAACTACGTGACAGCGAAACCTGAGAAGCTCTACAGCCGGCTGGCCCAGGAGGCAGCGCTTAGAGGGCACGCCCTGGCATCGATCGCATCGGACTACGCCCACACGGAGCAAGTGCTCATCGACTTCTTCGGCCAGACCTTCTACGGGTACCACTACCCTATGGGGAGCATCAAGCTCATCCTAGCCGGGATCATGGGCTACCTCCGACGTGAAGACATGATCGAGTACAAGGGGGACTACATCTACGCAACAGAGTTTGGGAGGAGGGTCTCCGAGCTGTACGTGGATCCCACCACGGCGGTGGTGATCAGGGAGGGACTGAGGGGGGGCGCCCCCGAGGTGACGGACTTCACGTGGCTCCACCTGATCTGCCACACACCGAACATGAGGCCCATCCTGAGGCCGAGGAGGAACGACATGGAGGCCGTGGAGGAGTACTTCGAGGAGCACCGGGACGAGTTCGCGTGCAGGGTCGGCGACGGGGGCGACTACATCGACTATGAGCAGCTGCTGGGAGAGGTCAAGACGGCGATGGTGCTCGAGGCTTGGATCAGGGAGGCGTCGGAAAGCGACCTTATGGAGAAGTACTCCGTGGCGCCCGGCGACAGGTACAGCGCCGTCCACAACGCGGACTGGCTGCTCTACTCTACCTACGAGCTTGCGGAGACTCTGGGGATCAGGGAGTACAGGGGCCACCTGAGGCGGCTCAGGGACCGTGTGAGGTACGGTGTGACTGAGAGGCTGCTGCCGCTTGTGAGGCTGAGGGGGATCGGGCGTGTGCGGGCGAGGGTGCTCTTCAACTCTGGGTTCCAGACGGTGGCGAGCCTGAAGAGGGCGCCGGTGGAGAGACTAGTGGAGATCCCGCTGATTGGCAGCAGGCTGGCCAAGCAGATCAAGGAGCAGGTCGGCGGCGTGGTGGACGGAGATGTGTGGAGGAGGTTAGACCAGACGGGTTCGGAGCAGAGGGCTCTGACGGATTTCGTCGAGGAGGAGCCCGTCGAGGAGGAAGGTCCAGAGGACCGTTAACCCTGTGAGCGAAAAACACTGGGTGATTTTCTAAATATAACGGCTTTTCCTTCGGTTAACCAGTATGATAGAGTCGGTGTCTTGTAACACGGTGATCCGGTTATTCCATCCTTTTTTACTGATCAGGCCGTCGAAGCGATTATTCATGAACTGGGAACTCTCGCCTTCGATCTTCATCGTGTGCGCCTTGCGGTTCTCGGAGAGAAAACTCCTTATATATTGCTTGAACCTCTCCTGCTTCACTTGAGTTAAGATGTTTTTCACGGACTCTATCCTTCAGGCGCATGACATCTCGTTAAAGGGTTCTGAGTAGATATATATTTGATAGCAGATATAGGCGGTACAGGTCTCTCAGAAGCCATTTATGAAACTCTGATACATATCAACCCAATTCCTGAACGCAATTAGTTGTAAGGGACGTATTTCCTGTAGAAATCTAGGACCCTCTTCAGGGAATCGTCGAGGCTCGTCTCGACGCCTTCCTCTGCGTTGATGACTCTCTGGACCTTCTGAAGATTCACGAGGTTCTCATCCCTTATGTTGAGCTTGGCCGTGTGCTTCACCTCCGATACTATGTAAGGGGTGATCAGATGCAATTAGTATAGTGGAAAATGATGATCAATTCCTGATCAACCCTACCATATGAGTGGCCTCATTGAAGATCCATCATGACGAAGGGTTTAGTCGTCTTCTATTGTCCTCCCTGCAAACGTGGTGTGGATCAAATTAAATGTAATGACGAAAACGATGGAATCGAGGTCAAATCATTTCGCATATCAACGTTTGGTAGTTTTGTGTGATCCGTGAGATGAGGGGAAGCGCCCGATGCTGTGAGAATATTTAGAGGATAGAAATCTGCCATTAGTGCATCCATTTCTAGAAAGAGCAACTTGCGCGCGCGTAGGAATATAAAGACCTACCAACACTCAATTTCTTGTGCTTTAAATGATGTCATGTCTGTGTAGATACTATCTCTTTTATCTCGAAGCATATCATCATGCCCCTAACTTTCATCATTTCTAAGAACTCCGCCTTCTCCTTCGGTCTCATGTAATTACTCGAATAGTACTCTACGCCTGTTGTTGCGTCTTCAATATAGTCGGCCTCATAATTGTTATCCTCCAACTTGTTTGCATACATCCTTGTTTTTGCCTCTTTTTTTAACGGAGCAATGTTCGAAATGGTTACAATGACCATATTCAAATCTCCTTAGAAGGTAAGCCTAGAAAAATAAGGAATACATGCGCGCGCACGGGGTTTGTGTGAGGAGGAGAGGAAGAGAATCTTATACGTCCAGACTATAAAAGCGCGAGAATCAATCTTGCTCTAGCTTAGTGCTGAATAGATTCGATCTGCATTCTCCCAGTACAGCTTTCTAAGAACGTCGAGGGGCAGATCAAGACCGTTTATGAAAGTTCCTCCAGTTTTTACGGTGTCAGCATCAGGTATTGGGAGAGGCGTATTTCGCTCATCTGTCTCCCAAAGGATTCTCTGTGCAAGATAGCGACCTGAGTAATATTCACGTTCCCCTCTGCCACCAAAGACGTCTGTACCAAATAGGACCCTATCTGAATAAGTGATCATAAATTCACGTGCCTTCTTTGTGTCCTTGCTCAACTCACGGGCCATCCACCTTGACGACGCTGTATCAAGCACGACGTTCGGATATTTGTCCAACCACCCCGAAAGGTGTGATAACCTATGTATCTCTGGTTGTGCCCCAAGATGGGGTATCTGAACCCTAAGTTTATTGTATCGGGATAGAACATTCTCTAACTCCCGTAGATGATCGTCCTTGAATCCATATTTTTCAGAGTCGCGATATTGAGATAAATAGTAGGTGTCGGGATCCGAAACGTGAATAATGAGAGGTATATCATTGTCCTCAAGAGCTTCATAAATGGGGTATAAATTGGGGTGATTAATCCTGAAATCTCTTGGTACATTTTCGATAAAGTCACGCCAACGGGGTCCAAACCATGTCTTAGCCATTGAATAGCCCTGATCCAGTAGCTCAGATATCTCGTCAAGAACAGGTTCCACGTTGTACTGCGCAATGTCACTAAGAGAAAGGTACTTCGCGAAGACGAACCTGCTCGGATACTGTTCCTTGGTTTTCTTAAATCCTTCTTCGTCGTGTACGATTCCTATTTGTTTTGATACACCATGCTCGTCTTCAATAGCAATCATTTTAGAAGTGGTCTCGATGGATCTGATGTGTGTGTGAGCATCAAAAATAGGACCAGTGTATTTCCATAGATTTCTCATCGTATTCACAATACTCAGAGATAAACTTCCTCAAAAGCCATTCCACGCATGGGCGCGCGCACTGGATTTTATTTCACAACTGGCACGCTCTCTTCTTCTGAATGTAGATTTTTAAGACTTTCGAGTAAGTTAAATCAGATTATAACGTTTGATGATTGACGATGAGTGAGATTCTTTCGGAGGAGGAGATCATTGGTATTGCAGAGTCAGCCCTCGAGGCTGAGCTGACGGCGACCTCGATCTATGAAAGATTGGCGGAGACTTTTAGGGATACCGAACTTTCAGACAAGCTCTCATCATTCGCACGTACTGAAGAGGAGCACGCCCGTTTCTGGCGTGGGTTCCTAGAGAAGAGGGGCGTCGACTCGGGGGTCATAAACGTTAAAAAGCACATCATCTCACTCCTCGCATTCATATACGGATTTCTGGGCATAGGACTGACCCTGAAGATACTGGAAGCCGGGGAGCGAAAGGCGATACGACAGTATTCTCGTCTGTTCAAATCCGAGCTGCTGTCGGTGGAGGAGAAGGAATCCGTCACGATGTTTATGCTCGCTGAGCTTGCGCATGAGGAGGAGTTCCTTGAATACGAGTCCAAGTTCAGGTTCTTTGTGATCAAGATTGCCACCATATTTACTCAGACCAGCGGTGGACTCGTGATAGTGATTTCGACTGCTATCGGCCTTGCAGGGGTGTATGAGAATCCTCTGGTGATCGGCATTACGGGTCTCATCGTTGGACTCACTGGGGCCTTGAACACGGTGGTGGGGTTCTACTTCTTCGGCAGGACAGGCAGGCAGATTCAGGAGGATATCCTCGAGAGGATAAAGATGACATGTGAATGTGTCCCACATGCATATATTAGAAGGATCGAGAAGTACATGAAGGGAAAAGAGTACTCCGATGAAATCTCTCTCAAGATCGCCGAGGAGGCGAGGGAGAAGCAGTTGATCGACAGGATCATCGCGGAGGAGGAGTATGGGATCAAGGAAGGCGCCTTGGGAAACCCCCTTGAAAGCGCCCTGTACGCTGGTCTCTTCAAGGTGATCGGCACAGTTCTACCTCTGTTTCCCTTTTTCGCTGGATATCCGGTCTCGATAGCGATCCCGATATCGGTGATGATCACGCTGATATTACTTTCAATCGCTGGAGCCATTACGGCCATTGCGGCTGAAGTTGATGTCAAGAGCAAGGTCGTCGAGTTGACCACAGGAGGAATAGTGTTATCGACGCTGACGTATATACTGGGAAGATCGACCTCCGTTTTGATCAACATTCTGAATCTGGATTAAACGGGCTCGTGCACAGGGCGCGTGCGCAACTTGTTAAGGAATTAAGTTACATTTTTATGCCAATTCCATGAATACCAAGCAATAGGTGCTGTATTTACGATCGTTGAACTTATGACCAGTATACCATGAGTAGCACTCGCTGGCTGCTTCACTTCAAAGGAAGTTGCCTGGCTTGTAGCTCCTTTATAAATTGAGTCGCCTTTCCAGCTGCGCGCGCCCCGAAAATTGTAACCCTCTGAATCATATTTTTATTTCCAGTAGTTTCTCGACGTCGTCGTCCTCTACGTTCTCCGGCTCCAATATCATGCTACCCGATTGAGACGTGAAGACTGCCCCGCCGTGGGCCCTAATCAATGGCATGATCATCTCTGTGTACCCCGTGTTGACGATCGTCTGTACGTTGTAGGAGCAGATCGCTTCCATCGGTATGTCGAGTATCCTGTGTAGGGCGTACTCGTACCTCAGGAGCTCCCTCACCAATCCCTGCTCGAAGAAGCATGAGACCTCCCCCGTTATCCTCATGCCCATCCCCCTCTCGTTGAACCTTCTGTACGCTTCCTTCCAGCGATTTATGATCTTGAAGGGCTCGGCCTTACCTTCGTCGATGTACCACCCGTCGTAGCTTCTCACCAGCATGTTCCCTGCCTCTTCAGCTGAGTCGACGTCGAAGCCGTTCACCCGCAGTCCGTTGCGAACCTGGTCGGGGGTCTCGTCAGCGCAAATGTAGATCATACCCCTTCCTTTCTCTCTTCCGTCCGCTAAGAAGTTGGCGAGGATCTTCATCTTGCTCTCAAATGTATCGTAGAAAAGTATGATGTGGTTTGCAGGTTTTATAGCGCGAATGTACGTTGACAATTCTTCACTGATGAGCATAATTAAAATTGAATTCGTTTCTATTGATATATTTTTTCATAACATACACCTCGTGTTAATAGAATTCAAACTTCATAAAATTTTCAGATAATTTTATTATTTTTTTCTATATTTCAACTTTTTTTCAATTTTTTCAGCTATTTTCATGAGGTCCGATTCCAAGACGAGCTCAACACCGTATAGCTTCGCGATCTCTACCTCACCGGTTTCGAAGGGATTCGTGGAGGCGATCAAGATTCTCGCGGGCTTCAGGTCCATCATCCGAGCGCCCATTCTTATTATGTGTTCGAAAGATTTCTCCTCGATGAGTAGATCTATCCCGAATGTCATCTCCGGTGAACCTTTTCGTGCCACTAGGTTGAATTCGTAGCCGACGCCGGAGACTCCCGTGATCTGTCCTGGGGACTCGACTGCCCACCCGTACTCTACAAGTGAAGACTTTAAGAGATCCAAAGCTTCTGTGAGATCCCTCTGAGATTCCAGCCTCGATAAGGCCACTTCTGCAGGCTCCCCCCTCCCCCAATAGTCGAGGAACAACCGGTTCATGGTCTCCACGTACGCGCCTATATTGGACCAGACAGACTGTCCCGTCGCTTCCCACGTAGGTATGTGCAACAACGCCTCTCTACCATCAATGACTGCTAGGAAGAGGTCCGTCGAGGTCGTCTTGGGCACTACGTGAGTGAATTTAGCCAACTCGTGTATTTCAGCAAGACCTTCGGACTCTATTTGAGTGACGATCCTGATTTGTATCCCCTTCGCATGGGCTTCCTGGATTCTCCTCACCATGGCTGGGAGGTCCCCAATCCGTTCAATCATAATTTCCATGGTGGAAGTGCTCTGATCAATCATCCTCTCAAAAATATCTTTGAACTCTCCTCTGGTCCTGATCACGCTGATCTCAGGGGGAGGCTGTCCCGTCCGCATCGCTTCTAGGATCGTAGTCGCTTCTGGGGCCAGGCTCCAAAGGGCGTCAAAGAATACTTTGATGGAAGTCACGTAGCCCTGGGCGTTGGTCCAAAGCCCCGTGTCGTCTTGTGTGGTCATGCTCATGGAGTCGTTCATGGCGACGGTGGTGAGTGTCTCAGTCTCGTCGATAATAATGAACCGGATGGCTGCAGGAAGAGCTATATGGCGTACCTCTGCGAAGTCCGCGTAATATTTTACATCTACGAACTCAGGTCCATCCACCTGAGTGAGCAGGCGTACCCTCCTTCCAACCCGGGCCATGGCTCGGAGCCGATCGTCTATCCCCATGAGGGCCAGGCGATTCAGGTCGTTTCCTGTCGTCACTATGTTGATCTCGTTCATGGACCGCTGAGACATCTGGATCAACTGTTCGTATATCTGCTGCCGGCCCTGGAAAAACCGGAACCTCGGTTCTTCGAGCATGGGCTGCTCCCCTTTGGACAGTTTCTCCAACTCGTCCAGTATCTCGGCCTCGCTCTTCTCAAGGTCGGACAGCGTCGATTTTAGCTCATCTATGTGCTGCCTCAGGGTCTCCCCCAACGAGGCGGCCACGAACCTAATAGGCCTCCCCATGATGCGTTGGACGAGCCCTTTTTCCTCCAGCGCTTTCAATGTCCTGTAGGTCTTCATACGGTTGGCGTCGAACCTTCTGGAGATAACCCTCGCAGGGCAAGGACCCATCCCTAAAAGAAAGATGTAGACCCTAGCCTCCTCCTTTGTGAAACCGAAACTCAGAAGCCTTTTGCTCAGCCTCTCCATGGTCAAGGTTTTGTCGTTATCGCGTGCAACCTCGATCTCTATAAATTGTTCGAACGGACGTTACATTCATAATGCACGAACATTCGTTACACACTCAATGATATAAAGAACATTGAGCACATGCTGAAAGTAGATGGATATGAGGACTCTCGTTTTCAAGAGCACAGACAACCTTTGGCCCACCGTTACTTTGGAGGGCTCTAGGTTGTTGGTCTACCTTATAGGCGAGGAGGTATCCGACGTGTCCATCAAGGAAGCTCAGGAGATCGACATTGAGGAGCTTATACTTCACTTGGACCGTGGAGGATCCATCTTCCTCACGATGAGACCCCAGCAGGAGTGCGATTCCGAGCAGCCCAATAACAGAAGTGAGTTCTCGCGCGTCGTTAGGAAGATTCTCCCTTCATTCATGACGAAGTTCAGAAAAACGCAGGAGAGCTAGATGATGACTCAGGATTATGAGCACAATATATGTACAAAATGTGGTGGCACTAGCCTCATCAGAGACGACGACCTGGGAGAGGTGGTCTGCGCTAGCTGCGGGCTCGTCCTGTCAGATTGCATTGTCGATACAGGGCCCGAGTGGAGGGCCTTCAACAGCGTCGAGAACGCCTCGCGCTCCAGGGCTGGGAAGACCATGTCGTACATGTTGTTCGACAAGGGCCTCTCGACAGACTTTAACGGCTACAAGGACGGGAAGGGGAAGCGCTTGGATATCGAAACCCACAACAAGATGAACCGGCTCAGGAGATACGATAAGCGCTCAAAGATGGACGACACGTGGGCGCGGAACCTCACCATTGCCATGGCCGAGCTGGACAGGCTTGGGGAGAGGCTCCACATACCATCTCTCCTCAAGGAGCAGGCGGCAGTCTTGTACCGCAAAGCGCTCACGGTGGATCTGATCAGGGGCCGTTCCATCGATGCATTCGTCGCTGCCAGCATCTATGCCGTCTGCCGCCTCCAGAAGGTCCCACGCTCGCTGAAGAAGATATCAGAGGAGAGCACAAGGGAGCACAGCGAGATTTCACACTCCTACCGGCTTCTGATAAAAGAGCTTGGGCTCAAGATGCCAATCGACGATCCAATGAAGTTCGTTTCCGGGATTGCGTCGAAGCTGAATTTGAAGCAAGACACTGAGTTCCAAGCCATCGAGATATTGCGCGAGGCGAGAGAGAAGAAAGGCCTCTCGGGGAAGGAGCCCCGGGGCATCGCGGCGGCAGCCCTCTACATGGCATGCATCTCGACTAGAGATAAGAGAATACAAAAGGATGTTGCACAGGCAGCAGGCACCACAGAGGTCACCTTGAGGAACAGGCTGAGGGGACTGGAGACGATCCTAAACAACTGAAAATCGTGTCAGGATCAGAATACATGCCGAGAATTTCAATATAGAATGTGAAAATGCATTTCTCAGGTAAGATTTTCTGTATCACTAAATCGTTATCGGGTCCTTATAATCGAAGGTGACGCGTGCGCATTTTCTCATCAAACTTAGTGCTGGGAATATTAGGAGCATTGAGATATGGTCCAATAAACAATAAAGTTCTCTAGGCTTGATCATGACTGACATATCATGCTAACCGATGCGCGCGCGAAGGCCTGTAACCGAGCTTATAAGCACGAGAATGCAGCCCTTCATCTTGGTCGGAGGGTCTGGGAACCGAAGCACGCACTTAGTCTGCGCGCATGCGCGCGAAACAAGGTGGAAACACCTTACTCTCTCAGGGTTCATTGTCACCGTCTACGCACGTCGGAGACGAAAGCTAGAAATGTGAGTAGGCAATATTCCCGATAACCCGCTTTGAATGTGAGTCAGATGAGTGGATTGAGAGACGAGTTGGCAGGATATTCGAAGGACCTCGGAATCGACCTCTTCGGAGTCGCCGATCTCACAACGGCCAGAGATTTTATCCTGAGACAGGGCGGCGAGCATGTCGCAAGTTTTCCGCGGGCTATTTCGATGGGGACACGACTCCTCGACGCTGTTATAGACGAGCTGTATCGCCATGAGGAGCCCTCCGCGATATATGGCTATAGCGGTCACTACGAATCGGTCAACGCGAACCTAGACAGGGCGTCGATGCTGATCGCGAAGAGGATCCAAGATGCCGGTTTCAAGGCCTACCCACAGGTAGCCTCTCAGTATGTCAATATGAGGAGACTGGAGGGGGCCATATCACACAAGCTCGTAGCAAATTTAGCCGGTCTAGGGTGGATCGGGAGGAACTGCCTTCTGATCACTCCCAGCTGTGGCCCCCGGTTAAGGCTGGTGACGGTGCTCACGGACGCTCCACTGGAGGCAGGAAGACCTATTCCAAACGGCTGTGGGGACTGCAGGAAATGTGTAGATGTCTGCCCGGTGAACGCCAGCACAGGGACTACGTTCGATCCTTCTGAGCCGAGAGACGTGAGGCTCAGAGCCCATCTATGCAGAGAATACACTCAACGTAGGGAGCAGCGCCTTGGTGTGGGCCTCTGTGCTCTCTGCGTCTACGTCTGTCCGCATGGACTAAAAAAAGAGTGACTAACGACTGAACCGCGCGCGCAGCCCGCCTCAGCTAGGACACCGTAGACGCCATCCTGGACGCCGCAGAGGCGCATCAGCAGGAGCCCACTAACAACTCATAATTACACCCGATCACCATTCCTAGAGGATGGGCCAGATCGCCGCCCTAATGAATAGAGACGGAGAGGACATCTCCAGTAAGCTAGGTAGAATGCTGGAGAATGCGTCGCAGTGCAGGGGAAACGTCTTCGGCGTGGCTACAAAAACGGGAGTCAGGGTGAGCCATGGAATGCCCAAGATGCCAATTTCAGACCTAATGCTGGGGCACAAGCTCATCAAGATACGCCCAGAGGACCCTGCTCAGCCCTTGAGCCAGCACGGATACAGCATGGCCACTGAAGGCCGTAACTGGAGCAGCGGGGAATCTTCGGATACAACCTTTGTGGCAGACCTGTTCGGCAGGGAACCGAGACAGGCTGCCGAATGCCTATACAGGGAGAACGTTTCTTTCGCATTCACAGTCCTCGAAGAAGAGAGGTTGATCTGCGGTCGAGATGAGGTCGGACACGTCCCAATGTACATCGGCGAGAACGATGAACTCATCGCGGTAGCATCGAACCGGAAAATGATCTGGGCCGTGGGACTCGAAGCTAAAAGGTTCAAACCCGGATATCTCGCCGAGATCACAAGGCAAGGGATTTCCATCAGAGTGATCACTAACATCGCCCAGCCTCCCGAAGTTCCTATCACCTTGTCTGACGCCGTCGAGAAGTTGGATGAGCTCCTGTCACATGCCGTGGAGGCCCGCTGCAGGGGTGTGTTCAGGGTCGCCCTAGGCTTCTCTGGGGGTATCGACAGCAGCCTCCTTGCGTACTACCTCGACGATGCCGGTGTGCAAGTGGACCTCTTCTGCGTAGGGATGCAGGGCTCCAGAGGGTTCGAGGCCGCCGAGAGAGCCGCCGACTATCTGGACCTGCCCCTCAGGCTCGAGGCGTTCGATGCCGAAGACGTCGAAGAGGACCTGGACGACGTGCTCTGGAGCGTCGAGGAGCCGGACCCAATGAAGGTGGGCGTGGGGCTGCCCATGTTTTGGGCAGCCAGAGGCGCCTCCGAGGGAGGGACCAGGGTCTTCCTCTCAGGAAATGGGAGCGACGAGCTCTTCGGGGGTTACCATAAATACGCGATGGAGTACGCCGACACTGGGGACACCGTGAGAGCCTCGATATTCCGCGACGTAGTCTCCGCTCACGAGGTCAACTACGAGAGGGATCACAAGATATGCTCTGACTTGGGGATGGAGCTGAGGCTACCCTTCGCGGACATCGAGGTCATCAGGTTCGGGCTCTCCCTCCCTACAGGGCTCAAGCTCTCTAGGAACCCTGACGTGCGTAGGAAACTGATACTCAGAGCACTGGCCAGGGAGATAGGCTTCACAGAGGAGATGGTGGACAGGCCGAAGAAAGCCGTGCAGTACTCGACAAAGGCGAACAAGGCCCTCACAAAGATGGCGAAATCGGAGGGTAAGAAGCTTCGGGACTTTCTCGCTGAGAGATTCGATAGGGTGAAGAAGGAAAGACTGTCGGAGGCGACATAGAGATAAGGCCCGAGGAGAGGATGCGGCACGTACTCCAGTTATTGGAGGCTCGCCACGGCGGAGATGAAAAAGAAGACACGGGGAGTCGCGACCCCTTCAGGACCCTGATAGGCTGTGTCCTCTCCCACAGGACGAGGGATGCGAACTCAGGCAGAGCAACCGAGGCCCTCTTCCAGGCGGTCAACGGTCCCGAGGATATCCTGGAGCTGGACCCGGACGATCTCAGGAGCCTCATCAGGTGCTCGGGGTTCTACAACCAGAAGGCCAAGAACATCCGCGCCATCTGCCGTGCCCTACTGGACGAGTACAAGGGCTCTGTACCAGACGACAGAGACCGGCTCATGAGCCTTCCCGGTGTGGGGTCCAAGACGGCTGACATCGTCATGAGCCATGTTTACCAGAGGCCGGCGATAGCCGTCGACGTCCACGTGGAGAAGGTTTCTAAACGGTTAGGCCTAGTACATTCTGACGCAAGACCTGAAGAAGTGAAGAAAACTTTGGAGAGCCTGGTCGCGCCTCAGAGATTTAGGTTCGTGGACAGTGCGTTCGTGAGACAAGGTAAGGAGTACTGCATATCACGGAATCCCAGGTGCGGCGAGTGCCCCCTGAGAGCTGCATGTAAAAATCCACAGGACAAGAGCAAGGATTAAAGGCTTTTAATATCGAAGAGCTTCGCTGCCTCCGCCGTGCGACGCAGGCACTCCATGGCTGTATCATAACTCGGCCAACCGCTAAGACCACACTCGGGGCCCACCATAGGGACGTTCTCGACACCGAACCTCTCGACGACCTTCCGCAGCCTCTTCAGGCCAACTTCGATGTCCTCAAGGAACACCATAGGATCCGTTTCTCCTTTCTTAATCTGTGTCCATGTGTCGCCGACCCTCTGCTGCAGGTCGTCCTTGACACCCCTCGCCTTGAGGTTGTACTCGATGAGGGTATCGAACTGATTGTGGAAGATGCTGGCCTTGAGCCGTTTCCCGGTCTCCTCAAGCCGCCTCGACGTCGCATCCTGGGAGTAAAAGGGGTCCTCAATGTGGGCCTGGATCAGGCCCAGATGCTCCACCTCCCAGAACAGGTCGTCCGAGGTGTCGTGGAGGTGTATGCTCGCCTCGGAGCCCCTGGAGGTCGCCGCGACGCAGATCTCCTCCCATGCCCCAGCTAGGGCCTTCCGCCCCTCGGAACCGTAGTCGAGGAGAGGATCGTTTAAGAAGCCGAGGACGGGCTCATCAATGCAGACGAGGGCAACATCACCGTGCCTCGTGTCGAAAATGGAGCGCGAGACGATGTCCGCGAGGCTGTGCCCCAGGTCCTCGAAGAGCTTTGCGTTCTTGCCCTGGAAGAAGGAGGCCAGGGTGTAAGGGCCCGTCACGCAGGCCTTCACCCTAACCCTCTCGACACCGGTCTCGTCCTTGACCCTTGAGGCGTTCTCCCTGAGAACTCCCACCTCGGGGATCGAGGAGCCCGGCTTCGCGGTGATGGATCTGAGGGCGACGTAGCCAGCCTCGGTCTTCTCCATTCCCCTCAAGAGTTCAAAGAACATCTCGTTCATGTCCCTGAACTGGGGGTAGTTGGGAACTGTGAGTCCGGCCCGCAGCTTGTCGGTGAAGGCGGTGACAACCTCCTCCTCAAAGACCTTTGAGGATTCGTCCGAGACGCCCACCAAGGAGAGGAGGGAACCTGATTTCCTGGCGCCATCGTATATGGCCAACTCCTCGACTCTCAGGGGGAGGCTTCCGATGTCGTACGTTTCGAGCATTTGTCCCCCGCTACTTGATGTTTACCTTCCCCGTGGCGAGGTCCATGCAGAACTCGTCCAAGCGGTCGAACTCGCCGGCGATTACCTCCTGAATCTGGGGAGTTATCTCCTTGAGACTCACCCCGTCCTTTGGGATGACCTGGGCAGAGCAGACGGCAGGCTTGTCGATTGGCTGCCCGATGGCGCTCACCAGCCAGATGTAAGTCTCCTTGATACCGTTCACTTTCGCGTAGACCTCGCTAGCAATTCTGTAGCTCAGGAGATTGTAGATCTTTCCCACGTGGCTCACAGGGTTCTTCCCGGCCGCCGCCTCGGAGGACATTGGCCTGTTTAGAGGGATGACCCCAACGACGTTGTTCCCCCGGCCGACCTGACCGGAGTCGCCTGTATCGATGGATGAGCCCAGCACGGTGAGATACAGCCCCCCTATCCCCCTTCCCTTCGCGTCGAGGACGTTGAAGCCGACCTTCACATTGTCGAAGTCGTAGTTGTTGTTGACGAAGGAGTTCACTGCGTCGTAGATCTCGGATTTTTTATGGAAGTAATCCTCCTCGCTGGAGATGTATCTGTCGACGAAAGCCTGGGCGACCGTGAGGTTCACGTCGTTTCCGTCCCTGAAGCCCATGATCTTGACGTCCTCACCGGACTCGGGGAACCTATTCTTGAACTCGGATGAGTTCATGTACCCCTCTACGTCCAGGATGAGCTGCTCCGTGCGGCTGTAGGGGGCGTAACCCACCGCCGCCGATGTGTCGTTGGCCCCCAAGTACTTCCCGCTTCGCTCGAAGATGTCTTGGAGGGACGCGGCCCCCGGCTGCACCTCCACCTGGTACTTGAGGTGCTCGTCGGGGTCCACGAAGCGGAGCTTCCTTTTGAACCATTCCTTCGTGGACCTGATGGCGATCTCGTCGACTGGGACGTGCTCGTCCCCCACGTCGAACGTTGCCCTGTCTCCGTACACTATGAGTATCGGGTTCGTCATCTTCCCGCCGTTGAAGGCGACCTCCGAGCCTCCGGCCGAGATGAGCCCCTTGTCCAGGTTGTGATGGAGGATGGTCCCGAACCTCTTCAGGTACTCCTTCGAGAGTTCAATGGAGACCTCGTTCATGATAGCGTCGCAGATGGTGTCTGGGTGGCCGAGCCCCTTCCGCTCGCAGATCTCCATGGGCTGCTCCTCGAGCGCAACCTGTTTCAGTAAATTTACCATAATATTGTCCATGCAGCTTCACCCTGTCGTGTGCCTTTATTCCCTAAAGGAATCTACCGTGAGAATGAAGCATATCTGGTATAAATATTCCTGAAGAAAAAGGTGGAAAACAGGGCTAATTCCATATATTATTCCAATAGGAATGTTGCGCGCTTTGCGAAGGCATTGAGGTCAAGTGCTCACCCTAAGTTTTATGTTGGTGCAAGATGATTCTCAAATAGATCCGCTCCGAGAGGCTCCGACTTGCAAGAGGAATTCATCAACTGCGGCAAATGCGGAAGGGCGGTCCCCAAGACGTATTACTGCATATACTGCGGAGCACAGCTCTCAGGCAGTAACATTAGGAGGGGGCCTATAGTTGACGGAAAGAAGAGGATCAGTAGGGTCCCACAGCCAAACCTGTTCGAGCTGTCAACTCGGTCTAGGGTCACGGTGGAGAGGGGAGAGCCCTCTTCTCGACGGGACGACGAACTGGAGCCCAAGTTGGCACACAGGATCAGGGAGCTCATAAAATATCAGATTTGGAGGGTCAAGCTCGTCGGCATCCTTGTTGAGGGGGGAGTATCCGCTGAGACATTCACGAAACTATACGACGAGTATACAGTCGAGATAGATAGACACGAAGAGGAGAGGCAAAACAAGATCTCCATATACCGAAAGGAGCACCAAGAGCTGATGGACGAACTGGAGAGCACAGAGAAAGGCTACGAGGAGCTGAAGACAAGGACAGCAGTCGGCCAGATGTCGGACAAGGAGCTCCTGACTCGCGCCCCCGGGATCCAGGAGAAGATCAACAATTTGACCATGGAGACCAAAAACGTTGAAGTAAAACTCTCGAGGCTGACCAACGTTCTGGAGGGGGTCACGCCAGAGGAGAGGTACAACCTGGAGCGGGATGCGATGACTGACCTCGAGTCGCTGGATCCCCTCGTCACACGGGGGAAAGTCAGCGTGGAAATGAGACAGAGAATGGAGGAGGATTTGCGTTCCATCCTCAAATACTTCGATGACTCCGTGGGAGACGGCGAAGAAAAGGATGAGCTGCTGAACGACCTCGACACCCTCGAGGTCAGGTTCAAGGTCGGTGAGATCACCCGAGACGAGTACGAGTCTCTGAAGAAAGATGTCCAAGGAAGGCTCGGCAGATCAAGGGTCCGAGTATAGCTCCTGCACGCCCTATACACCATTGAAAAAGGATAAGGCTCTAATACAATCCCCAGTAGAGGTATTGGACGGGTGTCTGGAATGGATGACAAGAACCTCGGCTCGTTGATAGTCGTCCTCAGCCTGCTGCTCATGGGGGGGTATTTCGTATGGGCGTTCGGGCCTTGGCTCCCTATGTTCAACTCGTGGATATCACCGGAAATAAGCGAATGGGCCTACAAGCTCCCGGTCATCCTCGCCGTCTACATGATGCTCCTCATCATTCTCTGGATCGGCTACACGATGGCTACCACGCCGCCACCCATCCCACTGGAGAGCCCTCTCGAGATCGAGCGAGAGGAGATCGACACAGTGGGTAAGGAGAAGAAAGAACAGTGATCTCTCCGAGGGGCATTTATTTATAAATATATCCGGAAAACACCTACACTTTACATGTTTTCCTCAATTATACGACTCATAAGCAGAAAAATTAATAAAAAACAGTAACAAGAAATTATTTTACCGATTTTTAAGATGTAAAAAACACGGAAAAGAATTAGTTGTTTTAAGATGAAAGTACAAAAATTATTAGGTAATGATAACAGGGGCGTTTACCCAATAGTTAGACTGCTGGACCCAGGAGACTCTTTTCGCATGGTCGTAACGGTTAGAGACGTCAATGAACCCCCAATACTGTGGTCGATACCCTTCACCCTCCTCCTGATTACCGTCATACTTGCAGCCGCTGATTATCTCCTTCCTTTCATACCCCTACAGGTTGAGAGGGAGAAATGGATGTGGTTCGCATCGACGATGGTGACAGCCATAGTGGCAAGCCTCATCGCAGAGATCACGACCAAGGACAATGGGAAATCAATGCTCTCCATGGTGGTGTCTTCGGCGATGTTCAGTCTCGTCTACAAGAATATTTCTGATGTATTCCAAAGGTCAATGGTCGACGTCGTCCACGGCTCGATACCAAATCCGATCTTGGGTTCAGCCGTCTACATATGTGTGCTCACCGTGATACCCGGAGTTTTGTCAGGGGCTGTCATGGGGGGCATCCTGGGCAAAATCCCAATAACGCTCCCCTGGACGACGAAGGATAAGATCACTTTCATGCCTACGGTGATACCAGATCCGCCAACATCGTACGAGAAGATCTGCAATAGATGCGGTCACAACGCGCCTTTTGAGTCGAAGTTCTGCCCCTACTGCGGAGTTCCTCTGACTAAGCGGGAGGCGCCCACGGTCAAGTACTGCAGGTTCTGCGGTGCACGTATCAACTATCTCGGCCAGTACTGCCCGACCTGCGGCGGGGAGATCGATCAGCTCTCCAGGCCGCTGGTCTACATGTCACAGGGACTCATGTAGAATGAGCCTTGGCGTCGATCCTGACCTTCCAATAACGTGGGCTGTACTGGGACACTCTAACATGGTCGACGAACTCCACGCCCAGCCCTCCACTATTAAAAACCTTAGTCACAAGCCTCTCGGCCTCCCCATAAAGGTCGTCTGCCGGAGCCCAGTGATAAAAGTTGAGAACGCCGCCATCCTTCAAAAGGGGCACAGCTACATCCAGAAACTTGTACGCCCCCTTCGGCAGGGGCATGAGAATTCTATCGTACAGCCTGTCGAGGCGTCTGCTTACGAACCGGACATCGCCCAATATCGGCTCTACACGATCCGCCACCCTATTGAGGTGGACGTTCTCGACGCAGTAGTTGTGGGCGTGTGGGTTGAGCTCGATGGCTGTGGCCCTGACATCCTCGTGCCTCTTAGCCATGCAGATGGGGAAGGGACCGACCCCGCTGAACATGACAAGCACTTCCTCTCCGTCCTTCACGGCTGACGCGATTCTGGCCCGCTCCATGCTCTCCCTCGGCGAGAAGTAGACGGTCCTGGGATCGAGCCTGTAGACGCATCCTGACTCCTTGTGGAGCACTTCGGTGTCGGGGTCGCCCGCTATGAGCTCTAGCTCCCGGGTCCTGAATTCGCCCTCCCTCGCCGAAGCCTTGGCGAGTACGCTGACGATGTTTTTCTGCATCCGCATGATTGCCTCTGCGATTAGCTTGCGATGTCCCTCTAGGCCTTCCGGGAACTCTAAGATGGCCACTGCCTTCTGCTTGGATCCGACGACATCAAATGAGCGGGGGACGATGTCAATCAAGCAGTCTGGCATCGAACCTCTCAACTCGGATCTAAGCTCGCGGCTCATGCGTAGGGAAGAGGGATGTCGGCTTATTTAACGGGTGTCCCGTTGGTGCTAGAAGATGGTCTTCTCGCCAGTCTTCCTCATAAGCTTGCCCCTGACCCTGATCTCGTCATCGATGAAGTCCTCGGGCATCACTTCCTCCCTGGTCTTCCTCTTGACGGTCTGACCGCAGACGCCGTTCTCCAGGAGCTGCCTCCTCCTGCATATGGCGTACGTGCAGCTCTTCAGGGAGCAGGGCTCGCTGGTCCATTCGCACCAAGCATCCCTACCCTTGAATCTTAGGGCCCTCTTCGTGCAGTTAAAATCACGGCACTTGGGATAACAGTCTTTAGCCCCAGCCATATCAGTCAACCTCTGGGTCCTTGTTCGTAACTGCTAATCGGTAATGGTGATAGAGAAATAGAATTTAAACTTTATTCATGATGAAGGCATATGTTTTCCGTACATCCAATTAAAAATTTAGACATTCCACGTTGACTCCCACCGTGAGCAGAGGTTACCGTAATGAGGGCACCGCCGATTTCATATACACCCAGTTCTTATTAGAGGGTCGACAGTTGAATTAACCATGTCCAGGGTCGAGGACGCCGGCGGCGCGCAGGCAGCCGCCAGGAGGCACCTGGTATCCCAGTTCGGCGCCAACAAGCTGAAGCAAGTCTCCTTCTCCAGGGCGTGGTACACCGTGGGCGCACAGAGGGACGTTTGGGAGGTGGAAGGGGACCTAGTCGTGAAGAAAGGATGGTTCGGGAAGGAGGAGCTCCACTTCAGGTTCCAGATCGATCCCGAGACGGGGAGAGTCATAGCCTACGAGACCTAGATGATAGGAACCCTTCCCTCACAGCTGAACTGCATGCGCATGATTTCTCCTTATCGGGGGTAAACCCCTAATATGTGAGATAATGTCTAAGAGGATCGGCGATCTGCATGGAGCCAGCTCTCAGGGGAAGCGTTGAGAAGATCATCGACATCGCACTGGACGGGGAGAGCCTGAAGAAGAAGTACCAGATCTTCAGCTACTACAAGGAGGAGGGAGTGATAGGCTCCGTGGAGAGCGCTCTCTTCGGCTCCGTCTGGACTAGTGTCATCACAGCCCTGGTGGACGTAAAGACACGGTCCAGGCAAGAGATGAGCGAGAGCGAGATGGACGAGTTCAAACGGATCTTCGCCTCGAGAGCTCTAGAGATAAGATCCATGATACGCAAAGTCGCCAGCCTCTAGGGCCTCATTACGTTATTCGTATTTTTTTTACTGTTTACCCAATTTTTCAGTTAAAAAAGGAAAGTTTATACACAACATTAATGGTATTCGTAAGGTGTGCCCCAGGATGACTTTGGAACCACACCCAATGGCGATAATCGGTGGAACCCTGATCGACGGGACAGGCCGCCCCCCAGTTAGAGATTCAGTCGTGGTGCTTGACGGTGATTTTATAGCAGCCGTTGGAAAGAACGGTGAAATCGAGCTCCCCAAGGGAGCCAACGTGATCGATGCCTCGGGGAGGACCGTGCTCCCTGGGCTGATCGATGCTCACATGCACTTCATGGGCTTGGGGATTAAGATGATCAGGGCAGTGGATCTCAGCGACACAAAGTCGATTGCAGAGGCTTTGGAGTGTGTGGAAGGGAAGATCTCCGAGCACGGGAAGGGGAAGTGGATCCTCGGAAATGGATGGGACGACAGCAAATGGGATGACAGACGCTTCATCACCAAATTTGACGTAGACACAGTCTCCGGCGACAACCCCGTGATACTCTCAAGGGTCTGCGGGCACATGACGACACTGAACTCGAAGGCCCTCGAGGTAGCCGGCATCACAAAAGACACGCAGGACCCGCCCGGGGGCCAAGTAGACAAGACCCCCGAGGGGGAGCCCACCGGTGTGCTCAGGGACGCGGGGCACCTCGCCTATCCCTTCGTTCCTCCAGTCAGCGAGGAGATGGCCATCGAGGGGCTGAGGAGAGCCTGCGATAGGGCCCTGGAGCTTGGTTGCACGGGCGTTCACGAGGCCGGGCTCGATGGCTTCGGGATGAGGGTCTATCAGAAAGCTCTCAAGAGGGGGGTGCTCAAGTTGAGGGCCTACCTAATGTGGAGGCAGGCCAACGCAGAGTCCATGGACGCACTGGGCCTACAGACAGGCTTCGGCGACGAGAGGATCAGGATTGGATCAGCAAAGATGATGATCGATGGCTCCATGGGGGCTCACACCGCCGCCCTCTTCGAACCCTATGATGACGAGTCCGAGACGAAGGGACTGCTGATGATGGATGAGGATGAGCTTCGGGAGAGGATCAAAGCCGTCCACGCCCAGGGTTCGCAGGTCGCCGTCCACGCCATCGGCGACTACGCCATCGAGGTAGTGATCAACGCCATCGAGGAGGCAATGAAGGCTTCACCACGGAAGGACCACCGCCACCGCATCGAACACTGTGAGCTACTGACGTCGACCCAGATTGAGCGCATCAGGCAGCTCGGTATCGTTCCATCCATGCAGCCCAACTTCGTGGGGGAGTGGAGTGGCCCCGATGGGCTCTATCAGACACGCATCGGGGAACGGCGGCTCAGGCAGAATAACCCGTACAGGTTCCTGCTAGACGAGGGCGTTCGCGTCGCCTTCGGGTCCGACGGGATGCCCTTTAGCCCGCTCTACGGCATCTGGTCCGCGGTGAACCACCCCGTCAGACAGAGCCGCATCTCACTGGAGGAGGCGGTAAAGGGCTTCACGCTGGACGCGGCTCACAGCTCCTTCGAGGAGGACATAAAGGGGAGCGTTGAGCCAGGAAAACTCGCAGACATCACGATACTGGAGAAGAACTTGACGGAGATTCCTCCCGACGAGATCAAGGACGTCAAGGTCCACGTGACAATAGTTGGCGGGAAAACGCTCTACCAAAACTCCTGATTTTTATTCATCTTCAGGATGCCAAACACTCCAGTAGAAAGGGTCCACGGATTCAGGACCAGCAAGCCGTGATCGTCGTCCAACTCTCCGTGGCGAGAAGCCTATTTTTTTAAGGGATACAACCCTCGATCTGTTGAGTCCGATGGGAAAGATCAAGACTGTTGAGATCGTGATCCGAGGGGATATAGTGGAGAAAAACCTCCTGCTGAAGTTGGCGGACATGCTGAAGACATCAGAGTTGAGGGCAGACTTCAGCAGTAGCGTAGCTGTGCCACCCTTCCTAGTCGCTGTTGAGAAGCACTACCCTAGTCTGGCGGTCCTCTACGCCACAGTTGACCTCGAGGACCTTTTCCAATTCAAGGCTCTTGTCGAGGAGCTCTGCAGGAGTGAAGCGTGCGAGATAATTTCGTGCAAAGAGCTGTAGATTGGGGTTCTGCTTGGATTCACGCAAGATCGTCATCGCCTTCGTTTTGATCTCGTTGGCGTTTCTTTCGTATGAAATGACTGGAGGGATCCTCAGCGTCAGCGAGAGGAAGGCCCTCATTGTGCTGATACTGGCAGCGGGGCTTTGGACCACCGAGGCCATCCCCTTGGTCGCCACTTCTCTAGCGGTGCCTCTACTGCAGACGCTACTAGAAATACAGGAGCTGAAGCCGGCTCTGAGCCCTTTCTTCGACCCTGTCGTCATGCTCCTCCTCGGAGGGTTCCTGCTGGCCATAGCCGTCGAGAAGCACGACCTAGACGAGTACTTCGCGAATCAGATCATATCAAGAGTCGGGACCAACGCACGCCTCGTTGTGCTGGTCTTCATGCTCACCACCGTGTTTCTCTCCATGTGGATCAGCAACACGGCTGCGACGGCACTGATGCTCACGATGGCGCTCCGGTTCACTGACAGGATCAGGGACGAGCTGGGCAACTTCGCGAAGATCATGGTGCTCTCCATAGCCTACTCAGCAACGGTGGGTGGTCTCGCGACCCTGGTAGGGACGACGACATGCGCCATGGCCGCTGGCTTCCTGCGGGACCTCATCGGTCACGAGATAACGTTCCTTGGCTGGATGTACTACGGCCTTCCGATTACTCTGATCATGACCACGGTGATCTGGCTCGTTCTCTTCTACGTCTTCCCCACGGATGTCAAGAGGATCCCTGAGTTTGAGTTGGAGAGAGATACACTTGAACTGAGACAGAGGGGCACACTCATGGTCTTCGTCCTAGCGATCGTAATGTGGCTCACAGGGAAGCTCCCGGAGCCCTTGGCCATAGCTCTGGGCTGGACCGGCCACGGAATGTCCTCGAGTCTCGTGGCCGGTATTATCGCGGTGCTGCTCCTCGTGTCGGGGCTTATTAGAGAGAGGGACATCGCAAACGCAAACTGGAACACGCTGCTCCTCATAGGCGCCGGTATGAGTCTAGGGTCAGTCATGGAGGTCTCAGGGCTGATGGTCAGGATAAGCGAGGGACTCCTATCACTGACGGGTAGAAGCTCGGCGCTGGTGACCATCACCATCGTGACCTTTTTCGGACTCGGCATCAGTATCATCGCCAGCAACACGGCGAGTGCCGGTATCTTTCTACCCATCGCCATAGGGCTCGGTGGAACAACCAGCGTGAGCCCCGTCGTCCTAGCTATAGTCGTCGGGATATCCACGAGCCTGGATTTCATGCTCCCAGTCGGCACTCCGCCCAATGCGATAGCCTACAGCACTGGAAGAGTCAGCATGGGCGATATGATGAAGGCGGGTGTGCTCCTCGACCTGATGGGCGCCCTCATAACCATCATGCTGGCTCTCTTCCTCTGGTCTTGACAATAGACTCCAGCATCGGCGCCATCAGCCATCCAATTCACATATCTCTGCTTGATTGTCTCAGCCCCAAGCCTTAAAGAGCGCAACTCCTCAGGGATAAAGCATGATCACCAAGAATGAAGCCCTGGAACTTGTGAAGAAGCATGTAAGGAACAAGAACCTGGTGAACCACATGCTCGCCGTCTCAGCCATCATGAAGAGGATAGGCGAGCATTTCGGCGAGGACGCCGACCTCTGGGAGGCTGTGGGGATGCTGCACGACATTGACTACGAGGAGACCGGCGACGACTTCACTAGGCACGGGCTCGTCTCCGCCGAGATGGTCGCAGACCACCTCCCCGAGGAGGGCCTGCGGGCCATCAGGGCCCACAACGAGATTACGGGCTTCAAGGCCGAGAGCAGGATGGAAGTGAGCCTCTTCGCGGCGGACGCCCTCTCAGGCATGATCGTCGCTGGGGCACTGGTCAGGCCCACGAAGCTGGAGGGCATGAAGGCGAGCAGCATCAGGAGGAGGATGAAGGATAAGTCCTTCGCTAGGAACGTGAGCAGGGAGAACATCATGCGCTGCGAGGAGATCGGCATACCCATGAACGACTTCTTCACCATAGGCATCGAGGCCATGCAATCAATAAGTGACAGGATAGGGTTGTAGAGCGAATTGATCTCGAAACAGGAGCTGAAGGACCGGGTCATACGTATCATCGCCGCAACCAGGTTTCCCTTCGTGGACCAGACCGACTGGGGCGAGGGCTACGTCACCATCACCAATGACGGCGGGAGGAGGGTCAGGGGCATCAACGGTCTGGACGGCTACATATTCCCCAGCATCGTCATCACCAAGGAGAACACAGACATCCAGGAGATCGGCGAGGTCGAGCTTGAGGACGGTGTAACCGAGGCGAACGTGGCAAATTGGAAGCTTATGTCCGAGACTGCAGGCATGGGCAGAGCGACGAAGAAGTTCTTCCTCTACGTCCCTGAGGGGACTGAGGAGAAGGCTGAGAGGCTGCTTGAGAACAACGGGATCGCCTACGCTGGGCTGAGGAGCTGGGCTGTAAAGGGCGGGAGCCTCGTCATCACGCCCATCAAGACCCCTGACAGCCCTAAGGACCACCGCTGACCTTAACCTAAATTTTACGGGGTCCAATCGTTCAAAATCAGGATCTCAGGCTTTGTAAACCGTTTTGCCTCCCAGGATCGTCTTGAGCACCTTCGTGTCCCTGATATCGTCCTCGGGGCAGGTCAGTATGTCCCTGTCTATGACGATCATGTCCGCCAGCTTGCCCGACTCGATGCTACCCTTGCAGTCCTCCTCGAAGGTCTGGTGTGCGCCGTTGATGGTGTAGAGCCTTATCGCCTCCTCCCGTGAGATCCTCTGCTCGGTCCCCATCTGGATCCCTTGGACCTCGGTCCTCCTGGCTATCGAGGCCCACAGGCTCGGGAATGGCAGGTACGGGGTCACTGGCGAGTCAGTCCCCGAGGCTACGGGTATTCCGTTGTCGATCCATGCCCTGTGGGGCTTGAGCCACTGCGATCTCTCGTCGCCCACGTTCTCGTGGTAGCTGTCCCCCAGGTAGTACAGGAAGCTGGGCTGGGATGCGACAACGACGCCCATGCGCCTGCACTGCTCGAAGTTCTCCTCCGTGGGCTGATAGGCGTGGATTAGCGCGAACCTCCTTCCCTTTATAGGCCTCTTCCGGTCTGTCTCCTCGAAGGCGTCGAGCACTATGTCCATGGCCCTTCCCCCAGCGCAGTGTATACCAACCATCATCCCCGCCAGATTACCGGCGTCGACCCTCTTCTGCAGATCCTCGACAGGCATCGTCAATATACCCTTGTTGTCGGGATCGTCCTCGTAGGGCTCACGGAGCAGCGCAGTATGGCCGCCGATGCCGCCGTCGATGAGAAGCTTCAGCCCCAGGAACCTGAGGAGATCGTTCCCGTAGCCGGTGACCATGGGGAAGTCGCTGATACGCTCGGTGCCCTCCTCAGCGGTCTCGCCCGCCAGCGTCCCCGCGAGCATCATGTTCACCCTCACGGTCAGATCTCCATCCGCTGCGACCTTCTGGTAGGCCCTCATCACCATGTTGCCGACGCCGGCGTCTGTGACACTGGTGATCCCAGCCTCATTGAAGGTCTTCGCCGCCTGCTTTATCGCCTCGCAGGTCCCTTCGAAGCTCGTCTTGGGGATGTGCTGCCGCACTATGTTCATGGCGGGCTCCTCCTCCAGGAGCCCCGTCGGCTCCCCCTGCTCGTCCTTCTCGATGTTGCCACCCACGGGCTGAGGCGTGTCCTTGCTGACTCTGCCGAGCTCTAGGGCCAGGCTGTTCACGACGCCGATGTGCCCGCATGTGCGCGTCAACCACACGGGGTTGTCCGGCGCAGCTTGGTCTAAGTCCCACCTCGTTGGGTTGCGGTGATCCGAGAGCTTCGCCTGGTCCCAGCCCCTACCGAGGATCCATTCGCCTGGCTCCGAAGTCGCAGTCTTCTGCCTCACAGCCTCCACCATGTCGGAGATGGAGCTCATAGGGGGAGTCCTACAGTTTATCTGGGTCATCAGCGAGCCCGTCCCCACCACGTGGATATGGGAGTCGATGAGCCCGGGGAGGACCATCTTCCCCCCGAGATCAATGACCTCCGTCCGTTCCCCCTTCCATTTGACTATCTCCGGGTCCGGCCCGACTGCTAGGATCCGATCGCCCTTTACCGCCACAGCCTCAGCTACGCTGAAGACCTCGTCAACGGTGACTACTCGGCCGTTCGTCAGTATCAGGTTGGCCTCGGTAGCTTTTTCAAATCTCGCCATTGATATTCAGCCCTCGTCTAGGATTGTGCATTCCTCTTATAATGGTTGTACGATGGTTCACCAGAGAAGGATCGTGACCTCTTGTACCAGGAGCTCGGGGACAAGCCGTCGCCCCTCCTTGACGAGGGAGACGAAGCCGAGCCCTTCTAGCGTCTTTAGATCGTTGTAGACGTTCTTCACGTCCCTACCGATCTTCTCTGCTAGGTCATTGATGGAAGTCGCCCTGTTCTTGGAGATCTGGTCCAGGAGCTCCATGCGGCGTGGAGTCAGTTTCGAGGACTGCTTCAGGTCCAGCTCCAGTACTTCCTCGGTGAAGTAGTCGAAGTCCTCACCCTCCCTGTAGGCCCTGAGGGAATGGACCATGCCCATCCACTCTACATAATCCTCGAAAGCCTGTGGGCCCAAGAGTCCGTCTGCGAAGAGGTCCGGTATTTCTTCGAGGGCACCTGTGTACTTAGCCTCGAGTTCAGTGACTCTATCGTTGACCTTCCCCATGGGAATCCTTTTCATGATCCTGAGCTGCAACGCAGTACAATATTGGTGTTTGCACCAAAAAAGTCTTATTAATTCTGCTCCGGAAAGGGAACTTTGAAACGTAATGGATATTCCCATCAAGAAGGTGGAGGATCTCGTCTGGGAGATACCCGTCGAGTACAACCCTCACATGAGGGTTCCGGCCAGGGTCTACGCTGACGATGCGCTGCTCAACATGATGAAGCGGGACGCGACCCTCCAGCAGTGCGTCAACATGACACAGCTCCCGGGGATACTGAAGTATGGCATCACCCTACCCGATGGCCATCAGGGCTACGGGTTCCCCATAGGGGGGGTGGCGGCATTCGACGCCGAGGAGGGGATAATCACTCCCGGCGGCGTCGGGTACGATATAAACTGCGGCGTCCGCCTGCTGCGCACGGACCTGACCTACAAGGATGTGAGGCCGAAGGCAACAGAGCTCGTAGACAGGATCTTCAGGCTGGTCCCCTGCGGCGTCGGCGTCGGCGGCAGGATCCGGCTCTCCACAGGCGAACTCGACAATGCAGTCTCCGAGGGCGTCGATTGGGCCATAAGCAAGGGCTACGGCTGGGAGGGGGACTCCGAGCACATGGAGGAGGGAGGCTGCATGAAGGAGGCGAACCCCGACAAGGTCTCCTCCAGAGCGAAGAAGAGGGGATCCAGCCAGCTGGGGACCCTCGGTGCGGGGAACCACTTCCTTGAGATCGCCCGCGTGCGGGAGGTCTTCGACGGCGAGACTGCTAAGACCTTTGGAATCACTGAGCCCGACCAGATCGTGGTCTGGATCCACACGGGCTCTAGGGGGTACGGCCACCAGATCGCCACGGACTATATCCGGGTCATGGACCGGGCGGTGAGGAAGTACGGCATCAGGATCCCGGCGAGGGAGCTCGGTTGCGCCCCGCTGAAGAGCAGAGAGGCTGAGGACTACTACGAGGCGATGTCCTGCGCAGTGAACTGGGCGTTCCTCAACAGGCACATTATTATGCACCACGTGCGCACGGCGTTCGAGGAGAGCTTCAGCCGGTCGGCGGAGGACATGGGGATGAGGCTGGTCTACGGGATGACCCACAACACCGCCAAGAAGGAGGAGCATATAATCGAAGGGAAGCGCATGAACACCGTGGTCCACAGGAAGGGCGCCTCCAGGGCTTTCGGGCCTGGTAGGAGCGACCTACCCATCGACTACAAGTCTACGGGCCAGCCGGTCCTCCTGGTGGGTACGATGGGTACCGCCAGCTACCTGCTCGTGGGGACGGACAGGGGCGAGGAGATCTCCTTCGCGAGCACGGCCCACGGAGCCGGCAGGATCATGTCTCGCACTGGGGCCCGCAGGCAGTTCCAGGCGAGGGACATCGTACAGCGTCTGAAGCGTAAGGGGATAGTGGTCAAGGCGGCCAGCGGTCGGGTGGTGGAGGAGGAGAGCCCGGACAGTTATAAAGATGTCCACAAGGTGGCGGACGTGAGTCACTATCTGGGCATCGGTAGGAAAGTTTTGGTGTCCGTGCCTGTCGCCGTGGCGAAGGGCTGAGCCGACGTCGCACCTTTTTTTATCGCTTTCTCCCGTTGATCCCTGTATCTATAACCATCGTCGCCGGGGAACAGGGTCTCGTGGGAAAACAGGTATAAAAGGAGGGGCGGCACTTGCCCTTTTCGAGAATGTCCCCTGCCGATGAGGGAGGGAGGCTGAAGCCTTTCCTCTGGTTCACCCTTTTCCAGCTCCTGGAGCTGGGGGCCACGGAGAGGGGGGTGCGAGTCTCGACGAAGGTGCTTGCGGAGAGGGCTGGGGGCTCGCAGCAGTCGGCCTCCAGGCACCTGGTGCTCCTTGAGAGGATGGGGCTCGTGTCGAGGCGCATCGACGCCGGGGGGAGCCTGATCCGGATCACGGGGGACGGCCTGAGGGCGCTGGAGGATGTCTACCGAGTGCTGAGAGGGCATCTAGAGGACGGTGGCGTGGAGGTGTTCGAGTTCGAGGGAACAGTGTTCAGCGGCATGTACCAGGGCGGCTACTACATCTCACAGGAGGGGTACGCGGTGCAGATCAGGGAGAAGCTGGGCTTCGACCCGTACCCCGGGACGCTGAACCTGCGGCTCGGAGAGGGGGACCTGGAGCGGCGGCGGAGGCTGGACTCGATCCCTGGTGTCCACCTAGAGGGGTTCAGGGCGGAGGACAGGGCCTTCGGCGGGGCACGGTGCTACCCTCTGCTGGTAAACGGGGAGGTGGAGGGCGCCCTCATCGCCGCCGACAGGACCAGCTACGACCTCTCCGTGCTGGAGGTGATCGCGCCCGTGAGCCTCAGGGAGCGGTTCGGCCTGGAAGACGGTGATAAAGTGAATGTGGTGTTCTTCCCAAGGACGGAGAATACATCCGAGTAAGCGCTCTGTTCTGAACCAACGGTAAGGTGTAATTATACGCCTCAGTAATCTGATCTTAGGTCCTCGACGATCTTCCTTTTGATCTTCGACGAGCTGTCGAGGTCGGACTGGCCGAACTTGCCCATCTTCACGACGCGGGTGTCGAGGCTCTTCAGCAGGACCACCTTGCGGGCCATCTCCTCGATGTCGTCCTGGTCGTGCCCCACGGCGATGATGTCCGGCTTTATCGCCTCGATGACGGAGGCCATGTCCAGGGCCTCGTAGCCGAGCAGCGCCTCGTCCACCATCTTCAGCGCCTCGACCACCGCCCTCCGCTGATCCTCCGGGATCACCGGCATCCTGCCCTTGAGCTTCCTGACGGTCTCGTCCCTGGCGACGATGACCACGAGCCTGGCGTCGGGGCCTCCCAGCCTCTTGGCCTCCTCCAGGAGGCGGATGTGGCCGTAGTGGATGAGGTCGAAGGCCCCTGACGTGAGAACTGTGGTCATGTGCGTTCACCATTCGAACTCGACTAGGCCCAGGAGGCGGAGGGCGTCGAGGATGCCCTCGGCGTAGCTCACCGAGGCCAGGGCTGTGGCCCTCCTCTCCTCGGCGTAGTGCTCCGCGTCTTCCAGGTATCTCACCGCGTGTTCGATTAAAGTCTTTACCACCTCCCTCGAGACCTCGGAGGGCAACTCTGCGTACTCGAGTTTTTCCACTGCCCTGCGGCAGCTCTCGCCGTATTTCACGATGAGCCTCTCCACTTCGCCCCGGGGGACCCAGTCTTCCAGGATCTCCGTTGGGCAGCCGCCTATGACCTTGAGGGCCTCGGCCTCGAGGAAGTGGAGGCGCCCTGGGACGATGAGCGCCTGCGGGGGGCCGTCGAAGTCGTGCTCCCTGAGGTCGCCCGGTCTCCCGGCTTTGATGTCCGGGTTCGCCCATCCGAGGCGGGCGACGCCGACGGTGAGCGTATCGGCTCCGAAAGTCCCGGGCCTCTCGGCGTCGAGGAGGGTCTCGATGGCCCTGTCTATTGTGAGGTGCTCTCTGGCCTCGGTGTCTAGGTCGAGGAGGACGAGGGTGTGGAGGCCGTGCTCCCTGTTCTCCCCGAGGGTCCTGAGGACAGTGTCCGGCGTGCCCTTCCCGGGGAGGGGGAGGGTGACGGTCCTGCCGAGCTTGTAGAGGCTGAGCCCGGTCTCGGCGACCGCTGTGAGGGCGGAGGAGCCGTGGACGACCCGAACCGGTGTCCCCCGTTTCCTAGCCTCCAGCAGGAGGGAGACGTGGGTTGTGGCGGAGAGGGCGTCGCCTCCGATGAGGACCCCGACTTCGGCCGCCTCGGCCTCCCTGAGGAGGGCGTCGCTGGACTCCTCGAAGGCTCTCCTGGGGAGGGGTTTCACAGGTCTACCGATCGCGGCGGCTAGGCGGTCCGCGTCTGTGTCCAGCACGGTGGTGTAGAGCTCTGCGTAGAGGGCGTCGCAGCTCTTGGCCTCCTCGAGGGCCCTCTGGCTGAGGTCTCGCTCGTCGGCGAGGCCGATGCTGATGAGTGTGAGGGTCATGTTTCGCGGCTCCCGAGGGGGATACGGGTGACGTGGTCGCAGCTGAGGCAGGTGGTGGAAACGTGGGGCTCCCTGCGCTGGCGGATGCGGGTGCGGCTGTTGGCGCCGGGGACGAGGTAGGCCTTGCAGCCGGGGCAGATGCGCCTGCGCAGGTCCGCGGGGAGGTGGGTGCGGGTGCGCATGGCGATGCGCCTAGCTAGGTCGGCGTATCGCTGGGCCCGTTCTGGGTCCTGGGGGAAGGCCTGCTCTGCCTGCTGGAAGAGGATGCGGATGCGTTCCTGTGCTGTCTTCTCTGTCTGGCTGGGGGGCATTTCCGTGGCCTTTTTTCCGGGTTCTGGGTGGTGGGGTGAAGTTTATAAGAGTATGGAGGGGTACTGGTTTTTGGAGCGGGGTGGGGCAGCCAGGTTAGCCCGCGGGGCTCATAACCCCGAGGTCGGTAGTTCAAATCTACCCCCCGCTACCAAACAACTACCACCATATAATCAGGCAATTTTCAATACACTGTGGAGTATAAGGAATCTAAGCAAGAACACCCAGAAGACCTATGCAAAGTACCTGAGGAGACTGGCTAAACATGTGGATCTAAATGATCCTAGATCCCTTGAGGAGTATATCTTCGATCTTGATGTGAGTAACAAATCCAAGAATAACTATTTCTCAGCCTATGTTCACTATTGTAACTCCAATGAAATCGAATGGAGTAGACCGAAACTCAGGAATGAACGATATCCTGTTAAAGTACCTACTGAACAGAGGATAGATCTCATCATCTCCAGCTGTTCTCTGAAGTATGCTACTGTGTTCAGTCTCAGCAAGTATGGGCTTAGACCT
>CP070784.1:2152308-2160218 GCA_020346605.1 Candidatus Bathyarchaeota archaeon | reverse complement strand
GGCCCCGAACACGCCTTCGAACCCGTTGTATATCCACGCCCATACGGATGCGGCTGGGCAGTCCGAGTCTGTCGGGGATGGAGGGCCGTTGTGGACCAGCCACCAGTCGTTTGAGTAGAAAGGATAGTCGACAGGGATGTAGCAGAGCCCCCCGGCTCCGAAGGCCGACCCCCACGAGTTGAAGTTAATGAAGTATTCTTCGCCGTCTATGATCTTCCATCCGAGTATGCAGGAGCTGTGTCCGCCGAGGAGTCTCTCGCCGCCCACGTCGGGCATGGGCACCATCCCACCTGTCCTCGCCTGCATGAAACTCTCGTAGACGGGGTAGGCCGAGACCAGCGGTATCTTGCCGTCGGAGCCGTCCGGCATCTTGTAGGGCGCCTTGTGGGTCAACCCGTAGATTGCGGCCTTGACGTCGTTGGGGTTTGAGTCTATGTTCCAGTAGGAGTCTATGGCGTACTGCTTCGCGGTCTCCTGGTCCTCCTCCGTGTAAGTGATCCCGTCCCAAGGGGACACGTTGTCGGTCGGGACTGCAGCTTCGGTGGCGGTCCCCACCTTGTTCAGCGCCTTCATCAAGCCGAAGTTGGTCGAGCCCTCCACCTGATCAGGTACGGGCGGGAAGCTGTATTTTCTGGACCAGTGATAAAGCCATCCTGCGGAGAGGTCTATGTGGATGTAACGGAGCAGATCCGACTGCCTAGTTCTGTCTGCGTACTCTTTGAGGAGGGTGTTCGTGATCTCCATGACTATGGCGCCGTCCTGGCCGACGCATGTGCCTATGTCTCCCTGGTCTGGCCAGGGGGTCGTGGGCGCGTAGCCGAGCAGCTCGTCGTACTCGTCTGGTAATTGTTCGAACTGGAGGGGTGTGACTCTCATCACGCGATAGTTCCTGCTGTCCCATCTCGAGGGTAGTGCTCCGAGTCTCTTTCTAATGAACTCTATCTCAGACATTTTAGCAATGTTTTATTGTCGACTTTAACTATATAAAATGTGTTTTAACTCCCATGAATAGTACATTAAATTCAGCTCAATTCATTTACCAATTCTAGGGCTCCCTCATCCATGTCACTATTGGAATTAAACATGATCGGACTGGTCCGACGTTATTGACAGGGCGATGTAGAACAACAGGAGTACAATGACGTTTAACGTTAAGCCCGCATTCTTACAAAGTGCAACGAAGAAAGTAAAAATAGCAGCAAGAGCTATCCGGGTTGGGATCGCAATCCTATTTTTAACTAGGTTCATTTTCGACACACTCAACGCTAGCTTCTGACGTTGCTCAGTATCACCCTAGTCACACCCTCCGCGTGACTCTGGGTTATCTTGCCCGAGAACTTTAGGCGACCTTCTCTCTGGATCCTCTCGGATATCTCTCTCAGGAGGCTCAACTCTTCATCGGTGAGAGGCTCGGGGTCCTCCGCTATCCTAAGGTTCTCCTCTGCTTCTTCGAGCTTGCTCATGCCCACGATGGCCGTGTCGATGGTCCCGGGGAGAACGTACCGTAGCGCCTTCGGGGGCTCAGGTATGCCGCCCACTCCCATCACCTTCATGGCGATGATGCCGAGACCCTTCTGCCTCGCCAGGGGCAGTAGCCGTTCCTCGGCCTTGTTGGCGACGTAGTTGTAGGGAGCGATCACGTTTGAGAAAGCGTCTGTCTGAATGGCGTCGATGAGGAACTCTATGTCGTGCCCCGTTATGCCGATGTGATCGATCTCGCCCATCTCCTTGGCGTCGACGAAGGCCTCGTAGGCTCCGCCCGGAGCCATGGCCGCAGGGAAGTCCCTGGCGTTTATGGGCAGCTCGGCTATCTCGACGTGGTCGACCTTCAGGGTCTCGAAGGTCTCTTTCAGCCGCTGCTCTGCGTCGGCCTTTGTGCGGCCGCCCCCTATCTTCACGGCGAGGACCACCTCGTCCCGTCGTTCCTCGAGGACTTTGCTCAGCTTCTGACAGCTGTCGCCGTAGGTGACCGATGTGTGGATGAAGTTCACCCCGTGGTCGATGCACCTGTTCACGACGGCGACCGCCTGTTCCTCGCTTACATCCCTTATGGGGATTCCGCCGAAGCCCAGCATTGAGAGCCTGAGCCCCGTCCTTCCTAATGTTCTATACTCCATGTTTCTCATCTCACTTTAACGTTCATTTCGTCGTGGAAGTATCGCGCTTCAGTTACCGGCCCATGGGCTACCCGTAGTAGGCGCCCCTGTCGTAGACCTGCCCGGTCTTGGCCCCGTCCAGCTCGGATGCTAAGACCTCGCCGATGAACAGTGTGTGGTCCCCGGTGGACAGGGAGTCGATCTTGCGGCACTCTATCCATGCTCTGCAGCCCTTCAGCCGTGGGACGCCGTTGACGCCCGGCTTCCACTCCACGCCTCCCAGCTTGTCGGTGGTCCTGCCGCTCTTCGAGCCGAAGTGCTTCCCGAGGGAGACTTGGTCGTCTGCGAGGACGTTCACGGTGAAGTGCTCTCCTCCGGACAGCAGCTCGTGGCTGTACCACCGCTTGTCGATGGCCACCGCCACCATGGGGGGCATCAGGGATACCTGGGAGGCCCAGGCCGCCGTGAGGCCGTTGACCTTGTCGCCCCACTGGGAGGTCACGACGTAGACGCCGTAGTTCATCGCTCGGAGGTTGTTCTGGTGTTCGGACATCGTGCTCGACTCATCTAGGGTTGGGCTTGCGCTTCCAGACATGTGGCCACGATTCAAACATATTTTGAACCGTTAACCATTCAATTACCGCTTGAATAGTCAAACCTAATAAACGTTTCTGAACAATAAATGTAAGAGGCAACGCCGATGGAGACTGTCGAAGACGCTGACCATTGCGACAGGAGGGACACTCTGTACGAGTTCTGGGACGAGCTCCCGCCGATCATCCTCCTCGCCATCTCATCCAAGGTGATGTCGAGCCACCCGGCCCGCTCGCCGATACTCAGGATACTAAGGAGAGGCGTCGTAGACCTGTTCGATGAGGAGCCGAAGGAAAGGGTGCGCCGCGCCCTCAAGGCTGACGAGATCAGAGCGCTCCTCAAGGATGAAGGGGTAGAGATGAGCAAGACCAACCTCTACTTCCACCTCGGCGTCCTGGAGGAGCACGGCCTCATCAAGATCGTTGCCAAGTTGCTCGAAGGCCGTCACAAGGTGGCGTACTACGGGAGGACGGCGAGAGGCATCATCCACAGGGACCCCGAGGAGAGCCTTGAAAAGTATAGGCGTAATTTCGCGGAGGCAGGGAAGCTCGCGAAGGCGAAGCTGCCCGAGCTGGACATCGGCGTGGTCGAGGGCCTGGCCGAGGAGTATCTAGGGATCAAGCAGCGGCGTGACGCGGCGCTGGCCGACTGGTTGGCCAGCAACGAGGAGCTCATAAACAGGCAGGGCGTCGACTTCTACGCGTTGTTCGAGTTCATCAAGGCTCTGGACGCCGTCAGCCCCGAGTACGTCCAGTTTCTGAGAATGGTGGCAGAGAGACTGGGAATAGAAGTTTGGGAGCTAAACCCCTGAGGCTTGAGTCGGATATACGAACTGAACTCAACCTTTCAACCTAGCCGAACTTGTTTAACAGCTCTACGAGAGAGACCACTTCATCCACGGTATTGTATAGATGGGGCGAGATTCGTATCCTATCGTATCGCAGGGACACGTGGAAGCCCATTGAAATGATTCGATTATAGATTTCACGCGTGTTCCCTCGCCTGTGCTTTATCACGAAGATGGACGATTCCGTGCTTTCCACTGGGCTTATTATCTCGTATCTCTCGGCGTCGATACCTTCGATCAGACGCCTCATCAATTCTTGGTCGTGGTGCCCTATCGACGGGAGACCCTTAGAGAGCAGGTATTCGACTGAGGCAGTCCAGGGCATGACGTTGTGGAAACTTGCGGTCCCAAAGACATCATACTTCTTGGCTCCAAGGTCCTCCACTATACCCGTCTTCATCTCATCGAGGCTGCCTTCGCCCTGCATCGCAAGCCAGTATGCCTGATTGTAGTCTAGGTTCTCCAGGAAACCCGGCTCTATCCAACAGAAGCCTGTGCCATAGGGGCCACACAGCCATTTGTAGCCCCCAGAAGTGACCGCATCGACCTTCATTCGATTCAGATCGAGCGTCTTGTACCCGATCGCTTGACTCCCGTTGAGCACCAACTTTACTCCCTTCTCGCGACAGACTTCGCTCACGCTCTCCAAGTCGATAGAGTGGCCCGTGTAGGAGTGCACCCAAGTGGTGCAGAACACCCTCGTATTCTCCGTTATCGACCCTTCCAGTTCTTCAGCGTCGGGCATGTGGTTTGACGGCCTGATGAACCGGGTCTTCACACCTTTGCTTTGCAGCCCTTGCCACGGCATGATGTCCGCCGCGAAGTCTCCTTCCACCAGAAGGACTTCGTCCCCCCTTTTCCAAGGCATGCCGTTCGCCAGGAGGTGGAGGCCGTACGATGCGCTGTTTCCGATGACGATTTCCTCCGGAGACACGTTCAGCAGTCGGCCCAGTGCGTCCTTCAATCTCCTCGGAACTGAGTAGAACATAGAGTCATCGAGCGTGGAAGGGTTGATCTTCAGTCTGACGGCTTCGTTGAGAGCCCTGATCGCCACGCGAGGCAATGGACCCTGCATGGCACAATTGATCCATGATTCACCGTCGAAAGGACCGAAATCATCTCTCAAATCTAAACTCATTTCAAGAAACGAAGTTCATAGCATTCTCAAAAATTTTGTACCGTCACATGACGGTGCAAACCTTATGGCTTTTAAGGATGAAAGCCTCGCGAGAGACGGAGACTTTCGTTGGTCACAAACCAAGAGATAGCATCAGTTTCCAAAACATTAGGAATTACACTGGTGGGGATCACTTCGGCGGACAGACTGAAGGATCTGCCGACCGGCAGCGTACTTGATGTGGTGAACCTCCAGGGAGTACTCGAGGTATTTCCATCAACGATGTCGGTCCTCATAGCAGCGTACAGGACGTGGGATCCGATCTTCAACGTCGTGGCGAGCGGCCCGAGATGGCTCAGGGAAGGCGCGCCCCTGGATGATGAGGGATCCGAGTTCTATCAGCTGTACTCACAGGTGCTCGACGCAAAGGCATGGGCTCTAGCCCACTATCTCCAGATGAATGGGTTCGAAGCCGTCGTGTCGAGGAGGATATCCCTCAAACCGGCTGCCGTGATAGCCGGATTGGGTTTTTGCGGCAAGAACACGCTTGTGATCAACCCCGAGCACGGCCCATACGTCAGGTTTACTGCGGTATTAACCTCTGCACGGCTTGACCCAGATGAGCCGTCTGCGAAGGCTGGCTGCGGGGAGTGCACGAGGTGCATTGACGCCTGCCCGACTGGAGCTCTCAAGCCCTATGAGATCGACATAAGGCGGTGTCTCACATACGCCGCCGAGAATCAAGAATCGCCTCTTGTCGAGGAGGATGTGAGGGATCTGGAGAAGAAGCTGATCAAGAGACCGACGCTGAACAGCTTCATCGAGTGCACGATATGTCAAGACGTCTGTCAGGCGCATCTTCACACTCACGGGGAGACTCGGTGATGATCAGCAGAGTCTGGCATGGCTGGACTTCCCCTGAGAACGCCGACGCCTACGAGTCGCTACTCGAGAGGGAGATACTCACGGGGATTCAAAGCCGTCTGATGGAGGGTTACAGGGGGATCCATCTCCTTCGTAGGAATCTGGGCGACGAGGTGGAGTTCGTCACGATAATGTGGTTCGACTCGATGGATGGCGTTCGGGTCTTCGCTGGAGATGACTACGAGGCAGCGGTCGTCCCTCGAAAGGCGAGAGCCCTGCTCTCTCGGTTTGATGCGCGCTCGCAGCACTACCAAGTTAAGGTCGAGACAGTAATGGGCATGAAAGACGAGCCCTCTGATGAATAGAAATATGCTCGGCTATCATAAAGAAAATAACGAGCATGGCTTTCGGGATGAAAATGGTCAAGGAACGTTCTAAGGTGATGATTTTCACCGAAGGGACCATATTGATGCATGGGAGCGGAGCGGGTCGCAGCAGAGAGGAGATCGTCAAGCAAGTCATTGGGGACGAAAAATCCGTTCGAGAGTTTGGAGCCTACGTGCCCATAGGTGGAGCCCCCTCCAAGATGGGAAAATGGAAGGACCAGGGCTGCTCCATCCTCTATCTCACTTCCAGAACTGAACCCGATGAGGTCGAAGATATTGGACACGTCCTGAGACGCCATGATTTTCCGGACGGCGTTCTCCTGTTCCGTCGTGAGGGAGAGGAGTACAAGGACGTCGTCGAGAGAGTCATCCCGGGCATTTTGATCGAGGACGACTGCGAGAGCATCGGAGGGGTCTCTGAGATGGCGATCACGCGCGTGGAGCCGGAGATCAGGAGGAAGATATCGTCAATCTCGGTCAGGGAGTTTGAGGGCGTAGACCACCTTCCGGACGATCTCGTGCAACTGAGGTCCATGGGAAGGATATCCACCTGATCCTGAATCTGGACGCCTAGATGAAGCCCGATCCTGGCACATTCTTCAGAGTGTGTTGTCAGTGCTGCGTATGTGTTCAAGATCGTTGTTGTTTTGGGAGTATTAGACTTGAGAATCTGTTAAATGCCGCGCGGACGAACACCAATCAATGGAATCCGACACTTATTCCGAGATCAAGAAGCACATCGACGGCATAAGAGTCATCGACACCCACGAGCATCTACCCCCGGAGAAGGAGAGAACGACGGAAGAGGTAGACGTGCTGGCGACGTTCTTCCAGTACTACACCTCGTCGGACCTCATCTCGGCCGGTATGCCGGAAGAAGAGTTCCTCAAGATCTGGGACACATCGAGGACCCTGGATGAACGCTGGGAGATCTTCGAGCCCTGGTGGGAGAAGACGAGGAACACGGCCTACGCCCGAGCACTGGAGATAGCGGCGAGGGACCTCTACAGCGTGGAGGGCATCTCATCGGACACGTATGAGACCCTGTCAAAGAGGATGAAGGAGAGGAACGAGAGAGGGCTCTACGCTTGGGTGCTCAAGGAGATGTCCAAGATAGACGTCTCGATATTGGACATGACGCTCTACGATGTCGATAGGAGCCTCTTCGCGCCCGTTCTGGAGTTCAACGAGATGCTCAGGGCGATGGACAGGACGGCCATCGAGACCATTGGGAGAGCCGAGGGCGGACCGATACACACCCTGAGCGATCTGTGCAACGCCACGAGGGCGAAGTTCGATCGCCTCCAGGGCGCCGTGGTCGGGGTGAAGATACCCACCGCCTACAATCGGCCCATCTTCTTCGAGAAGACCGCCTTCTCCGAGGCTGAGGAGGCCTTCAACGAGATATACAAGACGAGGCTGTTCAAGAGGATCGAGGTCCCCCCGAAAGGGGACAAGAGGGTACCCGCTGATGTCGGGGCCGAGAGGCTGCTACCCCTGCAGGACTATCTGGTTCACCTGATCGTCCAGGAAGCGGAGAGGAGGAGGCTGCCCATACAGATCCACACGGGCCTCCAAGAGGGGAACGAGAACATAATCACCCACTCCAAGCCCACGCACTTGGTCAACCTCTTCATGGAGTACAAGGACGCCCAGTTCGACATATTCCACGGGGGCTGGCCTTACTCCTCGGAGCTGGGGGCGCTCGCCAAGAACTTCCCCAACGTCTACATCGACATGTGCTGGATGCACGTGATCAGCGAGAGCAGGGCCCGCTCCGCCCTCTCGGAGTGGCTGGACGAGGTGCCCTCGAACAAGATCATGGGCTTCGGCGGAGACTACGCCTTCGTCGAGGGAGTCTACGGCCACATGGTCATGGCCAAGGAGAACATCGCGAGGGTCCTGGCGTCGAAGGTGGACGACGGGGCGTTCGGCCTCGACGATGCGAAGAAGTATGCCTCGTGGCTCCTGCGAGACAACCCCATGAGGCTCTTCTTCCCCAGAGG
>CP070784.1:2149410-2152208 GCA_020346605.1 Candidatus Bathyarchaeota archaeon | reverse complement strand
GCCGAACTTAAACTGAACAGGGCTCTTGCATTAACTGAAGAATCCGGCAACAACTTCTGGAACCTATTCACCACATTTCTCTTGGGCATGGTCAAAGCCGGCAAGGGAGAATTCAACGATGCCATCTCAACTCTACAAAATTGTATCCAGCTCGCCCAAGACAATGGAGTCCTGTATTTCGTCCCACGAGCCCTGAACGCTTTAGGTTGGATTTACCACGACCTATCAGATGTTGAACTAGCCTTACAATACGACAAGAAGGCCCTGGAAACCGCCAATGAATATTTCGACCTGCCTCCGGTTCTGATAAACCTAGGAACGGACTATTTTTACAAAAAGGATTACGAGAATGCTAGGAAATATTTCCAGGAGGCGAAGGGAGCAAGCCGATATCAACAGTGCGCCCAGTGGCGCTATGAGATCAAGATATGCTGTGGCCTCGGAGGGGTATCCCTCGCTGAGGGCGATCACGCCGAGGCGCTGGAACTCGCCGACGAAGCGGTGGCGATATCCAGGAAAGCGGGTGCCAAGAAGCACCTCACGAAGAGCCTTAAGTTGAGGGCCGAGGTGCTGGAGACGATGGGCAACACGGAGGGGGCGATCGAGTCGATGCAAGACGCCCTGGATGCTGCGCAGCAGGTGGGCAACCCGCCCTTGCTATGGCAGATCCACCACGGCCTCGGTCTGTTACTCGAAGGGCACGGAGACCCACAAAGAGCCAGAGAGCACCATGCCGAGGCCATGACACTCATAGAGGCGACGGCCTCGAAACTCGACGACACATCCCTCAAGAATGCACTCTTGACGGCTCCGGAGACGGGGGCAATACGTGAAGCCTATACAAGAACAGAACCAAGAAGATGACGCAGTGAAATCTAGACGGGTTGAATCATACGCTCATCGGGTTCGATGAGGAGACAGTCTTCGAGGCAAGCTCGTTTTTGAGACAAAGTAGTACAATATTGGATTAGGTATGGGTGACTATCTACCAGCTCTTATCTCTGATCAGCGAACCACCTAAATCTCCATAGCCGCCCCGATGAACAGGCCGAGCAGCAGACCGGCGCCCACTTTATGGATGACCGCGCCGAGCAATGCGCCGAGTATCAGGCAGACCCCGATCTTCGAGCCTCGGAACTTCTTCGGGCCATTTTCGATCCTGCGCCCGCCGAAGAGCCGCCAGTCCAGCCAGTCGACGAACCCCAAGATGAGCCTCGGTGACTTCTTCCTGGCCCGATCCATGCCGTAGATGGCTGCCGCCGAGAACAGGTAGACCAAGGGGAGTATCCACTGGGTTATCGGGTCCGTCTCGACCACGAGGAGGATGTACGTTGCGAGGATCGAACCTGTCAGGAAGATGGATGCGCCGATGTAGAACCCCCTGTTCAGCTGTTTCTCGACGAACTTGCGCCGGTTGGCCGTCGCCGCCGAGGCGTAGCTCTCCTCGTTTTCGTTCACGCCCTCGGTTGCGTGCCTGAGGACGCTCAGGGCCCTCCTCCCGAGGGGGGTGAGGCGGTAGCGCCTCTCCTCACCCCTCTCGATGAAGGCCTCCAGCTCCTTCAGGTGGTAGTTCAGGCGGCCGGTGGAGAGCCCTGTCTCCCCGAGGATGTCGCTGTAGACGACCCCTCCGTCCGCCGCCTCGATTATCCTCAGTATGTTCCGCCTCTCCCTGTGGCTGAGGGCCTGGATGATCAGGTCCTCGATCTCCCCTCCGAGACCTCCGTTCGCGCCCATTTTCATGCTCCGTAGACGTTTCAGGGGTAAATAACCGTTTTTGAACCATCGATTTTGACAAATCTATTTGTCATCAAGGGGCCGCTTGAGTCGAGTGAGGACTCGGGAAAACGTTATTCTCGTAGTCCATATGTGGCATTCAGAAGGTTTTAAATCTTCATCCGTTTCAGATGAATAACCAGCAGTGAGGTTGTTTTCTAGAGTTCAAAGAAGGCTCAGGGACGAGTTCGGGTTCATAAGGGGCAACGTTCTGGTGCTCGTGGCGAGCTACATGATCTCGGGGCTGGCGTCCGGACTGCACTCGTCGTTCGGGTCGCTGTACGTGCGCGAACTGGGGGCGTCCGAGCTGATGCTGGGCCTGCTCTCCAGCCTGGGGGCCTTGGTCGTGGCGTTCATAAGGATCCCGGGCGCCCACATCGCCGATAAACACGGTAGGAAGAGGATCATCGTGCTCTTCACCTTCGGGGCGGCCCTCGGGTACCTCGTTCACTCCCTCGCCCCCGACTGGAGGTTCATAGTCCTGGGCGTGCTGATGCTGAACTTCAGCAGGATCTACATGCCCGCCCTGGAGGCGATTGAGGCGGACAGCCTCCCCGAGGAGCGGAGGGGCGTGGGGTACTCGGTCATCACGATGGCCCCGAGCCTCACCATGGTCGTGGGGCCGCCCATCGCCGGGTACCTGGTGAGCTCCATGGGGTGCGTGCCCGGGATGCGCGTGGCGTACTTCGCTGTCTTCCTGCTGGTCTCGGGGATAGGGCTTCTCCGAGCCTTCTGGCTGAGGGAGACGGTAGTGCCCGAGTCGGAGCTGGGGGGCTACGAGCTGGGGCGCTCCCTGACGGAGGGCTTCAGATCGATGAGGGAGGCGCTGAAGGACGTCTCCAGGGACCTGTGGGTCGTGATCATCATCTCCCTGATATCCAGCTCAGAGGCCCCGCTGTTCACCGTGTACCTGCCGCTCTTCGCCTACGACGTGGCGGGGGTTACCTTGGTCGAGTGGGGCCTCATCACCTCGTTGTACTGGTTGGCCGCCCTCCTCCTCGGTCTGCCCTGCGGGAAGCTGGTGG
>CP070784.1:2135282-2149310 GCA_020346605.1 Candidatus Bathyarchaeota archaeon | reverse complement strand
GTTCAGGGCATTCGGTTACGAGTTTGGTGACCTGCGCAGCAGGAGCGATCGACTTGAAGAGGCTGCCTCAATCATCAAGAAGATGATGACCGAGGAAAACCCGAGCTACTCCGGAGTGCATTTCTCCATCGATGAGGCGTATAACAATCCGAGACCCGTCCAAAAAGGAGGGGTGCCATTGATGATCGCCGGGGAGGGGGAGAAAAGGACCCTTAGGACGTGTGCCCTCTATGGCGACATGTCGAATTACGCCATCTGGAGGGGGAGCGCCGATGATTTTAGGAGAAAAACCATGGTGCTTGAATCCCATTGCCGTAAAATAGGCCGTGACCCCGAGGAGATCCTGAAGACTTGGCCGGCTTTCACCTTCATAGGATCGTCGAACGAGACTGCATTGCACAACGCGAAGAACTATTTCACAGACGGAGACAAAATAGGCGGCCTGATCGGAACATCCGAGACAACGGTTCAGAAGATCTACGATTTCATTGACGCCGGTGCCCGGATGTTCATCTTGAGCTTCCTGGGTCCGAACTGGAAAATGGAAGTAGACCTTTTCAACGAGGAAGTTGTTCCGGAGTTCAAATAAGTGCGGGGGGAGGGATTCGAACCCTCGGAAGCCTGAGCTACAGGATCTTGAGTCCCGCCCCTTTGGCCACTCGGGAACCCCCGCCCACCCATAAACACAACCCGAACACCTTAAAACCTATTCTACATGTACCCAGTAGCTTCCGTGCGCGCGCTTCTGGACCTGAGCGGGGGCAGGAAGCCGTCGACCTTTTCCTGGTCCGGGATGTCGACGGGCTCGGCGGTGTAGCTGAGGATGTAGCCGTCGAGGCCTAACCCCACGGGCAAGTAGACCCTGTCGTCCTCGGCGCGCACAGCATCCCATAATTGGATTCATTGCTGCACTCCTTAAATATGGAGACAGGGAAATCCAAACGGACCATGATCGTCTCCATCAGCCTCGGCGGCAGCCTCCTCACCAGGGAGCCGATCCCTGAGACTTTCAGGAAATACGCCGGCGTCCTCAGGAGGCTCAAGGAGAGGGGCCACACGCTCATCGTCGTCTGCGGCGGCGGGAAGCCGGCCCGTGACTGGATCGGGCTCGCCAAGGAGCTCGGGGCCGACGCCTACACCCAGGACCGCCTCGGCGTCCACGCCACTCACCTCAACGCTCTCCTCCTCATCGCCGCTCTAGGCCCCGACGCCCACCCCCACGTCCACCGCCGGGGAAGTGAGGTGAAGCACAATCTCGGGGACAGGATCCTCGTCGGCGGTGGTCACCTCCCGGGCTCCAGCACCGACTACAGGGCCGTCCTCTTCGCCGAGGCCGCGGGCGCCGACCTTATCGTCAACGCAACGGACGTTGACGGGGTCTACGATAAGAACCCCAAGAAGCACTCAGATGCAATTAAACTCAAACACATCACCTACTCCCAGCTCGAGACTATAATACTGAACAATGCAGAGCAGAAGCCTGGTGAGTACGGGCTGTTCGACCTTAAAGCTGTGAGACGGGCAAAGAAGCTCAAGATACCGGTGATCTTCATTGACGGGACAGACCACGAGGAGATCTTGAGGGCGGTACAGGGGACCCACGGGGGCACTGAGATTTGTTAGCAATCCTCCTATAGAACCAGTTTCCTCCTCTTCCTCTCGCCCTGGAATCCCAGCTTTCCCCAGAAGTCCTGAGACTTGTCCCAGTGGACGTCATCCAGGCTTACGCTCTCGTATCCCATCTCCCGCCACCTCTCCAGGACCATCCTCATCGCCGTCGACCCGATCCCCGAGTTCCTGAGCCCCTCAAGGATGTAGACGTACTCCACCCAGACTCCCTTCACGACTTTCTCGTCCTCCCAAGCGTCGACGAACCCCACCCTCTTGCCGTCGATGAGGATGTTCAGCGAGAGCCCGCGGAACGCCTCGAGCACTATCTCAGGAGCCAAGGACACGCCACCAGCGAAGGTCAACAATCGCTGATAGCTCCTGAGAACTTTTAACCTATTCGGAACTGGAAAAAAAGGGGTTAAAACTCGGATTGCCCCGTGAAATTGAACTTGGCGACCTTGACGAAGGGCGTCGTCACGGATGCGAGCTTGCTGATGGTGGAGCTGTCTCCCACAGCGTCGATCTCGCCGAGCACCCTGGGGATGGCGTCTGTGAACCTCATCACCTTGATAGGGTGCACGATCTCTCCGTCCTCGATGTACCAGCAGGCGTCCCTGGTGAGGCCGCTGATCACCGCCTTGTCCCTCCTGATGGGGTTCACGTAGTGCAGCCGGGTCAGATAGACCCCCTTCCTAGTGTCCTCGATCATCTCCTCGACGGATGCATCGCCCGGTGAGACCACCTGGTTCACCGGCAACGGGAAGCCCCTCATGAAGAACCCCCTGGCGAACTTGGGGAGCGCGTGCCCCGTACTCTCCACGCCGTCCTTCAGCGCCGTGTAGTTGTCGTAGCAGAGGCTCTCGGCGACGCCGTCTCCCACCAGCCTGAGGTCCCCCTTGGGAGTACCCTCGCCGTCGAAGGGGGAGGCGTTATATGTCTCCAGGGACCTACCCATGTCTGTGATCGTCAGCTTCTCGTCGAAGACCTGTTCTCCGATCTTGTCGGTGACGAAGCTGTACCCCTCCTGGTAGGCTCTTGCAGAGAAGCCCAGCCGCCCTATGAAGCCGGTGAACGTGCTCATCGAGGCTGGAGTGAAGATCGCTTCGTAGTCCCCTGTGGGGATGGACTTGGGATTGATGCTGTTCACGGCGTCCTCAGCCGCGGAGCGCGCCATCTCCTCCAGGTCAAACTGCCCGATGTCGTGGGCGTAGCTGCGGCTGAAGCCAGCTCCCTCGTGCCCGTCCTTGAAGGCCCGTGTGTCTACCTCCACGTTGGCGCGCGTGTGGCTTGTCTCGGCCTCCATACCCAGGGAGTTGGCCAGCGCGAAGGTCACCTCCTCGTTCTCGTAAGACCCCGCGGACCAGCCCACCAGCTCGTCGTAGTCCATGGCGGTCTCTATGATGGTCTTGACGCCCTCCGCCCTCTCCTCAGGCGTAATCTCGGCCGTCCTCTTGACGTGGATCCCTGGGAGGGATTTAATCGGCTTTGGAGAGACGTAGCTCCTGAACTCGGGGTCTGGCGTCGAGATCCTGGCGATCCCGATGGCCCTTTCCACGGCCTGGTCTATGAACTTCTCCTCCAGGGACTTCACCGACGATGCCCCCAGCTTGTTCTCCCCGACGACCACTTCCAGGTTCAGGTAGTGGGTGACAGAGGCAACGTTCTGGTGGATGATGTTCTTGGTGTACCTGGTCAGTGCGCTGTCGGAGGTGAACACGGAGGCCTCAGCCTGGGACGCCCCTGCCTTCAACGACTTCTCCACGGTTTTCTCGGCTATGTCGGGTAGTTCCATCTTCACATCCTCCCCGTGATGCCGATCCTTACGTTGCTGATCCTGGTGGTCGCGGCGCCGTGGCCCACGTAGATCCCCTGACCGGGTCTGCCCTTACCGCAGCCCGTGGTACCGTACAGGGTCCAGTCGTCCTTCGCGGTGGCGTCCAAGCTCCTCCAGAACTCGTAACTGATCCCCGTATAGGTGGGGTCCCTGATGACGTCGGTGACCTCGCCGTTCTTGATGAGCCAGCCTATCTCGCATCCGAACTGGAAGTTGAGCCGCCTCTGGTCCACTGACCACATTGTCGTGGTCCTCATCAGCACTCCGTCCTTGGTGTCCTCCACGATCTCGTCGCTCTTCCAGTCCCCAGCCTCGAGGCAGATATTGTTCATGCGCACAAGGGGAAGGTCCGACGGCGTCGTCGCCCTCATCCCTGCGCTGCTCCCCTCCAGCCCCAACTGTGCCGCGGTCTCCCTCGAGGACTGGTAGCCCGAGAATATCCCGTCCTTAACCAGGTACACCTTGTTCGCCGGGACCCCCTCGTCGTCGTAGCCGTAGGTCCCCAGTCCGTGGGGTATGGTGGGGTCGGCGACGAAGTTGGTCTGATCGGAGCCGTACCTGAACTCTCCTAGCTTGTCCGGTGTGAGGAAGCTCATCCCTGCCAGGTCGACTTCGGTGCCCAGCACCCTGTCCAGCTCAGAGGCGTGGCCAATGGTCTCGTGGATCTGGAGGTACATGTGGGGGTCGTCCAGTATCAGGCTGGACCTTATCTCAGTAGGGCAGGGCTCCGCCTTCAGCAGCATTTCAGCTTCTCCCCCGGCCTTGCCTGCCATCTCGACGAGGTCGTGCTCCTCAATGTACTCGTAGCCCTTGGTCTGCGGGTTGATCTCGTAGTTCCTCCTCTGCACGAGGCCGCCCACCATGACGTAGCCGCCCCCTTGGGCGCCGCAGAACACGATCTTCTGATCGATCCTGGAGCCCTCCGATGTAGCAATATACTTGTCCTGCACCCTAGAGTGGATCCTATTCGTGGTGGTCCTGACGTGGGGGCTCATCTCCCTGTACGCCTTGTCGGCCGCGATCAGGAGGTCCAGCGTCTCCTCAAGCGGGACAGTGAAAGGGTCGATCTTGACGTCGGAGGCATATTTGTCCTCCACGACCTTCGTTGGGGCGAGTTCTATGGGATCCTTAGAGACGGTGGAGCTGGCCTTGGCGATCTTCACGGCCTTCTCCACCGTCGCCTCCACGCCCTCCTTGGACACGCTATAGGATCCAGCGAAGCCCCAGCCAGTGCCCACGATGAGCCTGACTCCATACCCCGACTCCAATGTATGGGAGACGTGATCGGGCTTGCCGTTCTTCACGCTGACGAGCCGCTGCTCGCCGTCCAGAAACCTGATGTCCGCATATGACGCCCCGAGCTTGGAAGCAGTCTCAAGTCCAAACTCGGCTAATTCCATTCTCATAAGCGCTAAAGGATTGGACTGTAAATTTAAAATGATATCGTAGACGCTTACCGTGCCGAGGCTTCACCGAAACCCCTTTATGCGGATCTTAGAACATATGCTGACCCTGATCCAGTGGCGACGGCAGAGCACATGGAGGACAGAAGGTACTTGTCGGTTGCAGAGAGGAGGGAGGTTACCTCGGTGGGCATCGACGTCGGCACCACGACTTCACACCTGGTCTTCTCCAAGCTGATCCTGGAGAGGGATCCCTTCTCGAAGTCGAGGAAGTTCCACGTCACCGAGAGGCAGGTGACCTACCGGGGCAGGATATTCTTCACGCCCCTCAGGGAGGGGAACAGCGAGATCGACGTTGACGGGCTACTCCCCATGCTGATGGAGGAGTACGATAGAGCCGGTATCGGCGTCGGGGAGGTCGACACTGGCGCTGTCGTCATAACCGGGGAGTCTACCAAGAAGGAGAATGCAGAGAGGATCGTGGAGCTACTGGCCGGCGAGAGCGGCAAGTTCGTGGCGGCGACCGCAGGACCCAACTTCGAGTCAGTGATCTCCGCCCACGGCTCGGGCGCCGTCGAGTACTCACGGGCTAACTCCTGCCAGCTCATCCACTGCGACACCGGGGGCGGCACGTCCAACATAGCTGTCATCAAGAACGGAGAGATTACAGCGACAGCCTGCATGAACGTTGGCGGGCGCCTTATCGCCTTCGACGAAGATAGCGTGATCGTCCGCCTCGAGCCGGTCGCCGATACGATCCTGGAAGGGCTCGGGGTATCCCTGGAGCCAGGGGACGCGATATCCGAGGTGGTAGTTGAAAAAATAACGGGCGCCATGGCTTCGGCGCTCTACAACGTCCTGACCGGCAGGAGGCTACCCGACTTCGCCAGAGCCCTCATGTTGACTCCAGAGCTACCTCCCGAGAGTTTCGAGGGCAAATCTCTCTACAGCTTCTCGGGCGGGGTGGCCGAGTTTATCTACAACAAGGACGACAAGAGGTACGGCGACCTGGGACTCCAGCTTGGGAGGCACCTCCGCGGCCTCTTTACGAGGAGCAACGTACTCGTGGAGCTTCCCGAGAGGATCCGCGCCACAGTGATAGGGGCCAGCGGGTATACGCTGCAGGTGAGCGGCTCGACGACCTACATCTCCCCACAGTTTACACTACCCCTCCGGAACCTGCCAGTGGTCAATCCCAACGTCGACAGGGGCCTGATGTCCATTGAGCACGTCCACAAGCAGATAACGAGCGCGCTGAAAAGGCAGGACATGGTCGAGGGCGACGCTCCCCTGGCACTGGCCTTCCACGATCCTGTGCGCACCGAGTACGGTAGGCTCAGGACCTTCTCCCTTGGGCTGCTCAGGGCACTACCGAGAACCGTCGAGAGAGGCCTGCCCGTTATACTGATCTTCGACACTGACATCGGCAACTCCGTGGGAAACGTGCTCTTCAGAGAGACCGGGACCCGGAACGTGCTGTCCATAGACGAGATAGAGCTCACTGAGGGAGATTTCATCGACATCGGGGAGCCCTTCGAGGGGGGCGATTTCTACCCAGTCGTCATAAAATCCCTCGTATTCTCCTCCTAGCCTGTTTTTACACCTTAGTAACCTATTTAACCTGTCGGGGTGTTAATTGTCCGTCTGCGGAGGAGTTGCCATGTCCCAGGAAAACCCGTCCCTTGTACGGTTCCGGTTCCAGCGGATGCTGGAGATGCTGGAGAGAAAGGAGGGGCGGGGCACCGAGCTCATCACAGTCTACATACCGCCGGGGAAGCAGGTGAGCGAGGTGATGAACGACCTCCGCAACGAATGGGGCACCGCAGGGAACATCAAGTCAAAGACCACCCGGAAGAACGTCCAGGACGCACTCACCAAGGCCATGGAGCAGCTCAAGCTCTACACGAGGATCCCGCCCACCGGCCTCGTAATCTTCGCCGGAACCATTGCCAGCCAGCAGCAGGGAGTCGGCGAGATGGAGACCTACGTCCTCATCCCCCCCGAGCCCATCGGCATCTACTACTACAGGTGCGAGCACAGGTTCATGCTGGATCCCCTGTTCGAGCTCCTCCGTACCGAGGACTCGTACGGCATAGTGGTCCTAGACTCGAAGGCCGCTACCTTCGCACTGCTGAAAGGAAAGCGGGCGGACATCGTCAAGGACATCTCATCAGGAGTGGCAGGTAAGACCAGGGCGGGGGGTCAGAGCGCCCGCAGGTACGAGCGGCTCAGGCAGATGCACCTTAACGAGTTCTTCACACGGGTCGGCAACTACATGACGGACATCTTCAAGGACGTCCCCAACCTGAAGGGGATCATCGTCGGCGGCCCTGGGCCTACAAAGGAGGACTTCCTGAAGGGCAACTACTTCCACCACGAGATCAAGGAGAAGATCCTCACCACAGTCGACACGGGTTATACGGGCCACGAGGGGGTGAAGGAGGTGGTGGAGCGATCCCAGGACTTCCTGAAGAACGTCAGGTTCTACGAGGAGCGCAAGATCGTGCAGGACTTCCTTTACAACGTGGGCCAGGAAACGGGTCTGGCCACCTACGGCGAAAGGGAGGTGATCCAAGCCCTCAGGAGCAACAACGTCCGCCAGCTGCTGATCTCAGAGGGCGTAAGGAGGACCATGGTCAGGCTGCAGTGCAGGGACTGCGGGGCGAAGGACACGCGCATAGTCGACCGGGACGAGCTCGTGGGCTTCGAGGAGTCGGTGGCGGACCTCAGCTGCCTGAAATGCGGCAACGGCAACTACGAGGTCGTCGAGACGGAGGACCTAATCGAGGCTCTCGTGAAGCTGGCGGAGAGCACGGACGCCAAGGTCGAGATAATCTCGGGCGAGACCGAGGAAGGCGAGATGTTGAACAGGTCCTTCGGCGGCCTCGCGGCTATACTGAAGTACCGTCAGTTCGGTTAGATTCCATCTGCATTACCAGATGCGACAGACTTGCGATCTCGATGATGTCTCCCGCGCGCCCAAAAGGAAATTAGAAAATCTCTATTGATCCGAGGTGTCGAAGTCAAACCTTACGCCTGGATAGCCTTCGACCTCAAATTGGCCCGCTTTTTTCTGAATGACCTCGATCTCGTCGGCCTTGATGGTGGCGGAGATGTCCTCGAGCCCGAGGGTTATTGTCTCGGACGACTCGCCCTCGGCGTATATTGTCAGCCCCTCTAGGGGAGTGTTGAGCGGTATGCCTAGCCTGTTCTTCTCCCTGCGGATGTCTCTGATGACCGCGATTATAAGGTCTCCTCTCCCCTCGACCTCATCGTCGATCAGGGCATCGTTTGCCTCCGGCCAAGCGCTCAGGTGGATGCTGTCGTCCCCGTCTGAGGCGTACATGGTGCTGAAGATCTCCTCTGTGACGTGGGGCATCACCGGGGCTAAGAGCTTGGTGAACCGCTCAACGACGTAGTTCAGCGTGGCCTGCGCAGAGGCCTTCTCGTCGCCCTCGGAGTAGAGCCTGTGCTTCACAGCCTCCAGGTAGTGGTCGCAGAAGGTGTGCCAGACGAAGTTCCTTGCGGCCTCCGCGGCGTTCATGAAGTTGCAGTTCTCGTACTCCTCAGTGGCAGTCTTCAAGACCCTCTCGAGCTTGCACATTATCCACCTGTCTAGGAGCTCCGGCTCGACCTTTCTCCCCGGATCGTAGTCGCCGAGCCTCATGCTCGCGAACCTGCAGGCGTTCCAGAGCTTCCTCATGAATCGCCATCCGTACTCCACGTCCTGCCACCTGAAAGGGATGTCAGTCCCTGTACTGCCCCCCGTCGCGGCCCACTGCCTGGCGGCGTCCGCGCCGTACTTGTCAAACACGTCTTGCGATGCGACGTAGTTGCCCAGTGACTTGCTCATCTTCCTGCCGTCGCTGCCCAGCACCATGCCGTTGATGAGCACGGAGTCGTAGGCGGTTTCTCCGAAGAGGGCGAGGTGCCTCACCATCAGGTAGTAGGCCCACGTCCTGATGATGTCCTGGCCAGAGGGGTGCACGGAGGCGGGGAAGAGGTTCCTCCAGTCGTCCCTCACCGGCCAGCCGGCGTGTATCGAACAAGTGAGCGAGGAGTCGAACCAGGTATCGAAGACGTCGGTCTCGGGCCGCCATGCTGTCCCGCCGCACTCGCAGGTGTCGTTAAGCTCAATGACCCTGGGGTCAACGGGCAGCTCCTCGGGCTTTGCGGGCCGTATCCTACCGCAGCTCTCGCAGTACCAGACCGGGATTGGTGTGGCGAAGACCCTCTGTCTGCTAAGCACCCAGTCCCAGTCCAGGGAGGTGGCCCAGTCGACGAGCCTGTATCTCATCCAGTCGGGGAACCAGTCGATCTCCATCGTCGTCTTGACAACCTCCTCCGTCTGGCTCATGGTCCTCATGAACCACTGGTCCGTAGTCAGCACCTCGATTGCTCTTTTACATCTCCAGCAGATACCGATCTCCTGCTCCAGGCTCTCCGTCTTCCTGAGGAGGCCGGCCTCGTCGAGGTCCTTGATTATGGCGTCGCGTGCCTCCACGACGCTCATCCCTTCGTAGCTGCCCGCCGTGGCCGTCATCAGCCCCTTGCCGTCGATGAGCTTGATAACAGGGAGCTTGTACTTGGCGACGGCGAGCACGTCGGCCTTGTCCCCGTAGGTGCAGATCATCATCGTGCCTGTGCCGAACGTGGTGTCCACGGCGTCGTCGGCGATGATGGGTACCTTTCTTCCGGTTAGAGGCAAGGTCGCATCTTTGCCGAAGAGTTCGTTGAACCTTTCGTCGTCGGGGTGGACGCCTACGGCCACGCATGCGGGGATGTACTCCGGGCGGGTCGTTGCGATGAGGAGGTCCTCGCCGTCGACGCTAAACGCGATGGTGTACATCCGGCCCGTCTTCTGCTCCCTCTCTACCTCGGCGTCGGCGATCGCCGTCTCGCACCTGGGGCACCAGTTGATGGGGTGCTCGCCCTTGTAGATCATGTCCTTATCGTAGAGCATCAGGAAGCTGAGCTGGACCCTCCTGATGTACTCGGGCTCCATGGTCCTGTACTCGAGGCTCCAGTCGACGCTACAGCCGAGGCGGATGACCGCCTCCTTCATGATGGCGATGTACTCCTCGATCCACTCCTCGCAGAGCTTCCTGAACTCGTCCGGGGGCACGTCGGAGCGCCTTATCTTGTGTGCCTTCTCGACGGAGACCTCCGTGGGAAGCCCGTGGCAGTCCCATCCCTGGGGGAAGTGGACGTTGTAGCCACGCATCCGCTTATAGCGGGCCCTCATGTCGAAGTAGGTCCAGTTCAGGACGTTCCCCATGTGGAAGTCTCCGCTGGGGTAGGGCGGCGGCGTGTCAATCGAGTACCTGGGCCGCGTGTCGTCGTCCCAATGGTACCTGTGAGTGCAGTTTTCCTCCCACAGCCTCTCCCACTTCTCCTCCATCTCCAGGAAGTCGATCTTCCTTGGCAAGGTTCTCACAGCTCATCTCCTCCCATGCGTACGGCGGACAGCTCTTCAGCCCGAATAGGGTAAGGTCTACCGTAGATGCTTATATTGGTGTCCGCGCCCGTCTGAGGTCCACTATCCGAGAAGTCTCCGAGGCCTACTTCATGGCTCCCCCGCAGGGGGGACAACAAAGCGATACCCCATTTTCATCTCCTCAAACGGTACAGTAAGGTTGAGGGGCAGTCATCATAAAAACTTTGTGCAGCAGCCTAGGCGTCGATGAGCCGCGACTCGTCCCTCTTCCTGGGACCCCTGACCTCGATCTCCTCGCCGAGGACGACCACCATGCCGTCTTTTGCAGCGACGGTGGGGACACCCGATGCCTCCTCCAGGTAGGTCGCCTCCGCCTCGGGGTCCGCCCTCATCATCATCATGCCGAAGTGGGTCAGAACCGCGCAACCCGGCTTGGCATCCTCCAGAACCTTCAGCACGTCGTCGGTGCACATGTGGTACCTCAGAGGGTTGTCCCTCGGCCTCAATGTGCATAGTATCAGGAGCCTGGAGCCGCCGTAGTGCTCCAGAAAAGAGGGCACATAGGCCGTGTCTGAGGTGTAACCGACAGTCCCTATCTCAGGGACTTTCATCGTTAGGCCGACGGTCGCCGAGTCACTGTGCTTCGCCTCAATCGCCTTGAAACTGAGCCCCCCGACCTTGAAGACGCTGCCCGGCTCCAAGGGATATATGGACCCCACAAGACCCTGGTGGTAGGGCGAGATGCTCTTGTGCGAGTCTTCGTCGCCGTGCAGGACGCTCTTCGACGCCGCTATGATCCCCCTCTTGTCTCTGGTACCGTGGGTCATGGCCTCCACGAGGACCTCGGCGTCGGTGTAGTGGTCTGGGTGGCAGTGGGTCACCACCACGGCGTCGAGCCTCTGCGGATTGAGGCGGGCCCAGTTGGAGTAGACGAGGGCGCCGGGCCCTGGGTCCACGTGGACGTGCGTGCCCCCGTGCTCAAACCTGAGGCCCGCGGTTCTGCGCAGCTGGGTGATGGTGGCGAAGCGGCCACCGCCCGTGCCCAAGAAGTGGATCTTTAGTGGGTTCAATGCTCCAGCCTCTCCTAGGGCGCGCGCGCGTGTTTCCAACCCGAATGGGACCATTCCCATCTATCACCGAACACTCTTCCATCACGCTTGGGGATTTTGCCTCCAAACAATACAAGCTGTTTTAGATTCGGATCATACTCCAACGCATGGTCTATCCGGGGAGGAGGACCCAAACGTGTTTCTAGAACCCACTCATCATCCTCAAACTTCCAAAGATCGCTGTAGGGTACCATTTCCATATCCTTTCCACCGAACTGAAATACAACTTTCCGCAGGCTATCATATGACATCGAGAAATGCGTTCTTCCATCGCTCCTATTAGCCTCACATTGGCTCCAGGTAACTCCATCCCATTTCCATGTATCAGCAAACACTTTACCAGTGAGATCCAATCCCCCAAAAAGAATGGCGCTACCTTGCTCTGCATCGAATGCCATAGCATGAGCCGCCCGTGCTGAAGGCCCTGAATCAGCGACAAGACGCCATTCTTTTCCGTCCCACTCCCAAGTATCTTTTAGCACCTTGGAACCATCATAGCCTCCGTGTACCACTACTCGCTTTCGGATTGAATCATATGTCATTGTGTGATGATCACGAGAAGTCGGACCATCTACGGTTACTAGTTTCCATTTCGTTCCATTCCATTCCCAGGTGTCGCCAAGAGGTTCTTCTGCTGCATTTCGGCCGCCGAACAGAACACTGACCTTTCTAGTTTCGTCATAAGTCAATGTGTGCCAGCTCCGTGGAACTGGTCCTTCGGAACTGAGTATTCGCCATCCGTTACTATCTAATCTCCAAGTATCTCCAAGTGATTCATCTGATTCGTTCCGACCTCCTACCATCAATATCATTTTACGTGCGGCATCGTATGTCATTCTCAATCCATTTCTAGGACACGGTTCGGATTGGTGTGAGTTTTGGATATTGTTCAATTCCGAGTTCAATCATCTTCTCCCATACTCAATTAAAGAAGATTACCCCATTTTGTGAGTCAAATGTGAACTCTTTTCATTTGATTTTACGACACGCGCGCATGAAGTGAGGATAAAATCATCGATTTTATTCTTCATGGAGTTTGCTTGTTGGGTGTAAGGAGTGTACTGGGAATGGGGTTCCTTTTTCTCTTCTTATCTTAGCCATCTCAGTAAACAGGTATTCAAAATATATACAGTATTCAGGACCTGGTCCTGGAGAGTGGGTTCGAAGTCCCTTAATAATCGTCTCAAACTGAAACCAGTAACTAATAATCCTGCGTGCGCAGTGATATGGTAGCTGAAGGGCCATTGAGGAACTATATTCAATCTCGAAAAATAGATAAGGGAGAGCAGGATGATTGTTTTTGCACGAGATGATGATATGAAATCCCTATTATTTAATTAGTCTATCTTAGCTAATATTTAATAGGGGTTTGGTATCAGAAGTTGTGCAACGGGCCCGTGGCTTAGCATGGCCAAAGCGTCTGACTGATAATCAGAAGATCGAGAGTTCAAATCTCTCCGGGCCCACCAGTTCTAACGTGAAGAGCACCCTAATCTCTTGGGAAAAGGGGCCTGTAGCTGGCGGCTCTCCTGATGAGCGACTCCTGCTCTTCTTCGCCCATGGGTTCGAAGTCTTCGGCCGAATGGATCATCATCCTCGCTATCTCCAGGTCCGATGAGGTCGTCGCCGTGGTGACGGGTTGCGAGAGTGTGAACCTCAACGCCTCCTCAACCTCCTCCGGGTTCGTGAAGGGCTCATACCACGTGTCGCGACTCCTCTCCTCGGTGGGGTAAGGGCCCTTCGCAACCGACTTCATGGCGATCACACCGATATTCAGCTCCTTGGTCTTCTCCAGGACGGGGACGTAGTCATTTCTGGGCTCAGAATGTGCACTTAGGACGTAATTCACTGGGAGCAGGACGGTGTCCAGCTCGCAGGATCCTAGAGCCATCATGATGTTCTCAGGGTTATGGCTCGTGATCCCGATGTGGTTTATCAGCCCCTCCTCCCTGGCCTCCTCAAAGGCCCGGAGTGCCCCATCCTCGCCAGTCACCTTTTTCAACTCCTCGGGGTTGTCCAATCCATGGAACTGGTACAGATCGAAGTGGTCCGTCTGAAGTCGCTCCAGGCTCCGCCTCAACTCCTCGATGGCCTCTGACTTCGTCCTCTTTCCCGTCTTACAAGCTAGGAAGATATCGTCCCTGTACTCCTTGACCCATTTCCCAAGCTTGACCTCGGCGTCGCCGTATGTGGGAGCCACGTCGATGTGGTTGACGCCGTGATCCAGGGCGTATTTCACGAATCCGTCCCCCACCTTCTCTTCGATGGGGTAGATGAAGACGGCTCCACCCAGAGTCACTATCGTGCTCTCGTGCCCGGTCCTGCCCAGTGCTCTTCTATCCATCGATGAATACTACCGATGCAGAGGTAATAAGCATCACGCGCGCGCACGCTACGTGAATTTCGATCCAGTGCACGCGCACTATGGTACATACGCACGCAACATTTATCTCCATGTCTTGATGCCCTCCTCTTTAAGCTCCTTCGCAACCTGATTTGCTATGTCGACGTGAAAGTATCCTCTGCAGTGAGCCCTCGTCATCATAAGAACCTCCCTCCATCTGATCTCCATCGGTTTATTCGTCGTGAAATAGTCCTCCAGGATAAGCTGCGATATTCGCTTAACGACAGGAT
>CP070784.1:2132131-2135182 GCA_020346605.1 Candidatus Bathyarchaeota archaeon | reverse complement strand
TGGCCAGAGCCGTGGGCAGGTGGGGGGCCCTCGATCCCGTGGCTCTGAAGGCATTCCAGCTCTTCAACCTCTCCAGCGCTGGCACGGTGTTCTTCGTCGTCCTTGTTGTGCTCGTCTCCATGTTCCTCCACCTGTTCTTCACGTCGACGACGGTCTACGCCACGGTCATGGTGCCCCTAGCTATCTCCCTGGCTCAGCTCCAGGGCCTCGGCCCCCAGGTGGTCGCCCTCCCGGTGGCGTTCCTCGCTCCCGTGGCGGTCATCCTCCCAGTGAACACCATCCCGAACATAGTGTTCCATTCCGCCGGGTACTTTAACCAGAAGCAGATGATCTCCTACGGCCTAGTCGTGAGCCTTGTCTCGACGATCCTGGTCCTGCTCGCAGGGCTCCCCTACTGGAATCTATTGGGTTTAGTCTGATGGCCTTTCAACCGTTCTTGAGCGGGTACCATCGCTCCATGATCATGTCGAGCAGCTCGGGCTGCAGGACGTACAGATACTTCGCCTCTCCCTTTGGGATGAATATCCTGATAAGGAAGTTAAGTCCAAGGCGGTCGCTTGTGTCTAGGTAGGCCTCCGGCCGCCGAAGCTGCTTGTCCTCGTGCTTATCATGGAACTCGTCTAGGGCCGGCTCGATGCACCGCTCCATGATGACGTCGTTCGACATGTCGTGGCTGAAACCAACTGTGAAGGTATATTTGATGTAGCCCTCGTGGGTGAGGTTGAGGATGCGGCTGTTCATCACCTGGGTGTTGGGCACCTTGAGGAGGTTGAACGTTGGCGTGTAGAGATTGGTGTAGTTGATGGTGATCTCCTCCACCTGCCCCTCAAGGTCCCCGATCTTGACGTAGTCCTTCACCTTGAAGGGCTGGGTAACGAGGACGTAGAAGCCGGCGACGACGTTGTTTATCGTCTGGCTGGAGCCAAAGCCCAGGAAGGCGCCGATGAGGGCCGAGCTCCCCACGAACCAGTTGGTGGGGAGGTCCCAGACACTGAACAGGAATGTCGATGCCACCATGATCGCTGCCACCCGCAGGACCAGCCTGATGGCGTTCAGGGCGTGGGGCTCTAGCTCCACCTCCTTGCCTGTGCGGGATATGAACCGGCTCAGCAATTTGTATACTATGTAGATGGTTACGAGGGCGATGATGCTGAGGATGAGATTGTAGATCTCCGGGCTCAGTTGAGTAAACGAATCTAATAGGCTCATGTCGACACTCTCAACAGTTGAATGGTGTTGTTTGGGTATTCGAGAGATGTACTCGAAAAACCTTTCCTTTTTTAGCGTATGTTTTCAGGAAATAGGAGTCAGCTTCTGTCCTTCAACGCCCCGAAGATCTGCCGCCTGATCTGCATGATGAGCCTCGAGAGCAGCCCCAGGGTCGTTATCTGGAACCCCGAGATCACCAAGAGCATCGAGAGCAGGAAGGCGTAGGGGTTGACGAAGCCTCCATAGCTGGAGGACGCCGTCTTGACGTAGGTGAGAAGCAGGACCCCCAGCAGCCCCGCGACGAACATCGGCACTCCGACCATGAGTGAGATCCTGTCGAGGCGCGCCGATAGCAGGTCCTCGAGCTTGCTCCGTATTTTCATCCCCAGCAGCTCCCTGCTCGGCCGGCGCTCGCCGACGACCACGGGGACCTCGGCGACGTAGAGCCCCATCCTCTCGGCCTCCACCAGCAGCTCAGTCTCGAAGACCCTGCTCGACGGGGGGACCCGCTCCATCAGATCCAGGATGCTGTCCCGCCTGTAGGCCTTCACGCACGTGGAATCTGTGAACTCCACTCCGAAGAGGCTCCTGACCATCCCGTGGAAGGCCATGCTGGGGACCCGTCTGACGATTGAACGCTTGTCTAGGCCGGCCCCCATCCTCTTGGATCCAATGACGACGTCGAACACCTGGAGGAGCCTGACGCTCTCCTCGATGAAATCAAGGTCTACGGCGAGGTCGATGGGGATGTACACAATCTTCTCATAATTTGCCACTTGGACCCCTGCTTTCAGTGCCTCTCCCAGGCTCCGATCGGGGAGAGCCAAGAACTCGACGTCTTCGAACTCCCCCGCCAGGTCACTCGCTATCTGGGGGGTTGCGTCGACGCTCCCGTTCTCGCAAAGTATGATCTCATGAGCCGATAGCCGCTCCTTCAGGTGTTCCCTGAGCTTCAAGGCGTTCATCCGGAGGACGCCCGCCTCGTTGTGAACAGGGACGACTATGCTGACCACGGTCTCCATCTCCGAGCTTCGGTTAGGCCTCGCGCCGCCCATGAAGAAAATTTGGGGTTAATACGTCGTTTGACGCTCCATACATAAATGTTTTATCGAATATTTACACTTAATCTTTGGTTTATCATAGAACCGTGGGAACTAATTGAGGATTTGTCTTGTCTCCCCTGAGCTCTTCGCCTGGGGCTATCACGGCGGATTCGGCTTCCTGACACGCACACTGGGGCGGGAATTTGCCAAGAGAGGTGTGGAAACATACGTCGTAACCGTTCGGAGGGGCGAGCAGGGCGAGGTAGAGGAGCTCGACGGGTTCACCGTCCTCGGCTATCCTCCCCACAAAGAGCAGCCTTACGTCTTCAGATCTCTACTGTCGAGGATCGACTCCATCGAGCATTACAGGAAAGTCGACTGCGACCTGTACCACAGCCAAGCCGTTAGCTACAACACCCTCGCCGCACAGAGGGCGATGCCCGACAGGCTCCACCTCATCACCTTCCAGGACCCGTACGACTTGGACGAGTGGAGGAAGATCTCGAGGTTAGACCCGCGATACAGGGTGACACCCGCCTTCAGGGTGAGGCTGGCGGCTGAGAACAAGCTGCTCTCAATGGCGTGCAGGAGGGCGGACGGCCTCTACTCCCAGGCGAGGTTCCTGATCGACAAGGCGATGAGGCTCTTCGGGCTCAACAGGATGCCGACGTTCCTCCCGAACCCCGTCGAGGTCCCAAGCCGATCCATGAGAAAGTCCGGGGATCCGAAGGTGTGCTTCCTCGCCCGCTGGGACCCCCAGAAACGAGTTGAGGCCTTCTTCGAGCTAGCGCGAGAGTTC
>CP070784.1:2128992-2132031 GCA_020346605.1 Candidatus Bathyarchaeota archaeon | reverse complement strand
TAGCAGAAAGAAATGCTGAAGTGGAGGGCATGTCTCAGGCGGGCAAGGTCTCCATTTTTAGCCCCGGTGCAGAGGTCGAATCGGAGGCAGAATCTGAGCAAGAGCCTGAACCCGAACAGGACCAACCAGAAGAACCGGACAGGGGCATCCCGGGATTCCAATACATAATCATCTTAGGGCTGATCGCAGGGGTCGTCATACTCTGGCTGCTACAGCGAAGACGATAACTCCTCCATCTTTTTCTTGAAACCACTCAGAAGCTGATTCTAGTGAAGAAAAGAGTATGAGGTAAAGAAGGTCTCTTCATGCATAGATGAGGCAACATGGTGCCCGCGCAGTAGACCTCCTTGGCGCGCGCAGGGGCGTTCTCCCTCTCTCTGATCTCTTTGATGATGTGCTTCCAGGTCTCCCACATAACGATTACCATGGGGGCAGCTGCAATCGGTACGCTAAATTTAAATTTATCTGGCCTTCTCGAAGGAGTTCACCTATTGTGTTGAATCTGTATTATATTTGGGATCTCTTCGCGCGCGCAAGGCGGATATTTTTTGATTCAGGCTTAATTCATAAACTGTTGAGATTTTTTAGTCCCCGCGCGCGTAGTTGCCTTGTCTCCACCTGGAGAACCTCGAGGATCTCCGGATCGATCGCTACGCCGTAGGCTTCCCGAGCTCTCTCGAGGGTTATCACCCCCTCGACGACATCCCTCCTAACGAGTTCGGAGTCCCTGGCGTGAGGGTTTCCCCAGCCTCCTCCTCCCGCTGTCTCGATCACGATCCTCTCCCTGGGCTTGAGGATGATCCCCTGGAACTTCGATGGGAGGGGCACGTTTTCTCCGTCTCTCAGCTTCTTATAATACCTGGAGCCTGAGGCCTCCTTTCCTCCTTCGAGGCCCCAGGGCTTGATCTTCACCCGGTCCCCTCTTCCCCCGAGGGTGGCGGTGTGGTCGACGGCCTCGATCTCCCGGGTGATGCCGACGCCCCCCCTCCGCTCGCCGGGTCCCTCGCTGTCCACGACGATCCCGTACCTGTGGACCCTGAGGGGGTAAGCGATCTCGATGGCCTCGACGGGGGCGTTCCTCGTGTTGGTCATGTGGGTGTGGGTTGCGTCGAGGCCGTCCATACCCCTCATCGCCCCCCAGCCCCCTGCGTAAGTCTCGATGTAGCCGTAGAACCTCCCAGTTCTTGGATCGACTCCCTTAATGTTGAGGGCGTTCATCGTCCCCGTCGAGGCGGCGCAGACCCGGTCCGGGAGAATCTCCGCGAAAGCCCCGAGGATTGTGTCCACCAGCCGCATGCAAGTGACCGAGTTGGCGTACGCGACGGCGGCGGGATAAATGGCGTTCACGAGGGACCCTTCGGGGGCCTCGACCCGAATGGGCCGGTATATGCCCTCGTTGCTGGGGGCGTCAGGGTCGACAAGGCTCTTGACGCAATACCCAGCGCACGCCATCGTGACGGGGAGAGGAGAGTTGATGGGCCCCGTAACCATGGGATCGGTCCCAGCGAAGCTGATGAGGATTTCGGAGCCCTCAACCGAGACCGTCACCCCGATCTTGACTAGATCGTCGGTCACCCCGTCACCCTCAATGTAGTCCTCGAACGATGCCCGCCTCTGGGGGAGCCGGGAGATCGCCACCCTGAGCCTCTGCTCGGAGTAGTCTATCAGCGCATCCATGTATTTACGCAGGCCGTCCGCTCTGTGGCGTCCGATGAGTTCCTGTAGCCTCTCGGCCCCCCTGGCGTTAGCCCCGATCTGGGCTAGGAGGTCCCTCCCCACCTCCTCGATCCTCACGTTGGACCTCACAAGGCTAAGAATCTCCTCATCCAATACACCACCTTTCATTATCTTCACTGGGGAGATGCGGATACCTTCGTCGAGGGCCTCGGTGGCGACGTGGCCCTTGTGCTCCCCGATGTCGGCGTGGTGGGCGAGATTACCGACGATGGCCTGAACCTCTCCGCCATGGAACACTGGTGTGGTCACCATGAGGTCCCAGGTATGGGAGCCCGTGATGAACGGGTCGTTGAAGAGGAATACGTCCCCCAGCTCCATTCCGATGGAGTGGTCCTCGCAGTAGGAGAGAAGCCCCCTCACCGCCGAGGGCATGATACCGAGGTGGAGGGGTATGTGTTCCGCCTGAGCCGTGAGTTCGCCCCGTGACGTGTATATGGCGCAGCTGCAGTCCCTCCTGTCCTTTATGTTTGTCGAGTACGCCGCCCTCACGAGGACAGCCCCCATCTCCTCGGCGACGGAGAACAGCGAGTTCCTCATCACCTCGAGGCTAGCTGCATTGACGCCCGCCATCCCTAGCCCCCACCTCCCCGGGTCAGCAGCAGATTTCCCCAAGCGTCGACCTCGGCCCCGTATCCGGAGTTCACTATCGTCGTCGTGTCCCACTCCTCCACGACACAGGGCCCACGGACATGGCTCCCGGGACTTAATAGCTCTCTGTCGTACACGTCGCACTCGATCCAGCCATCGTCGGCGAAGTGGATGTTCCTATTCCCCTTAAAAGCCTCCTGAGTGTCACTTACACGCGTTGATTTCAACTCAATCGAGGGTTTCGACCTCACGCCCCTAGTCACGAGTCTGAAGTTGACTAGTGCTACCTCCTCGTCTGGCATACTGTAGCCATAATGTTTCTCGTGGATGCCGTGGAAGCGTTCTACTATCCCTGCGATTCCGTCCTCCCCAATTTCGGATGGTATTAGGACGTTCAACTCGTGGCTCTGGCCGACATAGCGGACATCGATGGACCTGTTCAGCCTCCTAGTCTTTTGGGGGGCGTTGTCCTGGTCCAGCTGCTCCAAGCCCCGTTCCTCCATCTCAATGAAGACCCCCTCGACCCGTTCAATATCGGCTTCCGAGGCTTTCATGTAGACGGTCTTGACGTAATTATGTACGACGTCGGCAACGAGGAAGCCGAACGCCGAGAAGACCCCCGGGGAAGGAGGTATTATGACCTCACTCACCCCCACCGTCTCCGCGAGATCCACCACTTGGACGGGGGCGGCTCCCCCGAAGGCCACGATGGAG
>CP070784.1:2124622-2128892 GCA_020346605.1 Candidatus Bathyarchaeota archaeon | reverse complement strand
CTCAAGTAGTCACCCAACATTTTTCTCCCTCCACCGCCCAGTATAATCGATGGAAGAGGAAGTCTCGACTGCCATAAAGAGGGCGGCGCAACTGGTTATATCCTCAGAGTACGTCACCGTCCTCACGGGTGCTGGTGTCTCTGTCGAGAGCGGCGTCCGCCCGTTCCGGGGCCCCGGCGGGCTCTGGACAGAGAGGGGCGAGCCCTCTATGGACGGTTACCAGAGTTTCATGCAGGATCCCAAGGCCTACTGGGAGCGGAGACACAGGCCGAGGAGGTACAGGGGCTCCTGGACCCCGATCTCCGAGGCCGCGCCGAACCCGGGCCACCTCGCCCTGGCCGAGTTGGAGGGGCTTGGGCTTCTCAAGTGGCTGGTCACCCAGAACATTGATAACCTCCACAACGAGGCGGGCAGCAGGAACGTGCTCGAGATCCACGGCAACTCCAAGAAGCTGAGGTGCGTCTCGTGCGACGCCCGCTATCCGAGGGAGGGGTTCGACCTCTCGGAGCTGCCTCCCAGGTGCCCAGTCTGCGGCGGCTTCATGAAGGGGGACACGGTGATGTTCGGTGAGCCCATCCCGTCCGACGTGTTGGAGAGGTGTTTCGAGGAGTCAAATCGGTCCGACTGCATGTTGGTTGTGGGCACGTCTGCCGTAGTCACTCCCGCCGCTAGCCTTCCCCTCATCGTGAAGAGGAATGGGGGGGTCCTCATCGAGGTGAACCCCTTTAAGACGGAGCTGAGTAACTCCTGCGACGTCTGCATCCGTGCTCCCTCCGGGAAGGCTCTACCACGCCTCGTTTCGGCGATCAAGGAGCTGAGGGGCTAGGAGAGCTTCCTCCGGGTCCATTCAGCCGTCTCAGCGCACGTGGCGAACCAGACGTCACCCTTGGCCTTCATCTCGGCGAAGAGCCTGTCCAGGACCTTGAGGCGGCTGATCCTCCCTATGGCTTGAGGGTGGTTCGTCAGGCCGAAGTATCTCCCGAGCTCGTAGATCCCCTCGAACTCCGGCTTCCAGACGTTATAAGCTGCTTGTGGGTCTCTCCGATGAGTCTCGAACTGGGGCCAGTCGTCGAGCATCCACTCGACTGGGAGCTCCACGAGCCCTGTGTCTCTTCCTCTCCACACCAGCATGTAGGGCATATCCGAGTCCATCATGTTGGAGTCGTATCTGAACCCGAGCCTCTGGACGAGTTCGAGGGTTCTGTCGCTTATCAGCCAGTAGGGTGCCCTGAAACCCTCGGGCTTGACCCCCACCTTCTCGAAGGCGGCCAGCCCCCTCTGGAACACGCTCTCCTCCGCCTCTTTGGATATCTCTGCGAGCCTCTCGTGGAGGTAGCCGTGGGCCGCCAGCTCGTGGCCCCTGGTCACGATCTCCTCCACCGAACCCGTAAACTGGTCGACCGTCCAGCCAGGAGTGAAGAACGTGGCCTTGATCTCGTGCTTGTCGAGGAGGTCCAATATCCTCGGGATAGCCACGTTTGGGGCGAATCTCCCCCTGCTCTGGGCGACGATGTCGAGTGGGGCCCTCCTCATCAATGCGCTGTTCGAGTCGTAGTCGAATGTGATGTTCACGCTGCATTGGAAACCATCAGGCCAGAATCCCAACTTAACACCGATCTCAGGAACGATAATGTTGTATATGATAATAATGGTCCGCCTACAGTGGGGCGAAGGTGTTAAATAAAAACAAACGCAACATGGTTAGACCTTTAAAAAGGTCGACGAGATATAGAATTGGTAAAGTGAAAAAGACATGATCGATTTCTCATTCACAGAGGAGCAAGACCTTTTCCGAGAGGCCATCAAGGAATGGCTGGCCAAGAACATGTCCCTCGAGCAGGTAAGGGAGAACGACGAGAAGCACGAGCTTCCCAAGGACATCATCAAGGGCATGGGCGACCTGGGACTACTCTGCATGACCCTACCAGAGGAGCACGGCGGCGCTGGAGCAGACTGGGTGACCACCACAATCGCCGCTGAGGAACTCGGATACGCCGATATCTCCGTGGCGCTCCCAGTTTTCTTCCTGGTGCAGGCTAGCTGGGGCTACGTTGTGGACAAGTACTGCACTGATGCTGTTAGGGACGACTGCCTAAGGAAGGCTGCTAGGGGCGAGTCCTTCATAGGCATCGGCGTGACCGAGCCGGGAGGGGGCTCCGACGTAGCCGCTTTCAAGACCAACCTAAAGAAGACCGACGACGGCTGGGTCATGAACGGCGAGAAGACCTACATCAGCGGAACCGCCGAGTGCCAGGAGATCGGAGGAGGGTACTTCGTCAGCGGCTACAACGACAGATCGAAGGGCCACAGGGGGATGACAGCCGTCTATATGCCCCTCGACGCACCCGGCGTCGAGGTGACCAAGAGGTTCGACAACTTCGGGCGAATGGCTATTAGCACCGGAGGCTTCAAGATGACGGACGTCAAGGTGCCCGAGGAGTACCAGATCGGAGAGACCGGAAGGGGCTTCTACCTTACCATGGAGGGCTTCGACGCCGCGAGGCTGCTGGTCTCCGCGAGCTGCGTGGGAGCCGCCCAGAGGGCGCTGGAGCTAGGCGTCGAGTACCTAAAGGAGAGGCAGGCCTTCGGGCAGCCCCTCGCCATGTACCAGGGGATCCAGTTCGACCTAGCCGACATGGCCGCCCACCACGAGGCCGTTAAATCACTGATCTACAGGACGGCATGGATGATCGACCAGAAGTACCAGAACGAGACCTTCTCGGCCCTCGAGTGCGCCAAGTACCTGTCTATGTGCAAGTACCTGGCCCCCCACCTGGCTTTGGACACCTTCAGGAGGGTGATGTACTGGTTCGGCGCCTATGGGTATTCGAAGGAGTGCCCGCTGGAGATGGGTCTGAGGGGAGTCATGAGCTACTGCATAGGGGCGGAAGGCACGTCAAACGTCCAGAAGATCGTCATCTCCAGAGAGACCATCGGCCGGGATTGGATCAGAACCCAGAGCTAGTCCCGCTGAGAACACCGACTTTTTTCCTTTCTTTTAAAACTGTAGCGAATCATGACTGAAATCTCTAGGGGGCTAAATTCCAGAATCCCTGTAGGCCATCTTATTTTAGATTTTACATAATGTTAAAAGATCTATAGTAACCTTTATGTATTGCTAATGCCATACGAACCGGACATGAAATTCGACATAGAACAGGAAGGTCTTCTGACCCTTTTCAAGCCGTATCAGACCGCTTTGCTGGAGCGCCTCTGGGAGATAAACAAGTCCGCCAGAGTCGGCATGAACTCTGGAGAGGCACACAGGTTCCTTCTGGAGGGACCTAACAAGAAGTCGAGGGCTTCGGTCATCTTCTTCCTCAACGATATGGTGGAGGAGGGCGTCCTCGAATACGAGGAGAGGTCTGGGAAGGGCGGATATCACAGGGTCTACTATCCGAAGATGGACAGGAAGCAGTTCGCACAATATGTCGTCGAGACGATCACCGATAAGCTCGGCGAGGTTTTCCCCGAAGTTTAGGAACGCCAGAATCGGAATTTTCCTCGCATTCGCGCGCGCAAAGGTTCTGCTAGCCTGTACGCGCTGTGCCTCAACTTCTTCGGATGTGAGGGGCTCTGTCCTATCTGGGGTATCTGGGGGCGCGTACAGGTGCCCTCATAACTCATAAATCTAATTTCTTCTCCTTAGGTTGAGGTGAAAGAATGCCTATTATTGAGGTAAAGCTGTGGGCTGGGTTGGACGATGAGACGGTGGGAAGGATCATCGAGAAACAGACCGAGGCCATGTGCGAGGCTGTGGGATGCCCGCCAGAGGCCGTTACCGTGATTGTGCATCAGATACCCAAGAATCACTTCGGCGTAGCAGGAAAACAACGTTCACCCAAACGTGATGAAAGACCGTAATAGGGCACATTCGTGCTGGTACAGCTATGATTTTACCATTGAACGACCCTTTTCTGTTATCATCGCTGACAGTACTCCGTCTGGGCCCGAGAGGTTTGTCCTCATCGTCGTGACGAGGTTTTCCCTCTCCGCTTCCTCGATGATCTCGCAGACGTCGTGGAGCGGCAGCCCGGTTGCCTTCTGGATGGTTCTGGGGAGGGCGAAGCTGAGGCCTGTCACGTCGGGTTTGATGCCAGCCAAGAACTTGAGGACTCGCATCATCTCGGATAGGGCTCTCGAAATATCTCCCATAAGTTTGGCTCATGATCTGGGAGGTGAGACCTGGGTAGAGATGCACATTTACAAGCTTTTAATGCTGAAATAACGTTAGTTCGCGATCCATGGCGTGCACGCTTTTCTCTTATTT
>CP070784.1:2100339-2124522 GCA_020346605.1 Candidatus Bathyarchaeota archaeon | reverse complement strand
TCGTCGGTCTTGTTTCTGTTGTGATGGTGGACGGCCTTGCAGCCGACGTGGGTCGCCGCCACGGGGTCGTTGGAGGCCTCAATCGCGTCCATAGTTGTTTTGAGACCGCAGTGGGAGACGTCCACGAGGATGCCCAGCTCGTTCAGCCGCTCCACCACCCTGAGGCCGAAATATGAGAGGCCTGATTGGTAACGCTCAGTGCAGCCGTCGCCGACGAAGTTCCTCAGGTTGTATGTGAGCTGCACCGCCCTGACGCCTAGGCGGTATAGAAGGTCTATGTTCCCGAGCTCGCACTCGACGTCCACCCCACCGCCGAAGGGGAGTGTGTTCTGAAGATTCCACATGACCGCGTGCTTGCCCTCCCTATTCGCCCTCTTGACGTCCTCGGCGCAGATAGCCTTCACGACGACATCCCTCAGGCTCTCAAGTTTGTAGGTCTCGTAAGAGATCCCGCTGATGGCGGACTGGAGGCTGTCGTTGGGCAGGGATCTATTGATGGCGGTGACCCCCGACCAGTCCCACACCCCGGCGTACTTCTCCCTGGCTTCGGTGTCGCGGATCAGGTCCAGCTGCACACTGGGATGGCCGAAGATCCTGCCCTGTATCTCTGGGAAGGTCTTACCGGCGTCGAGCATTTTGTCGATCTCAGCCTCTATCACCGTCGTGAGGACGGTCGGGTCTCGGGGAGAGAGCGAGTCGAAGACTATCGACTTGCGATGCAGATCGAATCCCTTCTCCTCCTCCTGTTTGCTGAACTTCAAAGCGTCGCGCGTCCTCTTTCTCAGCTCCTCCACCAACCTCTTCGATATCATCGATGAATCATCCCATCACTTGGTCTTGGTAGCAGCGCGGTTGCATTGACAGGCCAATCTTGCCATGAAACCGCTCTTATAATTCTCGCTAGTGGAAAATTAAATGTAACTCACTTGATAGGATCACTATTCGTGATCTTTAGATGTGCGTATAAGAAATAAAGATCCGGCTACCCTTATTGGACCATGAATCTTGGGCTAGAAAATCGCATCCTTTCGTCGATGGATAAGCACTCTGTACCTGGGCTCACCATGCGCGCGCAGAGTATTCTGTTTATTCAAGAATATTTAGACCATATACCACCTTAACGAATTTTTTCGCTTCATACAATCCTTTAGTGAGATATATCGCTCCGATTATCGCTTCCATATAGGCATCAGAACGTTCTCTACCGATAATGCTTTGAGAATTCTGCTCGTAATCACTATTCAATAAAAACTGGGTTAATTCATAGTCTTTTTTCAATAATTTTTGATTAGTTCTCTTTTTCCCTTCTTTCTTTCTTAAGTCATCCATTGATTTGGGTTCAGAGCTAGGATTTCTATATTCGCTTACAAGAAGTATCAAATCAAGAACGCTATCTCCTATCTGGGCTAGTTTTTTATTTATAGGGAAGGACAATGTTTCCCTAATTTTCTCATCATTTAATTCAGGACCATAGAGATTTTTTAGAATGGTGAGAATATGCCATGTCATGATTTACCATTCAAAAAATGTAGATAAAAGTGATGTGTGTTTCTCCTGAGCGCGCGCGCACTTATTTAGTTCCTAATTTGGGTTTTCCCTTAATCTCCAGATGGTCGTTCATGTCTTCCCTGTGAATGGCCAGCAAACCTCCGACCTTCCTACCCCTGTAGATCCCTCGGCTGATGGCCTGCTGGATAGTATTCGGATTGAGGCCTGCATGACTGGCTGCATCCTTGACCAGAACATAGTCCTCCAACTCCTCCATGTCCACCGTGCCCTCAAGCGTCGCAAGGGCCTCCTCCGTCAGGTCCAGCCTCATCTCCCAGTACCTTTTCCACACCCACTCTGGAACCATGTAGAGGTCGAATCTGGCGGGCTTCTCCACTATTATCTTGAAAAGGTTGGCCTGCTGCCTCTCAATGCCTGGGAGGAAGTAGACACGCTTGATCAGCTCCTTCTGGTTCTTGCCGAGGAAGACCTCGAAACTGAGGTTGTCCCTGATGTTCTTGGCGAGCCTGTTGATTAGTGGAATGGTGACTATCACAACGCCGACCTACCTCAATCAACAAATCCGAGCCCTCTTCCGGGCTGCGCGCGCGCGCAACAAACGTCGAAGTCGCTGTTCGTAGCGCCAAAAGTCCGGAAATCCACTAGTCTAAGGCAGGGTTCTCCTGGCGACGGCACGACGTTGCGTGACGACCCACAGCGACCGCTGGCGACGTCACAGCGACCGCTGGCGACGTCAACGGCGCACAGCGTCGACGCTGCGACGATACAGCGTCTGCGTGACGCCAACGTCGTCCAGCTTCCCGACGGTAGCGGTAGATGGATGAAAGTAGACGAGAGGCCTGACGGCTCCATAAATATGACGCCCGTCGACATAGTGCGCGCAACGTGGGCCGTTTAATTCAGAATATGACAACAAGTGATACCGTCTATCGGGAGCTAATCAACACCTATGAGGACAGTGAGATACCACCGTGGGTAATGAGAATTGGAAGTAAACCGCCGTCGACGCCCGTGGAAGAAAGTGAACCTAATGAGCGCACAGTCCACCAAGCGTCGGAACCCAGTAAACCCCACTTACAGGGTTCCCAGGATCTTGCTGTGTATGATACCACTGGCGCTGATAAGCGCTCATTAACACTGACGGGAGCTGACTTACAACTCACTGAGGATGACCTGCCTTATCTAACTGCTCACTATATCGTTCAAATGTGGGATGGCAGCGCGCGCGCCCCGTCAACGCCTGACGTAGGCCTTGGTCCACTTGAACTTTCGCGGGTCCCTGCGGAGCTTCAAGGTGTTCTTCCTGCACTTGCTGGAGCAGAACCTGAGGATCCTCCCGTCCCGCCTCACGAAGTTGATCCCTGTTCCTGGTGCGATGTCGTGGCCGCAGAAGCTACACCTGAAAACCTGTGGTATCCTCAGCCACCTACCTGATCTTCCTGGCTTCCCTCTCGGTGTCCCTGAGGCGCAGTATGTCGTCGATCCTGACGGGCCCCTTCACGTTCCGAGTGATGATGCGCCCCTTGTCCCTGCCGTCCTCGATCCGAACCCTGACCTGCATCACCTCGCCGGTGAGCCCCGTGCGACCCAGAATCTGGATCACCGTCGCCGGGGTCAAAACGTCGGACTCTCGGGACATCCTACTTGACTATCTCCTTAAGCTTCGCCAGGATCTCGTTGAGCAGCTCCTCCGCCTCCCCGGGCTCCTCGATTGCAGCAGCGGCCGAGCCGACCGCCAAGCCCACCGCCTGGCCGACCCGCTGCTTCTCGGGGACGTATACGTAGGGGGCATTCCGCTCATCGCAGAGCAGGGGGATGTGGGCCACGATCTCAGGCGGCTCGACGTTCTCGGCCACAAGGACCAGCTTGGCCCTCCCTCTCTCGATGGACTTCGTGGCCTCGTTGGTGCCCTTCCTGATCTTGCCCGTCTCGTTCGCCGTCTTGAGCGCCTCGTAGGCGGCCTCGGCGACCTCCTTCGGAACTTCGAACCTGACGTAGAAAGGTTTCGAAGGATCTACATCCGTAGACATTTCATTTCCTTCCAGTGTTCATACCCTTTACCAGATGTCTGTTTTTAAACCTTGTGATAAAGGGAACAACTCACGGATGAATTGTCCCATCTGCGGGTCATCGGTGGGTAAAGTAAGCTTTAAAGGGCTCGATCCTGTCCACCCTGACAAATCCGAACCTCTCGAACTGGATTATATCGTCGACCTTGAGCCCAGCGCAGCCCTGCCCGGCGAGCCCCTTCACGACAGAAGCGTCGGGCATCACAACCTCCGCTTTGATGCCTGTGTCCGCTGGTAGCCAGTGGATGAAGGGAGCTCCGGCGCCCCGAGCCTCTTGGCGGTCTAGAGAATGGAGGCGCCCCCTAAGAGGATCCGTTCCCACGATCTCGACGTTGAACAGCCCCATGAGCCTGACGATCGAGGAGGGTCTCAGTTCCGCTGCGTCGCTCTTTGAGATGTTGACGACCGCTTGGCCGTTGTAGGATACGACTCTCAAAGTCCTTGTGCCTCTATCCGCGTGATCCGGGTGCAGTGGCAGATTGGCAAGATGCTCCTCGTCTACGCCCGAGATCGCAAGGAGAGCTGGGTCGTCGACGAAGTAGTATCTGTTGGCCTTCTCCTCGATGTTCCGCCGGTTGATAGACGCTATCTGGGCCCAGCTGAGTGCGGCGTTGATGGGTTTGGGGCCGACCTGGATCATGATCCCCCTTATGGTCTCCGGCTGCAGCCCGCGGCGCCTAAGGGCCTTCAGAGTGCCGAGGCGGGGGTCGTCCCAGCTCTCGTAGATTCCGTCCTCTAGGCCCCTCCTGATGACTGACTTGCTGAGGACGCCCACCTCGAGGCCGAGACGGCCGATATTGATTATCTCAGGGTACTCCCAGCCCATGTGCCTGTAGATGTACCTCTGGCGCTCCGTGTTGACCTCGTGCTCTTTGCCCCTGATGATGTGCGAGACCTCCATCTCGTGGTCGTCCACGGAGCAGCTGAAGTTGTACAGGGGCCAGACCCTATACTTACTTCCCTGCCTCGGATGAGGGCCGGAGGTTATCCTGAGGGCGGGCCAGTCCCTGAGCGCAGGATTTGGGTGGTCGAGGTCGGTCTTTATTCTCACGACGGCGTCCCCTTTCATGTACGGGCCGTTAAGCATCATCTTCCACCTTTCAAGGTGGACCTCCGGTGGCAGGTCCCTGCAGGGGCAGGCCTCCTTGGCCATGTACAGCTCCTTGAAGGCTGCGGGTTCACATGTGCAGACGTACGCGGAGCCCTTTTTGATGAGCCGCTTCGCGTAGCCGTAGTAGATCTCCAGCCTGTCCGACTGTATGTACAGCTCGTCGACCTTGACTCCCAGCCAGTCCAGGTCCTCCTGTATCCAGGTGTACATCTCCTCGATTGGGGCCTTTACGTCGGGTGATGTGTCCTCGAACCTTAGGATGAACTTTCCATCGTACATCTTGGCGTACTCGTCGCAAAATATTATGGGCTCCGCGCTCCCGAGGTGGAGGGGGCCGTCAGGGTTGGGGGCGAACCTGGTGCGGACCTCCCTGAACCGGTCCACATTCTGGAGCGGCGGGAGTCTCTTCTTCTCCTCAACCCTCTTCCTCTTTTCCAGCAGTTCGGGCCATCGCTCCTCGAGCACCTGCCTCTGGCGCTCCGGCGACCACGAGTTGACGTCCCCAACTACCTCTCCGACGATTGCCGTTACCTCCTTAGCACGTTCCCTGAGATGTGGGAGCTCCCCTAAGATGCGCCCGATCACTGGCCCCATCTGGGCCTCCCCGCCGTGGCTTGCGGCGTTGTAGACCGCATATTTCAATGCGGCGCCTTTTATCTTGTCGGATCCCAAGGTTTTGTCTCCATTTTATGCGACAAAGTCGATTTCATTTAGTCGACTCATTAAGTTGTGGTATGTTTAATATCCTTTTCCTGAGCGCATGCGCGTTCTCTTTGATTGTGGCAAGGAAAAAAAAGGGTCTAGAAGATCAGCTCTGTGGTGAGTGTCTTCTTCGAATAGTCCCTGGGGGGCCTGAACTTGGTGAACAGGTCGAGACGACCCTGCTCATTGAGTCTGTTGTAGATCAGCACCCAGGCGCAGTCGTTGATGTACTCACCAACCTCGCACTTACCCTCCACCTGCCCCCCGCAGGGGCCATTCAGAAGGCCCTTGGCGCACCTCGTGATGGGGCAGATGCCCCCTGTCTCGTCCAGGATGCACTCACCGCACGCCATGCACCTGTCGTAGAACTTGCCGATCCTCTCCGTCTCGCCTATAAACAGCGTCTCCAAGGCGGGGAGGACGACCTTGTCAGTGTAGTCGCCGATGGTCTGGACGCCTACACCGCAGGACATCGCGAGGATCGCGTCCGCCTCGCTGATGGTCCCGCGATGTGCTTTGAGGTCCTTGCGGTCTATCCTCAGGTCGCAGGGCTCCTCCACCATGGCGGAGCCGATCACCTTGTCACCGAGCCTCTCCACCATCTCGGCCACCTGCTCCTCGCCCCCTGTCTGGCAGCTTGTGGAGCAGGTCCCGCACCCTATGACGAAGAGCTTGTCGAAGGGGGCTGTCATCTCCTGGATCTCTTCGAAGGGTTTCTGTCTTGTTATAATCATTCATATATCACCTCACATTGCTTCCTTTAGCAGGGGTTCGAAAATCCTCTCGTACAGGACCGCCATGACATGGATCCCGGCGGCCTTCGTCGTCTTCCTGATCTCCCTTATGAAGGGGGCGAAGAACTCCATGTTGACCTCGTCGTAGAGGTCCTTACGTTTCTCCTTGTCGGGCTCCTCCTTGCACTTCGCCATAGAGACGAGGAGGTCCTTGGGCACGCTGACTCCAGGGATGTACTTGTCGAAGAAGTCGGCAATGCCGAAGGATTTGAGGGGGAACACCCCCACCAGCGTGGGGCAGTCGTACTTCTCGGTCTCCTTGAGGAACTCCTTGGTGAGGTCGACGTCGAACATCGTCTGGGTCTGGATGAAGTCGGCTCCGATCCCCACCTTCCTGCCGATCTTGAGTATCTCAGGCTCAAGGGGGTTAGCGTTGGGGTTGGCTGCTATTCCGACGTTGATATCAACATTGCCGTGGATCTCGTTTCCATCCAGGTCGGTCCCCTCGTCGATCATCTTGTGGAGCAGATAAACGAACTGTGCCGAATCAAGGTCGTACACAGCACGGCCCCCCTTGTTGTCCCCTAGGACTGTGTGGTCCCCGGATATCGCCAGGACGTTCTTGATCCCGAGGTACGATGCGGCCAGTATGTCCGATGTGAGGGCCAGCCTGTTTCTGTCCCGGACCACCATCTGGTAGACTGTCTCCAGCCCTGTGTCCCTCTGGACGACATAGGAAGGGACGAGGGAGTTCATGTAAGCCATGGCGAGGGGGTTGTCCGTCACGTTCGCCGCCACGACGTAGGGCTTCATGGCCCTCGCGCTGACCAGTATCTCCTCGAGGTCGGTGACCTTCTCGGGCTCCAGCTCCCCCGTGAGGACGAAGTTACCCTTCCGTATCTCCTTCATGAGGTTGCTGAAAGCAGGACGATCTGATACCATATCTTAAAACTCCAAGGATCTATATGCTTTCCCGGAAAATGCATTTAAAGATTTTTAAAAATATATTAATTCATACTAAACGTTGTTCGGTAATTACATGATAAGTTTTATAATGCATCATTAAAAGGGTTAAAAGATCATTCAAGGTTGTGCCTCATTGTCAAAAAGGGATCTCAAGTTTAGAATTGACGAGTTATCCTCGGCCCTCGGGACGTTCAAGGGACTGGAGATCGAGGTGGGAAGGATCCATGACGAGACATGGGATGAGCCCATGGGCCCAACTCCCTTCCCGACTGTCGGGACGTTCAGGAACTGGGACAGGACGCTGCTGGACCGCTACAAGCCCTTCTACATGCCCTTCTGCGACCTTTGCTGCCTCTGTACCTTCGGCAAATGCGATCTGACGGGCGACAAGAAAGGTGCCTGCGGTATCACCATGGCGGGGCAGCAGTCCCGTATCGTGCTCCTTGCCTGCTGCATCGGGGCTTCCACACACACTGCCCACGCCAGGCACATGCTAGACCACCTGATAGAGGAATACGGTAGAGATGCTCCGTTGGAAGTGGCCCTCAACACCAACGTAGAAGCTCCTAACATACGTCTGGTCTGCGGGATAAGGCCCAACACGCTCAGGGATCTGGAAGACGCCTTAGACTACGTGGAGTCCCAACTCGTTCAATTGATCGCTGCAACCCACACAGGCCAAGAAGGAGACAACTTGGACTTCGAGTCCAAGACCTTCCACGCGGGCATGCTCGATCATGTGGCGATGGAGGTGGCGGACATTTCCCAGATAACGACTCTGGGGCTTCCCAAGGGGGAACCTGAGACCGATATGACAGAGTTGGGCTACGGTTCGATTGATACCACGAAGCCCGTCATCATGTGCATCGGGCACAACGTCCTCCCCAGCGTCGACATCATCGACTATCTGATGGAGAACGACCTCTTCGGAGAAGTCGAGATTGGCGGACTCTGCTGCACCGCTCACGACATGAGCCGCTACAACAAACGCTCCAAGATAATAGGCCCCATCTCATGGCAGCTCAGGTTCATCCGAGCAGGGATCCCAGATCTCATCGTAGTTGACGAGCAATGCATCAGGACCGATGTCGTGTCCGAGGCCAAGAAGATCGGCGTTCCCGTCATAGCCACGAGCGAGAAAAGCTGCTTCGGCCTCCCCGACAGAACAGGCGACGACCCCGACGAGATAATTGCCGACCTAGTCGCTGGAAAGATCGATGGCGCTCTAATAATCGACCCCAAGAAGGTCGGAGAGGTCACGGTGAAGACGGCCATCGGCGTGGCCGAGAAGAGGGGCGGACTGAAGGGCTTCGACCTTGAGGGGCTCTCTGAACTTGCCAATGAGTGTAGGTCCTGCCTGGAGTGCGTGAGAGCTTGCCCCAACAGCATGTCCATAGTCGACGCGATGCAGGCCGCAAAGGACGGCGATTACACGCTTTTCGCCTCGCTCAGCGACCTCTGCGTCGGGTGTGCCCGATGCGAGTCAGCCTGCCCAGTGGATCTGCCCATCGTGTCCATGATCACAAAGGCAAACCATGAGAACAACGTCGCAGAGAAGTTCCCCATCAGGGTGGGCAGGGGCGCCATTCAGGACGTAGAGATCAGGGAGGTCGGCAGCCCCATCGTTTTCGGTGAGATACCCGGAGTCGTCGCCCTCGTCGGCTGCGCCAACTACCCAGCAGGCGGCGACGACGTGGCCAGGATGGCGGAGGAGTTCCTGAAGCGACGGTTCATAGTAGTGACCTCGGGCTGTTCCGCCATGAACATATCCATGACCAAGGACGAGGACGGGCTCAACCTTTACGAGAAATACCCCGGCAACTTCGACGCCGGCGGATTGGTGAACGTCGGGAGCTGCGTTGCCAACTCCCACATCACTGGGGCAGCCATAAAGATCGCCAACATCTTCGCCAAGCGCCCTCTCAGGGCCAACTACGAGGAGATCGCCGACTACATCCACAACCGTGTGGGGGCAGTCGGCGTAGCCTGGGGCGCCATGTCCCAGAAGGCTGCGAGCATCGCCGCCGGATGCTGGAGACTCGGCATTCCCGTCGTCGTGGGCCCCCACGGCTCTAAGTACAGGAGGATGCTCCTCGGAAGGAAGGAGAACGAGGGTGACTGGAAGGTTTACAACGCCAGGGACGGCGAGAAGGTCTACATCGGACCCGCGCCAGAGCACCTGTTTTACGCCGCCGAGACCGTGGAGGAGGCGGTGGTGATGATCGCAAAGCTCGCGATGCGCCCTAACGACACAAACAAGGGCCGCGCGGTGAAGCTGAGCCACTACATCGATCTGCACAAGCGGCACTACGGTTCCATACCCGACGACATCCACCTGTTCGTGCGCAGGAGCCAGGACATACCCTTCACGATGAAGGACGAGATCATGACGGCCCTCGAGGAGAAGGGGTGGGAGGAGGACAAGATCGCCACGCCCGATCCGACGCTCCTGGACAGGATGATCAGGAGGCGGAAGTGATAGCGGCGAACATGAACCCCGGACAGGCAGCCGAGATCGCAGGGCCCAAGAAAGCCTTCGTCATACCCAAGCCGGAGGTCGCGGCTTCCATGATCACGAGGGCCAAGAGGCCACTGTTCGTCGTGGGCTCAGAGGCACCGAAGATCGAGACCAGTGACGGCGATCTTATTGACACTGCCCTGAGGCTCATGAAGGCGGGCAGTCTAACCGTAGCCGCGACGGGGCATATGATAGGCGAATTCAGGCGTCGGGGGTCCGAGGACGCTCATAGTATGCCGCTCATGAACCTCGGCGACCGCCTGCGAGACCTCGAATGGGAGGGGTTCGATGGCGGCGGGAGGTACGACCTAGTTATCTTCGCTGGTATACCTTACTACATGGAGTGGCTGGTTCTGTCGGGGTTGAAGAACTTTGCCGGAGGTCTCATCACGATCTCCCTTGATCCCAGCTATCAGCCAAACGCGAGCTGGTCCCTGGGGACTATGGCGGCGGAGAAGTGGAAGGAAGTTTTAGATAAAATAATGATGTTAGTAGAAGGAGGGAAATGAGAGATGTCGATGTTTGAAGACCTACCGGTCGATGTGGGGATCATCTACGAGGGGGAGCGTATCCGTGGTAGAGAGATGCAGATCGAGCTGGGCGGGCCCAGGGAGGACTTTAAGTTCGAGCTGGTGCAGGCGCTAGCGCTCGACGAGATCGAGGACGGCAAGATGGAGATCATAGGCCCCGATCTACCGGAGCTGCCCGAGGGCACCAACACCCCGTTCGGGATGGTTATCTACGTCGCTGGGGAGGCGATCGAGAAGGATCTGGAGGGGGTCGTCGAGAGGCGCCTCCACGAGTACGTCAACTTCATCGAGGGCTTCATGCACCTCAACCAGAGGTACGACATCCAGCTCAGGCTCAGCAAGAAGTCCTACGGCAAGGGCTTCAACAGCTTTAGGATTCTCGGGGACGTCCTGATGCGCCTCTACAAAAGCGAGATGCCGTTCATCGAGAAGATATCGATCACCTTCATGACCGACCCCGCTGCCGTCGAGGAGTGGTACTCCAAGGTTATGGAGATCTACGAGTCCCGGGACGCAAGGGCCAGGGGGATGAAGGACAACGAGGTCGATGTATTCTACGGCTGCAGCCTCTGCCAGTCCTTCGCACCGACACACCTCTGTGTCATCACACCCCAGAGGTATGCGAACTGCGGTGCGATCAGCTGGTTCGACGGCAGGGCGACCGCGAAGATCGACCCGAAGGGGCCGGTTTTCGAGATACCCCACGGCGAATGCATAGATGACGTGACGGGCGAGTACGACGGGGTCAACGACGTCATCAGGGAGAAGAGCCTTGGAGAGATCGAGAGGGTCCAGCTCTACACAGCCTTCGGGTACCCCCACACGAGCTGCGGGTGCTTCGAGGGGTGCGCCTTCTACATCCCCGAGGTCGATGCCTTTGGAGTGGTCCACCGCAACTTCAGGGGTGAGACCGTTAACGGGCTAAACTTCGTGACGATCTCCGACCTGACGGCGGGGGGCAGGCAAGTGGACGGATTCCACGGGCTCTCCATAGAGTACATGAGGAGTCCCAAGTTCATGCAGGCCGACGGCGGATGGGAGAGGGTCGTCTGGATGCCCGTTGACATCAAGCAGCGCATCCTCGATTTTATTCCCCCCGAGATGGTTGAAAAGATCGCCACAGAGGAAGATGTCGCCAGCAACGAGGAGCTCAGGTCCTGGCTGATCGAGAAGGAACATCCCATCGTCCAGAGGTGGGAGAGCGCCTTGGCGGAGCCAACAGAGGAGCCAGGGGAGATCACCGTTCCCACGCTCGAGATGCCGGCGGGCGCCTTCCCCATTCAGGGAATACCCTCCGGCATGGGCTTCAGGATCATACTGAAGAACGCCAAGATCAAGGCAGAGAAGATGGTCATAAAGGCGGACAGCGGGAGGTAGCCCACTTGTCTGGGAAGAAGGAGAAGAAGAACGGGCTTCCGATAAGCATAAACATCCTCGAGGCCCTCGCCAAGTTCCAGCAGATCGAGCTTGAGGACGTGGAGATAACCTTCGACGAACTGGAGCTTAGGCTTACGCCCGGAATGGTCACAGGGGTGCCGCAGGTTATGCCACCGGCCGTGCCGGCCAGAGCAAAACCCACCTCATTGCTGGAGGCCGGCGTCGAAGTTCCCCTTGAGGAGTACGCCGGAAGGATAGTCGAGGTGACCATTGGCGCCACGAAGGCCGACGGGGGAACGAGGGGCTCCACCGTCACCATCGGGGGCGAGATGGCACCTGCATATTACAACTTCCAGAGCAAGACGCCCCACAAGCCTGTAATCGCCTTCGACGTCTTCGACTGGTCCAAAGTTTCGCTGCCCAGGGCGGTGAAGATGCACTATAGGGAGGTCCTCGAGGACACCCCGGAGTGGGCGAGGATGTGCGTCGACAAGTTCGGGGGAGAGATGATCAACCTCCACTTCCTGAGCATCGACCCGCTCATCGAGGACACCCCCGCGAAGGAGGCTGTGAAGAAGGCGGAGGCAGTCCTTGAGGCTGTGGACGTCCCGATCGCCATCGGCGGATGCGGCGACCCCAAGAAGGACCTAGAGGTCTTCGCGGCGATAGCTGAGGTGACAGAGGGGGAGAGGATCCTCTTCAACTCCGTGACCCTCGACATGGACATCGAGGCGACCGCCAAGGTGGTGGAGAAGTACGGCCACACCGTGATCGCCTTCACCTCGATGGACGTGAACAGGGCGCGCGAGCTCAACAGGAAGCTCTACGACTTCCTTCCTAAGGACCGCATAGTGATGGACACCACGACCGCCGCCCTCGGATACGGCTTGGACTACGCCTTCACCGTGATGGAGCGTTGCCGCCTGGCCGCCCTCAAGGGAGACCCTGAGCTCAACCACCCCCTCTCCTCAGGCACTACCAACGCCTGGGCCGCGAGGGAAGCCTGGATGAAGATGGGGCCCGAGTGGGCGCCCAGGGAGCTCAGGGGACCCATCTGGGAGACGGTCACCGGGCTGACGCTGCTCCTGGCCGGAGTCGACTACTTTATGATGATGCACCCAGCGGCCGCAAAGGAAGTAAAAAAGATGATCGACAATTTGACCAGCGGGAAGGAGCCCAGCGAGCCCACGGACTGGGTCTCGCTGAAGCTGTAGGAGGTGATGGAGTGCCCGCGAAGGAGCTCAGCCCGATCGAGGTCTACAAGACGCTGCCGGGGACCAACTGCAAGGAGTGCGGCGAGAACAACTGCATGGCCTTCGCAGCTAAGCTCGTGAACAGGGAGGCGACACTCCAGGAGTGCACCCCCCTGCTCGAGCCGAAGAACCAGTCCTCCTACGAGAAGCTCTGGGATCTTCTGAAGCCCTCCGTCAGGGCCGTTGAGGTGGGGACAGGGGAGAGGAAGGTGACACTCGGCGGAGAGTACGTCGTCTATCGGCACGAGTTCACGTACTTCAACCCGACGGCGATAGCGATCGACGTCGGCGACGAGATGCCGGACGAGGAGTTCGAGGCGAGGGTTAAGACGGCAAGCGACTTCAAGTACGACTACATTGGCATGACGCTTACCCTTGACCTGCTGGCCATAAGGTCGACCTCCAACGACCCCGAAAAGTTCGAGACGGCTGTGAGGAAGGCCGCGGCTCTTACAGAAATGCCCTTCATACTCTGCGCCACGAACCCAGCAGTTATGGAGCAGGGGCTGTCCGCCGTTGGGGACAGGAGGCCTCTCATCTACGCCGCTACAAAGGACAACTGGAAGGAGATGGCCGACCTGGCCCTCATGTACGGCTGCCCGCTTGTGGCCTCGGTCCCCTTCGACTTGGACGCCCTGAGGAGCGTTGCCAGGACCCTCTGGGAGTACGGCGTTGAGGACATAGTCCTCGACTCGGGGACAATGATCGAGGACGGCGCCTCTGCGACGTTGGACAATTTCACGATCCTCAGGCTGAACGCCATAGACGAGGAGGACGAGTACCTAGGCTTTCCACTGCTCGGCGCACCGATCGCAGCTTGGGCAGAGGAGGCTGAGGACCCAGTGATAAGCGAGTGGAACGAGACGGTCATCGCCTCGGCCCTCATCTGTAGGTTCGCGGACGCCCTCGTGATCCACAGCGTCAGCGGTTGGTCGCTGCTCCCTCTCGTCATATTGAGGCAGAACATATACACCGACCCGAGGAAGCCTGTATCCGTCGAAGCCGGCGTGTTCCCGTATGGCGAGCCGGACGAGATGTCCCCAGTCCTGCTGACCACAAACTTCGCGCTGACCTACTACACAGTCGCTTCCGACATTGAGTCCGCTAAGCTGACCTGCTATCTCGTGGTCGTCGACACGGAGGGGATCTCCGTCGAGAGCGCCGTGGCGGGCAGGAAGCTGACGGCTGATAACGTATCGGAGGCGATGGAGAGCTTCAAGGTCGGGGACCTCGTAAAGCACAGGCACCTGGTCATCCCCGGGAGGGCGGCGCGGCTCAGCGGCGAGATCCAGGAGACCTCGGGGTGGACGGTATCGGTCGGGCCCCTCGACTCCTCGGGCATCGCCAGCTACCTCGACGAGAAGTGGAAACCCAACCCGGAGGAGTGACCTCCCTAACCTTTTTCTTCTATCACCCAGTTGGAATTCCAGATGGCAAGGAAGATGGTGATCTCGGTCTCGGGGAAGGGGGGTACGGGGAAGACTACGTTGGCGGCCCTCCTCCTTAAGTGGCTGATGGAGAACACAGATGAGGTTGCTCTTGTCGTCGACGCGGACCCCGCCACAAATCTCCCCGACGTCCTCGGTGTGAAGCTGGAGAAGACGGTGGGCCAGGTCTCCAAGGAGATGAAGGACCAGATAGAGAGGGGGAGCCTCCCCGCCACGACCCCGAAGCAGGAGCTGCTGGAAGCGTGGGTGTTCCAGACTCTCGTGGAGGAGGACCGCTTCGATCTCCTAGCGATGGGCCGCTCCGAGGGGGAGGGGTGCTACTGCTACGTCAACAACGTGCTCACCAAGATACTGGACACGCTGACGAAGAACTACTCCATCACCATCCTCGACATGGAGGCCGGGCTGGAGCACTTGAGCAGGAGGACGGACAGGGACGTCGACGTCATGCTCGTCGTCACCGACCCGTCGAAGATGGGGTTCGAGACGGCGAAGAGGGTGAAGGAGCTCATAAAGGAGGTCCACATCGGCGTCGAGCGCGTGTACCTTGTGGGGAACAGGTTCGACGATGGCCTCAAGGACGTTCTAGAGAAGGCGGCGGACGAGGTCGGTATGGAGCTGGCTGGGAACATACCTGACGACCAGAACGTGATGGCCCACAACATGGCTGGGAAGCCCCTGCTGGAACTGCCTGACGACTCGCCGGCCTACAGAGCCGTCGTCGAGATAGCCAAGAAGGTGGGCCTCGATACGCTGAGGTGAAACCATGAAGATTGCTGTGGCAGGGAAGGGAGGTGTCGGCAAGACCTTCATAGCAGGGACGCTTGCGAGGTTGATGGCCCAGGCGGGGTACGAGGTACTCGTTGTCGATGCCGATCCAAACATAAACACGGCTTCTTCTATCGGCATCCCTTCAGAGGTTGCCGACGAGATCGTACCCCTCTCGGATAATGAAGGGTTGGTCCAAGAAAAGACCGGTGTTACACCCGGAAAATCCTACGGCCAAATGTTTAGGCTCACACCTACCGTGAGCGACATCGTGGACGAGTTCGGCGTCGTCGGGCCCGACGGCGTCAAGCTACTCGTCATGGGGACCGTGAAGGGGGGCGACATGGGGTGCATGTGCCCATCCAACGCCCTCCTCAGAGTCCTAGTCCAGCACCTCCTCATCCAGAGGAAGGAAGTCCTGGTGATGGACATGGTTGCAGGCCTGGAGCATCTGGGCAGGGGGACAGCCAGAAGGATGGACGCGATGCTCGTGGTCGTCGAGCCCCGCATGAAGTCAATCGACACGGTCCACAGGATCATCAAGCTGGCCAAAGACATCGAGATCAAGGAGGTCCTGGCCGTGGGCAACAAGGTGGGCTCCAACGCCGAAAGGGCCTTCATCGAGGAGAAGGTGGGGGCGTTAGGGATACCGATAGCCGCCTACATACCGTACGACGAGGCCGTGGCGGAGGCGGACATGTTGGGCGTGGCGCCGGTCGACCACGCCGCAGGAGCTCCCGCCGTCAGGGCCGTTGCGGAGCTCGTTGGGTACTTGGAGGAGCGGTACGGTATCTAGCTCTCTCGACACTTTTAACCTGAAATGCCCTGAAATAGCTATGCATATCTCCTGTGTGGGCGACCTTTGAGGCTCAAGGCGATAAGGGTGAGGACCGGCTACTGGCGACCGGGTACTGACTACGTCAGGGACATCGTAAATGCCGTCAAGCCTGTCCTCGAAGACGGAGACGTCGTTGCGGTATCGGAGAAAGCTATCTCCACTGCAGAGGGGCTCCTCTTGGACGAATCCAAGTTCGCCCCGGGGAGGGTATCCAAGTTCCTGGCGACCTTCTGGATGAGGTTTATGTGGGGATTACCCCTGGGTTGTCTCACAAATCTGAGACAAAAGACCCTCGAAAGGCTCAGGGAGTACCCGAAATTGGAGGGGGCGGTGCACAAACAGGTGGCTCTCATGTACGCTGGGATTCTTCAGGCCCTCAGGCACTACTCCGAGGGTGGAATAGATGCCAGCAACCTACCATACAACTACGTCAGCCTCCCACTGGCGGACCCCCTCCTCCGAGCGGAGATGATCCGGAGAGCCCTATCAGAGACCGGGAAGGAGGTCTCTGTGCTGATCGTCGACGGCGACACGGCCTACAGCTGGAGGAACCTCCACCTGTCACCCAGAGGCGTGGAGGTCCCTGGCCTCGTCCACTTCGGAGGGTTCCTCACCTTCGTGGCCGGACGGAAGCTGGGATTCGTATCCAGGTCCACGCCGGTCGCCCTTTCAGGGGAGCCCATGAACCCCGACTGGGCCCTCACGCTGGCCAACGTCGCTCACAGAGTGCGAGGGCACGGTGCTGGGCGTACAGTCTGGGACATGGCCGAACGGCTCGGTGTTGGGCTTACTGAGGTCACTTGGGGAATGCTCGATGAAGTGAAACATTATCCCATCGTCATAATGAGGCGGGTTTCGGATTGAGCCATATCCTCGGAAAAGTTTATGACGTCAATATCTTCGATGGACAATCACTACGTCCCAATTCTTGAAACTTAATATTATAAAGGCGTCAAAAATTCTCGAAGCGAAAAACGCAGAAATCAGCCCCTTTTACACTCCATGGACATGAGCAAGGTCCAAAACATCAAGCTGGAGGGTCGCGAAAAGAGGTGATGGGCGAAAACACTGTCCAAAAGGGGTACGCTCTCATGGCCTGACTATATCGACTCCATGAAGGCTTCGACTTCTTCGAGGAAGTCGCTGGGTCTGTAGGTCTCGATCATCTCGACCCCTGCCTCCTCAAGGCGAGGGAGCACGTCCTTTGTGTATGGTGAGAAGATCTCTCCGCGGGTGAGAGGCGAGACACAGCACACCACGTGTATCCCTTGGTCGATCATCTGTTTGATGATCTCGTAGTTCTCCATCTTCTCCAGGGACCTATCCCCGGGATCCTCAAGCACGAAGTCGCTGAAGTAGAAGCAGATCTTCTCCATCCGGTCGCCCGATTCCCTAAGCTGGTCGATAGCCCACTTCAGGCTCTGGTTGGGCACCGTCCCCCCCCAGGTCTGGGAGCCCTTGGTCCCCCTCAGGCTCTTCTCGACGTCCCCGGTGCTGGCCGTCACGAGCATCAGCAGGCTGTCGATGAGCTCGTCGGGGTCTCCCTCCTCGTGGATATCCTTCTGGACGTGGCTGTTGCTCTCGTACAGTATCATGCCGTATCTCTCCTGCCTCAGGCTCCAGATGAGGGGGACTAGCGACATCACGGAGTAGTGGATGGAGGTCAGCCCCTCCACTTGGTAGAACATCGTGTTGCTGATGTCGAGGATGAAAACTACAGAGCGCTTCTTCTTGTTCCTCTTCCTGATGAGGAAGTCGTCGTAGCCGACTTCGTCCATCCCCTTCCCCTGATCGAAGATGTTCTCCAGAGACCTCTCCTCGTCGATGTCGTCGGGGTCGTCTCCGAACTCGTAGGGCCTCAGGATCGGCCTCCTCTGGATCTCCGTGCTCCTCTCGAACTCGCGGCCCAGCTTCAGCAGCTTCATCTTCAGGAACTCGGCGAGCCGCCTCCTCGACCTCTCGTCCCTGATGTCCTTGTTCTTCCTGATGGCCATCTTGACGAGCTCGTCCTCCCCCGGGCCGACCCCCAGGTCGGGCTGGCTCGTGAACTTCTTGAAGATGTCGACATCAGAATCGTGGATCGGCTGGATCTCCCCCTGACCAGGCATGTCCTCCTGACCCGACTCGAAGCTTATCTGGTCGTCGCTCTTGGTGTTAAGCAACCCCATGAAGGCGTCCTCTTCCGTGATGAGCGGCTCCTTGTCTGACTCTTCCACGTTGAGGAGAATGTCGAGCGCGATCCTCTCCGCGATGCCCTGATTCTCGACCTTCGAGGTGTATACGGAGACTTCGACGATGTCCTGGAGGGACAGCTTCCCCTTCCGGAAGTAGACGGGCATTAGGAGATCGCACATGGCGATTCCCTGCCTGGGGCTTGGTTTTTCCTGGACCTCCCTGCTCCTCCTCATGCGGCTTATGAACTCTGGCACGAAGAATTCGACGATCGAAAATGGGTACTCAAGGAGCTCCGTCTCCATTCGCTTACCCCAGATGTTTCTGTAGGATCTCCTCTATCACAGTTTCGACGGTCTTCCCAGGTGTGCGGACCCGCATCTCCTTCGTCAGGACCGACGGGGCGAAGAACCTGATCGCCTCCCCGCCATCATCGAACCTGTCCAAGTATCTGTCCACCAGACGGGTAAGGAAGATGCCGGCCCGTGGAGATGCGGGGATCTCTAGGTCCGGATGCTGACGAGTCTCGTTAACAATCTCGTAGATCTTGTTCAAGATGTCCTCGGCGAGGTTGTATGCCGGGGCATTCACCCTCAATATCTCCTTCTCGGTCTCCTTGTCAGGATATCCGAGCCTGATCCAGCAACCTATCCTGTCCACCAACACCCTCGACAGCCTGTAGGTCCCAGACGTCTCGATGGGATTCTGGGTGGACACGAACGCGAAGTTGTCGTGGGCCTTGATCATACCGAAGGGATACAGATGGTAGTGTCTCTCCTCAAGAGGGGCGATGAGGCTGTTCTGGCAGAACTCGGTCGCCCTGTTCAGCTCGTGGGCCACGAATAGGCCTCCCTCCACCATCGACCGCATGAGGGGCCCGGGCTCAAAGCTCTCCACGGTCCTACCCCTCCTGACTACAAGGGCAGGATCGAAGGCCCCGATGAGCCTCGAGGGCGTCATATTCTCGTCGAAGAAGACTTCGTAGAAGCCCCTGCCCGTGTCCTCCGCCACTTTCCTCGCGAGGAGGGACTTCCCCACGCCGGGAGGCCCCACGAGACAGGGCGTGACGTTGGCGTCTATACTGTCCTTGAGAAGATCGTAGGCTCTCCTGTACTGACCCTTCAATATGACAGGATTCTCGATGCGGATTCCATCGACGATGCTCTTCTGCAGCAGCTCCCGGAAGCCAAGTTCACTGTTCCCAGACATCTAGGTCAACCACATACCTACATTATCAAATTTAAAGTTTCCAACTTAATCAGAAAAGTGAAACTGAAACCTCAATACATCCTATCTAAAAGTTTAGCATCCTGTTTCGGGCCGGATCCGCATGCTTTTTATAAGAAAAGCAATATCCCTTAACGATTCACAAAGAGGCAAGATAATGATAGGAATAAGGATACATGGCAGAGGCGGCCAAGGCGGCGTCACTGCCTCAAGGTTGCTGGCAACTGCAGCTTATTACGACGGCATGTACTCTCAGGCCATCCCGATGTACGGCACTGAGAGGCGTGGTGCACCGCTGACTTGCTTCGTGCGGCTGGACGATGTCCGTGTCAGGGAGAGGGAGCTTGTCCACGAACCCGATATCGTTCTCGTACTCGATCCCCTCCTAAGCACAAGACAGACGATGGCAGACGGATTGAAGCCCGGAGGTCTGCTGATCCTTAACACCTCACTCAAGCCAGAAGAGGTTCAGATCGGAGGCGACATTAGGATAGCGACCGTGGACGCAACTTCAATCGCACTGGAGACTTTGAAGAGGCCAATCACTAACACAGCCATACTAGGCGCTTTCAGCAAGGTCGTCGGATATCCGAAGCTCGAGTCCATCGAGAAGGCCATCATGAAGCAGTTCCCCGGCAGGATCGGCGAGATGAATATCGCCGCCATAAAGATGTCCTACGAGAAGGCCAGCGAAGTCGTTCAGGCCACAAATACGGAACCTATGGAGAGCGAGAGTCTGGCCGTTGGGGGATACGGTGTCCTGAAGGACGTCTCCTCTTGGCGTGTCTTCTCTCCAGTCATCGACCTCGACAAGTGCACTGGATGCAAATCATGTTGGCTGTACTGTCCAGAGACAGCGATCAAGTGGACCGAGGAAAATAAGCCTGAGATCGAGTGGCACAAGTGCAAGGGCTGCGGAATCTGTGTAACCGAGTGCCCCGTCAAGGCGATAGAATTCAAGAGAGTGGAGGTTAGGAGGTAAGAACAATGTCGTTCGAAGTTATGGTAGGAAACAAGGCCACTGCAACCGCTGTCAAACTGGCGCGTGTCCAGGTCGCTTCTGCGTTCCCGGTGACCCCCCAGACCACGATCACGGAGTATCTCTCCGAGATGGTGGCGAACGGGGAGCTCGACGCCGAGTTCGTCAACGCTGAGGGAGAGCTATCGACTCAGGTGATCGTGCAGTCAGCAGCTCACGCAGGCGTGAGAACCTTTGTCTGCACCTCTGGCCCCGGCCAGCTCTACATGCACCACCCGATGCACACCACTTCCTCAAGACGGCTGCCTGTCGTCATGGCTACCGTGCACAGGAGCAACAAGGGAATGCAGCCCGACCACACAGACCTGATGTCCCAGCTGTGGACAGGTTGGATCCAGTGGTACGTGGAAAACAACCAGGAGGCCCTCGACACAGTCCTGATGGCCTACAGGGTCGCAGAGGACGAGAGGGTGAGGCTCCCCATCGCCGTCGGATACGACGGTTACGTGCTGAGCTACACGGCCGAGCCCGTGGAGATCCCTGCACAGGAGACCGTTGATGACTGGCTGCCACCGTACAAGCAAGCAAGCATATTCCCCGAAGATTTCGATCTGGCTCAATCAGCCCGAGGCTTCGGTCGCGGCCGTGACCCCCAACAGGGATGGATCACTCACCATGAGGCCGTCCTAGGCGCCAAACCTGTAATCAAGGAAATCAACGAGTCCTACGGAAAGGTCTTCGGCCGCAAATACGGGAACGGCCTGACTGAGACCTACAAGACAGACGGGGCCAAGGCGGTCATAGTCGCCATGGGCTCCATGGCTGGAACAGCTAGGGCTGCGATCGATGTGCTTCAGGAGAACGGCAAGAAAGTGGGCCTCGTCAAGCTCAAGTGCTTCCAACCGTTCCCCACTGAGGACTTCCAGGAGTACGGTAAAAAGTTCGACGCCATAGGAATGATCGACAGGAACGTCCTGCCCGGTCATGGCGGAGCAGCTTTCACGCAGATCAGGAACGCGCTGTACGACCTTGATGACCGTCCAAAGGTGCTCCAGTTCCACGCAGGGCTCTCAGGCAAGGAAGTCAGAGTGGCCCACCTGGTAAAAGTTGGCGAAAAGATACTGAAGGCAGCTATGGGAGAGAAGGTCTCCCTAGTGGAGTGGGTTTAAGAAATACAATTGAGGTGAATATGAGATGAGTCAGAGAGTAACAAGGGCCCAGATACCGCTCGAGGACATCACCATCACCCCGGGAAGCGCATGTCAGGGATGTGGGGCAGCCCTCGCAGCCAGACTGGCCTTCAAGGCTCTAGGGAAGAACACCATAAGGCACGGTATACCTTGCTGCCCAGACTCGGTGACTGCAACGCCCAGGGGAGGCGGAGGCGCCTTCGAGGGCGGCGGGGCTGCCCTGACTGGTACTGCCCGAGCAATGAAGAGGCTCGGCAGGGAGGACATAAACATCGTCGGCTTCTTCGGCGACGGGGGAACCTACGACATCGGCCTCCAGGGCCTCTCCGCGGCTGCAGAGCGCAACGAGAACATCTGGGTGATAACCAAGGACAACGAAGCCTACATGAACACGGGCAACCAGAGGAGCAGCAGCACGCCGCTTTACGCTAGGACATCCACCACACCCGTCGGTTCAAAGATCAAGGGCAAGCAGATGAAAAAGAAGAACATACCCATGATCTTCGCAGCACACGGTGTTCCGTACATCGCGACAGCGTCCGTAGGTTATCCCGAGGATCTGATCGCTAAGATCAACTACGGGAAGACGGTAAAGGGCTTCAAGATGATAATCATCCACAGCCCGTGCCCGGTCGGCTGGCGGTACGACCCCGCTCAGACTATCCAGGTAGCCCGTCTGGCAGTGCAGTCCGGCGTATGGCCACTCTTCGAGGTCTTAAACGGCGAGCAGATGAGGCTGACCTATAAGCCGAGGGAACTGAAGCCTGTGAGCGAGTACTTGAAGCCTCAGGCCAGGTTCAGGCACGTGACTGACGAGCAGATCGCCGGCATCCAGGCCGATACCACGAAGAAGTGGGAAAAGCTTCTAAAATCCGACGAGACGGGCCAGCTCTTCCTATAAAAACACGGATTCCCTATTTTATTTCCCTTTTTTATCCAATCTGCAGCGCAAGTGTGATTTAGGCTATCCAAGGTATTCAGACGCTTCCTTGAGTAATCCTTCTGTCTCCTCCTTGGGCACAATCGCCCCCATGACGTCCTTCTTCCCTCCCGCCTTGAATCCTAGCCCCACAGCCCTCTCTATCAAGGCCCTCATGTCCCTGTCGGGACTCCTGACGTACAGCTGATCACTGTCCTCGAAGAAGCCTGTATTCACCACCATCACGCTCCTACCGGATCCCCATGCGAGCTTCCTAGTTAAAGCTGAGATGATGTTGTACTGCGTCGTGATCCTCTTCACAGTGACTCCCAACATGTCCTCGGACGGAAGGTTCAGGAGCCGATCCATCTCCTCCTCCAGGAGCTCAACGTTCCTGTTCCACTCTCTGTTCTCAAGTATGTCCGATGGCCCGCCGCTTTCCAGAAGGAGTCGGGGCGCCATCTCGACGGCTCGTTTGTCGCCTGTCTTATAGTTAGAGTCGAGGAGTTCGACCATCCTCAGCATATCGTCGAACGCCATGCCGTACTCCAGACAGAACTCTGAGATGATTGGCCAGAACCTCTCGTTCTCCTTTATCCGATGCTCCCGGTCGCCCACCATGCCCAACAGAGTGTAAAGGTCGATCTCCCTGCCTAGGAACTCGCTAACAACCCAACTAGCGGATGGATGATCGTCGGGCTCAGCCCCCATGGCAATGGGATTGTGCTGGATGACCGATTCGATGGGGGGTTGTATGTGGTGGTCGAAGATTGTGACCTCCGAGCCCTCCGCCAGTCGCAGTACGTTCTCCACGGGAAGCACCATGTCGGCGATTATGATGCTGTCATATCCTGAGAAATCGACGAGTTCTTCCTCCGTCAGGAAGTAGTTGCCAATCCGCAGCGTCCTGTTCTCGGCGCTCACGTCACGCAGTTCTTCGAACAGGAGGCGGGCCGAACAGATTCCGTCCGTATCCCAGTGGTGTACTAATAGCGTCCTCCCATGGACGTCAAGAGACATTGCCTGGATCCCTCCTAAATACCCCCATCAAGAACGATAAAAGCTAAACCACTCTCGGATCCTCAATCTGGTGAGAAAGCCCAACTAATTTAAAGGATTAAAAAAGGGAGTAGGGTTAGATGGGCTTCAAGGCGTCGAGAGACGAGGCGCTTCTACTTCTCGGAATCGCTGTCGTCATCAACCTCACCTTGATGTACGGTTTGGCCACTAGGCCAGTGATGGCCTATCACCTGTCGACTGAGATAGGCTACAACGAAACGATCGACTTCGAATCCCAGGACCTCGTCGTGAACCTTGAGGCCGAGAACAGGGGTCTGTCGCCGGCTCAAGTTGAACTGACCCTAGTGTTGTACAACACGAGCTTAATTGAGCCTGAGAGAGCCGATCCGCTTGAAGGGGCGAGGTATCACACAGTGGAGGTCTCACTGGACGACCCCATCAAGAGATCCAGCACAGAGGTCTACACCGTCAAGCTTCGGCCAGAGGGGGAACCCAACTATATGGTATTCATCTTCGAGGTCAGTGCCAGACCCCGATGGGACCCCTTCTCAGGGTTCTTCGACAGCTTTATGGTCGCTAAACCAGAGAGGCCCACAGCCCTACTCCTCAAGCGGATCAATGGAACGACATACATGAGGACCCGCCAGAGATAGCGCAGCGACACACTACGCGGGTCCAATGGTTTTTCAGCAACACAACTCCCTGTAGAATGGAGGGATTGGAGAGGGTTGAGGTCGAGGAATTCGTACGGGGATACGAAAGGTGGTCAGCCCCTCTCCGAGGAAACAGAAGCCCCCAGCACTTAAAGCCTTTATCGCCCAGAGACCCCTAGCACGGAACCCATACACCACCC
>CP070784.1:2096759-2100239 GCA_020346605.1 Candidatus Bathyarchaeota archaeon | reverse complement strand
TCTTCGGGCCCGCTATCTCGGCGGTCTGCCCCAGGGTCATCTTAGCTGACATCACGCCCGCCTCCTGATCATCCTGTCCAGAAGAGTCGGGTCTGGGATAGCGATCTTGTCCTCTTCCCATCCTTTCTCCTCGAGGGCTGCCAATATCTCGTCCATCATGGTGAAGGGGATGTCCTGCTTCCTCCTCACGTAAAGGTGGAGGTCGTCGGGCATCGAGCCGTAGAGGCGTTTGTGGAGGTCGATATAGTGACTGATCTTCACCGCCCTGCCCTTGCTGGTGTCGTTGGGGCGCATCGCCAGCTTCGCTATCATCACGATGGCCTCCTCCACTGTCTCGGCGGCGTAGAACAGGTGCTCCGGGGCGGGACCAATGTAAACCTCCTCGCCGTCCCTGGCGTTGTAGACCATCCAGTCGTCCTCGTTCTCCTTCCGGCCGAGGAGCATCCTACGGTACTTCGCCCCGTGGGGCCCGACGACGACGGGGATCCCGAGCCTCCAACAGCCGGCGGCGATGGAGGCGGCCTTCTGGGACATGGCGCCCCAGGCGACTCCTACAGCACCCACTCTGTTGTAGATATAGTCGGCGATCTCCTCGTAGTTGCCCCTGAGGGTTCGCTTCGCGAAGATATTGGCAATCTTGATCGCGGCGCCGGTGATGTGGCCGTTGGAGACGCAGCTGCCCACGTTCACGAGGCCGCCGGCGTCGAAGTTGCCCGAGTACTTTTCGTAGAGGTTGAGGCCCTCCTCGTCCCGGGTCATCGCGATGTTCATCGCTGAGCAGCCCGAGGTGACCACTATGAACCTGCGGTTCAGGAACTCCTCGGCGATCCTGGCGACGTCGTCTCCACCCGCGGGGTAGTTAGCGCAGCCTACAAGAGCCACGACGCCGGGGATCTCCCCGAACACTATGGGCTGACCTACCTCCCGGATCTCGGTATCCTGTATGGCGCCCCGGCCCACCCTTATGGGATATGTCTCCGTTGCTATCTTGTCCTGGCTGGCTTCGGTGATCATGGAGATTATCGGCAGATCGACGGGGCAAGCGCTCTCGCAGCGACCACATCCGACGCAGAGATCGTAGAGGTCGGAGAGGAGCTTATAGTCCCCCTCCTTCGCAGCCTGGAGCGCCTCGGCTATGGGCAGGTTGTTCGGGCAGGCCCTGACACACTCTAGGCAGTTCCTGCAACCGCCCGCCAGCTCTGACAGCTCGGCCAAGCCGACATTCTTGTCTCCCCTCCGCTTCCTGACGCCTATGGCCGTCTTGACCGAGACCTCACCCACCTTGTCAGGCTCGATAATTAGAGCGCCGTCTACTGCTCCCGAAACAAGGTCGTTGACGATGGTCTCGGGATCATCATGGGTCCTGTCGGTAAGTCCCAGGCAGCTCTTCTCGCTGGTCGCTATGACGGGGACGCCGATCTTCTTTGCCTCGATCACCACATCCGTCCTCAGGCACTGCTCGTCAACCACGATCAGATCCGGAACACCAGCCTTGATGAACCTGAGCTGCCATGAGATGGGGCCTATGATCTTGGAGCGCTTGTCGTAGCGGCTCATGTCATGAGCCGTACAGCAGAGGCCTCCTATCTCCACCTCCCCGAAGAGGTTATTCTCCATCAGGTAGTCGATGATATCCACGCTCGGCAGGACGTTGTGGCCGATGCACATGATGACCGGCTTTGTGGCGTCGATTGACCCATAGCCGAGCTCCGTCAGGGGGGCATCTGGATCGCCCTTGGGGAGACCGAGGGTGGCTATCTGCATTATGTCCGCAACTTCCAGAGCGACATGGTCGAGCATCCCAGCATGGAAGGCTTTCGACTCGAAGTCGATGTTGTCGCCTTCCTGGCCAGTGTGGGCCGCTGCAACAAGCTGTACTATCTGGGTCTCAACATAATCGAGGGCATCCTCCAAGTCCCTGAGGGTCTTTGGCCTTATTCCACAGACCAAGCGGACATGGGGGGCTTCCACGCCGGTGTTTATGGCAACCTCCAACGGGGCATCGCGACCATAATCCTCAAGAAGATGATCTAGCATGTGCCTCGCGTGTGCTGCGTGCGTAGACGCTCCTATGCAGCAGGCTATGAGGACTATCCTCGACTGCTGTCCAGCCATGTCGATGCCACAGGCGCCCCTCTTATCGCCTGTCAGGTCACACTTGCCGTATGTGCAGAGGCAGCAGAGGTCGCAGAAGGGCATGTAGAAGGGCTTGTACCGTTCCAGCAGCATACGATCCCAGCTCCTGAGGGTTCCGACGCTTGGATAGGGCGTTGGGCCCATGGGTTCTTCCCACTCATCATCGTAGATCCTACCCACCTCGATCTCCAGCCCCTTGAACGTGCCCAGGGCTGAAGACAGCTCGTCGATCTTAAGTTTCAAATCTCGTTTTGACAATTATACACACCGTTAGCGGATCCTTATCTTCCTTATTTAATGCATTAAAAACTTTATTGCGCGTTTTAATAGCTTGTTTCCCGTTTTTTCTGTCTCGGACAACCCTTAAATGCACTTCATATCATGTTATGTGATCCTTTGGAGTTACCAAAATGGTAAAGAAAAGACCTGCTTACAGCAACCTCATGAAGGAGATAGAGGCTGGCAGGTTCGTCCTGACTGGGGAGCTGGAGCCGGAGAAAACCACGGGTCTAGATGAGGTCTTGGCTAGCGCCCGGGCCATGAAGCCATATGTCGTGGCAGCGAACGTGACGGACAACCCCCTGGCCATGGCCTATATGAACTCCCTCGTCCCCTCGTACATCGTGCAGAGGGACGTCGGGCTGGAGACCGTCTACCAGATGGTCATCAGGGACAGGAACAGGCTCGCCCTCACTTCGGACGTGTTGGCCGCAGCCCACTTGGGAATAAAGAACATCTTGGCAATCTCGGGGGACCACACCGTCCTCGGGGACAACAAGGGTGGTAAGGCAGTCTACGACTTGGACTCCGCACAATTCGTTTACCTCCTCCACAAGATGATAGACGAGGGAACCGATCTGGACGGGAACGAGATCCATGGTGAGGTCCCCATCAACGTCGCCATCGCGGCCAACCCCAACGCCAATCCCCTGGAGCCTGAGATACTGAAGATCGGGCGGAAGGTGAAGCTGGGCACCGACTTCATCCAGACCCAGACGATGTTCGACATCGACCTTACCAAGGAGTTCCTGAAGGAGACGGAGAAGTTCAACTGCCCCACCCTGGTGGGCGTCTTCCCCCTCAAGTCCTTCGGGATAGCCGACTTCTTCGACAAGTACATCCCGGGAGTCAGTGTCCCCAAGGGCCTCTTGGAGTCCATGGGGAAGTGCAAGGAAGAGCCGGACAAGGAGAAGCGGAAGACCCTCTATGACGAGGTGAACATGGAGTTCTTCGCCCCCTTCATCAAGGAGATCAGGAAGACCACCAAAGCAGCGGGAGTCCACGTGATGGCCGTCCTTTACGAGCGGATCTTCGAGCCCCTGCTCGCGGAGACCATGTGAGGTG
>CP070784.1:2073270-2096659 GCA_020346605.1 Candidatus Bathyarchaeota archaeon | reverse complement strand
GTTGCTAGCGCCCTTCAGGTTTCCACTCCACCCAGTGAACTCCCAGCCGGGGTCTGCTGAAGCGGTCAACTCAACCACGTCGCCGTAGTGATAAGACGCCTTGTCAGGGTCCTTTACCACCAAGCCGTTACCCATCGTGTTCACAGTCAAAGTGTACTCTTCTTCAATCGTAAAATTAGTTGAAACACTCGTCGCTCCTTCTACATCGAGCTTACCAAACCAACTTGCTTTGACACTCCATATTCCCAGCTCACTTGGATTGAAGGAATAATTATAGAACCCCCCTGACGTCGTTTCAATTGTGACTATGGAATTAATATCATCAGGCTTTGTGAAGTTCAGATCGACAATAACATTTCCAGGGATCGGTGTAATATAACCTGAGACCGTGACAATCTCTCTTTCTGGAGTTGATGAGACCGAGCATGAGATCGTGCTCGAAGTTTTTTCTATATAGTAATCAAACTGCAAGGAATAATGGTCGATTTCACCTACTGCATCTAACCTGCTTTCATCTAATTCTATATTGAATGCGGTTGTTTGATTCAAGCTTAATTCACTCGGGTATGGCAAATCAAACCAAGCATCGATTAGTCCATCGTGGTAATCATAGAAGGATACTATTGCCGCAACCGATTCAATTAAAACGTCACCATTATTCTTGATCACACCAGAAACATGATAATTACCCTCTTCATCGAAGAATACCTCTTCGCTCTCAGACTTGAGATCTTTGTAGATCTCTTTCTTTGTCAACGAATAGGATCGAATCGCTATCTCATAGCTAGCTATCGACGACGCGTCAATTGGATTCAGACGCGATGCCCCCGCAAAAGTGATGAATGGCGCCCTTTGCCCCGGAGAGATCATTCGTAGTTGAATGGAGCATCTGTCTGTACCGATTATAGCCCCTGACGAATCATGGTAGACCAAAAAAAGTTTCACCAATTCTAGGTTTGTCGTGCCAACGTTATAGACTTCTCCGACTATCCATTGTGCAATCTCACCCGCACGCGTGTATGATCTGTGGTTGAGAATTTCTACAGGTGGATCAAGAAGATCCACAGTAAGACTCTGTATGGGACTTTCAGCTGCCTCAAACTCCCCGTTCCCACCATAGGATGCCTTCAGTAAAAGGCTGTGAGGTAAGTGGCACGGCTTCCATGCATAAGGTCCATAATGTCCCGTCTTGTCTGTCAGGATATTGCTGCCATTTTCTACTCCCTCTTCCAACTCGTCAGAAACTTCCTTAAGCTGTTTCCATGTCGTACCGTTATCCTCGGAGTAGTTGATACTGATAGTTCCCTGTAATCCCTCCCCCGTCGATGGATCGGTTAATCTGCCTGATATCCTGACGGATTCGCCATATGTTATTATCTGCCTTGAGAATTCACACGATATTTCACTAATTTTTCTTTGCTCTGTTGCAGAAACAAAATGTAAAACTGAAAAAGATGAAAAAACCAACAGAGCGAAAGATGAGAAAATCAAAAGAAAAAATTGCCACTTCTTCATAATTACTCACACAGATCAATAGCTTGTGCGATTTACTTATTCTAAACCTATAAAAGAATTATCAGCACACGAGATAATAAAATTCTTATGTCTAGTGTTGACATGAAATTATGTAGTACTGAAAGGTCTGGTTTATGAAAAAGGCATCTTTAATCGTGTTTCTCATATTAATTTCCGTTCAGATAATTGGCCGCGCTGAAGCATCGAAAATAGAAGTGACATGTAAGCCAGAACTGATATCGGAACTTGGAGGAAAAACAACAATAACAGTAACATCGGAGAAAGGAGGAATCGGATTCATTAAGGTCATACAGCCAAACGATGAATTTTCAACTGCTGTTATTTACATCCCCCCAGAAGGTAGCTCCGCCTCGAGAGACTATCCAGACGATTTCATATCACACTACACAACACAGAACTTGGGAATCATTCAGAAAACAGGATTAAACTCACCACAAGAAGTAGCTTCGAGAACAAATGAGAGATTGACTCTGCTTCTGCAGTCGCTTATAGAACAACAGGGAATCGCGCAAGCTGGGAGCACCCAACTGAAAGGAAAATACAAGGTGGAGGTCTATCTGTTTGATCATGCATTGTCCGATAACTTCTTGGTCAAATATCGCGCGCCCAGCGAAAGCGAGGGAATTAATTTTATGGTACCCGAGTCCCCAATTGGCACAATCGGGAGTATGACAGCTCTATTTATTGCCCTCATCACGATGATTATCATGCATCAACGCGTGCAGCACGCGTGAGAGGTCTTGAATCTCTTTTGCTACTGTTATCTATTCAGAAAAGGTGAAATTTTCTACTATAGCGCGCGCCCGGAACACAAGACGTAATCCATCACTTTCTTTATCCATAATATATCCGTAAACTCAAACCGCGCGCACTAAGTTCCTATGGCTATCTAGAAAAAAGGCAAGCGCATTGTCGCGCGCTCTTGGTCTGTGAGCACAAGATTAAATATTCTAGTAGGAACTCTAAATGAGAATAGATTGAGCTTCAACAGGGATGCGCTTGTTCGCCTTTACAATAGAATGTTTGACCTGAAAAGGGAGCTTAGATGGGGCGCTAAGCGGAAGCTCGAGGACGCTTTGAAGGATTGGCAGAAGGAAGACAGATTACGCTACTCCGAACTCCTAGAGACGATGAGGTCATTGTACAATATTGAAAAAATATAATCACTCGCAAGATGGTCTCACACGCTCCTGTGATAAAAAAGGGATGGAGACGGGCGCGCGCTGCGTCCCTGACTTTCTTAATTTTAAACAAAACCTATTGCGCTCGTATACCATAAATGGATAAGTATTAAATTTCAGTCGAAGTACATTACTGGACATGATATTTGACACCGAGAAGGACGGGCTAAATACAATCTTCAGGCCCTATCAGGTATCCCTAATGGAGTACATCTGGGAGATCAACAAAGAAACCCGAATCGGAATAACTTCGGGTCAGGCTCATCAACTCCTGCAGAAGACAGGTAACGAGGATCTGATGAAGTCCAGAGCCTCCGTCGTCATCTTCCTTCAAGATATGGTCGAGGAGGGCGTACTAGAGAATAAAGTGGAATCGGGGAGGGGAGGATACCATGGTGTCTACTATCCGAAGAAGACGAGAGACGAGTTCTGTCAGCACGTAGTATCTTCTATAGTGGATAAGCTGAAAACCTTATAATTACGTGCGCATGGGCGTGCTAGCAACCCTTCCTCCGTCCATTCATCGCCTCACCCACACGATCATAGTCATCAGTTTCATAGAACACTTGTTGGTGTAGACATCTTTCACTAAATCTCTTCATCAATGTCGTCAATACTCCTGCCTAGCGCACGCGGCGCAGTTTACGTGGGTGATGATTGGAGTCGCAGCCCTCATCGCTTTAGGCATGCGCGCTCTCTTCGCACGCAATGTTGGGTCCTACAGTGCCAGCTCCTTCAGGAATCCGTAGAACCCTCTCCAGCTGTTGACCTTCTTGGTCCCCAGGTAGTCGGGCTCCCAAGTGCTGCCCCTGCCCCTGGAGTTTAGGAAGAAGCTGACCGTATGGGGGTACTTACCCTTTATCGCAGCCTCGTCCCGGACCTCCTTGAGGCCGATCCTCCTGCCGGGCTGGGAGCTCCCCTTCCTCCTGTCCAGGTAGGCGACCCCGTACTTGGGGTAGGCCCTGCCCTCATTCCCGTGGCTTGGGAGGTAGAGAACCCAGTCGATCTCTTTGAAGGGGAACTTAAACGAAGGCATCGTGTTTCTGAAAACAATCTCTTCAGTAAAGGCTTAAAGAGTGTTGTTGGCTAGAGTTGGTGTGCGGGCTGGTAGTTCAGCGGTATGAATGCCTGGTTCGCATCCAGGAGGTCGGGGGTTCAAATCCCCCCCAGTCCACCAATGTTTCGATCCAAGGTCCGGATCCTCTGCCCATCAGCCTTATATCCACAATGCTGTGTAACGTACTGATCTTATATGGCCCGAGAATCTGGTATCAAGAAGCTGGCTCTGACTAACGGAAATATCCTGACGATCGACGAAGAGGACACTGTAGTGAGCGCCATATTCATCGCAGGAGACCGGATTGTCAGCGTCGGCTCAGACGATGAGATCCTGAGACAGGCTGCCGACGGCGTGGAGGTGATCGATCTCGACGGCAAAACCGTCGTACCCGGGTTCGTGGACTGCCACGCCCATCCCATGGGCTTCGGCGAGTCCCTCTTGGCGGTAAACTGCAGGACTCCCCCCATGAGGTCGATCGGAAACATTGTGGAGGGGGTGAGAAGAGCCGCCGAAGAGAAATCCGAAGGCGAATGGATATTTGGCAGGGGTTACGACGACTTCAAGCTGGAAGAGAAGAGGAACCCCAACAGATGGGACCTGGATATGGCCGCCCCCAATAACCCCGTTCTGATCATGCGGCTCTGCGGCCACGTCATCGTCGCGAACAGCCTCGCCCTAAAGCTTGCAGGCATCTCCAAGGACACTAAGGACCCAGAGGGCGGCGAGATAGACAGGGACCCAGAGACGGGGGAGCCCACGGGCGTGCTCAGAGGAGGAGCCATGGTACCGCTGGGGGAGATCATTCCCCCCACGAGCTTCGAGAATCTTAAGAGGGGGATCAAGCTGTCGTCAGACGAGTTCCTTGCCAGGGGGGTCACCTCGGTCTCCGACGCGGGCGTCGGTAGCCCCCTGAACGTGAAAGCCTACATGGCCGCCAAGGAGGAGGGGATGCCCCTCAGGGTCAACATGATGATGTCCAGAGGCTTGCTTGAGCACCTCAAGAACCTGGGTCTCGAGACAGGCTTCGGGGGGGAAGGGCTCCGGATCGGGGCGATCAAAATGGTTTTCGACGGCAGCTTCTCAGGCAGGACCGCCGCGATGACCAAGCCCTTCGTGGACACCCCGGAGAACTCCGGCATCCTCTACATGACCCAAGAGGAGCTCGACGAGGGCGTGCGGGTCTCACACGAGGCGGGCTTCCATGTTGGGGTCCACGCCATCGGCGACAGGGCCATATCCGGTGTCCTGGACGCCTATGAGAAGACCCTAGCAGAGAAGCCCAATCATGATCACAGGTTTAGGATAGAGCACTGCGGCATAAACAGCCCCGAGATCGTCGCCAGAATAAAGAAGATGGGAGTCATCCCCGTGCCACAGCCCATATTCCTCTACGGCGAGGGGGAGAGCTACCGGGCAGGCCTAGAGCCAGGGAACCTGAAGTGGGCCTACCCGTTCAAGGCCTGGCTGGACGCTGGGATCACCGTGGCCATGAGCTCCGACTGCCCAGCGACCTCGGGTGAGGAGCTGATCAGCCCACTGCTAGGCATCTACGTCGCCGTGAACAGGAAGACGGACGCGGGCCAGGAGCTGGGACCGGAGCAGCGCGTCACCGTGGAGGAGGCGCTGAGAGCCTACACGATGGGCGGAGCCTACGCCACCTTCGAAGAGGAAGATAAAGGCTCTATCGAGCCCGGGAAGCTGGCGGACCTCGCCGTGCTCTCCAGGGACCCGACGCAAGTAGACACCGAGGAGATCAAGGACATCGAGGTGGAGATGACCATCGTCGGCGGTAGGGTCGAATACATGAAGCCCAGCTGATCCTTGTTTGGACTCCCGAAATCCCTTTTTCACAGTAGTTCCACGGGGATGCTCAACTATTTCTAAGAGTTGGTGTTATCGATGGGTAATCTCTTGCGAGGCGATGCATTGGGGCTGAAAGTGCGATGGACCTACAGATACACAGTTCTGCTGCTCTGCTGGTTAGGATGGATAGCCATCTACTTGAGCAGGTCCGTCCTGGCCCCTGTGCTGCCCACGCTGATCGTTGAGATGGAGCTGACCCACGCTCAAGGTGGCCTCCTGGAGACAGCCTACCTCGTCGGCTACATCGTAGTCAAGATCCCCGCAGGGGTCATCGCGAACAGGATCGGCATGAAACGGACCCTCGCCATCGGGATGTTTGGGTACGCTCTCGCCACCGCCCTCAACTTCTTCGCTGCAGGCTTCGCCCACCTCCTCGCCCTCAGGTTCCTCACCGGCCTCTTCCAGGGGGTCCACCTCCCCTTGGCCAACACCCTCCTCTCGGAGCGGTTCGGGGAAAGCCAGGCCAAGGCGATTGGTTTCCACGAGTCGGGCCCCAACGTCGGCAACACCCTAGCCTACCCCCTCACTGTCGCCATAGCGTCCAGCCTCGGCTGGAGGCACGCCTTCCTGCTGCTCTCGCTCCCCGGGTTCGTGCTCGCATTGGCTACCGCTCTGATATTGAAGGAGGAGAGGACCCCAGAACATCGAGGAAGTACTGCTATCAGCGAGGTCTCAGAGGTGAGGCTCCGGGACTACCTGTGGCTGCTCGCGCCCCTGGCCTTGGCCCACGTCGTCTACAACATCTGCCTGAGGTCGCTGCTCATCTTCACTCCCTCATTCCTCGTGGAGGCCAGGGGGATGGACCTAGCCGCAGCGGGACTCCTCTCCGCCCTGATGCCGGCGGCCGGCTTCTTTGCGAAGGTCTCCAGTGGCTTCGTCGCGGAGGCCGTGGGGAGCAGGAGGGCTATCATAGGGGCTTCGGCGCTCACGGGGCTCTTCACCTACAGTCTGTCGATCTCCACTGGGAGCCTTCCGCTCGCGCTTAACTTCGTGGTCCTGGGCCTCGTCCTGTACTCGTTCTCACCCGTCATCTACTCGTCGACGACTTCGGGCTTGCCGACTCGACTGAAGGCGGTGGGCCTTGGCGTCGTCACCATGACGGGGAACATCGGCGGTGCGTTCTCTACCTCCGTCATAGGCCATCTCATTGACACGATTGGATATGGGCCGACTTTCACCATCGTTGCCGTCGTGGTCATCGCGGTGGTGCTGATGATCTCAGCCTCCATGAGAGGCCCTCGTCCTTGATGAGAGGCGAATAAGGGGGCTAGGCGGTGTGCCGCAGAACCTTCCCGGCCAGAACGCCAGTAGGAACCCCGCCGTCGACGGCCAGCCTGCCGTTCACCAGCACGAAGGGGATCCCTTCGGGGAACTGGAACGGATCGGCGTAGGTGGCCCTGTTCCCTACCGTTGCGTGGTCGAAGACGACGAGGTCCGCCCAGAACCCTTGCTTTACAAGTCCCCTGCCACTGAGCCCCAGGAACGCGGCGGGGAGAGAGGTCATCCTCCTGATCGCGTCCTCGAGCCTCAGGACGCCCCTCTCGCGGACGTACCTGCCCAGGACCCTAGGGTAGGTCCCCCATCCCCGGGGGTGCTCCATCGCCAAGGCGTCCGCCGCCATGCGCCGGGTGTACTTCGAGTTGTCGATTGCACGCTGATCAGTGATGAAGGTGGTCCAGGGATACTCAATGATCGACTCGACGTCCTCCTCGCTGTAGGGCACGTTCCCGGAGACGGTGAAGCCTTCGTCCGAGATCAGGAGTGCCCTGATCCCCTCGAGGACGTCCTCCTCGCCCTGGGCTTCGGTCATTTCTTGGAATGTGCTCCACTCCAGCTCGGCGTGGCTGGGGGAGTGGAGTACGACGCCGCTGGGGGTCGTCGAGATCTCCGGAGTCCAGCCGCCCTTCTCCTCGAGACGTCTTCTTCGGTCCTCGTAGCTCTCCCGGGCTTTCTCCAGTTTTGCGAGGGCCGCAGCCTTTATCTGAGCCCACCTCTCCGGGTCCCTCAACCCAACTAGGAGTTCCTTCCGGGTGCTGATGCTGGACCCGTCGGGGAGCTCTCCTCTGAACCTGCCTCCTAGGCTCTTCGTGAGCCCCCCTATCCTCCAAGGGTACATGTCCACGATGACGTCCACACTCCTTCGCCTCGCCGCCTCGACGAGCCGCAGCGTCTGGTGGACCTTGCCGAAGTTGCTGGGCCCCGAGGCCTTGTGGTGGGAGATGGTTCCGCGGGCCCCCGTCCTCTCGCAGATCTCGATGAACTCCTTTGTCGCTTCGATGAGCTTGTCCCCCTCGTTCCTCATGTGAGAGGTGTATACGCCCCCGTGCTCCGCTGCGACCTCGACCAGCTTGACGATCTCCTCGGTCAGAGCGTTCCTTCCCGGGGCGTAGGTAAGTCCCGTGCTGAGGCCGAAGGCGCCGTCGCTCATGGCGGAGCCCACCATGCCCCGCATCTCCTCCATCTCGCCGTCCGTTGGCTGCACACGTTCGCCGCCGCTTCCCTCCTCTCCCATGACGCAGGCCCTCACGGTCCCGTGGCCCACCAGCGGCGCCAGATTTACCCCCGCTCCCCGCTCCTCAACCTTGGCCGCCCAGTCGGCCAGGGTCAGCCAGTCTACCTCCTCCCAGAAGCCCCAGGCAGTGGCACTCCGCTGCTCGTTGAGGGCGTCCCTGTATGCCTCGTTTATAGGGGCCGACGAGGCGCCGCAGCTCCCCACCAGCTCCGTCACCAGCCCCATGGCGACGCAGTTCTCGGCGTTGTTCTGGGTGAGGATGGTGCCATCCGAGTGCGAGTGGATATTGATAAACCCGGGGGCGACCACCATCCCTCCCACATCGATGACCCTCTCCGCGTCCGTCAAGGAGACACGGCTGATCTTCCTGATCCTGCCATCGGCTATGCCTAAGTCCGCCCTGTACCACGAATTGCCAGTGCCGTCCACTACCCTGCCGTTTTGGATGACCAGTTCGTAGTCCAAGTCATTCATGGGAATAGAGTGCACCATAGGATAATTAAGATCGACACCTTCAAGAGTCGACGCTGTCGCAAAGTCTCAGCCACCTTCAGCGGAGTCTTGGCTTCATCAAAGGTGGTTGGGGAGCCTTTATAATCGCCTTAGATCAGCCCTTTCATTGTGACCAGAGCATGACGAAGAGGCGTAGCTTCGAGGAGAACTACCCAATCAGGGACGACTACGCGAGGTTCGACCAGAGGGACTCCGCGTTCGGCCAGGCGATCAAGAAGAACGGGAAGCCGGTCGAGTTCGGCTCCGAGGAGTACAAGGCCGACAGGATAAGGAAGAACGTGCCCGGCTTCTCCCTCATCGATTACGCCTTCAACGCCGCCGCGGGAATGTACGAGTTTACCCCCGGGGAGCACGTCTCCATGGACAGGGGCTTCTACTCCTGGGGCTCGCTGGGAGTCGCCAGAAAGCCCGAGGGCATCCCTAGGTGGGAGGGGGAGCCCGGTGAGGCCGCAACGATCATCGGCAAGGCGGCGAGGTACTTCGGGGCCGTTAGCGCAGGATTCTGCGAGCTCGACAGGCGCTGGGTCTACTCCACCTCCCGCTGGGGCAAGGAGATCGTCTTCGAGGACGTCGATGAGGGCTACACCACCGAGGAGAAGGCCGTGATCCCTGAGGGACACAGGTGGGTTATCGCCCTCACGGTGCCCATGGAGTACGAGGAGACCATGTACTCGCCGACGGCACTAGAGGTCGCCACAGTGATGGGGTACAGCAGGATGCACATCCTCGCGGGGCAGGTCGCAGAGTTCATTCGCGGCCTGGGGTACCACGCCGTTCCCTGCGGCAACGACACAGCCCTCAGCGTCCCCATCGCCATCCAGGCGGGCCTCGGGCACCTGGGCCGCCACGGGAGGCTCATCACATGGGAGCGAGGACCCTTGGTACGCATCTGTAAGGTCTTCACCGACATCCCCCTCCCCACCAGCCCACAAGCGCCCGGAGGCATCATCGAGTACTGTCAGGTCTGCAAGAAGTGCGCGAAACACTGCCCCAGCCGGTCCATCACCGAAGGACCCAGGACCTGGGAGGGCCCCTGCGACGCGAATAACCCCGGGGTTTACAAGTGGTACACAGACGCCGAGAGCTGCCTCAGATACTGGAACGAAGTGGGCACTGGGTGCAACGTCTGCTTCAGGATCTGCAGCTTCACCAAGCCCCAAGGGGCCGTCCACAGCGCAGTCAAATGGTTCATCAGAAATGTCCCCCAGCTGAACGGGCTGTGGGCCTGGACCGACGAGCTGCTGGGCTACGGCAGGATGTCGGAACCACGGGAGTACTGGAAGGAATAGAAAGATTCCACTGACGTATCCATCAGGCTAGCTGAACAAGTTGATGGATGGACGACCTGGGAGACGAAGTATTTCACGTCGTCCAAGTGAGATAGTTGGATATGATCTCGTCGATGTTTACAGCCAATTAATGCGTGTACCTGTCTTCTTGAAATGGTACGTATCCGCCAGTCTAAGGGGATATATGTCTGCTCGGACATGTTATTGCGTGAATTCTGATGGGTAAGCCAAGGGTCTACGTGACTAGGCAGCTCTTCGACGAGGCGATGGATGTCCTGGAGCGCCACGCCGAGGTCGACGTCTTCGAAGGCGTCGACGAAGCGATACCTAGGGACCTTCTGCTCTCTGAAGTGAGCGACGTCAAGGGCCTCCTGCCCCTCCTCACGGAGAGGATCGACGAGGAGGTGATGGACGCGGGCAGGCAGCTGAGGGTCATCAGCAACTACGCTGTGGGCTACAACAACATCGACGTGGAGGCGGCCACGGAGAGGGGGATATACGTCACCAACACCCCGGGGATACTGACGGACACCACCGCCGACTGCGCCTTCGCCCTCCTCATGGCGGCGTCCAGGCGGATCCCGGAGGCGGATCGCCATGTCAGGGCGAGAAAGTGGATCCACGCTTGGGGGCCGCGAATGTTCATCGGCTCCGACATCCACGGTAAGACGCTGGGGATCGTGGGGATGGGCAGGATCGGCAAGGCCACGGCGAGGAGGGGGAGGGGCTTCGACATGAAGATCATCTACTCCAGCAACACCCGGAAGCCCGAGATTGAGGAGGAGCTGGGCGCCAAGTTCGTGGGCCTCGACGAGCTCCTTCGGGAGGCGGACTACGTAAGCCTCCACGTCCCGCTGAACGACTCGACCCGCCATATGATCGGGGAGAGGGAGCTCTCCATGATGAAGGGAACGGCCTACCTGATCAACACCTCCAGGGGCCCCGTCGTCGACGAGGAAGCCCTGTTCAGGGCCCTCAGGGACGGAGCCATCACCGGTGCTGGGCTGGACGTCTTCGAGAGGGAGCCAGTCGACGGCAACAGCCCGCTCCTAGGCTTAGAGAACATCGTGGTCACGCCCCATATAGCAAGCGCCAGCGTGGAGACCCGCACCAAGATGGCGGTCACAGCCGCCACCAACCTCGTCAGCGTCCTCCAAGGTATAGCTCCGCCCAACCTCGTGAACCCTGAGGTGAAGAAGATCAAGCCACTCGAAAGCTGAAACTTCATACGTTACTACCGGGAGGTGGCCATATTTAGGCCAGACTTAAATACTGTACATACAATTATCCATGAAACACCGGGAGCTGAAGCCATTGGAGATCATACTGCCCTTCCTGCTGAGCCTCATAGCCGGCTCGGCTTCAGGCATAGGCGGGCTGATCGTCCTGCTCTTTGGGGAAATCGAGGAAAGGCTCCTGGGGTTCCTGATGGGCTTCGCCGGGGGCGTTATGCTGATCATCTCCTTCCTGGAGCTTTTCGTCGAGGCCCTCACGCTCCTCTCCCACCTTGAGGCTACCGTCGCCTTCACGACGGGGGCGCTACTGATGATGGTTATCGACCTCACCATCCCCCACATGGAGACGGGGAGATGGGAGACCAACATCGCAAACCCCAGGATGCTCAAGACGGGACTGATGGTCGCCATCGGGATCTCCCTCCACAACTTCCCGGAGGGCCTCGTGGTGAGCGCCGGCTACACCCACATGCCGAAGCTGGGCCTTCTCATAGCTGTAATGATCTGCCTGCACAACATCCCGGAGGGAATAGCCACGACGACGCCCCTTATCGCAGCTGGTGTAGGCAGGAGGAGGGCAGCCGGGATAGCCCTCTTCTCGGGCATGACCGAGCCCATCGGCGCCCTGGCCGGCTCGTTCCTCCTCTCCACCATGGGAGGGACGGGGCACATCATCGGATGGGGGCTCGGCCTCGCCGCGGGCGTTATGACCTACATCACCGTCGACGAGCTCATTCCCGTGGCCCACGAGTACAGCACCGTAACGAACAAGCACCTCATCTCTACGGGGCTTCTGACGGGGATGATCTTCGGCCACCTCCTCTCCGTGGTCCTCAACGTCTGAGGCGGAAAAAGTTCATAACCGGGGCTCACCCATTATTTAGAGCCTAAAACGGCGTGAGGATGGAATTTGCCCTCCTACAGATGCGAGCTGCCCGGTCTCTGCGGCGAGATGGTGAAGGTCGCGGTCTGGAACGACAGATATATCCTCGAATGCGAGAGGGGAGGATTCTCGGAGAGGACGGAGGGGAAGATCATTATACCCTACGTCAAGCAGGTCAAGGCCAGATGCGCCGAGTGCGAGCTGAGGGGCGACCTGGTGGCAGATTGAAACAGAAAAACGGTCTCGACTTAGCCTACTTCTTCCTCTTTAGGACCCAGAACGAGTCCTTCTCGATGGTGAACTCGGGGTTGTAGTAGAGCATCTCCTTGACGAACTCCTTCATCGTCGCCTTGGACCCGTCGGACCTGACGATGACCTCATCCAGGTCGATGATGAGCCTCTTGCCCTTCTCCTCAAACTCCTCTATGGTGTCCATGCCCAAGGATCACTCACCTCCACCTATATCTGTTACCCCCGAATGGAAGGTTTATAATGGATCCGCACGACGCTTCAAAGGATGCCCATGAGATACCATATGAGGCGCAAGGACAACGAGATCACCGACGAGGGCGACCTCAAGAAGATACTAAAAACCGCCAGGTACATCACAATAGCCATGACCAAGGACGACGAGCCCTACATAGTAACACTGAGCCACGCCTACGACGAGGACCGGAACTGCGTCTACTTCCACTGCGCACGGGAGGGGAAGAAGCTCGACTTCCTCAAGGAGAACGCAGCCGTCTGGGGCCAGGCCCTACTCGACTACGGCTTCGACGAAAAGGAGTGCAGCCAGAGCTGGGCTACGGTCATGTTCTCGGGGAAGGTCTCTTTCGTCGAGGGCGAGGATCAGAAGTGGGACTCCTTGGCCCTCATGACCAAGCAGCTGGTGGTGGACTCCGAGAGGCTCATCGCCGCCAGGTCGAGGCAGAGGGTGCTGGAGACGGTTGTTGGCAGGATAGACATCGACTACATGTCGGGCAAGAAGACAAACGACGTGATCCTCTGAGCCAGACGGCCTCCCCGCGGCGACCCTCCCACACCTGTTTCTACGGGGCATGTATCTTAACCCGTCTCAAGTGAGGCTGCTGGCTACTAGAGCGACCTGGTGTGGGCGCGAGCTAGAGGCAGACTCTCCGAATGAGCTCCTTGAAGACTCCGACGCCCCTGTCCAGCTGCTCCAGAGAGATGTACTCGTCCGAGGTGTGGGCCTGATCGATGCTGCCCGGGCCGCAAATCACCGTGGGTATCCCCGCCGTAGTGTAGCTGACGGCCTCGGTGTAGTATGGCACACCGACGGGCTCGGTCCCCAGGATCTCTTTGAGCAGGACGACACCCTCGCTGTCCTCGGGCACGTCCAGCGCCCTACCCCCCCTGGCCTTGACGACTTCCGCCTTGAACTCCGGGTCCCTGGCCACGCACCTCGCTATGACGTCCTCCATCCAGCCGGCGATAGCCTCGTTCCCCTCGTGCCGTGGGATGAGCCTGGCGTTCATGGAGACCTCGGCGCTGGGAGGTATGATGTTCCCCTTTAGGCCGCCCTTCATCATCGTCGGCTTGATCGTCGAGGGCCCCAGGAGCGGATGCACGACCTCGTCCAGCCTCTCCTGGAGCTTGACCATCTCGTCCAGCAGGCAGGCGCTATTCAGTATCGCGTTCACGCCCATCTCTGGCCTGCTGCTGTGCGCAGCCTTGCCTAGGATCAGCACCGTGGCGCCCCCCGAGGCTTTGTGGCACCTGACGATCTCCATCATGCTAGGCTCCGGTATCACGCCGAAACGGGCTTCTTCAGGGGTAACCTTCCCCTCCTCCAGAATCCTGTTCACGAACCAGCCCCCCGTGTCCTCACCCGCTGTGAAGACCAGAGTGAGCTGCCTCTTGAAGTCCTCCTTGCTGAGCTCAGTCGCAGCCTGTATCAGCGCCGCGTCGGACCCCTTCATGTCGCAGGCACCTCGGCCGTACAGTTTCCCGTTCCTCACCACGGGATCGAAGGGGCCGGAAACCTTCCAGTCGTCGAGCTCTCCGGCGAGGACCACGTCTATGTGGCCGGAAAGTACGAGTCCGGGGCCCTTCCCGGCTCCGATCTTGGCGATAACGTTCGCCCTATCGGGGGCGACCACTTGGATCTCGGCGTCGACCCCCAGGTCCACGAGGTAGTCCCTGATCCACTCTGCGCAGGGCTTCTCCCTGGCGGGTGGTCCGGAGGTGTCGAAGAAGATCAGCTCCTTGGCGATGTCTACAACGGTCATATGTTCTCAATACCGTATCTCAGAAAGTAGAAAAGTCTTAGCGTCCAGGGCTCTATGACGCGGCTTCCCTCTTCAGTTTATCCCTGAGGCCGTCGACGTCGAAGAGGGGTGTGAGCTTGTCTGCCTCCAGGAGCCGGGCGTACTTCTGCTCTATGCTCCGCCTGTGGAGGGTGTTCATGGCGCAGAAGGGTATGATCCTGCCGTCGGGGACCGCGTAGTGGATGACGCACCTCCTCACCCTGTCCAGGTCGAAGTTGTAGGCGTCCATGAAGTGCATGGCGCTGATGAGCACCATGTTGTGGTGGAGCCGGTCGAGGCTGTGGTAGTCGCTTCTGTAGATGAGGGCGCTGATGAAGTTCTTGAGCATGCGGAACCTGACGTTCCTCAGTAGGCCGGAGACCGCCGTCATCCTTGCCCGGTACGTCCTCCCCTGCAACAGCTGCTCGTTGGCGGTACTCAGAGAGTCGAGGAAACCCTCAATGTTCATCTGCTCCGAGAGAGGGGTGACCCTGTCACCGTCCATGAACATGTAGGTGCCCATGCCGCAGTGCTGGTGGGGGCTCAGGTCCACGAACTTCTCGTCCTTGGCGCTGGTGAGGAACTGGCAGAGAGGGACGGTGCTCGAGACCGGGTACCACTCGTCCCTCCCTATTAGGCCGTCGGTCTGCTCCTCGGCGAGCCTCATCAGCTCGGGGATGGTGATCCGCATCCGCTCTCTCTGCCGCCTGTCGATGCGGCCTGTGAAGGAGACTGGTTGGAAGTTGACGCTCCTGATGCAGTCCCTGTTCTCTATCGCGAATCGGATGATATCCCCCACCTGGTGGTCGTTTACCCCCTTGACGAGGACCGGAACGAGGACGATGCTCCTGAAATCCGCGGCCTTCAGGTTGCGTATGGCCCGCATCTTTATGTCCAAAAGGTCTGCGCCCCTCGTCGCCATGTAGGGCTCAGGGGTGACGCCGTCGAACTGCAGGTAGACAGTGCTGAGCCGCACCTTCTTCAGCGCCCAGCAGTAGTCGGGGTCCTTTGCCATCCTGATGCCGTTAGTGCTCACCTGGCTGTGGACGAAGCCCATACCCATGGCGGCCTCGATGAGCGCAGGTAGATCCTCCCTCACAGTCGGCTCCCCACCGCTGAACTGGACGGCGGGCGGCGGAACGGGGTCGTTGGCCATCAGGTTCTTCAGCATCCCCAGTATCTGCTCCTTGCTGGGCTCGTACAGGTAGCCTGCGGCCCCGGCATGGGCGAAGCAGATGGGGCAACGGAGGTTGCAGCGGTTCGTCACGTCGATGAGGGCGAGCACCGTGTGGGACTGGTGCTCGGTGCAGATGCCGCAGTCGTGTGGGCACCCCTCGTTGACCTGGGTCCTCGGGTTCGTGAGCTTGGCGCCCAGATCGTTGTACGCCTCTGCCCTGATGTAATCGGAGTAGTCACCCCAGTAGATGTCGGTGACCTCGCCGTGCTCGGGGCATATCTTGGTGATATAGACCTTCCCGTCCTCTCCGTAGACGGTGGCTGGGATCACCTTGAGGCACTCGGGGCAGAGGCTCTCCGTGTCCTTGATGAAAATCTCCGGGGTCCCAGGGGGCTCGACGCCCTTCTCCTTCCTCCGCGACCTCAGGAGGGTCAAGGGCCCGACTCCTCCTTCAGCTCCTCGTACAGCCTCTCCACCATCCTGAGGCGGGTCGCCAGCAGGTCCCTCATCCTGTCGAGAACCTCCAGTTTCCTCTGGCGGTCCATGGTCCTGTCCAGGAACTGAAGCAGATGGGAATAGACATCGATGTTCTCCCTTGAGAGGTTGTCGATGATCCCCAGGACCTTGCCCCTCAGGGTCGCGGGCATCCACTTGATGATGGTCCTGAAGTACCGGGCGCCGACCTTCTGCTCGTGCTCGAACCGCTCCCCCAGCTCCTGGAGGAGTCCCTCGCCCTCCGCTGTCAGCCTGTAGAACTCGACATCCCTCTCCCTGTAGGCGGAGATCAGACCCTTCTTCGCTAGGCTCCTGAGGGCCGGGTAGAGGGTGCCCGACTTGGGCTCCCAGAGGCCCTGGAACTCCTCCTTAAGGTTCCTCAGGATGTCGTAGCCGTAGCTTGCGTTCTGGTGAAGGTGGAGTAGGAGCAGGAGCTGGAAGGGGCTCACGGACCTGCCCGATGCAATCCCGACGCCTATCATTGTAGACATCTACACTGTAGGGATCTACTTAGTCAACGTATACTGTTACATAAACTTATTTCATATTGGAACCCGGAGTCGCTTCCTTCCTCAGACTAAAGTTATAAGGAGTCCATCACAACAATACGCGTTCAAAAATCCGATTCGGCTTGATTGGACATTGACACCAGGAAAGATCAGAGTCAGCATCGGCACGGCTGCAGCTCTAGGCCTTACCGACTACAAGCAGGACGTCGAGCCGACCACGGCGTACCTGATGACTTACACCGAGGGGAGCTGCATCGCCAACTGCGCCTTCTGCGCCCAGGCGAGGGAGAGCGCCTCGGAGAGGTCGCTCCTCTCAAGGGTAATGTGGCCTGTCTTCGAGACCGAGAGGATGCTCAGGGGGCTCAGGGAGCAAAGCGGACCCATCACGCGGATATGCCTGCAGGTGATCAACTACCCGGGCTTCCTGGATGATGTCCTCGCCCTCCTGAAGGCGATAAAGGAGACCACGAGCCTCCCCGTCTCACTGGACACGTGCCCGGTGGCGGAGGACGACCTTGAGAGGCTGAAAAGCGCGGGAGTCGAGAGGATCAGTATCCCCTTGGACGCTGCGACGCCGGGCCTCTTCGACGAGGTGAAGGGGAGATCGGCGAAAGGTCCATACCTCTGGGAGAGTCACATGGAGACGCTGAGGAGGGCGCTGGAGGTCTTCGGCCCCGGGAACGTGATGACGAACCTCATCGTCGGCCTCGGGGAGACCGAGGAGGAGGCCGTGAAACTGATCCAGCGGCTCATGGACATGAACGTCAGGGCAGTCCTCTTCGCCTTCACACCCCTCCCTAAAACCAGGCTCTCAAAGCGTCCGCAGCCCCCCTTGGACAGCTACAGGCAAATCCAGCTTGCGAGGTACATCATCGTAGAGTGCATGGGGCGCTACGAGGACATGGGGTTCGACGGCGACGGGAAGCTCACTGGCTTCGGGGACATCGATGTCAAGAGAGCGATCGGGGACGGCGAGCCCTTCAGGACGACGGGGTGCCCTGGATGCAACCGCCCCTTCTTCAACGAGAGGCCCTCAGGGCCCTTCTACAACTATCCGAGGGCGCTGACGCCGGAGGAGTTAGAAAGAGAAGCGAGATTGATAGGAGTGGATTTGAATGAGTGACACTTGGCGGCTCATAGACATGAGGATCGAGGAAGCGCCAACTCAGATGGCGATAGACGAGGCGATAGCCTACGCTAGGACCAAGGGAGAGACGCCGAACACCATTAGGCTGTACAGGTGGAATCCCTCGGCGGTCTCTATCGGCTACTTCCAGAGCCTGGAGAAGGAGGTGGACTTGGAGGCCTGCAGCAGCCTCGGCGTCGACGTCATCCGTAGGATCACGGGCGGAGGGGCTGTCTTCCACGACTATAACGGTGAGATCACATACAGCCTTGTGGCGCCGGACGACGACCCCAAGATACCAGCCGATATCCTCACCTCTTACGAGCTGATCTGTGGTGCGATAGTCGAAGGCCTAGCTAAGATCGGTGTTGATAGCGAGTTTAAGCCCGTCAATGACATCATCGCTGGAGGAAGGAAGATCTCCGGGAACGCCCAGACCCGACGTCACGGCGTCGTCCTTCAGCACGGCACTGTCTTGGTGGACAGTGACATCAGGAAGATGTTCCAGGTTCTCAGGGTCTCTGACGCCAAGATTAGCGACAAGCTCATACAGGTAGTGGAGGACAGGGTGACCAACATCCGCAGGTACTTGGGGAGGGACGTCCCCTTCGACGAGGTGAGAGAGGCCCTCATCTCGGGGTTCGAGCAGACCCTGGACATGGAGCTGGTGCCCGGGGAGCTCACCGACTACGAGGAGGAGCTCGTCGACGAGTACAGGGAGCGGTACAGGTCACGGGAGTGGGTCTACAAGAGGTGACGTGATGGGGAGAGCAGAGTACAAGGTCCCGGGAGGCAAGCTCCTAGCGGCGGAGACCGCAGCCCTGGAAGGAAGACTAACGAGTGTCAAGGTCACAGGGGATTTCTTCATGCACCCGGAGACCGCCATAGAGGAGCTAGAGGAGCACCTGACGGGCATTCCACTGGAAGAGATGGAGAAGGCGGTCGAGAACTTCTTCAAGGGCAGAGGAGTAGCACTGTACGGTGTCGCTTCAGAGGACTTCAGCCACGTCTTAAGGCTCAGCCTTGGCGATCCTTGAGCTCTTTCTCCTCCTAATAACGTGTTTCTTAAGGCTCAGCTCTTTCAGAGGCCCTCTTTGAAGTGGGGGAGGACCTCCTCGCCGAAGAGGTTGATGGAACCTCGAACGGTGGGCCCCACCGGCGTCCCAGTGACGAACTGCGTGATCCCCGTCTTGAACAGCTCCTCGATCTTCTCTACGCACTGGTCGGGGGTCCCGCAGACGGAGAACGATTCGATCATCTCCTGGTCGATGGCACCGAAGGCCTCGCCCCAGTTCCTGTCTGCCAGATCATTTCTTATCTTCTCGGCCTTCTCGGGTGGTATGTCGTGCCTCTCAAGGATCACCTTCGGGCTGCCCGCCACGATGTACGCCACCACGGGGACCACGGGCTTCCTGGCGCTCTTCTCGTCCTCGGCGACGGAGAAGGAGGTGTAGGCGGCGACCTCGACGTCGTCGATGTTCCTGCCGGCTTTCTCGGCACCCTTCCCGACCTGCTTGACGGCGTCCTCGATGTCATTGGGGTGGGAGGCGTTGATTAGTACGCCGTCCCCTATGGAGCCTGCCAGCTGGAGCATCCTGGGTCCCTGGGCGCCGACATAGATGGGGATCTTGTTTTCGACCCTGAAGTTGAAACGCGCCCCCGCTGTGGTGGAGAACTTCCTGCCGGCGTAGTCCCCCTTCTCCCTTTCCAGCTGGCGCCTGATTATCTCCACGGACTCCCTCACTGTCCTGAGCGGCCCCTCCATCTCCTTGCCCACCATCTCCAACGTGGTCCTGTCCCCGGCCCCGATGCCGCACAGGACCCTGCCGGGGGCGACCTCGTTGAGGGAGGCCACGCTCTGGGCGGTCATCACCGGGTGGACGAGGTAAGGGTTGGTTACCCCCGGGCCGAGCTTTATGCTGTCGGTGTAGTTGGCGATGACAGAGAGGCTTACGTAGACGTTCCTGTTGTTGAAGTGGTCCGTTATCCAGATGTTGTCGTATCCGACCTTCTCGGCCTGGATGGAGTAGTAGGTGGTCCTCCAGAACAGCTCCATGGGGACGAACTCGATACCAAACGTCTTCATGACATATCTTCCCCTCTACCTAATTGAAGCACCTCGAACTTGGACACACGGAAGTCAGTCGGCGGGACTGACGGCCAGCTTGATCTCGCTGAGGCCGAAGTCAGCCAGCACGGCCGTCGCCCTCATCGGGTCGGCCCTCTCTACGGCCCTCAGCAGGTTTATGAGGCCCGCCTCGCTGTGCAGCTGATCCCTCTGCCAATAGAACAGGATCGTCTTCGCCGTGGAGCTGGGGACGTTGGAGCCCTCCTTGGCCTCCAGCAGCACGTCGATGAGCCTCTCCGACAGAGGTTTCCTCATCGTCAGTGGGATCGATTTTACCATCTCTCTGTAATCCATCTAGGCACCCATAATTACGGTATCTTTAGTATGCCTTCAAACTATCGGAAGCTAAAAATCCGTTTTTCGAGGCAAGCTGAACGTTATAGTTCTTTTTCTGTTCTGCAGTACGCAACGATGACACGTAAAACGCAGAAGATATATATGGTATATACTTTGAGTATAATAAAAGGGGTTTAAAGAAAAATTAACAGAAAGGTGCAACTTATCGTGTCGGATTTGCCCCTTTTCGAACCCGGAGAGAAGGACTATGTCCATAGACCAGCTTGACCTGAGAATCATCAGGTCCCTGAGCGGGAATGCCCGTAAGCCCTACAAGTCCATAGCGCAGGAACTCGGTGTCAGCGACGCCACCGTCAGGAAGCGAGTCAGAAACATGCTTGATGACGGCATCATAAAGGAGTTTAACGTCCTCATCGACTACCACGCCCTGGGGAGAATAATCAAGGCCTTCATCGGCCTCAGGGTCAACCCGTCTAGAATCAAGGAAATAGTGGAGAGCCTGGAGATGAACCCCGACGTGCAGGTCCTGTACAGGACCACCGGGGACGTCGACCTGTTCGTTGAGGTCATCTTCAGCGACATGGAGGACCTCAACGCCTTCCTCGAGTCGGAGCTCAGCCTCGAGGGCATCACGGGGACAGTGGTGAACCTAGTGATCGGCCCCTACAAGCGCTGCCCTTGCACGGGGCTCTAGCGCCAGACCTCCGCCTTCCTGCCGGTGGACTTGAGGACGTAGACCTCGCCATCCATCGCACGGTGTACGCTGAACTCCACGAGGAACAGGGTCTCCAGGTACCCCCGCATGAAGTCTATTGGGACGCCGAGGAACTCCACCATCACCTCGCCGCCCTCGTGTGTGAACCTCCCCCATCCCATGTTCTCCAGCTCATTCAGCACAACCCCCCAGTTTGACGGCTCGGACAGGTCCAGGTCCTCGTCAATGGGGTCGATCATCCTTCTCTTGAGGGCGGTCATCCTCGCCACCTCATACAGCTTGGCCCCGCTCATCGACGTGAAGATGTCGTGGAGCATCCCTTGCCCCATGAGGAGCACCCTCTCACCGCCGGACCGGTAGACGTGTGGGAGCCAGTCGTGCATGTTGAGCTTCTTGTAGATCCGGAGGGAGGCCAGCACCACGTCCTCCCTTCTCTTCACCAGCCTGTTCTTCTCCAGAAACGTGAGGTACCTGCTGAGATCGTCGTCAAGGTTGACGAGGATGCCGTTGTGCAACAGGGAGTTATCCGGAGCTGTAGATTCCTCGGGCCTCATGGGGATCGGAGAGTAAGTCTGTTGCGAGTCGTAATAACGATTACTGAAGCCAGACATCAAGGCTGGACGGTCCGCAGAACCCGATCCTCTATCGACTTCGGGATCGCGCAGCATCCGTCGAAGACCTTTACCTCGAAGCCGTCCCTCATGACTCTCTCCACGGTTGCGTTCGAGGGTAGGGCTATCCTCCTCGCGCCCGCACTGATCGCCCGTTCATCCAGCTTCAGCTTGTCGTTCCGCGAGCGCATGCACCCGACGGCTATGTCGGCGTCGGGGCAGAGCCTGCAGGCTTCACCCACGATCCCCGACACCTCCTCCGGGGAAGGGGGAGAGACGTCTGCCATTGGGGTTCCTGCCGTGGGGATCAGCTCCAGGATCACAATCACCTCGGGGTCGATCCAGGAGGATATCTCGAGTGCGTTGTACTCACCCTTGATCTCGCCGTGGTCCAAGCCAACGCAGATATGGGGGGCGACCTGCGGGACCCCTGCCTCCTGGAGGGCGTTTAGGGTGGTCCAGTAGTCCTCTACCCGGGCATCGAGGCCGTAAACACGCTTGATCGTATCGTCGCTTCCGACTACGTCCACAGCGGCGATGTCGATGCCTGTGGAGGCGATCTCCTCCGCCTCCTCCCTTCCGAGCAGGCCCGTGTGGAGCTCGACGATGAGGCCCGTGTTCTCCTTCATCCACCTGAGGGTAGGGTAGAACCGTTCCAGGGGCACCTTCCCCTCGGCTGTGGAGCCCCCGCTGACGAGGATGCCGTTCCCCCCCTCCTCCTCCAGCCTTGCGCTAAATACCTTAAGTTTCGAGGGAGAGTCCACGTTGGGCATGTGCCCCAAGTAGTGGCCCATGCAATGCCTGCAGTTCAATGCGCATTGTGCTCCGGTGACGGAGACGCTGGGGAACTTGGGATGGGGATAGTAGAAACGCAGCACATCGTTCGATCCTCTTTTCACTGCCATCTCCGTCTACTCCTTAGGCTCAACGAGTGGATTCGAGGGTAAAAAAGCTGATCCCGACCAAATTTTTTCAGGAGAATGGTGGACTGGGAGGGATTTGAACCCCCGACCTCTGCCATGCCAAGGTGTCCAGCTCGGTAAAAACCTCGCAAGCATTCATACCAAGTCACAACAGCCTGACATTTCTGAATTTGAAGATTTCATGAGGTTAAACCTCAGATTGGCACCATCAACGATTCGAAATACGAGAGATAGGATCAGACGTTTTCTAAAAAAGTCAAATGGTGAATTTACTCTCGAATCTGTGAAAGCATACCTCCGAAACTATCTAGAAAAAAAGCCATCTACATACAATAGCGAATTAAAAGCACTTCGAAGATTAGCCAAGTTTCTTGGTTGTGATGATGCGCGCGCGCCTATTCCCTCACAGTTTAATGAGCTGTTAGAACCAATCAACTATTAGACTCATAGGTTTATAACAGTAACCTTCACTTTTTGAGCTGTCAAAAACGTTATAGATGTAAATGATCGGTTGACATTCAAGGTTCTATTAGTGTGTTCTAGTGGAACCTAGCTGTCTACGTAGAAAGGAGAAATCACGATGAATTGGAAGGAGCAGCCATACAAAGGCCTGCTGTTCTTTGCAGCCGCCTTTGTCGTCACTTGGATCTGGTTTACAGTCACAGGAGCAATCGGCATTGACAACTTCGATGCGGGGATGAACTGGACCTTCAGCTGGTTCTTCTTCGGTTTTGGGACACTCGCCTTCTTCGAGGGCTGGCCATTCATTGACAAGGTGAAGCAACCTTGGGCTGGCATCATTTCTGGAGTCATTTCATGGGTGGTCTCCGCTGTCGGCTGGACAGTTATCAACACCTGGCTTGGTATCGATGGCGCCTATGCACTCTATAGCTACGCCTCGTTTTTCTTGTTCACCATCGCCTGGTTCTACCATAACGAGCCCTTTGCCAGACTAAACCAACCAACGAAAGGCATTGCCCTCTTCCTTCTATCAAGTGTGCTGGGATACGTAGTCTACTGGATTCTTGGCCCACGTGACTGGGAATACCTGTATTACATCCCCCAGTGG
>CP070784.1:2007403-2073170 GCA_020346605.1 Candidatus Bathyarchaeota archaeon | reverse complement strand
CACCAGACTGCTAACCTTCACCATCTGTCTCACCTTATCCGCCTGTCTCATTCGTCCTCACGACTTCCTCATCCCATCCCTTGGTCTATGATTCCCCCCAAGAGCATCATCTTGTATATCTCCAGACCGAAGTCGGTCACCTCTATCTTCACTTGATGAACGGGATACTTCTCCGTCCGACGCACGATACCATACGCCTCGCCGTTCCTCAGGGCCTTCCTTATTCCGGAGCTGGTGTCGTACCCGTGCTTTCTCAGAAAATTGAAGACCTCGACGACCGTCTTTGAAGCCTCCTTGAGGATCCCTATGAGCTCCGCGTTCTGTATGACCCAATTCTCGGCGTTTCTCTGATCGATCCACGCCAAGGGCAGAGGTATGAACTCAGACATCTTTTATTCTCCCGTGTCGTACTCCACCGGCTTTGGGCGCTGTTTCTTTCTCTCAACTATGGAATGGGGCGCGTCACCGCTTAACCTTTACGCAGAAGAGAAAATAAGAGTAGTTTCCTGCCGCTCGCCTGCCTTTACTCCCTCCGCTGGTCCTTCTCGGTACGGAAATAAGCCAGTGCAATGGCTGTAAATCCAAGAAAGAACTGTCGCGTGACGCAACTGACCCCCGCCAGTGCATCTTTGTAGAGTTGGTCACCCAAATTGTACCACCAAAATTCCACCGACATGATGAACACGCTCGATAGCCATCCCAAGAAGAGGCCAGGGGCAAACCCGATGATGAGTGAGGCGCTTACGCCTACATATGCCTTCTTTATATCGATGTTTTTACCAAGACGGTAGAAGACAAAAAACATTACGATGGAGGGTAAAACATCCTTCACAATTCGCAGAATGTTCATCAATGACTGAAATTGAGTGAAGGGTAAACGACCCTGAAACACTATAAATAAAAAGTATACCCAGAGATTGCTGACGACACCAATTACGAGCCCGAAAAGGAGGGCGATGATGAAGACCTTTCTACATATTACAGGTTTCTTCAGTTTTGTCAGCGTATTACTCCCTCGGCTGGTCCTTCTCTTGATTCTCACGTCTACCTAGCAGGCCCTGGTTCCTCGTGGGCTGTAACTTCTCGGCAAAGTTCCAGAACCTCATGTTCGAGTTCATGTTTAATATCGCCAGCCATTGAGCCGGGTCAGATTTCAGCAGATCGATCTGTAGGAAGATCATTATAATGATCATGAGGAAGAGCATCGCAAGGAGAATGTCATCTATTAAATAACTCACCTACATCTCCCCTCGCCTTTCGCCATCGCGATTACCTTCCCACGACGTGTCAGGGTGGCCCGTCCACCAGCAGATTGATTGCTCCCTGAGCCATCGAAGAAATTGACGCGCCAAAATGGCAAGCGTTGCGACGATGACAAGCACCAAAATAGTCTCCGTACTGCTAGCGCCGTCAGCATACCGGATGTAAGCGGCGATCAGCACGATGGTAATCAAACCTAGAGTCACGAGTAATCCGCTGCGCTTGTTCTCATCGTACCATGGGAGTCGTTGCATTGTTCGCGCGTTTTCTTCCTTCGCGTCTTCATAATTGTTTATTATGACATAAAGATTATGAGACGGGATTCTTTTAAAGGTAAATTTCTTCACAACTTATTGTAGAGTTGTTAGAATTAGATGGCCTCTGTATGATTCCTCGATCGTGAGTGCTGCCTATCAGTTTTCATTCTCTGCCAGCGGTGGTTAGCGCGTTTGCGCTCTAAGCTCTAAGCGCGCGCCCTAGCAAATATATGGGCGACATTGACCTCCCTCCAAGAACAGATCGACGACATTCAGTCGATTCCTGGACCCTCTGGCCCACCGGGTGAACCCGGACCGGCTGGTCCGCCAGGTGAACCCGGACCTGCTGGCCCACCAGGCATTGAAGGACAACCTGGTCCTGAGGGAGCTCCTGGACCTGTAGGCCTGCAGGGTGAGCAAGGCCCAGAAGGTCCACAATGAATACAGGGACCGGAAGGCCCAATCGGTCCACAGGGGCCTCGGTGGGTTCTCGGAGAGGGGTACGAGGTCAAACGCTACAGCTTTGTAACAACTGAATTTGTGACTGATTTCTTGTTCAACTTCGAATCCTTGGAGCCGAAATTGGTATTGTTCGTAATTAATTACTACGCTTTCAGCGGCGACTCAATACATGTTAACGTTTACCCGGACATCCATAGGAACTACCCGTGGTCACATGTGGATGACATGTTCAGTTATGCAGTAATCGCGGTCCCTATAGAACCGGGCCCCTCCGAGGTAATCATCCGACTATTTACGCCAATGCCAGCACGAGTTGACGTCGTTGCCATGGTACTTTGACAACGCTACCTGCTTTTTTCTTTAACAACGCGTATGCGACAAACCCAATCATCTAAATATGTCACTATGTCATGGGGAAGCATGCATTTTGAGGGGCGTGTAACCGCCCTGATCCACGCCTGTCTGTGTTCGCGATCCCCCTCTTGTTATCATCACATTAAGACTGTGAAGTCAGATTCGACGAATTACAGTTATTCTTGATGAAAGAGATTGTCTTTAATCGGTGGCGAGCTTTGTCAGGTCTTTCTTATCTTCCCCAGCAGTACTATGAGCCCCATGGTGGGTACCAGCGCCGCGATGGAGATGGGGAAGATGACGGTGGTACCATACCTCTCGATGAGGACGGAGGTCGCCGTGGGGACGACTGCGCCGAACACGTTTACCGCCACGAAGTTGATGCTGAAGGAGAGGCTCCTGCGCTCGGGGCTGCTGTGGGCGGCGATCATCGAGTTCATCAGAGGCATGAACGCCGCCTGCAGGCACCTATACACGGCGTAGGCAGCGGCGAGGGTCCAGAGCCCTGTCGAGTAGGGGAAGAGCGCCATGAGCGCGGAGACGGCGAGGAGCACGACGACGCCCATCCTGTACCTGCCGAACCTGTCCCCGGAGAACCCACCGGCGAAGGAGCCGACGAGGCCGGTGAGGGGCCCCAGCCCGGAGATTACGCTCGCCAGGCCGTAGGACATACCCCTCTCCAGGGTGAAATAGGTGGGCATGAACGTGAAGAGCACGTTGAAAGTCCCCTCAACCAGCACGGACATGGCGACCACTGTGACGAAGCCGAGGGTCAGGATCGACTTCAATCCTCCCTCAAGCAGGGGGGCCCCGGGTTCGGCCTCACTCGACCGGAGCCTCCTCGTGCCGTAGACGAAGGAGATCCCAGCCATAGTCAGGGTCAGAGGCACCCAGATGAAGAACGAGGTTCTCCAGCCCAACTTCGGCATTAGCGCGCCGACCAGAAGCGGCCCCGCGGCGAACCCAAGGCTGGCGCCGGCATTATGGATCCCCATAGCCAGGCTCATCCTGCGGGCGTCGGACTCGCTCGCCAGCTTCAGGCTTGGGGGGTGGTACAGGGTGGATCCGAGGGAGAGGAGCGCGAACCCGACCAGTATGAAGTTGAAATCCTTGGAGATCGGTATCAACAGGGCCCCTAGGGCGGTGACGACGAAGCTCGCCGTCAGGATGAGCGCGGGGTACCTGTCGGCGGTGATCCCCGACGGGATGTACGTGACGACGTTGAGGAGCCGGGGGACAGAGGCCAGCAGGCTTATCTGCACCAGGCTGACGCCGAGCTCGTCCCTCAGCGGTAGCAGCAGCACAGGGAGGAGCTGCGTGTAGACGTGGATGATGAAGTGGGTGGAGGCGAGGAAGGCCAGAAGGGTGTTGCTGTTGGAGCGTTGGGGTTCTACCATGGTTGAACCATCCGGGTATCGTTGGGGAGGCGATATGGCCAGCGGGTTCGGTAGAACCCCTTCCTCCTCACTCGCAGGGATGTTCAATATAAACCTGATCCCAACGCCGGTACTGGCCGCCGGTAGTACGGAGGAAAAACTACGCCTCTCATCTGCGACATGCGTGTGATTTCAATCCGGTAGCAGTGGTTTGACGTTCTCGTCAAGGATGGCTGTTAGCCTCTCCTCGGGTATCCTGAGATCGGGGTGGGGCGCGTACCTGTTGACGGACATTAGCAGGTCCACGTAGGGCCTCTGCCGGACCCCCGGGTAGTCGGTACCGAACACCATCTTGTTCAACACGCCCAGGTTCAGCGCGGTCAAAAGGTCCCTCCAGAGCATGTAAGCGTAGCTCGGATGGTTGACATCCCCGTAGGGCCAGCTCACGTCGCACCAGACGTTCCTGTGCTTCCTGGCGACATAGAGGGTCTCGTCAACCCTGGGGTAGCCCAGGTGGGCGAGGACGACCTTGAGCCCGGGAAAGCTGTGCGCCACCTCGTCGATGAGAGCGGGGTCGGAGTGCCTTAGCAGGTCCCCCGGCGACGGCATCCCCGCGTGGTGGAACATCACCGGCATCCCCAGATCGGTTGCGGCCTCGTAGACCTCGAAGGCCCTCTCGTCGTTGACACGGAATCCGTCGGATGTCGGGTAGAGCTTCAATCCGAAGAGCGACAGCTCGTTCCTCTGGCGCCGTACCTCGTCGGAGGCCCCCTGTTCCACGGGGTTAACGTATCCGAAGCCTATCAGCCTCTCCGGCGCCTGTCCCACGAACGCCGAAACCTGCTCCGGGGTTGTCCTGCCGTCGGCTAGGACCACAGCCTTCTCGATTCCAGCCTCGTCGAGGTCCGCGAGGAACTCCTCCAGTGTGACCGAGACCACGGTGGGGTGCTCGATGTCCGAGTACTCCGTCATGGAAATGTGGCAGTGGTAATCGACCCTGGGGATCGACCCCCGCCTCCAGTTGCTCTCCCTCTCAAGTAGTGATGTAGACAACCTTGAGACCAAACTATCTTGCGCCAAGCGGGCATTAAGCCTTTTTCCGTCTGGGCGTCGTCGCCGTGTGAAAGGTATATATACGACGGTTCAAGGGTGTAGCGGGAGAAGGAATTTAGGACAGCCTAAATTTGGTGCGTTAAAATGATGTATGAAGGACTATTCCCAAGCCTGCTGATCACCTTCAGGGAGGCCTTGGAGGCGGCGCTGATAGTCGCCATCATGGTATCCTACCTCAGGAGAGTGGGAAAGGAGCGCCTTAATGCCTACGCCTACCTCGGAGCCGGTGCGGCGATCGCCGTCAGCCTGATGCTGGGCATCGCCCTGCAGGTGGTCTACGGAGGCCTCGACGAGTTCGCTGCCGAGCTCTTCGAGGGCGTGGCGTCACTGACGGCAGTGGCGGTGCTCACCTACATGATCCTCTGGATGATCAAGCACTCCAGGGGCATCAGGGGCGAGCTAGAGGAGAACATCGAAGTCGCCATCGGTTCAGGCGAGCTCTACGGAATCGCTGCCCTGAGCTTCGTCGCCGTCTTCCGGGAGGGGCTGGAGACCGTGCTCTTCCTCTCCACGTCCTTCTTCCAGGACCCCACGGGGACCCTGATCGGGCTGCTCGCCGGGAGCGCCATCGTGCTGGTGCTGGCGGTGTTCCTGGTCAGGGGCACACGCAGGCTCGACGTCAAGGCGTTCTTCACCTACACCAGTATACTGCTGGTGGTCTTCGCCGCTGGCTTGGCCGGCTACGGGGTCCACGAGCTCATCGAGGCTGGGGAGAAGGTCGGCGTCGACCTCGGCCCCCTCGGGGAGCCCGCCTTCGACGTGAACCCGCCTGTGAACCCCGATGGCAGCTACCCGGCGCTCCACGAGAAGGGGGTTGTCGGGTCGATACTAAAGGCGCTGGTGGGCTACGACGGCAATCCTGAGTGGCTCAGGGTGATCGTCTATCTGGGATACTGGGCCGTCATCGGATACTACCTGTACACCAGGAACAGGGGCAACATCTAGGAATTCTTACACATTTTTTTCCTTCTTGAGTGGAGAGGCGGGACAATAGCGGTCCTTGGGGGTCACCGCTTCAGCGGGAAAAAGTCGAGGGCCCTCTTGCGGAGGTACTGCGAGATGAAGGCCTCTGCGTAGGTGACCCCTGACTCCATGCCGCGCTGCCGGGCCCTGTGGCGCATCATGGCCTCGATCTCCTCGATGGGCATGGTGCTGTCGTCATCGTCGATGTCCCACTTCACCCACTGGCTCCTGTGCTGCCTGAAGGCCTCGAGCTTGACTTTCATGTGGTCGGTGATGTCGATGTACGTGTCCGGCTCCACGGGGACCATGGGCCTACCGATGAAGTAGATGTCCGGCACCGGCCTGTGCGCCGGGAACCGGGTCTCCACCAGGGGGAGGCAGGCCTTGAAGCAGGCGTCCGCCGCGGCCAGGCCTACCCTCCTGTGGTCGTCCCTCCACACCTGCGGGTGGAAGGTGATGACCACGTCCGGCTTCAGCTCCCTAACCACGTCCACGAGTTCCTCCCTGAAAGCGTCTCCACCGGGGACGTCGGCGTCCCTGTGGTCCAGGAACCTGACCTTCGCCCCTAGGATCTCCGCCGCATTCCCCATCTCCTCCTCCCGGATCGCCTCCAGCTCGTCGCTGGGGATCTTCCAGTGGCCCCGTCCGCCACGGGTCGCCATCACGATGGTGGCCCTGTGGTCTTGGGCGGTGTACTTGGCGATGGTGCCGCTGGCCGACGTCTCGTCGTCGGGGTGCGCCCCGATGAACACTATGTGCAATCAGCTCTCCTCCATGAATTGGGGTAGGAGATCGGCGTGGGCCTCCATAAGCTCTTCGAAGGCCAGCCTCGCCGCCTGCAGGTCCTGCACCACTGGGTCGGCGAGCATCGCCTGGAGGGCGATCTCCCTGTCGCCGTTGACTGCGGCCTCCACGACGAGGTCCTGCACCATGATCTGGATGTTGCAGAGGGCTGCGAGCCCGTCGGGGAGGGGGCCCACGTGGACGGGGTGGACTCCGCTGCCGTCGACGACGGCGGGGCTCTCGACCACGGCGCCCTCGATGAGGTTGCTCACCTGCCCCTCGTTGGGGAGGTTCACCTGGTACTCCAGGTGGCGGCTGTTGGATACGATGCCGGCGATGATGGGCATCACCCTCTCCCCGGAGAGGCGCCCCTCCACGTCCAGGGGGTCCACGCCGTCGATGATCCTCTTGACGCCGAGCCACTTCTCGTTGCCCGACGCCTCCATCCTGTCTATCCAGCTGGGGCTCCTGTCCACCTCGGGGCAGGCCTGCCACCCGTAGGCCAGGTACTCCCCCATGTGGTTGTCGTCCGTTGAGGGGTAGAGGCCGAACTTGTCGTACATAGCCCGGCAGAGCGGTTGGAAGCCGTGCTCCACACTCTTGAGCCCCTCGTTGAGCATGGGGTAGGCGTCCTCGCCGTCCTTGAGCCGCAGCTCCAAGAACCAGCTGAAGTGGTTGAGTCCAGCGGAGACCGCATCGACGATAGCCGTAGGGACGCCCATCACCTTGGAGAGGCGCCGCATCTGGTGCTCCACCTCGTGGCAGAGCCCCACGGACCTGATCTCTGTGTACCTGTCGATGGTGAGGCAGAGACGTGAGACGGGGTTAGTATAGCTGAAGAGCAGGGCATCGGGGCAGAGATCCTCCATGTCACGGCAGATCGCAAGGATGGGGGGCACGTTCCGGAGGGTATGGAAGAGTCCACCGGGGCCGCCGTTCTCGCCGATGACCTGCCTGATCCCGTGCTTGAAGGGGATCTCCCAGTCCATCCTCCACCTGTTTATCCTGTCCACCTCGATGGAGAGGACGACGAAGTCGGCGCCCGCGAGGGCCTCCATCCTGTCGATGGTCGACTCCAGCTCGATCCCCGATCCCGTCGCCTCCACCATCCTCCCAGCGAGGCTCGCCATCGTCTCCAGCCTACCGGCGTCGATGTCGTGGAGTACAAGGTTGCACCCGCGCAGTTGTTCGATGTTCAGGGCGTCGAGCACGGAGTTGAAGCCGAACTCGCTGCTCCCGGCGCCGATCAACACAATCCGAGGATCCATCAGAATCCCATCGATCGACCATTACAGCTGGACTCCATAAAACTGTTGCACTGGGCGTCGACCGGGCTCCGGAGCCTACCAGTCTGAGGATTTGGGCTGTACTGGGCGTGGGCTGGTTAGCCGTGTTGCTCTACGAGGCTCCTGAGCTGCTCGAACGTCGTGAAGTTGGCCTTGTACACGATTTCGCCCTCCTTGTCCACGACGACAATTGTGGGTATGGTGCCCACCTTGTACTGTCTGCCAGCCTCCGGGGACTGGCCGACTAGCCACTTGAACCCCTTGTCGGTCGCCCAGACTTGGAAGGCTTGCTCACGGAGCGTCGGGTCGATCTCCACAGAGATGATTCTGAACCCGCTGCCGCTGTCGTAGAGCTCCTCGAGCTCCCGTAGCTGGAGCTCGCACGGCCCGCACCACGTCGTCATAAAGTCGATGATCACCAGCTCGCCTCGATGCTCGGCGAGGACGAAGCTGTCGCCTTCGAGGCCCACCACTGTGAAGTCCTGCGCCCTCGAACCAACCATGATTCCCTCTTCCGGCCCTCTGGCTCCCATGTACCACCAGGCCAGCCCTGAGACTAGGATTAGCGCTGCTACGAGGACGATCTTGCGGTCGCCGATACTCACTTGGTTCTCTCCCATCTCAGGGAGTCGTACGGCGCCTCAAAATAGTTTCCTTGGGCCGGCCCCGGGTGCTAGAGGATCTCGATTCCCAGGAGGGCGCCGGCTAGGAAGACGACCCCGAACAGGATAAACAACGCTGCTGCGATGTATCTCATGTAGCGCTCAGGCACGATCTTGAGCAGCCCCTTACCGATGACGACGCCGCTGCCCGTGATGAGGGCGGAGCCCAGCATGATGCCCAGGAAGACGAGGAGCGGGCTACCGTAGCGGGCCGCCAGGACGAAGGAGGTGAACTGCGTCTTGTCCCCCAGCTCCATCAGTGTGACCAGGCTCAGGGCGGAGATTATAGCGTTCTTCTTCCCCTCCACGACCTCCCCTTCCTCCTCCTTGCCGATGAGGGTGAGGACGCCGAAGACGAGGAAGAGGATGCCCGAGCCGACGTTGATCCAGTAGGTAGGCAGCAGGTCCGCGATGAAACCCCCCAGGAGGACGCTGGCGCCGTCCACGATCGCGAAGGCGGCGAGGGCCCCGACGAAGACGTCCACCGCCCGGTTCTTCATGGACAGCGTTATGACAGCGATGTGAGTCTTGTCCCCGAACTCCATCAGCGAGAAAAGCGCGAAGGAGGCCAGCAGGGGCGTCAGGTCCATTTCTCACTCACGGGAGGGCCGTTGCATAAAACGTTTTTGCTCGAAAAACATTAGAAAAATGGGGTTCAGCGGCGCAGGGCGCCGCCGCCCAGGGAGATGGCGCCCCTGAGCCCCCTCATGGCCAGAGGGTAGTCGTCGAAGGTCGCCTTTATGGTCCTGCCGTCGATTCTCTCTGCATAGGGCAGCATCCCAGCTGCGTCGCCTCCCACCGAGTTGGTGAACCTGAGCTTGAACTCGACGGGCTCGTCGACCACGAAGGGCTGGACGCTCCCGACGGTTCCCAGCGCCTCGGTCACTGTCTTCTTGATGAGGGCCCTCGCCTTCTTCGGGTTGAGGCACTTGGCCGCCTGCCTCCCGACGCCCCACTTGACCACCGCAGCGCTGATGTTGGGGACGAAGGATCTGGCCTCCGCCGCGACGGCTGCGTCGCCCGCTATAAACACCGAGGAGACGCCGTGCCAGCCCGCGAGGGCGGCGTTGAGACCGAACTCCCCGGTCTCCCTGCCGTTGATCCAGATGCCGTCCACGGTTCCCCCGGAGATAGTGTGGGCGAGGATGCCGTTCTCCGTTCCCTTCATGGCGTGGTAGCCGACGTAGAGGGCTGCGTCGAACTCGTCGCCGATCCCCTCCATCATCGACCAGGGCTTGGGCGAGCCCCTGATGAGGTACGCCTCCTCGTGCACCTCCTCGGGCTGGACATTCTTCATGCCCCCGTGGGCGTCGGAGACGACGACCTCCTTGACGCCCGCTGCAAGGGCTCCCTCGACGGCGGCGTTGAGATCGCCCACCATCAGCTTCCGGCCGGTCGCGTACTCTCCTGGATCACGTCCCGTCTGACGTCCGTCGACGATGCCGCTGATCCCCTCCATGTCTATGGTTATGAAAACCTTCTCCACTTTGTCTGACAACTTGGTTCGAGGAAACAGGTGTTTCAGAAAGTATAAAACAACTCGCTAGCTCACGGCTCCCGGCTCCTTGAAAAGGATCGGGGCGCCGCAGTAGAGGCAGACCATCGTCCTGGGCACCAGGTGGTGGCACGCCCCGCAGACGGTTAGGGCGTCATTGATCTCATCGGCTGGGGGGTCTTCCGCGATCTCGATAATCGTCTCCTGAGCCATAATGGGTCAGGCCAATTGAGTCGGGCGACAGGCTATAAATGGGACGCATCAACTTGGGCCGGGGAGATGGGTGAAACTGAGCGGCCCGGGCTGCACCTTCTTCAAATATTAGTGGCCCAAGTTATCAAACATGGAACCCACACCCCTCTTCTCCCCAGACTCCGGAAGGAGGATGCGCGTGGCGTGCTTCGTCTCGGGCTCGGGTACCAACGCTAGGAAGATCATCGACTTCTCCCGCCGTGAGGGCTCCGGCTACGAAGTAGTGCTCATCTTCACCGACGTCAGCGACGACAGGCTGAAGAGGGACGGAAGCAAGAGGTGCAAGGCAAAGGACATCGCCGAGGAGCACGGCATCGCCTACGAGTGCGTCGATATCAGGGACTTCTACAGGGCCCGCGGGGTGAAGAGGGCCGGCGACCTGACGCTGCGCCCGGAGTTCGACAGGCTGGTCCTTGACGCCGTCGAACCCCACGCCATCGACGTGGTTGCGCTGGCCGGCTACATGAGCGTTACCACGCAGCCGCTGCTGGAGCGGTTCGCTGGTAGGATGCTAAACGTCCACCCTGCCGACCTCTCCATCATGGACGGGGAGGACAGGAAGTACGTCGGGATCCACGTCGTCAGGGACGCCATCCTGGCGGGCGAGACGGAGCTCAGGGCCTCCACCCACATCGTCAGGGAGAAGGTGGACCACGGCGAGGTGCTAGTCATCTCGGAGCCGGTGCCCGTGGAGCTCCCCGAAGGAGTCAGTACAGCCGACCTCAACGACGACAGGAAGCTCCTCAGGAAGGTCGTCGACGAGCACCAGGAAAGGCTCAAGGAGAGGGGTGACTGGGTGATCTTCCCGCTCTCGATCCAGATGATATCGGAGGGCCACTTCGCACTTGCCGGGGAGGGGAACCTGTACGTGGACGGGAAAAGGGCCTCCAACGGCCTGAGGCTCTGATCAGTCCCGGAGTATGGGGCAGGTCCTGCAGTGGGGTCCGCCGCCCCCGATGCTGAGCTGGCTCCCCGGTATGCCGATGACGTCGAAGCCCCGCTCCTCCAAGATTCCCATGATCATCTCGTTCCACTCGTATGAGACGCACTTGCCCCCGCCGAGGCCGATGATGTTGGTGCCGAACATCCGTATCTCGGTGTCGTTTGCGTAGACGAGCTCCACCCCCTTTCCCTTCAGGTACTCTTCCAAGTAGGCGATCTCCACCCCCCCATTCCGGTCATACACATATGCCGGGAAGAGGCCGAGGGAGGCCTTGTGGAACAGGGCGAGGTCGGTGGCCATCATCAGCGCCCCGTCCAGATGGACTCGGAAGGAGGGCAGTATGACGGCGACGAACTCCTCGACACCGACCTCGTTGCTCCGGGTGTCGAAGCCCATCATCACGGTCCCCTCGTTGAGCTAGACGAAGTCTCCCCCCTCGACGACCCCTAGAGGTGTGACACAGTGGGCGATGGAGATCCCGAGCTCCTTCATCACCCTCTCGACGAGGAGGGGCTCGGCGTACCTGGCCTGGTAGGTCACCCTCGGCGTGTAGGCCCTCTGACTATTCACTGTGCATACGTCCCTCGTGTAGACGAGGTTGGGCAGGTTCGCGGCGGTCCTGGAGTTCCCCTCTTGGAGGAGGTCCTCCATCAGGAGCACAACGACCCCCTCCCCCCTCAGCGCGTCCGTGAAGACGTCGTGTTCCCTTTGAAACTCCTTCCAGTAGACCACGTCCCTGAAGAGGTACGAGCCCCTGTTCCCCGGTGTGATCCTCCTCATCTCCTCCGTGGGCCAGTGCATCAGCACCTTCCTGAGGCGGCCGTACTCGGATTGAGCGCCGTACTCCAATTCGGTTTGTATCCCTCTGTCGCGGATCCGGATAAAAGAGTTGGGACTTCAGGGCTCCCCGAAGAACCCTATCCTGTCCAGCGCCCTCACGACTGCCAGGGTGGCGACGTCCCTGTGCGGCTCCTGCCCCCACGAGCCGTCCTCGTTCTGGTTCTCCACGATCCAGGGGAGGGAACGGTGGATGACGACGTGGGAGACGGGGTGGTCGAACCTAGCGAAGAACTCCAACATCCCCGGCTGCTGCTCGTGGAAGACGTTGTTCACGTAGCGGCCGCTCCTGCCGATGTAGTGGAACCTGCCGTCCTCCCTCTGGACCGCGGCGAGCCGCCACAGGTATGCCTCGACGAGGCGTCTGAGCCTCTCGTCCTTCGTCAGGTGGAGTGCCCTCGCGGTCAGGAGCTCGCAGCCCTGGACTTGCCCCTCCCGGTACAGGGGGTACCTCCGGACTCCGTCCTCCTCCGTCTCAGAGACCCTTGGGAGCTTCGGCCCCACCTTGTGGGCCAGGTCCTTCTCAGCCAGCTCCTCCAGGCTGCTCAGCCCAGGGTGGCCGAACCTGTACTGGTTGATAAACTTGCGCTCCAGGTTTGTGATCTCCTCGTCGGTGAGAGTCCCCCTACTCTCTCTCCATCCGCTCCTGCCGTGCTGGTACCCACACTCGCACCAGTGGCCGTGGGACAGCATCCCCAGGTTCGCTTGGACGCGCTCATCGTCCTCGTATCCCGCCTTGAGCAAGGCCTCGACGACGATTGAGTTGGGCCACATGATGCGGGGGCCGCACGCCTTCTTGATCATTGGGTCGCCCTGGGCCACGAGCTTGTTCTCCGAGGCTAATAGCTTCCTGAACCTGGGTCGACTCCCGGTCTTCTGCTTCGTCCGCCTCTCGACCAGTTCCACCTGCTCCCCCACCAGCTCGTCCCTCAGGAAGAACATCCCCGGGTTGTGGGGCGACTCGGGCCTCGACAGCAGCCACGCGGCGGCGCTCTTCACGCCGGGGTCGTCCCTGTTAAGGTCCAGCTCGGCCATCTCCCTGAGCATCCTCGCCGTAGCGGTGACGCCCCCTCCCCAGGATCCGTCGCTCTCCTGTTTGTCCAGCCTCTGCGCGGTGAGCGCCTCCCTGAGCTCGGTGTCCGAGTTCTCGGGCACTCCGAGGATCTCCCTGGTCTTAAGCGCCTCTAGGGTCTGCCTCCCCTTGAGGAATCCTTCCAGTTCGTGGTTCAGCTTCAGATCCCTGTTCCTCTCGATGAGCGCTGGGAGCAGCTCCTCAGGAAGAGGGTTGGTCTCCACCCTCCTGGTGATCACAGTCGGCGTCTCCAGGTCGAAGAGCGATGAGAAATCTGCACCCTCCTCCTCGAGCTCCACCCTCTTGACCGCGATGGCCCCCGGCCTCTGGACGAAGCCGACGAGGCCCCCTTTTTCCAAGCCCAGCCTTGCGATGGCTTCAATCGGCAGGACGATTCCCCTGCCCCTGATGGGCACTTCGACGCCCTCGCCCCCCTCCTTTGATAGGGTCACCTCATCGCCGATGTTCATGTGTACTACCGAACCATCGCCTATCTCGAGGTGTTCTCTCACTTCTTTCTTCAGGTTCACGGCGCCGTCGAGGGAGGCCCTCACGATGGAGATGATCTGTGGCACGTCAGAGAAGAGCCTGTGAGCCATTTGTACCCATATCTCATAGGGGGATTATGAATTAATAATTAATTCAAGAAAATGGGAGGCTCAGGCGAACCTTACGAACCTTCTATAGAAGTCGAGCACCCTTGCGACGGTCTCACCGAGGCTGAGCACCCTGTCCTCCTCAATGAGGATCACTCGGTTCAGCGCTTCCAGGTACTTCATAGTCTCGTCGCTGAGCAGCACGACGTTTCCATTGGCCAGAGTGATGTCTTCGCCGAACCCGAGCGCCGGGGGGAGCTCAATTAGCGTCTGCTCGGAATCTCGCTTCCAGGTCTGGTATTCAGTCTGGGCGCAGCACTCCGACATCGTTTCAGCCGTGCGCTCCCTTGAATGCCTCTACCTCGGCGCTGTAGACGAGGCCGAATCCCCTGCAGTCCAGCACCTTGACATCCTGGAAGCCGGCGTCCCTGATCTTCTGCAGGTACTCCTCCTTGTCGAGGGCTCCCGAGACACATGCCGCCCAGGCGTCGGGGTTGTCCTTGATCTCCTGGGGCAGCGGGCCGTCGGTGACTATGTCGGAGACGGTTATCCTTCCGCCGGGCCTGAGCACCCTGTAGGCCTCCCTAAAGACCTTATCCTTGTCGGGGGCCAGGTTGATGACGCAGTTGCTGATGATGACGTCGACGGACTCGTCCTCCACAGGGAGGTCCTCGATGTCGCCCTTCCTGAACTCGACGTTCTCGAAGCCCAGCTCCTCGGCGTTCTTGCGTGCAAGGTTCAGCATCTCGTCGGTCATGTCAACGCCGATAGCCTTGCCCTTGGGGCCCACCTTCTTCGCGGAGAGGAAGACATCTATCCCTCCCCCTGAGCCCAGGTCCAGGACCACCTCGCCCTCCTTCAGCCCGGCGATGGCCGTGGGGTTTCCGCATCCCGCGGCGGCGCCAACGGCGCTCTCCGGGAGCTCCTTGATATCTTCCAGAGAGTAGCCTATCCCCTGGACGTAGGCGTCCTTGGAGACGGGGCCGCAGCAGCTCGCCGTCGACGCCGTCCCGCAGCCGCATCCGCAGGATGCCTGCGCCCTCTGGGCGACCTGGGAGTACGTCTCCCTCACGTGCTCCTTGATCTTCTCGCTGTTCTCAACCATGTCGTATCACACTATTATCGGACATCCGATACTATTCCATGCAATAATTTAAATGTATCGGTCGTCCAATAATACGCAATGGAAGACTGCTGCGAGAACCCCATCCCAAACTGCTGCGACATGAGGGGCCTCCTATCCTTCACCATCCTCTGGCTGCTCACCAAGAGAGACATGTACGGACAGGAGATCGCCGACGAGCTCGAGGCGCGGCGGGGGACTAGGCCGAACCCCGGCACGCTCTATCCGGCGCTCGGCGAGCTGGAGAAGAACGGGCTCGTGGAGGCCCGACAGGAGGGCAGAAGGAAGATCTACCGCCTCACGGAGAGGGGGAGAACGGGGGCCATGGAGGCCTGCGAGTACTTCTGCAGGGCCTACGGTGACATCTTCCAGGAGTACCAGCCGAAGGTCGCCACCCAGTAGGGCCGTGGGCTGCTCCTTCTCACATCCTCGTGCCTCCGCGAAAGTTTATCAAGCTCAAAAATTATGGGGTACTGATGCCCCATGAGCTCCAAGAACGTTAGGTGTCCAGGCTGCGGTTTCTCGGCCAGGATCAGACTCAGATCGGGGAAGAACGAGCTCAGGTGCCCCGAGTGCGGAATGGAGTTCAATGTCTGGGCGTGAGCTGGGCTATGGATTAGCGCTCATGGCCTCGAACACGGTGCCGTTGGCCTCCAGGCACCTCTTGTATATGGCGTACATCCTGTCGTAGGTCTCGGAGTTCCCCGGTTTGGGCCTGGTGGGTATCTTCTCCTTTATCCAGCTGTCGATGACCGCGTGGTCCTTGAGGACGCCTGTGCCGAGGCCGGCGAGGATGGCGTCCCCCAGCGGCGCTCCCTGCGCATCGGGGATGTAGCTCATGGAGACGCCCGTGACGTCGGCGATGATCTGCCTCCAGAGAGGGGACCTGGCACCGCCGTCGACGAGGGTCGCCCTGTTGATCTCGACCCCCGCCTCCCAGGCCGCCTCCAGGCTATACCTCATGGCATAGGCAACTCCCTCAAGGACCGCCCTGAAGACGTGGGCTTTGGTGTGGTAGACCCCGAGGCCGAGGAGGCCGCCCCTGAGGTGCTCGTCCCAGTAGGGGGCGCGCTCGCCGACCATGAGGTGGGGGAGGAAGACGAGCCCCTCGCTCCCGGGCGGGACCTTCTCGGCCGCCTCGTCCAGGATCCTGTACGCGTCGACGCCCGTCCTCTCCGCCTCTTTGACCTCCTCCGCTCCCAGCTGGTCCCTGAACCACCTGACGCAGTATCCGGCGGTGGTGATCCCGGTGAAGCTGTAGGTGTAGCGCCGGCCGTTGACGACGTAGGGGAAGTTGACCATGCGGGGGGAGAGGCGGGGGGTGTGGTTGATCACGCCGTTGCACATGGAGGTGCCGAGCATGGAGGCCAGGTCGCAGTCCTGGATGGCTCCCCCCGCCAGGGCGCTAACGGCGGCGTCGATGCCCCCCGCGCAGACGGGCGTCTCGATCTTGAGGCCGGTGAGCCGCGAGCCCTCCCGCGTGGTCTCCCCCACGACCTCCTCGGATGAGAAGATCTTCTCGGGGAACAGGGCTCGCGGGATCCCCAGGCGCTCCATTAGCTCCTCGGACCAGTCCCGGCCGTGGATGTCGAATATTCCTCCGTAGTTGCCGGCGCTGCTGTAGTCGACGCTCTCCTCCCCTGTGATGGCCCTAATGCAGTAGGCGTTGGGGGTCTCGAACCTGTGGAGCCTCCCCCAGATCTCGGACTCGTTGCCCTTGATCCAGAGCATCTTGGTGTAGCCGTAGTAGGGGTCGACGACGTTGCCTGTGACCTCGTAGAGGTGGTCGACTCCGATATTCTCCCTGAGCCAGCGGCACTCCTCGGTCGCCCTGCGGTCAGCCCAGATGATGCAGGGGCGTAGGGGCCTCATGTCCGAGTCGAGGGGGATGCCGCTTCCGCCGTAGAGGCTGCTGATGGAGGCTCCGGCGATGTCGGCGGGGTTGATTTTGGACTGCTTGATGGCCTGTCTGATGGTGGCGTAGGTGGCTTGGGCCCAGACTTCGGGCCACTGCTCCGCCCATCCCTGCTGGGGGTTGAGGACGCCGTACTCCTGGTAGGTGGAGGCTTGGACGTTGCCCTGTGTGTCGGTGATGACGGTCTTCGTGCCGAGGGTCCCGATGTCTGTGCCGACGAGGTAGGTCATGGATCTGAGTTGTCGTGTCTCCATATCTGTTTTTTGAGGGGTGTCCCACTTGCCGTTAATTTGATGCGGATTGGACTCCGACGAGGTTTGATGCAAATGAAAGGACAGAATTGTGTCTTGAGTTCAGGGCGTAGTGCAGGGGGCCGCCTATTTCAGGTTCACCACGTACTCCGGGTCCTCGCCCCTGAACACCCTGGCCAAGTTCTCCCCGCACATCTTGAAACCCCTGCCCATGGTCTCCTTCGATGCGCCAGACACGTGGGGCGACGTCATGACGTTCTCTACACCGACGAAGACGCTACCAGGCCCCAGTGGCTCGTCCTGGAAGACGTCCAGCCCAGCGCCGGATAGCCTCCCCTCCCTCAGCGCTTCGGCCAGCGCCGCGTCGTCCACGACCCCTCCTCTCGCGAGGTTCAGGAGTATGGCGCCCGGTTTCATCATCGCGATCTCCTCCCTGCCGATCATGCCCCAGGTCTCCGGGGTCAGCGGGACGTGGACGGAAAGGATGTCCGACAGCTGGAGCAGCTCGTCGAAGCCGGCGTACTCGACTCCCAGTCTCTTCTCCTCGTCCTCTGGGAGCCTGCTGCGCTTGTTGTAGATGATTTGGGGGCCGAAAACCCGGGCCCTCTTCGCCACCTCGGTCCCTATTGCACCGAGCCCTAGGATGCCCAGGGTTTTTCCGCCGAGCTCCAAGACCTTCCCGCCGACGGCTATGTCCATCTGCGGCCATTCACCCCTGAGCGTCGCCTCGTGGTTGAGCAGCCCCCTCTTTAGCAGGACCAGCATGAACATGATCGCGTGCTCCGCCACGGACGGCGCGTTGCAGCCCTGCGTGTTGGCCACGGGGATCCCGAGCTCGTCCGCTGCTTTGAGGTCGACCTCGTCGTAGCCCACGCTGGGCATCTGGATGATCTTCAGCCTCGGCGCCGCCTCCATAATCCTACGGGTAACGGGGATGAAGTGCCTGCCGTCGCCGAAGATCACCGTGGCATCGGCGACCGCCTCGCACACCTGTTCCTCTGACGCGTCCCCCGGAAGTATCGCCAGATCAACCTCTTGGAAATCGATCCATCTCCCAAAGTTCGCCTTGAAGAAATCCGGCTCCAGCGGCGTAAGGCTGACTATCTTCTCTCTAGTAGACATCGAACAACTCCAAGCCTCATAGTCCTTCTCAAGTGATAAAAGTTGGGAAAGAGAAAGGGTGGCTATCTACGTTGGGGCACTTGACCAGAACGTTGGGAACTCGAGCCGATCTTACCGCCGCCGTTGAACGACCTGCAGCTCCTTTGCCAGATACTCCCACCACTTGCCGATGTAGGGGAAGTTCTTCTGGATCTCCTGGACTATCGGCTCGAACTTCATCCACATCCAGATGATCCTGCCGCCTGCGTGCTCGTACACAGTCTCGACGTCCACCGCGCCCTCCTTGACCAGGTAGCCCAGGCCGTTCATCTTCCTCCAGACCGCGAACCTCTTGGCGTAGGAGTCGGGGTTGTTTTCTGCGCCGTACCTTCGGTTGAAGTCTTCGTAGTCCTCCCACTTCATCGTCATGAGCTCGTTGAGGTTACTGTAGCCCTCCTCTGTGGATATCCAGTCCCAGAGCTGCTGGATCATCTGCAGCCTCCGGTTCTTGTTCAGGATCTTGATCTGCATGGCGTAGTATGCGAGCACCACGATCAGGCTCACGGTGGGCACCACATCCAGCAACGTCTCAACTGTGACCATATTCCATCAGGGAAGACTACCCTCGACCGGGGATAAGAGTTGGAGACAGGGGGCGCCTCGTCGACTTCCAACTCGGTCAGGAGAATCAGACTCCATAAATCTGATATATTCGCCGACTGTATCCCCACCATCTCCTTAAAATCGAAAGGAGGTGTAACATTGCGTATGAACGGTGACAAGAAGAGCGTCATCCTGATCGTTCTGCTGGTAGGGCTGTGTGTTGGACCATTCCTCGCCCCCGCTCCGTCAGCTTCGGCCGAGGTGACGGCTCTGGATATGCTCATGGAGGCCGAGGGCTACACCCTGCTGGCTGACCTGTACACGTACCCAGAGTATGTGGCCTTCATGGAGGACATCGGGGGAGTCCCCAACGACTTCATCCTGGGAGAGCAACCGGTGACAATCATCCTCGCCAGCTACCAGAGGGGCGAAGCCATCGTCTGGCAGGAGGTGATCGAGTTCGCCACCCCCGAGGCCGCCGAGGACGAGTACCGGCTCCAGGCCGTGGACCAGGAGTACATCAGCGGCCTGGGCTACCAGGGGAATAACGGCCCCCTCTACCAGAGGTTCGTCCCCCGGGAGCGAGTGTTCGTCCACGGGAGGTTCCTCTTCCTGTTCTTCTACTCGCCCTTGGACGACATGGACGCCTACGGCTACATGGACGAGCTCCTCCCCCAGTTCATCTCCCACATCCTCGACACCCTGGGGACCAGCCCCCCCGATCCCCCGGCCGCCGCGGTATACGCCACGTGGGGCGTCGAGCCCGGGGACACTATCTCATGGCACGTCGACGACTCCACGTTTACGGGCTCCATGGGCACCGGGACGTCGTCGAGCCAAGGGGAATGGGACAGTACCTGGGTGATCGCGGACGTCCAAGGCGGCCACATCCTGGTTAAGCAGAGGAGCACGATCCAGTACGTCTCCACCGAGGACGAGACCCGGGTCCAGATCAACGTCCCCTACGACAGCTACACGTGGCACACAGCCGACGAGGACGGCGTCTCCATCGCCTCCGAGGACGGCTCATTCGCCGGCGCCGTCCTCTTCCCCCTGGAGCTCGACGGTGTGCCCCTTGCCGACCTCGTCTACGCCAGCATCGACAACCTCCCCGAGAGGGAGGTCACGGTAGGCGACGCGTACGTCACGGTCCACGGGAAAACCCGCAGCTACTCGGGATTCACCCCGATCGAGACCAGCTGGAAGGACATGACCGTCCACCTAGGCACGGGTATCGTCAGCTCCTCGGACTTCTATTACAACAACAACGAGTACTCCATCACCACCTCCATCAGCATCACCCTCACAGACACCAGCTTCGCGCTGAACAGCCGCGCCCCCGTGGTCCTCAGCCTGGCCGTCTCGACCACTCTCTCCGCCTCGACGCTCACCGAGGGCACACCTCTGACGGTGACCGTAGGCGTCACCGACCAGGACGGCAGACCTGTTAGTGACGCCGAGGCCACAGTCTCCTTCGACGGTGAGGACTTCGCCCTCCCGTCCCAAGGGTCAGGGAGCTACGAGGTGACCCTGAGCACTGAAGGCATCGAGGCTGGGACATACAGCGTCCTTGTGGGCGTCGAGAAGGAAGGATATCAAGCTGATGTCGACACCTGCTCAGTAACCATTCAGCAGAGGTCCGTGAGCCAGCTCGAATCCCCATCATCACCCTCGGGGCAGACAGGGATACCCGGTTTCCCGGGCATATCGATCGCACTTGGGGCGGCGCTGGCTACGTTCGTGGTTACGCAAATGAGACACCATAGACACTGAATAACCGGTCTACTCGCGATATAACGATTTTAGCAATAGCGCGTGACAGGGCAATGTGAGTGTTGAAAAGGAGAGGCTGGCGTTACTTTGCCTTTGTCTCCGTCCCGCAGCAGCTGCAGACGATGAAGCCCTCCTTCATCCTGCCCTCGATGAAAGCCTTGCACTCCTCCTTGTCCAGGAACAGGGGCTGACCGCAGCTCTCGCACAAGGCCGCGTCCAGCTCTTTCTTCGACATCAGATGGATAACGCGGGCGAATGCACTTTAAGATTCCGCTCCACGAGAACTCAGCGTCGAACTGTGAGCCCTTAAGCCTTTATGGGATCACCCGATTCTCCACGTCCGACGAAGTCGAAAAAGACTCAAAATAAGGATACCTTGGGGCTCCAATTGTCCGGCGCGAGGTTTAAAATAGATCAGACTAACTGAAGACCGGTGTCGCGATGCCCAAGTTGGAGAGGCGCAGGGTTATCGACGAGATTCTCGGAACGGGGCTGATCCCGGTCTTCCACAGCGGCGTGTCGGAGGTGGCCCGGAGCGTGGTGGAGGCGTGCCATGGGGGTGGGGCGAGGGTCGTCGAGTTCACAAATAGAGGGGATCGCGCGTACGACGTCTTCAGCGCTCTCTCTGAGTGGTGCGCTGGGGAACTGCCCGACGTGGTCCTGGGAGCGGGGACCATCATCGATCTCGGTACGGCGGCGTCCTATATCAACGCCGGGGCTGCCTTCGTGGTGGGACCGTCGTTCAACCGCGGCGTGGCCGGGCTCTGCAACCGGCGGAGGGTGCTGTACATCCCCGGCTGCCAGACACCGACCGAGATTACGGAGGCCGAGGAGATGGGGGCGGCGATCATAAAGCTCTTTCCAGCCAGCACACTCGGCCCCAGGTTCGTCAAATCCATCTTAGGACCCATGCCCCACACCCAGTTGATGCCCTCGGGCGGCGTCAAGGCCAACAGGGACGACATCACCGCCTGGATCGGCGCCGGGGCAGTCGCGTTGAACATCGGCTCCGACTTGATCAGGAGGGACTTGGTGGAGGGGGGCATGTACGGGGAGATAAAGGAAAAGGTAGAGCGATGCATTGTATGGATATCTGAGGCGAAGAGTGCCGGAGGGCAAACGGGGTGATCCTGTATGCTTGAGATAGTGACGATGGGGGAGACGATGATCCAGCTCAACGCGTTTACCTCCGGACCTCTCAGGTACGTCAACTACTTCGAGAAGCACGCCGCGGGGACGGAGTCCAACGTCGCCGTCGGCACCGTCAGGATGGGCTATGCTGCGGGATGGATCAGCAAGCTGGGGGACGACGAGCTGGGGCACTACATCCACAACTTCCTCAAGGGGGAGGGCGTGGACGTATCGCATGTCGCCTTCGACCGCGAGGCCCCCACGGGCCTCTACTTCGTACAGAGGGACTACCCCCTGCCAGGGAAGAGCGTCATCTACTACTACAGGAGGGGATCAGCGGCGAGCAGGCTGGGACCAGATGACGTCGATGTCGATTACGTCTCCTCGGCGAAGGTCTTCCACACCACCGGGATCACCCTGGCGCTGAGCGGCTCCTGCAGGAAGGCGGTGGAGAGAGCTTTTGAGGTCGCCCGCAACGCCGGCGTGGAGGTGTCCTTCGACTCAAACATCAGGCTCAAGCTCTGGAGCCCAGAGGAGGCCAGGAGGGTGATCTCTGGATACATAGGCTCCACGGACATCGTCTTCACGGACACCCAGGACGCGGAGATAATGGTGGGAGACAGCGATCCTGAGGGGGCGGCGGAGAAGCTCATCTCCTTGGGGCCCCACACCGTTGTCGTTAAGCTGGGCGACAAGGGGGCCTACGTCGCCACCTCCGACGGGGAGAAGGCGATGAAGCCCGCCTACGAGGTCCCAGTGATCGATACCGTCGGGGCGGGTGATGCCTTCGACGCGGCCTTCCTCTCCTGCAGGCTGAGGGGCTTTACCCTTGAGAGGTCTCTGGAGGTGGCCAACGCCGCCGGAGCCCTTTGCGTCACGGTACGCGGCGACGTTGAGGCGATACCGACATTCGAAGACGTCGAGAGATTCCTCGCAGGTAAAGGGCACATCCTGAGGTAGGCCGGAGATCTGCGATAGGAGTCGCCGCTCAAAGCGGCGAGTGGATGTAGAGCTAGGTGGGCTTTTGGTACTTCCTGCCCTCACCATCGTAGATGGTGTACCCGATGTCTAACCTGTGGGACATCTCCGCCAGCTCGGGCGTGATGTCCTCGTAGCAGAAGCCCAGGTGGTTGCAGGGCCAGACCCCGATGAGCTCCTCGTCTGGCATCATTATCCTCCCCTTGATAATCGGCCAGGACGGGTTGTACCTCTCGTGCTCCGACGGGTCCACGTCCAGCGTCTCTATGACGGCCGCAACCAATCTGTACCTCAGGTTCTCGCGGCCCAGCCTGGCGACGGTCATCAGGTGCCCACCCGGCGTCCGACCCCTCACGGAGCTGCCGCCGGCGTCGTAGAACACCTCCTGCCCCATGTACTCGACCAGGTCCAGCTTCTCCGAGGATTCCATCTCCGGACCCCCGAAGAAGTGAGGCGGGTGCTGCCCGCAGTTCACTATGTAGAGCACGCCGTCCTCCACGTCCCTGAAGTCCCCGAAGCCGGACGGCTCACCGGTCACCAGGTGCATCATCAGCTGTGTGAGCGCCGAATCCATGTCGTTCTCGCAGGCTACCGGCACGATGGGCTTCCCTTCCCCGTCGGGGCCCACGTCGTTGTTCAGGAACGCGGATAGGAGGCAGACGGTGCAGTACCTGCTGCTGAGCTCGTCCTGGCACTTGACCCCGCAAAAGGTTACGCCGTACTCCTCCACGATGTCCAGCCCCGCGTAGTAGAGGCTCAGCTGCTGAACGATCTTGTCGAAGCCCCTGAGCTTCTCTCTGCTGAAGTCGAAGCTGCCATGATCCCTGAGGTTTGAGGCGGCCTTCGCGAGCCTCTGGTCAAGGATCCTGTAATCGCTCTCCCCTGGCTTCCCTTCCCACTCCACCATCGCCCCGGCCTTAGCCAGCAGCTCCGACTGGTCCAGGGCCTCGTAACTCACCCCGAACAGCTTCTGCCACTGGTCCACGTCGGCGGTGGTCGTGGGCATCTTAAGGCTCATCCCGCCGAGGGCCAGGTACTTCTGGACCTTCAGCTCACGGATGACCTCCCTCGCCTTCGCGGCGCCCTCCGCCCTCCTCTCGTTGAACCTCAGCACTGAGAGGATCGCCTTCCCCACCTCCGGGTCGCCCTCGATGTCCCCGAAGACATGGGAGAAGGGTATCCCGATCCTGGTCAGTCCCCCTCCTGCTGCCATCCCGGCGACGAGCCCGGGGACGCTGGGGTCCTTGTGGCTGTACATCAGCACCCTGGCGACGTCGTCGGTCTCAGCCATGAACCTCTTCACGGCGTCGACGGAGTCCCAAGGGAAGGTCCAGGAGCCCTGGTTGATGATCAGCGTGGAGGGCCTCGAGGCGGCTATCCTCCTGATGTGGTCGTTGACCAACCTAGTGTTCCAGGCAATCTGGTCCATCTCGGGGAGGCCTTCTCCGCCCCTGACAACATCGACGCCCGAACTCTCAAGGAAGTCGACGAGCAGCCGCTCCTGCCCTATCATGTGGCCGATGTTGTCCTCCCTGACCCAGGGCCTCGGGTCGTTGGGGCTGAAGACTCCGACCCTCACTTCACTCCCTCGGCAGCCTCTCATCGACGGGTGGCAGAGGCTTGAGCTTCATGTGGGGCTCGGTCTGGTACCAGTAGGCGGTGCTGCTGTAGTCGTCGGTCCTATGGTTGGCGTGACCGTGCTCGATTGTGACCCTGATGGACTTCTCGAAGTACACCGGGTCCAGGATGTGGTACCTATACCAGGTCACCTTTCCGCTCCAGTTTTTTCCTCCGGGCAGCGGGAGCCCGTGGTAGGGCCCGCAGTACTCCTGGGTGGGGCACCAGCTCATCCCGTAGTAGTCCTCGGTCCCGGTGCCGACGATGTTCGGTAGCTTCTCACCGTCGATGAAGATCATGTCGTCCCCCTCCCCGTACCAGTTGAACTCCTCGGTCTCCCTGAGGTTGTGGACGTTGACGTTGCACCCCACGTAGTGCCCCTTCCCCTCGGCCTCCAGGAGCAGGTAGTTCCCCGCCCCGTCGGGGTTCTCCCCCGTGAACATCCAAGCCCTGTTCTCCATCCCCTCGTCGGGTATCCCGTCCGTTGGGTTCTCCCTGTGCCAAGTAGCGTGGAACCTCCCGAGCCCCTGCTCCAGCTCCTCGTACTCCTCGTAGTCCACGTAGTAGTAGAAAGCCTCGCAGTTCTTTCCCCCCTGGTTCTCCACAGTGATCCGGGCGCCCCTCCCGTAAGGCATCGGCCACCAGCAGTTGAACCCCTTCCCATCCTGTGGGCTCATCTGTAGCGGCGCAGAGACGTAGTTGTGGGTGACACCGTGGCCGATGCCGAAGAAGTCGCCTATTGGAACTTCGACGCTGGGCTCCTCCTCACCGTCCCAGTAGGCCCGGAGCACCAGCTTCCTCAAGTACCACTTGTCGCTGCTCCGGATGGTAACCCAGATATGCTTGACGCAGCCAGCTCCCTCCATCTCCGCGAGGATCGCTGTCTCCCCCACGGGGACGACGATGGAGTCCCTGTTGCCGCCGGTCCTGTCGTAGCTGGAGATCCTCCTCCTGCGGCTGTCCCTGAGCCTCGGGAGCCCGGAGATGCCGCCTCCTAAAAATGAGACGCTCATAACATCGCGTAAAATTAACCCCCTACATAATTTACACTTGCGATCCACGTGTCTGGCTGGTAGCCCCTACTGTTAGGAGGGACCGCTTTACCTATCTGTCCCTCAGTATCGGTCTGGTGAGGCAGGTAGGCCCGCCCTCCGTCTTGAGCGAGATCTCCACCCCCCTGTAGGTCAGCACTGTGCATCCCGCTTCCTCGAGCCTGCCCCTGGTTATGGGGGTGTTCTCGAGCATCAGGCATCTATTGGGCTCGAGGGCGAGGACGTTAGTCCCCATCACGTCAAACTCCTCCTCGGGGACCTCGATGATGTCAACTCCCCTCTCATTGAGGAGTTTCCAGAAGGGCACAGGAATCAGCGACGAGAAGATCACCGCCAGATCGGCGTCAGCGAAGCTGATCAGGGACATGAGGTGGAGGCAGGCCTCGGGGCCGAAGAAGTACGGGAGCTCCACGGGGATTACCTCGACGTTCAGTGGCTCCAGCGCCTCCGTCATCTGCGTCAGTCCCTCCGCGTTGGTCCTGAAACCCTGCCCCAGGGCCAGCGTGTTCTCATCGAGCCAGAGAGTGTCCCCGCCCTCCACCGTTGCGTCACCATGTATCCGGTAGTGTATTGGGACGCCGAGTTCGGTGAGCCTCCGAGCCATGGGCCCCTCCTCTCCCCTCCTGAGGGGCTTCCCCATCCGGAGGATTATCGCTCCCTCATCGGTGACTATTGCTGGGTCGTACGTGAAGATAGAGTCAGAGTGATCCGGCTGAGGCTCGGGGTGATACAAGACTTCGATCCCTTCGTCCCTCAGCATCTGGGAGAACGCGTCGTGTTCTTTCTGGGCCTCCTCCAAATCGATAGGCCCTGCGTAGTGCCATCTCTCCCAGTCGTCGACAGCGAAGCCCTCATCCGGCCTCTTGACGAGGGCCCTCCTCATCCTGCCGACCATGTTCTGGCAGCCGTATTCGCCGGGCATCCCAATATCTCCTAGTCCAAGATGTCTACGCGGAAAGGATTAAAAAATGATGTAAATGAAAAAAGGTGCTCAGGTACTCCTCTTCACGATCTTCCCAGGAGTGGTGCCGGTGTGTTGCCCCTTCTCGACTACGGCAGTCCCGTTGACGAAGACGTGCTCGATCCCTTTAGGGTACCTCCTAGGCTCGATGGGGTCGCCGAGGACCTTGAGCCCGTCCAGGTCGAAGACGGTGATGTCTGCGTCGTAACCCGGCAGGATCTTTCCCTTCCCCTTCAAGTAGTGTTGCTCGGCGGCGTTGGTAGAAATCTTCCTGACGGCTTCCTCTATCGTGAAGAGCTTCATCTCCCTCACGAACTTTATCAGGAAGCCCACGAAGGCGCTGAAGGGGTTGATGCCTGGCATTGAGTACGGCGGGGTCTCCTGCTGCCTAGTATGGTCCACAACTGACTGGTCCAGGCTCAGTGCGAAGACCGGGTGCTGGAAGAACAGCGCCCTGTAGGGCTTCCACGGGAAGTTGCCGCTCTCCGCAACGCCCACGGCGACGCCCCTGCCGTCCGGGTCCTCGCAGATCAGGTCGAAGAAGGTCTCCATCCAACTCTTCTCCCTCTCCTTGGCGATCATAGCTACGGTCTTGTCGTCGCATCCGGGCGACTTGTGCTTCACCACCCAGATATTCTCCGCCCACTGGGGGTTGGTGTTGGGGTTGTATGCGAGCCTGATGAACCACCTACCACCCGAGATAGCGTCCTGCACCTCCTTCCTATAGTCTGGGACCTTGAGCCACTCGCTAAACCTCTCCCTGCTCCCCTGCTCCCTGAGCCAGGGGGTGAGGAGGCTACTCAGGTAGGGCATCACACTGAAGCCGCCGAGGATGAACCAGGGCATCGAGTCGTATGTGAGCTCCATCCCCTCCTCCCTGGCGTCGTCGATGAACTTCAGCGTAGTCCTGAGGTTCATCTCCTCCATCATGTCATTCCCCTCGGGCACCAGCCTCCAGCCAGGCGTCAGGTGGGCGAGGTGCGTGGGGACTCCTGTGACCCGGCAGGTGTTGATGGACTCCATGAGGCCGTCGACCTTGTTGCTCCGGGTGTCCCCGAACTTGACCTCCCTCCTTCGGCCCGTTCTCCTCCAGTGGGGGGCATAGACAGAGTCCTTGTAGTCCTTGAGAATGGCGACGTGGCCGTTGATCTCGTCCATGTGGGCCCATACGCTGGGGTCGTAGTCAAGGCCGCTGCTCATGCCGATGCAGCCCTGGTCCATCGCCTCCCTGATGAGGGCCTCCATCTGCTCCTGCTCCTCCTTGGTGCTGTGGCGCTTGTAGTCGTTCTCCAGGACCTTAAGCCGGACGGTGCCGTGGCCCACCAAGGGCGCGCAGTTCATGGAGACGCCCTTGGACTCGACGACCTCAAACCAGTCGGCCATGGTCTTCCAGGTGATGTTCCAGCCGAACTTCTCCTTCATCAGGGCGTTCACCTCCTCGATGGGGAAGACGGTCTTCTCAGGGTAGTACTTGTGAGGCTCCAGCTCCTGTATGTAGTCTCTGGTCAGGCCGGGGAGGCCACTCATCTCGCCGACGGGAGCCGGGGAGCCACCGCACTGGCCGCCGACGAAGGTGGTCACACCCTGCCTCACGTAGTTGTCGCACTTGGGGTAGAACAGTATGGTACCGTCCCCATGGCTGTGGGCGTCGATGAAGCCCGGCGTTGCGTACAGCCCTGTGGCGTCCACGACCTTGACGGCGTCGCCCTTGACTTCTCCCAGCGCCGCGACCTTTCCGCCCCTCACGCCGATGGAGCCCACGTAGGGGGTCTTACCTGAACCATCGACGACCCGGGCGTTCTCAATCAGAACTTCGAACTCTGACATGGATAAATCGCATGAATGGTTATCTCCACCTATTTATCTTTAGGCCCCAGCTATAGTCCCAGTCGGCGATGGGCGCGACGCGCTTACTTCGTGGTCTGGGAGAATTCCTCGTTCTCTAGGATGAACTTCCACCTCTCGCTGCGGTTGACGGAGAAGTCCACCTTCTCGTTGATCGCCTTTGCCAGCTGGTACTCCTCGACCGCCTTCGCCGTGGCGCCGTTCATGTAGTATGCCCTGCAAAGGGCGAGGTGGGCGATGTCGCTCTCGGGGCTCAGGATCGCTGACTTGATGGCGATCTCCAGAGCCTCCTCGTTCTTCCCTTCGTCCAAGAGCCCGTGGCTCCTGTAGGCGAACCCGTTTGAGAACTGTAGGTTGAGGAGGCGCCTGAGCTCCATTATGGGGGTTTCGTGGTCGTCGACCCTAAGCTCGACGTATCTATCACCGTATCCGGACCTGCCTGCACCGTGTCTGACGACCAGCAGCGCAGCCGACTGCCTCCCCCTAGCGTCGCCACCCGCCTCCTCCCCGGCCTCCAGGGCGACCACGAGGCGCTCAGCGAGTTCGCCGTGTGCAGCCTCGAAGGCCTCCGCCATGGCGTCGATCACGCCCTCGCCCTCCAGAATGTTGCCCTGGACCGCGTAGTTCTCCCCGAGCCTCCCCCCCGCGAATGGGGTGCACACCGGCCCCGTGTAAGTCGCCGCGTTGCCCCGCGAGTCGACGATGCCGAGCTGCCTCCTATCCCTTCCCTCGTCGTCCTTGGTGAGGGCCTCGACGACCTCCTCGACGCTGAGGCCGTCCTTGAGGAGCTCCAGCCCCCTGGGGCCGTAGGAGACGTTCACGTAAGCCTGTGTGGCCACCGCACCGATGCCCGCCTCGGCCCAGGGGACTACGGGGCCCACGGAGAAGTACTTGGACTGGACGGCGACCCCTAGGTCGCCGTTCTCCTGGTCGTAGGCCACGATGGAGAAGGTCGAGGTCTGCTCCTCTTCGGGTGTGACATCGGCTTTCATGGTCGTTTGAGCCATGGATTTCCCGATATTAAGCATGGTTATTCTATTAAAATACCCTCTCCACGTCGATTTCATTCCATAGGCATGTAGCGAGTCGCCTCCAAGCGTATGACAGAAGCCGGTGGTACGATTTTTTAACAGCATACACCAAGCCTGTACTGCATTGGTAAACATTCTGATAACTGGTGGCACCGTCATCACTATGGACCCGGGCAGGAGGGTGCTGGAGGACGGCGCCGTGGCGGTGGACGGCGGTCAAATCCTGGAAGTCGGTTCTTCCGCGGAGCTGGGGTCCAAGCACTCCGCATCCAGGACCATCGACGCCTCCGGGAAGATCGTGATGCCAGGGCTGCTCGACGGGCACAGCCACGCCGGCCATGGGCTCATCAAGAGTTTGGGAATGCACAACGACCTATGGTACCAGGCCTGCGACAGGGTCTACGCGGAGGGCTCCACGGAGGAGTTCTGGGAGGCGGAGGCGCTGCTGACGGCCGTGGAGCGGCTCAGGTTCGGGGTGACCTGCAGCCTCACCTTCTTCGGGGGCGGGGACAGCGTCATGAGGACGGACGACACCGCCTACGGTGACCGCCACTGCGGCGCCGTCGAGAAGGTCGGGGTCAGGGAGTACCTCGCCGTCGGGCCCAGGAGACCCCCTTTCCCCAGGAGGTACTCCAGGTGGGACGGCTGGGAGAGGAGCGACCACGAGGTCTCCTTCGAGGACCAGCTGAGTGTCAGCGAGGCGCTGATCAGGAGGTGGAACAGGGAGGACGGCAGAGTCAACGTCTGCATGATGCTGCCCACGTCGCACCCGGAGAGAACGCCCATCACGGGGTCGGAGCTCGAGGACGTCAAGTACATGGCGCAGGCCGCGAGGGAGCTCTCGAAGAGGTACGGTGTGCTCTTCACGCAGGACGGTCACACGGGTGGGACTGTGAAGTTCGCACACAACGAGCTCGACCTGCTAGGCCCTGACGCGCTGCTCTCCCACTCCACGGACCTCACGGACGAGGAGATAGGGCTCCTCATGAGGACGGACACGAGGGTGGTGCACAACCCCAGCGCTGTCGCCTCTATGACCGCGAGGTGTCCGGTCCCCGAGCTGCTGGACGTCGGCGTCACTGTGATGCTGGGGTCCGACGCCTCCGCCCCCGACAGGAGCTTCGACATGTTCAGGCACATGTTCCAGTGCATGAGGTACCACAGGCGCCACTACAGGGATCCCCGGGTCATGCCGCCGGGGAAAGTGCTGGAGATGGCCACCGTGGACGCCGCCAAGGCGATGGGGCTGGACCGCGAGCTGGGCTCCCTAGAGCCCGGGAAGAGGGCGGACATCATCCTGGTCGACGCCCGTCGGCCCCACATGTACCCCATGAACATGGCCGTGGATCGAGTCGCCTACTACGCAAACGGGAACGACGTCGCGACGGTGTTGGTCGACGGCGACGTGCTCATGGAGGACGGCGTAGTGAAGACCGTCGACGAGGGTGAGGTCCTTGAGATGGCCCAGAGGGAGGCCGAGGCGGCCATAGACCGAAACGACCTCAGGCACCTGTTGGACTACACCGAGGGGTATTGGGGCCGGAGCAGGTACTGAGGAGGCGAAGATGGAGAAGACCATAAACTCGAAGCTGATCCACGAGGGGAGGAACTTCAGCTTCCTTCAGGATGAGGTGGAGCTCCCCAGTGGCAGGCGGACGTACAGGAACGTCATCAGGCACCCCGGGGCTGTGGCCATCGTGCCGGTTCTCCCGGACGGGAGGATAGTGCTCGTGAGGCAGTACAGGTACGCCGCAGGCAAGATGCTGCTGGAGCTCCCAGCAGGAACCCTCGAACCCGGAGAGGCGATAGAGGACTGCGTCAGGCGGGAGCTCGTGGAGGAGACCGGATACGAGGCCGGGGAGGTCAAGCGGATTCTCAGCTGTTTCATGGCGCCCGGGTACAGCAGCGAGGTCATCCACTTCTACGTGGCCCGGAACCTCAAAGACGTGGGCAGCGCGCCCGAGCCTGACGAGGAAATCAGCGTCGAGGCCATGGAGCTGAGCGAAGTCCTCAAATTGATTGAAGAGAACGTCATCGAGGACGCAAAGACGATGGTTGGCATCCTCACCATGAACACGCCCACTTGACAGCTCAGCGAACCCTCCCGTTTTCAGGAATAAAATGGTTAAAATAGCCTCCTTCCATGTCTCCCACTGAACGCGGCGCGTTTTGAGTTCGACAAAGTTGAAGATAGGCATCACCTGCTACCCCACAGTCGGAGGGAGCGGAATCCTCGCCACCAGGCTGGGCGTCGAGCTGGCTGGGAGGGGCCACGAGGTCCACTTCATCACGTACGAGAGGCCAGTGGCGATCCAGGGGGTCGACCACGACAACGTCTACGTCCACCTCGTCACGGTCGTCGAGTACCCCCTCTTCAAGTACCCGCCCTACACCATCGCCCTCGGCTCGGAGATGTTCAGGGTCTCCCAGCAGCAGGGGCTGGACCTGCTCCACGTCCACTACAGCATCCCCCACGCCACCGCCGCCCTGCTGGCCAGGGGAATAACGGGGGTGCCCTACGTGGTGACGCTTCACGGCTCCGACGTGACGATCCTCGGCAGCGACAGGTCCTACCTGCCCGTGAACACTCACTCGGTGGAGGAGGCCGACGCCGTCACGGCGGTCTCCAAGTTCATGGCGGAGGAGGCCTACGAGCGCCTCGGCATCACCAAGGAGATCGCCGTCATACCCAACTTTGTTGACTCGGAGACCTTCAGCCCGGCGCCCTGCGAGGTCTTGGAGAGGGATGCCGAGAAGGACATCGTCGTCGCCCACATCTCCAACTTCAGGCCGGTGAAGCGTGTGCAGGACCTCATCTACGCGATTAACATCGTTGCGAAGAAGGAGCCCGGGGTCCGCCTGATGCTCGTCGGGGACGGCCCCGAGAGGCACAAGCTTGAGGCTCTCATCGACCACCTGGACCTCCGCGGAAACGTACAACTCACCGGCTACAGGAGCGACGTCGCAAACCTCCTCAGGTGCAGCGACGCCGTGGTCCTCTGCTCGGAGACTGAGAGTGCTCCCCTCACCCTGCTGGAGGGGATGAGCTGCGGACTCCCAGTGGTCGCCACGGAGGTCGGCGGGATTCCCGAGATCGTCGAGGACGGCGTCAACGGATTCCTGGTCCAGCCGAAGCACCCGGAGGCCATCGCCCAGAGGATTCTTGAGCTCAGCGAGGACGGAGCCCTCAGGAGGAGGCTGGGCGAGGCTGCGCGCAGGACGGTGCTGGAGAGGTACACCTCTGAAAGGGTCCTCAGCCAGTACGAGGAGATTTACGAGAAGGTCGTCCGGGGCTAGAGGTTGATGTAGAACATCGACGAGTTCGGCGTGTTCTCATTGTATTCGCGCAGGAAGACCCCCATGACGTCCCCGAGCCCCGAGGCCGCCGCCAGGTCCAGCCAGGCCCAGTTCACCTCCTGACCGAACTTCTCCGGGCTGAATCGGCCGAAGGCCATGGACAGGTAGTGCTCGATGAGCCTAGCCTCGTCCTGCTTGCCCCGCATCTCTGCTATCAGGGGCTGCCTGTCTCCTGACTCGCTCAGTCTCCGCTTTATCGAGTCGATCTCCGACTGAAGGGACTGCAGGGCGTTGAGTAGTCCACTGTATGAGGCCTCGATGGAGCCCTTGATATCCGAATGGGCTCCCCTGAGCTTCTCCCCGTCGCCGGCGTTCCGGGCGTCCACCCACCCGCTCAATGCGGAGAACAGCCCCTCACCGGCGATGGTAGGATGGCTTCTCTCCCTGATCCTCTCCGCAAGGGCCGCATTCCAGGGGGTGTTATAGAAAGTCCTGTTGTACCTGAGGTAGACGGGGAACGGTATCCCCAACGCCTTCGCCGCAGGGATCACCTCAGCGTAGTAGCTCGTCTCCCCCGGGCCGCCCACGTGGGCCAGCACGGGGATCACCGAGTCCACGATGACCTGCCGCGAGTCGACCCTTGGGCTGATCATGCCGACGATCTCAGTGAGGTCGGGGCTGCTGGCGTCGAAGGAAAACTCGTGGACCTCGCCGCAACGGGGGCACTTCCCCGAGACGGATGCGCTGGCGGAGCCCGGGTCTCTGCGGTACTTCAGCTCAACCCTCCTGCCTTTGCAGCCAGGGGTCGGGCACTCCAAGAAGAAGGGCACGTAGTCCTCGGACCGCCGTCCTATCTGGCTCCGATACCCGGAGTCCTCCACCAGTCCGCACGCATCGTTGGAGGCCTCGACGAATCTACTCCGGTTCGACTCGGCAAGGAGCAGCTCGTAACCCCCTTGGAAGAGGCGGCGGGTGCCGGGCATGGAGAATGGGTAGATGGGGACCCCGAGGTCGGATTCGAGGTTGACGACCGAGCCGATCGTCTTGGTGGACCAGTCCGAGACGTTCTCCGTCGAGTGATACGAGTTTCTCAGCACGGTGAAACAGTGGGCGAGGTTCAGAAGCGTCCTGGACCGGACGCCCCCATCAACATCTCCCAGGATGCCCTTGTAGCTCCCCTCGATCCTCTCCAGCGTACTCCTCAGCCAGTCCTCGTCGGGGTTCGGGACCCTGTAGATGGGGACGTCGGTCTCCTCCGGGCCGGTAGGGTACGTGATCAGGAGCCCCCTGGGGGAGGGGCTGGGCAGCCTCGTGTTGAGCAGCTCGGGCTGGACGCCGTCGTAGTCTGCGACGTAGAACAGTGGTGTGAGGTCCCCGTCGCACAATTCGCTGAGGCTGTGGATATAGGCGATCTTGTTGAGGATGAGGCTGGAGCCGCCAAGGCAATAGGGCTGCTGCCCTGTCTCCACGACGCCCCCATCCATGCGGTCGATGCCTTCCTCGACCTTGGACGTCAGGACCCCCATTCTCCTGAGGTTGCCCTTCATCTCCCTCTTGAGCTCCTCGAGGGCGTCGGGCGCGGCCCCATATTCTCCCCTCTTCTTCAAGAGGAGCCTGTGTGCCTCCCTCATCGTGGTGGGGATGTCTCCCCAGAGCCTGGGGGCGACCTTGGAGCCTTCCACTCCCTCGACGTGGCTGGAGTAGAGTTCGTGGGCTGGTGGATTCGTGTTCTCCGTCAATTTAACCCCGATTGATTGCCCTGTTCTGCTAATCAAAGCCGGAACGTAATAAAAACCTTTCAAAACGGGTGGATGGATCCCATCAGAGCCGTGAGGCCCTCACTATAGCTTCAGGAGCCTCGCGGCGTTCCCGTGGAAGATCTTCTCGATACTGCTCTGCTCCAGCCCCATGTCGTAGCAGACCTTGACCTGCTCCCTCAGATACTCCACGGCGAAGCCCCTGGGGAAGTAGCTGGAGTCGGTGGCGAAGATGATCCTGCCGGGGCCTACGGTCTCCACAGCCTTCCTGAACAGCGCCTTCATGTTGAGGTCGTCGGGCATCCATCTCATCCACTGGTTGCTTCCCGAGGTGTCGATGCTGACGCTGGGGCACTGCCAGCAGAGTTGCAGCAGCTCGCGCCAGTAGCAGGCTCCAAAGTGGGGGATCACGAACTCCAGGGTGGGGAACTCGGAGCAGACCTTCCACAGCGTCAGGGGGTTCATGTTCCTGAGGTCGTAGGCGGGCCCGCCGCCGCCTCCCAGGACGCCGAAGTGGATGAGCACCGGCACCTTGAGCTTCTCAGCCATCTCCCAGACCGGGTAGGCGGACTCGTCGTCGATGGACGTCCTCTGGCTGGAGGCGATCATCTTGAATCCCCTGAGCCCCAGCTCCTCGACCGCCCTCTCCAGCTCCCTGTCGGCCCCCTCGCTGACGACGCCGTGGTGGGCGAAGCCGGTGAACCTGTCAGGGTGCATCTCAACGATCTTGGCGAGGTTTTCGTTGCCGCCGCCCATCACGAAGTTCACCCTCTCCAGGCCCTTAGCGTCCATGTCGGCGACCCAGCGGTCCGCCTGCTCCTGGTCGCTGTGGACCGCCTCCTCCGGGGGGCCGAAGGCCCACATCTTCCTCCACTCGTCCCTGTAGCGCCTCGAGTTCTCCAGGATGATGTCGGTCCTCTCCTCGCCGTACCTCTCCACCATCCTCTGCCTCCAGCTCCGCCGGCGGCCCGAGCGTTGCAGCGGGACGTGGGAGTGGAAGTCGATCACCTTGAGTCCGTACAGATTCATTGGGCTCCACCTGTCGGTGTATTCAACCAGTATGTTGGGTTTAAAGATTTTCTCGGAACTTCCAAGAAAGCAAAATCAGAGAAGGCTCTTGGTGGCTTTTACCTCGTAGAAGGGGCCGTTCCGTGCCAGAGGCTCCTCGAGGAACGCCTCGGCGAAACGGCAATTCCCCTGCACCCCCCTGAGCTCCGCCTTGCTCCTGTCGAACCTCTGGTAGTACCCTCAGTCAAACTTGGCGACCTGCGTGGCGTACCGCCTTATAGCCTCCGCCTTCCTCTCGTAGACGTCCGAGATGTCTACGAGGACGTGGGGCAACGGTATGAGGGTGTTCACCTCAACCAGCAGCAGCCTCCTCACCTGCCACGGCTCCTCGTAGGCCGTGGTGTGGGCCGCCCACTCGACTGCCTCCACGACGAGGTTGTGAGCGACCCTGTGCTCCCTGTGGTAGTCCATCGGGAGGTGGGTGAAGACGATCTCGGGTCTGTGCTCGACGATCACGTCGGAGATCCGTCGGATCAGGCCGGAGCCGGGGCTGAGGGTCCTCTCGTCGAAGACGATGGGCTCATCTAGGCCGAGGACTTCAACGGCTTCGTTCAGCTCGCGCCGCCTCTCGTCTTCCGAGCACGTGAGGGAGAGCACCCCTGCGCTGTAGCCTTTCTCCGCGTGGAGCGCGAGGGTTCCTCCGCAGCCGAATGTCTCATCGTCTGGGTGAGCGATGATCGCCAGAAGGCTCTTCTCCAAGGCACTATCTCAACCCTTTAATGGCGTTCACTAGATGCCGGTTTCTGATCTTGGTGTACCCATTCGCTCCTACTTAATGATGTCTCCGGCGCGAGCCCAAGGACGGCCTCTGGAGCTTGGACAGCTATAATAGACTCTCCTCCTCTGTGCCTTTCCTCCTACTCACTGCTCGTGGCGGGGACCGCCAGAAGCAGCGGGTAACATATGTTTAAGAGTAATCGAGTGGCTGTTCAGGTTAAACATCGGCTCCGAGAGACGATAGAAAATTGACGACAGGAAACAAGGTTGCATCAGGGGAGAATTCCTCTTTCGTCACGAAGGAGAGGATCGAGGAATACTACGGGCGTCTCCACCCGGAGCGTGGGGGGCTGACCGTCTCTGAGCTCAGGGACATAACCAGAGGTTGGGAGGCGGAGCTCTACACTTACGTCGTGGAGTACGAGGAGGCAGGCAGACGCGCTAGGGAGGAGAGGGTCATACGGCTCTTCCTCGGCGACCACGCCACACAAAAGGCCACAGACGAGTACAAAGTGATCTCAAGGCTCTTCGAGGCGGGCTTCCCGGCCCCCGAGCTGTTCCATCTGGAGACGGACGCCTCCCTCCTCGGCGGGCCGTTCACGGTCATGGAGTACGTAAGGGGGCGGACCCTCTCCGAAGCGCTCCACAGCGTCCCCGAGGAGGAAGCCCGCTCCCTGATGGCCGGGTTCACCAGGATCTGGGTCCAACTCCACCGTCTGGACGGCGCCAGCCTCTTCCCCGGGGAGTTCCTGCAGGGGGACACCCGGGACTACTTGGAAGAGATCTTCGCAAGGGCCAAGGCGAGGATCGAGGAGACGAACATCAGCTGGCTCCGGCCCGTCATCGGTTGGCTCGAGGAGCACGCCGCCGATGTCACTCCCGTCGAGCTGTCCATCCTCCACCAGGACTACCACACGGAGAACGTGCTGCAGAGGGAGGACGGATCCCTCGTGGTCTTGGACTGGACGGCAGCGATGGCCGGGGACTACAGGGCGGACCTGGCGTGGACGATGCTGCTTATGAGCACCTACGACGACCCCGCCCTGAGGGACATCATCCTGGAGTCCTACGAGGAGGCCTCGGGCGCCGAGGTCAGGGGCATCGAGTACTTCGAGGTCCTCGCCATGGGGAGGAGGCTGATGGACGTCTCCTCCTCCTTCGCCATGGGCGCGGAACAGGTCGGGCTCCGGGCAGGCGCCCTCGAGTTGATGAAGGAGTCCTCGGACCACCTCCACAAGGTCTACAGGCTCCTGGTGGAGAAGACCGGTCTGAAGCTCCCCGAGTTCGAGGCACTGCTCAGTAGACTGGGGTAACCGGTGAGGAGAGGATGGATGAGGTGTTAGGCGGAATCCCGGAGAAACTTCTGGCCTACCTCAGGAAAGAGTTCCAAGACCCGGGCCTCGCTTACTCAGCTAGGCCATCTCCCATCACCGGAGGATATGAGACATCGATCTACGGATTCCAGTTGACCGGTGCTACGGAGGAGTTGTCAGGGCCCCTCATACTGCGCCTTTACAGTGAGAAGACACCGCCCTCTCAGTGCCTCTTCGAGGCCTCTGTCCAGAACGCTGTCACCGATGAGGGCTATCCTGCCCCCCGCGTCCACCTCACGTGCACCGACACGGTTTTCCTCGGAGGCGTGTTCATGGTCATGGAGCGCATGCCCGGGGTCCCCATGCTGGAGATGAAGGAGAACCTGCCCGAGGCCCTGGCAGAGGCGCACGTTTCACTGCACCGCATCGACCCGAACCCCCTCGTCAGGAAGCTGGAATCCATGGGGATCACGAGTCCCACCTACTCCCGGGATCGCACGCTCAGCAGGGTCAGGAGGCTGATCGACGATCGTGGCTTCGACTGGCTGGACGGGGGATTCCGATGGCTCTGGGACAACATCCTACCAGATCCGGTTGACCCTGTCATCTGCCACGGCGACTTCCATCCCCTGAATATCCTAATGGAGGGCGACCGGGTGAGTGGCGTGCTGGACTGGCCGGGGTTCAGGGTCTGGGACGCGGCGTACGACGTGGCATGTACAAAGGTGATCTGCGCCCAGGCTGCGCCCCCCCTCCTCCCCGATCTGGACGTGGATTTCCACGAATTCACCGACCGATACTTCAACCTCTACCAGCTGAAAAACCCCTTAGCCAGCGAAAATGTCGAGTACTACGAGGCCCACCGGTGTTTCTGGGGGATACTGGAGGGGAGGCGGGGCCATATGGCGTTGAGCCACCCAAGGATTCAGACGAACTTTTCAGATCGATTCGAGGAAGTAACGGGGATTGAAATAGAACTGCCTTCCTAGAGAAACTCGTCGATTGTTGGGGAACCTCAACTTCAATAAGCCACACGACTTGACATTGTCTCAATAAAAAAGAAAAAAAGGAATTTTATTGGTGCCTATGTACCCTTCATCCGTTTCTCGACGCCGAGGATGGCTGCGATCTGCCCTTCGTGGTGCAGTATCTCGGAAACTGCCAGCATCAGGTAGTTCTCCACAGGTACCTTACCGTAAAACCAGTCCATCTCCTTGGCCAGGGTCTCCTCAGTGACCTTGCCCAGTTTTTCTAGTACCTTCTCCTTCCCCTCTACGTAGTCCTTCATGATCTTCTCAAGGGAGTAGCTCTCGTTGCCGATGTAGTCCGAGGGCCAGCCCTCAGGCGTATACTCCTTGTCGGCCTTCAGTATCTTGGGTATGAAGGTGTACAGCTCGCTGTTGATGTGCGTCATGATCCATCGTATAGTGTTGGCCTCAGAGCAGGACTTCCAGTCCAGTTGCTCCTCAGTCAGGTCCTTGGTTGCTCTATCAAGACGGCTGAATCCGACCTCCGCGAAGGCCTTAATCGTCTTTACTTTCTCAGACATGAGCAAGGATTGCAAGGAATCAATAAGGTATAAGGGTTTTCCAACAATGATGCTGGAGATCCTATATATATTGGAGGCTCCCGGTCGGCGTTCTCACGGGCTCCGCGTGAAAAGATGAAGGGAGGGAGTCCTCACCAGCCAGTGGGCTCATCTATCCTCAGGAGCGTGAAGAGCCTGTCTCCAGGGTAGACGACGCGCCTCACGTACATCGTGTGCACCACGCCATTGATGGGGGAGTGCAGCTCGCTAAGCGTGGAGCCGTCGAGGTCTGTGATCCTGCCGATGAGCTGGCCCTCCTCCGGGATGTCGCCGTGGTCGGCCAGCGCTTGGAAGACTCCGGCGACCGGCGCCGTGACCCCCTGCCACTCCATGTCCAAGAACCTCTGGTCCCTCGGCCTCGAGGGCTCCCCTTCCAGCATCCCGAAATGCTTGAGCAGGTTCAGCGTGCCGTCGACGTGAGCCATCACGAACTCCTCCAGCGGCTGCGTCCTGTAGCCCAAGCCGGCCTCGCTAATTATGGAGGCGACTCCGGCGGTCACGGCCTCGTAGATAAGGGTGCCTGGGCTGGTGTGCCCAATCTCAGGGGTCCCGGGGAGGACATACGGCAGTCCAAAGACCTTCGCCATGGTCTCGGAGGTCTCATCGATGGGCTCCCCGACCCTCAGGTAGATGGTGTGATCTAGATGTGACTCCGGGAGGTCCCCTCCCCTGAAGTCGACGTGGTAATCTGTCTCCCTCACCAACTTGAAGAGGGCGTGGGCCAGCCTCCTCGTGGGCCTGCCCTCCGGGTTCCCGGGGAAGCTGTTATTGATGTTGCCGCCGTCGAAGGGGCTTATGGAGGACCTGAGGTTGAGCCACGGTGTCCTAAACCTGAAAACCGACATATTCACCACGGGCACGACGATGAACCTTCCCCTGAGATCCCTGGGTTCCACTGCCTTATAGAGCCGTGAAGCCGCCTCAACGCCGCAGTACTCCGTCGGGTACAAGCCGCCTGTCACCATCAGCGTCGGACCCCCCTCCGCGCCGTTCACCACACCCACGGGCATGTCGAACGCCACGGCGAGGTTGTCGACCACCTTCACGTAGCCGAAGGTCTTCTCCCCGGGCTTGACATCGAGAGGCTTGAAACCGCCCATCTTACTCGATCTCCCTGATGTCCTTGCCGATCTCGTAGACGACGTCCCCCTCCCAGATCGCTGGGCTGGTGACCATGTGGATCACGCCGTCCGTGGGGACTGCGATCTCCTCAAGGGTGTTCCCCCAGAGGTCCTTTATTATTCCAACGACGTCTCCCTCCTCCACCATATCCCCCGCCATCACGTTGGAGATGAAGAAGCCCCCGTGCTCTGCGTAGAGGTGGTATGGGTGGTAGACCCTCGCCCTGCTGGGGATCTCTGGCTCGCCGTCCAGCATCCCCAAGTGCTTCAGCACATTGTAGATGCCTTTGACGACGCCCTCGACGATGTCGCTCATGCAGCGCCCCATACCCCCGGCCTCGGTACCCACCGTCATCGGGAACTCCAGCCTGCGGCGCGCTGGCGCCCCCGGCCTCGGTAGGCTCTCCCTGATCCAGTCGTAGCCGAAGGCGCGGCAGAGGGCGAGGTTCTCGTCGGATCTCTTCTCGTCCTCGGTCCTCCTGTACATGGTGCCTGTGAGCAGGTCCTCCTCCAGGTCCCCGCCGTGGAGGTTGAGCCTGTAGTCGCCCTGGCTGAGCACCTCCTTGTAGAAGGTGGTGGCAACCTGGTAGCTGATCTTGGGAACTCCCGAGCCTCCCCTGGGGATTTCCTCGACGTAGCAGCCGGTCATGTCCCTGTAGTCAATGGGGTTTCCGTGCATCCAGCGGGCCTCGAAGGCAAGGGTGTTCACCACTGGGGCAATGATCACCCTGCCACTGAGCTCCCCGGGGTCCAGCTCCTTCATCACGGTGAGCGTGGCGGCGGGGCCGTTGTACTCGGAGCCATGCTCCCCGCCGTTGATGACTACAGTGGGGCCGTCCCCATCGCCGTTGACCAGAGTGATCGGAATCATGTGGGGTCCAGCGGGCTTCTCCGAGATCCTCAGATATCCCTGCTTCTTCTCCCCCCTTGAAGCCTCGAGGTTCTGAACCTTCAGAAATTCAGACATAATGAGTCAGAACTGTAATCGTCTCATGTGGTTAAGGATTTTTCCCGGGCCTTGGGGAAGGATTAAAGCCTCGGAGGGACTCGTTCGATCGGGTTCTGGATTGAAGAGGCTTGACGGAAAGGTGACTCTCGTAACGGGCTCTGGAAGGGGCTTCGGGCGCTCGGTGGCTCTGGCCTACGCTCTCGAGGGGGCCAGGGTGGTCTCGGTCGCCCGCACGCTCTCCGAGTTGGAGCAGACGGAGGACATCATCAATGCGAGGGGTGGCGAGGTGCTCACCGTTCCTACGGACCTATCCTATGTAAGAGAGATTCGCGGCCTCGTGGGTGAGGTGTTGGAGACCTTCGGGAGGCTGGACGCCCTCTTCAACAATGCGGCGATGAGTTCCTGGAAGACTCTGGATGAGATGACCGTTGATGACTGGGACAGAACTATCGCCGTCAACCTCAGGGCCCCGTTCCTACTGGCGAAGGGGTTCATGGGCGCCATGAGGGAACAAGGAGGAGGGAGCATCGTCAACGTAACCTCGGCCTCGGCCGTGAAGGGGTTCGTGGCGGAGACGGCGTATTGCCCGTCGAAGTACGGTCTCGAAGGGTTGACCCAGTGTCTGGCTCTGGAGCTGAAGCAGCACAACATCGCTGTGAACACTCTGGGAGTCGCAGCACCGCCGGGGAAGGCCCTCAAGCCCACGTCTCTGACCCAGGACGAGGCCGATGGGATGCCCGAGGAGGTGAGGGCCAGGTACGCCGATGAAGACTCCATGGTGGAGGCCTTCAGGGATGCTTGGGCCTTCGTGGCGCTTCAGGACGGGGGTGGCGTCACGGGGCAGCGGCTGAGCACCCGGCAGCTCGCGGAGGACCTTGAGAGGGACGGATGGGAGGCGACGGCTTCGAGGCTCAGGGGGAAGCTGACCAGGGTGGTCTACAAGCCCTACGAGTTCCCGAAGAGCGCACGTTACCAGACCCCCGACGGGGGCTGGAAGGAGCTGAGGTTCGATTAGAGGCTGTTAGCCCCGAAGCTCCTCCTCGATGCCTGAGGCCAGAGACTCGAATCTACTGTCTCCGACCAAATCGGATGTTCGCAGATCGATGTCCGCGAGGAGTGGAGATCCTAGTCCTAGTCCTCTAGCGAAGGTGAACTGCCCGTGCTCCAGCACCGGTCTGTCTGACACACGATCCGCTCCATGAAGCTTCATGAGGGCCACGCAGACAGCGTCCGTGGCGACTCTGTTGCTACCGGCGACGATGACTCTGGGCTCCGCCACGACCGAGGGGCTGTAGCCAGTGATGATCTGTGTGGCGTCGGCGACGATGAGGTCAGCGGAGTAGGCGAGGTTGAGCTCGACGAGCTTCTCGTGGTGGTCCTCCCCGTCGTGGAGCCACTCCCGGCCCACTGAGTCCAGCATTCCCACCGCCAGCTTCATGGATATCGTGAAAGTGGCAGTGCTGTGCGGCCTCATGATGGGCGCCAGGATCACCCTCTCGGCCTCGTAAACCTTCCTGGGTATCTTGATGCCATCGGGCCAGTATGAGCTCCCAGGGGGCTTGACCGTCGCCCACTCCTCCTCCTCGAAGCAGGCAACCTGCAGACCCAGGTTGTCGACGACCGCCTTCATCCCGATGTTCTCTAAGGTGTGGCGTGTAGGCAGCCCCCTGGCCCGGCCCGACGTCTCCCCGAGGACAATCTTGTCGGCCCGGAAGCCGGCTCTGATGAGGGCCTCGACGACGGTCCTCACGGTCTCCGGGTGGGTGTCCCTAGGGTAGGGGTCGTCTGTGTTGCAGTTCGGCTTTATCAGTATCTCGCCGTCGACTCCCTCGACGAGGGGTTCCAGCCCACCCATGAGACTGATGGCTTCCTTGATGCCCTTGATCCTGTTCCCGCAGCGGACCAGCGCAACCACGCTTTTGCCGTTAAAGGCGTAGGCATCTGGTCGAGAAGGTTTGCTAGGGACGAGTGGTCCCTCAGGCGGGTACCTCAGTAGGCGGTTGTAGACCGCCATCGAACTTTCGTGGGTTATGGCTACCATCTATCGGACCCTCTCTATCTCAGCTTCCCCGATGTCAGTATGTAGCCTATGAGGAAGTTCAACCTTATCCCTGCCATCGCCGGCTCGATGTTGGCGTACTCCTCCTGCGAGTCCCTGCCCCCACCCCTGTCACCACCGGTACTGATCGTCGAGATACCGACGGCGACGCCTGCGTTCATGTTGCAGGACCCCCTGTTGCTCAGCGAGGGCTCGATCCCCATCAGCCTCGTCACCTCCTCGGCCACCCTAACCAGCTTCGACTCCCTCGCCCTGGGGATCTGGCCGGCCGGCGTCTCTGAGAAAGGCTCGATCCACCACTCCAGCCCCTCCTCCTTGGCCGTCTCCTCGGCGATCCCCAGTATCTCGTCCTTCACAGCCTTCAAGGCGTCGTTGTCCACGGACCTGAGGTCCACCGAGTGCCATCCGTCATCGCTCCTGTGGTTGTAGACCTTGCCCGCCCCCAGCATCGATATGTTCAGGAACGATTCCTGCGGCAACTCCATGGAGAATATCCGGGTCACCGACTTGGCGACGCCCTTTGTCACGTTCGGCCCGGGACCCCGCAAGGTGTGGGCTCGTGGCCCCTTATAGTGGACCTTGAACCAGTGGATGCCCAGGGCACCGTAGCTCATCCTGCCTGCGCCGCCCATCATGTCGACGAGATAGTCCAGCTCCCCAGGGTGATCTCCGATGAAGCCCTTGGTGCCAGCGAGCCCGGTTTCCTCCTGGGTGACGCCTACAAAGTAGATCCTGCCATCGAAGTCCACCTCTGGGAGGGTGAATAGCCTGGCCAGGGCCAGCCCGGCTGCGCAGATGGAGCCGATGTTGGTCCCCGGTCCCATCAGCCTACCGTCCCTCTCCTCGATGGGCCCGTCCCACATCTTCACGAGGTCCGCCACGGTGGCGAGGTCGTCCATTGTGGCCAGGAACGCCACGGTGGGCCCTTCGCCCTTCTCGATGAGGGCGACGGCGTTGCCGTGACCGTCTATGTGGGCGTTCTCTATGCCGTACTCGCGGAACTTCCCTGTCAGGTACTCGGCCCGGGGCTTCTCCTTCCCTGAGGGCGCGTAGATGCGGGCGATCCTCTTCCACTCCTCGATGATCTCGGGCTTGATCGCCTCAAGCTCCCTGAAGACCTCCTTAACAATGGGGCTCTCCCAGTAGCTTCTTGCAAGCCTTCCATAATCCTGTCGGGGCATGGCTATCTTGTCCCCTGTGTTGTGCAATCGGTAAAAGGGTTTGCTGGGGCAGATTCAGTTTAAAGAAAAAAGAGGTTAGTCGAAGCTCTTATACGCCTTGTCGATGGGTACGTGTGGTATGTCGAACCGGAAGTGTTGCGGTCCGAAGAGCTTGAGGCCCATCGGGGTCTCCCAACGGTCCTCGGCCTTCACGCCGACGACGGCGACTCTCCTCCCTGCCTCCCACTCGGCGGGCCAGAAGTTGGCGAGCCCCCACCCCGTCTCGACGTCGACGACGTTGATCCCGTCCGGGCTGGTGACGTAGGGCTCCCCATCGAGCCAGGATATGTGGTGCTCGTTCTTGTACCAGATCTTCATGTCGTGGCTGGCGAAGGCGCCTGTGCCCCTAATCTTGGCTGTCCCCCAGATGAAGCTGTACTTCCCCTCCTGCCAGTAGTCGGAGATCTCTCCCTCGAACAGCCTGTAGCCGATCGGGCCTAGGACCCCGATCATCGCGTCCACTGGGGGCTTCCCCGACTTCAGCGCTCCCCTGATGGCTTTCCCGACCTTCATAGTCAGGGATGGGGCGCCGGGGAAGGCCGCTCTCTTCAGGTCCGATCCCGCCACGGCGTGGACCCCCCTGCAGCCTCCGCCGGAGTAGGTTGAGATCCCCTCGACGATCTCCTCCATCCTCTGGAAGCAGAGGGTCTTCTCCAGAACGAGGAGGTCTCCTAGGCGTGTCGCGTAGACCGATGGTGTAGGGGGGACGTTGGCGAGGTTGAGGCCATTCTGGGAGATCTCAGGTGCGGCTCTGTGACCGGCAACGGTGGCGTCTATGTAGGGCTTTCCCTCGCTGGCGAGCCTGCAGATCAGCCTGTAGAACTCCGGGGCGACCTCGAACTGGATCTCGGAGTAGGGCTCGGCGCCGACGATCTCGGTGAGCCTCCTCGCCGCTTCTGCCGAGAAGCCCGGGCCCGGCAGCTCCGACCAGGTGTTAAGTGGACACCACTCCCTGTCGGCCTGGTGGATTATCTCGGTCAGCCTAGCCGAGTAGTCCACGGCGTACCTCCTGTCCCTGGTCAGCCTCATCCTGGGGAAGCCGGTCCACTTCTCCTTCATCTCGGACCTGATGTCACCGCCAGTCCCGCAGGCCGAGAAGACGACCGCATCGTCGGGCACCTCGTCGAGGCCGATGAGCTTCAGCTCGTAACCTGCGTCCAAGGTCTCGTCCACGAGCTTCTCTACCGTCTCGAGGGAGGGGGCCACGCCTCCGCCGCCAGTCGAGAGCGTCGTACAGGCGAGCATGTAGTCGAGGACGTCTTTCTTCGTTAGGTTCCTCATTTTCCCTCGTGACGACTATCACATTATCTTTATTTAAAAGATAAAGGGAGTCGGGCTTGGTGCGCTGAGGAAGGTAAGACCAAGTACGCTCAGCAGCACCGCCAGCCCTATCGTCGCCAGTATGAAGACGACGCTGGCCAGAATTGAGATGAAGAGGGCCGATCCCCAGCCAGTGTCGAAGTAGTGCCTTACCAAGTAGAGCCAGACCACAAGCTGCACCAGGGGCGCGATGAACCCGGTGACGAAGGACCTCACCAGCGACTCCACGACGATCCCAAGGGCGACAATCCAGAAGGCGTCGGAGAACTTTGCCTTGTCGGCACCCACGATCATCCTCCCTGCGATCCAGAGGGACGAAGAGGTCACTATCGTCACAAAGACTATCCTGAGGAGCAGACCGAGGGCGCTCATGGCTCAACGAGTTCTATTTCAATTTAACAAGTTTTTATGTCATTCGAGTCTGGGAAGAGGTGTGAATATAGGGGGCTACTCGTCCCCCTTGAGGTAGCGGTCGAACCACCGAACGATGTGCCTGAGCCGCTCTAGCCTGTGCTTGGGCTTGCCGCCCCTGGAGAGGCCGTGGGACTCGTCGGGGAACCTGACGAACTCCGTCTCCTTCCCCTGCTTCTTGAGTCCGATAAACATCTGTTCGTCCTGCTCCACGGGGCACCTGAAGTCGTTCTCGGAGTGGATGATCAGCAGAGGCGTGGTGACGTTCCCCAGGTAGCTGATCGGCGACTTGCTCATGATCTCGTCCAGGTTCTCCCAGGCGTTCTTGCCCCAGGAGACGTCGTGGTCCTGCCAGCCGATGTCGCTGGTGCCCATCATGCTGTACCAGTTGCTGATGCCCCTCATCGTAACCGCTGCCTTGAACCTGTCCGTGTGGCCCACCACCCAGTTTGTCATGTAACCGCCGTAGGAGCCACCCAGTATTCCGAGCCTGTCGCCGTCGACGTAGTGGTAGGCCCCAGTCACATGGTCCACAGCCTCCATGACGTCCATGTAGTCCCTCTCCCCCCAGTGGCCCGAGATGACCCCGGCGAACTCCTCGCCGAAACCCGTGCTCCCCCTGGGGTTCGTGTAGGCCACGGCGTAGCCATGGCCGGCGAGGACCTGGAACTCGTGGTTCGCCGCGCCGTAGCTGTACCCGTAGGCACCTCTGGGGCCGCCGTGCACCTCAAACAAGGTGGGGTACTTTTCGCCCTCCTCGTATCCGTGGGGCTTGATGATCCATCCCTGGACCTCTGCGCCGTCGCTGGCGGTGAACCAAAACTCTTCCGGCTCGCTGATAACCTGCTTCCTCATGAAGCCCTTCGTCAGCTCGGTGAGCCTCCTCTGGCCCTTCCCGTCCCTGATCCAGAGCTCGTAGGGGGTCGCGCTGTCCGTGCAGTTGAAGGCGATGAGGGAGCCTGACCCGTCGATGCTATAGTCGCCGACCATCATCTTCCCCTCGGTGACCCTTTCCACCGCGCCGTCCAGATCCACACGGCAGATGTGAGTCTCACCGTGGTCGTTGATCTTGAAATAGACGCCGCCTGATTCGGGAGACCATTTCAGGGCTGCGCCGGAGACCGTCCTGTCCAGATCGCCGGTGAGGTACTTAGGCTCGCCGCCCTCGACCGGAAGAAGGAAGACCTCGTTGTTCTTGTGCCAGACCAGGCTCGGGTCCTCGATGATGCGCCCTATAAAGGCGATGTACCCTCTGCATGTCGACCAGGAGATGCTGTTGATGGTCCCGTTCCATCTGAGCAGTACCTCGGGGGCTCCCCCCTTCACTGGGACCACGTATATGTGCTTGTACCGGGAGATGTCGCCGTCCTCGTCGAGGTTGGATACGAAGGCTATCCTATTCGCGTCCGGCGACCATACCGGGGACTCCACGTCGTAGAGCCCTTCCGTCAGCTGCTTGGCCTTCCCCCCTTTGGCAGGGACGGTGAACAGGTGGGTGTACTTCTCCACGAAGTAGCCCTGGGCGTCGAACCTGTACTTGACACGCCTGATCACCTTAACGTCGCTCTCGCCGTCCATCTTCTCCCCCTTGAATACCCTGGACAGGAACAGGATGCTCCTACCGTTGGGGGACCACTCTGGGCGCTGGACGCCCTCCTCCATGTCGGTGACCTTCCTCGCCTCGCCCCCGTCGGCCCTCAGAACGTAGATCTGGGGCGTTGGCTTCTTGTCGTTCTTCCCGATGCCTTCCCTATTCGTCAGGAACAGCACCTCCTTGCCGTCCGGTGACCAGCGGGGGTAGCTCTCGCTGCCGGCGCCATAGGTGAACTGCCTGGGATTCTTCTCCCCCAGGTCTTGGAGCCAGATGTGGGTGCGGTACTTGTCCTCCTTCATGTCGATGGTGGAGTGGGTGAACAGGATCCTGCCACCGTCCGGGGAGACCTGCGGGTCGCCCACAGGAGTCGAGGCGAACAGGGGCATGATCTTGTAGTCCTCGAGTTTCTTCATCGTTGTCGTAGTATGGTGGAGCTGTTTTCCTAAATCGTTTTCTAGTCGAAGGAACTGTCGCTCTCCGGCTCTGGTGGCCACATGGATGGAAGCCGGAATGGAACGAAGGTGGATCGAGGGGGTACGTTGAAATTTGAGTACGGTCTAAAATGATTCACCATCGGTGTGACTGAGATGCTCGTGAGGGCAGAGATATCGAGGATCCGCCGGGAGACGCCGAGCGTGAAGTCCTTCCTCCTCGACCTCGGCGGGCGCGAGTTCTCCTTCCGCCCAGGTCAGTGGGTTGACTTCTACCTAGACCTCGAAGGGGTGCGGGGCGTGGCGGGGTACACCATAACCTCCTCCCCGACGACCAGGGATTCGATAGAGCTCACAGTCAGAGCCGCTGGAGAGAACCCTGTCACCAGCTTCCTCCACGAGCACGCCGAGGTGGGCGAAACGGTGTACGTCGACGGCGGCCAGGGGGACTTCTACTACAGCGAGGAGATGGGCGGCCCGTTGGTGCTGCTGGCAGGCGGCATAGGCATCACGCCACTCGTGAGCATCCTCAGGTACGTCCACGAGGGAGCCATCGACACTGATGCGACTCTGGTTTACAGCGTCAGAACCCCGTCAGAGATCGTCTTCCGTAGGGAGCTGGAGGAGATCGACGCGACAAACGAGGACATCAGGTGCGTCTTCACGGTCACACGGCCTGGGCAGGAGTCCTGGGACGGTCCGACGGGTAGGATATCAGCTGGCCTGCTGCGGGAGATCCCCGTAAACCTCGACTCCCTTTTCTACGTCTGCGGCCCCCCTCCGATGGGGCAGGACATGACGCTGGTCCTCAAGTGCATGGGCGCCCGTAGCGATCGGATCAGGTACGAGCAGTGGTGGTAGACCGCCGAAGGCTTCCTCACTTCTCCACGCCGATAACGTTCCCATCGGCGTCGGTTGTAAGGCGGCCCTTGCTGGCGTCCAGTAGGACGAGCTCGTTCCCCCAGGGGTCGCGCACGACGGAGCATCTCCCCATGGCGATGTCGAAGGGTGGAACGACTATTTCTCCTCCTGAGTCCTCGAACCGTTTCGAGGCTGTATACGCGGAGTCTACGAGGAGATCGATCTCCTCACCCTCACGCTCCGTCTGAAGCACTATCTCAGCGTCGGTCTCGGGCATCCTGAGGCCCGCGGAGCCCTCTGTCCTCCAGGTCAGTTGGTGGCCCAGCCTCTCGCGGTAGAAAGACAGGGCGTCCTCGAGGTCTGTGACGTGGAGCCGTACGCAGTCGATCTTCCTGAAAAGTGGCTCTGTGCTCATCTTGAGACAATATGGATGGAAAATAGGGTTAAAAAGGGGATGGTCGGGCTACTTGAGGTACCTGTCGAACCAGCGGACGAAGTGCTGAAGCCGCTCCTCCCTGTGCTTGGGCTTCCCCGTCCTGCTCAGTCCGTGGGGCTCGTCGGGGAACCTGACGAACTCCGTCGTGCGTCCCAGCTTCTTCAGGGCGATGTAGAGCTGCTCCCCCTGCTCCATGGGGCATCGGTGGTCGTTCTCGGAGTGGATGATCAGCAGTGGGGTCACCATGTTCTTCACGTAGGTTATCGGCGACTTCTCCATGCAGAGCTCCAGGTCGTCCCAGGGATCGCTGCCGTTGATCAGTTCGTGGGTGGGCAGGGTCATCCAGCCGATGTCGCTGGTCCCGTGGAAGCTGTACCAGTTGCTGATGCTCCTCTGGGTCACAGCAGCCTTGTACCTGTCGGTGTGCCCCACGATCCAGTTGGTCATGAAGCCACCGTAGCTCCCTCCGAGGACCCCGAACCTCTTCGGGTCTATGTAGTCGTAGTTCTCGATGACGTAGTCGGTGGCCTCCATGATGTCGTCGTAGTCCCTCTCCCCCCAGTGCCCCGAGATGATGCCGGCGAACTGCTCCCCGTAGCCGGTGCTCGCCCTGGGGTTGGTGTAGACGACCACGTACCCGTGGTCAGCCAGGACATGGAACTCGTGTTCTGCCGCTCCCAGGTTGAAACCGTAGCCTCCCCGCGGCCCGCCGTGGATCTCGATGACGGTCGGGTACTTCTCCCCCTCCTTGAACTCGTAGGGCTTCACGATCCAGCCCTGCACCTTAACGCCGTCGCTGGCGGTGAACCAGAACTCCTCCGGCTCGCTGACGTGCAGCTTCTTTAGCAGGCGCTTGTTCAGGTCTGTGAGCTTCCTCTGCCCCTCCTCGTCCCAGATCCAGAGTTCGGACGGGGTCACTGCGTCGGAGGCGGAGAAGGCCACCTTGCAGCAGGCGTCGTCGAGGCTGTAGGAGCCGACGTTCATATTCCCCTCGGTGACGGGCTCGACCTCGCCCTTCATGGTCACCTTGTAGACGTGGTTGGTGCCATAGTTGGGGAACTTGACATAGAGGGCCTTGGAGTCGGGCGTCCATTTGAGCTCGCCGCCCCTGCTGAGGGTCCTGTCGAAGCCGGCTGTGAGGCACTTGGGCTTACCCCTTCCGACGGGAAGAACGAAGAGCTCGCTGTTCTTGTGCCAGACGAGGTCGGGGTCCTCAATCTCGCGACCCGTGTATGCGATGTATTTTCCGTCCGGGGACCATTGTAGGTCGCTAATCCTGCCGAGGTCTTTCCTCAGCAGCTCGGGCTCCCCGCCCTTGACGGGAACGGTGTAGATGCTCCTGAAGAAGGACTTGTCGGCGTCCTCGTCCATGTTGGAGATGAACGCTATCGTCTTGCCATCCGGAGACCATGAGGCGGCCTCGACGTCGTACTCGCCGTCCGTGAGCTGCTTCACCTTCCCCCCCTTCGCAGGGACGACGAAAAGATGGGTATACTCGCCCACGGAGAACCCGCGGCCGTCGTGCTTGTACTTCATCCTGCGGATGATCTTGACGTCGCTCTCCTCAGTGGCCTTCTCCCCCTTGAAGACATGCGAAAAAAAGAGGATACTCTTCCCGTTGGGGGACCACGCCGGCTTCTGGACCCCGCCCTCGACCTGGGTGATCTGCCTTCCCTCGCCGCCGTCAGCAGGGAGGACGTAGAGCTGGGCCTTCTTTTTCTTCTTCTCCTCCTTGGGGTCGTCCTCGCTGGGGCGGCTCGAGGTGAACAGTATCAACTTGCCGTCGGGCGACCAGCAGGGATTGGTGGAGTTCTGTTTGCCGAAGGTGAACTGCCTCGGATTCTTCTCCTTTAAGTCTTGGATCCAGATCTGCGTCTCGTACTTGTCCTCCTCCATGTTCACCTGGGAGTAGGTGAAGAGGATACGCGTCCCGTCGGGGGAGATCTGAGGGTCGCTGACTGGTGTCGTCGGGAATATCGGCATGATCTTGTACTCAGACAACTTTTTCATGATAATCGATCGGGTTTCTCCCTCGTTGTCTAAAAGGTTTTGCACACAAACTCCGCGCCTGGACTACGCGGGGCAGTTTCACGGCTGCGTGGCTCCAGATGGGATGATGCTCAGACTTGATGGCTCATTCGGCGTCTATAAACAGTTGGCTCATGTTCTTCCTGTATGTCTCGAAGGCTTCCCTCCCTTCGACGGTGAGGTGGAGCACCGTGTGTGGCTTCTTTTCGACGAACTCTTTCACCACCTCGATGTACCCTGCCTCCTCAAGCTTGGACATGTGGGAGGAGAGGTTCCCCCATGTGAGCCCCGTCTGCCTCCTCAGGAACAGGGCGTCGGCGCCCTCCACCACGTAGAGGTGGGCCATTATGAGGAGCCTGGCGGGCTCGTGGATCAGCTTGTCGATGCTCCTGACGCCGGAAGGCTCCTCGGCTCCGTCAGGCATCTGCTCCCACCCTTGACGGTATAGGGCTCACCGTTGAGAGACCCAGGATACTACCTAGGCTGCACCATGAGGTTGAAGGTGTACCGTACATCCCCTCAATCCCTCCCAACGGAGCTCATGTTGTCATCAACACCCTCTAACTCGCTGTCCTCGGCCTTCTGGAGTGGGTATCGGCTTCTGAAACGCATGAAGGTGACGAGGCCGATGAGGATTGAGGCCCAACCAGTCAGCTGCAGGTAGTCCACGAGCCCCATCATTACAGGCTCGAAGTCGTACAGGGAGAACGCTATGCCGACCAGGAGTGCCAGGATGCCGTAAACGTAGTTCTTGTCCTCGCCTGATCTTCCCTGGTAGTAGAGCATCCCACCGAGCAGCATCGCCCCCATGAACGCGGGAGTCCACCCGTAGACCAGGTCGGAGCTCCAGCGGCCCCAGTAGACCGAGCCCAGCACGACAACCATCAGTGCGAAGACGACCAGCATGTAGCCGAAAATCCCCTTCGCGATCTCCCTTCCGTCCTCGACCTTGAGCTTCACATAACCAATACGGGGGTAAGTGTACCTTTGCTTCAGGGCCTCCAATATTCTGGGGCCGAAGATAATGAACATGGGTATGAAGGCGGAGGTCACGCCGGGTCTCAGCCAGGTCAGGGAGCTGTAGAGGAGCAGTACTCCTAGGAGAATTTCCGTGAATCCGTCCTTCACCGTCTCCCTGTAGGCCCTCCGCTCGATCTCGTCGAGGTCTATCTCGTCACTCAGCGTCTCGAACCTCCTCTGTGACGGGGTATTTACGCCTGAAGGTCTGGAGCTGTACTATTCCCGATGTGAGGATTACGACCCCGAGAATCCCCAGATGGGCGGCGAAGGGTACCCCCAGGAAATGGTTTGAACCCATGACGACGAGTGCCACTGCTGCGTATCCGTGGAATCTCTTGATCTCCGTTATCGCACCAATGAAGGAGAAGAGCGAGGCACCTATCAGGCCGATTACTATCGGGAAGTACTCGCCCAAGATAACCAGCCATGCGGGAATGGAACCCCCTGAAACTGCCGTAAAGGCATAGGCTCCAAGGAGGACGCCGAGGACATTCATCGCCAAGAAGAAGAAAAAGACGTTCCTGGTCCTGCCCGACCTGCTCCTGGAGAAGGTCACCTGGCCGATCCTGGGGAATGTGAGCTTCCTCTTGGCGCCCATGTAGACTGGCAGCCAGACCGCTACTATCGAGCCCACGAGCCAGATCATTTCCGCATATATGTACAGGCTGGAGATCATGATGCACACGCCTATGATGATGTCGATGAGGCCGTCTTCGTGGTAGAGGAGGTAGGCCCGCCTCTCTATGGCATTGAGATCAATCTGTTCGCCCAATTCATTCACTGAACACGGTAAAGTACTTTGCGATATTTAAACACTTTGCAAAACAAAGTATGTTTTGATAGCATCAATGCTGCGAGAATACGTAAGAAACCAAGTTCCCCCTGACCATTATCAGCAGTATCAGGCCCAGGAGGCTAGTCGCTGCGCTAGCGCGAGCAGCAGGCGCCTGAAGGTAGAGGACAACTTCTTCTCCCAAAGGTTTCGAGACGGATCCCTATGGTAGGTTTAACATGTTTCCTCGGGAGGAGCCCTATCAGTCACCTGGCGCCGGCCCCGCCTCCGCCGAACCCACTGCCGCCTCCGAAGCCCCCTCCGCCCCTGAACCCCCCGCTGCTGACCCTCCCCTTGCTGGGGGCGCTCGCCACCACCAGCGGGTGGAAGTAGATCGGCATCCAGCTGGCGATGTGGACCTCTGGGATTTCCACGTTTAGAGCCCTCATCGCCTTGGCCACCTTGTCCCCGACGCCCAGCGCCGTTCCGTAGACCAGCCACTCCCCCCACATGGAGACGTCCTCGGGCGGATACCTCCTGATCTGGGAGAGCTCCGAGAGGTGCTTGGCGAAGGCGTCCCACTCCAGCTTCTCCTTGTAGGCGTCCCCCCTCCACCTGCCATAGAGCTCGGGGGGCGCGAAGACTGCGATGACCGCTTGGATGATGGAGACGAAGGACAGGACAAAGGAGGAGAGGAGCCCTCGGACTAGGAAGGGAGCCGTAGCCATGAGGGCGATCGAGGCGACTAGCGGGGCGAAGGACAGGGCGACCAGAGGGAGCAGCCTCCCCCTCCCCTGGACGATGAACTTGGACGCCGCCCTCCTGTCCACTGAGGTGGTGATCTCCACGAGGCGGTTCCTGAGCCCGAGAACGTACGCTGCGCCCTCCTCCCCCAGCTTCAGGCCCTCGATGATCTCCTCTATCCTGTCTGTGTCGAAGACGCCGTCCTCTGCGAGGGACTGCAGGAAGCCGATGACCCTCCTCTCGTAGATCTCCTCGACCTCCGTGTCCAGGAGCTCGATGAGGAGCCCCCCGGGCTTCGTAGTGACCCTGATCTTCTTCCTCATGTGCAGGTCGAGAATGGTGGCGTAGAAGCCGTCGTCGTCGTAGTCCAACACCCCCTTCACGAAGACCTGGTTGACCAGCCACGGCTTCCGCTCCCTGTTGGGGACGTAGCTGAGGTACCTGGGAACTGTGTACTCCCTCTCCCTGCCGTAGCGGTAGTAGACGATGTAGATGAGCGCCGGCATGACGATTGCGAAGGCCTGCGCCCCGTACCTGAGGGCGGTGGCAGCGCCGTACTTGAGGTTCGTGGCGGAGTTTGCGTTCTCGGTCCTCGTTTTGACGTTCGCCACGTCCTCCGGGAAGCCTTCCAGACGGTTCAGCGCCTCCCTGTTCATGAGGAGCTCCACCTCCAGGAGCTCGTCCTCCTCAGAGCTACCTGTGACCACGATGCTGCTCCCTTGGCGTTCGACCTCCAGATTCGGCGGGTGGGGGTACACTTCGATGATGTCCTCAGCGTCCTGGAAGGTGATGGTGACCTGATCGTATCTCATGTGCTCCCCTGCGAGCTTCAGGTTCAGGTGGGCGTGGGTGTCATCGTGCTCAATGGGCGGATGGACAATAAACGTGTAGCTGACAGTGTACCTACCGGGCGGATAGTAATTTGGGTTGAAGGCCCCAGCTTCGTTGTCGTACGCCAGGGAACGGATCTCTCTGGAGTAGGCGTTTCCGAGCCCGCCAACATACACGGTGCCAGAGTGGTCCTTGTAGTAGGCTAAAGCTCCCTCAGGGGGCTCGACGTTGACCATCTCCACGTTAGGCTCGGCCAGGGGCTCGGCTGAGAGGGGGGCCTCCCAGTTCCTGTAGAGCATCCTGAACCTCTGGACCCTGACCGCGTAGGTGTACTCCTCCTCCAGGGTCCCGTCGGCGTGGAAAGTTGCCCGGTACTCCTCAACTACAATGTCCCTACCATCAGAGCTTGGAAGGGCGACGTACCCCGTGAGTGCCACCGCTAAGATTCCGATGATGGCTGTGACCACAACGAGGGTCAGGATCTGCCGTCTCTCGCTCAATTCTCAGCCTTCACCTTGATCTCGGGCGCTTCCAGGGGCTCCTCGAATTGCAGGTACTCCAGCTTCTCGTGCCCGATTGCGCTCGCGATGAGGTTGGAGGGTATCGTGTCCACCATGGTGTTGAACTCCTGAACTATGTTGTTGAACGTGTACCTGTGGCGGGCGATCTCATCCTCGACGCTGACGATGGCGTCCATCAGCTTCCTCACCGTCTCGTTGGCCCTGAGCTCGGGGTAGTCCTCGGCTACGGCCATGACGCTCCCAGTGATCCCTCTGGACTCCCTCTCGATCTCGGAGATCTCGCCAGCTCCCCCCTCGAACAGCCTGCCCCTCATCTCGGCGATCCTCTCGAAGACTTCCCGCTCGTGCTGGACGTAGCCCCTGACGGCCCCAAGGAGCTGCTCAATCATGTCCAGCCTCTTCTTCAGGGCCACACGTATCTGGCCGAGGTTCGCATCGGCTGCGTTACTGTACCTGTAGAGCCTGTTGTAGAAGTAGGCGAAAACAATACCTAGGAGGACCAGCACGACGACGGGGGCTGCATACCAGAGGAGGTCCGTCAGTTCCAATATGATCACATGATTCTTCACTGGGCTATCTATTAAGCATCCGCTTACGTCGAGCTGACGCCGCTACTGCGGATGTAATCACCTTAAAGACGCCAAGGCAAGGAATCTGCCGACCCTGCACCCATCCAAGATTCTCTTGGTCACTTCGAGTATCGACTGAAGCTCAATCCTCGCTCTCTCTTGGGAGGGCCTCGAGGACCGAGGCTCCCAGGTCCTCCAGAGATATCGGCTTCGTGAGTATGGCGCAGATCTTGATGGGCAGTGACTCAAGGTTGATGTCTGGACTGGAGAAACCGGTGAGGAAAAGGAAGCAGAGGTCTCCGTCGATCTCATAAAGCTCCAGGGCCAGCCAGTCTCCACGGGTTTCCTCGAGGATGAGGTCCAGAATGACTAGGTCGAACTTGACGGCCTTCACCATCGACAGCGCCTCCTCCTGGGTCGACGCCGTCTCCACTGTGTAACCTTCCTCACGTAGGAACATCTGGAACAGATTGAGTATGTTCTGATCGTCGTCAACGAGCAGTATGGCTGGGCGCTTCATTTCACTCAGTTTCGATTCACCGCTTTCGAAGGAATTTTAAAAAGAATTATGGACCGTTACCCCATGTGTTATTGTCCGCTGATGGTTAAAAGACTTCGTTCGCCACGATACCGACGATCGTGCAAGTTCCCTTAAGAAAGTTATTAATCGTCTAAGGGACACACTACGTCTGTTCTTTGGAGTTTGATTCAATGGTTGACGAAGAGGTAAAATATGAGCCTGAGACGATATCCGAGAAGACCGAGGGCATGGAGGCGTTCCCTGGCTACTTCGACTTCTACTGGGACGAGAAGGCGGGTAAGATCTGGCTCGAGGTTGACAAGCTGGACGAGGAGTTCCTCTATGTGAACGCCCTTTCAGCTGGGCTCGGCTCCAACGACGTGGGGCTGGACAGGAACCAGCTGGGGAAGACGCGGATAGTGTACTTCCACCGCGTCGGCCCCAAGGTCCTCCTGATCCAGCCCAACTACAGCTTCAGGGCGCTGAACGACACCCCGGACGGCGTGAAGGACGTGGAGGACGCCTTTGCGAAGGCCGTGATCTGGGGTTTCAAGGTCGAGGCGGAGGAGGAGGGTCGGATCCTGATGGACGCCACGGAGTTCCTGCTGAGGGACGAAAAGGACGTCATCAGAAGGCTCAAGCAGAGGGAGCAGGGAGACTACGAACTCGACCCGGAGAAGTCGGCGATCTGGATGTCGGAGACGAAGAACTTCCCCCTGAACACAGAGTTCGAGGCGCTGCTCACCTACAAGGGGAAGACCCCGGGGGGCTACGTGATGACCGTCGCAGCGGAGCCCACGCTGCTCACAATGAGGCAGCACCACAGCCTCATCCAGCTCCCAGACGACGACTACCAGCCACGACTATGGGACCCCAGGTCCATGTTCGGAGCCGTGATCTACATGGACTTCAACACGCCAGTGGATCGACCCATCCAGAAGAAGTTCATCCGCCGGCACAGGCTGAAGAAGAAGGACCCGAATGCTGAGGTTAGCGAGCCAGTGGAGCCGATCGTCTACTACGTGGACCGGGGCGCCCCGGAGCCGATAAGGACGGCGCTGGTCGAGGGGGCAGCCTGGTGGAACCAGGCCTTCGAGGCCACTGGCTACAAGGACGCCTTCCGGTGCGAGGTGCTCCCAGAGGGCGCAGACAACCTGGACATCAGGTACAACATCATCAACTGGGTGCACAGGTCCACGAGGGGTTGGAGCTACGGCGGAGGCGTCACCGACCCCCGCACGGGCGAGATCATCAAGGGGCAGGTCGCACTGGGCTCCCTACGGATCCGACAGGACTTCATGATCGCAGAGGGGCTCGTGGCCGACTACGAGGACGGCACGGAGACCTCCGTGATGCTGGAGATGGCCCTCGCACGGATCAGGCAGCTCTCAGTGCACGAGGTGGGGCACACACTGGGGCTGGGCCACAACTACGCATCCAACGTCAACGGCAGGGCCTCTGTGATGGACTACCCCGCGATGTGGGCCAAGCTCGACGAGGACGGCAAGATAGACCTCTCTGAGGCCTACGAGGCTGGCGTCGGCGAGTGGGACAAGGTCTGCATCGACTTCGGTTACAGGGAGTACCCCGACGGGGCCGACGAGGAGGCGGAGTGCAAGAAGGTCCTAGACGACGCCTTCGCCAGGGGGCTGCTCTACGCGCCCGGCCAGGGCTCCGGGCCGGCGGGAGACCACCCCCTGGACAACCCCTGGGTGAACGGCGAGGACCCCGTTGACGAGCTGGAGCGCATCATGGAGGTCAGGAGGGTCGCCCTGGAAAGTTTCTCCGAGAGGAGGATCCTCCCCAATGCCCCGATGGCCTCCCTAGAAGAGCCCCTGGTCACCACGTACCTCTTCCACAGGTACTCCCTGGAGGCGGCGGCGAGCAAGATCGGCGGCCTCTACTACGGCCACACCATCCGGGGCGACACGCAGAAGGACCCGAGGATAGTGCCCGGGGACGAGCAGAGGCGCGCTCTGGAGGTGCTGCTAAGGACACTGCACCCCGAGTTCCTGGCGATGCCCAAGAGGGTGCTGGAGGTCATCCCGCCTAGGATCAGGGGCCTCGGGCAGGTGAGGTCGCTCTACCCAACGGCCGCGCCACCTTCCAAGGACCTGTTCCCTGGGCGTACGGGCCACCCCTTCGATCCCCTGGGAGCGGCCGAGACCGCTGCGAACATGACCGTGGAGCGGCTACTGCACCCTGAGAGGGCCGCGAGGCTCGTGGAGCACCACGCCCGGGAGCCGGACACGCCAAGCCTCGGCGAAGTCATCGACGGGCTCGTCTCGTACACTTGGAAGGAGACCTACGAAGACGGATACCACGCCGAGCTGGGGCGGATGGTCGACAGCCTGGTGCTCTATAACCTGATGGCGCTGGCGTCCGACGAGGGCGCGGCCGACCAGGTCCGTGCCATCGCATACCTGAAGCTGGACGAGTTGAAGGGCTGGCTCTGCGAGCAGGTGGGCTCCACCGAGTGCGAGAGCCAGAAAGCCCACTATATGTACGGCGCATCGCAGATCAGGCTGTTCCAGGAGAGCCCGGACAAGGTGAGGCTGACGAAGCCCCTGGAGACGCCGCAGGGGCCGCCCATCTAAACTTCTCCTTTTTTTAAACTGTGGCGTAATCATGAGCCTTCGACCGTAGGCCTAATACTTCATCAGGATTGTTCTTTGGCGTAGGTCATTTTCGTATCTTCAAGGAGTACGGCATTAGGCTTCAGAATGGATTTAAGGTTCTGGATTACCAGTAGAGCGAAGGGATGGCATAACAAAATGTCAGCAGTTAAAAAGTTCTTTGAAAACCTTCGCGGCCTATGGTCCAAGCCGAGTGGCGAGGACTCCCTTCACGGCGTCCATGCGGAGAGGCTGGACGTCGAAAACGTACGCGACCCGACTCTGGATCAGGTCGAGTACCTCGATAGAGAGAAGGCAGAGGTTTAAAAACCCCTTTTTCTTCTTTTTACACTCCTAGACCCTAGAATTTACCTTATTTACTCGGATCCTTGAACCATCAGCCACTTATACATTCAGATCCAATTCAGAGGCATGGAGTTCGACTTCTCCGATATAGAGGGGTGGAGTAGAGAGGTGGCCCTGAGGGATGGCGCCGTGCTGCTGCTTCGGGCCGAGAGGCCCGAGGACCTTGAACCCCTATGGGAGATGTACTCCACCCTCTCCGAGGACAGCCTCAGTACGCTCACCGACAGGTACACACACGACCTCATAGAGAGGTGGTTCAGGAACCTCGACTTCGAACGGATCCTGCCCATCCTCGCGTTCCCGACCGATGAGCCCACTAGGGTCGTCGCCCACACCACCCTGCACTTCTCCACTGACGAGGCCACTAGGCACAAAGCCATGTACGGCGTGGCAGTCCACGATGACTACCAGGACAGAGGCCTGGGGACCCTACTGACGAGGCTCAACATCGAGATCGTCGGTCTGAAGGGGCTGAGCAAGGTCTACCTCCACGTGCTCACCTCCAACGTCAGGGGCATCCACGTCTACGAGAAGTGCGGGTTCGAGAAGGAGGGCCTCCTGAGAAGGGAGCACTGGCACTACCTGCTCCAGGACTACGTGGACGAGTACAGGATGTCCATACTGCTCTGAATCCCGGATCTAGGGGTTGACCCTATATAATCGTGGGGGATATCTTCTTTTCAAAATGTCAGCACGAGTCGACGTGATCAAGATCATTACCGGGATAGGCCTCAACAGGCTGGACGAGTTGACCAAAGGACTCAGAGAGGAACAGCTGGACTGGAGGCCCACGCCGGAGGCCAACACATTGAGGTGGTTCCTCACACACGAGGCCTACATCCTCCACGTCGTCCTCCCTAGGGTGCTCTTCGGCGGAAAGGGCTACAAGCCCGAGGGCTGGCCCGACGACTACGTGGGCAACAGTGACTACTCCCTTGAGAAGATTCTAGGAGACCTGAAGGCGGGGAGGGAGGCGCTCATGGCAGAGCTGGACAGACTCACCGACGAGGTCCTCGCCGAGGAGATCGACTACTTTGGCGGGAGGACCCGGGAGTGGTCCATCCTCTGGCTGGTCTCCGAGATCATACACCACGAGGGGCAGATTGCTGCAACCTCGGGCCTCCATGAGCGGATGAAAGAGTAAGTAAATGTTAGTTCCGGGCCTGTGTCCACATATTCGAAGTCTGGTTACGGTATCAAGACGTAGTCGATAATCACGTCATCATTGACTCCCTGGAGGTCGTTGAGCTCGCAGTATGAGCTCCCCTTGACTAGGTTGACCTCCTGGTCGTGCTGGGGCTCGATGAAGATCAACCCTCTGTCAACGGTGTCGAACGCCACTATCGAGTGCCCCGTGGATCCCTTGAAGTAGACGTTCACGTAGTAGCACCTGATGCCCTCCTCGAAGGCGTTCTGCTTGAACGCGGCCGCGAATCGGGTGCAGTCGAAGTCGTCTCTGTAGCCCAACGAGTCGGTGTCGTCCATCTCGATGAAGTCCATCGCCTCAGCGTATGTGGGGTCCCTGACGTTGTAGCCTCCCCCCGATCCCGCTTGGAAGCCCAGGGCGTATCCCTCATCGTACCCCGCTGCGGACCCCTGGCTGTATCTGAGGAACCATATCCCGGCGTTGAGCCCAAGGCTGACCAAGAGCAGGCTGGCCAAGACGACGGTGCTCCCCGAGGCCCCCCTGGAGACACTCCTTCTCATGGGGTTTCAAGATTTTCGATGGAAATTTTAAGTTTAATCTAGGCCTAAAATGGATTGTTAACACGATTTCTTCTCCCCATCTCCATGAAGGTTCTCCCTTTTTATTATGTGAATTCACAATATCCTTGGCTATCAGCTACGACGCTTGAAGCGGACTATCCATGGAAAAAATTTTTGATGGAGTGGCTCGAGAGTACGACGAGGTCCGCCCCGGATACCCCGAGGAGCTGATAGAGGACGTCGTGCGCATCTCCGGCGTCCCGGCGGAAGGAAGGATACTCGAAGTCGGCTGCGGCACAGGTCAGGCCACGATCCCCTTCGCAAAGCGCGGATACGAGATGCTCTGCCTGGACATCGGGAAGGAGCTAGTGGTGATAGCTCGCAGGAACTGTGCACCCTATCCGAAGGTGGAGATCCGGAACGTCTCCTTCGAGGAATGGAAGCCGGAGGAGGGCTTCTTCGACCTGCTTATATCCGCCACGGCGTTCCACTGGATCCCAGCCGAGATCGGCTACCTCAAGGCGGCTCAGGCACTGAAGGACACGGGCAGTATCGCTCTGTTCTGGAACATGCATCCGACGCCTTACACCGGATTCTTCAGCGATGTGCAGAGGGTGTACAGGAGCGTCGTGCCAGAGTGGGGAGATATCAGCGACATCCCCACGACCGAGGAGAAGATAAGGGAGAGGGAAGCGGTCATCGATGGCTCGGGCCTATTCGGGAAGGTGGAGGTCCGGAGGTATCCGTGGTCGAGGGTTTTCACCAAGGAGCAGTACATTAAGCTCCTGGACACCTACTCAGACCACAGGAGCCTTGAACCGCCTAGGAGACGGGAGCTGTACGACGGCATCGGCGAGTTGCTTGAAGAGGAGTACGGTGGAGCCGTAACGAGGCCCTACCTCTCAGTCCTGTACGTGGCCGAGAAGAGATGACCGAGCGCCGTCCATGTATTTGGTAATTTACTGATAGTGAGGGCCTTACCCGAATTTGGGATATATACAAGTACCCCCCAACATAGACATGGTGTGAAGGCGTGGGTCGTTACGTATATCTGTGTTTCGTCAAGTGGCGGGAGAGCGCCCATGAGAAGGGTTACGGCTACTTCGCGGACACCTGGTTTCCTCGGCACGAGCAGCTATGCGGTGAGCACCGCGTCGAGCTCCTGAGGTGGGGCCTCCCCTTCGGTGTGGAGGAGGACCATATCTTCATCTACGAGACGGACCTGACGGTGGCCGAGTTCCAGGAGTTCAAGGGGGCTGTCTCCCACGACTCCGAGGAGAGGCTCTGGGAGTACTCGAAGACGATCGTGGTCAACTGCCCTAGCTAGAACTCCCCCTCGGAGTTTGGGCAAACATTATATTGATCACTCGTGACCACGTCTAGCATGACGTCCCAACCTCTAGAGAGTGAGAGCGGAGGGTCTTCGGAGAAACTAATACTGCCGTCCCTGGGCCTCACCCGCTTCGCGCTCCAACTCCCGAGGATCCTGACCGGGCTCCTGCTCATCGACATCGCGGCCACCTTCAGCGTGTCCGTCGGCGTCATGGGCCAGATCAGGACCGTGTCAGCGGCCGTCGGGGTGTTCGGGGCGCTGCTCATGGGCTTCCTCAGCGTCCGGTACAGGCACAAGTCCCTTCTCCTCGCGGGGCTTCTCTTCCTGTGCGTGTCGACACTGGGCTGCGCCTTCTCTCCTGACTTCGGCGTGATGCTGCTCATGTTTTCCCTAGTCGGCGTGGCAGGGGTGATGGCGAATCCGATGTCCACGGCGCTTGTTGGTGATCTTCTCCCAGTGGAGAGAAGGGCGGGAACCGTTGGATGGATGATTGGAGCGTCTGCACTGGCCTATCTGGTGGGAGCCCCGGTAATAGCCTTCGTTGAGGGCCTCGGCGGATGGCGCACGGTGTTCCTAGTCTTCGTCCTGCCCACCTCGATCCTCAGCCTCCTGTTAGCCCACTTTTGGATACCCGTGGGACCCGGCGACCACGGTCGCGTCGGAGGGGATGTGAGCTACTCTGAGGCCTTCAGGGCCGTCTTTACGAACAAGTCAGCGGCGGCGTGCCTTATCGGCTCCCTGCTCGTCATGGCGGTCTGGAGCACCCACCTGGCCTTCTCGTCTTCGTTCATCAGGCAGAGGTTCATGGTCTCCACGGGCTTCGCGTCGGTCTCGACCATCGTCGGAGCCTTCTCCTTCATCGTGGGCAGCCTGACCAGCGGCAGGATCGTAAACAGGATGGGCCGGAAGAGGGTCACGAGCTTGACAGCGGCCCCGGCCGGTCTGCTCCTGCTGCTCTACTACTCTATTTCCAATCTGTGGGTGGCCCTCCTGCTCGGTTGGGCCGCCGCGCTGGTGAACGGTATGCTCACCTCGGCCAACAACAACCTGACTCTGGAGCAGGTCCCCAGGCATCGTGGGACGATGATGTCCATAAACGCCGCCGCAGGGAGCCTGGGTTCCACCCTCGGGACCGGCGTGGGGGGCTGGATGCTGCTCTCCTATGGCTACCTGAGCCTAGGGAGCATGCTGGGCGCCATGGGTGTGATTGCCGCTGCGATCTACTTTTCACTGGTGAAAGATCCGCTGCTGAGTCAGTGAACATAGCCTCAAAACAACAGTTCCTGAGGGTTATCCCAGCTGCAAGGAATGGGGAATCACCTCAATCTCTTGCGTGCGTAGAACACCAGGAGAATTCCAAAGACCTGCGTTATAGCACTGAAAACGAAGATGATACTGGGGGAGTAAACCTTCCAGATGAGGCTATACAAAGGGGGTGTGAAAACGATGCCCAGGTTCTCGAAGGTGCTGTAGATCCCCATGGAGGTCCCAAGGAGACCCGGTGGAGTGGCGTCCGTCAGCATCGCCAGAAGGAGCGGCGTCAGCGGGGAGAAGCAAACCGTGAAGATCATCAGTAGTAAGGCCAGTTGCACGTTCGTCCGCGCCAGGGAGAGGCTGAACATCGCCACCGAGGAGAGTGAGAAGCAGGTTAGCACCACCGTCGCCCTGCTGTACCTGTCCGAGATCCAGCCGAAGACAGGAGTCGTAAGGAATCCAGCCACGTTCCCGATGGAGAAAAGGGCGCCCACCCCCACTGTTGATGTGCCGACGACCTCCAGGGCGTAGATGGGCAGATAGGAGCCGATCACCGCCCTCCCCATGTGGACGATCACAGGTATCGCGAAGAGAATCACTATCGTGGTCGTTGAGAACAGTGTTCTGCAGTCCTGTATCAGGCTCGAGGAGTCCGCTCTCTCGCTCGACGCAGGGGCTCCCCTGATGAAGATCAAGGTCGTCGCCGCGCCTATGACGTAGATGACGGAGTACAAGTGTAGCGCTGACTCGTAGGATAGTGCCTGCGCCACAAGCGTTCCCGCGATAGGCCCCAGCACGCTCCCGAGCCTCCTCACGGACGAGTACATTCCCATGGAGAGCCCGATGCCCCCGGAGTTCATGTCCGAGACGAGTGTCTTCACGGCGGGGCCAACCATGATGAAAAGCGCCCCCCTGAGGAACTGGAGCACGTAGAACACGGTGATCGAGACGCGCAATGTGTAGATGGGGACGACTGCCGCCCCCGACAGGAGCCCCGCCGCGATGATGAACCTCCTGTCGACCCTGTCGGAGAGGGCGCCCCACGCCCACTCGAAGAGGAAGGTGCTCACGGCGTAGACCATCACCAGGTAGCCCCACTCATCTATGGTGAAGCCTAGGGAGCGGACGTAGAGGGGGAGCACCGGCGTCAACATCCCGGAGCCGAGACCCCAGAGCAGTATCACCGCGTAGAAAGGCAGCAGCGAGCGGAGGTTACTGCTCATGATGGTCCGAGATCATTGCAGTTTAACTTATAACTTGAGTGCTGATGTCCGTAGATTGCACTCCTCCAGGGAGAAGCCTCGAGGGGCGACTCCCAAGAAATTTCTCAAATCGGGCCTCACCTTCGCCTCGACTGTCCCGACATGATCAAGACCGCAGTCGAGTGCGAGCACCTTCCCCTGCTCTGGAATCCGGGGCAGCTGCAGTTGATCTTGCCCTCCCGGTTCCTGACGACGTTGTACGTACCATGGTCCCCTATCACGTTGAACTGGTTGTACGATAACCTCTCGACTCTACCCGCCTTCAATAGCCTCATGGCCTTGTCGATCATCGCGTCTAGGGGCATCGGGCCTCACGGCTATTTATTCCTTACCTGAATTCGTTAATAACAGTATTTTCACGTAGGAGCCCCACATCAAGGCGCGCACATTTATTATCGGGGTCAGCTAGTCATTAGGATCACTTCCGGAAAGGGGTGTGCAAGCACTTGAAAAGGGGCAGGGTCATCGGGATCGTCTCTGGGCTTCTCTTCGTCGAGTTCCTGTCCGGGGCGGTCTGGGGCATCCATCGAGGGCTCTCATCCCTCTTCGCGAGGGAGGTCCTGCTGATCGCCTCCTTCACACAGATCGGGCTGATAGTGTCCGTGTTCGGCCTGACCAAAGCTGTCACCAACCTCAGCTTCGGCGCCCTCTCCGACAGGATCGGCAGAAGGCCCGTTATCGTCGCCGGTGCTCTCTTCTCAGCATTTGGCGGTGCGGTGATCGCTTCAGCGAAGGGCTTCAACGGAATGTTGTTGGGGACGGCACTGATCGGGCTGGGCGGGGGGAGCACCTTCGTCGGCATCATGGTCTCCATGGTCGAGGCTGTCCCCTCTAGGATCGGCCTTGCCTTGGGTTTGTTCGAGCTGGCGGCTTACGGAGGGTCCACGTTCGGCACCTCCCTAGCGGGGTACCTCGCGGTAGCATATGGCTTGAGGCAACCCTACCAGACGCTCATGGTCCTCTCCGCCGTCGGGGCGATCACTGGGTTCCT
>CP070784.1:1959464-2007303 GCA_020346605.1 Candidatus Bathyarchaeota archaeon | reverse complement strand
CTCAGTCTCTGCAGGTGCCTCGACGCCTCCGCGACAGTCATCTCCAACCTCTCAGAGATGTGGGACAGCTTGAACCTCTCTTGGAGAAGACTCAGCATGATGTTCATCCTCTCGCCGCTAGACAGCTCGAAAAGTAGATCGCAAAGTTTCTCCATACATCTTTGTGATATGTTTTCATACTAAACTTTTTTTTAGGTATTCAATTCGTATTGCGCTATCGCTCTCTGGAAGGCTACGCGCGCGGCCATTGATTAACTGCTTACTCTATGTGCTCGCTTCTACGAATATGCAGTCCTCAACTGAGATGATTCCGAGAGGGATTCGAAACCAGAAAGGAAACAACTCCTTCATATCGGCGTACTTTACGAACCGTATTCCATGGATTGGGACCTCATCCCCATTGGACTCCAGGCTTCCACCGTCTGAGGTCATCAGGTTCTTCACCCAGTCCACGTTCCTCCCGTACGTAAGGGCGAACACAAACCCCGTCTCCGTGGGGAAGGCCATGATCGGCGTCCGATATCTTCGACCCGAGTTCCTCCCCCTGTGAATGACCACCGCCAAGGGGGGCAACCGACCTGCGAAGAGCAGGGTGAATCTGTTGGTCACGTACTTGTTGAAGACGGCGACGACCTTCGGTATCGGCATGCTTCAGATGGAAAACTGGTGTGAAGATAGGATAAGACTTGGCATCATCCGTGTGGATGTCAGGGGTGCACTGTGAGCCTACTTGGTGACGCCCTCAGGTATCTTGACGGCGAAACGGCACGTCAAATCACCATCCAACACGGTCTTCAGAACCTCGACCTCAGTCTCCACGCCGAAGACAGCGTCGAACTTGGCCTTGCCAAAGCCGGCGCTGCAGTAGCACCACTCGCCAGAGATCTCGGGGTCGCCCGTCAGGATGGACGCCCTCGCCAGGGGGCAGTGGCACATGTAGTACCTCTTCATCCACGGGTCCGTCTCCCTCAGGTACTCCCCTGGGGCGTAGGGGAACTTGGTCATGTAGATCCTGTCGCCGTCCCGGACCCCGGAGAGCACCTCCTGGTTGCCCCTGACGTACTCGACAACCTCGGGGGTGATCTCCTGCTCGTACCAGACCTTGCCCTCCTCAAGGTACTGCTCCAGCTCCACCACCGCCTCCTCGTGGACCCTCTTCAGGTACTCCTCCAAGCTTTCCGCCTCATGATACCATTCCCTGTTCCTGTCGAAGGCCGCGTCTGGGATCCTGTGATGGTTGCCAGCGAGCACCCTTCGGTACGTGTCCCTGTCGAGTCCCGACACCAGCCTCTCCATCAGCAGCCCCGTCGCCTTCGGGAATTCCTCTGGCGGAGAGCCAAGTGGCGGCGCCTTCACGCCCTCGAAGACCGCGTCCCTCTTCTCCTCTCCGGCGATTTGGGCCAGCCTCTCGGAGATGGAAGGTAGGACAGTCCTACCACCCAGGATCGAAGTGAAGTAGATGTAGACGTCGTTCCTCTTCATAAGGTAGAAATACCTTGCGAGTCCCAGCAGCTTGTCCATGGAGTTCCTCTCCTCGGAGATGAGCAGGGAGATGTGCTCCTTGACACCATCGATGGAAACGGACTCAAGGGAGGCCCCCTTCTCCTTGAGACGCCCCTCGAACTCGACTACGGCCTCGACGGCAGAATCGGCGTCCTCGTCGCTGAACCCACGGTCACGGTAGTAGTCCCTGAAATCTTTCTCCCTCATGTCAATCCCTCAACAGGTAAACGAACACTGGCCTGTTTCAAATAAGTTCTTCATAATCGATCTTGCCTTCGCAACACCAATCATTACGGTCACGCCCTCCACCCGTCCGAGTGTTCTGATCAAGGCCTCCGTCCGGATCACGCCAACATCGGGTTGAAAAGGGTTGGTGATGAATGGGTTTACCCGATGGTCCTCCACTTTACCCTGGGCAGCCCGCGCCTCCTGAGCTCGGCGTTCACCTCCCCCAGGTGCTGACGGCAATGGGCCAACATGTACAGGGCACGGCCCAGCAGCGTGCTGCCCGTCCAAGGGAGCTCGGTCTCAGAGGAGAGCAGATCCGAGTCGTCCAGACTCCCCAGCCAGGACTCGGTCTTCCCCTCCACCTCCCGTAGGTAGATTCGGGCTTGTTCCTTGGTAGGCAGGCGTTCAGGGGGAGCAGCCTCCCAGTCGATGCTGAAGCGGTATCCGGAGGTGAATTCCTCCGGGGACGAGTAGGCGTCTGCCGCCTCCAAGGCGTGCAGTATCAACCGAGAGGGAATCAGATAGTCGATTTCGCCCGTCCTCCAGTGGTCCTCCGGTATGTCCTCGATGGCATCCCGGTACATCTCCCAGGTTAAAGAGAGCGCCTCGATTAGCGATCCGCTCATTCTCTTACCGACTCCATCGTTCATCGCGACACCGAGTAGAACTGCCCTGGTGAAGGGATAAGAATTGGGGATAGAGAAAGGGATACTGAGAGCGTTCACATGCCTTAAAAAGGGGGTTAGATTATCCTTCTCTCAGGCTCCTTTCCTACCTCTATCTTCCTGCAGACGAAGTTGAGGACGAACTCCTCTGGAAATGCATGCCAAAGCGTCGCCGTCGTTTTGAAGCCCGTGCAATGGCACGGCGAGATGAGCTTCATCCCGAAGCCTCGGAATCCATTCACCGTCTGATCGATGTACTCGTCGGAGCGTCCGATGAGGTGAGTCCCACCGACCATCCCGTAAATCCCCTTATTGCCGCCGAACCTCTGGACCTGATGCAACGTGTTCACAGGGCCCGCGTGTGCACAGCCTGTGACCACGAACTGCCCCACGCCTTCCACGTGGCTCCAGAGCGCCTGATCGTCGAGCACGACGTCATCGAGCTCCTCGTCGTCGACCACCAATATCGCTCTCTCGCCTTCAGAGAGCTCCCAAGTCCTCTCGAAGCTGACTCTCTCTATCTGTCCCGTCGTCCAGAGCCCCGGGACCACCTCCACCGGCGAGGATGAAAGAACGAGCTTCCCCCCGGCCGCCTCAATCTCGGCCACTCCCTGGCCCTCAGGCACTCCCACCTGCCTGCGCTTCCCCTTTTTGTTCTGGAATATTCTCGGGAGGAATGTGTGGGGGTGCCCGTAGACCTTGATGCCCCCGGTGGCCTCCACGACCTCCACGTTTGCCGATGTGTGGTCGTAATGCCCGTGGCTCAGTACAAGGCAGTCAACTGCTCCCAGATCTAACTCTAGATGCTTGATGTTGTGGAATAAGGTCTCCTTGTCTGTGCTGGTGTCGAGCATCACCTTCCTCTCGTTGTCCTCTGCGTCATAGAACTCCAGTAGGAATGAGAGCCCCCATTGGCCCAGACCCTGTCCTGTCTGGACAAGGTTCTCCGCCAGCGTCGTAATCTTCAGTTCTCGAATATTATTAACTTTCATGGGTTAGAATGGTCTCAGTCAGGATTTAAAAAGGTGCGCCAGTCCAATAATTTCATCCTGAAAAGAGATGGGATTGTAGAAAGGGGAGGAACCGCTGAAATATAATTAAAGCGGATGACACGATTTTATCCACGTTCCCTGAGTGCTTCGCCCACGGTGTATGACAACACGTATATCTTCAAGAGAGGATAAAGGAAGGACGGAACATGTTAGCCATCAAAGGAGGCAAGATCCTAACCATAACCGACGGGACCATCGAGGAGGGCACGGTCCTCATCGACGGAGGGAAGATCGTGGACGTCGGGGCTGGCGTGGAGGTACCCGACGGCGCGGAGGTGATCGACGCATCAGGAAGTGTCGTGATGCCCGGGCTCGTGGAGGCCCACTGCCACATAGGCATATGGGAGGAGACCATCGGCTGGGCGGGGAGCGACGGCAACGAGAGGACGGAGCCTGCGACGCCCCACATAAGGGCGCTGGACGCCATCAAGGCAAACGCCGATGAGAAGGGACTCGAGGCGGCCCTCAAGGAGGGGGTGACCACCGCACAGATTCTGCCCGGCAGCGCCAACGTCATAGGGGGCTCGGGCGTCGTGGTGAAGACAGCCCCCAAGAAGACCGTGGACGACATGGTGGTCCGCAGCCCCTCCGGCATGAAGATCGCCTTCGGCGAGAATCCCCAGAGGGTCTACGGCGTCGAGCAGAAAAAGATGCCCTCCACCAGGATGGGCGTCGCCGGCGTCCTTAGGGAGTGGCTGCAGAAGGCGAAGAACTACATGGAGAAGAAGAAGCTCTTCAAAGACGATCCGGAGAAGATACCCGAGGTCGACCTGAAGTTGGAGGCCCTGATCCCGGTGCTGACGGGCGAGATACCTCTCAGGACCCACGCCCACCGGGCTGACGACGTCGCCACGGCGGTCAGGATCGCCGAGGAGTTCGGCGTCGAGATGTCCTGGGAACACGCGACAGAGGGCCACAGGATAGCCGACTTCGTAGCAGAGAAGGGGATACCAGCCGTCTGGGGGCCAAGCCTCGGGGGCAGGGGCAAGTGGGAGACCCGAGAGCGCAACTTCGAAACGCTGAAGACGATGCACGATGCTGGGGTGAAGATAGCGATCCAGACCGACGCGACAGGGAGCAACATCCAGTTCCTGCCCATCTGCGCAGGGTTGGCCGTGAAGTACGGACTGCCGCGCGAGGAGGCGCTGAAGGCCATAACCATCAACCCCGCCGAGATCCTGGGCGTCGCCGACAGGGTTGGGAGCATCGAGAAGGGGAAGGACGCCGACCTGAGGATTCTGGACGGTGACCCGCTGGACCTCCATAGCAAGGTGAAAACGGTAATCATCGACGGAGAAGTAGTGCACCAAGCCTGAAGGCCTTGAGAACCAATCCTTTTTTTTCTTTTTTCTACATCGGGTAGCTTATGCAGTCAGAGAAAGTGCCCCATTCTTAGCTCCTTAGGTTTTTATCCCTGATCTGAATGCAGCGGCCTGCCTGGAAAACAACGATGTTGAATAGAGGTACAAAATTCGACACGACCCTTAAATTAACCAGCCCGAAGCGGAATTTACTTGAATAAAGTTGGGATAAGGACCTCGAGTGGAGCAAGTTCGGCGTGAGCGGCCTAATAAGGAATCCGCGTGTGGAGTCCTTCCGCCTGTGACGCGTACCACCTATTCGAGAACCTCAAACAAAGCCTCTGTGTGACACGCTGGACACATGTGCTTAAACTTCTCACCGGGCTTTGCCGATTTAAGCTCCTCTTCGGTGACATCCAGCCACTCCGTCACGTCACAGCCCGTGCATTTAGCCTTCACCTTCACCCCATTTTCACCCCCTGTATTTGATAGTTGTCTATCAATCTTAAACTTTATTAAATAGATTTAATTTCCGTGCTCCGTCTTTTTGCTCACTTACTGCAAATGGTACATCGTCAACGTTCCACAGAAAATACACGTCCACAGCCGTTGTGACGTTTTTTTAAACACGGGTACGACCTACCCCCAATACAGGCCCTGCTCAACCTGTAAATGATTAAATACCAACACTTCCTCCCTGGGACCATGGTCGAAGAAGGCCACAAGTTCAGAGAAAAGCTGGAGACGACATACGAGGACTTCTACAGGGGCATCTACGGCGAGCTAGTGCAGGCCGTCAGGATGCTCCAGGAGGAGTTTGGCGAGGAGAAGGTGCTGGAGGCAATCAGGAGGAGGCGCAGCGACGCCGCGAGGAGATGGGTGGAGGAGGCCACCAGGGAGGAGGAGCCCGTCGAGCGCTTCCGCGACTTCAGCTCGTCCTATTTCAAGAGGTTCGCCGAGAACCTGAGGAACCACCAGACCTACACGGTGGAGGAGGACTCGGAGGACCGCATGAGGTACAAGATGACGGAGTGCATCTGGGCCAAGGCCTTCAGGGACCTCAAAGCAGGCGACATCGGATACGCTTGGCTCTGCCACAGCGACTACGCATACGCGGAGGCCTTCCACCCAAGCATCAGGCTTGAGAGGGGGAAGACGCTGATGCAGGGGGACGACTGCTGCGACTTCGACTACACTTGGGACGAGAAGCGGGGATCATGAAGAGAACCTGCAATCGCTAGCTTTCGCCTTCACATCCGTAAGATTCAATCATCTAGACCGCAACATTTTACACATGTCGGAGAAGAGCGGGATGCTCAGGCACTTCCTGGCCTCCATCGCATACCACGCAACTAAGGCCATCAGATACGCTCCCATGAGCTACCCTGAACTCGACTTGGGGGAGGGCGTGAGGACTCCTAGGCAGATCCTCCACCACGTGACGGGCGTGCTTTCCTATGCGCACAGCTTCTACGAGCACTACGACACCACCTACTTCGAGCACAAGCACTGGGAGGGGGAGGTGGAGCACTTCTACGCGGTGCTGTCCAGGCTGGACGCTTCTTTCAAGGAGGAGCTCCCCAGGAAGGTCACAGAGGAGCAGCTGCTCCAGGGTCCTCTCTCAGACGCCATGGCCCACGTCGGGCAGATGCTGATGCTGAGGAGGATTGCGGGTTCGCCGGTGCCCGCGGAGAACTTCATCTACGCCAACATTAGGAAGGGTGTTGTGGGGCCCAACCAGCCCGATCCAGTGGCATCCGACGAATAAACGCACACAGAAGGCGCCCAATGCTTTTCCTGCACAGTTCTAGAGCCGTCTCAGCCTCTTGCCGCTGAGCCTGACTATGGACCTCATCACGTTGCCGTTCTTGAGTAGCCTGAGCAGAAGTTCGCCGTTCGGGGTCAGAGTGTAGAAGAGCGTATCGCCTTTCTGTTCAAAAACAAACCCATCCCTCAGCAGGAACCCCTCGACCCAGTGGCCGAACTGCCGTGTGTTCCCCAGTATCTTGATTAAGTCCCACCGGGTGGCACGCCCCTTCTCATCAATGAAGCTCAGCAGCTGGAACGCTATCTGGGCGGGGTTCCTAGGCTCTGACACCAGCTTCACTTCTGCTCCAGTTCCTGGTTTATCTCGAAGAACCTTGCATATCTATTTTTCAGGAGCCAATATTTCTGCAGCAGCCTGGCCCCTGAACTTAGTATCAGAGCGAACCCGAGTCCCCAGACACCTACGTAAAGAGGGCCCCTCCACAGGTTGTCCTTGAGGATGATGATCTGGATGAATGAGATGACCAGCGCCAGAGAGGCTGCCACCCCGGTGTTAGTTATTCCCTCAGTGAGGTCCCGGGAGATAACTCTAGCGTCCCTCAGCATCTCCTCAAACAAGTCGTTCAACTCCACGATCTCCTCGACTGGGTCCCGCTTGTCGCTGCTTACGCCCATTCTTATCGGAATGAGAACGTATGTGGGGGATTAAACCGTTGTTCTAGAACCTGTCTCGGCTTATGTTTCAATCACACGCGAGCATGACACGATTCGAGCTCAACTCTGGGATTGAGCAGAGTGAGGAATGAAAAGGTTCGACAAGACTCTTTTTATGCCTACGTGTGGAATCTTGATTTAATTCATGGATCAGATCCTCAGAAGCCGAGACGAGCCCTCCCTTGCGTTCGGCGGTCAGGCCCTCATAGAAGGGGTGATGATGCGCTCCGGCACCCACCTAGTAATGTGCGTCAGGCAGACGGAAGATGAGATCGTCACCCACTCCCAGGGAATACGCTCCCTGACGAGGAGGCACCGAGTCCTGGGGCTGCCTTTCCTGAGGGGCCTCATCCACCTGCTGGAGACGATGTACTACGGCGTCAAGGGGATCTTCTACTCCGCCAACGTGGCCCTAGAGGAGCACGAGGAGGAGAAGTTTGGGTGGAAGGAGTACCTGATCGTTCTCATCATGGTGGCGCTGATGAACGGCGTCTTCGTTGCAGTGCCCTTCATCCTGACCACCTGGCTCCACCTCACGGGGTGGCTCTTCAACGTCGTGGAGTCGGCGATGCGCTTCTCGCTGTTCATCCTCTACCTATACCTGGTCTCCAAGTGGGAGGAGTTTAAGAGGGTGCTGCAGTACCACGGGGCAGAGCACAAGGCGATAAACGCCCACGAGGCAGGAGCCCCTCTGGACGTCGAGGGAGTGACGAAGTTCTCGAGGCTGAACCCCCGCTGCGGCACCTCCTTCCTCTTCATCGTACTGATCATCAGCGTCGCCCTGTTCTCACTGATACCCGGTAGGGGGTTCCTGCTCAGGCTCGGCTACAGGCTGCTCCTGATCCCGGTGATCGGGGCCATCTCCTACGAGGTCCTGAAGTTCAGCGACAAGCATAGGGACTCAGCCATCATGAAAGTCATCACGATACCAGGGATGGCTTTCCAGCGGCTGACGACGAGGGAGCCAGAGGATGACATGATCGAGGTCGCAGTGAGGGCGCTGGAGGAAGTGAAGCGCCTCAGCGAACTCTGAACTAGCATCGAACGCACGCACGCGCGTCAGGTCTCGACATGGCGTCTCCAGGGACGTAGAACTTTCCCCGGATCATCCCCTTTCTGATGTTCGCAATTATCGCGTCCCTGACTTGCTCCGGCCCTGCGCCGTAGAGATTCCCGGCGACCTCCGCGATCCTGCCCCCGTCCAGGGGCTCCCCCTCTCCCCACAACTCGACGATGAGGCGCACCCTCTCCTCCAGATCGTGCTTAGGCACAGGCGGGGCAGCCAGCCTCTGTTCCATCTCCATGGTATAGGGGTGGATGCAGACGTCTAAAGGGACACGGTGGAACGAATTGGGACGCGTGTTCCATACCACTGATCTAGATCTTAGAACAACGATGGCACGGCGATAACATCAACTCTCCCCACCAGTGAAACAAGCGTCAACCCTGGAAAGACCGCCCAAGCTATATCGCTAGGATCGTTTCTTTAAGACAAACAGCCTCGTTAGTATGTAGCCGTAGACCACTGAGTCGCCCAATATCTCGACGAGGTGGAAGGGTATTATCTGGGCTGGCAGCCCTTGGTCAGCCAGTAAGGGCAGTAGTGCCCCGGGGATGAAGAGGAGCCCTGCGAGTGCCACGGATGTGGTGAGTCTGTCTGCATCTAAGCAGGCGGTCACGGGGAGCAGCACTGCCACGTAGAGGAGGCCTCTCAGCACCTCCAGAGGGATGATGGTGGTGAACGGTGGTATGACGAGGCCCATGGATGGGTCCGTATAGTAGGGTATCACGAAGGAGATCACCAGCATCCCGAAGAAGAAGTACACCGGTAGGTAGCTCAACGCCCCCAGCGCAAAGCGCATCGCCAGATTTAACCTCGTTCTGCCGGTGAGATAGATTTTCAGCTGCTCATCCAGGCCATTCTCACCGGCGGGGAGTACGTAGGACACGAAGCCAGCCTCAATGCCCCTGAAAACCAACATGTAGAGACCGCTCGCGATAAACTGGTTAGCCGAATCGAAGACGCTGGTGAAGAAGTAGCCCTCCAGCATGTTGCTGAAGCTGCCAACGATGAACAGGTTCACCCAGAGCAGCAGCGCTACATCCCTCCGCTGCAGCCGGCATCTGCCCTGGAGCCAGGTCAGGAAGTACGCCAGCAGCAGGTTCCCAGCCACGGAGAAGAACGTCTCGCTGAAACCCAGACCGGCACCGGACAGTAGCTTCCTCGCTGCATCGATAACTGTTAAACCGATCGCAATGACCACCGTGTTCCTAAGCCGATCTGAGTTCATCGGAGGGAATTGGGAAAGGCTTCAGAAAAATGTTTTCAAACTGCTCAAGGAGAGGAGAGAGGATCTTCAAGCGGAAAGGTTACGTGCGCCCTATTTTATCACTAGCACGGGGATCGACGAATCGTCCACGACCCGGTGACTGACACTTCCCAGCACCAGCTCTTTTATGCCGCTCAGGCCCCGGTTCCCGATGACTATCAGGTCGAAGCCTCCTTTCTTAGCCCTAGTGACGATCTGTCTCCCGGGTTGCCCGTGCAGAAGGTTCGTCGTGATGTTCAGTCCGGGTGCGACCTCTCTGGCGGCCTTCAGCGTCTCAGCCAACATTTTTTCGTTGTGCTCGCGGACCTTGTCGAGGTATTCGTTGATCCAGTCGGGGGGAGAGAGGGTCTCCTCGGCGCCCGAATCGGCCGTGTTGGGAACGTACTCATCCGAGAAGGAGATGACGTGGATTATCTCCACGTCGGAGTCGTGTATCTTGGCCAGCTCCAGCGCCTTCATGCACGAGTTGTGGGCGGGTCTTGATCCGTCCACCGGAACCAATATTTTTTTGAACATTCGAATCACGACTTTATCGGAATCAGGTTATTTAAATTCGAACCTTCGGGGGAGCCTGGTTTCGGGTTCACCATCGCGAGGCAGCCGGAAATTGGCTCCATGGATTAGTTCCACTTCAGTCACAATAGGGATACTGTTTAATGGGGAAAAACTCAGTCCTTAATCATGGTCGTAGCAGCGATCCTTGAGGATGTGGAGAAGCTCCGCGTCGTGGACTACCCAGAGCCACAGGTAGAGTCCAACGGCATCCTTCTGAAGACCGAGCTCTGCGGTGTCTGTGGCACTGACATGCATCTCTACGGTGGCAACATGGTGATACCGTTCCCTGTGATACCGGGCCACGAGTTCGTGGGGACGATAGAGGAGATCGGCGACGAGGCCGGGGACATGGAGGTCAAGGGTCAGCCCCTGGCGGAGGGAGACCGGATCACGGTCGTCCCCGGAACCAACCGGTTCTGCGGGGACTGCTACTTCTGCAGGTTTATGCCCCACAAACCCACCCTGTGCACCAACAGGAAGGTCCTCGGCGTCAACATGACCAGCGCAGAGCCTCCCCACCTCCTCGGCGGATGGGCGGAGAAGATCTACGTCGACGCTAAGCACTTCTGGGTCTACAAGGTCCCCGACGAGGTCCCGCCCGAGGTAGCTTTACTCACCGAACCCATGGCAGTCAGCAGCAGAGCCTTCGAGCGGGGCTACGCGCCTGGGCTCCCCACCTTTGGTGAGGGTTTCGGCGTCGGCGGAACCGTCGCCGTGCAGGGCGCGGGAGCCATAGGGCTCCTCACCGTGGCCACCGCGGAGCTGGCCGGGGCGGGGAGGATCATCTCCATCGACATGGTGGACGAGAGGCTCGAGATGGCGGAGAGGTTGGGCGCAGACCAAATCATCGACATGAGGATCTTCAAGACACCTGAGGAGCGGGTCAGAGAGGTACTGAGGCTCACTGGCGGGCTGGGCGCAGACGTCGTGGTGGAGTGCGTCGGGATCCCCGCCGCCGTCCCCGAGGGGATAGACATGACCCGCCGTGGCGGAAAGTACGTCGAGGTAGGGCACTACACCGACCCAGGGCCCGTCCCCATAAATCCGCACACCATCTGCTTCAAAGACATGGACATATTAGGGAGCTGGACCTACCCTCCCACCCAGTTCGGCACCGTCCTGGAGCTGATGAGGCAGAGCATGGACAGGCTGCCCCTCGACGAGTTGGTCACCAAGAGGTACGGCGTCGCCGAAGCCCAGAGGGCGATGGACGACCTCAAGGCCAGGAAGGGCATCAAGCTGGCCATCCATGGCTAGCTCACATCATCTACATTCCTCAATACATGAACGCCAGTTCGATGGTAGCAAGAATTGTTGCCCGAGCGGTCTCACCCGGGAGATGCAGGGTTTCTCCAAAGCCAAAGCCGTGAAGAGTCCTTCGAGACTCATCTCCGGGATTCTGCGCTCCTGGTCTTCCGTCTCTCTGTATCCTTCGACGCTCCCACTCGGGCATATCTCACCCTGTTTAGCATCATATAATATTTATGGATTGAAACTTCAACAAAGCCCGCTTGTGAATCAGCCGTTACAAAATCGATCGCTTTCATAAACGAAATCCAGTTGCGTGTTGGTTATTTCTCACGCTTCAATAATTAGGAGAAAAGGTATTGAAAAATCATTTTCGTACTGCGAATATAAAAATCAACAAGATGCTTTGATCAGTATCGTTAATATCGATCTTGCGCGCAGCACTCGAAATGCACACATAATTATCTAGAAATGATCTATGCTAACCTTTTTGCGCGCAAACAAAATTTCTGGCGTTTGTGAGCGATATAACCTGCCACTTAGTCGTGTGTTAATAATACATGACAATAATCCATATCACTCATATGTACTACAGACAGCTTCGAATCCGATCTTAATGGGTAAAACCATCAAGAAGAACGGCTGGATAATGTCGCAGTACAAGGAGACTAGGAACGGGAAGACAGTGATCAAGCTGAAGAAGGTCCGACGCGCCAAATAGGAACGACCCTCGAAGATTAAACTCGCTGAATTTTCCACGTAGACCCGGGCAGATTTGAAGAACTTCCAAATCGACCTAGTTAATATTATTACATCTGACCAATGATCAGATATGTCAGATTCGTCTAAAAAGACGCTCCTGAGGATGATCGGCCACGAGTACAAGTCCGGGGGATACGACAAGGCGGTGCTGGCCGTGGGCTCCACTGAGTACCACGGAGAGCATCTCCCATACGGCACAGACACCCTGGTGGCAGAGCACATCGCACGGGAGGTCTCCTCCAGGGTCAACGGACTTCTCGTGCTGCCTAGCCTCCCCTTCGGGATGAGCGCCCACTACTCCAGCTTCCCCGTCGCCGTTACTCTGAGCACTGAGACGCTGATGCGCGTCCTCAAAGAAGTCTTCGACTCCCTGAGAAGCCACGGGCTGAACAGGCTGCTGATCGTCAACGGTCACGACGGCAACATACCGGCGATCGGAGCCGCCACACGGGAGTACAGGGCCCACCACCCCGACTTCAAGATCGCCGTCCTCGAGGCCTGGTGGGAGACCGCCGGGCAGCTGGTCCCTGAGGGAACCTTCGAGGTCTGGGGAGGGCTCGGGCACGCAGGCGAGGGCGAGACCTCAATGATGCTGAGGGTGGCCCCGAGCCTTGTTGACCTAAAAAAGGCCAAGGGAGTTGTACCAGACCTACCTCTCCATGTCCAGCTGATATGGACCTTCGACGAGCTGACCCCCTATGGGGCAACGGGGGACCCTACCAAGGCCACCAAGGAGAAGGGGCGGCTCATGAGCGATGCGTTGGTGAGCCTCCTAGTTGAATTCATTGAGAAAATGGATGAGCGAGACTGGGAACTTTTAACTCCATTCAGCTCATGACCCCGAGATAGATGGCCTGAATCTACGTCTAAAACCCGGACAGACGTCTACAATTCATCAAGGAAAAGGTTTCATATACGAACGAAAACGACGTTAGCCTAACACTGGGTTGGGAGACCGATGGGAGAGAACAAGACCATCCTCAGGGACGCCGCATATGTGATCAGAGATTCTTCGAGGATCGAGAGAGATTCCTCCGTCGCCGTTCAGGGGGGCTCCATCATCGACTTGGGGAAGACAGAGGATCTGGAAGAGAGGCACATGTTCGACTACGCCCTGGACTGCCATGGCCTCGCACTGATGCCTGGCCTGATCAACTGCCACACGCACGTCCACGAGACGATGATAAGGGGGCTGGGGCACGACCTGCCCTTCCACGACTGGTGCGACAGGCTGGTCTTCCCCGTAGCCGAGGCCATGGAGGAGGAGGGAGACGAGCTCTACTACAACCTCGCCCAGCTCACGGCGATGGAGGCCGTCGCTAGCGGGACCACAGCGCTCGTGGAGCACAGCGTCAACTTTGCGAAGCGCCACTCACTCACCATCGCCCGGGCTCTGAGAGACCTCGGCATCAGGGGAGCCGTGGCGAAGGGGGCGGAGGACTTCTCGGTGATCGACCGGGGCCACGTGGGCTCCACGGAGCAGCAGATCAGGGAGACCAAGGCGTTCCTCGAAAAATGGAGCCATGATAAGCCCGACGACCTAGTACAGGCGTGGGTGGGGCCCTCCGGAGGGAAGAGAACCGTCGGGGGGTGCACAAACGAGGCCTTGATACAGCTGAAGGAGCTGGCGGACTCGTACGATACACGCTACCACATCCACTGGGCCGGGACAAGCCAGGAGATAGAGAACGTCAGAAGGGACACCGGGTTGCCGGGGAGCGTCGCCATGGCCGAGGAGCTGGGGATCCTGGATGAGAGGACCTCACTCGCCCACTGCATCTGGACGGTTGACGAGGAGAGGGAGATACTGCGCGCAACGGGGGCGCAGGTGGTCCACTGCCCGAGCTGCAACCAGATCTGCGCGATAGGTGTGCTCCCTCTCGTGGACCTCCTGGAGCGGGGTGTGGTATGCGCCATTGGCACCGACGGTGGCCCCCAGAACGACTCCTTCGACATGTTCAGGGACATAAGGCAGGCCGTGCTGCTGCAGCGCATCAGCCTCATGAAGGCGGACGCGATCACCCACGCCCAGGCGTTCATGATGGCCACGGAGTCGGGGGCGAAGATCCTGGGAATCGAGAATCTAGGGAGGATCGACCCCGGCTGCCTGGCGGACATTACGGCCGTGAGGATCGACGGCAACCCGTTCCTGACGCCGCTGTACGACCCACTGGAGACTCTGGTATACGCGGGGTCCGGTGGAAGGGACGTGGAGATGACCATGATCGACGGCAGGGTCATCTACAGGGACGGAGAGTTCACAACCGTAGACTCAGAAGAGGTCATCACGAAGGTGGCTGAGGCCAGCCGCAGGATCAGAAAAGAGATACCTCTCTAACGTTTCCTAGGTGATTGAAAATAGTTCATCTCCATACCATTGGAACGTTTTTTTGGATTTATTTTTCCCTCATCCCTGGGAACCACTCGGAGGCCTTGCTCATTGCCTCCTCGACGACTTCCATGTTGTAGGCCCCGAACTCCTCTCCGGCCCCCTCCAAGTATGAGGCGTCCTTGAACTCGAAACCTGCGAGGGCACAGACAATCGCGTCCAGAGAGACCAGATGCCTCCCGAGGGCGACCATGCCGAGGCCCTCGGCGACGTCGTACCTGAAGCCCGGTACCTCGACCTCCCCCTCGGGGTTTAGTATCGCCGTCCTCCTCAGCGCCTCGCAGACCCCGTATACGTTGAAAAGGGCTGTGTAGACCTTGTTGATCCCGATGACGCTGTCGTCGAACCTGCTGTTCTTGGGCCCGTGCCACCACGCCCTGAGGGGGTCGGGGATGAGACCGAAGAGGTTCTTCATGGAGAACGTCGCGTACTGCTTCACCTTGGCGAAGCTGATGAGGGTGGCCCCCCTTAGCTCGTAGAGCCTCCTGGGGACGTAGCCGTATAGCCTCTCTTCGGAGACGGGCTTGAACCTAGACTCCACGGCGCCCTTGATAACCGCTGGGTCGACGGTCCGCCCGGACCAGATCTCGTCCGTGACGTTTACGTACTCCACATCCATCTCCCGGAAGAGGTCGGTGAAGCCTTGGCAGTCGAGGAACAGCTCCTCCTCCCTCTGGATCTGGTCCCAGTGTCCACCGTCCCTGAACCAGCCCCAGCCCGGATTCCTCTCGAGCCAGCTCCAGCCCCCCCTCATCAGCCAGAGCCAGTTCCTCTCCTTGCCCTCCAGGGTGAAGGACATCCCCTCGGGGAGCTCTTTCATCGATCGCCCGATCTGGTGGCCCTCGACGACGACCACCTTCGAGTCCAGCGACTCGAGGAGTATACGCAGCGTCTCGCAGTCGGTGAACAGGGCGGGCTTCGTCTCCACCCAGTTCGGTTTGACTATGATCGTCTCAGATTTGAACCAGGGGTCGTCTAGAAGCCCCCTAAGATCGGCGGAGGAGGTCGTATTCGCCAACGTCACGGGGCCGAAACGGTGTCTCTGAGGAGTCATAGCGATTCGGTTCCCTATGACAGCGTCCCTTTATTATCTTTTTATGGACGGGTGTCGTCGAGGCAACTCGTAGGATGTTTTTGATACAGGAAAGGTGTGAGTAGGGCTCCGTGAGTGATGAAAGAAAAGATCTAGAGAAGATTTATTGTCTACAGTGTTATTTTTTCGCGTGAATGTCCAATGAGCGCCATGGATCAGATAAGGGAAAGGGAGGAGAGAGAGAAGGAGGAGGTGTTAGGCCTCCTTAGGGAACAATTGAAAGTCGAGGGGCAGCTGATCGCACTCTACAACGAGACGGTGCCAACGATCGGCAATAGGCCTGTGAGGCACCTAGTCGACATGATCGCCTTGGACTCGAGGAAGCACGTCTCCATCTGCCAGGCTGCGATCGATATCCTCGAGGGGGAGGAGGTCCTGTCCGATGACAAGCCACCGCTCCACGAGGGCATCGAGAGGCACTTGGAGCTGGAGGAGGGGTCCACAGAGAGAGCGAACAAGATACTAGGGAACGTCTGGATAAGGGAGAACTAAGCCCTCAGCGAGATGGTGAATAAGCTCAGGGACGACGAGCGGCGCCACATTGAGACTCTCAGGAAGCTCTCCCAGAAGGCGTTCTTCAGATTCGATCCCAGAGACTTCACCGTCGTCATGAGGGGACTAGGGTTCGCCGAGGAGAGATACCGCAGAACCAGGAAGTTTAGGGAGAAAAAGGGAAAGGAGTAGTGGATCGACTACTATTCTGTGCCAGCTGGCCCGCGCGTGCCCACGGCCGAGTTCTCTCTATGTTAACATGGGTCTGCTCCGCCTGCTCCTCGATGGTCTCCAAGGGTTTTCCGTCGTCGTCGCGCATCCCCGCGCGCGCAGACCTATTCCAAAGGTAATTCCTCGAAGATCACGCCCTTCTTCCCCTCGCGCGCGCCGTTAAATATAAACCCAAACTTAACCCCATAATGGTCCTGTTTACGCTGGCGACGACCCCTCAGGAACCGCATCTCCCTTTCGAAAAGACTTATGACGATAAAAGTTGAGGTATTTACGGTAATCTGAAATGCCGAGATCGAAAGTGAAGATAACCGTCCTGAAGAGGGTGGACCCGTCTGTGATCTTCGACGGTGACGTCCCCAACGTGCCCGGCACGGACAGGAAGTTCGAGGTCTGCACCGCCTTCCAGGATGATCAGGAGTTCATCGTCGAGGCGGACGGCAACAAGCCCGAGGGCTTCTGCGGCTGGGCCTGGAGGGACGTGTACAAAGACCTTTCCGTCCTCCAGTTCGGCGGAGACTTCCCGTGGGCCGAGGAGGGGACGATGATCACCTGCTGCACAGACGGCATCCGACCCGTCTCCTTCAAGATGCAGCGAATCGCGGACTAACGGGAGAGAGAGCGGGAGTGCCCAGGAACAGGCTGAGGATCACCGTCTTGAAGCGGGTGGACCCGTCGTACGTGTTCGACGGGGACGTCCCCGTCAACCCAAGCTCCGGCAGGCCCTACGAGATCTGCACCGCTTTCCAGGAGGGGCAGGAGTACGTCATCGACACCGACAACAGGATGCCCGAGGGGTTCTGCCCACAGGCGTGGCACGACATCTTCAGGAAGATCGGGATACTCCACTGGGGTGGGAGCTACACCACCGAGAAAAAGGAGATGATAGCCTGCTGCACCGACGGCGTGAGGCCTGTCTCCTTTAAGTTGGAGACGCTGGTGGACTGACACCCGTAACAGGGCCTAGGCACAACATTTTCTTCATTTTTTTTAAAAAAACGCAGACGACGGGGCACTCTTTAAAGCCAACTTTCACGTTCTCTCGATACGTCGTAACGGAGGAGATGTGTTTGTCCATAAAGCGGATCAGGGGCGCCACGATCGTCGGCGACCTAGTCTTCACATCGGGGATGACTGGCGAGGGAGATGACGTCGAAACACAGATAAAGAGCGCCCTCGCCAGGCTGGGGGGCTTCCTCAGTGAGGCCGGGACCTCCATGGAGCACGTGGTGAAGGCGACGGTTTATCTCGCCGACATCGAGGACAGGCCCAAGCACCTGAACCCCATCTGGGCCGAGGCATTCGGGAAGAACAGGCCATCCCGCACCTGCGTCCAGGCATACATGGGCCCGGGGAAGGCCGTCGAGATAGAGCTTGTGGCGGTAATTCCGAAGTAGAAAGGGTCTATGACCATCACAGTTCGCCTACAATTCCCATTTCTTCGAAGGGAGTGCGCGCGCTGTGGGCGCACAGGCTTTCTCAATAATAATTGGGATTGACGAACCTCGTGAGGGCGCAGATCACAGCGTCCCTCGAGGCCTCCGTCCTCGTCAGCGCGCCGTTCGTCATGATGCCGATTACACCCTCCTTCGACAGAACCTCATCTACGCCGAAGTAGTCGTCGATTATCCTCCTGCTCCCATCTGTTCCCATGTCCAGCTGCCTGATCAGTCGGTCGGGGGCGACATAGCCTTGAGAAATACCGATCCCCTTGACGTCGCCTTTCATCACCACGGCCACTTGGTGGACGAGTACGTAGCTCTCCAGCTTGACCAGTCCGCCCTCGATCCCGATTGAGAAATCCGCCTCTGGCTCAAGGGTGCGTGCTTTCTCCGCCCGGTTTAGGGCTCCCCGGAGGGTCTCCTCATCAGATGTCGGGAATGCTTTCACGCCTGAGGCTATCGAGAGCGCTTTCACATCGACGTCGTCGAAGTAGGTCATGAATGCCTCCTTTGTGGCGTTCACCTTTACAGGGCTGGTGGAACCAAGAACTACGTACATATCAAGAGGGTCTACACAAGGCCTCTATAAATCATTATGATGTGCACGCGCACGGGCAAGATATGCGCGATTGATTTAATTACTCCTTGTCCAATTTTGACCATTCGTGGTCGATGATAGCGTAAAACAGTGAATCCCGCCATTTACCCCTCATGAGTTTAGGTTCTCTGAAGTGGCCTTCTAGCCTCATTCCGTTCTTCTCTAGAACCCTTGATGACGCCACATTCTGGGGGTCACATGTAGCGGTGATCCTGTGAAGGCGCAGATCCTTGAATCCAAAAGCCAAGAGGATCTGAGTCACCTCAGTGGCGAATCCCTTTCTCCAGTAATTTCGGTTGAGTACAAAACTGATGTCTCCCTCAGAGTTCGGACCTTTCCTACTGATGTAGCATTCGCCGATCACGGTACCATCGTCCTTCAGGGTTATAGCCAGTTCGTAACCATCGCGGGGAGATACGCTCTGTCTAGCCACCTTATTCTGAACATATTTGTGGGTCTCCTCCTCCGTGAAGAGCACCCACGGCATGTATCTCACCACCTCCGGATCTGAAGTATAACTGTGCACGGCCTTGTAATCGTCCACCGTGAAATCCCTGAGGATGAGACGATCCGATGTCAGCGGTATCATGGACTGTCCTATAAAAAAGACATATTTAACCCGCGCGATCGCGCGCGCAGATTTAACTGTAGTATCGTTTCAGCACCCTCATGGCCCTTAGTGTTATCCACTTGGATGGCTTGTGCTTCTCGTCGATGTCCGCCCACATCTTGCCGTTGAAGGTGTGCTTCAGCAGCCACCTACCGTCGGGCCCCTGGACATCCTTGACCAAGCTCAGGGCGTCCTCCATGCGATCGTCCCGCACCCCCAACCTCGTGAGGGCGTCCAGCACCTCCAGGGCGTCGGACTGGTAGAACAGGGGGAAGCCGAACCGTTTCCAGCCGGCCTTGTCCTTGCGGCTACCGTCAGGGTTCCTCAGGTACCTGTAGACGCCGTTCTCAAGGATGTTCTCCACCTCCCTGTCGATAATCGCCTCGATCTTCCTCGACCTCTTCTCGGGGGGGATCATCGAGAGGGCCTTCACGACTTTCGCCGCCCCCATGTAGCAGTTCACGGGGAAGACGGCGTCCGGGTTGATGGGGAACGCCCGGCACTTCCACCCGGCTTCCTCCATGGAGTGGTAGTCCACAATGAAATCGAGGAGCCTGCCGACGCGTGGGTCTTCTAGGTAGCCGAAGTAGACCATGTAGTAGAGGACGTTGGCGTCGATGCAGCATCCGTCCTTGACGTCGCTCGCCTTCCCCTTGGCAGTCTTCGGAATACTAGTCAAGATGTGACCCGAGTCCCTCTGAACCTCGAAGATATGCTCCAGCCCCAGCTCGACGGCAGGCGTCCTCCTCGCTCCCAATTCCGCCAGGATGAGGAGGGAGTGGGTTGTGGCCGTGTACTTGGGGAGGTACATGTCCTCCCTGTTGATCCAGTGCCCCTCGGGGTGCTGGGCATCGAGGATGACCTTCACCAGAGGAGACTCCATGACGGCGTCTTGAGCCTCTTGCACCTCGGGATGGTCGAGTTCCATGCCTTCCAGATCCTGGAGCGCCCAGAACCGAACGCTGGGGTTGGTAGGCTCAAGCAGCCAGTTGGTCGGATCTGCCTTCAGGTCTTGCTTCCAAGCCATGTTGAAATAATGAAGAAAAATTGTTGAAAAGGGTATGGGAGGGAAAGGTAGGATGAGACTGAAAGTTACGTGGGCAGCGGCTCCTCTCATGCAGCCTTCAGCTGCTCTTTAACCGCCTCAACGATGATCTCGTGCTCGCCGTCCAGCAGGTATTGGGGGTTGATGCAGAGCTTCCCCTCGAAGTCTTTCCCCAAGAGGAACTCGGGCTCCCACAAGGTCCAGATGGGCAGGTCTCGCTCTCTCAGCCTCCTGCTCAGCTCCCTCCCCGTCATCCCGCACCTGCCCTCGTCGAGGATTAGATAGCTGAAGGGCGCCATGGGCTCACCGTCCTCCACCACAACCTGATATGTCACGCCGGCCTCGACCCCCGGGATTCCTCCCAGCTCGTCAGCGAAGTACCGGGCCCATCTCCCCCACTCTCTGAACGTCGCCTCCTCGTCGTGGGCGAGGTAGATCTCCAGTGCCTTGACGAGGCCGACGATGGTCTCTCTGCTCATCTTCGCCGCCCTACCGATTCCGGTGAAGGGGTAGGCCTGGAGGTGCGCGAGCCTGATGAGGTCGGCCTTCCCGGCGAGGAGCCCCGAGTTGTTCGGCCCCTTGATGTGCTTACCGCCGCTGTAGCTCACCAGGTCCGCCCCCCTCTCCACGTAGTACCTGAGTTTCCTCTTCGGTGGGTTCTCCGCGGCGGCGTCGACTACCACGGGGCAGCCGTTGCCGTGGGCGGCCTCTACCACCTGCTCGATAAAGAGCCCCTTCCTGGCCTGTCGGGCAGTGAAGTAGTACCCCGCGGTCCTCTCCGGATCGTAGGCCTCGGCCGTCTCCTCAACTGTGGCGCCGTCGTCTCCCCCCACCTCCACGAACCTGCCACCGGCGCACTCCACGGCATAGTCGTAAGAGTTCCGGCAGGCGCGCTGGACTAGGAACTCGGTCTTAAGCCCCTCTGTGCGAAGGGGAAGCCTCGTGGCGATGTGGGACCAGCCCCTCCCTGCCAGGGGGTCGTGTCCCTCCAGCTCGGTCCCCCTCATGATGCAAGCGGCGACAGCCAGCATCAGCCCGTTGCACGCGCTCGCCGTCGGCAGACCCGCCTCGGCCCCCGTCGCCTCCGCGATGCGCTCCCCCGCCCATCTCTGGAGCTCCACGATGCTCACGAAGGACTTCGCGGCGTCGGCCATGGCAACGAAGACGTCGGGGTCAGGGGTGGAGCCCCCCAGGGTGGTGACGCTGGTGGCGGCGTTGATCACCCGTCTGATGCCGAACTTCTCATAGGGGTTGTAGAGTTTAGACAAGACTGTGACACCTACTCCTAGCTGACTGTTGGCCGTTAAAAGGGATACTCTCTGCTATCCGCTAGGTAACTCCTCCTGCCTGGAGCGCAGCTCTTCCAGCTCCCTGATGTAGTCAGGGTCTAGCCCGTGCTCTTCCGCGCCCTTGATCATGAGGCCTATGTATCTCCTCGTAGGGGTGAACGGCCCCTGCGGATCGGTGGTCCTGTAGGTCTCCGCCTCCAGCCGGTTCCCGTCCTCGTCGACGACGGTGACCGTCTGGCGGTAGTAGATGCCCTGCGGGACGCCCTCGACGGTGTCCAGGTGCTCCATCTCCTCGGGCGGGACGTGGTAAACGACCCCCCTCGCCCTCTTCCCGGCCGCTGGCTCGACGCCGGTCACTCCGCCTTCGTAGGTTTTGGACATGAAATTAAACTGGACCTCGAAGTCCAGGAGCACCGCTTTGGTCACGAAGCTCGCGCTGGGGCAGTGCCTCATCAGCGTCTCCTGGTCGAGGAAGGAACCGTAAGAGAAGTACAGCATGGTCGCGAAGGGAGACTATCACGATAAAAGACTTTCCAGAAGGATGGACTCCTACTTCATAACTCTGTTTCTTCATGCTTTATATGCCCGTCAACCTTCACGGTAAATGCGCCTGCGGTCTCACTCTTTGAGAACGATCCGGTCATGTGGCTCTCTTCTTCCGCAGGCGTATACAACGACTGCGTGAGTCTTGTTTAAAGGAAAAATGGGTGTTGTGTATCTCTTGGGATCAAGTGTCAACGTTGATGCCACTGTTCGAGGTGCTCCCCTCGATGGTGATCTGAATGGCCTTCGAGTCGAAACCGGATGTCTCGGCGACCTTCACTGTACGCGTGTTCGTCCTGTAGCTGAGGTCTGGTAGGTCGATGTCCACCTCTCCGTTGCTGGTTGAGAGGTCCAGATCGTATCCGACGCTCGACGAGGAGGACACCTCTAGGTCGATGGCGCCGTTGCTGGTCAGCAGGACGTAGTCGCCTGTGACAGTGCAGGGGAGCGTCAGGGATATCTTGCTGTTGCTCGTTGAGAGGTAGGTCACGGGCGCCTCGACGCTGCCCTCGATGCGTGCGTTGCTGGTTCCCCCGTTTATCCTGTCTGCCGACACGTCGTCGAACTCGATGGCCCCGTTGGAGGTGGTCAGCGTCAGGACGCTGCCGGTCACGTCCGTCAGGTAGATCCCGCCGTTGCTGGAGGTCAGGTCGAACTCCATGACGGCATCGGCGGGGAGATGGACCTCGACCTCTATGGCGTACTTTGACCTTTCAGTGGGCGCGACGTCGTATTCCAGCGTGAGCCTCTTCTGTTCTGGCGTCCCTCCATCAAAGAAATCGACCACTATGTCGTCGAGGTCTCTTTCCACCCTGGCGCCTATCGTCAGGTCGATGCTGTACTCGGCCCTGCTCCAGGTCGAGACAGTGATTGGGCCGTTGAAGTTGGCCACGTCAAGGTAGACGCTGTCCTCCGTGACGGCTCCGCTGAAGGACTCCGTGTCCTTGTACCTGTAAACCCCGGAGAAGCCTCCCCGGGTTATGTCGCCGAAGAATCCGAAGCCTGACGTGATGAACAGGGAGAGTATCAGCCCTCCCATCACGCCACTCACCAGGCCTCCGATGTCGTTCCTAGGGCGGCTGCGCGAAAATATCGCTCCGGCGATCACGCTAACCCCCACTAGAATCAGTATCCACGAGAAGAGGTTGCTCGTGAACTCGATGTACTGGAAGACCACCCAGCCCACACCCAGTCCGACAAGGAAGCCACCGAATCCAAGGCTTGATGAACTGCTCATTTCTCATACAACTCCATTATGAGATTCTAACTTTGATCATTGGTTACTCTGGTTCATCCTGTAGATGGCCCCTCCGACGAAGAGCAGCCCCACGAGGATTATCGCATAGGGTCCTATGTCGAAGTCCCAGTGGAAGAGTTCGCGCGCGCCTGCGAAGATGATAGCGAGTCCGATGAGGATCCCTATTATGGAGTTTCCACCGGGGAGGCCGAAGCACTCGTCGCGCATGTCGTGACGCCTTATCCTGCGTCTGTCAGGGCTCAGCGGGGCTCCGCATTTCACACAAAATCCCGCGTCTTCTTCGTTCTCTTCACCACATTCAGGACAGCTAACCATGTCGGTATCACTGCCTTTCCACAATTACAGAATGTACTAATAACTGTTGCCGAAACGCGAGGTTCCTATATGAAATAAGGGATCAAATCGAATAATATGATGGAACGATGGCGCCTGGTCACTCTTCTTCCGTAGGAGCCTGAACGATCTGGATGGTGTTCCCCTCGGAGTCCTTCATGTAGAAGTAGGCGACGATGTCCGGGATGACGGTGTTCTCCGTGGTCTCGACCCCCTTGGCGTTCAGGTAGGCCTTGGTGCCTTCGAGGTCGTCCACCTCCATCATTAGCCTCCCCCACTCAGGGCTCCTCTCGCCCTCGCCTGCTAGGTTGAGACCGAGCCTAGGGGAGCCACCGGGGAGCTGGATCTCGCACCAGCCCACCTCCGGGGGCGTGGTGAAGACCACCTCCAGGTTGAATGTCTCCTCGTAGAACTTCTTGGCCCGCTCCATGTCCTCGACCATGAGTTGGAAATACATCTTGTTAATGTCGACCGGATATTCGCGTTCTGGCATGGTTTCATGAAGGTTTGTTTTCTATAAAAGAATATCCAGTTTGTCCTCTTCTTTTGGTTCCGTTTGAGGATTAACACGAACTGTACTCGATCCAAAAACTTAGAGGCCTCAGCATCCCCCCCGGGCGCGCGCGCCGCCGGGGAGAGATCCTAATGTCCGGGGAGAAGTGCATGATGATGGTGACATCATCGAGCCGGGGATCCCCACGCCCCCCCCACAGGCACCCCCACGAGCAGATCGGTTTCCTCATCGAGGGGAGGGGCATACTGTACATCGACGGCGAGACCACAGATGTGGAGGCGCAGGCCACTTTCCTAGTGCCCCAGCACGCAGCCCACAACTTCGATGCAACGGGAGATATCCCCGCGGTGCTCATCGAGGCCTTCGCTCCTCCGAGAGAGGACTACCTCGAAAGGGTGCGGAGCGAGCGCTGAGATTAGGCGGATCTGGTTTAGGCTGGATCGCCACTTCTTTTTCATTATAGAACTCATAAATCTGCCTGTCTCGTAGACGGGTCTCGAATCGTCAGGTCTCTTGGGCGGGAGAGACGTCTATGCTCTCGAGTTCAGTCTTCCTGAGCTTCCGCCCTAGGAGCAGCAGGCCGAGAAGGAACGCCAGCCCGACTAGGCTCATCCCGGAGGTGTCGTCTAACCTGGAGGTGTCGAGTTCCTGGAGGAAGGCAAACTCGATGAATGGGATCAGCACCCCTGCGGCTAGGCCGTACCTGTGCATGGGAGTGGCCTGCCTCCAGTCGTGGCTCGCCAGTAGCCATATGACCCCAAGGAGCGTGAGCAATCCCAGTAGGATCACGAAGACGGGAGCCAGGGGGAACTCCAACGCGTTGGGGAGCACCCAGAAGATGACGCCGCACGCGATGGCACCGAGCAGGGTGGTCAAGCCGTAGAACCTGGGCCGGCGCATAGGTTTGATACCCCGCCTCGCCCAGTCAGGAGGCAGCCGGTGGGCTAGGTAGATGAAGGCGACCGTGAGGAGGACCATAAACGCGTACTGGGGGATCGGCGGCTTGAAGCCCGTGAACTCCGAGAACGCGTATAGGCCGAAGACGACGTCGGCGAGGAGCAGCCCCGGGACCACCCGCCTCCATATCCCACCAAGCCAGGGCTCACCCTTCACTTCGGGGTAGGCCAGCTCGACCAGGATGACGGGGATGGCGATGCTGACGATGGCGTGGTAGGCGGTGAGCTCCACAGCCCAGACCCAGTTGACGCCGAGCCACCTCCCGTAGACCCCGAGGACGCCGATGTCCTGCCAGTTGGGGTTCTGGAAGCTGGCGACCATGAGCCCCTCCTCTAGGACGCCGTACGCCGCCCCCAGTAGGAGCAGGGAGCCCATCCCCTTCCCCCAGCGGACCTTCAGCTCGCGCGCTGTCACCGCGCCTCCCCCGTACAGGAGTACCATCACTGTGAAGCCGAAGGGGGTGAAGAACTCGACCGGCGGCGCGGAGCCCGAGAGGAGCTCACCGACGATGGGGGAGAGGAGGAACAGCGCCAGTGCGGGTGGCAGCCTGAGCCTCTTGAGGTACAACTCATGTAGTTTATTCCAGATGATGGGATTAAGTTGTCCCCTCCAGCCGTGCAGTTTATCAAGCCTCAACACAGCTGAGACGGGTGCAGGCCGCAATCTGCTTCCGTTGCGCGTGCGCGCGCTGGCGCTCTAGGTCTTGCGTGCGTGATGGCCGGTGAGCCACGGGACTCCGCACATACGGCAGACACCCGGGGTGCCCTCGACCGGGCTCTCCGCGACGTGTTTCTTGACGCAGTCCAGGCAGAGGTCCCTTCCGTCTTCGCTGCAGCCGACGCAGAAGTCACCTTCGTCGTCGGACTCCTTGCCGCATTCCACACAGCGTCTCATGGGCGCCATATGACCGTCCCTATGCCCTAATTCTATTTATATTGTGCGCGAGCGAGACGGCGCAGTGCGTCATTCCCCCTTCGATGTCGAAACCTGCGCCTCATTCCGAGATTTAAGTTGGGGACGGTCTAAAAGGTTGCTGATCTCAGAGGTACTCCGTGATCTTCCTCTGTGCCAGCGATTGCCTCAGCAGCGAACCGGCCCCGAGCCAGTGGTCCAGCCCTATGCTAAGCCGCTCCATCACCCGGGTGAGGGCCTCCTCCATGGTGTCGAAGCGCAGGGGCTCCCCGCGCATGGCGTTCCTCACGTTCTCCCGGACCTGCCAGACCCCCACAGGCAGGATGTAGTCCGGGTACGCCTCGCGGAGGATGAACACCTTTGCCTGCCTCCGCACCTTCTCCAGGTGTTCCAGCACCGCCAGCCTCCCGGAGTAGTAGCAGCCCCCCATCGACGCGTACCTGCTCCTTCCGTTGTACCCCTCCCAGTCCGTGACTATACTTACGTGGGTCTCCGACGGGTTCCAAAGCGTCCGGGGGTACCAGGCCTCGTAGGCCTCGTAGCACCAGACGTCCGGAACCAACAGCACCTCGAACCTGTTCCCCATGTAGTCGGACTCGTAGACCTCGTACTGATTGATCAGTGGGTAGCCCTTGATCCGGTTCGCCAGGTCCTTGGAGATGATGTCGTCGACTGCTGTGATGCTCCACCTTGTCGGGACGAGGCGGCGATTCCTCTCGACGCCGAAGCTCCCCATGCTGAAGGCCTTCATGATCTGGGTCACGGGCACCCCCTCCCTGAACAGCGCCTTCGTAGCGGGAGCGGCCTTGAGGTCGGTGTCGTAGTGGGCCTTCTCCATCTTCCTGTTCCACCGGATGTAGCCGATTTCCATCCTGTCCAGCGGGGCCGTTGGGCCGATGGGCTGGACGTCTGCGTCCACCCTGAAAGTCCTCATAGGCCTCTTCCTGAGCCTCATCTCAGTCTCCACGTAGTGCTCCGCCAGGCTGAGCTCCCGGGTGTTCTCGAGGATCCTCCCGGCCCTGTCGGACTTCCTCACGTTCACCCTATACATCCCCCTCACCAACTGGGAGCGGAAGTCGATGATCTCGTCGATGGACCTGCCCAGCCACTGCTCGGGCGAGTCCAGTATCGAAGTGTCCCCGTAATAGTTCGGGGCGAGAGGCCCCACGTTGACGTAGGGGTATCCGAAGCGCCCCACGAAGACGCTGGGGGGTGAAGAGCCATCCACCTGCAGCCCCTTGATGCTCCTCCAGACCTTGTACTGGGAACTCGCCCGGGCGACGACGGGGCAGCTCGTTTTTCCGCAGAGCATCTTGGAGCCCTTGCAGATGGCGCAGAGGCTCCCAGACGGGGCCTGCATCCTCAGGTAGTCCGTCGTGTAGTCGAGGCCCGCGCCCATCTGCTGGTCGGCTGAGAACAGCTCTCTGACCCAGACGTTGTTCGGCTTCCTCACCCGCTTCGAGATCCTCTTGGGCAACCTGAGGAACACTGTCACTGGAGGGATTAAATAGCTTAAGGTGACGATTTTAGGGGAGAGGTGGATGAATCTGTCTCCTGAAGAGGGCTCGGGGATAATCGTCGAGAACGTCTCCTTCGAAAGCGATGGACACAGGCTCCTGGGCAGGATCTACAGACCGAACAGTCCAGGGAAGTTCCCCGCCGTCGCCATATGTCACGGATATCCTGGCGACAACAAGAACATGGACCTCGCCGAGGAACTCGCCCTCAACGGCATAGTGACCCTGATCTTCTACTATCGGGGCGCTTGGGGGAGCAGTGGAGACTTCGGCCTCAAGTGGTTCGACCCTTCCGCCAGGGACGCCGTCGATTTCCTGATCGCATCCCCAACCGTGGACTCCGAGCGGGTAGGCATAATCGGCTACTCCATGGGCGCGATTCCTCTCACAGCCAGGCTGGCCTCAGATCAGCGCCTGAAGGCCGGCGTCTTCCTCGCACCGGTGGCCGACCTCAGCCTGTACGCAACGGGCGAGAGGCTGGAGGCCCTAACCTCCATCTTCGTCAGAATGGGGCAAGGAAAACTCAGTGGCCTGAGCGCCGAGGATTTGATAAACGATCTCCCCTGGCTCCTCGAGAACCAGAACCCAGTTGACCTGTTAAAAAAGGTAAGAGCCCCTGTACTCTTCGTTGTGGGATCCGAGGACAGAGAAACAATCCCCGAGCTGTGCAGAGCCCTCTTCGAGGTAGCCAACGAGCCTAAGGAATGGACGATCATCGAAGGAGCGAACCATAACTTCTTGGGGCACAGGATCCCCCTCATAGACGTAATAACCAGCTGGCTGAAGGGACACCTCTAAAGGACTGGTGATAGACGCCCGAGGGATGCCGCTATATCGAGAGACTCAATTCTGAGAAACTGGGCCGCTCTGCTGGGGAAAGCCCCGTCGCTCCTCCTCGGCCTGTTCCTCTTCGCCCTGGGCGTCGTGGCGAACCTCAACTCGGGGCTCGGGATGAGCCCATGGGGGGTACTCCAGGTCGGCCTTGCAGGGTACGTTTCCCTCACCTTCGGACAGGTCTCACAGATCGTCGGTCTGGTCGTCCTAGCCCTCGGATGGGTCCTCGGGTTCGCACCGGGCCTGGGGACGCTGGCGAACATGTTCTTCGTCGGATACTTCATCGACGCCATCATGGCGTCAGGACTCCTGCCGCAACCTAGGGAGTTCGTCAGACAGCTAGCGATGTTGATCTTCAGCGTTGGTCTCATCGGAGTCGCCTCGTACTTCTATCTGCGCGTCCAGCTGGGGGCGGGACCCCGCGACGGTCTGATGGTAGGCTTGGTGAGCAAGCTCAACAGACCCGTCTCGACGGTGCGCATCGCAATCGAGGGGACTGTTCTGATCCTGGGATACATTCTCGGAGGCCCCATCGGCATAGGGACTCTGGTCAACGCCCTTCTCCTAGGTCCTTCAGTCCAGTTCGCCTTCAGGATCGGTGGCTTCGATGCAAAGTCCGAGCAGCTTAACCTGTACAGGCTAGTAAAGTGCCTTTCCGGCGACGGAGACCTCCCCTGATAGTTCGTCCGAGATGGATGAGAACGAGCGAAGACTGCAGTTGGATGTAAAAAAGGGAGGGAAAAGACTAGAGGATCGTCATCGAGTCGATGTCGCGCGGGTAGAAGGTGATCAGCTCGTGGCTGTCCTCGGTGATCACCGCGGTGTCGCTGTGCCGGAACCCGGCGTAACCGAGCTCGTAGATGCCGGGCTCGATGCTCACCACCATACCTGGCTCCAGGACCTGGGGGTTCCCGATGTCAAGGAACGGCGGCTCGTGCCCCTGCAGCCCTATCCCGTGCCCTGTGTGGTGCCTTAGCAGAGACTCGTAGCCTGCATCTATTATCACCTTCCGCGAGGCCTTATCCACATCCGCGCAGGTGTTCCCTGGCTTCAGCGCCTCGATGGAGGCGTCCTGAGACCTCACCATCACGTCGAAGTACTTCCTCTGCTTCTCGGTCGGCTCTCCAATGATCATCGTCCTCTCCAACTCGCTACCGTAGCCGCCAACGTCCGCACCGGCCCCCGTGACGAGCACGTCCCCAACCTCCAGCATCTTCGTGACGCTGACGCAGTGGGGCATGGCAGACTTCCATCCGACCTGCCCTCTGAAGCCGGCGGAAGCGGCGCGGCTCCCCTTGACGGTCTTGAACTCCGGCCCCAAGGTCCTCTTCATGATCGACGTGGCCTCTGCGCTAGCCATCAGCGAAACCTCCGCGTCCCAGAGGCCAGGAGACGTGTACTCTTGTAGGTACCTGTGGGCCAGGTTGCCCCACTTGGCGCTTTCGCGCATTAGGGCTAGCTCCTCCTCTGTCTTCTTCAGCCGCATATCCCAGAAGAACCGGCCCAGCTTCTCGAAGGTGGCGTCTGGCATCTTCTCAGAGAGAGGCGGCCCCTCGTAGCCCATGCCCCCCGCCGCGCCGGCGGGGTTGTCGGCCACGATCTTGGCCTTACCGAGCCCCATCTCCTTTAGCCACCCGGCGAACAAGTCTATGGGATGGGTCTCCCCGGGGTAGTCGAGGTAGGTGTACACGTTGGGCACCAGCTGTGTCTGGTGCTTTAGGTGGTCGACCTCAAGGAGCGGCCCCATGAACGCCATCTCGCCTTCCAGCGGCACCACCAGGGCAGCTGGGCGCTCAGTTGTCATGTGGTAAAAGTTAGAAAGGTAGAAGATGTTGACGCCGCCTGTTACCAGCATCGCGTCCATCTCCTTCTCGGTCAGGAACGCCTTCGTCGCCTCCAGCCTCCTGCCATACTCCTTCCAGCTTATCCTGAGTTTAGGCATAATCAGACCTCAGCCATATTCAGCCAAAGTTGATTAAAGCACTATCGACTCCATGTCAGGAAACGATTTTAAACCGTACTGAAGCAGGTTTAATTGGTCGGGGGCGCGCAAAGTGGAGCTTTATGAGATCGTGACGGTGTTCATCCTCGTCGGCCCCCTCGTCATCACCATCATCGTCCTCAGCTTGAACCTCCTAGGCACAGGGATAAAGGACCTGACCACGTACTTTAACACGAGACAGCAGGAAGAGGGCGAGCTACAAACAGAACCCCTCCCCGAATCAGATGTGACCGGCTACATCCAGGAGCTGAAGAGGGAAAGGGAGCAGAGGCAGCAGCAGGGCTAGAGCCCCTCCGCGTAGATGAGCTTCATCTCCTCCAAGGTAAGCTTCTCGCCGGCCTCAAGCTTACGCCTTGCCTCGGCGGCGAGATCCTTTTTAATCCTCTCGGCAGACCTCTCCCTCTCCTGAGCGACGAGGCGGTCGGACTCCCTGACTCCCTTCCGAAGCGCCCTCACTTCGGCCATCACCACGTCCAACTCGGCGTCCACCCCCTTCAGACCGTTCAAGGCTTCGACGAACCTGGCGTGGGCCCCATCGGCCCGCCCCTTCTCCTCGTCAGCCATCCTGTAGAGCTGGAGCATCCTCTCGTGGTGGACCTGGCTCTGCTCGTGGAGCTCCTGGATCTTGTCCCTACGGCCCCGTATCTCCACCTCGACAGCCTTCGAGTCTGCGAGGCTCATTAGCCTCCTATCGAGCTCGGAATCGAGCCTATCGTGCTCCTCTAGGGCCTGATTCAGCTCGCTGGTCCTGTCTGCGAGCTGGTCCTCACGGTCCCTCATCTCCAGGGTCGGGGTCGTGGAGAGCTCCCACTCTATCCGCTGCAGCTCCTGCTCGAGCCTCCACCTCGGCGGGAGCCGCGACCTCCCCTCCCGCTCATCGTCGAGCTGGTCCAGCCTCCCACGTTTCTCGTCCATAGTGCGGCGGAGCTGCTCGATCAATTTCTTGACTTCGGCGACGCTGTCATTCAGCTGGTTCCGCTTATCCTTCTCCTTAGATGCCTCGGCGCGAAGAGACTTAACAGAATCGTTCAGCTGGTCCCTTTCGGCCCTGAGGCGCTCCAGACGGCTCCTGAACTCCTCCTTCCTCTCAAGGAGCTGCGAAGCATTGGCCTCCAGCTCTGCCAGCCTTTCTTCGTCGGACAAATTAGCCATCCCTCTCGTAGAGCGCCGGTCTCATCGCCTCAAGCAGATTTGCCTCCACATCTAAAAACTCTGCGGCGACCTGGATAGAGACGCCGAGTTCCTCACCGGCGGCGATGATTGGTCTTATCCTCTCCCTGTAGTCGATGTCACGGGCAAGGTGATGGTCAATGACCAGTCGATCGACCTCGGCATCCCTCATAATCCCAAGAAGATACTCGTTTGCCCTCCGCAGCTCGATCTCCGCCATGGGCGACACAAGGTACGTCGATGGGCCGTCCACAAACAGGACGCCAGGCCTCTGGGCCATGATGAACGCTGCTTGCTCGTCCAGGACGGGCCCCTGCACGTCTGAGGTGTGAACAAACCTCTCTCCCGACTCGACGCAGACCTCTACAACGTATCCCCTCGTCGCGTCGGAGCCGTGGGGGACTGGCTTGGAGAATCGGAGCATGGTGTCGCCGTAGGTGAAGGACCTGTTGTCGGCGTACTCGATCTCTTGGGCGAGCCCCTTGATGCTCCTTATGAAGGACGCCGCTCTAGCCTTCTGGCTGGGGTTGATCATCCTCCTTGGATGCTTGAGGAGCACCCTCTTACCCCGGTAGATCTCAGGCTCCTTGGGGTCGACGTGGTCGAAGTGGTAGTGCGTGACGATGATGACGTCGGCGTCGGCAACCGCCTTCTTAGCTCGCCTCCAGAGGCCCTCCTTGGCCTCCTCCTCAACCTTGTGAGGCGGCAGTCCGAATCTGCTCGGTGCCAGCGACACGGCTGGGTCGATGACCAAGTTGATGTCGTCGGTCCGGACATGGGTGCACATGCTCCTGACGCCCATACTCTCGAAGGCGAGAGGCGTGATCTTCATCGTATCCGTCTAGTTAGCATCCCGCTGTGGGCGATAAAAAACGTTCCAGAGGTACCCGGGGAGCGAAGACCCCCCTGCTTTTAGATCAAGTTGGGAAATGGGGATGTCATCAGTACCAGGGTAGCCTAGCCAGCTTCTCCATCTTGAGCCAGCTCTCCCAGTCTCTCGAGACCTCGCTCTGCAGTACCTTCAGCTGTTCCTCAGAGACGTGGCGAAACCTGCGCTGGTGCTTGAGGTACTCACCGATGGGCTTGAGCTCCCTAGGCCTGACGTTCACCTTCAGGACTCCGTCCTCCACCTCCAGTAGCGGCCAAGCCCCCGTCTGGACGGCGAGCCTGGCGATCTCGACGGTCTTCTCGGAGGGATAGTACCAGCCTGTAGGGCAGGGCTGCTGGACGTGAATGTAGGCGAGACCCTTTCCGCTCCTCGTCACCTCCGCAGCCCTCCTTATCTTTCTCTCCAAGTCTGGGAGGTACGCAAGAGAGGCGGTGGCGATGTAGGGGATCCTGTGCGCTGCCATGATTAGTACCATGTTCTTCCTCCTCTGGGGCTTACCTTTCCAGACGGAGCCCACCGGCGTCGAAGTCGTCGAGGCGAACATCGGCGTGGAGCTGCTCCTCTGGATACCTGTGTTCATGTAGGCCTCGTTGTCGTAGCAGACCCACATCATGCTCTCGCCCCGCTCGGCTGCGCCCGAGATCGCCTGGAGGCCTATGTCCACGGTTCCGCCGTCGCCCGAGAAGCTGGTGACGTAGATCTTGTCAGCCTTACCTTTCTTCTTGTAGGCCCTGTAGATCCCTGTCTCGAAGCCGGCACCGGCGGCGTAGTTGGCCAGTATCCATGGGACGTCGGCGACGCCTCCGTAGTTGACGCCGGAGCAGCTGGGAGGGTTCACGATGACAGTGTCGTGGCCGAGGACCCTGAGCATGTGCCTAATGATAATGCTCGCACCGCAGCCTGCGCAGCCATCGCTCCCAGGGTAGATAGGCTCCTTCCACTCGAGTTCGACCGGCCCTCCCTCTGCCTGGAACTCGTGCTCGACGAACTCGACCTCCGATTCGACCTCCCCCGTTGAGGCGGCTTTGATCACTTTCCTTCCCATGTAGACCAGATCATCGATGGGTATGTCCTCTCCGCCCATCCCCGTCACGAAGTTCAGCACGGGCGGCCCGTCCTCCAGCGAGTACAGAGCGGATTTGACATCTGAGAAGGCGCCTCCGCCACCAGTGCCATGCAGGACCATCCTATCTACGACGCCGATGGCGTTCACACTCTCCGCCAAATCCTTAAACTCGGATACCGGGAAGGGCCTTATGAACCTCAGCTTGACGAGGCCTATACGCTCCCCCTCACCCCTCAGCCTGTCGACGGCCCTCCGAGCTGCGGTGGTCATGGAGCCCATGGTGACGAGCAGCGACTCGGCGTCTTCGCAACTATACCTCTCCAATAGCCCCCCGTAGCTTCTACCGAAGACCTCACCGAACTCAGAGTCGACCTCTGCGACGATATTCTTAGCGTCCTCCATGACCCCCTCCAGCCGCCTCCTGTATGGCGTGTGAAGTACGGGCGGGATTCCGGCCGAGGGCCAGCTATCGCTCACCGTCGGGTCCACCAGGTATGGAGCCTCATAGGACGGGAGGAAGCCGTCCACCAGCCCTTGGTCCGGGATGCTCACCCGCTCCTGGCTGTAGCTGAGGTAGAAGCCGTCGAGGCTGAGCATCGAGGGGAGGAGCACACGGTGGTCCTCAGAGATCCTGTATAGCTGGAGTACCATGTCGAGGCACTCCTGGTTACTCTCCGCGAACATGGTCAGCCAGCCGACGTTGAGCTCGGGCATAATATCGGAGTAGTCAGGGCCCAAGCTCCAGTACCAGCCGAGGGTCCGATTGGCGACAGCCATCACGATGGGTGTTCTGTAGGACGGCGCCTGTGCGACGACCTCGTGCATGTACGCGAGGCCCTGAGAGCAGGTCGCTGTGAAAGTCCTGGCTCCTGCAAGAGAGGCGCCCACCGCCATCCCGAGGCAGCTGTGCTCCCCCTCGGACTGGATGTACTCGGCGTCCAACTCGCCGTTGGCCACGAACTCGCCGAGGTACTCCACGATGGTCGTTTGGGGGGTTATAGGGAAGACTGGTATGACCTCGACGCGGGCCAACCTGACCGCATGGGCCACGGCTTTGTTCCCGGGCATCACGTCGTACTCGGCCACGTTCATTCCTCCTTGACCATGGTCATCGCACCGGTCGGACACTCGTTGGCGCAGATGCCGCATCCCTTGCAGAATCTCCAATCGATCTCGGGCTTTCCCTCCTCGTCGGTGCTGATCGCGGCCTCGGGGCAGAAGGAGGCGCAGAGACCACACGCCGTGCACACCTCGTCGTCGAGCCTAGGGGCGTGGATCCTCCAGTTCCCGACGAACTGCCCTCCCTTGTTGGCCCTGTGGATGACGATCATCCCCTTCACAAGCCCCTCTCTGGTTTGACTCAACATATTCCTCAGCTCACCTCGAAGGCCATCACGTCGACAGAGTCGTGGCCCTCCTTCGCCGCCTCGATGTTGACCTCTGCCAGCCTGTCGGCGAACCTTCTCCGGATCGCCCAGTTCACAGACTCCAGCTTCAGAACGCCCGTGACCTTAGATAGGGCGCCGAGTATCGCGGTATTTGGTATCGGCCTCCCAAGCACCCTCTCGGCGATGCCCATAGCGTCCACGACACCAAGCTTCGAAAGCCGCACGTTGAAGAGCCCCTTCGCTTCATCCGCCGACTTCTCGGAGTTGAAAAGGATGACGCCGCCCTCCTTGAGGCCGCCCATGAGATCCATCGACTCGGCCATCAAGGGATCCAGGATCAGCAGGTAATTGGGGTGATAGATCATGGACCTGGTCGCCTCCGATTCGTGCCCGATCTGAGCGAAGGCGAGCACAGGCGCCCCTCTCCTGGCCGAGCCGTACATGGGGAAGGCCCTGCAGAACTTGTTTTCGCGGGAGGCTGCGATCGCAATCAGCTCCCCGGCCGCCACGACCCCTTGGCCACCCATTCCGTGAAGCCTTATCTCCTCTACCGTTCCATTCACCTCATCAATGTCTAAAAGAAGATAAGCCTGAGTTCATCCGCTTGTACTGCGGACTTATCATCTCAGCTCTGTTGATGTTTCTACGAGTGGATAAAAGCTTTATGTTATTAGATTGAAATTGTATATACCATACGTATTTAAAATAATTAAAATATATTAAAAAGGGCATGTTGTAAAGGACATTAAATTTGTTCGCTGGGATACACGACTTCAGGGGTGGCGATCCAACACGCTCGGACTAACGACTTCTATCGGGCTAGATCACCCATGGAACATTCATAAGTGAAATCTTCGGATAGTCGTTGGTTGGCCTCAGATTAACTCTGATCGGTCATTAATCGCCCTAATGCCTTCACATCATTGGCCAAGCTCATTGTTGAGCCCACCCAATAAATATATTCCGACAAGCCATAGGGATTTTTCCGGGAGTTTCTCTGGACTACTTCGCAAGAGATATCAATGGATTGGGTCTACTCTCAGGCAGATTTCATGCCACAACCCCACGAGAGACTGCTCCCCGCCCTCGGGATCCACCTCGCCATCCACGTAGCCCTATTTGAGTTGGTCTCTTGGGTCATAGTCTTACCTCTCACCGGATTCGGCTTGCTCCATGCAACGGCAGTGGGTCTCGCTGCAGCCGTTCTCGCGGTCCTGATTGAGCGGCTCCTAGCGCCTTGGCTCATAACGTCCCTTCTCAAGCCCCATTGGATCGGGAGGAAGGACGACATTGTGCTGTGGTCGCTTGTGGACGCTTGGGCAGAGAAGGCTGGTTTCAGAGCTTGGAGACTGGGCGAAGTTGACCTCGAAGCCCCGGACGCATTCGTGGTGTCCTCCGTTGCTGGTAGGCCCGTCATCCTACTTACGAGAGGGCTCCTTGCAGAACTGACTTCAAGGGAGGTGGGGGCCGTCGTCACCTATCTGATGGGGTGCTCAAGGTCCGGGCTGCTTAGTGTGGCGACTGCCCAAGCTGGGATACTGAGCCTTTCAAGTAGGATAGCGGGAGGGTACATCAGGAGTAGGCTTGAGGGAAAGTCCACAGGTATTATTGACATACTGCTTGCCGGGTGGGGATACCTGCTTTTCGCCTTCACATACACTCAGCACGCATCAGCCTGTGAGCAGATGTCCCGATTCGCAGACGAATTTTGCCTCGTCCAGATTGCCTCCCATTCGAGCTTCATGACGGCCCTCGTAAAGGTGTCCGCCGGTCTCGGGGGCAAACCGAAGGGCAAGATCCGCGCTATAGGGGCCTCCTTGAAAGGGCTAGCGTTCCAAGACCCTGTCTCGGCCATCAGGGACTTCTACTCTCTGAGGGATGTCGCCAGAAAATATGGCTTCGACATGGAGAGGCTCATGGGTTACGACCTGTCCGCACCCCGAGAGGCTGCCGTCCTCCATGTCTTCGAGAGATTCTGGGTCCACCCTCACGTGGGGGAGAGGCTTGAGCGTGCCGCCGAGTTCGGCAGAGACGTCTTGTCGACCATGATCCTGGAAAAGAGAGGTGTGGAGTAGCGCCTACTCTATTCTGAGCTGTCTTCCCTTGTCTTTCCGCTTCTTTTTCTTGATCACCGTCTCGAGGACGCCGTTTTTGTATGTGGACCTTGCGGTGGCCTCGTCCACCTCGACGGGGAGCGTTAGCTCCTTGTGGTACCTCCTGTCGAGGGTGTCCACGTCCAGTGTGAGCACGTTATCGGTGATGAAGAGGTTGATGTTGTCCTTCTCGACGCCGGGGAGTTCCGCCACGACTTTGATTGCGTCGTCCTCCTCGACGACATCGATGAGGGGCTCTCTCCTGTCCTGGAGGTCGAGGGGGGGCTGCCCCTCCCCGCCCCTCCCGGGCTTGAGGTTACCAAACTCCCTTACGATGGGCTTTCCGTCCGGCCCGATCTTCACAGAGTAGCCGTAGACGAAGGGACCGTACTCGCGCCTGACTGAGCCGTCGGGCAGGCGCCTTACTCGGACCATGTCCCGGGGCATCACGTTCTCCATGTCCTTGAACGCCTCGGCCATCTCCTTCTCCATGTCCTCGATCATCTTGTCTATCTCGGGGAAGAAGAATCCCTTCCTCTCCCTGAGTCTCTTGAACCAGTCATCCCAGAAAGACAACTCTATCAGAGTGTAGTTTCGAAAGGTGTTTCATAAAGGTTGACTCTTGATCGAACCCCTTATCTTCCTTCCCATCAGATCGCTAACGGGTTGAGAGGCTTAGAGACCATCCTAGTGGCTTACAGCGAGATCGCGCTCAAGAGCAGGCCTGTGAGGATCACCCTCGAGAGGCGCCTCGCGGCACAGATAAGGAATATGCTGACCAGGAAGGGGCACGCACGGGTCGAGGTCAAACGAAGGTTCGGCAGGCTCTACGTCGAGGGTATAACCGCCTCGGAAGCCAAACCTCTTGCAAGCGTGTTTGGCGTAGCCAATGTTATGCCCTCCATGAGGACGAAGCCAGACCTCCAGTCAGTCCTCGGGTTGACAGTTGAGATCGCCACAGAGAGGATCGGGGAGGGTCAGTCCTTCGCCATCAGACCGAAGGTGGTCGGGCAGCACCCCTACTCAAGCCGGGACCTTGCCGTCGAAGCCGGCTCGGCGGTGCTCGGAGCCCTCTCGGGCAACGGCGTGCACGTGGACCTCTCTGAGCCAGACGTGACCCTGCACATCGAGGTCAGGGACAGGGACGCCTTCGTGTACACGGAGGTTCTAAAGGGCTTTGGCGGGCTCCCCTACGGCTCGCAGGGCAGGCTGATCTCACTCTTCAGTGGAGGCATCGACAGCCCCGTCGCCGCCTGGCTCATGATGAAACGGGGGGCCGAGGTCCTTCCGCTTTTCATGGACCAGAGGCCATGGGTTGGGGAAAGCTACATCGAGAGGGCGGAGCTGGCATGTCGAACCATAGCGGAATACGTTCCAGAAGCGGGTTTTGGGCTCCACACGGCCCCGATGGGCGAGGTGATGAGCCGGATAATGGAGGCGTCAGAGCCCAAGCTGAGATGCGTGCTGTGCAAGAGGTCCATGTACAGGATCGCAACATCGTTCGCCGAGGAGCAGGAGGCTCTTGGCATCGTGACGGGGGAGAGCCTCGGGCAGGTCGCGTCCCAGACGCTGGACAACCTCTTTGTGCTGGACAGTGCTACCTCCATCCCTGTGCTGAGGCCCAACATCGGCCTCGACAAGGTCGAGATAGAGGACATCGCAAGGAGGGTCGGAACCTACGCCGTCACCGCTCACAGGGTCGAGGGATGCACAGTCGTGCCCGACATGGTGACCACGAAGGCCCGAATCGACCAGGTCCGTGAGCTGGAGGAGGAGCTGGACCTAGTGGATCTCTGCTCCGATGCGGTGCGAGGCATCACTTTCAAAGACATCGATCTTGAAAATTGACAGCCCTTCTCCCCATCCACTCGTCAGTCAAGGTGTTTTGGGGAAGCCTGAAATACCCGTTGGGTTCTGAGTATGCAGGTGGCAAGAAAATGTCAAAGATACCGGTGGAGGCCCTCGCTGGCAGCGTGGACCTAGACTTCAAGGAAGTCGAGGAGAACTGGAACACCTACACCCTCAGCGATGGCACCACAATAAAGGTTAAGCTCGTCCTCAGGGGGGTGAAGCGGCTCAAGAGGTTCGAGCCCGACGGCAGGCCTCTCTACGTCATCAACTCCATCAACGTCGTCAGGGCGGTGAACGTCCCCCCGGAGCTGAAGGCAAAACCCAAGAAGCCCGAGTTCACGCCTGTCTGACACTATAGAGGCCTGCTCCTTGAAGCTCAAGCTGGTGGCCCACACCCCAGATGTAGAGACGCTGATCGCGACGGCAATGCTCACCACCACCAGCGGGGCTAAGCCATCCACCATCTTCAGCAGGCTCCTGAAGAAGGGGGAGAAGGTCGGGGAGATCGTCGGTAGGGTCGAGGCCCAGCACGGCAGCATCCTGGAGCACAACAGGCTGGACTGGATCGTGGAAGCGACGGAGAGGGAGGTCCTCGACGTCCTCCTGGACAGAAGGTTCTACAGCGTCTCCGAGCTCGGAACAGGTAGATGGCTGATGAGCGCCAACGTAAGGACCGTGGTCGAGACCATCAGCGGGAGTGAGGGCGAGTTCACCGCCGCACTGATTGCCTCGCTGACTGAGGTGGTTCCCAATCTTAGCGGATGCCACCGGAGGGGGAGGCTCTGAGGGCTGAGTTACTGAGCCACACGCCCCTCGCGAAGCTCAGGCAAGCGCTCCCCGAGAGCGAGCTGACAGATACGGAGCTGCTCCCGCACCTATCGTTTACCTTCGCCATCGAGGGGATCAGCAGGGCTTGCAGCCATCAACTGGTCAGGCATAGGGGAGGCTCTTTCTCCCAGCAGAGCCAGCGGTACGTCTCCGTGAGGAGGCTGGGGGAGAAGGTGATCATGCCACCGCTCATCAAGGAGAATGCCGAGGAGCTGTTCACTAGCCACATCGAAGCTGCGAGCGAGACGTATCGGAGGATGGTGGCGGAAGGCGTCTCTAAGGAGGACGCCCGCTTCGTGCTCCCCAACGCGGCGGAGACCCACCTGCTGATGACCATGGACGGGCGATCGCTGATCCACTTCTTCGGCCTCCGATGCTGCAACAGAGCCCAGTGGGAGATCAGGGCGCTTGCCGACGAGATGTTGAACGAGGTAAAAGGGATGGAACCTGAACTTTTCCGAAGGGCTGGTCCGTACTGCTTCAAGCTCGGTCACTGTCCCGAGGGAGGGTTCACATGTGGTAGAATGAAAGAAGTCATCTCTAGTTACAGTCGCCTTTCAATTGAAAGTTGACTCGAATGTGGCCTAACATAAACAAGAGGAACACGAATAGTAGCAAGAAGGCATCAAATTAAATGCTGGAATGTCTCCGACATAGGATTAATCCATAACAACATTAAAGTCTTGAAGCAAATACTTAGAATTCAAAACATCATTCCTTGTACGTTTAAATATGGAAAAGATATTTTCCATGGAATACGATACTCCGGAACATCGTGTATTGAAGAGGATCTACCCTGTTAGAGGCAGCAATATGAGGAACAGAGCCAATAAGCGTAGGCTCAAGCCACTTAGACTGATGTTTCCAACAGAAAGGGCCATGGACGAAGTTGAATGCGATGATGGGGTGACGGATCCAAGATATTCTTGGCCAAAACCGTTCACCATAGGTCCAAATGGATCAAGAACTCGCCTATGTTCCTCGGTGCAAGGAGCACTTGGGAATATACAGGAGCCTGCTGGGGGCTTCGTGTACCCCACTGGCAACGACGATATCTGGACGAGCCAGAACTCGCTGCTGATCAAGATGAGTGCTATAAATCGGGACAACATCGAGTATCTGACTTCCACAATCAGGAGACTGAACAAGGCGTACAGCATTACCGATGTGAGGGGCGAATCGTTCCTCAAAATCAACATTTGACCAACAAATTCTGAGCTTATTTAGAGAATCCTGCGCAATGTTACCGTGCCACAAGCCCGTCTTGTTGCACGTGTGCACACCTGTAAAAAGATTATAGAAATATCTGAGAGTGTCACTTATCTCGTAAGTAGACGATTTCTCCGCCGACGATGGTGGTCAGAACCTTGATGTCCTTGACCTCCTCGTGAGGGATCGTCAGAATGTCCTTGTCGATGACCGCCATGTCCGCGAGCTTGCCGGGCTCGATGGTTCCCTTGATATCCTCCTCCTTTCCCAGGTATGCCCCGTTCCAAGTGTACAGCCTGATTGCGTCCCTCACGCTGATCGCCTCTTCCGGGCTCACCTCCTGCCCCGAGCTGGTCTTGCGTACCACCGCCTCGTAGATCTGGACAAAGGGGCTGTAGCTCGTCACAGCGTAGTCGTTGTTCCCGCCAGCGATGATCCCCATCTCCTGCATCGTCCTGTGAGGGTGGAGCCATCGGACCCTCTCCGGGCCGAAATTCTCCACGTAGTCGTCGCCGATCCCGTACATGTACCCGATGCTTGACGAGGGCGTGACGCCCAGCGCCTTGATCCTCTCAAGCTGCTTCGGCGTGCAGCAGCTGTTGTGCTCGATCCTGTGCCTCATGTCGGGCTTGGGGTTACTAGTCTGCGCGGCCTCTATGGCGTCGAGGGCGGCGTCGATCCCCCTGTCCCCGATGCTGTGGATGCTCACCCTTATGTCGGCGTTGTGGGCCCTCACCGTTAGCTCCTTTATCTCCTCCTCGCTTGTCGTCATCAGCCCCAGGTCCATCATCCCCCGGTGCTGGGGCGTGTAGACGGCCGCCGATCCGCCGGATCCTGATCCGTCTCCCATGATCTTCAGCGACATGAACTTGAGCCATTCACCACCGAACCCCGATCTGACACCAAGGGACTCCAGGGAGCTCAATATGTCGACACCGTCAGACCTCCTGCTCATCATGAGGAGCACCCTCACCTTCCTGAAACCCTCATCCAGCAGGTTCCTGTACGCCCTCACGGCATCCCTGTGGCCGCTCGCATCGTGGGTCGTCGTGATCCCCCACTCAGCGAACTGGTCCCAGACCTGACGCATCCCCTCGGTGACCTCTTCCACGGAAGCCGGGGGCATCAGGTGAGAAACCAGCCGGCCAGCGGTCTCGTACAGGAGCCCCGTCGGTTCCCCCTCCTCAGTCCTGTCTATCTTGCCCCCATCAGGGTCAGGCGTGTCCTTGCTGACGCCGGCGACCTCGAAGGCCTTGCTGTTCACGACGTACAGGTGGCCCGTCTCCTTGCTGATGAAGACAGGGTTCTCAGGGGCGACCTCGTCTATCTCCCAACGTGTGATGTGCCGCCTCTCCGAGAGCTTGATATCGTTGTAGTTGACGCACCTTATCCACTCCCCTGACTCGACCTCAGCGGCCTTCGCTGCGATGAGGTCAAGTATCTCCCTGATGCTCTTGATCGGTGGGGAGCGGCAGTTGATCGCGCTGAAGCGGACAGCCGAACCACTGGGGTGGGTGTGTGTGTCGATGATCCCCGGGAGCACGGTCTTGCCTCCGAGGTCCATGACCTCGGTGCCCTCGCCAATTAGACCCTTCACATCGGAAGTTGGCCCCGTTGCGAGTATCCTCCCATCCTTGATGGCTACGGCTTCCACGATGGAGTCCTCGGGGTCGACAGTGATGACCTTCCCGTTGACGAGGACCAGGTCGGCGCAGAGCCCTCCTCTTGAAACCATAAGAATCAGATGAAGTAGGCGCCCTCGAAATAAAAGGAGTACCACGTTACGACGAAACGTTTGAAAACCACCATGCAAGAACCCTATTCGATGTAAGATGGCGAAGGATCCTGTCTGCGGGATGACTGTGAACGAGGAGATGGCAAAGTGGAAGAGCGAGTACGAAGGCAACACCTACTACTTCTGCAATGAGAGATGCAAGACGGCGTTCGACAAGAGCCCCCAGAGATTCGTTAAATAATCCCTTTTTTCTAAATGAAGAAATTGGCTATAGTAGAGTTTAATTTGAGACTCGAAGGAGTTTGTCTTCTAACCCTTGGCGATGGTCTCCACAGCACCGAGGAGCACGTCGATCTCTTCAGGCGTGTTGTAGAGGTAAGTGGAGGCCCTGGCGTTGCCCTCGGGCATGTCGAAGAGCTCCATCATAAGTGGTAGGGCGCAGTGGTGCCCGGACCGTACGGCGATGTCGTACTCCTCGTCAAGGCTGAGGGCCACGTCGTGGGGATTCATGTCCCTCACGTTGAAGGAGACCAGCCCCACCCTCTGGCTCGGATCACTGGGGCCGTAGATCTCCACACCGTCGATCTCCGATAGCCCCTCCGCCAGCTTCTTGACCAGCCTCTCATCCCAGCGCTTCACCTCGTCCATCCCCACGCGATCGAGGTACCTGCAGGCCTCCCCAAGGCCGATGACCTGCGCAATGGCCGGGGTCCCAGCCTCGAACTTCTGGGGCGGCACCGCCAGCTCGTAGGATCCCAGGCTCACGTCGTGGATGGTCCCGCCGCCGATGCACAGCGGCTCGGTGCTATCCAGCTGCCCCTCGTCAATGTAAAGGCCCCCGGAGCCTGTGGGCCCCAGCATCTTGTGACCTGAGAAAGCGAGGAAGTCCACCCCCATCTTAATCACGTCGGTCTTTATGTGAGGTACACCTTGTGCGCCGTCCACCAGAATGAGGGCGCCGTGCTCGTGGGCGATGGAGGCTATCTCTGTAACGGGCTGTATGCACCCCAGAACGTTCGAGACGTGGGTGACCGCAACGAGCCGCGTCCTGTCATCGATGGCTCGCTCGAAGTCGGTCATATCGAAGATTCCCTCCACGTTTGACCGGATCGCCTCGACCATGCAGCCATGCCTCTGTACCACCCTGAGCCAGGTGATGTAGTTCGAATGATGCTCGATGACCGTAGTGACGATCTTGTCCCCCTTCTCCCACTCTAGGGAGTTCGCCACCAAGTTGATGGCCTCCGTCGTATTCCGAACCATCGCCAAGTTCCGCCTTCCTGGCGCCCCTATGAATCTGGCCACCTCGTCGTGGGCTTCTTCGTACTCCTCGCTAGCCCTCTGAGAGAACCTGTGGACCCCCCGCTCCACGTTCGCCCTGTATTCCCGGTAGAACTCCATCTCCTTCAGCACCACCTGCTCTGGTGTTAGGCTGCTGGCGGCGTTGTCTAGGTAGATGACGCCCTTCTCGAGAATGGGGAAATCTCTGCGCACGGCTTCTATGTCCAGCAAGACGGTTCAGATAGGGAGTAGGAGCCCGGGCTCCAATAAGGCTTTCTTAGGGGACCGTGACGCTCTTGGCCAGGTTCCTGGGCTTGTCCGGGTCCAAGCTCTTCTGGACAGCTAGGTGGTACGCGAAGAGCTGTAGCGGCACCACGTAGGGGATCGGCGACAGGACGTCAGGGATCCCCATTGGCATCGCGATAACGTCGTCGGAGATAGAGGTTATCTCCTTGTCGCCCTCCTCGCAGACCGATATTATCTTCGCTCCCCGGGCCTTCATCTCCATGATGCTTCCGACGATGTCCTTCCTCGATTCCCCACGCGGGCAGACGAACACCACCGGGACGCCCTCCTCGACTACGCTGATGGGACCGTGCTTGCTCTCACCGGCGGGATACGCAAGTGATGGCACATAAGTGAGTTCGAGGAGTTTTAACCTCCCCTCCAGCGCCGTGGCGGAGCTGATCCCCCTGCCTAGGAAGATGTACAAGTTCTTGTCCACATACTTATTGACGAGGTCACCAATGCTCTCTCCGTGCCTTTCCAGCACCTGCTCGACGATGTCAGGGATCTGGAACATCTTCTCCTCCAGTTCGTCGACCTCGTCCTGGGAGATCTTCCCCTTTGTGCGTGCGAGCTTCATAGCGAGCTGGCTGAGCACCATGAGTTGCGAGGTGAAGGTCTTCGTCGCAGCGACCCCGATCTCGGGGCCGGACTGCTGGCTAATGTAGGCCCTGGCTCTCCGGCAGAGCGAGGAGAAAACTGTGTTGGTCACCCCTATGACGGTGGCGGCCCTCATCCTGGCGTGCTCCACGGCCTGCAGTGTATCGTATGTCTCGCCGGACTGGCTGACTGCGAGCACAACGGAGTCGACGCCCAGGGACGACCCGTACTGCTCGACGAACTCGGAGGAGATGACGGGATAGATGGTGAGCCTGGCCAGCTTGGAGAACATGTAGGAGGCGGCGATGCAAGCGTAGTAGGAGGTGCCCGCGGCGACCAGGAACAGGTCCTCACCTCTGTCTAGGAAGGTTGTGAGCAGGTCGAGGTACCGCTGCTGCAGCCGCAGGGCGTTCCTGAGGCTGCTGGGTTGCTCGTACATCTCCTTCAGCATGAAGTAGGGGTAGCCCTGCTTTTCGGCCATCTCGATGGTCCAGTCGATCTCCATGGGAGCCCGTATCAACGTCGAGCCATCGTTGATGAGCTTTAATGTGAAGCCATCCTTGTCCAGCTCGGCGAACTCGCCGTTCCTTAAGTAGAGGATCTTGTTTGTATAGGGTAGGATAGCGGGGACATCCGAGGCGCAGAACGTCCCTGTATCAGAGACCCCGAGCACCAGGGGACTCTCGTTACGGGCGCAGTAGATCTTGTCCGGTTCGGTCGCCGAGACCACAGCCACAGCGTAGGAGCCTTCAAGGAATCGGAGGGCCTTCAGGACAGCTTCGCCTAGCCCGACATCGCCCTTCATCTCCTCCTCGATGAGGTGGGCGATGACCTCGGTGTCCGTTCTCGATGTGAAGTTGTGGCCCCTGTTAAGCAGCTCCTCCTTGAGCTCCATAAAGTTCTCAATGACACCGTTGTGGATCACGGCGACACGCCCCTCGCAGTCCGAGTGCGGGTGGGCGTTGATCATCTCCGGCGCTCCGTGGGTTGCCCAGCGGGTGTGGCCTACCCCCGTCGACCCCGGCATTTTGTCGAGGCCTAGGCTCTCTACGACGTCGTCGATCCTTCCCTTGTCTTTCAGGATCTGCAGGACCCCAGAGTCGATGGTGGCGAATCCGACGGAGTCATATCCCCTGTATTCGAGCCTCTTCAGGCCGTCGTGGATGATGGGCGCTACACGTCCTTCCTTCAGAACACTGCCGAATATACCGCACATAGCATTTATCACCAGACCAATATTGTAATGGATATTAATAGATCATGAACGCCCATTATTAAACTCGTCACCATGAAAGATGCATGTATTTCACTGTGTAATTAAACATCAAGTGGAGTAATTATACGTAATTCTAGCTAAGAAACAATATTCCCTCATTCTCTCCTGCGGTCTACCATCTTCTCCGATAATATTTACGCACGCGCAATTTCATTCATTTTGTTTCGATGTCTAGCCACATTGCCCGTGTCTCCATCCCTGTGACTTCAAATACTCTAACGCAGACATTGTGTCCTCGCCATTACGTATGAGAATAATGTCGTCGCCACAGTTCGAACACGGGTAGGTAATCTGATATGCGTTTTTCGCTGCATCGAAGCCTTTAGCCTCTCCGTCTGTGAATCCTTCGTCGTAGCCTTTCTTGTGCCAGGTGTTCTTCGCCCTGTTCTGCTCTGCCATGAACCTACTCTTGTACATGCGGTTGGCTTCGGCCCTCACGTTTTCCCTGTACTTCTCGTCGCCTTCCTCTATCAACACGGCGGCTCGAACGCAGGCCTCCTCGTACTCCAGCTCCTCCGCGCCCTGGAGCCTGACGATGGCCATGTGGAGTTCCCAGGGGATCGACTTCTTCACAATTTTACCCTTCTTGCTAGAGGCTTTCATTATGCCCCTAAAGCCGCCGATAGAGATCGGTTTTTAAGGTTTACGGTGAGTTATGGACCGCCACGAAGGAAAATCCTGGGCACCACTGGGTCTTGGGGTTACATGGGTCATGGTGATGCGTGCGGTGGGTCACGGAGCTGTTTCGAGGAATCATGGGTATTGCTGGATTCTGTTTGATTCAGATCGAGTTGGCTCGGCTTTCGAGGGAGCAGGTGTTGATGACCTGCTAGAATAGTCTAGACTATCCATCGTTGGGAGGCTGAAGAAAGTCTTGCGCTTGCTCTCGTTTCCTCGAGGGGTTGGGGATAGTTTTAAAAAGGGTTTGTCTGCGGCGGGTGTTTAGGGGCGTGTGTGAGTCAGCTCGTGTGTCCTCTGTGTGGGCGTTTCGTCAGTCTCAGTCGTTTCGATCCGAGCTTTTTCGAGTCCGATATCTTCGCGGTGAATGTTAGGGGCCTTGGGAGGGGCAAGGGTTTCGCCGTTTCGGAGACTTTTTCTGTTTTGGGTGAGAGGGCAGTGACTGATCCCATTGCGGATCGTTGTCGCGTGATCCTCGGCGTGATTGAGGGGATGGAGGTTCTCTCGGGCGATGAGGGGGCAGTTCTGAGGGCGGAGGTCGAGAGGTGGAAGAGGGAGGCGCAGAGAGAACGATTGGTGGGCGAGGAACTGTTTGCTAAGCTCGTAGAGTTAGAGGAACGGAATTCGTTGTGGAGGGGTGAGGTCTCGAGGCTTCGAAGTCAGTTGGAGGAACGGGCCGCCGAGTTGGCATTAATGGAGGAAGAGGCGTTGAGGTGGAAGGGTGTCGCCTCGGAGTTGAGGGCTGAGGTGGGCGGGCTGAGGTTTGAGCTTGCTGAAGCTGATGAGGAGGAGGATGAATACGATGAGGAGGAGATGCTTGCTAGTGAGGAGATGCAGGAGATCCTGGACCGCATTAATGCGAGTGCGAACGCCGATTTTGAATGCTTAAGCGATGCTGTGGACTTCCTCCTGGAGGAAGGATAGTAAAACTTTACATTAAGACAATCATTTTTGATTGCCGTCGCAAAATTTAAATACTAAACTTTTAGTTGCATCGTTACTAATTTAATTGAGGGCTTCCATGAGAATGGACATAAAGACCGTTAAAGGAAAGGACTACCTGCAGATCGTAGATAATCTAGGATACATTCATCATGTAGGTCCTGCCAGCCTTCTTAACTTCGCTGTCTGTCAGAGGATCATTGGATTCTATGATGGGAGGGCGCGCTTTGACAGGTTAGAAAACTACTTTGTTTCAAAAGGATATCCTCGCTGGGAGGAGAACGAGTGGGGTCCGGCGAAGAAAATGGCCAGTGACGTTGAAATCCATTATATTGAGGGAATCTTTGGTTACACACCACGTACT
>CP070784.1:1835615-1959364 GCA_020346605.1 Candidatus Bathyarchaeota archaeon | reverse complement strand
ACAAGGGCAAGCGTCAGGGCGCCTACTCCAGCGGCACGCACGGCACGCACCCCTTCATCATGATGTCCTACGCCGATGACATCTTCAGCCTGAGCACCCTCTCTCACGAGCTGGGGCACTCGCTTCACTCCTACTTCTCCCGCCGGGAGCAGCCCTTCATCTACGGGCGTTACTCCCTCTTCGAGGCGGAGGTGGCCTCCAACTTCAACCAGGCCCTCGTGCGCGACTACCTGTTCCGCACGCAGACTGACCGCGACTTCCAGATATCCCTCATCGAGGAGGCCATGTCCAACTTCCACCGCTACTTCTTCATCATGCCCACGCTTGCCAGATTTGAGCTCGAAGCCCACACGCGGACCGAGCAGGGCTCACCGCTGAGTGCCGATGTGTTGATCGGGCTGACGGCCAACCTCTTCAAGGAAGGCTACGGTGACGAGGTCGAGTTCGATCGCGACCGCATCGGAATCACCTGGGCCCAATTCGGCCACATGTACCGGAACTTCTACGTCTATCAGTACACCACCGGAATATCCGGGGCGCACGCCCTGGCAAAGCCGATACTCGCAGGCGATCAAGACGCCGTTGAGCGCTACCACGGCTTCCTGAAAGCGGGTGGATCACGCTACCCCATCGACAACCTGAAGCAGACAGGGGTAGACCTTACCACGCCTAAACCTGTAGAGAGCGCATTTGACTACTTGGCTAGTCTTGTAGACAGACTGGAGGAGCTGTTCAGCTGATAGAATAACTTTTTCATGCATTACCTATTTTTTTTATAGCGCGCACAGTAATGTCGTCATATACACCCTTATCCCCCTATCCCAACTCTTATCTTCAGATCCGAGTAATAATACTTAGAGGACATGATGAAGCTAAGTCAGGAACTTCAAATGGGAATAGCCTTCGTGCCAGACACCCCGTGGGATGAGTTTGCCAGACGGTTCCTGTACGTCGAGGAAGTTGGCTTCGAAATAGCAGGACTCGGGGACCACTTCGCACATTTTTGGTTTCCCAGCCAGCCGCGCGCGCTTAGCCATACTCCAGCCCACTTTCACTAAATCTATCATATTAGTTCATAACCTTTAATAAAAATTAAACAAGTCTACGTCTGAGATGGAGAAGGTGGACCTAAGAAAAACGATTGCTTTCATGATACTTCTAGGAGTCTTCACGCTTCTCTGGTTCATTGTTTGGCTAAGGCAAATCGGCGTTCTCTGAAATGGGAGACGTCCCGATACCTAAGCGCGCGCCAGCCCGCTGTAAAACTGCATATTTCGTGATCTCACAATGGATCAAGCACATGACGAAGAGGCCGTTAAAACATTCATCGATCCACCAATAGCACACGTAAACCCCACCCGCAAACCCACAAACACTTCACAAGGGAAACACAACGCCCGGAAACCCATATCCTAAGCCAGCCGCATTAAGATGGCGCCGGGAGAGGGATTTGAACCCTCGCGACCCAAGGGTCACAGACTTAGCAGGCCTGCTCCTTACCAGGCTAGGAAACCCCGGCACAGGCAGATATGCCCTCTCATATTGCAAACCACCCACGCTTTAAGGCTTTTCCAGACACAGCCAACCAGCCACCGAGCGCCACCGCAGAAGAGACATCATCGCAGACGCATGAATAATCTTATACGGACCACATCGATACAGGAAGGAGGAATCAAAATGAGCTTCGAGAAAGTCCTCGAAGAGGCCGAAAAGACCGGCATGGAAGTGGCGGAGCTCTGCTCCGGGCTGGTCCAGTACAACTCAGCACACCCTGAGGGGAGGACGGACGAGTGCGTCGCCTACATCAAGGCGTACCTCGACAGGCACGGCATCGAGAACAAGACCCACGCCAACGACCCCAAGAAGCCCAACATCGTCGCCAAGATTCAGGGCTTAACCGGACGCAGGATACTCTGGGTGGGGCACCTGGACGTCGTGCCCGAGGGGAAGCCTGAAGGATGGACCCACCCCGCCTACAGCGGCAAGATCACGGACGACGGCCGCATCTACGGGCGAGGAACCAGCGACATGAAGGGCGCCTGCGCTGCGGCCATGGCCGCCGCCCGGATCCTCAACGGCGTGGCTCCGCTGGAGAACACCGTCGAGTTCTGGTTCACCTCCGACGAGGAGATCGGCGGCATAGAGGGCGCGAGGTGGCTCTCCCAGTCTGGAAGGCTCAAGGGAGACGTCTGCGTCATCGGCGACGGCAACGGCGGAGGCTTGGAACTCCCCAGCGTCGATCTCGGCTGCAAGGGGGGAGCAGGGACCACGCTGATAGCCAGGGGAAAGACCGCCCACGGCAGCACGCCCTACCTGGGGGACAACGCCATCAGCAAGCTCATCAAGGTGATCCCCTGGGTGGAGAAGATCGGCTACTACGAGCTGGAGCTCCCAGAAGAACTGGACAGCGCCATCGCCAGCTCCGTGGAGTTCTACCAGAAGACCCAGGACCTGGACACTGAAAACAAGAGAAAGGCCGCCGAGAGGCTCTTCAACTACCCGACGGTGGCCTGCAACATCATCAACGCCGGGGTCAAGTCCAACGTCGTCCCCGACTACGCTGAGGCCCGGTTCGACATCAGGCTAACGCCCGGGAGCAAGCCCCTCAAGGTGAAGGAGCGCATCCTTGAGCTCGTGCAGCAGGCCGGAGTCCCCGGCGTCGAGGCGGAGGTCCGAGCCAGGGAGACCGCAGGATACTACGAGTCCCCTGACTCCGCCTTCGCCCACCAGCTGGGGGCAACCATCGAGGCTTTAACAGGGAAGAAGCCCATCTTCAAGATACTCACCGGCGGGACCGACGCCGTCAGCATCAAGAACTACGCCGGTATTCCGTGCCTGGGATACGGGACCAGCCTGGTCGGTATGGCCCACCAGCCAGACGAGCACGTCACCGTCGAGAACCTGGTGCTGGGCGTCAAGGTCTACGCGGGCTTCCCTGTGCTCTACAAGGGCTGAACCAAGCCCAGCCTCATCAGAACTCTTTTTTTAATTTCTTACAACTAGGCGAGCATTATGTTCGCTCTGTATTCCACGCCGTCCGATCCGCCAATCTCGATGAAAACCACGTTCCCCGAGGTCAGAAACCCGTATTTGACACCGATCCAGACATTGAACACGCAACACCCCCCTCCGGGTATCTCAACCCCCTTAACGATGTCGGAGGTCAGCGTCCTCACAGCTGAATCGGGAGCGCTAGCACCGTAGGACGACAGCTCCTTACCGTTAACAGATACACGCGAGAGAGAAAAGCCGACGTCGTCGACGTTCCTCAGAACCACGGTCACCACCCAGTTCCTGTTCGTATCCAGAGAGCAGTTTATGCCCTGGATCTCTATGACACCACATTCGCCGCCTCCGACGCCAGAGTTCCTCGTCCAACCGATCATGTAGACAGCGAAGGCGATGGCGAGGACTATAAGAATCACAGGGACGACTACGAAAGAGACTGCGCTCTTCGCTTGGGCTTTACGCCCACCTGTCATCCCCCCAGAAGACAACTTACATTAGAAGTTACGTCGTTCATAAAGGAATTCCGAATCAATACCAAGGGGATAAGTATCTGGAATAAGGATAAAGGATATCCATCCATCGTCGATCTGTCTCAATTGATCTGAAGAAAAGGGTCAAGACGGAATTATTTCCTGTGCTAGATAGGACCTGTGGAACCTGCCTCAGGAAATATTGGACGCCGATATCATGTCAGAGCCCTCCTCTCATCGACCAACCTCCCCAGAGAGGCCGAGGTCTCCTTGAGCAGCTGTCTTATTGGGAGATGGTACGGGCACCTGCCCTCGCACTCTCCGCACTCTAGGCAGATCTCGGCCCTCTGGATCGCGTCCTCGAACCGTTCCTCCGTCCCGGGCCTCCACCCCATCCGCTTCAGGAACTGCCCCTCGGCCCTCAGCAGGAAGGTAATGGGGATCCCCTGGGGGCAGGGTTGGCAGTACCCGCAGGCCCGGCAGAACTGGCTCCCCAGCTCCTCCTTGTCCCCCTCGATGAGCTCGAGCTCCGCCTCCGAGAGTTCCAGGCCCCCCGATGCGACGCCGACGTTCTCCTCTACCTCGGCGACGCTCATCATCCCGGGGATGGCTATGTCGACGCGCTCTTCGCCCAGCACGAATTTGAGAGCGGTGTTGGCGTTGGAGAAGACGCCTCCCCCGAAGGGCTTCATGGAGATCGTGCCCACGTTCATCTCCTGGCACAGCGGGAGCAGGGCCTCCTCGGGCTTCAGGGTGAGGTAGTTATAGGGTATCATCACCGTCTCGAAAATGCTCTCCCTCACAATCTCGGTCAGGATCGCAGGGTCGTGGCTCGTGATCCCCAGGTGCCATATCTTGCCGTCGTCACGGGCCTGTAACAGGGCTTCGAGGGCCCCGCCCGGCCCCTTGACCTGCTCCCAAGCCTCCATTGATGACACATTGTGCAGCTGGTAGACGTCTATCCAGTCGGTCCTCAAGTTCCTCAGGCTGACATCCAGCTCATCGAGCAGCTCCTCGGAGGTCCTCCTGCCCGACTTGGTGGCAAGGACCACGTCGTCCCTGACGCCCTCAAGGGCCTTGCCGATCCTCTCCTCGCTGACAGTGTAGCCCCTGGCTGTGTCGTAGTAATCTATGCCAAGCTCGTGGCACCTGCGGACGACCTCGATGGCCTCCTCCTCGGTAACTCTCTGGATGGGTATACCGCCGAATCCCAGACGCTTGACCCTCAGCCCTGTCCTCCCAAGAAAAGTTTCTCTCAACGCAGAGTCACGGGTCACATTTTCAACGGTGGAATAATAAAATGATGGCCGATCACTGGGCTATTTCCTGGACGTCGAGGTCGTCCATGCGCATCTGAGAGCTGTCCTTCGAATGGTGGCCTTGCACAAGCTCCCTCGGTCGAACTTCCCTCTGGCCGTTGGACTGCACGCTAAGATCAGCGGGTCGATGTTTCTTCACCCATTGGTAGAGGGACAATCCTGGCTCAAGATGCGGGATACCGACAGACGAATAAAAAGGATGCCCAGCAAATACGGGGAGGGAGATCCCTGAAATTGCACGATCCTGGAGATGATCGAGCAATTACGTTTCGAACATTTTTTTAAATTCTTCACATCAGTAGGGTGAGGATCATGTCCAGTCATACAGTGGTCACCAACCAACCCGGGAGAAGGACCCTACTCATGGGCAACGAAGCCATAGTCCGAGGCGCCATCGAGGCCGGCGTCTCGGTGGCGACGGCCTACCCGGGGACCCCCTCCTCCGAGATAGGGAATACGCTTAGCCGGGTGGCCGACTCCGCTGGCCTGTACTTCGAGTGGTCGGCCAACGAGAAAGTAGCGTTCGAAGTGGCCTTCGGAGCCTCCATGTGCGACCAGAGGAGCCTCGTCGCCATGAAGCACGTGGGGCTCAACGTAGCCCTTGACGTGCTGAACCCGGTCAGCCTCCGGGGCGTGAAGGGAGGGCTGGTGTTCGTTTCCACCGACGACCCCTCCCAGCACAGCAGCCGCACAGAGCAGGACAACCGCTGGCTGGCAAAGCAGAACTGCGTCCCCGTTCTTGAGCCCTCCAGCCCCCAGGAGGCGAAGGACATGGTCAGCTACGCACTGGACCTCTCGGAGAGGGTGAGGCTGCCCGTGATGCTTAGAACGGTCACCAGGCTCAGCCACATGAGGAGCGACGTTTCCCTAGGAGCCATCGAGAGGCGGGACAGAGAGGCCGCCTTCGACTGGGATGGGTTCAGCTACCGTGTGGCGGGCTTCGACAAGCTCTTCAAGCGCCACAAGGAGCGCCACGAGAAGCTGGACAGGGCGCAGCGGGAGTTTGAGGGACTCAGTTTCAACTCGCTGGAACTTGATGGCGGGGAGAGGTTGGGGATCATCGGGGTCGGGTTCGCCCACAACTACTGTCTAGACGCGATTAACAAAGCTAGCATCGAGGAAGAGGTCGCCCACCTGAAGCTCGCCACGCCGCATCCGCTGCCCGTGGAGCTGGTCAGCAGGCTCCTGGAAGGCGTCGATCGGGTGTTGGTTGTGGAGGAGGTCGACCCCTTCGTGGAGCTCCACGTGAAGGCTCTGGCCAAAGACGTAGCGCCCCACGTCGAGGTCCTGGGCAGGATGAGCGGACACCTCCCGAGGGAAGGGGAGCTGGGTCCAGTGACAATGGACGGGACGTTAGCCACCTTGCTAGATCTGGAGATCTTCAAGGAGAGTAGGACCGACCTGGAGGCTAGGGCCAAGGATCTCCTCTTCGATAGGATGCTGACTCTGTGCGCTGGTTGCCCACACAGGGCGTCGATCTACGCCCTCAAGAAGGCCGTCCAGGCAGTCAAAGTGGACCTGAGGGGAGTCGTGGTCAACGGCGACATCGGATGCTATGGCCTGGCCCACGCGCCCCCCATGAGCTTCGAGGACACATATTTCTGCATGGGCGCCAGCATCGGCGTCTCACAGGGCATGGCCAGGGCAGGCGTCGACACCATCGCCTGGATCGGGGACGGCACCTTCTTCCACGCAGGGATCCCAGCATTGATAAACGCGGTGGTGAACGGGGCCTCCATCAAGGTCGTGGTGGCCGACAACGGCACCATCGCCATGACCGGGTTCCAGCCCACACCCCAGAGCGGCAGGACGGCGATGGGAAGGCCCGCGAAACGCGTCATGATCGAGGACATCGCCAGAGCCGCTGGGGTCGACTCCGTCGAGGTCGTGGACCCCAACGACCTTGAGGCAGCCGAAAGGGCCTTCAGGAGAATGTTGGAGGTCGACGGCGTCGCTTTGGTGATAGCCAGGAGGCTCTGCGCGACCGAGGCGTTGAGGGTCATGAGGCCCGAGAAGCCAGTGCCCCTCGAGGTCGACAGCGGAGCTTGCACAGGCTGTAGGATATGTCTTAGCCAGTTCGGCTGTCCGGCTCTCGTCTGGTCGGACTTGGATGGGAGGGCTCGGATCGACACCACCCTCTGCACAGGCTGCGGAGTGTGCGCCCAGGTCTGCCCGCAGAGGGCCATAGGGATCCGGGAGGTGTAGCTCATGGAAACGTTCAAGATAGTGATAGCCGGCGTTGGCGGTCAGGGCACGCTGCTGGCATCCCGGATGCTGGCTCTTTCCGCCATCGAGGCTGGCCACCAGGTGAAGATCGGTGAGACCTACGGGATGGCTCAGAGGGGCGGTCCAGTGATGAGCCACATCCAGATCGGCGGGGAGGCTTACAGCCCACAGTTACGCCCGCGTGAGGCCGACATACTCATTGGGTTCGAACTGGCGGAGGCTGTAAGGAGGGGTGTCACGTACCTGAGGAACGGTGGGTTGGCCGTCATTAACAGCCGAAAGTTTCCACCCGTCGAGGTGACCTCGGGCATGATGCATTACCCAACGGAGGCGGAGTTACTGGCGCTCCTCGGAGAGGTTACCGACGATGTTGCGGTCTTCGACGCCACCGCTCTCGCGGAGGAGGCCGGCGATCCGATAACAACAAACGTCGTCATGCTAGGCGCACTGACAGCAAGCGGGAGCCTACCGTTCACGCGCGAGACTGTCCTAAAAGTTATGAGAGAAAACCTCAGATCGGCCTACTTCGATACCAACGTGAGGGCTTTCGAGCTCGGAATGAAGGGCTTCACGGACTCTGGGAGACGATAGGCCGACAAGCCCCTTATTCGAAGTTTACTCCATCGGCCCTTACCGCGCGCTCGAGCGCTGGACATTCTCTTATCTCAATTTTCCTGTTGGTTTTCTGAGCCTTGTTGGCGCTATTATTCAGGCTCAACGCTCCCATGACGCGCGCGCAGCGCCATCCGAAGCCCTCACAACACTTTCTCGGACTCGTCGGGGCCGCTCACAATCACCACCAGAAGCTTACCGGCCATTTATTACACCTTCAGATCGTATGAGGAACTAGAAAAAGGGGTCATCCCCTCCAGGGTTTGAGTGACTGCGGAGAGACCTCGTCCGCCTTCAGGTTCAGGTAGTGGTTCTCTGGGATCCTCTCGTAGATCCCCTCGGCGGCCCTCTGGACCTCCTCGGCTATCTTGCCCTGATCGGCGGTGAGGAGCCTCCCGTCCTCGACAACGATCTTGCCGTTGACGATGACGGTCTTAACGTCACTCCTCTGGCAGCTGTTGACCAAGTTACGTATAGGGTCCCTCACGGGCACGGCGTTGATCCCCGACATGTCCACGATGGCGATGTCTGCGAGGGCTCCTGGCGCCAGCCTCCCCAGGTCGCTCCGCCCTATGCCCTTCGCGCCCCCGAGCGTGGCGCTATAGAAGACCTCCCTCGACGTGCCCGAGTGGCAGTCCCAGTCAGCGAGCTTGGAGACGTAGGAGGCCATCCTCATCTCGTTCAGCATGTCCTGTGGGGCCGAGTCGGTCCCGATGCTCACGTTAACGCCAGCCGCGAGGTACCGGCTGTGGGAGTGGAGCTTGTTCCCCCTCTTTACGAAGACCACCGGGTCGTGAGAGACCGTGGCCCCAGACTCCGCGAGCAGCTGGAGGTCGCCGCCTCCCACCGGCGGATAAGCCACCAGCGGGTGGCCCGAGATCGCCCACCCATGCCCGATGATGAGGCGCGGGCAGAGGAGGCCCGTGTGGTGGAGGAACTCGACCGGGGTCTTCCTGTACATCCTGAGCATGTTCTGGAACTCAACGACCCACTGCCCTGCGTGGATAGAGACAGGGAGCCCCAACTCGTCCGCCTTCTCTTTCACACTCCTCTGAAGGCCCTCGCTACAGGTGTCGACCTTATCGGGATAGAAAGCAGCGATGATCCTGCCGTCCAAGGCCCCGTCGTACCTCTTCGCGAACTCCTCGGCCTCCTCCAGGCCCTTGAGACCCACCTCAGGCTCGAACCACTTGGTCTGGATGTTTGCCCCTTGCGTCCTCTCCCAGGTCCCGTCACGGATCCCCGGTCCCTCTAAGGCCCTGATCCCCACCTCGTCGATGACCTTGACGGCGCCTTCCGCCCCGAGGCTGCCCACCATCCCGATCTCCACGAGCGTCGTGTTCCCGCTGAGGAGACACTCGGCGAGGCTGTACCTGGCGAAGGTCTCCTTGTCCTCGTTCCTCATGCTCATGCCGAGGGCCGTCAGGTTCTCTCCGAGGCTGCTCATGTAGAAGTGGCGCGCCCCCACGTCCTCCAAGAAGCTCTTGTCCTTCGGGGAACTCGACGCGTGGATGTGGGTGTTGATCAGCCCTGGCATCACGAGGCCTTTTGAGGCGTCGATCCACCTCTCCACCTCTCCAGAGTACGTCTTCCCGACGTGCTTGATCCTCCTCCCCTCTACCACGACGACTCCGTCTTCGAGCAGCCTGTGCTCCTCGCCGTCGAAGCCGACGATAAACTTACCCTTTATTCCAAATGACAAAGATTTGACCCGTTCAAAACAGGAGGCTGCTATGATATTTTATTTTGGGTCCCGAAAAAAAGGGGTCAGAGCCCTAGTAACTTTCTCAGATTTCGCGTTGCAGCCAGCCCCACCTTGTCCCTCGTGAAGCCTTTGAGCTCGGCGATCTTCTCGGAGACGGCGATGACCCCAGTGGGGTCGCCGGAGTCCGTCTCGGTGAGCAGCCACTCCAATGGAGTCTGCCTGACGGCCTCCTCAAGATCCTCGTTCTCACCCCGTAGCAGTCCCCGGCCTATGGAGAGGTACACCCCCATCTCCACGGCCCTTTTTGCGAAGCCAGGGCCCTTGCCGAAGCCATGGATTGCGGCGCCAATCTCCAGCGTCCCTTCCTCCTCGAGGATGTCCAAGATCTCCTCTCCGTGAGCCCGGTCGTGCACCAGGACGGGGACGCCCAGCTCCTTCGCTAGGCCCAGCTGGCCCCTGAAGGCCGCCCTCTGGATCTCAGGGTCGATCACTACGTCGGAGCGCTCCATCTGGCGGGTCCTCCGGCTAAAGAAGTCGAGTCCTATCTCGCTGACGGCCACGACCTCGTCGCTCCCCGCCAGTTCTCGCAACCTCTCGTGGTTCTCGGGACTGTAATCGTCAGCGAACCACGGGTGGATGCCCACACACCCCTTCACTATGCCGTACTCCTCCGCCGTCTCTACGGCCTCCTCCGAGGAGGCCATGTCAATCCCGGCCTTGAGCACGAGCTCCACGCTGGCCTTCTTAAGTGAGTCCTCGTCGACCTCTCTCAGGTGGCAATGACTCTCAGAATACATCTTGCTCAGAAAGCAAGAACTCCTTGGGATATTTAACCTGATGCCCCTGATGATAGCGGATCATTTCGATCAGCAGAGTGTCAACGTTGCGTCGTACGTGACAAATCAGATCAGAGATCCTCTACGAGATTCATGCTCTAAAGTATAAACATTCTGTCTATCAAGGGACTTTATCAAATATTTTAGGATAAGGACCGTTTTTTTTAGCCGTAAAGGCATTTATGTTCGTTCAAAACTTGTCTACATGTAAAATGGCGTTCATCGAGCAGCTGGCCTATGTGATGAGAGAGCTGATACTACCAAACCTGGTCCTTGGAAGGATCTTCATCACAGGGCTTCTTGTCAAGACAATGCGGAGCGATAGAATAGTAGTCGGAGGATAGTTCAAGAAGCACGACGATCTCGAAAACTTAGTTGAAAAAAGGGGAGGTTACAGTTTCAGCTCTTGCAGGAAGGCGCGCAGGTGTGCCTCGAACTCCTCGGGCTTCCCCTGGGGGACCATGTGGCCGACGCCCTCGACTGTGATGGCTTTGAGCACGGGAATCGAAGCCTTCATCCTCTTCAGCGTCTCGGGGGTCACCAGAGTGCTGGTTCCGCCGATGGTCATCAGCACTGGCGCCCTGATCCTCTCCACGTAAGGCCAGAGATCGGTGTCAAGGCCTCCCCGCACGGCTTCTCCCTGGGGCTTCCTCTTCAGCCGCCCCTTCTCGTCCTTCTTCAGTCCGTACTTGACCCGGTTCTCGAGGGCCTCCTCAGTGAAGTCCGGGTACCTCTGGCGGAGGTACTCCCTCGCCTTGGCCTCGTCCTCGAAGAACTCAGGCTGAGGCGGCCTGCTCCTCGCGCCTGTCCTCTCGAAGGGGGCGATGTCCACGAGCACCAGCCCCTTGAAGTCCTCGGGATGCTCCGCTGCGAGGACCATCCCGATCATGCCGCCGACGCTGTGGCCCACGAGCACAGTGGGTACGAACCCAAGCTGCGTGTAGCAGCCCCTCATCACCCCGGACAGGTCCTGCAGCCCGACAGGCTCATTGGGAGTCTCGGTGTCGCCGTGGTCGAGTATGTCTAGCGCCAGGATCTGGTAGTCTGGCTGGAGCGCCCTGCACGTGATGTCGAAGCCCCTGGCATCCATCCCCATGCTGTGGATGAATACGAGCTTGGGACCCGTGGCGCCCCACAGGAGGTAGTGGATCTTGTAGCCGCCGCTCTTCATGAAACCCTCTCTTGGTTCCGCAACCATAACAATCCATAGAAGATAAGGGCGATGAGCCCTTAAGTTCTGCCCTTCAGACGGGAGGCCCACGCTTACGGGCGTTGGGATGCGACGGCCCGCCTGAGAGGCCTGCGGGCGACCCATCGGCTCTCCAGCAGGCTCCTCCGTGGATCAGTTTCGTCTCCGAGTCCCAGAGAACGCCGTTCATGTTGCCCCCTATCTTGGGGAGGATCAAGGGATCGTGCCCCCTGGACCGGAGGGGGCCCAGCATCTTCTCGTAGTACTGGGACTCCAGGTGGAGCTTCTCCCCCGGAGTGCCTGGGATACCCATGGTCCAGACGAGGGGCGCCTCCACCGCCTGCTGTATTGACATCCCGAAGTCGACGACGTTGACGATGGCCCGGCAGACCTCGGGGAAGATGCGGATGCCCCCTGTGCCGCCGAGACACATGAAGGGCTCCCCTCGGCGGAGGACTATGGTGGGGGACATGGAGCTGAGCATCCTCTTCCCCCCAGCCACGGAGTTGGCCCTACCCGGCCTCGGGTCGAAGAGGGCCATGCAGTTGTTCAACAGCATCCCCGTTCCGGGAGCCATCACCTTGGAGCCAAAGAAGCCGTTCAGAGTCTGAGTAGCGGCCACCATATTCCCCTCGGAGTCCATCGCGGAGACGTGGGTCGTGTTGCCACTGTCGCCCCTGTACAGTGAGGGCCGCCCCGGGGAGCGCATAGCAGCGGTGTCCCCGATCTCCTTGACCCTCTCAGCCGCGTACTCCTTCGACGTGAGCCCCTCTACGGGCACTTCCACCCTGCTTGGGTCCCCCATGTACATCTGGCGGTCCGCAAAGGCGATCTTGAGTACCTCGGCGTACAGGTGGACGTACTCGACAGAAGCGAAGCCCATCGCGGCTACGTCGAAGTGCTCCAGCATGTTGAGCATCTGTATTATATGAGTGCCTCCGCTGCTCCCGGGGGGCATGGAGCAGATCTCGAAGCGGTCCCTGTATGTCCCCTTTATGGGCTTCCTGGGGATGAGCTTGTAGTCGAGGAGGTCCTTCATTGCGAGGAGGCCGCCGTTCTCTGCCATGTCGTCAACCACGGCCCTCCCCAGCCTGCCCCCGTACAGGTGACCGGAGCCCTTCTCTGCGACCTCCTCCAAGGTCTCCGCGTAGTCAGGCATAACCACGGCGTCCCCTGCACTGATAGCCCGCCCCCCGGGGAGGAAGGCCGCTGCGGTCTCCGGGAAACTCGCTATGTCAGACTCCATCAGCCCCACAACGTAGGCCAGGTACTCGCTGGCCCTGTACCCCTTCCGGGCTAACATTACGGCGGGAGATATCACCTCCTCGAAGCTCAGCTCACCGTACTCCTCGACGACATGCTCCCACGCTTTGAGGTTCCCGGGGGTGGCGACGGCGCGACGGCCCACCATGTTGCTGCAGTCCACGGTCTCGAAGAGCCCCTGACCCGGCTGGCGCACATCGACGGGGGTGTACATGTCCTCCGTCGCCGCCTTGGGGGCTACGGCGTAGTTGTCCAGTGTCTCTATCTCGCCGGACTCGGCGTCCCTATAGACGAAGAAGCCGGCGCCGAACATGCTCACCATCATCGGCTCGACGACTGTGAGGGCAAAGAGAGAAGCCACGGCAGCGTCGAAGGCGTTCCCGCCTCTTGCCAGCATCTCCACGCCAGCCAGGCTGGCGAGGGGGTGGTTCGCTGCGACGACCCCCTTGCTGGCCACCACCTCGTTCTTGAAGGTTGCGATGGTGTTGGATTGTCTGACGTCCATAGGTTGCACCTCTGGTCGATGGTTCATGGGGCCCACTAGGAGTATATCTTTTTGGATAGAGCGAAGTTACCTACGTCCCTTAGTCCAGCGCCTCGTGCTCCCTGTAGTACTCCCCTGCCCACTCTATGATCCGCTTCGCCTCGTCGGCGCCGTCCCACCGTTCGACGCTGGTCGCAATCCCCTCGGCCCTCTTATAGTTCTCGAAGAAATAGGTGAGCTCCCGGACCAGCGAGGCCGGTATGTCGTCGAGGGACTTCACGTGCCCGTAGAAGTGGTCGGTGGTGGAGACTGTGACGATCTTGTCGTCGGGCCTGCCCTCGTCAACCATCTTGATGTTGGCGACGGGCCTGGCGACGGCGACGCAGCCAGTGAACGTGGTCTCGTTGATGAGGAGCACGGCGTCGAGGGGGTCGCCGTCGTCGTCCAGGGTCTGCGGAATGAAGCCGTAGTCGCAGGGGAAGTAGGTGTAGAGGACCCTGTCGAGCCTGAAGACCCCTGCCCTGGCGTCGTACTCGTACTTGTTCCTGCTCCCGCGGGTCAGCTCTATCACGACGTTGACCTCGTCTGGCGGGTCGGGGCCAGCGGGGAAATCCCTCCACAGGTCGACCATTACGGCTCTAGATCTCTCAGAAGGGGATTTAGGGTTTATGCACGGTTTTAAACGAGTGTCCGTTCATCTGGTCTTCCTGCGTCGGGTCCTCTTGGTCGCCTCAACTCTGACCTGAAGCCTCTCCGGGTTGACCACGACCCCGTAGTCCCTAACGGCCGCCTCGACCGAGACCAAGCCGTTCACCACATCTCTCAGCACAGACGACGGATCCCTGTTTAGGGGATCGCCGTATCCCCCACCGCCCGGGGTCCTGATCACCAAGGTGTCCCCCTCTTGTAGGTTAACCGTGCACTTGGAGGGTAGCCGCTCTGTTCTACCGTCCCTGTGCCTGAATATGTACTCTCCCAGGGCGCCCTCACCGCCTCCCCTCAGCCCCCAGGGCGGGAGCTTCACCCTCTCGGCAAGGATGGAAAGGGTCGCCCTCGGAGCTGTGAGGGTCCAGCTCCTCTCGATCCCGCATCCCCCCCTCCACTCGCCGGGTCCGCCGCTGTCTGGTCTGAGGGCGTAGGACTCAAACCTCAGGGGCAGGTAGGCCTCCAGGGCCTCCATGGGTGTATTCATGGTGTTGGTCATGTTGACATGCACCCCGTCGACGCCGTCAGAGTCGGGGCGACCGCCGCTCCCTCCGCCGACCGTCTCGTAGAAGGTCCAAGGCGAACCGTCCTCCCTCTGCCCACCGATGCTGATGTTGCTCATGGTCCCTGGGCCTGCCGCTGGGACCCTTTCCGGCACGGCTTGCGAGAGGGCCTTCATCAGGACGTCTACGTTCCTCTGGCTCGTTTCGACGTTCCCTCCAGCAACGGGAGCCGGCCTCCTCGGGTTCATCATGCACCCATAGGGTATGAGGAGCGTTACTGGGCGGAAGCAGCCGTCGTTCACGGGGATGGTGGAATCGGTGATAGAGATGAGGGTGTAGTATATCCCGGCGATGGTGACCCCGAGGGGAGCGTTCACGGGCCCGTCGACCTGATCCGCCGTGCCCGTGTAGTCGAAGACAATGGCATCACTGTCGACCTTCACGCTGACGACCACCTCGGCGGGCTCTTCGCCAGAGCCGGTGTCCTCCATCCAGTCTTTCGCCGTGTAGACACCGTCGGGGATGGCACTGATCTCCGCCCTCATCCTGCGCTCGGAGTAGTCCATTATCTCCTCCATGGCCTCATGCACAGTCGCAGCGCCGTGGTCCTCTACGAGCTCGATGAACCTCCTCGCGCCGGTGTTGTTTGCCGCGATCTGGGCTCGTAAGTCGCCCATCTGGGTCTCGGGGGTTCTCACGTTGCTGCTGATGAGGTTTACGATTTCCTGATTGATCTCCCCCCCTTTCAGGAACTTGACGGGAGGGATGATCAGACCCTCCTGGTAGAGCTCAGTCGAGTCCCCTGCGATGCTCCCCGGAGCCTTCCCGCCGACATCGGTGTGGTGGGCTTTGTTCGCAGCGTACCCGATCAGCTCTCCGCCGTCGTAGACGGGGGCGATCAGAGTCAGATCGGGGAGGTGGGTCCCGCTGAGGTAGGGATCGTTCAGGAGTATCATGTCACCGGGCTCCAGCGCCCCGCCGTATGCGTCGAGCCCCTCCCTCACCGCCAGGGCCATGGAGCCCAGGTGGACGGGGATGTGCTCCGCCTGGGCGACGAGCCTGCGCCTGTGGTCGAAGATGGCGCAGCTATGGTCCATCCTCTCCTTGATGTTGGGGGAGTAGGCCGACATCCTGAGGGCGACTCCCATCTCTTCGGCTGCGTAAATGAGGGCTCCCTTGATCACCTCGACGGTGGTGGAATCAACGGTCAATACTCGCCCCTCCTCAGAGTCATGACGCCGTACTTCCCCACAGAGACATCCCACCCTGGATAGACCACGGTCGTGGAGTCGTACTGCTCGACGATCGATGGCCCCTTGAACTCGTGACCAGCGCCGAGGGCTTCCCTGCTGTAGACTGGGGTCTCAAGCCAGTTTTCAGGCCCCTCGTAATAAACGAGCCGGGTTACCTTCGAGGAAGCGTCACCTTCCAATGGGGGGACATCAGCCAATCTCGGTTTAGGGGTCCTACCGATGGCCCTCAGGCCTACGTTTATCACCTCGACAGGCTCATCGACGGCGTCGTATCCGTAGATCTCGTTGTGCCTCTTGTGGAACCTGTCGACTCCCTCCTTCAGTGAAACCTGATCGAACGGCTTCCCTACGTCCACAGCCAACTCATACGACTGTCCTCGGTATCTCAGCTCCAGCGTCCTCTTGAAGGCTATGAAGTCAGGCGCGACCTCCTCGGTGATGAGGGTCCTTCTCCCCTCGTTTTCCATCTCGTTGAAGAGCTCTTCGACCACCATCGGGTCCACATCTTCTGAGCTCTTGACGAGTGATCGAGAATAGTCGTGGAACAGATCTGCGGTCAGGAGGCCTAGAGCACTGAACATGCCTGGGTACGGGGGGATCACGATCTCCCTTACCCCCAACTCTTCGGCAAGTGCACAGGCATGCATCGGCCCGGCTCCGCCGAAGGCGACGAGGGCGAAACTGCGAGGGTCGAATCCCCTCTCGACAGAGACGATCTTCAGTATCTTCGACATCAACGAGTTGGTGATCCTGACGACGCTCGCAGCCACCTCGTACGCATCCATGTCGAGCCTTTCGCCGAGTCTTCGTAGCGCCATTGTCGCGTTCCCCGGATATATAGGCATTCCCCCTCCCAGGATGCTTTCGGGGTTAAGCCTTCCCAGGATGACGTTGGCGTCGGTGATCGTCGGCTCCCTTCCCCCCTTACCGTAGCATGCCGGTCCTGGGGAGGCTCCCGCGCTCACGGGGCCCACGTTGAGCGCACCACCCTCGTCTACCCATGCGATGGTCCCTCCGCCGGCGCTGCACTCGGCTAGGTCGATGAAGGGGAACCTGACGGGATAGCCGCTCCCCTGTAGGAGGCGCCCCATATGGACCTTCCCGGCGACCTCGTACTCTGGGACCACCTCTGGTATCCGCCCCCTGACGGTCCCGGCCTTAGCCGTGGTCCCTCCCATGTCGAAGCTCATCACGTCCCTCCTCCCCACCTGCTCCCCGAGCCAGGCCGCGGCGATGACGCCGGACGCTGGCCCCGACTCGACGACGGTGACGGGCTTGTGCGAAACGATGTCGGCCTTCGCCATTCCGCCGTTGGACTGCATCACGTAGAGGGGCACTCCGACGCCTCTGGTGCTGAGACTCTCGGATAGCCTCGAGAGGTAAGTGTGGACGATGGGCATCAGGGTCGAGTTTACGACGGCGGTGCTGAACCTCTCGTACTCCCTGTAGCCGCTGGAGGCGCTGCTGGAGGTGGTCACGTGGAGATCGGGGAAGCGATCCCTGACCCTCCGGGACACCTCCTCCTCGTGGTCCTGGTTGGAGTAGGAGTTGATAAACCCGATCGAAAGGGACTCGATCCCTTCCCTCTCGATGTCTTCGAGGACGTTCTCCAACTCCTCCATCTTGAGCGGCGTTAGCACCCGCCCGTGCTGGTCCACCCGCTCCTCGACCTCGTACCTGTGCCTCCGCCCCACGAGCATCTCCGGGCGCCTGAAGAACAGGTTGTAGACCTCAGCACGCCTCTGGCGCCCAATCTCGATGACATCCCTGAATCCCTTCGTCGTGATCAGCGCGGACTTTGGGAGCTCCAGGTCCAGCTGGCCGAAGAGGGCGTTGGTGGCTATCGTCGTGGCGTGGCCGACCATGCCGACGGCTCCTGGCTCCTTGTCCGCGAGGAACCGCTCCATGGCCTCCATCACGCCCTCCTCAGGACCCCTCGGGACGGAGGGGACCTTGATGTTGATCATCTCTCCTGAAGCCATGTCTAAGGCTACAAGATCCGTGAAGGTTCCACCGACATCAACGCTGACCCTGTACAGAGCCTGATCCCTCAGCAACCTACCTTCAGGCGGAAGAGGGATTAAAAACCTCTCAAGAACGTTCCGAGGAGACCTACTCTCTCATATTCTTCCCCGAGATCTTCACGGCCTCGAGGACGACGTGGCTCTCGGCTTTGTCGACGCCGTGTATTCCAGAGACCTCGTTGAGGAGCTCAAGGGCCTCCTGCCGGTCCTCGCACATGGCCAGCACCAGAAGTTCGCAGTCTCCCGAGACCCTGAGGACCACGTTGGACCTCTCAAGACGGGCCACCTCTCTCTCTATCGAGGAGAGATCGGCACCGGGTCCAGCTGAAATTCTTATGCAGAGGGGGTAGAGGTTTAGCGTCTCGGGGTCGAGGACGGTCGTGTACCCCCGTATCACCCTCGCGTCCTCGAGGCGCCTTATCCTGGCCGACACGTTGGCATGGCTCACACCGAGCTCCTTGGCGATCTCCCTGTAGGAGCGCCTGGAATCCTCGGATAGTAGCTTTAAGATCGTCTTGTCCATCGCATCAAGTTCGATCATATCGGATCACATCTACACGTTCAGCACCGTCTGATCCTCTCTGAAGAGAAGATCCACGAGTTCATCATAGTCAACGAGCTTTACTCCCGGTATTAGCCGGTCATCGAGTCCCCTTCTTTCCACATCAATGCTCAGAAGATAGAATTGGACGCCTTCCATGACATGTCTGTTTATTTCATCCTCAAATTCGTTTGTTTTCTGCGCCATGTACACCGCGTCCTGCATCAGGACGATCTCAACTTCACAGTTCTCATTGAGGTCGTCGACTTGTTCTAGAGCCTCAGGCTCGCATCGATTCAAGGCCAGTAATCTTTTCATCCAACCACCTCAGAAGACAAGTGAGACCTCTGCACCCATCATCAGCTCGACCACCTTGGCTCGGTCCGCGATCTCGATTCTCGGGAGAATATCTTGCTCCGTGAGACCTCTCCTGCTCAACGCGCTACCGTCGGCGTAAGCCTCGATGTCAAGTTCAGGCAGGTCTCTGTGGAAAACCTGGGTCAGCGAGTGATCGGCACCCTTCAGCAGAGAGTAGACCCCGTCCCCAGTCCACACGACTTTCACGGCGTGCTCCCAGAGGCCCATGGCCACACGCATCGCCTCGTAGGAGTTCAGAGTCGTGTAAGGCTTGGATTTTATCACGACGAGGATGTTCTTGTCAGCCATTCAGCTTCCCCCCACTAGGTTGACCACGACATCCGACTCAGCTATCATCTCGGACAGGTCGAAGATGCCCCCCACGTCCACTCCTTCTGGGAGGCTTTCTGCCAGGACACCCCTTAACTCCATGCAGACCCTGCACGAGGAGATCTTCAGTCCCTCCTCGATCAGCTCGGCGAACCTCTCCGACACCGAAGGCATCTTGAAGGGCTCACCTTTCTGTGAGGATATGGGACCGTAGACGCCGTCCATCATCAGATAGACGGAGACCTCGTGCCCCTTCCTCAGCGCCGCCCTGGCTAGCTCCACGGCGTGGTCCACGCTCTCGTGCTGGAAGGGGGAGTCGCAGAGAAAGAGCGTGAGCTTCCTGGCCACTGCGCACCACACCTATATGAAGAGCTGCACGTCGGCGTCCAGAGCGATGTCCAGGAAGACGGTGGCCCCGACGATGTCGTCGACCTCGGGGATCAGCTCCTCCTCCTTGACATTCATCAGCTCCATCGTGGTGCTGCAGGCGTAGATCTTCAGATTTCCCATCTCCCGGCACATCCGGAGCAGCTCCGTGAGTGGGGGCACCTTGGCGTCCCTTATGCGCCCCTTCATCATGCCCGTCCCGAGGCTCATCAGGCCTGGCAGCTTCGCACCGTCCAGACCTCCCCTCTTCAGAGCGTTGAGCCCCCAGAAGGTAAAGAACAGGTGGACCTCCAAGTCCATCGCCGAGCCGGAGCTGGCGAGCATAAACACAGGGTACAGCTTGTCCATCGTGCCCGAGTGCACGATGATGGCCATCTTCTTTCTCTCGTTCATCTCAACTTCTCTCCTTCTTCTCGATGACGTAGGTGTAGACGCCGTCGCTCTCAGAGGCTTCCAGGAGGATGTTGCCAGTCTTCTCGGCCCACGACTTGAAGTCCCTCATGCTACCGGGATCGGTCGCAAGGACCCTGATCCTCTCGCCTGGGCGAAGCTCCTTCATGCTCTTCCTCATCTTGACTATGGGCATGGGGCAGAAGAGCCCGGTGCAGTCCAACGTTACCTTTACGGTATCACTATTTTCCACGACAATATCATCCATTTGGGATATAACAGGTATTTTATTCATCCAAATGGATATAAACGTTTCCTAGAGAGGCTCTGAGTCCCTGACCGCGTTCTCAATAAACCGCCTGGTTCCTGCGCTTAGAACAAAAGAGTCGAGCCTGTTTAAGGGCACCCAGACCGCGTCCTTGGCATCGGAAGACGCTCTTAGCGCGCCACCTGTCGTCGCACAGAGGTACTCGCACAGCACATAATGGAACCTTATCCTCCCATCTCCGTCCTTCACGACCCTGTCGAACACCGTGATGAGCCGCTCTGGTCTGACTCGGATGCCCGTCTCCTCCTCGACCTCCCGGATTACGGCCCCCTGCACAGACTCGCCCAGCTCGACGACACCTCCGGGCAGGCCCCAAGTGCCCTTGGACGGCTCGTTCCCCCTTAAGGTGAGCAGCACTTTCTCATCTGACAGGACGACGGCCGCCACGGCTGCGATAGGGGAGTCCGGGTACTCTCTCCTCGTCTTTCAGGCCCCCCTTAGCGCATGCGGGCGTGTCCGGCTTCCAGGGCATTCAAGTTGATCTCCTTCATCGAGGGGCGCATCAGCTCATTCACGGCTTCCTTCAGATCCCCAAGGCTGAGGACCTCCGAGAGCCCGGCGAACGCTCCAAGCAGCACCATGTTGGCGACGATGACGTTGCCGAGATCCCTCGCCATCGACGTCGCAGGCACCGAATTCAGTCGAACGTCCTGCCTGACTTCGTCCTTGCTCAGCCCCTCCAAGACGGCGGAGTCGACTATGACTAGGGCCCCGGTCTTCGCACTCCCCTGGTACTTTCGAAACGCTGGCACAGAGAGGGCGATGAGGACATCGGGCTCCGCGAGCTGCAGATCGTAGATCTCGGAGTCGGAGACCAGGACCTCGGACCTGCAGCTGCCTCCCCGTGCCTCGGATCCGTAGCTACGGGCGTTGATCACCTCGTATCCGGTCCTGAATAGGGCCTCAGAGAGGAGCTCCCCCGCGGCGATGATACCTTGTCCGCCTGTCCCCGATATCAGTATACCGGTCTCCACTTCTCATCCACCTCCCGCATTGCGGATAACCCTGTGCAGAGACTCGGTGAACTCGGGCTTCTCCTCCCTGACGAAGACCCCGAGCTCGACCTTGCCCTCCGTCGGACCCACCAGCCTGTGGATGGCTTCAAGACTCCCCACGGAGTCCCACTCTAAGCCAGCATCCACTGCTTCGATCCTGATCACCCTCCCGAAGGCCAGGTGGTCCACCAAACTCGTGGACGCCGAGTCTCCCAGCTCCGATTCAATGTCGTTCTGAGCCTCCTCGGTGGCACCTTCCGGCACGGCGTACCGATACTCCCCTCTCTCGGGCCTCCCCCGCACGTACGTGCTCTCCGAGAACATCTCCAGTAACCTGCGAGGCAGCCTGTGTACTGGCTCCCTCATGTCGAACATCCGCCTCTGCTGCGTTGGGCACTGGCTGAGCACCTCGATGAAGGAGAAGCCCCTGTGCTGGATCGACTCGCCGATGCTACTGGTGAGCTCCACGACGTGGTTCGTCGTCCACCTGGCCACGTAGGTCGCCCCAGCCGCTGAGACGAGCTCCACCACATCGAATGGGTTCTCGGGGTTACCGTATGGAGAAGTGGCAGTCCTCTCGTCGTGGGGCGTCGTCGGGGCGATCTGCCCTCCGGTCATGGCGTAGCTCATGTTGTTCACAAGGATGGTCGTGATGTCGATGTTCCTGCGAGCCGCGTGGATCAGGTGGTTCCCACCGATGCCTGCGCCGTCCCCGTCGCCCGTGAAGACCACCGTCGTGAGATCGCTGTTGAAGGCCTTCGCCCCCGTTGCGAACGCCAGCGCCCTGCCGTGGGTGGTGTGGAGCGTGTCGCCATTGAAGTTGGGACTCGGTATCCACGCGGCGCAACCGATCCCCGAGACGCACAGCACGTTCTCCTTGGGTGTACCCAGCCCGTCGAGCGCCCTCACGAAGCAGTTGAGGATAATGCCGTCGCCGCATCCTACGCAGAACGCCGAGGGCTGGTTCCTGATGTACTCATCCCTGTAAAAGCTCAGAGGCTTTACGGACATCAGGCTTCCCTCCTCATGGCATCGAGCACATCGGCGACCGTCGGAAGCACGCCTCCGATCCTCGGCAACGAGACCACCTCCGCCCGACCACAGGAGACCCGCTCCACTTCCCTCACCATCTTCCCCACGTTCATCTCCACCACGATGATGGTATCAACCGCTCCGGCGAGCTCGGACACTGTGCTCTCGGGGAAGGGCCAGATCGTCCTGAGCCGCAGGAGCCCGGCGCGGACGCCCCTCTCCCTCGCCTTCATCACGGCTCCGTAGCAGGGGCGCGCAGATGCCCCGAAGGACAGGACAGCCACATCGGCGTCGTCCAACTCGACACCGACTGAGTCGGACAACTTATCCTCGGCGTGCAGTATCTTCTCCCGTATCCTTCCCACCTTTTTCTGATGGTGTTCCGGCGAGTAGTCCCTCACCCCGGTGGGCCTGTGGGATGAGCCCGTGACGAGGAGACTATGGCCTTCACCGAAGATAGGCATCTCGGGCACAAGGCTGGGGTCGTCAGTCCCGAAGGGCGTGGACTCGGGCCCGCTGGACCTCCGCCTGTGCAAGACCTCAACCCTCTCGGGTACGTGAAGCTTCTCCTTGATGTGGCCGATCATTCCGTCCGCCATCAGCATCACGGGGGTCCTGAAGCGCTCCGCGTGGTTGAATGCCGTCACGGTGAGGTCGAACATCTCCTGGACGGACCAGGGGGAGAGCGCGATAACCTCGTAGTCCCCGTGGGCGCCGTACCTCGCCTGGTAGACATCCTGCTGGGACGGCAGCGTTGCCTGACCCGTGGATGGCCCGCTCCTCTGGACATTCACGACCACGCACGGGGTCTCGGTCATGTGGGCGTAACCGATGTTCTCCTGCATAAGGCTGAAACCAGGGCCCGAGGTTGCCGTCATCGCCTTCGCTCCGGCCCAGGAGGCACCAACAACCGCCGCGATGGAGGCGAGTTCGTCTTCCATCTGAAGGAAGTAGCCTCTGACTTTCGGTAGCTCCGCTGCCATGCGGTGCGAGATCTCGTTCGCCGGGGTGATCGGATAACCAGCGAAGAAGCGGCAGCCCGCTCTGATCGCTCCCTCCGCGCAGGCGTCGTTCCCGAGGACGAAGTGTCGGCCCGGAGTCAGCATCCCTCGGACACCTCGACGGAGATTGAGAAGTCGGGGCAGTAGCGCTCGCACCATCGACACCCGATACATTCCCCATATTTTCGGGGGAGGACGCCACCCATGAACGTCGTCTCCTCAGACTCCTCGAGTATGCCCGCGCCCTTCGTCTCGCAGGCGTAGACGCAGAGGAGACAGCCCTTGCAGAGCTCGCCGAACACGGGTTCAAACTTCTGCTTTTTCGAGTCAGTGATGTCCATGATACCTCTCTTCACCTTTGACAGAGAGTATTAACATCTTTCGCATCAACTTGAAAAATCACCCTCCAGCCCCGTATGACGGCGTCTCCCCCGTGTGTACTGGACGCTACACACATCCCCTTTTTAGAAAACGGAGTCAAACTGACTCTAATACCGCTTCGAGGAGCTTCGTTAAATGTCCGCAGATCCATCGATGATGGCGGATGACCCGCAGACGGTACAGGCTGAGCAGGCCGTCATGGTCGCCAAAGATCTCACTGCGGAGCCCATCGAGGAGATCGACCTCGAGGAGTATCAGGATCCGCCGCTCAACGCCGAGGAGGCCACCATCCTCGTGGTCCACTTCCTCCAGCGGATGAGGAAGAAAGTAATCACTCCAAGGAAGGCCACCCTCAACGGCGACAACGTCTTCGTAGTGAACGTCGACCTTCAAGACGCCCTAGCGACGGTCCACATAAACGCCGATGACAGGGAGATCATCGAGTACAGCATTGAGCCCATCGAGAAGGAGAAGCAGCCGCCTATCCCCATCCCGACGAGGAAGATCTTCATAGGGTTGGCGGCTGTAATTGTATTTATCGTAGCGGTGATGTGCCAGAGCATAATAATGCTGTACGCAGGCCCTTTTCTAGCGGGGATCCACACGGACTACTACATCATAGGGGGAGGCCTGGTCCTGGTGGCTGGAGTTGGCATCTTCTGGTGGAGAAGACGGGGATAGTTAGGGCTGGGACTCGCGCCATTTCTTCAGCACGAGGCTTGCGACAGATGAGTCCTGTATTGCCAGGCCAACGCTCTTAAACACGGTCAGGCCGTCCTCTTCGGTCCGCCCCACTTTCTGGCCTAGCACAAGCTCCCCAAGCTCGGCGTGGATGTGGTCCTCGGTGATGGCCCCCTCCTTGATGGGGATCAGGATGTCCCCCGCCTCCTCCAGAATCGCCTCCCGGCTGTCCACCACGACCTTCGCCTCGCATACGATGTCGGTGTCGAGCTCCCTGTAGTCAGGGTAGAAGCTGCCGATGGCGCTCACGTGCACGCGTCCACCGAGCCACTCCCTCCGGACCACCGGCCTGCTTGAGGTCGTGGCAGTCACGACGACGTCGGCTTCCCCTACGGCGTCAGCGCCGCTGCTCGCGGGGGCCACTTCTACGCCGAGTTTCGGCTCCATCTCCTCGACGAACTGTTCCATTCTCTCCTCGGAGAGGTCGAAGATCCTGACGATGTCTAAGTCGCAGGCCTCCGAGACGGCCCAGGCCTGGGTCTTTCCCTGGACCCCGCAGCCAATGACTGCGGCCACTTTAGCGTCCTTGGGTGCGAGGTAGCGGGCCGCCACGCCTGTGACTGCTCCCGTCCTCACGGCGGTGAGGTACGTGCCATCCAAGAGGGCTTCCATCATCCCCGTCTCCGGGTCGTTCACCACGATCCACGCCACAGTCGTAGGCAGCCCTTTCGCGGGATTGTTGGGGTAGATGGAGATGATCTTCGTGGCCAGGGCGTTCGTCTCCTCGAGGTACGAGGGCATGAAGGAGATGCTTCCGCCGAACTTGTCCAGCATGATCGTGGACCGTGAAGGCATCTTCACTGAGCCCTTTGCGTACTCGCCGAAGGCTTTCTCAACGGCCTCGATGGCGTCGCTCATTGAGAGGACTTCGGCGATGTCTTCGTCTGACAGGAATAACAATTCGGTCTCACCCAAGTTGATGGGGCGCTAAACCTTTAAAGTTGCTTCGTCCGGCGTAGAGCACCTGAAAATACGTTGTGAATAATATTAATTCTACAAATCAATGTGAGTTGAACAAAAAATCAAAATAAAAAAGGGTTATAGAGATTTGACGAAGTTCTCGATCCTTTCGACCGCCTTCTCGAGCTCAGGGACCGGGCGTACGAGGGGGACACGTACGTAGCCGTCGATATTCAGCCCGAAGTTCTTCCCTGGGCGGACGCTGACGTTCTCCTGCTTCAGAAGCCTGTCGCAGAACTCCACGGAGCCGATGCCCGTGTCCTCGATGCCGAACCAGGCGTAGAAGGCCCCCTCGAAGGGCTTGCAGTGGAGCCCGTCGATCTCGTCGATGGCGTTGCAGAAGTACATGCGCCTCTCATCGTAGGCTTTGCGCCTCTCCTCCACGTAGGAGAGGTCGCTCCTCAGGGCGGCGATGCCGCCCGCGTAGACGAAGGTGGCGGGCCTCGCTGCTGTGAGCCTTTGCACCGTCGACGCCTTCTCCAGGTACATCTCGGGCACTATGACGTAGCCCAACCTGTAACCTGTCATCGAGAAGGTTTTGGAGAAGCTCATGATGTTGATGGTCCTGTCCTGGAAGCCCAAGCTGGCGGTGGAGGTAAACTCATTGTTGTCGTAGATGAAGTGGAGGTAGATCTCGTCGGAGAAGATGGCCATGTCGTTGTCCGTGGCCACGTCCCCTATCCCCTTCAGCTCCTCCTTCGTGAAGACAGTGCCCGTGGGATTGTTGGGGTTGCAGATGATGACGCCCTTCGACTTCGGCGTGACGTAGTCCTGGAGGCTGTCAACGTCGGGGTGGAACTCGTCCTCCTCCCTCAGTGGGGCGACGGACATCTTCACCCCCATGTTCCTCATGAGGCTGTAGTGTCCGCTGTAGGAGGGCTCCCACATGAGGATCTCGTCCCCCCTGTCCAAGATGGTCGCCAGCGCAACGTATAGCGCAGCGCTGCTCCCAGCCGTGGGCAGGACGTTGTCGACGCTGTACTCGGGGCCGAAGATCTTGTAGTAGTCGACGACGGCCTCCCTGAAATTTAAGGGGATGTCGCGCCCACCATAGTGGGTCCAGTTCCCGCCCTTCTTGAAGGCGTCCATGACGGCGTCCTTCACGCACTTTGGAGCCTCGACGTCAGGGTCACCGGCGTTCAAGTTGATCAAAGGCTTTGACATATTCCCAAACCTCAATCGTTTAACAGCGCCACAAGGAATATTTAACTCTAACAATCAGGCTGGGCGCACGTAGCGTCGAAGACTATCTTCGCGAACGGGATTAGGAAAAAAGGAAACGGCTGTCCTAGAAGAGGAAGCCGTCTTTCTGCGGATCCTTGGGATCGATGACTATCTGGTTTATGGCGGTGATGTAAGCCGTGGCCGAGACCTCGGGCTGGATTGCCTTGTGGCCTCCCACATCGACCTCCTTCCCGACCTTGCCGTAATGCAGGGTGCTGATGGTGCTCTCCGCAACGAACTCATCGCCGAGCTTGAGCTCGCCCTTCCCGTACAGGGCGGCCATCCTTGCGTTAGTGCAAGTACCGGCCGGAGACCTGCATGACTGCTTCGGGCCGAAGACGTTCCAGTGGCGAGAGTCGGCGTCCTCCACCGACGGTTCCGTGTAGAAAGTGACAAGGTCCAATATCTTAAGCTCCGGGTACTCGGGGTGTGAGACCTCCACGTGCTCTGCTAAGTAGTTCCTGATTTTCCAACCCAGGGGTATCCAGTGATCCTTGTTGTCTAGGCTCGGTTTGAGTCCGATGCCCTCGGCGTCTATGAAGGCGTACCAGAGGCCCCCGTAGGCGATGTCGGCCTCGACGACCCCCACGTCGGGGACCTCCATCTTCACAGTCTCCGTATAGAAGGATGGCACCCCCTCCATGGCGATGGACTTGGCCTCGCCGTCCTCGACGTTGACCTTCGACCTTACGAGACCCGCTACCGTATCCAACACTATCTCGGTCACGGGCTCCTTGACCTCCACCATCCCCGTGTTGACGAGTACCGCCGAGACGCTGTATGTACTGTCGCCACAAGCGCTGAAGTATCCGTCAGTCCAGAGGTATATGACCCCGATGTCGGCCTCGGGGACCGTGGGCTCCGTGAGGACTGCCCCCAGAAGGCCCGCAAAGCCCCTGGGCTCCTTGAGCAACGTGGGCCTCAGGTGGTCGTAATGCTCCTGGAAGTAGGCCTGCTTCTCCGCCATGTTCGCTCCCTTCAACTTGGGGATGCCGCCGACGACGACCCTCGTCGCTTCGCCTGAGGAATGAGTGTCTATGCACGAGATGATCCTGGAGAACTTCATTTTAACGACACCATAGAGATATCGGGAAGATCCCTATTTACCGTTTTGGGCTCTATCCTCGGAGTCGATCCTCGTCTTCAGGTAGAAGAGGGCGCTGAAAATTGTGGGGATGTGGAAGATACATAGCTCGAAGATCGGATCGAACATTGCCCATGAGGTCCGTTGCAGAAGGAAAAATATGGATGATACCACGACGAGAGCGTAGGTTGTCCTGCGCCATAACTCGACATCGGAGAACATGTCTGGCTGCAACTCGAACAATAGAGGATGGGTACTCAGGAATAATAAAAGGTCAGGTACTCCTCGGCTTCATGAGCCTATTAAGGGCGATGTCCTGAGAGGTCCTATCTGGGAGGACCCTCCTCAGCGTCATGGGAAGAGCATTTTCTCTTAGCTCCCTGAGCGCGATGTCGATGGGATCGCTCATCGAGTCCGGTACCTCCACGAGGAGGGGCGCTCCTAGCGAGAGCTGTAACGCCCTGGCCCCAATTACCCTCGCCCTCTCAAACCTCGTGAGTTTGGTGGGGCCGATTCGTATTTCCTGTGTCAAATCGTTCTCTCTTCACGATAGGGATTTGCGGTCCCTACATGGGCGGCATGCCGCCCATTCCGCCGGGCATGCCTCCGGGCATCCCGCCCATCTCTCCACCCGCTGGCGGCTTCATCTTCGACGCGGCGATGACGTCGTCGATCTTCAGCAGAAGTGTCGAGGCCTCGGTGGCCGACTTGATGGCCTGGGCCTTCACCTGCACGGGCTCGTAGACGTTCAGCTTGGCCATGTCGTCGACCTTCCCCTCCAGGGTGTTTAAGCCGATCCAAACGTCGCCCTTCTCGTGCTGAGACTGCATGTCGGAGAGGGTGTCGATGGGGTCCATGCCGGCGTTCTCGGTCAGTGTAGTGGGGATCACCTCGATCGCCTCGGCAAACGCCGACACAGCCAACCTTTCCCGACCGGCAAGGCCTTCAGCGTAGCGCCTTAGCCTGCAGGCCACCTCGATCTCCGGCGCACCGCCGCCGGCAACGACCTTGGGCTCCTCCACCACGTCCCTGATGACACATAGAGCATCGTGGAGACTCCTATCGGCCTCATCCACGATCCGCTCCGTACCACCACGGACAAGTATGCTCACCGCCTTCGGATCCCTGCAGCCCTCAACGAAGATCATCTTGTCGTCGCTGATCTTCCTCTCCTCCACGGAAGCCGCGTAACCCGCATCCGCCTCGGAGAGGTCGTCGACGCTGGTCACCACCTTGGCCCCAGTCGCCTTGGCCAGGGCCTCCATGTCGCTCTTCTTCAGCCGCCTTGCGGCCACGATGCCCTCCCTGGCGAGGAAGTGCTGCACCATGTCGTCGATGCCCTTCTGGCAGAACAGAACGTTGACCCCGACGTCCTTGACCTTGGCCACCATGTCCCGGAGCATCTGCTCCTCCTGGTCCAGGTACGCCTGGATCTCGGTGGGGCTCTCGATGTGTATCTTGGAGTCGAACTCCGTCTTCTCGATCTCCATCGCAGCGTTGAGGAGCCCGATCTTTGCCTCCTTGACCCGTTTGGGCATGTCGGCGTGGATCACCTCCTTGTCGATGACCAGGCCCTTGATGAGGGTGGTGTCGGTTACGCTGCCGCCGGGCTTTTTCTCTATCTTGACGGAGTCTAGGTCCACCTCGTGGCTCCCGTCCTTCTCCTCTGCCACTTGGAGCACGGCGTCGATGGCGAGCCCCGCTATGTAGTCGCTGTATCCGGAGATCAGCTTGCTCGCCATCGAGGTCATCGCCACCTTCTTCAGCATCTCCTTGTCCTTGGGATCCACCACGATGGCGATCTCCTCCAACACCTTCAGCGCCTGCTCCTGCGCGTCCCTGTACCCGTCGATGATCACAGTAGGATGGATCTTCTTGTCCATCAGCTCCACGGCCTTCCCCAGCAGCTCGCCCGTGAGGACGACCACCGAGGTCGTTCCGTCCCCCACCTCGTCGTCCTGGGTCTTGCTGACTTCGACCATCATCTTGGCGGCGGGGTGCTGTACGTCCATCTCCTTCAGCATAGTGGCTCCGTCGTTGGTGATGGTGACGTCTCCGAAGCTGTCCACCAGCATCTTGTCCATGCCCTTCGGGCCGAGGCTGGTCTTAACCGCCTCCGCCACGATCCGGGCCGCCTGGATGTTAGCGTTACGGGCGTCGGTGCCACGGCTCCGCTCCGTCCCCTCCTTGAGGATTATTATGGGTTGAGTGGTTGCGCTCATCTCATCGCCTCACTCCTCGTCCATGTCGGGCATGCCGTCGGGCCCACCCGGACCGCCAGCGGGCATCTCCGGCGCCGTGGCAGCGACCACGTCGTCGATCCTCAGTATCATGGAGCCCACCTCGACGGCCGACTTTATCGCCTGCTGCTTCACCGCCAAAGGCTCCACCACCCCCTGGCCCAGCATGTCGATCACGCCCTCCTCGAACACGTTGACGCCCATGGACCAACCCTTCTTCTTCTCGTGAGCCGCCTTCAACGCCACCATCGTGTCCAGCACGTCCAGCCCAGCGTTCTCCGTGAGCGTCCGGGGCACGATCTCCAGCGCGTCGCTGAAAGCCTCGATGGCCAGCTGCTCCCTCCCGCCGACGGTCGCCGCGTAGGCGCGGACCGCCTTGGACACCTCGGCCTCGATGGCCCCGCCCCCAGGAACCATCTTGGGCATCTCGGCGACGTCGCTGATCACGTACAGCGCATCGTTCAGCGCCCGCTCCGCCTCGTCTATCATCCTCTCCAATCCGGCCCGGACGAAGATGGATACGGCCTTGGGGTCCTTGCAGCCCTCGACGAAGATCATACGGTCGTCCCCGACCTTCTTCTCCTCGACGGCGTCGCACGCCCCCAGGTCCGCCGGCTTCAGGTCGGAGAGGTTGGACACCACCTTGGCGCCCGTCGCCTTCGCCAGCTTCTCCATGTCCGACTTCTTCACCCGCCGAGCGCAGAGCACCCCCGCCTTGGCGAGGAAGTGCTGGGCAACGTCATCAATGCCCTTCTGCGCGAACAATACGGTGGCACCGGAGTCCACGACCTTGTCGACGAGGCCTCTGAGCATCTCCGCCTCCTGGTCCAGGAACGCCTTGATCGCGTCCGGGCTGCGGATCCTGATCTCGGCGTCGAACTCGGTCTTCTCCACCTCGATGGGAGCGTCGATCAAGGCGATCTTGGCCTGCTCGATCTTCTTCGGCATCCCCGCGTGCACCACCTCCTTGTCGATGATGATGCCCCGGATCAGCTCCGTCTCCTCCAGGCTCTTGCCCTCCTTCTTGACGATCTGTACGTTGTCCACGTCGGCGATGGTCTCACCGTCGCGTTCCTCGACGATCTGCTTCACAGCGTCGATAACGATGTTGCTGAAGTGCTCCCGGGCGCTGGCGATGGTCTTGCTCCTCATGGATGTGGTAGCCAGCTTTATCAGGGTCTCCCTGTCCTCAAGGTCGACGTCCAGCGCAAGCTTGTCCAAAGTCTCAAGGGCTTTCTCAGAGGCCTTCTGATAACCAGCGATGATGATCGAAGGATGGATATCCTCGTCGAGCAGGTCCCCTGCCCTTTTCAGCAGATCTCCAGCCAGTATCACCGCCGTCGTTGTGCCGTCGCCGACCTCGTCGTCCTGGGTCTTCGCTACCTCGATGATCATCTTGGCAGCCGGGTGCTGCACGTCGATCTCGTCGAGCACGGTGGCACCGTCGTTGGTGATGGTGATGTCCCCCAGGCTGTCGATGAGCATCTTGTCCATGCCCCTTGGCCCCAGGGTCGTCTTCAGTACCTCTGAGATGATCTGGGCAGCCATCATGTTCGCCTTTCGGGCGTCGCGTCCACGGCTCTGCGTGGAGCCCTCCTTCAATATCAAGACAGGTTGTCTTGTCATGTAAGCCAATTCATATGCCTCCAATCTTGAATTTTATTAACTACAAGACACAACAGGGATCGAAATAAAAGTTTTTCCTAGAACCGGGAGTTCCGGGAATCCTTAATTATAAAGGTGTTGTTTTAAAGTCTCTCAGAGCCACTTACTCTATCCACTTCGAGTCCTCATAATCCGCCACTGCAAGAACGTCGTTCTGGGCGTGGACGAGGCCCGATATCCTGCACATGTAGAGCAGCCCGTCGGCGGGGGACTTGATCTCTTCCACTTCCTCCAAGGTGTAGGGGTTGTAGACAGTCCCCAGCACCTCCCCCTTGCTCACCTCCCTCGTGGGGCGGCCTATTCCCACGTCCTCAGGCTCGATGTCGGTCACGAGGTAGCCACTGCGTGCGGCCCTGACGTGGGGGGCCCTCCTGAAGTAGAACTGCTTCTCCGGGAGCACGATCTCGCCCTCGATCATATTGAGGTGAGTCATGACGTTCTTGGTCCCATGGACGCCCAAGCGCGCGCACTCCCTCTCGAAAGGCTCGGAGTGGCCGCCGCCCCCGATCTCTGGCACGATCCCGGGGATGCCGATGCTGGCGGCGTAGCCCGTGCAACCGTAGAGAGGCCCAGCTGAAGCGCTCTCTCCACCGATGGGGTCATGCAGAATGCCCAATCCGAAGATCCGGGCCATCTCACCGGAGACATCGTCGGGGCTGTAGAGCATCTTCTTCAGAGCACCGTTCATCCTGTGGCCGTGGAAGTCCATTATGTAGTCGCACTTGCTGATGACCTCTTCGGACAGCACGGCAGCCATCTTCATAGTGAGTGAGACGTCCGTGGGTTCCATGCTCCCGAAAAGTGGCGTCAGCCTCTTACCGGGGAAGACACGGTTGAGATTAGTGAAGTCGACGGTCGAATCGGGTGGATCAGGCGTCCGCCTCGAAGTGTGAGAGAATGCTATGGGATTGGCTACGGGCACAGCTAGGATCGTACCGCTCAACTCGTCGGGGCATGTCTCGTTGACCAACCTCCTAATGACCCTGTTTTGGTAGTATTCCTCACCGTGCACACCAGCGAGGAGACCGAGGACCGGACCGTCTCCCTCTCCCCGGATCACGTGCAGGGAGATCGTCAGATCGCTCCCGTTTAGGAGAGACGCGACTCTCATCCTGAAAAAGTGCCTTGAGCCAGGCTCTATCTCCTGTTCGCAGATGTTCAAAGCCATCTCCATCGAACTCTTCAGGCCAGTATGACTATAAAATAATGCTCTTCGAAATTTAGTGAAATTTATTTTTTCTTTAATATTTGAGCCGTTTTTCCTCAGTAAAATGATTATATTAGTATTGAATAACAATTGGTGTGATCTGAAATGCCGTCCGATGTTCTTTACGAGGTCAAAGGCCCAAAGACAATTCTGGAGATGACGTGGGAAGAAGTCGCCGAGGCGCTCAAGGAGACGGACATCGTCATCCTGCCGGTCGGCTCTATAGAGCAACATGGAAGGCATCTCCCACTGGGCTCTGATACGCTGCAGGGAACTGATATTGTGAAGATGGTCGTCGAGAAGATGGGCAAAGATGGCGTCAGGGTGGTGGCCGCGCCCACCATCCAGTTCGGGATTAGCTACCACCACATGAAGTTCCCCGGCTCCATAGCCCTGAGCTCCACCACACTGATGGCGCTCATCAGAGAGATCTGTCAGAGCCTCTACAGCCACGGATTCAGGAAGTTTGTGCTCCTCCTCTCCCACGGAGGGAATCTGGCGACGCTTAACCTGGTCGCCAACGACCTCTCCACGGAGATGCAAGACGCACGCTTCTTAGTGCCAGACTGGCTGCCTGTGATGGGAGCGGAGTACCCCGATGTGTTGAGCTCAGAGAGGCCCAAAGACGAGCACCACTCGGGAGAGGGCGAGACAGCAAGGATGATCGCTTCGACACCCAAGCTGGTGCAGCTCGACAAAGCTGCGCCCTTCTATCCCGACGAGAAGATAGACCCATACCGCAAGAGACCCTACCCCGGATCCGCTTCCCTGGCTAGGGGCGATATTGGCATGAAGGAGATCACGCCGATCGGACACATGGGCAACCCACTGCTGGCCACGAAGGAGACTGGAGAGAAGCTCTACGAGATCATAGTTGAATGGCTCTGCAAAGTGATCAGGACCGAGTTCGTCACAGAAGAATGAGACAAACAGCCACCTCGGATTTTCTCCCCTTTTTCCACTTGTGAAAAAGTTTAGATAGCCACCTCAATACTTTAGTCCAGCATGAAAATTAACAGTCTCAAAGAGAAAATACGAGCTGGGCAGGTAGTAGTCGGCACCTACCTGTTCATACCCAGCCCGACAATTATGGAGATCCTGGGACACGCTGGATTCGACTATGTGATCATCGACACGGAGCACTCGCCGACGGGCCCCCTCGACGCCCAGACTCTCGAGAACATCGTCAGGGCGGCTGACGTCTCAGGCGTCGTCACCCTCGTGAGGCTACCAGAACGGTCACGGATAATGACGCAGAAAGCCCTCGACGCCGGGGCAATGGGGATAGAGGTTCCCGGGGTGAAGACAAGGGAGGACGTGGAGAACGCCGTCAAGGACGCAAAGTACCCCCCCAAGGGCCACAGGGGGTGCTGCTACCTCACGAGGGGGGCACGCTACTCAGCGGGCTTCACCCCCGACTACTGGTCCAATGCAAACCGGAATACCATGGTGGTGCCGCTGATCGAGAAACCGGAGGCAGTGGAGAACCTTGAGGACATACTCTCGGTGGACGGGGTTGATTTCGTCTCCTTCGGAGCGAGAGACCATTCGATGTCCCTAGGTTATCCTACTGTCGATAACCCGGAGACGAACCGTGCGCGCGAGTATGTCTTGAAGGTCTGTAATCAACGAGGGATACCGCTGGGTCGTTTCCTCTATCCGCCGTTCGATAAATCGGTGAAGAAGGCGATCACTGAGGGTTTCCACGTTCTGGTAATAGGAGGAGACGTGTCGCTCCTCTACCACACGACCAGCGAGATCGTAAACATCGTGCGTAGAGAGACCTAGGTTTCCCATTCTTTTAATTTTAAGAAATATAACTTCAAGCAAGGTGTAGGAGAGATCATCCCAGTATGTATGCAGACATTAGCCGGATGATATCCCCTGGCGCTTTCGTGACCAGTTTGGCCAGAGTCCTACTCACAGCAGTGCCGTTGGCCAGATTGAGTATGTCCTCGCTTGTGACGATTCGGGCTAGAGCATTCAGGTCGTCGTCGCTGAACTTGTCTAGCATCTCCACCATCTTCCTGCTGTCCCTTATTCGCTTGCCCCAACTCTTGTCAAACCGTTCCACATACTCTGAGAGCCTTTTGGACGAGACGTCCCCCTCCTCAGCAGCCTTCGCCGCCACTTCGCCGGCGATCTTGCCGGAAGCGGCTCCGGAGTGTACGCCTGCACCGGTCACCGGGATGAGCTGCCCAGCGGCGTCACCTGTGAGCATTACACCGTCATCGACGATCCTATCTAGCTGACCAGACGCGGGACAGATCCCTCCGTTTGTTAGGAGCACCTCAGCGTCTCTGAATCGGGGATCGGATGAGACCCACTTTCTCAGATGGACTATAGGAGGGGCTTTGTGTATCCTCCTGACACCCAGGCCAACGTTAGCCACATCGCTCGATTTCGGGAAGACCCAAGCGTATCCACCCGGGGCGATATTCGAACCTACATAAAACTCGTTGATCTCGGGATAGTCGAGGTTCAAACCACCGAGCCTGAACTGTGCACATATGCCGACGTCGGGGAACCAGCGTCTGAAGCCAGCGGTCCTTCGTATAATTGAGGAGTGACCGTCTGCGCCGATGACGACCTTCGCTTTGACCTCCAAGCTTCCGCTTTCATTCGAAGCAAAGACTCCGACGACACTCTTCCCCTCCCTGATGACGCCAGTGACAGTAGTGCTCGTCATCAGCTTTGCCCCTGCCTCCACAGCGTTGTTTGACATTGACCTGTCGAACATGTCTCTGTTAAGAGTGAAGCCTTTCCACTCGGAACTAACCAGATCGACGTAGTTCATGTCAGGGGCAAAGACGCGGGCCTTGGTTATCTCTTGGCAGACAAATGGGGGCTTGGGATCGACGCCGCATTCCTCAATGCCTTGGAGGCTAAGGGCTTCAGCGCAGTATACGGGGAGACCTACCTCAGGGTGCTCCTCTAGAATTAATACTTCAACGCCCTGCTCGGCGGCAGATCTAGCGGCAAGGCTCCCCGCTGGTCCAGCGCCCACGACGACAACGTCACAATCGAGAAGCTCCATCCCAGCTCAACAATAGTCGCTTGTTGAATAGTATATTATTCTATCGTTCAAGGACCTTGGAGGCGGCGATCTCTATGTCCCTCGCCTTGACGGTCTTGCGACCGGCATGCCTCGCGTAATCGATGGCCTCCTTGGCCACTTTTACGCCTATCTCCTCAAGGGCCCGCCCAAGGGCTGTCGCGCTCTCCTCGCTCACTCTCGCGGCGCCAGCTCTCTTGATGAGCTTGTGCATGGGTGCGACTTTAATCTCGTTCGGCATCGTATACCCTTCTATTTTCACTCTCTTCGAGAAATATTTAATACTTACGCCCTTTTCCCCTTGGAAAAGCAGGTTCAAGCTCCTTTCACTTCGAGATATCATCAACCGAGTGGACCGTTGATAAAGACCCCGATATCAGGGGGGAACACCAGTTAGTTGACATTGGTGAACGTCTTCCTCGAAGGCGGACTAAAAAATCATGTCCCTGTGGCAATGAAATCAGATTTTCACGCATGAAGAAATTCAGCCTAGAATCAAGGCGTTATCTACACATCGTTATCTGAAACCATATGGTGGCGTCTCCTGATACTGAAGGCAACGTTTAAAACATCGAATACCTCCATATCAGCGCTGAACAGCCGTTTGACGTGATGTACATGGGGAAGGTAAGGACCGAGATGATCAAGAGGATCTCCCTAGAACTTTTTGACAAGTACCCGAAGAGCTTCAACGCGGAGTTCGAAGTCAACAAGCAGTTCCTCAACGAGATCGGCCTTGACGTCTCTAAGAAGCTCAGGAACAAGGTCGCTGGGTACGTCACTAGGCTTGTCAAGATCGATCAGGCGGAGAGGACGGAGCTGGAGGAAGAGCTACCGATACCAGCCCTATAGGATTCACACCATTCGCCCGATCGTCCGCTAATTATATATCGTTTGTAAATCTTTCAATCTAGGAGAATGAGCGGTAACCTCCCTGTCGCCTACAGAATACTTCGAGAAGGGCTGGCGTTGGAAATCGCTCTCGTCGAGTCCGACAGGCTACTGCTCCACGAGGAGACGATACCCTCCAGCCTGAGTATGCTCAAGGACAGAATAAAACGAGACGGGGTTCTCAAAACGCCGGTCATCGTAGACAGGGATTCTCTCGTCATCCTTGATGGGATGCACCGCGTGAAGGCGTTGAGGGAACTTGGATGCAGGTACACATGCGCCTGCCTAGTGGACTACGCCGATCCTGAGATCAAGCTGGACCGATGGTGCAGGACAGTAGACCAATCACTCAAACTAGTTGGCCTGAACAGCCAATTGAAAGAGCTCGGTATAACCATCTCCGAGGAGGATATTGGTAGCGCTTCCAACGAGATAATCTTACTACTCAGGGAAGGAACATACAGAGCGACTGCTCCCGAGAAAGGGATCAGAGCCTCCCTCGAAGCAGTGGTGGAGCTAGAGTTCTGGCTAGTGTCGAAGGGCTATGTGGTGACCCACGAGACAGACAGGGATGCCAACGAAAAATTTTCACAGGGAAACATTGGGGCTGTCATCTACCCGCCCATTATAGAGAAGAATCAAGTACTTGACGTCGCTCGTAGCGGTCAGGTCCTAGCCTACAAGTCCACGAGGCATGTCATCCCAGCACGCCCAATTGGCGTCAACGTCTCCCTTAGTCTGCTGCAGGACCCCGAACTAAATGTGAGCGAGGTGAACAGTATGCTGTCCGAGAGCCTTCATTCGAAGAGGCTCCGACGCATCCCTCCCGGAACACTCATCGGGAACAGACGATACGAGGAGGAACTCTACGTCTTCGAAGATGACTAGACTCTTCTCTCCACTGTCTCCGGGTCGAACCCAAGCTCCAATAGTTTATACTTTACTTCCAGAGGGTTAAGCCCGCTTTTCAGGAGCCTACCCGCCATGGATCTGACACTCTCCAATGATTCCCAGGGATAGACTATCCACTCTTCGACCTCGGTAGCCGTGTAGTCCGGCCTGTAACTCGTCCAAGGCTTGACGTGGAGGGTCACCACCTGGACGACTTCGGGACCTCTATTCTCCACATGCTCCTTGGCGACCTTCAGCGTGACACCGGTGTCCGACACATCGTCCACAAGGAGCACGCGGAGCCCAGATACATCAGCGTTGAGGGGATAGACCACACGCGGTTCACGGGTCTTGCTCCCTACACCCGTGTAGTACTCGATCTGGATGCTCGCCAGGCGCCTACGCCCAAGGTAGTCACTCAGTACCCTGGCCGGTACGAAGCCCCCCCTGCTTATTGCAACTATGACATCTGGGATGTATCCGCCTTCGCGTATCTGCCCAGCTACCTTCCCCGTAAGGGACATGACGTCATCCCATGTTATGTGGAGGAGCTTGACATCACTGCCTTCGGACGTCTCTCGGGCCTCCTTTTGCGTTGTTCTCGTTACTTATCCGGGGCTATTTAACTGGAGCGATGAGGTGTGGGATGGGTGAAGGGGTTAAATAACCGACCGAGTACTCCTTTGAACAAGTCAAGGGGTTGGTGTTTGATGAGTCGAGCGCTGTTCGTAGGCAGGTTCCAGCCCTTCCATCTCGGTCACCTCTACGCCGTGAAGGAGATCCTGGAGGAGGTGGAGGAGCTCATCATCGTGGTGGGAAGCGCCCAGATGAGCCACGAGCCAGATAACCCTTTCACGGCGGGGGAGCGCCTCGAGATGACCAGAGACGCGCTGGAAGGTGCGGGAATAGACCCAGAGAGGTACATGCTAATCCCCATACCAGACGCCCCTGCCCACAGGGTGTGGGTCTCGCAGGTCGAGTCTCAGACGCCCCGGTTCGAGGTCGTCTACACCAACCAGCCATTGACGAGGCGTCTTCTCATCGAGGCGGGGTACGAAGTACGGAGCATCGAGCTCCATATGCGTGAACTCTTCGAAGCAAGTGAGATCAGGCGACGAATCCTTGACGGGGAGAACTGGATTGACTTGGTACCCCCCGAGGTCCACAGATACGTCCAAGAGATCGATGGAGAGGAGCGCATCAGGGACCTCGCCCGATCTGATTCCCTGAGCCATGAAGATAAAAACTGAGACCACAAATACCCGGGAGGATTGGATTGTACGTCAGTGTAAATTCGGATCTCAAGACAAAGTTCCCCGGTCTGCGGGCCCGCTATGTCGTACTGAAGAGGGTTAATGTCGGACGAGAGAGCCCCGAGCTGGAGGAATTCAAGTCCGAGGTGGCGGAGAGGGTGAGGCAGCTGTGGACTCTCGACCAGCTGAGGGAGCACCCTGTGTTCAGGGCTTACAGGGATTTCTTCTGGCGGATAGGAGTCGATCCGACGAAGAACAGGCCTGCATCAGAGGCCCTGATCAGGAGGGTGCTGCGCCGTCGCGCCTTGCCTGTCATCAATACCTTGGTGGACTCCTACAACCTGGCGTCGATGGAATCGGCGATACCCCTCGCCGCGTTCGACGAAGACGAGTTGGCGGGGGAGCTCGTGATGAGGGAGGCGAATCCGGGGGAGGAGGTCCTCGGAATCGGGATGGAGAAGCCTGTGACTCTCGGGGGAGGGGAGGTTGTCGTTGAGGACGGGGAGAAGCTCGTAGCCGTGTACCCTTACAGGGACGCCGATGCCTCCAAGATCACCCTTGCCACCATTAATCTCCTGCTCATGATCTGCGGCGTCCCCAATATAGACGACGCCATGCTTGAGGAGGCGACGAGGTTGGGCGTCGATTATGTCACGCGTTTCTGTGGTGGAACCAAGCTCTGAGCGGTGGCCGCATTGATCGAAGTTGACGGCTCCATGATGGAGGGAGGGGGGCAGATCCTCCGCATGGCCGTCACGTACGGCGCGGTCCTGGGCCTGCCTGTTAGGGTACACAGCATCAGGGCTGGAAGGTCGCCCCCTGGTTTGAGGCCTCAGCACCTCGCCACGCTAAGGGCGGTTGGCGAGATGTGTGGCGCCGAGATTGGGGACTTGGAGATAGGTTCGACGCTCATCGATTTCGAGCCGGGTCCTATCGTCGGGGGGTCCTACACGTTCGACATCGGCACAGCTGGCAGCATAGGCCTTCTGCTCCAGTGCGTCGCTCCCATCGCCTCCTACGCCAGCTCTGCCGTGGAACTGACTGTAAGAGGAGGGACGGCGGTCCGGTGGTCTCCTCCCGTGAGAATAATGGATCGAGTAGTCTGGAGAGCCCTCAGGCGGATGGGTTTTAGGGGTGAACTCACTGTCCAAAGGGAGGGGTTCTACCCCGCCGGAGGAGGCGTAGTCCACGCCGTCATCCGGCCCTTGACGAAGCTGCGCCCCTTCAGGGCTGAGCCGACTGGCGTAGCGAGTGCAATCAGCGGCTACTCGGTCTGCGGCAGGCTCCCCCGACACGTAGCGGAGAGGCAGGCAAGATCCGCCTCAAAGGAGCTTGAGGCAGCGGGCTATGAGGCGGACATAGCGGTGGAGGTCGCGAGGAGGGGAAGGGCGCCCTTTTCTCCCGGTTCTGTGATAGGGATCTGGGCCGAGTCGAGACCTGAGATTTTCATGGGATCCAGCGCTCTGGGGGAGAGGGGAAAACCAGCTGAAATGGTGGGGCACGAGGCCGCAGCTTCGCTCGTCGAGCAGTTGAGGACGAAGGCAGCCGTGGACTTCCATACAGCCGACAGTCTCGTCATCTGGTGCTCCTTGGCTGAGGGTGAATCGGAGTATTCCATTAGTGAGCTGACGATGCACACGAGGACTGCCATGGAGCTCGCTCGCATATTCATCGAAGTCGAGTTCGCACTGGATGAGAGGCATGAGGGTGGGCTGATCCTCCGGTGCGACGGAGCTGGTGTCTGAGACCCGGAACCCGGCTGTAATCGGGGGAGACAGATTTATTCCCTCTGAGGGCGATGACCATATGAAACGTCGGAAGGTCCCAGTTGATAGTTCTCAGCTATGATGGGGGAGACGTCGTCGCGAAGGGAGGCCCCATCCTCCACGGAAAGTACGACCCCGTAACTAGGACATACAGGGCGCCGGGCTTCCGGTACGCAGAGATCCTAAGACACCTCGAGGACTTGAAAATACCCTACGAGGATGAAGTGTTTGGCGGAATCCGGCCCAGGGAGCTCTCCTCGGGTATCGAGCTGAGGGATTATCAGGAGGGGGCTCTGAAGGCGTGGGAGAGCGAGAGCCGTCGAGGAGTCGTGGTCCTGCCGACTGGGGCGGGTAAGACCGTTGTCGCCATCAAGGCGATAGAGAGGGTAGGGGAGGCCGCCCTCGTTGTGGTGCCGACTCTCGTCCTCGTGGATCAGTGGCGGCGCCGCCTTGAGGAGGAGCTGGGGATCAGGGTCGGAGTCGTGGGTGGTGGCAGCGGCGAGGTGAGGACCATCACTGTGGCCACCTACGACTCGGCGAGCATCAAAGCCAGCCGCGCCGGGAACCTCTTCAGGCTCCTGGTCTTCGACGAGGTCCACCACCTCCCGGCGGAGAGTTACAGGCGCATTGCGACTATGTACACTGCGCCGTACAGGATGGGGCTTACTGCTACGCTGTCCAAGAACGACGGATCTAGAGCCGTGTTGAGAGAGCTCGTGGGCGACGTCGTGTACGAGATGGGTGTGAACGAGCTGGCGGGGATCCATCTCTCCGACTATTCGATCCAGACGGTGCACGTCCCCCTCTCGCCGGAGGAGCGGGGGGAGTACGATAGGGGCTATGCGGCGTACAGGGGCTTCCTCCAGAGGCGGGGGATCAGGCTCAGGAGCGCCCGGGACTACCAGAGGTTCGTGATGCGGACTGGGAGGGACCCGGAGGCGAGGAGGGCTCTGCTCTCCAGGAACCGGGCCATGGACGTCGCCCTTAACTCCTCGGCGAAGATCGAGTACCTGAAGAGACTGATCCGTGAGAACCCAGACGAGAAAGCTCTCGTCTTCACCACCCACAACAAGCTGGTCTACCGCATCAGCCGGGAGATGCTGATCCCCGCGATCACGCATCAGACGCCTGGGGAGGAGCGCTCCGAGATCCTTGAGAGGTTCAAGTCGGGCAGGTACAGACGCATCGTAACGAGTAGGGTCCTGGATGAGGGAGTCGATGTGCCCGATGCATCCTTAGCCGTGATCATCAGCGGGTCCGGCAGCAACCGGCAGTTCGTCCAGCGCCTCGGGCGGGTGCTGAGGAAGAGCGAGGGGAAGCAGGCGAGGCTTGTGGAGCTTGTCTCCCAGGGGACGGCTGAGACCCGGCTGAGCGCGAGGAGGAAGCGGAGTTGAACTTCCTTCCCGGGCTCATCAGGGTCCGACGGCAGAAGGGCGTGATCCGCCCACAGTACGCTTCCGAGGACTACACGGGGCTTGCCAGGACCCTAGTGCAGGTCTATGTTGAGCACCTCGAAAAGACCAGGGGAGAGCTGAGGGAGGCCCTGGGCTCCTGCGAGGAGCTGGGCTTCGATTTCAAGCTGGTAAGGGGGCTCTCCGCCGTCCTCGAGGATAGGTGTATCTTCCAGAGTCGAGCTGTGGTCCCGCCAGTCGAGGCGAGGACGGCCGTCTTCGAGGAGGCCGCGGGCAGGATGGTGGCGACTGAGGAGGAGAGGATGCATGTGCTGTCTGCGGTTGCCTTCCGCATGGGGGTCTCCGTCATCGATCTGGACAGGAGCCTCTACGCAGACCTCATCGACGAGCAGGAGCTCTCGAGGTTCGAAGAGGTCACGCCCCAGGATCTGCTTAAGGAGTATAACTTCGCCCTCGTCGTGGCTCTGCTGGTCTACGCGCGGAGGCTGGTGGTTTCGTTCAGCGGGGACGATAGGGGCATGGTGGAGCTCTGTGGCAGGCTGGGCGAGTGCAGTGTTTCAGGTTCTGGCGAGAAGAGGAGGATCGCAGTCGAGCTGGGGTCGGCTCGGAGATCGGGGTACAGTGCGTCGCTCCTGGAGGAGGTGGCTTCAGGCTTGATGTCGCGAAGGGAGTGGAGTCTGGTCGCTGATGTCGCTTACCCGGTGAAGGCGAAGAAGGTCTACAGGCTGGAGGTGAGCAGCGGGCGTGAGGGGAGAGCGATGAAGGTCGGCTATCGTGGGGAGGAGCAGTTGGTCGTTTCTCCCGCGAGGCAGGCTCCGACCGTCGGTGTAAGGGGTGAGATCGTGGTCTTGGAGTCTCAGGCGGCGAGGTTGGGGGTGACGGAGGCAGAGGTGAGTGATGAGCTCCTGGGGCGGGGTTTCGTGGACCTCGGCGGGGTCATGGTGGCGAGGGGGAGGCTGGAGGCTGTGGAGGAGGCGCTGGCCAGTGCGCCCGACATGAGGTTTGACACGGTTAGGGAGATCCTAAAGGGGCAGGGGTGCCGCGATCCGGTGCCGCTGCTGGAGGCGCTGGGGTATGTGGTGGAGTGGAACCGGGACAGGAGTCAGAGCATGGTTTACAGGCTGGGGAAGCACAGGCTGCGGGGGGGCTCCACGGGCTAACCTTAATATCTTGCCTCTCATATGTCGTGTTGGTCATTTCATGGGCTATCAGAACGTTCAGGGGGCCACGGTCGTTGGCCTGGTCTGCAGCGACGGTGTTGTCCTGGCCGCCGAGAAGAGGGTGAGTTGGGGCCGGATGGTTATGAGCAGGTCGGGGAAGAAGGTGTTCGAGGTGACACCGAGGATGGGCTTGGCCTTTGCCGGGCTCGTCTCCGATATGCAGGCGCTTACCCGTGAGGCTACTGCCTATGCGAACCTGTTTAAGCTGGATAACAACAGGCCGATCACCGTGAGGGCGATGGCGAAGCTGATCTCAAACATGCTGTATCAGAGGAGGATGATGCCTCTGCTGATGGAGACCCTGGTGGGCGGCGTGGACGGGGATGGGCCCGCGCTGTTTTCGATGGATCCGGTGGGGAGCCTGATCCCCGACAAGTTCATCACAGCCGGGTCTGGGGCGCCCATCGCGATGGGGCTGTTGGAGAATCAGTATTCGGAGGGGATGGACCTGGAGGCTGGGGGCGAATTGGCGCTGAGCGCGATTCGTTCTGCTGTAGCGAGGGACGTTGTGAGCGGCGACGGCGTGGACATGCTCCTGATCCGCGAAGAGGGGATCGAGGAGAGGTCCTATCCGATGAGGGGATGAGCCAGTTCCAGCTACCGTTGATAAGGGTTTTCTTAGGTTAAACCTCTGCGGGTTTATCTGTCCTGTTTCAGGTCGCAGTAGGAGCCTGTCATCAGGTCCTCGTTCTCTACATCGAGCTGCTGCATGAGGGTCTGCAGGTCCTCTCTGTCCCGGGAGAGGTCCGTGATGGGGCGCTCGAACTCTATGAATGTGCCCAGTTCCTCGACGGCGTCGAGGTGGATCTGGGTTCCCTGGTGCTGGTAGATCTCTCTGGTCTTGGTGACGGTGACCTTGACGCCGAGGGTACGCTCGAGGATTGTCTTGAGGGGTCCGGGTTCCTCGGTCTCGTGGATGGTGACGTCGCTCCTCTTGGGGTTGGGGGTGTCCTCCCTGTCGTAGTGGATGAGCTTAGAGACGGGCTCGCCGTCGACCTCTCGGAGCTTGAGTCTGCCTTCGGGGGAGTTGTAGTAGGTGTCGATCTGCCTGAAGGTGCCGTCCAGTTGGGCGCCTATGGAGAGGATCTTCCGCCTCGCGGGCTCCAGTGAGGAGAGGCGGGCTTTGATCTCGATCAGCTCGATCTTCATCGGCTTCACATCGGTGGGGATTACACCTTAATCTACGTCGTCTGTCGGATAGATGTTTCGGGGGTTTTGTACGCTCGGAGCACGTTTCTGTGCTGTACCGGATCAGGGATGCGGGGTACCTGGCTTCCCTTCGCTGATTAGAGTTTGACCACGTTTGGATGTGTTACCCCCCATCTAGTGGTTTTTCTCAGAATAGCCCGTGTCTTCACCTGGAATCTGCTCCAGGTGGAGCGTTTTTCACGTTGCTCCCGTGGTTTGGACGGATATTCAGCCTTGGACTGTATACCACCTCCCTATCTTTCCTAGTGGGTAGTTCTACCTCGTTCGGATCATTGGATTCTCTTGGTGATCGTCATACAGTATGCCGTACTGCACGGGGAGATCATTTTCCCATAGTCTTTTCTTCACTTCGACCTAATGCTACTCTGATCAAGAATGGTCGATCTAGCGATGCTTCAGGTGGTGAGAGACCTTGTGGCAATCTTCGGAGTCATAACAGGCTTTAGCTACTACGTTCTGACCGTGAGAAACGCTGACAAAATCAGGAAACAGACCGTAGCCAATGAACTGGCACGAGACTTATCAAGTCAAGACTTCATTGGGGCATTCTACGAACTCACCGAGATGGAGTGGGAAGACTATGACGACTACTTGAGCAAATACGACTCCACAGTCAACAGAGACAACTACATCAAGCGAACGGTGATCTGGTATACGTATAATCGGTTAGGATACGAACTGTATAGAGAGAACATAGACATCGAGACACTACATCACATACTGGGATATCAGGGCACTTGGGTACTCTGGAACAAGTTTAAACCCATACTACGGGAATACCGGAAAAGGTACAACATACCTGACTTTATGAGGTGGATCGAGTACCTTTTCGAGGAAATGAAGAAAGAAAGGGAGATTCAGGGACTCCCCACAATTCCTAGGGACCCAGAAGGATACTTAGTTACTGAATAACTCTGTACTTCCTTCCCATATTCTTTTCTTCACTTCAACCAATTCTGTACTAGAAGTTCTGTTATGAGCGACATTAAAGAGACAGACATAATTTATTACAGCACCCAAAAATTGCACTTCCAGCGCGAATATACAGAAACAGTAGTGAAATCAAACAATCTATTTTCATTAACATCCATGGAGGGGCATGGGCTTATGGTGATCATATCTATAATGCACTCTTTCACCGATATCTCGCAGCTTCAAACTTCACTGTCATTTCTATCGATTTCCGTCATGGCCCCGAATATAAACATCCTAGCGCATTCGAAGACATCGAAGCCGCAATAGAATACTCTCGTACCAACGCAGATGCATTTGGGGGAGATCCCGAGCGAATAGGACTCAGCGGAGATTCATCTGGAGGGTATCTCGCTTTGTACGCAGGAATTACGACGAAGCAGAAAATCGACTCTGTTTTAGCATGTTGGCCCGTGTCTGATCCAGCATATCGATATGCTTACGCTCAAAGGGAGAATCGCACACGTTTGGTTGAGGCTCATGAAGGGTACTTTGAAAGTTTGGAAAACATGCAAGCGGCTAGCGTTCAGCAAATATTGGATGCTGGTGAATGGAGCCAGCTACCTCGATTACTCATAGTTCAATCGGGTGAGGACCTTAACGTGCCAGTGGAGATGACTGCTGAGCTTGTGCGTGCATATAAATCGGCGGGGGGATATCTCGAGTATGCGTTCTTCCCAGAGGTGCCACATTGGTTCGGAAACTCTCCGTCTCCTGCGACCGATCGTTTTAACGCGTTAGGTAGTTGACTTCGCACGCCGACACTCAGGAAACCAGCGACATGATCTGCACAAGAGGCAATAAAGGTCATCAAAAACTCGAAGCTGAAACCCATACTCTTTTCTTCACTAGAATCAGCGCGTGCCCACGTAGACATTTTTTAAACATAGTTTGACTTCTTATACTACGGTTTTCCTATATGGAAAAAGTGAAGTTAGTTTCTTTTGCGCCGTGGCCACTTGAGAACCAGAGATCGTGGTTTCTCAAGTACGTGGACCCGTCTGAGATAGAGTTTACTGTGGCTCGGCGTGATCTTTCCGAGGACGAGGTTTGTGAGACGATATCGGATACGACCATCATATTGGCCACACCTGGCACACCTTTCTTGGGTCGAAAGATCCTCGAGTCGGCTAAGGAGCTCAAGCTCGTGCAGTTCGTCTCTGTGGGCTACGACAGGATAGACCTGGAGGCGGCTGCGGATCTGGGGATCCCCGTGGCGAACAACGCCGGGGTGAACGCTATCACCGTCTCCGAACACGCCATCATGATGGTGCTGGTGCTGCAGAGGAAGGCGCTCCTGTTCCACAACGAGGTCATGGAGGGGACCTGGCCGGAGTATACGCCCGGGGACATGTTCGAGCTCCGCGGGAGGACCCTGGGTGTGCTGGGGCTGGGCGCCATCGGCACCGAGGTGGCCAAGATCGCGGTGGGCTTCGGCGCACGAGTCCTGTACAACAAGAGGAGCAGGCTGTCCGAGGAGGCGGAGGCCGAGCTCGGCGTGGAGTACCGGAGCTTCGAGGACCTGCTGAGGGAGTCGGACGTCATCACAATCCACGTGCCACTGACCGACGAGACCAATGGCATGATCGGCGAGGACGAGATAGCGATGATGAAGGACAAAGCCATCGTCGTCAACACGGCTAGGAGGCCCATCGTCGACGAGGCCGCTCTCGCGAAGGCGCTTCGGGAAGGGAAGCTCTACGGCGTCGGCATCGACGTCCCCAGGATCAGCGAGACCCAGGCGGAGGAGCTCAGGGATCTGTTCAGCGGGCTGAACGCCATCACGACGTCCCACATTGCCAGCGGCTCGGCCCAGATAATGGGGAGGTTCATCGAGCGGCTCAGCGAGTGCGTCCGCCGCGTGCTCGCCGGGGAGCAGCCCAGGTTCCTGGTTACGGCTTGAGGCCCTAGAGGGCCAGGGTCTCCCTGACAGGCGTATGAGGGCGGTCAGCCCTCTTTTTTCTCGTGCTCCTTGATCGCCTTCAGCAGCCTCCTGTAGATCTCCATGTCGGAGGCGTCGACGACGGGGATCTCGGTGCCCTTCTCCACCTCCAGGATCTTGGAGTAGCGGGGGAGGCTGGTGTAGCAGACTTGGCTGATCGGGAACTCGCCGCTCTCGATCTCGCGCTCGAAGCTCTTCTCGAAAACCTCGGTGCAGATGAGGTGGCCGTCGACCCAGAACAGGCGGTTGATGCCAAAGGTGGCGGCGCACCAGGTCAGGTTCTCCTTGGCCCTCTCGTCCAGGCCTAGGACGACGACCTTCCCGGTGGGCCTGATCTCGACCTCCATGGGGTGCACGTATGCTGTGTGGCTCATCAGGTTTAGAACCTTTTCGGCGCACGGGCCTGCGTGGGTGTTATATCCCTCCTGGCCAAGTCTCAACCGGTCTGACATGAGCTACTTAGTGGGCAAGTGCCCGGAGTGCGGTGAGATGGTCTCCAACAGGAACGTGGAGGTGGTGCAGCTGAGGACGACGTTCTGGAGGCCCCACTTCGCGTACGTCTGCAGGAAGTGTGACCACATCATCGGCTTCGGCACCAACGCGGCCTGGTAGTGCTAGGCGAGGCCCCTGAACGCCTCCGCCATCACAGGGCTCCCTTCAACCTCGCACGTGGAGATCGCTGCCTCGACGTCGATCTCCCTTGGCTCGTGACCCCAGAGCCTCTGGAAGTTCCCCGCGTAGATCTTCTCCAGCGTGGAACTGGGGAGGTCCAGTCCGATGTAGGGGAGCTCGTACCTGGTGAGGAGGTCGTCGGCCGTCTCCGGGGTGTGGAACTCCTGGTCCGTCTCTAGGAACCTGCGTATCATCTGGATCCGGGCGAGGTGCTGGGGGAGGGTGGTGCTCATCCCGATATCGGTGCCGAAGAGGATGCGGTCGCCGTGGCGGATGAAGAACTCCCTGTACTCGTCGCGGCGGCGGCTGATGTTGTACATGAGCTCCACGCCGAGGCTGAGGTCCAGGTGGGCGCTGGGGTGCGCTCCGAGGAACTCCTCGGCCCGCTCCAGGTGGGGGGAGAGGAACAGGAAGTGACAGAGGACGACTGGGAGCCCAGGGTGGCGGGCGAGGACGCTCTCTATCTCCGCGTAGAGCTCCTCCAGAGCAAGATAGTCTCCGTCCCAGTAGCCCCAGCCCCGCTGTTTAGCCCAGCCGGGGGTAGCGTGCTCGCGCCAGAAGTCCTCAACGTCGCCGACGTGGCAGAGGACGGGGAACCCCCGCTCCTCGCAAGCCTCCCAGAAGTCGCGATAGTAGGGGGAGTCTAATGACGTGTGCTGGTCGCGTGTGGCGGGCTTGGAGCCCATCTCGCCTATGCCGTCGTATCCCAGGTCGATGAGCCTGTCGATGTGGGCGGGCCAGTCGGGGTCCGGGAGCTGGTGCGTACGGCCGGTCCAGGGGGCGTATCCCCCGGCGTAGAACGGACCGGGGTGAGCGGCCTTAATGAGGAGGGGAGCGTGGGTGAGGGAGTCGAAGACGTACATGCTCTTCAAGCTGCCTTCGGCGATTATCTCGGCGAGGGCCTCCCCCTGTCCGTGCAGGGCCTCCAGGCTCAGGCTGTTCCTCAGCATCCAGGTGTGAACGTGGCAGTCGATCACGTCTAGGTGCACGAGCTGGTCCAACTCGGGGCTCACCACTTTAGGATCGTCTCAAGGTGTATAATTGTCCTGCCCGTGGCTCAGCGTGGGCCTTTTTAGAACATCCTTATTATTGACGTTGACAAGTCGTAGACGGTGTGCGTCATGACCGATCTAACCATTATTCTCAACGATTCCCCGTACGGCTCTGACAAGCCTTGGAATGGTCTCAGGCTGACCTCCACCTCGGTCTCGCAGGAGATCGGGATGGAGGTCAAGGTGTTCCTGATGGGAGACTCCGTCCTCGCCGCAAAAAGGGGGCAGAGCACCCCAGAGGGCTACTACAACATAGAGAAGATGATCGGCTCCCTCGCCCAGAGGGGAGTCGAGTTCAAGGCCTGTGGCTCCTGCCTGGACGCCAGGGGCCTGGGCGCAGACGACCTAGCGGAGGGCGTGGAGCGCGGCTCCATGAGGATCCTTGCTGGCTGGATCAAGGAGAGCAGAAACGTGGTCTCCTTCTGATGGCGCCCACTTGGAACGTCAGCCGGAACAATTTGCCTGTCGGTCGAGGGAACAACACATAACAGTTTATAATGTCCTGCGGGATATGATGTAGTGGCGGTGGGGTGTCGATAGAGAAGCGAATCTATCCTGAATCCGCACTCCCCCCCAACTGGGAGTGCGCATAGCTCCCCATTTTTCTATTGTGCGTATCGGGCCCAGAGAATGTGATAAAAAAGGGGTTTTAGGGTCGGGTGTTCTCCTTGACGTCCCAGAACCGTTTGTGTGGGTCCTCGACGTTGAAGGCGATCCTGCCGATCCTCTCTATCTCCATCTCCACGACGTCCCCGTCTTGGAGTGGCCCGAGCCCGTGGTGGTTGGTCCCGCAGGCCATGAAGTCGCCGACGTTGAGGGTGCAGATCTCGGAGAGGAACCTGATCTTCTCCGGGAGGTCCCAGCTCATGTCGTCGGTGTTGTAGTCCTGCCGGATCTCCCCGTTCACCCAGAGCTTGATGGCCAAGTCGTAGGGGTCCGGGATCTCGTCCTTGGTGACCAGACAGGGCCCCATGGGGCCGAAGTTGTCGAAGCTCTTCTGCGGCCAGAAGCCGCTGGTGTCCGGGACGCCACGGGCGGAGACGTCGCACATGATGGTATACCCGAAGACGCTGTCCATCGCCTCCTCCCTGGAGACGTCCTTGGTCTCCTTGCAGAAGACGACGCCCAACTCCACCTCGTGGTTGAAGATCCTGGCCTCGTGGCGGGGGAGCGTCACGGTGTCCCCGGGGCCGCAGATGGATGTCCAGCCCTTGAGGAAGAAGTCCAGCGGGCGCTTCCTCCCCTCCCCCTCGCCGAAGCCACCGATGCCGCAGAGCATCAGCCCCGGCTTGGGCACGGGCTGCCTGAGACGGACGCCCCCGACGGGGACCCCCTCCCTCTCCTGCAGCGCCTTCTCGAGTCCGGCCTTCAGCTCTTCATATTTTGTTATGAAACCCTCCAGCAGGAGCTGCGGAGTCTGCCCCTCGATGCCCACCAGCACGTCGCTGATGTCGACGACCCGGTCTCCCTTGAGCAGCCCGGGCTTGAAATCGTCGTAGAACACGAACTTCATACGTCAAACCTGAGGTATGAATACCAATATTCCATATATTATCTTGCATCCGCGCAGGGAACGGAGGTCCAACCAGCTGCGAGCTCCGGGGGCTGAGCTGGTCCGAACATCTTACATTCTTCACCGAACAACTCTCGGTCAGGTGAGCAGCTCATGGTCGAAGACAGTCCAGACTTCGAGGCTCTTAGGAGGCAGATCTTGGACCTCCACAGGGCAACGATCGAGGCTCACTGGAACAAGGACGTGGACTCCCTAGTCAGGGACATATCCGAGGACTTCATCTCCGTCTCGAACGGGGAGATACGTCGCCCGACCCAGGAGGAGATCAGGTCGACGTTCGCCAACTACCTGAACAGCACTGAGTTCTCGGAGTACCGGGACCTGCGCGAACCGATAGTCGACTTCTCTGACGACGGCTCGGTAGCGTGGAGCGTTGTGAAGGTGAAGGTTGCGGGGCGCACGGCAGACGGCGGCTCCGAGAGGGATCTGGACTTCACCTGCGCCTGGATAACCCTGTACCGGCGACGGGGCGACAGGTGGATGCGAGTGGGGGAAGTGTCCAGTTTCAAGCAGGATCAATGACAATGGTAGTCCGTGCGAGTTTCGAACTCCCGTCGAAGGATCAAAGATCCCCCTGTCCATGAGGTGAGTGGAATAAAAGGAAGTTTGAAGGACGGTTCAACCCCTGAGTACTAGATTCCACCTGCATGGCGTGTGGATGAGGGGAGGGATGCCTTCCTCGCAGTCCAGCCGTCCCCCTTCCTGGCGTCGAGTATCATCCTGCCGTCCCTGACGATGGCGTCGGAGGCGGGCTGGAGCCTCGTCGCAACGGCCCAGAGCACCTGTCTGCCATCCCGGATGTCTATGTCGGCGTTCACGCACACGATCAGCCTGCTCCGACCCAGAGTCGCCGCACCGAGCAGCCCCGTCAGATCTTGGGTTCTAGACTCCACGATGACCACGCTTAGGCTCGGGTCGCCTTCGCAGGGAAACGCAAAGTCCACGATCCCCTCCGCGCCGGTGGCGGCTCCCTCTCTGGCCCCGGACAAGGGCTCGAGGGGTTGGACCGCGGGGCCCGTGGCGTCTATGATCATCTTCGAGGAAGTGCCCGCCCGGGGCGAAGAGGGGTCCAGCCACTGGCTGAACACCTCCCCGAGAGTCTCTAGGCCCGAGCCCTCCCTGAAGTCGCACCTGAGGGCCACGGTACCCAGGACTTCCGGCATGTTGGAGAGGTCGGTCTCGGCGGGGAGGATCGCGACCATCTTGACGTAGTGGTCCAGCCCCAGCAGCAGGAGCCCCAGCTGCTTGGCGAGGCCGGGGGTCTGGCGGACCGGCTCCCTGATGGAGATCAGGCAGACGAAGTGGGTGCCCCAGACCGGCCAGGATATGTCCCCCAGAGCGGGGGTGTGTGTGAAGTCGGCGATGGCCCTGGAGATCCTCGCCTGCTTTGGGAGGCCGCTGAGGAGCAGGTGCTCCGCGGAGTTGCTGGGGGCGACGGCGAGGAAGATGGCGTCCTCCCTGCGCGTGACGGCGGAGACCCGGAGCTGGTTCCTTGTCGACCTTCCGCTGATGTACCCAGTGTACTCCGTGAAGGGCCCCTCGTCCTCCTCCTCCAGTGTTATCTGCCCCTCCAGCACTACCTCGGCCTGTGCGGGGACGGGCACGTCCACTGTCTCGCAGCGGACCAGCTCAACGGCCTCGCCGAGGAGGGCCCCCGCCTTCCGGTACTCGTCGGTTATCTTGGCCGCCGCCGCGAGGTATATCGCAGGGTGCGCCCCTATGATCACCGCCACGTCGAGTGGGTCCCCCGCCTCCTTGGAGCTCTCGAAGTCCTGCCACATGTGCCCCCTGGAGTGGAGGCTGACGCCGAACCTGTCCCTGCCCTTCAGGTGCATCCTGACGTACGAGAGGTTCATCTCCTCGGGGTTCCCGGGGTCCCTCGCCGCCACGAGCCCTGCCGTGACGTACCTGCCGCCGTCCTGCTCGTAGAACCTAGGGATGGGGAGGGAGGTCAGGTCGACGTCGGCCCCCCTGAGGCGGATCTCCTTCACCGGGCCGTCTTTGACGTGGACTGGGGCAACGCCCCTGGCGAACAGCCTGTTCCATTCATCGTAGAACTCCAGCCTGCCGCCGCTCACGTGGGATTTCTCTCCCAGAGCCAGGGATATCCTGTCGACGTTCCCGAACAGGTTGACGAGCAGTGGCATGGAGTGACCCTTCACTCTCTCGAAGAGCAGCGCGGGGTTGCGGTCTCTCTTCTCCATCTCGGCGACGTGTACGGTGACCTCGTACCTCCAGTCAACGGGCTCTCTCACGGTCACAAGCTGATCTGGAGCGATGTTCCACAGCCTCTCCAGGTACGTCCTCAGGCTTCGCATGGTTTCAAGAAGACTCTATGATGCTAAAAAACATGGCAGTTAATCGGGCTGCAAATTCGAGGCATGGCTTTAATGGACAATGTGTGACACTGATAGTCTAGGCGAGATTCGGACTCGCGTCGGAGGAGTCGGCCTTTTATCATCGGTTTATAATGATTCTCTAATCTCTATGCCGCTTAAGTAGTGGCGAGTGTACGCTCCGACGATCAACGAGCCGATCACAAACACTATGACCTGGCCCAGGATGGCTGGGGTACCGTAGTACTGCATGGCGACGATCATGCCCAACACCGCTAGGGCTATGCTGAGGGCCTTGACCAGGACGACGGGGGCGAGTATGAAGCCGAGGGTCTCCCCTCTATATGCGAGCCATGCGGTGAGGAGCGTCAGGGGGAGGACGATGGCGTAGTCCTGGAAGGGGATTATGAGGGTGTGCGCCCCGTCCACGGTGATACTCGGCGGTATTGTACCCGCCGTGTAGTATGTGGTGACGTCGGGGCTCCAGAGGATGGCGATGATTATGAGTATCAGCATCATCGAGTAAGGGGTCCACTTCCTGACGCTAGGGGTCACGTCTACATCCAGCCTGTCCACGTCCATCCCCGAGAGGTTGAGGAGCGTCGCGTAGAGGCTGAGCCCAAAAGCCGCGGTGTATGCCAGGAAGCCTGGGTTTAACTTGAAGAGCACGGCGTAGGAGAGGAAGGTGTAGGCGAAATACGCCAGCAGGCCGAGCCAGATCATCCGGGCTTTATACGAGCCCCGCCTTGAGCGGTCCATGGAGGCAATCAGGGCAGGTATCCCGAGGGCCAGGTTGACGAGGTCCTGCCCTATCACTTGGGCCTTTGCTGAGGCGGTCTCCTTCAGGAAGATGGGCGGGTGGAGGAGGTCTATCAGGGATACAATGAGGGTCAGCGCTACGACGCCGAGGGATAGCTTGTATGACAGGGCTGTTCTCCAGTCTTTTTCCTTCATCCGGACACCTGGGGGTGTACTGTTAGGTTTAATGTTTCTACCGTTGAATTTTAAAAATTTTTTTACGTTGGTTGGGGTAGACGATGGTTGAAGGGCTTTGGCATCACCTCCTCGAAGTGAATCGTCCAGCACGTGAAGAGTTGGAATATGTTGCCCACGTATGCTACGAAGTCATGTCAATGAGTCAACACCCCGATCCTCATCCATTGGACGACATCCTTGATTCCTTTTTATTATTCAAGCAGTAGGATTCATTACAGAGGTTTCTTTGGATGAGATAATTTTTTAAATTTCTTTTAATTTTAGCTGATATGGAAAAATGGGATGGAATGCGAGGACCGCACCGATCCTTCTTGGTAACCTAGTGCATCGCTCACTGCATGTGATTTTCGCCGTCATCCTAATTCTATCGCTTACTGCCTCCCAGTGGGTCGCAGCTGAGGAGGAGCACACCTGCGCGGTCTTCCAGGACGACTTTGATGACTTCGATGAGGACGCCTAGGAAATCTACATCCCACCCGACGCCTCCTACGGGACCTCATGGAAGGTGTTGGACGACGACGGAAACAAGGTCCTTAGCCTGAAGGGGACCCTGTGGACCAGAGTGGGGGACCCGGACTGGACGGACTACACGCTCACGGTCAGGGTCAAACTCGTGAATGTACACGAGGAGGAGGACGCCCGCATCAGCGTAAGGCTGGGGGACGATGGGAAGAGGTACTTCGTCAGCGTCCCTCAACAAGACCCAGCGTTCGCTAACCAAAACAGGGGAGAGTTCTCAAACATGGCGAAAGTCGATTTGGTGTGCGGTGACGGCGCCTGGTATGTCTTCAAGATTGTCTGAATAGGAGGCGAGTTCTGGGTTTACGTTGATGACGAGCTCAAGATGGAGTGCGTGGACGAGGACGACCTGTTTCTCTCCGGCCCCATCGGGTTCGAGTGCGGACCACGCAGCCACGCCTACTTCGACGATGTCAGGGTCACGGTGGTGCACGTCGATTACATCAAGCTGCTGATCGAAGAGGCTGAGGTGGCGATCGACGAGGCGAGGTTGGTCAAAGCCGATGTTGTTGAGGCCGAGAGTATGCTGGAAGAGGCCAGGGGCAAGCTTGCTACGGGCGACCTATTGTCAGCCGAGAGGCTGTCCAGGGATGCAGCCGCCAAGGTCATCGCATCGATGGCAGATAAGGTCTCGGCCACCCAGGCGTCGCTGTCTGAGGGCCAGCAGCCGTCCACTGCTCGCGCGCGCGCACGACAGTAGCCAAAGCCCGTGGGTCAGATAAGAGAGTGAATACTATGACACCTTTTTCGATATACCTGTTTAAGTTCGAAGCTGGCGCAGAATGAATGAAATTTTAGATATTCATGGCAGAGAAATAGCCCATATGAATCGCTTCCATGACCGTTGCAGGCTGTAGACAGTCTCCGATCACGCTGAAGTCCAGTGCGCAGTTGCGCAAGGACTCAACCACCTCCATCCTCGGCTTCAGCCCTACCGCCAATAATATCGTATCTGCCTCGTAGAACCTCTCTTCTCCTCTCTCGTTCACCGCAAACACACCCTCCTCCGTTATTAGGATACACTTTGCATTTATTTCCAGCCTAACACTTTTTTCTAGCTCTCTCATCAGCCCCAACCAGTGCAAGTAGGGTGCATCTGCAGCCGGCTTCTCAAGCATTTCTAGAATGGTCACCTCCTTACCTAGGTAAGCAAGATGTAATCCTTCCTCACATCCCACCAGCCCACCTCCGATGACCACTACCTTCCTACCTATGGCTTCTTCATCATACATGCTTGCTGCAATAACCACATTCTTGTTCTTTATTCCGGATATTTCAGGAATGATTGGTTCGGCTCCCACTGCGGCGATTAGAACATCGGGAGAAATTCCTTTAACAACTTCAGGCGTGACTTCCGTATCCATCATTAATTTTATCGGTCTTTTTTGCACTCGCCGGATAAGTACTTCAGTTAGCTTCTTTGTATCCTCTTTGAAGTATTCACGTTCAGCATATACCAACGTCCCTCCAAGCCTACTACTTTTTTCACACAGGATCACCTCATGTCCCCGGTCTGAAGCCGTGATCGCCGCCTGCATCCCTCCCGGTCCACCTCCAACTACCATCACCTTTTTCTTTCCGCCACTTGTTTGTACAAACCGGCTCTCATATTCCCTGCCTATGATCGGATTAACAACGCACCTGACGATACCTCTGGGGTATTTCACATATGGAGTAAAGTTCTGACTGATGCAATAATTACACCGTATGCACGGCGTAATATCATCCTCGTTCCCTTTTTTTGCCTTCTCCGGTAAGAAGGGGTCTGCAAGAAGCGCCCTTCCCAGTGTTATCATATCTGCCTTTCCACTCTCTAGGATCTCTTCCATGTGGGCGGGATAGTTCAATGCCCCAACTGTATTCACCGGAGTCTTCACGACCTTCTTGATCGCCTCAGCGAGATACACGTTGCAGCCCCGGGGGAGAAAAACGCTTGGAAACATCCTGAGGCCGGCAGTCCGATCATGAAATGTCGCCGCGGACACGTGAATCACGTCGACCTTGCCATCCAGTGTTTTTGCCAATTCGACCGTCTCCTCTAACCTCATCCCGCCTTTCGTGAACTCGTCGCCGCTCAAGCGGATCTCGATCGGGAAATCCGGGCCGCACTTTTTCCGTATGTCTTCGATGATCATCAGGGCTATGCGTGCCCTGTTCTCGATGCTTCCTCCGAAACGGTCCTTCCTGTGGTTGTGCAGTGGGGAGAACCACTGTGACAGAAGCCAGCCGTGGCCTCCGTGGATCATGCACATCTGCACGCCGCCCAGCTTGGCCATCTCGGCGGCATCTCCGAAGGCGTTCACTACCTGTTTGATCTCTGCTTCTCTCATCTCGATTATTTTCTTGCCATAGAATGATGTACCCGCACTTGGTCCGTACACTGCCCCGTCTGGTCGCTGTGTCCTTGACCGGATTCCGGCGTGCAACAATTCGATGGAGGCAATCGCACCGTGTCTCTTTATCGCATCTGTGGTATTGATGAGAGAGTGCAGGATCCCCGGGTCATCCAGCGGGGTTATCCTCCCATGAGATGTCCCTTTGGAATCTACCATGCTCTCCCCGAGGGTGACGATGGCTGCTCCGCCCTTCGCCCGGAGCTCGTAATACGCCGTACCCTCAGGGGTAATGTATCCTTCTGGTGTGCCATGTACTCCCATGGGCGCTGATTCAATCCGATTCTTCAGAACGTAAGGCCCTAATCTCATCGGGCTGAAAAGTCTTGGAAAACGATCCATGGTGGTTCCCTCTGTACAACAAATTATTGGTAAAGTATCCTCATTTAAGTTATCATCAAATAGAAGATTTGCATTCCTGTGCGCTCGTTAATGAGGCAATCGGCGCGTTCTCATGTATCCCATTGTCTCTCCTGGTCTCTAGTGGTTGGAAAGCATGTAATTCTCCGAAGTCCCAACACCACGGATCAAACATTTCACGTGTCGGATTCCGTTTCGTATGTTGACGAGCGTAGATCGTCTGTTCAGCCTAGTTTGGTAGCCCGGGATAGACGACGTTAGACGTTTAATTTTGTCTTTATAATTTTTCGAATGAATCCAATCGAGTGTTTAAGAGTCGAATTTTGTCTCTGATTGAGGTCTGATTGGATTATTTATTAAAATTAGTCAATTTGGTTGGTTTTATACCGTAATTTATCATTGAGCCATAATAGAAAGTCTAGATATTCTCTCCTTTTTTTTGGGGGTTAGAGATTAGTTTCTGCCATGATATTTTCTTCAATGAGTGTGGATTTTTAGTTGAGTTCTGTAAAACTTTGAAGACTTTTGTCTGTCTAACTTTAAAAAGCGAATGTCGGTTTTCTTGAATCGTAGACAAGTATGGCTGTTGATCGTTACTTTGTTTCATCTGCTTTTTGGTCGATTGGGCTACTAACATGTTTCTTACCAATTGGTATGGTTTCATGATGAGTAGGGCGCGTGTGATTAGCTTAAAGGAGCCTTTCTAGTTTCAGTATTCCTAGCTTGGCTTGCTTGTTCTTTGGGTCTTGTTCCAGTGTTTTCTGGTAGCATGTCTTGGCGTCTTGATATCTGCCATGGGTGTGGAGTGTCCTACCTAGCGTGTTGTAGCCGTTTACGGGTGCCTTGATTAATTGTTGGAGGGCTTCGAGGAGGTTGAATGCCTGTTGGAGTCCATCCCTGTAGTAGGTGTGGATTATGTGTCTTAGGGCTATGTTTCTGCTGGCTCTGAACATGGCTGGGTCTGCTGTGTAGCTGTGTATGAGGGATTCGATGGTTAGGTCTACCTTGGTTGCATGCATGCCTGCATAGGTTAGGGAGTCCTGTTTTAGTATCAGTGCTTCTCCTTCTGCGTCGAAGTAGACGTCGTCTCTGTGGTGGGTGAGTTTCAGTGGGTAGGTTTGCTCGATGATGTGGAGGTGTCCGTCTATCTTGGTGAGGGTGAGGTAGGCTGTTCTGCCGTAGTACTGGTACTGGTATGTGCCGAGGTGCTTGTCCCATTCTGGCTTGTCTGGTCCCTTGGGTTCGTGTGGTGAGTCGTTTATCCTTGCGGTGAATGATGCGCTGGGGGATTCTACCCGTAGTGTGGCTGGGTGGTCGTCTTCCAGTTTGAAGGTGATTCTTGTGCCGTCGTCTGAGGTGTATTCCAGTGGGTTCTCTGGTGTTAGGTGTTTCTCGTTGTTGTTTGTGTCGTAGAGATGGAGGGCTCCGTCATCGTAGGCGATCCGGATTAGTGGTTGTCTGGGTGCCTTGTAGGTTCCTTCCAGCTTCTTGAGCCGTTCTGGTTTGAGGTGTTTTTCCCTGCTTTGCTTGATTGTGTTGACCATTAGTTCCATGGCTTTTGTACCAATCTCGTAGGATGTGGACCTGTTCTGGTCGTTGGATAGCACGACGATGCCGATGTTGTGTCCGGGTATCCACGCCATGACGGTGTCGTAGCCGTAGCCTCCTCCCCCGTGCCCGTAGGCTGTTATGCCCTTCAGCTTGAAGCATTCGAGCCCCAGCCCGTAGTTTGTACTTGCGAGTTCGGGGTACTGTTCCCTGTACATCTCGTCGAATAGCTCTGGCTTGATGAGCTGCTCCCCATTGACCTTCCCCTTTGCTAGGTGGAAGGAGACCAGTTTAGCCACTTCGACTGCGGAGATGTAGACTCCTCCAGCCCCTAGCATGGGTACCTGTACGGTTGGTGTCTGAAAGTCTCCTATGTGTCCCTTAGCGAAGGGGTTTCTCTGGGCTTCCAGTATGTTGTAGGTGGCTGTCTTGATTCCTAAGGGCTTGAAGAGGGTTTCCCTCATGGCTTGGGGGTATATCATGCCAATTATCCTACCCATGATGTAGGCTGTTAGGTCGTATCCGATGTTGGAGTAGCTGTATTCGGTGCCTGGGGTTGTTCTAAGCCAGTTGTCCTTGATGCTTTCTATGTGTTCCTTGTAGGTGTGGGGGGTGTCGTCGTAGTTGTTCCCCCGTGTTGCCTCGTGGGGGAAGCCCGCCCAGTGGCTGAGCATCCTCCTGAAGGTAATCCTATTGATCTCTGTGTCTGGGTCGCCTCTGGTGTTGACTGTGAACTCGGGATAGTGCTTCCTTATGGGGTCGTCCAGGTCTAACTGTCCCCTGCTAGCCATTATCATGAAGGCTGTTGCCGTGAAGGTCTTGCCCATGGACTGAGTGCTGAACAGTGTGTGGGGTGTAACCCACTCCCCCTTTGCTCGGTCGGTGTATCCGTAGCCCTTGGACCAGACTATGTTGTCTCCCTCGATGAAGGCTATGGTTAGTCCGCATAGCTCGCGTTGGTTCATGGTTGACTCGATCTCGATATCCAAGTCCTCGAATACATAGGAGAAGTCGTGACTAGTTACGTCAGACATATTGCTTCAAGCATCCCGGACTGAACCAGACAATATAAGGAGAACTCACAACAAGTACTCACGACAAGTAGACATAACAAGTAATATTACGCGTCCAAATTTATATATCTCAAATGTCAACCAGAGGGCTAATTTAAACAGCTCCATTACCCAAAAAAAATGCCCAAAATACCGATTTTTAATGGTAGCCCGGGCGAGATTCGAACTCGCGTCGGAGGGTCCAAAGCCCTCTATCCTTGTCCGCTAGACGACCGGGCTCCACAGAACACTAGGCACGCAAACCCATTATAAAGATTACAAACCCAAGATACACCATGGTCACCATCAGGCCCGCCACGCCGGACGACTCGCAGGGGCTCGTAGAGCTGAGGACCGCACTGCAGCGCCACGACGAAGCCTCCAACCCCCGCATATGGCGCAACACCGAGGAAGGAAACAGGAACCTCGAGGCAGACGTCGACAAGATGCTCAGCGACGAGGACGGCCTCGTTCTCGTCGTCGAAGACGGCGGCGACCTAGTGGGCTTCGCGTACGGCAGGGTCGTGAGCCGGAGAGACTACCTCCCCGAGACGGTGGGCTTCATCAACCTCATCTACGTCAGAGAGGGCCACAGGAGGAAGGGCACGGGGATAAGACTCGTACGAGAGCTCTGCAGCTTCTTCAGGGCCAGGGACGTGGACGAGGTGAACCTAAACCACATCAAGGGCAACACAGAGGGGGAGAGCTTCTGGACGAAGCTTGGCTTCGAGGTCGTCAGGGTGACTGCGAACACACCCCTGGAAGCCCTGGAGAAACGCTTGGCCGAATTACAGTAGATGGAACCCCGGCTCACGGAACCGCAGATTACCTCCGAAGATCGTAAAATTACACAGGAGAGGGAGGGGGGTCTAAGGGCTGAACGTGAAACAGAGGTCCACGCAGCGAAAGGACTGTGAAAACGATTCCTCCAAGAGGCGATTCCAGTCAAAAACACGAGCCATAGCGACACACTATGTGACCCAACAGGCGCACGGGGCTGCGAAAAACGAAGAGGCAAGCCTGGGACAGGAACACCACCACGCACAGGTCGCTCAGGGGCAACGCACAGGAAAGTATATAAGCCCACAGCACTGGAAACCGGCGACCGACATGCTCACCAGCGACCGGAAGAGGGCCCTCAAGAGGAAGGCCCACGCCCTGGACCCCCTCGTCCAGATAGGGAAGAATGGCGTGACCGACGGGGTCATCGCGAACATCGACAGGGCCCTCAGCGACCACGCCCTCATCAAGGTCAAGTACATCAACCACAAGTCCGAGAAGAGGGAGCTCACGGAGACCATCACCGGCAGGACCGGCAGCACCCTCATAGACCTCATCGGCAACACCGCCATACTCTACAGGGAGAAACCCAGAGAGTAGCCCACCACGCCCCTAGTTACGCGTCGCACGCGAGCTGTGGTACCTGTCGTTCGTGAAGGGATCCGCGGTCTCGCTGTAACCCCTCGCCTCCCAGTACCCCGGCACGTTCTCGTCGACGAACCTGACGACGCGCACCCACTTGGCGCTCTTATACCCGTACTTCTGGGGAACCACCAGCCTAAGAGGGCCGCCGTGCTTCGCCGGCAGGTCGCCGCCGTCGAGGCCGTAGGCCAGCATGACGTCGTCGCCCACGAGCTCCTCGACGGGAAGCGAAGTGGAGTAGTCCCTCTCGCAGAGGAACAGTATGTGCCTCGCGGAGGGGAGCGGCCTCGCGAGTTCCATGATCGTCCTGAGCAGCACCCCCTCCCAGCGGTTACCGAACTTCGTCCACCCCGTGACGCAGTGGAAGTCCGAGACGCTGGACGCACCCGGAAGCCCCCTCACCTCTCCGTAGCTCAGTGTAACGGGGTTCTCTACCATCCCGTCGACCATCAGCGTCCAGGAGCTCTCGTCGAAAGCCGGGACCGCCCCCACATGGAGAACACGCAGCCTACCCACCTCGTATTGACCCGGAGGCAGCAGCCCCCTGAGCCTCTCCGCCGCATCCGATAACCGGGGGAGCCTGTCCAAGTACGTGACCGCCAGGAACGAGACCGCCATCCCAGCCATCAATATGATGGCCTCACGCCTGGCAGCCGAGAACCCCGATGGCTCACGGACCCCCGCCCTCAGCCGCCGCCTCAGCAACGCGAAGTAGCTCCCGATGGTCACATGAAAGATCAACGTCAAAGAGAGGAACAGGTCGAACCTGACGTGCGACGAGAAGGGCAGAATCCACCCAGTGCCCAGTTTAAACCAGTCCAAACCCGACAGCAGCACCAGCAGAGCGGAGGTAACCAGCGTCCACCCCGAGACCCTCTGACCCAGCCTGAGCCATACCAGGCCCCCCGCCTCGCCACCGAGCACGCCCCGAACGCTCCTCCCCCAATCATACCGGATAACAAACACCGAGATCACAAAGTGCACTAAGGACAGGACGCCGAAGACCGCGCCCAGCACCGAGTGCCCCCACCAGACGAGCCCCGAATCCAGATCCAGAACCGTCTGACCATAACCCAGCGAGAGGACGAGCACCGAGACCACAACCAGCAGCCAAGACAGCCGCCTGTTCAGCCTGACGAGACGGGGGACAGACATCTGGTACGACACCTCCACCAGAACGGCCCCCCTTAAGAGTTACCCAGAAGTGCCAAGTGCAACGGAAGGGGCACTAACCCATTCTGCCCATAAGAACCCTGTAGCCGCCCCCCCTGGCGACCACCTCGCACCCCCCGAGATGGCGCTCCACCAACGACGCCAGCGCCCTCCCCCCCTTCCTGGACTGGACCACAAGCTGGAGCGTGCCACCGTCGGCGAGGTGGCCCACCGCCCCAACAACGAGGGGCTCCACCACCCTGTGCAGCCCCGCGGAGATCGGGGGATTCGAGACGATCGCGCCGAACACCTCGTCGCCGACGGGCTCGTACAGGTCTCCGACCCTCACCTCCACGTCCGCTACGCCGTTCCTCCGAGCATTCGCCCGGGCCAGATCGACGGCCCTCTCGTTCACGTCGGTCATGAGCACGCGAAGGCCAGGTCGGAGCTTCGCCGCCACGATCCCCACAGGCCCGTAGCCGCAGCCTAGGTCCAGCAGCCCCCCTTCCTCTGGCAGCACCATCGACTCCACCAGGAGGCGGGTCCCCCGGTCGATCCTCCTGTGCGAGAAAACGCCCGAGGACGTGACGAACTCGAAGTCGTGCCCTCTGAGCCGGCACATGAGCAGCCCAGGCCTCTCAGGTGAGCTGGGGGTCTTCGAGAAGTAGTGCTCGGACAAGGCTCACCACGCCCTGGGGTAGGTACCCCTGGGCATCAGAACCCTGACTGGGCGTGCGGCGATACCGTGCTCCGACTCCAGGATCTCGTCGCCCGAGGCCTCCGCCCTCATCAGCGCTACTCCCTCATGCTTCAGAGTCATCACAGCCACCAAGGAGCCCTCCGAGATCCCCGACTCGACCCTCAGAACTCCTGGCATGGCTAGGGATGCACCAGTGCAGACTGCGTCCACGGCGGAGTCCCTGACCCAGATCTTCGGCTGGAGCGAGAGCGCGTCCTCCATAGGCCGTATCACCCTCCTAAGTGGAGCCTCGTCCCCCTCGCCCCTCCAGAGATCTATGGCGTCCACCAGGTCGAACATCGTGACTGCGTCACCCTCGACGAAGGGACCGCTCCTGGTCCTCCTCAGCTCGTGCATGTGCGCACCGGCCCCCAGCAGCTCCCCCACGTCGTAGCAGAGCTTCCTGATGTACGTCCCGCTCTGGCAGGCAACCCTGAACAGCCAGTTCCGCCCGTCCCCCTCCAGGTAATCGATCCTGTAGATGGTCCTGGTCCTGAGCCGGCGCCTCACCGAGGACCTCACCGGAGGGCGCTGGAAGATCTCGCCCTCGAACAGCTTCAGCGTCTCCAAGACCCGCGGCTCCTCCTCGTCCCCGTGGGTGCGCATCGCGCAGACGTACTCCTTCCCCGACTCCAAGAGCGCCTGTACCACCTTCGTCGACTCCTGGAGCCCGATCGGGAGGATCCCCGTCACATTCGGGTCCAGGGTGCCACCGTGGCCGGCCCGGTCCAGCTCCAGAAGTCTCTTCACCCAGGCAACGACCTCGTGGCTCGTGGGCCCCGCAGGCTTGTCCGCGACAAAGAATCCGTACCTCATGTGCTGCTGGAGGGACCGTTGGTCCGGCGGGCTCCCGAAGCTGGGGTCGGTCTCCTCCTCGGCTCTGACCATGACTGTGCGGCTCACGTCCCAGGGGAGTCCGGCGCCCATCTCTCCTCCCGTTCCTAACATACAATCGCGCATTAAAGGATAATGAAACATCGCTGCGCGCTCTCATTCCCAGAACTTAGGCAACGCAAGCAGAGAACTCTCAGGAACGCGCGAAGAAGCGATGCTGTCAATGATAATTCCATGAAATCGACTCCAAAGGAAACGTTATGAGTGGGATGAACGAGAGAGGAGTGCAGTTACATGCCGCTTACCAAGGAGACAGTCCGCAGGCTGATGCTGGAGAAGCAGGGCTTCGGGGAACGACCCGCCTCCATCTCCAAGAAGAACATCTTCGATGCCGTGGATAGGCTCGGATGCCTCCAGATCGACACCATCAACGTCGTGGAACGCGCCCACTACCTCACACTCTGGTCGAGGCTGGGGAACTACGACAAGGAGCTCCTCCACCAGCTCGCCTACGTGGATCGAAGGCTCTTCGAGTACTGGGCACACGCCGCATGCTACGTCCCCATGAAGGAGTTCAGGTACTACGCGCGGCCTATGAGGATACGGAGAGAGAAGTACGCCGACGGATACGAATGGGCCAGAGCCGAGCCCGAGGTTATGGAGCTGGTCCTAGAAAGGGTCAGGAAGGAAGGCTCCCTCTCAGCGAAGGACTTCGAGCACAGGAGGAAGACCCGGTCCCAGGGATGGTGGGACTGGAAGCCGGCGAAGATAGCGCTGGAGGCCCTGTTCGGAGCGGGCATCCTCCTGGTATCACGCAGGGAGAACTTCCAGAGATACTACGACCTCTCCGAGAGGGTCCTACCGCCAAGCGTCGACTCGACGGAGCCCACAGAGGAGGAGTGCATCCGCTTCCACGCACTCAGGACCCTCGGCTGCCTCGGCCTGGCCTCTCCAGGTGATCTGAGGACCTACTTCCAGCCTTGGAGCATAATGCTCAGGAGGACATCCAAGCAGTGGCAGGCGATACTCGAAGACCTGGTCGAGGAGGGAAAGGCACTCAGCTTCGAGGTCGAGGGCGAGAGGAACCCGTACTACTGTCTGGCTGAGGATTCACAGCAGGTGGAGGACTCCGGATCCGAGTTCAACGACGTCAGGCTGCTGAACAACTTCGACAACCTCATCTGGAACAGGAAGCAGATCCAGAACCTCTTCGGCTTCGAGGTGAAGCTCGAGGCCTACATCCCCGCGGCGAAGCGCAGGTACGGCTACTACAACCTGCCCATCCTGTATGGCGACAGGTTCGTCGGAAGGATAGTGCCCAAGATGGACAGGAAGCGAGGCACTCTGATCGTCCACTCCGTGTGGCACGAGCCCTGGTTAAGACCAGACGAGGACTTCGAAAATAAGTTCACTGGAACACTGCAGGAGTTTGCAGAGTTCCACGGGGTCGACGAGATAGAGATGGAGGAGGATGCCCCTCGGAAGGGGTGAAGGCTACTCCCTGTACTCGCATTTAAAATTGCACAGGTCGCACTTCTGGACCCTCGTCTTCAGGGCAGGCTCACCCTTCACGGAGCAGACGAGGTCGTAGGCGGCCCCGATGCATTCCTCGTCCCCCTCGAGGACGAACACCTTACTCCCCTCGCCACCGTCGATCCCACCACCTGCGACGGGGTAGGCGTCGACACCTACGAGCAGCTTGAAGGCCTCCATCTCCGTGATGATGCTGCCGCCGACCACCATCATGCCGCAGGCCATCCCCAGCGACCTGTCCACGTTCTCCCTGCCGGTCTTCAACGCCACATCGGCCAGCGAGATAGGGACCAGCTTCTCCAGACCTGCCGCGATCACCGTCGTGATGCCGTTCGCCGTGATGTACCCCCAGGAGCGACCGATGGTCCCGCCCCCGGCACCTCCGAGGAGGATTCCGGCCTGGCCGAAGGGGTCTATGGCGTTCGCTCCCTTTATGAAGACGTCACTGGGCCCCATCTCGGCCAGTACCTTTGGGAGACCGGCCGTCTTCACATCATCTGCCTCGCCGCCCCGGATGACCTGATGCTCGTACCTGCCATCAGGGTCGGTGAGGCAGCACCCCCTCGCCGTGACGACCCCGGCTGTGAACATGCCCTTATCCGTCACCTCCTTCCCCAGGAGCTCCTCGAGGACGTAAGCCGTGGTCGTGCTGGTGGCTATAACGATGGTCCCGCGCTCAAGCGCCTCCTGGACCACCTCCATCCCTGCGACGGCCATGCCGATGAACCGCTTCCCCTCCGAAGGCGTCAACGTGACCTGAAGATTCAACACTCAACCTCCTAGTTGGATATGGTAGAGGATGGCTACGGATAAAAGTCTAATCGAGCGCTGCCGCGAGGAGACGAGTACCAAGTCCTGAGAATTGTGCTGACTGTGAACCTAACCGATGCTCCAGTAATACTCAATATTATGATTATTATTCACCCCTTTTTTTGTTTAGCGTTTGAGAAAAAAACAGCGCACTCACAGGTCACGAGTTACGGCGCTGGAATCAACTCCTGAAGCGCCATCAACAACGGGGTTATACGTCGGCAAGGTCCGAAAGGGCTTCGGCGAAGATGTGTCCGAACTCGGTGAGGCTTATGACCTTCATCTTGGAGCCTTTGTCAGCGTCTACGAATCCCTTCAACTCGAGCCTGGAGACGATGCGGCTGTACCTGTTCCTCAGAGTCGAGCTGGCCGCCTTGTAACCGGACCACCTTATTATGTCGCTGATGGACTCCGCCTCCCCGCCGTGCTCCCTGAGGAGGCCCAGGACTGTCTTCTCCACCTCCCACTCCTTCTCCTCGTGCTTGCTGTGCGGCTCCAACCTGTACCCCGGAAGCTGGATCTCAAGGGGTTCCAGACTGGGCTGATTCCGGGCGTTCTGGAACCATTCTTGGAACCTTTCGTCCCCGATCTTCCCGTTGACGTACCAGGCGGGCTGTTTCGAAGGAACCGTGTAAACTCTGGCGTTTCTAAACATCAATGCGATGGTAAGCGCCACCCCCTGGGTGAGGTTCGTTGTGGAGGTTATGTCTATAAGGACCTCCTCGCCGTCCTTCCGGGCCTGTGCCATGATCCCGTATATGGATCGGAAAGCCCCCCTGTGGTCCATAGGGTCGTAGCCGACCATGATGGGGTCCATTATCTCCAGCTTCTCCTTCAAACTCTCGGCGTTCTGCTTCGACATGTAGGAGAAGATGGCGGTCTCGTCCTCGGTCTTCACACTACTGTAGAGAAGGTAGAGCCTCGTGATCCCCTGGAGCCTGCTCCAATACCTGATGCCTTCGAAGGGTCTCAGGAAATGGGTGCCCACGAGACAGACGATAACCGTCAAATCGATCTACCAGGAATAAACCCGCTGAGATCATCTTTGATCGGCCGGAATATATAACAATTTTTAAAATGACCATAATAATAAATATTATTCCAAAATAGTGTGACATATTCATAAAAACATGATTTTTAAAAATGATTTCAACATCATACTTCGAAGTATTATAAATAAAATAATTACCCTTTTAAACGATAGTCACTTTAGATAGTCCATCTAAATCACTGTTCTTCATCGGAGGCAATTGATTCAATGGGTTCAGCTGGTATAATCCCGAGGGTATACACCCTTCCCGACTGTCCAAAATGCGATGAGCTAAAGGAATGGCTTCAGGGTGAGCGTGTAGAGTTCGACGTTCAGTCGTTCGACACCGACACTCAGCTCAAGTTCATCATGAAGAACATGTTCGGTAATCCGCCCATACTCGAGCTCGGTGATGAGGCCTACTTCTCAGAGGTTCTGTTCCCAAAAGAGGTCCTCGACGTCGAAAAGGTGAAGGAGGTTCTTGACAGTGCCTAGGCGCAGGAGAACCTCCGAGAACCAGACTGTCCTGAACCAATTCTACAAATCCGCGAGAAGCTACAAGGGCATGCCAATGGTCCGTACAACTGACGGCTACCTCGTTCCGTGGGACAAGAGCATGATCGTCGAGCAGCTCTACAGGGAGACCCAACTCGCGAAGACTATTTTCGGCCTAGAACCCATCAACGGTGGCTACGCGGAGAAGATCTCCGACGAGGTAGAGCGGCGGGTCAAACTCTCTAAGCCAAAGTTCGTGAGCGGTCCCATGATCAGGGAGATGACGAACAACGTCCTCCTCGAGTGGGCCGAGGAGAAGCCCGAGTTCGCCATCTACCGAAACCTCCTCACCAGGGTTGGAGCCCCCGTCTACGACGCGTACCAGATCGACACAGGCGGAGGTTTCGAGGCGAAGGAGAACGCGAACCTCCAGCCCAATCCAGAGACGGTGCACAAGAAGAAGGCGGATCGGCTCAGCAAGGAGGAGTACCTGCTTCTGATGCCGCCGAACCTGGCGACGGCTCATCACCAGGGTGACATACACATCCATACCTTGGAGTACTTCGGGAGCCGCCCGTTCTGCCAGGACTGGGACCTCAGGTACTTCCTGTACTACGGCCTGCTTCCCGATGGGAAGGGGTTCCAGAGCAGCGTCGCCGGCCCCGCCAAGCAGCCCGAGGTGGCAATCCTCCACAGTGTTAAGGTCCTCGCAGCCGGGCAGACCAACTTCAGCGGTGGCCAGGGCTTCATGTATTACAACCTCTTCCTGGCGCCCTTCATACGGGGCCTCGACTACAAGCAGGTGAAGCAGATGGCCCAGATGATGTTCTACGAGCTCACCCAGACCTACGTCACGAGGGGCGGGCAGCTCGTCTTCAGCAACATCCAGCTCCCCATGGGAGTCCCGGACATCTGGAGGGACGTCCCCGTGGTCATGAGGGGCAAGGTGGGGCCAGACGTCTACGGGAACTACGAAGACGAGGTCCAGACGCTTTTCAAGGCCATCAACGAGGTGGCGTACGAAGGGGACCACTGGGGCAAGCCCTTCAACTTCCCGAAGAACGAGAACTATGTAAGCCCCGAGTTCTTTAAGCCGGAGTACGACGACCTGTGGATGCTCGTCCACAAGTCTGTCGCAAAGTTCGGGGCCCCCTACTTCGACAACATGCTCCCGCCCTACAGGGGCTACGGCAAGGGGATCAGCTGCTACCAGTGCTGCGCCTACCAGTTCGCCGCGACTCCCGAGTCTGACCCTAATTTCATGGAGAAGCTATACTTCGAGGACGGGCAGCACTTCAGCATGGGCGGCTGGCAGGTGGTGAGCCTCAACATGCCTAGGCTCGCTTACAGAGCCAACGGGGACTACGAAAAGCTTCTGGATGCGGCCAAGGAGAACATGCGCCTGACCGTGGAGGTGTTCCGGGCGAAGCGGCACTGGATGGACATGGCGATGGGTAACAACATGGTTCCCTTCGCAACCCAGAGGCCTAGGGACCCGAGGACGGGCCGTCCCGCGCCCCCGGCCGTCGACTTCAACGAGCTTGTCTATGTCATCGGCGTCGTCGGCATCAACGAGATGGTCCAGTACTTCACAGGCAGCCAGCTGCACGAGAGCGCCGACGCCGTGAGGCTGGCGCTGCGCCTCTTACTCGACATGGAGAAGTACCGGAAGGGATTGGAGATGAAGACAGGGATGAAGATCATGCTCGCCCGCACCCCGGCCGAGAGCACTGTCCAAACCTTCGCAATAAAGGATCTGGTCTCTCCCACTTACAGGAGGAACGCTAGGACCGTGGTGAAGGGGGACCTGGAGCAGACCGCCGCCCTCGCGAAGGGGGTAAGGGACCTGCCCTTGTACTACAGCAACGGCACCCACACCTACGTCGGGGCCCGTATACCACTGGGTAGGAAGATCGACATAGAGCACAAGTTCTTCCCCATACTCAGCGGCGGCAACATCTTTCACGCCTGGCTAGGCGAATCATCGTCGGACCCTGAAGCCCTCTACAAGATGACCCAGCGCATCGCTCGTCATAGTCAGATCGGCTACTTCAGCTACACGAAGGACCTGACGATCTGCAGCGTCTGCAACTCGACGTCAGCAGGACTTCTGGATAACTGCCCGAACTGTGGTAGCGACCACGTCAGGTGGTGGAGCAGGATCACCGGGTACTACTCTGACGTAACGGGCTGGAACGAAGGGAAACGGCAGGAGCTCAAAGAAAGATACCGGATCGCCGTGTAAAATAATCCTTCACAAGATGAAATAACTCGGAACCGTCCAGTGCAGTCATCGAGAGTCCGGACGCCAAAGGGGTTTGAAGAACCCTTCGAATCTCTTCAAGACGATTTTGTACAAGATCAGGTCTTTTGGCCTGTACAGAAGTTCCAACTGCACTTTTTACCCGTCAATTGTTCGCAGGGAATTTTATTATAAGAGGACACGATTCTGAGAGTGTGTCATTGGATAACCTTGAAGGTATGATTACCTTCACCTACTATGACGATCTGGAGAAGGCCGCGGAGTTCTTCGGCGAAGTCATGGGTTTCGAGCTCGTCATCGACTTGGACTTCGCCAAAGTCTACTGAGTCTCAAACGGCGCCTACATGGGCATCGTCGATGAAAAAAAGGGGCTCCATTAAGCCGACGGAGGACAAGCCCGTGATGCTCACCTTCATAGTGGACGACATCGATGCGTGGTACGAGTACCTGATCTCGAAGGGTGTCGACGTCTTCCAGCCCCCGGAGGAGGCCGCATACCTGAAGATGAAAACCCTCCTCCTGCGAGACCCCGAGGGATACGTCGTCGAGATTATTGAGTTCCTCAAGAAACTGTACGGCCGTTGAGATGAAATCGATCTCCGTCTAAAAATGCTATTTGCATGCGAGTCCCGTTATGTATTTACATTGTGTCAGTTTTTTTAGAGTAAAAAGTAAATATTATATATAGAAATATGAAAGGCTTAGACGGGAGAGATCCTTGGTCTGGTTGTACCTAGGCCTGGTCCTCGTTTTATCGGCCGTAGTCTGGTTAGGGTGCTGTGTGGCCATGGACTACAGCACTTACTGGGACCTACAGCGGCGTCTCCGGGAAGAACGGAAAAATGAAATAGTCTAGAACTCCAAACTTGCACTTTCCGTTTTAAAGTTATTTTCCCAGAGGAAAGAAGATTTAAATCATTCAATACATTTCTTCAGGAATCATAAACTTCCTAGGAGATTTGCAGAGATATCGGTGGTACGCTTGGAGAAGAAGGCCTGGCACGCGACGGACATCGACTCGGTTCTCGAATCTCTCGGATCGAGTGACAAGGGAATTTCGGAGAGGGAAGCCGAGGAGAGGCTCCAGCGTTTTGGCCCCAACGAGCTTAAAGAGGAGAAAAAGGTCACGCCCCTAGAGCTCTTCATAGGCCAGTTCAAGAGCGTACTTGTTATCATACTCGTCTTCTCCGCCTTAGTCTCCGCCTACATTTCCTACCGGGAGGGTGAGCCTTATACCGACACCTACGTGATCTTGGTCATCGTGGTGATGAATGCCATACTTGGCTTCGTCCAGGAGTACCGAGCGGAGCAGGCCGTGGAGGCGTTGAAGAAGATGGTCTCCCCCCAGGTCTTCGTCGTCAGGGACGGGAGAGAGATGTCCATTGACTCCAAGAGCCTCGTCCCGGGAGACGTTATCATCCTAGAAGCAGGGAGCCGCGTCCCCGCGGATTCTAGACTTATGGAGGCTGCTAACCTACAGGTCGACGAGGCAGCCCTCACCGGCGAGTCGACCCCTGTCGCCAAACGAATGGGTTTACTCTCAGAAGACACCGTCGTCGGGGACAGAAGTAACTCTGTCTTCATGGGCACTGTCATCACCGGGGGTAGGGCTGTCGCCGTGGTCACTGAGACCGGCATGAGCACCGAGTTCGGCAAGATCGCTGGAATGGTTCAGTCCATCGTCGTCGAGGAGCCCCCTCTGAAGCAGAAGATGGAGAAGATGGGTCGCCAGCTAGGCGCGATCTCGGTCATTCTCTGCATATGGGTTTTTCTCATCGGCGTGTTCGTCCACAAATTCGATCTTGAGATCATGTTTATGACGGCCGTGAGCCTCGCTGTCTCAGCAATACCCGAAGGGCTACCCGCAGTCCTCACAATAACTCTCGCCCTTGGCGTCTCACGGATGGCCCAGCAGAAATCCATTGTACGTAGATTAGCCTCCGTCGAGACCCTCGGGAGCACCACTGTGATCTGCTCCGATAAGACCGGCACTCTTACCAGAAACGAGATGACGGTCACGAGGCTCTCGTCAATGAACGGGCGCGTCGAGGTCACAGGAGCGGGCTACGTCCCCTCGGGGGAGTTCTTCAACGACATCCAGGCGTACGACCCGAGGACCGACAGTGATCTGGACCTGGTTCTTAAGATAGGCTACCTCAACAACGACGCTCACCTCCAGGAGAATAATGGGAGCTGGGTCATTTTTGGAGATCCCACAGAGGGCTCACTAACCGTAGTGGGCGCAAAAGCTGGCCTGACGGAGGCTCTCAAGGATGAGTACCCGCGCGTAGGCGAGTTCCCCTTCGACTCGACCCGCAAGATGATGAGCACGATCCACAGCAATGCTAGTGAAGGAATACAAACCTTCGTGAAGGGAGCCCCTGAGGTCATCCTAGAACGCTGCATAAACATACGGGAGAACGGAAAAGTCCGACAGATGGCGAGCTCGGACAGGGTGAAGATTATCGCCGAGATGCAGTCCATGGCAGAAGACGCGCTCAGGGTCCTCGCCATGTCCTACAAGCCGATGCCCGACGGAACAGACGAGTACGAGATGGAGGACGTCGAATCCGGCCTCACATACGTGGGAATGGTCGGAATGATCGACCCGGCGCGCGAGGAGGTCCCCCAGGCCATCGAGACATGCAAACAGGCCGGGATAAGGACCGTGATGGTCACCGGTGACCACAGGCTTACCGCTGTAGCTATCGCCAAGCAGATAGGTATGCTCGATGAAGAGACGCCGACCTCCGTGATGACCGGCGAGGACCTCGAGGCGATCGGCGACGAGGAGCTAGACGCCGTGATAGAGGGCGTGTACGTCTTCGCCAGAGTCTCGCCAGAGCACAAGATGAGGATCGCCCAGTCCCTGAAGAGGAAAGGCCAGATAGTCGCCATGACCGGGGACGGGGTCAACGACGCTCCCGCACTGAAGGCGGCTGACATCGGCGTCGCCATGGGGATCAAGGGCACCGACGTGACGAAGGAGGCCTCGGACATGGTCTTGGAGGACGATAACTTCGCCACCATCGTCAGGGCCGTCCAGGGGGGGCGCCACATCTACGACAACGTCACAAAGTACCTCCGGCTGATGTTGGCTGCCAACTTCGACGAGTTTATTGAGATTACAGTCGTCACGCTGCTAGGCCTGCCCCTCCCGTTCCTGCCCATCCATGTCCTCTGGATCAACCTGGTCACAGACGGCCTCCCCGCCGTTGCTCTGAGTATCGACCCCCCAGACCCCGACCTGATGAAGTACCCGCCGAGGGACCCCAACGAGGGGCTGCTGAGCAGGTTCTACAGGTTCATCATCTTCGCCGCACTCGTGGACTTCATCTCTGACTTCCTGCCCTTCCTGTACACTTACGCAACGACGGGAGACGCCGTCCAGGCGAGGACCGTGGCGTTCACCTCCATCGTCTTCTTCGAGTTCTTCCTCGCGTACCAGAGTCGATCGGAGACCCACCACATCTTCGCCCTCGGATGGAAGGGCTGGACGGAGAACAAGATGCTCTTCGTCTCAGTTATTGTCTCCCTCACGTTGCAGATGTTGATACTATACGTTCCAGCTCTGAACCCCATCTTCAAGGTAGTTCCCCTCACCCCGTTCCAACTTGCGCTGTGCTTCGTGGGGTCACTCACGGCGTTCCTGATATTGCCCGGGAAGCTCATCCCAAGGAGACGGTACGTCTCCCACAGAAGTACATAGCCCGGCCTTCCATCAACCTTTATATACCTAGTTCGCGGAAGTTTCAGGTTAGTTCCCGGAACTTGTTAATTAGGTGTATCCATGATGACGAGTTTTGAACCTTGGTTGATCGCACCTGTCTCCTCCGTCCTCTCAATACTGATCGGGCTGTTCCTTTACAACTATGTTAACAGCAAGGACGCTGGGACGGAGAGGATGAAGCAAATAGCTGGCTGGATACAGGAGGGCTCTAGGACGTTCCTCAGGACCGAGTACAGGTACCTCGGGATCTTCGTCGTGGTCATGGCCGTGTTGCTGTCTCTCTTCCTCAACGTGAAAGTGGGTATAATCTACGTCTTCGGAACGCTGTGCTCAGGCCTTGCTGGAATCATAGGAATGGAGATCGCGGTGAAGGCCAACGTGAGGACAGCCAACGCCGCCAAGGAGGGAGGCCTCATAACGGCCTTCCCCATAGCCTTCAGGGGTGGAGCCGTGATGGGCCTAATGGTTGTGGGAATCGCCCTCTTCGGTATCAGCGTCATATACTGGCTTACAGGCGATCCCGAGGCCGTACTCGGGATGAGCATCGGGGCGAGTACACTCACTCTGTTCATGAAGGCTGGAGGTGGTATCTACACAAAGACAGCTGACATCGCAGCCGACCTCGTCGGTAAGGTGGAACTCAGCATCCCCGAGGACGACCCCAGGAACCCTGCAGTGATCGCCGACAATGTCGGAGACAACGTGGGAGACTGCGCGGGATCGGGGGCCGACCTGTTTGACAGCTACGTGGCTGCTGTGATGGCCGCCATGATCCTGGGAGGAAGCTCGGGGATAGCCTATCTCAAGACCGCGCCCCTGGTATTCGCTGGAATAGGTATCGTGGCCTCGATCATCGGGATCGCTACCGTTAGGGTTGGAGAAGGAGGCGACCCCGGGAAGTCCCTCAACTTGGGAACCTACGTCACCTGCATAGTCTTCATAGCTTTGACCTACGGTGCGTCCGTCTTATTCGGTTACGACATTAGGATCTGGCAGGCGACTGCTGCGGGCCTCCTGGCGGGCATTGTGATCGGGATGACCTCCGACTATTACACCTCCATCAATCGCTCCCCCGCCATCAAGACCGCGGAGGCCGCACAGACAGGGGCGGCAATCAACATCCTGACCGGGTTCTCCTACGGGCTCATGAGCTGCTTCCCTGCCCTCCTCGGCATCGGAATTGGCTCGGCCGTGGCCTATTCCCTTTATGGAGTTTATGGAGTCGGGATAGCCGCCGTTGGAATGCTGGCCATCGCCGGAGTGATCATTGCCGGTGATGCGTACGGTCCAATCGGCGACAACGCCAAGGGTATCGCTGAGATGTCAGAACTCGGCGACGAAGTGGTTGACATAACCGACGAGATCGACGCTGCAGGCAACACGACCAAGGCCATCACCAAGGGCTTCGCAATCGGGGCCGCGGGCCTCACCGCATTGGCGCTCCTCGCTTCTTACCAAGAGATAGTGAAGTCCCTCGTCGGTACTACCATACGATTCGACCTGATGGATCCGCTCGTCATGATGGGAGTCTTCGTCGGGATGGCGATACCAGTCATATTCTCCGCGATGATCATCCTCGGAGTCTCCAAGAACGCCTTCAGGATGATTGAGGAGATCCGCAGGCAGTTCAGGGAGATCCCCGGCCTCATGGAGGGCACCGGGAAGCCCGACTACGGCGCCTGCGTCAGCATAGCAACTATGGGCGCCCTGAGGGAGCTGCTCCCACTCATAGTATTCTCCATCAGCACGACCCTGATCCTGGGCTTCGTCGCCGGAATCAGGGCTCTCGCTGGCTACCTCAGCGGCGCCATTTTCAGCGGATTCTTCCTCGCCATTCTCATGGCGAACGCTGGAGGTCTCTGGGACAACTCTAAGAAGTACATCGAGTCAGGGTACTTCGGAGGGAAGGGGTCCGACGCCCACAAGGCCGCGGTGATCGGCGACACCGTTGGCGACCCCTTCAAGGACACTGCGGGGCCCTCATTGAACACCTTGGTGACTGTGATCTCGCAGATCGCATCCCTCTTTGCCCCTCTCATCATCGCCTACGCTTTGATCGGCCTCTGAGAAAGGGAAGAGTATCATTACTCCCTTTTTAGCTTCCAGCCCTCAATCTTTATATTGTCGAAGTCTTTTGTTGTTCGGTAGTCTCTGGACAAGAGGATGAACCCATGTACAGGCACATACAGCGGGCGTGGAGGAGGCCAAAGGACTCCTACGTTCAGACCCTGATGAGGGAGAGGGTCATAGTCTGGAGGAGGCAGCCTACAATCGTTAGGATCGAGAAGCCCTCCAGGATCGACAGGGCACGTCGGTTGGGCTACAAGGCGAAGAAAGGGTTCGTCGTTGTCAGAGCCCGGGTCAGGAGGGGCGGAAGGAGGAAGCCGAGGCCTAAGATGGGAAGGCGGCAGAAGCGCATGGGTGTCTCCAAGTTCACTCCTGCGAAGAGCATCAAACTCATCGCCGAGGAGCGGGTAGCACGCAGATACCCGAACCTGGAGGTCCTCAGCTCCTACTGGGTCTGGGAGGATGGTGTGTCCAAGTGGTACGAGGTCATCCTCGTGGATCCCCACAGTCCATCCATTAAATCCGACAAGGACGTCGGCTGGATAAGCGGGAACCGAAATTAGTACAATCACACACGAAAAAACACAGTTTTACTTTGATATGTAAGCTAGAACTAGGGTAAACCATAAATAGCATAATTTAGATTTGAATGCAAAAAGTACCCCCGAATTTGGTGCCTTCACACAACGAGGTCAGATAAGAAGAGCGGAGCAGTGAAACGTTGTTGCGGAACCCGGTCACGAGCTCTGGAGGTGGGTGATTGGGCTATAAACTGTTATCAGTAATCATACCGACGCTGAATGAAGAAGAGAACCTCGGCCTCTGCGTTAAATCCCTCTCCGAGCAGACCCGCCAGAACTTCGAGGTAATAATTGCCGACGGTGGCAGCGTCGACCGTACCGTGGAACTGGCCCTTGACAACGGCTTCAACGTAATCTCAGTCGAGAAGACTAGACCCCACGACGTCAGCACAGCCAAGAACCTCGGCGCAAAGTACGCCACGGGTGACGTGCTGTTTTTCCTAGACGCTGACATGAGCCTTGAACGCAACGCGTTCGACGTCCTGTACGATGGCTACAGGAACCCTGACGTCGTAGGTATAGCCCTCAAGGTGATGCCTTCGGACCCGAAACGGATCGAGAGGGTGATGTACCAGTGCAACAACTACATGGCCCGGATCAGCAACAAGATAGGGTTCCACGAGCTCAGCTACTTCTCGTGCCACTCCTACAGGAGGGACGCCTTCATGCAGGTCGGCGGGTTCAGGACCGACCTTTACGCCTGCGAGGACCTCGACCTCTCCCTAAGGCTCAGGTACCTTGGAAAGTACCTGGTGACGCCTCGGTCGACGATCTTCACCTCGCCTAGGAGGCTGAGGGAGTGGTCGAACACGGGCTACCTGTACAAATACGTCAGGTACCTGACGGAGTACTACATCATGGACAGGGTGTCGGATTACTACGACGACCTGAATTAGGCCTCCGATAGGATCTTGATCAGCTTCTCCGCCACAACTGTCGAGTTGGCCCTCTGGGCCTCCACCGTGGCGGCTCCGATGTGGGGCGTGCACACCACGTTCTCCAGACCCACGAGGGAGGTATCCCCGGGTGGCTCCTCCTCGTACACATCTAAAGCGGCTCCGCCCAGCCTGCCTCCGACGAGGGCCTCTCTGATGGCGTCCTCGTCCACTATTCCCCCACGGGCTGCGTTGATGATGTAGGCTCCCTCCTTCATGAGGCCAAACTGCTCGCGCCCAATCATGTTCCTGGTCTGTGGGAGGAGGGGCACGTGGATAGAGACAAAGTCCGACGATGCGAGGAGCTCCTCCAGGGACACGGCCTTCGCACCGGCCTCCTCAACGAACTTCATCAACTTGTCAATTACTACGTCGAAAGTGACGACCTTCATTCCCAGCGCTTTTGCCTTCTTCGCAAGTGTGTATCCGATGCGACCGAAGCCCAGTACGCCTAGGATCTTGCCGCTGAGCTCGAAGCCTGTTAGCTGTCGCTTGATCCACTCCCCCCTCTTCATGCTTGCGTCCGCCTCGGGTATCCTCCGCGCTAGGGAGAGCATCATGCCGAGGACGAGCTCTGCGACGGCGTTTGTTGGTGCCTCCGGCGAGTTGACGACCTGTACACCGAGTTCCTTCGCCGCCTCCAGGTCAACGTTGTCCAGGCCGACACCGGCCCTCGCGACAACCTTTAGCTTCTCGCCTCCCTGGAGGACCTCCCTTGTGACCTTCGTCCTGCTGCGCACGACGATAGCGGCGTAATCTCCTACCTTCCCAACCAAGGCCTCTCCGGTGATGCTGGTCTCGAGGTCCACCTCGTACCCAGACTCCCTGAGCATCTTGACACCTTCCTCGTGGACAGGGTCGCAGACGAGAATTCTAGCAACCATCGCTCACATCTATCTCCTTGCCTTCGCGGCAACTATCTGGATCACGTCGTTCTCGTTAAGTTTATGCCCTTCGCCGAGGCGCTTCTTGGTCTTGGCGTCGATGGCGAAGATGAAGCTCTCCCCCAGCTCTGTGTGGATGTGACCCGCGAACTCCCTTGCCGTGGTCCCCCTGGGGACGACGTAGCAGTCGGGGAGAACCCTTCCTTGGTGGTCGGTGAGCTTCTCTGCGTCTTCCACGGGGTAGACCGTGATGTTGTCCAAGAGCCTGAAGAACGCAGAGTTGATGACATCCTGTAGCCCCGTAGAGCCCCACTTATTGAACACTTTCTCTCTGATGATCTCCAAGGCGTTCCTCTGACCTCCGGAGAGCTTGGAGGCTTCCACGATCTCGAAGTCTCTGTCGCCGGGCGTGTACCTAATGAAACCAGCGTTAGTGGCCCTCCTGAGGACCAGCTCAGCCTCAGCACAGGTCGGGATCACCTCGTACCCCGCCTGCTTGAGACGCTCGATGCCTTCCTCGGCGTGGTCCTTGTCAGCCTTATTAGCGGCGACTATCAGGGGTTTAGAGGACTTCCTAAGCTCCGTGACGAATCTGGAGAGCTCGTCCTGACTCCAGTTTAGGGCCATGCTGGCGTTCAGCCCCAGATTATCGACTGCACTGGCAATGTGCCTCCTCGTCATACCCAGACCTGTGAGCTTTGTCTCCAGGTGGACTCCGATGTCCTCTCTGCGAGACTGGGCCGTCCTGACGATCTTCTCCCAGTCTTTCCGCAATATCCCCAAGAGCCAGAGGTCGAACTCCTCCTCCAGCATCCTCACGTCGTCGACGGGGTCGTGGCTGCCTGCGGGGACGGGCTGGCCGTTCTCGTCGGTGGCGCCGGCCGCGTCGGCGACGACTATGAGGGCATCGGCTCGTCTGACCTCATCGAGGAACTGGTTGCCCAATCCCTTGCCCTGGTGGGCGCCCCTGATGATGCCAGGGCAGTCGATGATGTCCACGGGCACCATGCGGACGCCGTCTATGCAGGCGGAGTTCACGGGGTCGTCCTCGACTCCCAGCTCCTTGCAGACGCATGGGGCCCTGAGGTAGGCGACTCCCTTGTTCGCCGTTATGGTCGTGAAAGGGAAGCCGGCGATGTCCACGGCCTTCAACGTCGCGGCGGCGAAGAATGTGCTCTTGCCCACGTTCGCCTTGCCGACAAGCCCCACTATGCGAGCCACTCAAACACCCGGAGAATTAAAGACGATCCGGGTTTAAACAACTTGTCCCGGCAGATCAACGGTTTTTATGGTAATAACCGTCCTCTTTCTTGGGGCCGAAGCTCCCGAGTCCGTGTTCTCTAAACTGGCGTCTGAGCTCTGCAGCCCTCTCGGGGGTTATCTCCTCCCTGTCCTCCATGTATGAGATGACCTCTTCAGCCTGATCGTCGTCGTCGCATCGCCTCAGAAAGTCAACGATGTCCGGGTCATAGCCTGACCAGATCCTGTCATTCCTGGAAGAGGCGTCGTTCTGATCTATCCTGATCTTCGAGCCTTCGCCCTCGATCTCCTTGGCGAGGTTCGGGAAGAGCTTCTTGAAACGATCCTTCTCCATTGAGGCTTCCCATTATTTGGGCTCAATGGGAAAAAGATAAACTTGATGTTGGGGTCCAGAACCTCCCCGGGCTGGTCAACTCTCTCTCATGAAAAATCCGGACGGGACATCCCTGTGTACTGTGAGGCCTGGGGCGATCCAGGCTCCGGAGCCGACCTTGACGCCAGGTGGCAGGTTGACGTTGATCCCTGTCTGGACGTCGTCGCCAATTATGGAACCTAATTTTCGCTTCCCCGAGTCGACGCGCCCGTCCTTGACCGTGACCTTGATGTTCTTTTTATCGAACCTGATATTGGCCGTGATGGTCCCCGCACCGAAGTTGCAGTTCTCGCCAATGATACTATCCCCCACGTAGGAGAGATGGGCGACGTGTGTTCCGTCCATGATTACACTGTTCTTCACCTCGCAGGCGTTGCCCAACCTGACGCTCTCCCCGATGCTTGTGTCTGGGCGGATGTAGCAGTTCGGCCCAATGTCGCTGCCGGGACCGATGTAGACGGGACCCTCAATGTAGGCTCCCGACCTGATCCTCGCCCCCTCTGCTATAGTGACCGAGCCCTTCATGTGCACGTTCTCCTCTACTATCCCGTCGACATGAGCCTCCATGCTGTTGAGGGCTCTCGAGTTTGCCTCGAGGATGTTCCATGGGAGTCCTATGTCGAACCACCCGTTCTTCGGAAGCTGAGCTGGCCTCACCGTGGAGCCCGAGTCCATGAGGGTCTGCAGTGAGTCGGTGATCTCGTACTCGTTCCTCTCTGACAGTTCGGTCTTGGCTATGAAGCCGAATATCTCGGGAGTGAAGACGTAGAGCCCTGCGTTCCCAAGGTTGCTGGGCGCCGTTCCAGGCTCTGGCTTCTCCACGATCCCGACGATCCTGTCTCCCCTCAACTCCACTACACCCACTTGTGAAGGGTCGTCGACGTGTAGGACACCAAGCGTCGTCTCCCCCTCGCTGTGAGCGTTGATCAGGCTCCTGTAACTCTCGGAGGAGAGGAAGAGGTCACCGTATACTCCTATGAACTCGTCGCCGTCCACGAAGGGCTCCGCGACCCTAAAAGCATCCGCCGTACCGAGCATCTGCTCCTGCCTGACGTAGGTGATGTCAAGTCCGAGGCCTGAGCCATCGTCGAAGCGTTCCTTTATCTGCTCCTCCATGTAGTGGGTTACGATGAGGACGTCGTCCACTCCCACATCCCTCAATCCCCCGAGCGTCCACTCCAGTAGGGGGCGTCCGCCCAATGGGATCAGATGCTTGGGACGGGTCTCTGTTAGGGGCCTGAGCCTCTCCCCCTTGCCAGCGGCTAGAACAACTGCTTTCATTACATTCCACTCACGATGTCATTCACGAATTGGCAACCCCCCTCCAGCAGTTCCTCAGCCCTCTTCTGCTCACGGGCTTCGACAGTTATCCTGATAATCGGCTCTGTCCCGGAGGGCCTTATGAGTACCCATCCGTCCTCGAGCTCGATCCGGACGCCGTCAATCGTGGAGACGCCTTTAACATCCTCGAATTTCTCATCATAATCGGACGAGACGTTTTCCATCGTCTTCTCCTTTCTCACATCGGCACATTCGACCTTGGCCCTTAGAGTCGAGTAATCGGGTATGTCTGCCACGAATTGTGAGAGCGTCTTTCCCTCCGTCTCCAGAGCAAGGATCAGCTTCAACATCGACAAGATTCCATCTGGGCACATATGGACGTCGGGGTGCACCCAGGCCCCCACGGGCTCCCCACCGAACACGACGCTGTGTTCCACCATCGCCTCCGTTAGGTGTACGTCCCCCACCTTCGTCCTGACCACGCTTCCGCCAGCCCCTTCCACGGCCTCCTCCACGCACATGGAGGCACCCACGTGTGTCACAACCACGCCGCCCCCTCCGGTTTCGACGACGTGCCTGGCGTAAGCAGCTAGGACCCTGTCGGGGCTTGGCGCCACGCCTTTCTCGTCGACGACCAACATCCTGTCCCCGTCGCCGTCGAATCCAAAGCCGATGTCGGCGCCCGTGGCCCTCACCATCTCACCGAGCCTCGCCAGGGATTCGACGCTTGGCTCAGGGTTCCCGGCGGGGAATCGACCGTCAGGCTGGGCGTTGATCAGCGTCGCTCCGAGGCCGAGTTCCTCGAAGATGAGCGGGGCTACGGTGCATGTGGCGCCGTTGAAGAGGTCACATGCGACGTCCCACTCCTTTGTGAGGACATGGTCCTGGAGCAAAGCGTCGATGTAGAGCCGCCCGGCATCCATCGCCTCTATACGTCCGACCAGGTTCCAGCTTGAGGTCGTAAACTCCCCGGAGCCGATGATCTCCTCCAGCCTCGACTGCTGCTCCTCTTTGTACGCCATCCCCGTGGTGTCGAAGATCTTGAGGCCGTTGTACTGAGGAGGGTTATGGGAGGCACTTATGGCCACTCCGGCCTCTGCTTGCATCTCCCTTGTTAGCCAGGCCACTACAGGCGTTGGGACTATACCCAAGCTCCCCACCACGAGCCCACAGGACAGGATTCCCGAGGTGAGTGCCGCCTCCAGCATCTCCCCTGTGACCCTGGTGTCCCGTCCGACGATGATTGCTCCTCCCTCAAACTGGGAGGCCAGTGTGGAGCCGACCCTCTGGGCGAGGAGTGGTGTGACCTCGACGTTCGCCAGCCCCCTTATGCCCGACGACCCGAACAGACTCATTTGTACCGCCTCCTAGGGACGAACTTTCGGAGGGGGTCTGTCTTCATAAGCTTTTCCAGTTTGGGTAGAGTCAGGCCGTGCTTAATATCTCCGTAGATCTCGCACCTATCCACTTCCTCTCTCTCGTTCAGGGGTCTCACGACCAACTCTACCACAAAGTCATCGTAGTCGAGGGTCAGGTGAACGGACCGTATCGTTTTGTTCTGGGTGGATGCGACTACCTCCTTGCTCTGGCTAACTTTGATTCCCTCTATGTCCAGTGCAGAATTGACATGTTCAGAATTGGCAGCGTAGACGTTTATGTCCACGTCGCTGCCCTTCCTCGGCGTGCCCCGCCATACGCTCCCGGTCAGGACAGGGTTGAAAGCTCTCACAGCTCTCATCACCTCTAGGGCGACCTCCCTCATCCGAGCCAGGCGTTTGGTGCGCTCCAGCCCTTCCTCGCGCTCGGTAAGGTCGTCTAACTCCAGAGCCACCTCATAGTTGCTTGGTAGGGTGCCCACGCCGAGGCTCCGAGCCGCCGCCTCCTTAGCATGCTTGTATTCTTTGTAGGCACCTATGTAGATGAGGCGGGCTGCCTCCCTGGCCACTGACTGCCGGGGCTCCAATCGACGCTCCCGGATAAGAAGTGTGCTCGTCCTCTATAAAATAGGGCGGACTAGTTGGGCATCGCTAGGAGTTCGGACTTTCGGACTCCCACGTGCCTGAGGGCGGTGACTTTCCTGGCCTCGTTGTAGACGTCGGAAGCGAGCTTGCCAAGGACCATCTCGTGGACGATCTGTCCGAAATCGAGAGTCTGGGCCTTCTCCTCCACGACCCTGCTCATTACGTCTCGGATCGCCCTCTCCTGGGAGGTCTTTATCCTTGTGTTGGTCATCGCTGTCACCACGATCTTCAGCCTAAAGCCGTCTTTTGTGGTGACTCTGTAAAAGCCGTCTACTTTGGTGCTCCTTCTCCTAACCAGACTCCTCAGGTAGTCCCTGAGGTATTCGTGGCCCTTGAAGACCGTCTGGGCTGTGTTCTCGTCGATCCCGATGATCTGAAAGTATAGCTTCAGGTACTCCTGGGAGAAGTCTCCCGTGATCGCTGCCAGGGTAGTCGCGTAGACTCGGCCCATCAGCTTCTCCGTATCCTCAGCGGGGGTCTCACCCACCTTGGTCTCGCCGAAGTATCGTGGAAGATAGATGTCGTACCAGTCCTTTCTCCTCCACTTATCTCTGACGGCCCTGGACAATCCGTTGATTACTCTCCTAGTGTCGATGTCCACAGAAAGGTACCCGCTAATTTATATCTTTCCCCACGGTTTAGCGGGGCGTAATCATCATCCTGTGAGAGTATCAGTTAAACTACGGTGAAAAAACCTGTGTCTCAGCGTTCCCTTTTTCATTGACGCCGATAACGAGGAGGTAGTCCCACGAACATGAGACATTCTTAACAAAGATGAGTCAAAGGTCATAAATACAATGTGCAACGCCCCGCCATTTTTTGGGATTTCCATGTAACAGAATTGTCATATAAAAAGTGGAAGGGCATACTACTGTAGCACGGAAAAAAGCATCTCCGGAAACGCGTGGTGTAGCCCCCGAAAGAGGGTTGAAGCATCGTGCGGGATTCGGGTTAGCCTGAGTCCAGACGGAGAATGCGCAAAGGTGGAAGGGTTCGCGGCCCGTGGAACCGAGGTACACGGCCCATGGTCGCAGTCGACGACGGACTCAAAGCTCGGGGACGCCCGGAGAAAGCCAGCGCTCCGTGCTACACCTTCTCAAAACCGATTCTTTGGGGACTCTTTATCTAAGCCCTTAGCTCGCCTATGGCCCTTTCCGCTGCCTGGATGCAGGAGAGGAGGTCGTCGATAGTGGCGATGAGGGATCCGATGTCCCTTTCGCAGGAGACCTTCACGAGGAGTGTGGATACCTCGATCTCCGTATCGATTGAGATCCCCGGGGGCGCCTCGACGTTGTCTGGCTCGATCGCTTTTAAAATCGTCCTAGCCGTCTCGTGCTTCCCATAGCTGAAACTGAACGATGCGAAGGCATCAGGCTCTGATTTGTTCACCGACAAGACCGTCCACCCTCTCGAAGAACTGCCTGCCCGTCCCTCTTGGCAGGAATGCACCAGCGGCGATGTCGTGCCCACCGCCCCTCCCCTCGAAGGACTCTGCGGCCTTCATCATCACCGCTCCCAGGTCCAGGCCCTTCTTCGCCATCGCCTCTGTCGCCCTGGCGGAGACTTTGATGAGACCCTCCTCGTCGAGGGCTGAGGCCACGAAGGGCTTTCGGTTCTTGAGTATGCCCGTGGTAAGGAGGATTGAGGCGACCACTCCGATGATGCGGTCGTCGATGTCGCCTTGGGCGCTGAGGGCGTAGATGTGCTCCATCTCCTCGATGCGGTCTCCCGCCCGGACCATGTCGAGGTATTTGCCGATCTTGCGCCTGTAGCTGTCGAGGGTCTCCTCCGCCTCCCTCATCGCCTCATTCCTGTCGCCCATGCAGATGCTGAGGCCCAAGCTAGGCCTTCCCATCCTAGCGCAGGCGTTGAGTAGGGACGCGTATTCCCTTCCGTCCCTCAGCGGGGTCCAGGGCTCCTCGCCCTTGAGCGTGTAGATGGTCCCAACGAGGTCGTGGACCGACTCCGCATCGCAGCCCTCGTAGACCATGTGCTTAGTCAATGCCGAGAAGATTGCTCTCTTCTCTTCCTCCGAGAGGTCCCTAAGGGCCCTCCACCTGTCGTCGTTCTTAAGCTCGATGCCAGTTTCCTTGAGGAATGCGAGGCAGCTGTCCTCCCTTCCGCTGAGGCCCGGGATGAAGGGTGTCGTCGTGTAGGCGATGGCCCTGGCGATGGGTCTCGTCTCGTACCCGTAGAATATGAGGTCGACGTTCGTCTCCAAGAGATCCGCCGCCTTGGCGTCGCTCTCGATAATCTTATTCAGTCCGATGAGGGACTTTTTCTCTCCTTTGTCCTGCTGGTCGGCGAGGGCTCCTACGATCCCCAGGGGGCTCAGGTCGACGTTCCTCCCATCGAGCTCCTTGGCGAGGAAGTATGAGACCCCGGCGCCGCTCACGCCCCGGGCTCCGTCCAAGCCATGGAGCAGAGGGTTGATGTGGATGATGTTATTGATCTCGACCTCAACAGGAAGGTGGTGGTCGAGGACGATGATGTCCGAGCTCGGTAGGTGCTCCTTGAAGACGTCGAGGTAGCCGCTGCCGAGGTCTGAGAAAACGACCAGCGCGTTCTTCTCCCCTGCGATCGAGGTGACACTCTTCTCGTCGATCCGCTTCTCGCATGTGGCCCTGAAACTGGCTCCGAGCCTCCTTACGGTCTGGCCCAGGATCCCGCCTGCGGCGACCCCGTCGGAGTCGTTATGGCTGACAATCCTGATGTGTTCTCCGGCGTCTGTGTGCTTTCTCAGCATCTCGACCGCTGGGCCGAAGGAGCCTAGAAAATCCTCCTCGGCGGTTATCGGCGACCCTCTCAGATGGTTACGATCTCGTTCCTGTGGTTCCAGTCTGCGGGGAGCTGTCCTCTTCTCTTGTAGTACCGTGTGAGGGCGTAGATCTTGGACTCGGTTATCTGGAGGCCCCTCTTGTTGCTAAAGTCCTTCGGGTTCCTCTCCATGTGGCGCCTCAGCTTGGTGGACTTCACCATGAGGTTGTAGATGTCCTCCGGTATCCTCGGCGCGAATCCCGCCTCCTCAAGCACCTTGTGGACGCCGTACCCGATGATAGGCTTCACCAGCGGTATCCCGTGCTCGTCCCTCAGGATGTTGCCGATGTCGCTCTGGGACCTGCCCTCCCTGGCCAGGTTTATAATGAGTGCCTTGACCTCGTCGGGTTGGTAGATCACCCAGTTAGGCGCCCTCTTCGAGACGGGCCTCGTGGAGCGGGATCGCCCCCTCATGTAAGCCGTTTTTCCGACCATTTACATCAACTGGAGTTGAGAGTTCTTTGGATTGCTCTAGCTTAGATGAAGCCTTTATTTAAAAAGGTTTACTAGGTTGTTTTTTTGTGCCAGCTACATGTGATAAGGGTTTTTTCGATGTGGCTGCCGTATAAAGGGGGCGATATCTGTGGTTTTGTATTCACTGTTCCTTGACGGCTGGTGTTGCTTGGGATCACGGTTTGGTGCTGAATAGATCTCGCGTGGAGTCTTTTTCCAGTTCCTTATCGTCGAAGGGCTGATTTTCACGCTTTGAGGGTGTACCCCCCTTCTCATCATTTATTCGCCCTGTGACGAGTCTGGATGAGTCATGGTGTGGCTGGCAGAGGGAATCAAGGGGATTCTATCAGCCATCTCCCTAGGTTCCTGAATGCCCTAGCCCGGTGGGACATGACGTTCTTCTCCTCCTCGGTCATCTCCCCGAAGGTCCTCCCATCTCCTTCGTCCGGTATGAAGATGGGGTCGTACCCGAAGCCGTGCGTTCCTCTCATATCGTTGGGGATCCTGCCTTTCACCTCACCGTAAAAGTGCTGGATCTCTCCCTCGTGCTTGAAAGCCACCGCTGACCTATAGGAGGCCCCCCTGTCCTCCAAGCCTTCCATGAGTTTGAGTATTCCAATAAGATCGAGCTTGCGGAGGGCGTACTCCGAGTAGGGCCCCGGGAAGCCCCCGTAGCTGTCGATGAAGAGGCCCGCGTCCTCTATCATGATGGGCCTTCCGTCGTCCGGGAGCAGTCGTAGGCTGTGAACCGCTATCTCTGAGAGGTCATCGGACTGTATCTCGACCCTCTCGACCGGCATATGCTCCAGGTCTATCCCGTACTCGCTCAGTACCTCTTTGGCTTCCCCGTACTTGTGACGGTTGCCCGTCGCCATCCAGATCTTACTCCCTCTCAACGTACCTTCCCCTCCTTGAAACCTCTTCCATCCTGGCCAGGGCGTCTTCGGCCCCCTCGCCAAGGGCGCTCACGTAGCCCGCCCTGAAGGCCTCGAAGAGCTCCTCGGTGTGCCTGAAGTGGGTGCTTGTGAGCATCCTGTACATCAGGTTGAGGTCGACCCCCCTCTTCTCGGTCTCCCAGGACACCTCGCCGAGGCCGAAGTCCACGAAAACGGTCCGCTTTGGTGAGTATATCATGTTCGATGTCGTCAGGTCGCCGTGGATTACTCCCGCCCTGTGGAGCCTCCCCGCGTGCTCCCCTATGATGGTAAACAGCCGTCTTCGTTCCTCGGGGTCTAAGTCCTCCACGATGTCCCTCACCTTCGGCCCCTCGACGTACTCCATGACGATAGTGGCTCCGACCGGGTCGACTTGGTAGATCAGGGGTGTGGGCACACCGGCCTCCTTGGCCCGGTGGATGATCGAGGATTCGTGGAGGGTTCTGGTACGCCGTATCTCGGCATCCAGTTCGGGGTTCCTGTATCTCTTTTCTCCCCGTCTCTTGATCAGGGCACCAACACCGTTCCAGTCGGGATCGAGCCAGAGGTCCGCCTCGGCCCCCTTGGCGATTAACTTCAATCCCTCCATGGCACCTCCACCTCGTCGAGCCTCCAGCGGCTGTCGATGTGGCTGGCCTCGATGGGGGTCCTGACGCCTCTCAGGTGGGCGATCATCCCCGTCCAGGCGATCATGGCGCCGTTGTCAGTGGCGTACTGGATCGGGACGAACTTCGCCGAGGCTCCGTGCTCGTCTGCGATGCTGCTGATCACCGATCTAAGCCTCCTGTTCGCGCCGACTCCACCTGTGAGGAGGAGCTCCCTCTTCCCCGTGTGGGCTAGGGCCCGCTCTGTCACCTCCCCCAGCATTCCGTAGGCGACCTCCTGGATGCTGAAGCAGATGTCCTCCAGCCTCCGACTCCCATCTCTCAGCTCCTGGCTCGCCGCCGTGAGCAGACCGCTGAAGCTCAGGTCCATCCCCTTGACCACGTAGGGAAGAGGGATCAACGTCGCTCCATCTAGAGCCATCTTCTCAACTGCTGGGCCCCCGGGGTACTCAAGCCCCGCCTCCCTGGCGAATGTGTCGAGGCAGTTCCCCACGGCGATGTCCAGAGTCTCACCAAAGACGCGGTAACGGCCGGCCTCGAAGCCTGTCACCATCGTGTTCCCCCCCGAGACGTAGAGCGTTAAGGGGTCCAGGGCACCAGTGGTGAGTCTGCCTATCTCGATGTGGGCGACGCAGTGGTTCACCCCCACGAGCGGTACTTCCAGGTATGAAGCGAGCGCCCGGGCTGCGGTGGCACCGGTCCTGAGGCAGGGTCCGAGCCCTGGCCCCTGGGAGAAGCCGATGACATCGATGCCTTCCTTTTGGATGCCGGCGGTTTCCATGGCCTCGGCGATGACGTTTCCCATCTGCTCGGCGTGGTGGCGGGCGGCCTCCCTGGGGTGTATTCCCCCCTCCTCGGGGACGTGGGTGCTGATGGAGTTGGCCAGGATGGTGCCATCTGACCTCGCGACGCCGACTCCCAGGTTGTCTGCCGTCGACTCTATCCCGAGGCAGATGAGCTGCTCCACGTTCCGCCACCGCCTTCCTGTGTGGAGGTATACGATAAAAAACTATAGATAAGCCTGCGGTAGGTGGAGCTACTTAACAGTCGATATCGATTACCACGTGTCCTCAGCTAAAATGTGAAAAAGGTGCTCAGGTGACGATCCTCTTAATGTAGCTGGGTTGAGAGCCAGCGCCACCCACGACGACGCGATGGTGGTTCTTTCTACCAGAGACCCTCTCCAGTGCTCCTGAGAACTCCACTCTCTCCCCCTTATCGAACATGTCGCAGAAAAGCCCCTCATAGGAAACGATCTCTGTGATCTCTGCGTCCTCGTTTCCGTCCGTTATTGTGTCATCGATGGCGTAAATTGCTGGCAGGAAGATGGACTCGGAGCTATCCGAGACGGTGGCACTGCCCGTGATGTATCCGATCTGCCTGTAGGTGTTGTCGCCGTACTCCTCTACGATCTCACCGTCGGTTCTGACGGGGTGCACGGAGAAGTAGGTGTCGCTGTAGATACCGTAGTTCCAGCGCCTGTCGGCGAACCCCATGAGCTCGTCGAGGCCGAGTTGGAACCTGTCCAAGCGGCTCCTGCTCCAGAGCTCCTTCTTGGCTGCGCTGAAGGGCTGGATGACGTTGTGCTCGCCTCTCATCTCCCGTATGGTATCCTTGAATAGGGAGGAGGCTTCGGTGCCGTAGACGGCGAGGTCCATGTCGGAGAACTTGGGGCTGTGGTTGCCCGTCAGGATGGAGCCGGTCACACCGATGCCGTCGACCCCGACGCCGGAGAGGCCCGACAGGATCGTGACGAGGTCCACGAGCTTGCTCTCAAGGTCGTCCTGTGAGCCGTCCTCGAAGATGGACTTGAGGCGCTCCCTCGGCCTGTAGTACCGCTTGACGCTGGCCTTCGGCACCGAGGAGATGGTGATGTTCCTCACCGGGCAGTCGAAGATGTACCCGGGGTGGCTCTCCTTCAGGTACCCGTAGGTGCCCTCCACCTGGGAGACGTGGTAGAAGGGGATGGCGCGGGCGTAGCTCACGTCTTCCCTGCTCCACTTGCCACCTACCTCGGGCACGTACTTGAGGTATGCCGTGTACCTATCCGGCGGGTGGAGGTAGCCCACCACGCAGAAGAGCAGCCCCTCGACGGTTTCCACGAAGTCCTTGTCCTTGGGCTTCTCCATTGTCCGAACTATCTCAGCATCTCCCATTAAGAATATTGATGCCGTGCCCCCTGCGAAGTCGTTTTATGGGCCATTCCCTGATCCACATATGGGAGCGAAGCATCGTGCCGGCGAACCTGACGCCCGAGGCCAAGGCGAAGTGGAACGAGGTCACTCTGACCCGTAACCCTGATGAGCGCCTCCGCCTCATGGGCGAGTTCCTCTCCTTGGTGCCCAAGCACAAGGGCACGGAGAGGATGGTCGCCACCGTGAAGACGCAGATGGCCAAGCTCCGCCGCGAGATCGAGGAGAGGAAAAAGGCAGCAAAGCGAGGCAGGGGCCCCTCATACTTCATCGGGAAGGCGGGGGCAGCACAGCTGGTAGTAATAGGCCTCACGAACGTCGGCAGGAGCAGCCTCCTCAGGGCTGTCACGAACTCGACGGTGATGGTCGGGTCCTGGCCCTTCGCCACCCGGGTCCCCACGCCCGGGATGCTGCCGTACGAGGACATACAGTTCCAGCTGGTTGAGGCGCCGCCCCTCGTGGAAGGATCCTCTGAGGGAAAATCCGACGGTTTCCAGGTGCTCAGCCTTGCCAGGAACGCCGACGGCATCATCGTCATGGTCGACCTCTCCGACGACCCCGTCGGGAACTACGAAACGGTCGCCAAGGAGCTCGAGAACTCACGCATCCTAATCGTCGAGCCCGAGGGGGATGTGGAGATCACCAAGAGGGGGCACGGCAGGGACATCCAGTTCATCTGGGACGGAGCCCTAGTAGACTGCACCACCGACGACGTCGTGAGCCTACTGAGGGACTACAAGATCAGGTCGGCGCTGCTCCGCATAACGGGGAGGGTTACCCTGGACAACGTTGAGGACGCTATATTCGGGAATGCAGTCTACAGGCCAACCATCGTCGTGGCCAACAAGGTCGACCTCGTGCACTCGCAGGACGTAATAGACGCCCTGAAGCGAGCGGCGGATCCTCTTGAGGTGATCGCCATCTCAGCGGAGAGGACGCTAGACCTGGGAAATATGATCGGTGCCAAACTCTTCGACCTCATCGGGATCGTTAGGGTGTACACGAAGCAACCAGGGAAACCTGCCTCGCCAGAGCCCATCGTCGCGAGGGAGGGGCTCACCGTCGGAGGGCTGGCGAAGATGATCCACAGCGACTTCTACAGGCGGTTCAGGTACGCCCGCCTCTGGGGGCCCAGCGCCAAGTTCGACAACGAGAGGGTCGGCCTGGACAGGGAGCTCGCTGACGGCGACATCGTCCAGTTCAGGGCCTAGGGCTCGTTCCAGTCTATGTACTCCCCGGGTGCTGAAGACCCGACGACGACTCTACACCAACTCTGCATCCCCTTCTGAGACATTTCCTCCAGGACGCCCTTCGCAGTGAGCGTCTCGCCCTCCGCCACCACATCCCTGAAGGTCCCTATCATGGAAACGACTTGGGACGCCTCGCCTGCACGGGGCTCGCCAGCGATCACTCTGCACTCCTTGACCGAGTAGACAGCGGGCCTGAACATCGACTCGCTGGCTGAGGAGCAGAAGCACTCGACCTCGGCCTCGCCAAGAGGAGTGCACCGCCTCTGGCCAGAGTTGATCTCGGAGTACAGTCTCGTGGCGTTCACCACGAACCTCTCCCCCCTGAAAACTCCTCTATTCAGCCTCTTCCTCTCGAACCGGTCTCCTCGGCTCAGGTGCAGCAGCCCACTACCCTCCAGCTCAGCGAGGGCGCGCTTCACACTCCTGTATTGGGTCGACCCGTAGACGGAGAGGTCGATGTCACTCCCGGGGTGGCTTGTGCCCAGGCTTATGGAGCCGTGAACCCCGAATAACCTCATCGGCAGGCTGGAGGCTTCGGAGAGCAGCTCCAACAGCTCCAACGCTCGCTGCTCGAGGCAGTCGGATGCGCCCCTCTCCACCATCTTCTTCAGCTGTTGGTCCGGCATGTAGACCTCGGCTATCAGGTCCCTGGGAACCGTGATCATCCATCTTCCGAGCTGCTCAGAGCGATGCAGGTAGTCGGGGAACGACCGACGGAAGGATTCGATGAGCTTGGGGTATGCCTCTGGACTGTAGATCTCCCTTGGCCTCACAAGGGTTGTATCTCCCTTCCTCCACCGGATGTCCAGCCAGTCGACGTCAAAACTCTCTGCCGCCTCCTCGGGCACGTACTTCAGGAACCCGTGGTACCTGTCGGTCTCGTGCTCGTATCCGAAGACGTAGAAAATGAACCCATCGAAGGTCACCACGGCGTCCCCGTCGCGCAGGCTGCCGAGGTCCATGCCCTCTACCCCAGCTTCCCCAAGATGAAGTCCACGAGCCTCCCAGCGATGTCGAAATCGGTCACCGTCTGGAGCCCACGCCAGCCCGGGGTGCTGTTCAACTCTACGACGTACACCTGCCCATCGCTCTCGGAGCGGAGGAGGTCGACCCCCGTGTAGTCGAGGCCTATAGCCCTCGCGGCCTTAAGGCATAACTCGGCCAGCTCCTCCTCGAGGGTGTGGGCTTCCGCCTTCCCTCCCGCCGAGATGTTGGTCTTCCAGCTTTCCGCCCGCCGCCGCATCGAAGCCACGACATGATCCCCGATGACGAAGGCTCTCAAGTCCTCACCGCCGTGGGGGACGAACTCTTGGAGGTAGTAAACGTTCCTCGTCAGCTCCAAGGCCTTGAAGATCCTGTACGCCACTTCGGGGTCGCTCACCCTCGTCATGCCCGTACCCAGGGAGCCGAACAGTGGCTTGACGACGACGTCGCGCCCCAGCTCTCGGAAGCCGTCCATCGCCTCCCGGAAGCTCTCGGTGACCACGGTGCGCGGCGTCCTCAGGCCTGCGTCCTCAAATAGGGTGGAGGTGTAATACTTGTCCACCGCCCTCTCGACCGCGTCTGCAGAATTGATCACGTAAACTCCGAGGTCCTCCAGCCTGTGCAGGACGTCCATCCTGTAGAAGACCTGCTCCGGGCTCCCCCCGGGCACCTTCCTCACGACGACTGCGTCGTAGTCGTCGATGCCATATCCCCTCACGGACACCCTCGGCTCGGCCTCGATCCGCGAGAGGAACCTGGTGGCGGGGAGGACGTGGGCCTCGGCCCCTCTTTCCCCCAGCGCTTCCATGAGCCGCTGTACGTGCCACTCCTTCCGGTCCGAGGCGACGATACCTACCTTCAAGGCGAGCAGCCCGTTCAGTCCTTCTCGGCCACGAGGATCTCTCCGGTTCCTCCGACGGCGGCGTCGCCCCTGTACCTTCTGAACGATGCCTCCAGGAACCCTCCGGCCTCATCGATCCCCAGCTCGTCCCTGAGCTGCCTCATGTACAGCTTCATGAAGGCGGGCTTGTAGGTGGTGTCGTAAACGTAGGTGGGAAGGATGGACTCGACGCCGCCGAGGCAGGCGATGAACCCCCCGTTCCCCCTCGCCTGATACCCCATCCTCCTGGAGGCTTCCCCGAACACGAAGATCTCCCCACCGTTCATGTGGGCGCCGGCGAAGGGCCCTGCGTTCCCCCTGACGATAATCATTCCTCGCCTCATGAAGGTCCCGGTCTCCAGCCCGGAGTCGCCGCCGACGACGATGCAGCCCCCGGTCATTCCCTCGCTGCTCCCCCTGTAGGCGGCGCCAGTCTGGTTGCGGCTGTCCCTGCCTATCCTCAGGAGGCCACCCTTCATCTCGGCTCCGGCCCAGTCTCTGGTGTTCTCTTCGACGACGAGCTCGCCCCCGGACATCTCTGCTCCTGTGTGCATCCCCGCGCAGCCCTTCACCAGTACCCTCCCCGCCGTCATCCTAGCTCCGATGTACTTCACCGTCTGCACCGAACCATCCACGACGATGGCCTGCTCGGACGGGGCCTCCGCGACCTCTCCCTCGACCTCGAAGAACTCTGAAAGGGGATAGGTTTCATTCCCCACGTAGACCTTCAGCGCACCGATCTCGTCCAAAGTTCTGCCGGCGACGACGTCGGGGCAGATGACCTCGGCCTCGACGGGGATTCCGGGCAGCATCATCGGAGTAAGCCACAGTTCCTTCAACCTATCCACCTCCCAGGGCGTCCCTCAGGCCTATCTGGTACTTCCCCAGCTTCCCGGCGAAGTTGACGGCAGTAATCCACTTCACTCCTTCCACCTCCGTCGCCGCTCTTATGCCGGTGGCCATAGCCTCCTTCACCGACTCCTCGTCGAGGCCGTTGAGCACCACCTCGATGACTGAGTTGACTCCTTCTGGGACCTTGGACTCGGGGAAGGTGTGCTTGATGGCGGGGCAGAACGGCGTGTTCGTCGAGGCCCTGAGGAAGGCATAAGTGGAGCCCACCTTGCTTCCGCTCCTGCAGAGGCCGCCGGGGAACGGCGTTATGACCAGGGGCACCTCGTGGATGGCCTCGATGGCCCTCTCCGAAGCCTCCAGGGTCGCCGCCTCGGTCTCCCCCATGACTAGGAAGTTGCCACCGGCGACGGCCTTCCTCGCGCCGAACTTCTCCTCCACGAGGAACTCCCCCTCCATCACCGGTATCCGCCAGAACCTGCGCCTGTCCAACCAGCCGTCGCCCATCCTCATCTTCACCTGGTATCCGTCGCCGAAGAACCGCATGCTCTTGCCGATATCGAGCATAGCGTCGGCCTGCTCCTCATGCAGGCCGTTGAAGATGGCGGTGGTGGGGCAGGTGAGGACGCACTGGCCTATTCGGTTGAGCATCGGCTCCGAGAGCCTCTTCCTGGAGAAGCCGAAGACCATCACGGCCGTTCCGGGTCTTCCGTCCGGGGTCTCCTCGGGCGGGATCTCGCGCTCGATGCCGGCCTCGCAGTCGCAGGCGATGACGCTGGTGGCGAAGCCCGTCATCTTGGTCGCGGCTATGTTCGCCCACTTCCTGTTCACAGCGGTGATGATTATCCTGCTCCCCCACATGGAGAAGCCCTCCGCGAAGGTGTCCTCGATCTCGACGCCGTTGAGCTCGAAGCTCATCCTACCATCCCCTCCTCCCGTCGACGGAGAGCACCTGCTGGGCCGGCAGGTACGCGTCCTCCACGGGGTAGTTGTTCAGGCTGACTGTGTAGTAGTTCCTGAACTCGGCCTCCACGTCCTTCATCATCTCCGCGTCGGCCTTCTCGGGCACTTTGGCGTCGACCCAGTATGTCTTCCCCTGGGGCGCGGCCGCGATTTCACCGTTCTTCACCACGATATCGCCTCCCTTGATGGTATATGCGGCTTTTGCGAAGGCCTTCTCGATGTCTCTGTACATCGATGGCCTCCAGGTAGTCGGGTCGATGGCGTAGACCGAGACGTCGCCGTCCGCTCCCGGTCCCAGGTGGCCCTTCTCCTCCAGCCCCAGTGCCTTCGCCGTTGCGGCCCTGGTCACCGTAGCGATCTCGCCGAAGGTGTACTCCCTGTAGACGTTGGCCAGCGTTGTGCGTCGCATCACGGCCTTGTTCATCTCGAGCATGATGTCTGTGCGGGCCTTCCTGCTCATCAGCCAGGAGATGACCGTCGGGTACCAGGTGAAGGGCCCGCCGTTGGGGTGGTCCGTCGTCATGTAGACCCTCCACGGATCGTAGATGTGGAGCGCCAGCTCCAGGCCGATGGCCCACTGGATCACGTTGGCCGGGTTGTTCATCTTGAAGGTGTAGGGGACGACGCCTGCGCCCGCCTCCATCTCCACGTCGCTGTTCACCCACTTGTTGCCCGTGATGTTCCAGAGCCTGAACTGCCAGGGGCCGTCACCGGTCATCGTCGTCGTGTCCGTGAAGATGGCCTGGCCCAGGTCGAGCGTGACGTGGGGGTTGGCGTTAACGTACTTCGCGATTTTGGATGCCCCAGACCTGACGTTCATCCAGCTGTCCCCGTCGAGGGCGTTGAACTGTACGTGTACGACATGTATGTTCGTCTCCCTACCGTCCTTGGGCTTGACTCCCTTCACAGCGTCCATCGTATCAATCGTCGTCTCGTAGTTGCCGGGGATGCCGAGGTTGTTGCAGTGGAGGTGGATAGTGTGGGGCAAGCCGAGTTCCTCGTTGGCCCGCGCCAGGCTGGTGATTATCTGCCTCGGCGAGACCTCGAAGTTGTAGACTAAGTCGTCGAGGCCGCCGACGTTCCTCCCCCACTTCCAGTTCTCGACACCGCCGGGGTTCACGATCTTCACTGCGTAGCCCCGGGTCGCCCTGAGGAGCCAGGCTATGAAGGCCTTCAGCCTCCCCATGTCCCCTTCCTTCACGTACTTGAGAACGAAGTGGTTGTTCCCGAAGAGGGTGAACGCCGCCTTGTCGAAGATGGGGGTGTCGTTAAGCTCCTCGTGGACGTGGCGGGCGCCGAGGGGGGGCATCGCCGCCTCCATGACGGAGGTGTATCCCATCTGGGCGTACCTATACCCAGCCACGAAGGTCGAGGGACAGCTGTAGCCGACCCCGCCCCTCGTCACCCTGGTCCTGGGGACGACGTCCTTCCGGTGGTCCTCTGGCCTCAGCAGCCTGCCGATGTTGATCTTGGAACCGGCTATGTGGCTGTGGACGTCGACGCCCCCGGGCATCACGGTCATCCCACTCGCGTCCACTACCTTCGCATCCCTCTCCCTGAGGTCCTCCACAACCTTGCTGCCGCTGATCGAGATGTCCATCCTCTCGCCGTCGACGCCATTCAGCGGGTCGTAGACGAATCCGCCCTTGACTATCAGGTCTACCATGCTCAGGCCTCCTCCTTGAGGGCCCTCACCCTCTCGATAATCGCGTCCAACACCTCCTCGTCGGGGACGTGGCCCTCGTGGGGCTCGACTACCTTCTTCAACCGGAGGGGCACACCGTCCATCCTGTAGGCCGTGCCCTCCGCCTCGACACCGGCTGTCGCCACGGGGATAACCACCTTGCTCAACATCGTCGTCGGTGTGATCTTCTGATCCAGGGTCACGACTGGTATCCTCGCGAGGTGCTTCGCGACCTCTGCGGGGAAGTTGGAAACCGGATCCGAGGCGACGATGATCGCGGCGTCGACCTCTCCCTTCGCGAGGAGGTCGATCGACGTGTACTCCCCCGGGTTGTACCTGGGGTAGCCCCGTGCGAAGTCGACCGCGTACGGATATCCGGTCTGCCAGGTCGTCACCGTGTTGGCTCCGGCGACGTTGTAGTGCCCCCTCATCGGCGTCAGCAGGAACTTGGTGTGGTGGTTGAGCTCTGCTACGAGCCCGACGGCTGCGTCGATGTTCATGTGCCTTCCATCGCTCTGGGTGAGGCCGAGGCCGAAGAAGACGATTCCCATCTTGGCCCCCTTCATCCTCCTAGCAAGCTCCTCGATCTGGCTCCTCGGGACGCCGGCCACCTCATCGGTGCTGATCTTGCCCCCGCGAACCGTCGCCCTCAGCGCCTGAAGGAGCTCGAGGTCGGCGTTGGGCTCGATCTTGACAAACTGGTCCGCCAATCGAGCTGTCCTGGTCTCCCTGACGTCGACGGCCACGATGTAGCGGCCCTTCCTGCCCTCCGGGGTGTAAAGCCCCTTCGGCATCCCCGAGTAGCGTATCACGTGCCTCAGGTGGGCCTCCGTCGGGTTGGACCCCCAGAAGATCACGAGGTCTGCCCTGTTCTTGACCTCGCCGAGGGTGGTCTTCGACTCGCCTACCTGCTGAAGCGCGAGGATCGTCGGCCCGTGGCAGACGGACGACGTGTTGTCGACCACGCCGCCGACCAGCTCCGCGAGCTCCACGGCCTTGGCTATGGCCCCGCACTCCGTGGAGCTCAGCCCGTAGACGAGGGGCCTCCTGGCCCCCGCGATGATGCGGGACGCCTCCTCGACTGCCTCGTCGTAGCCGGTTTCTTCGCCGTCAACGGTCGGCGCCGATATCCTGTTCAACCCGTGGTTAAGGAATTTGGAACGGGAGACGGCGCACGCGTTCCTAGTGTTGACGATCTCGTTTCCCTCGACGGTGACCTCGATGTCGTCGCAGAGGCAGCCGCAGAAGGGGCAGATCACATCCGAGTGCACGGCCATCATGCACTCCCCCTGAGCCCATCGAGGAGTTCGGCTAGTGATGGCACGGCTCCTGAACCAGCTGGCTCGATGTCGGCTCCGACGCCCTTGTACTGGGGCATCCCCGTCCCGCCGGTGCCTGTTCCGAAGATCTGGTTGGCCCAGAGACCGTAGGGGAAGAAGGCAAGCCCCTTATCGAGCCCCGTGGACTTCTTAGCCCGGACCACGACGGATCCATGCACGGTGGAGACCGCGACCGTCGCTCCGTCCTGGATTCCCAGGACATCTGCGTCCTCCGAGCTCAGCTCGATGAACGACACACTCTCGCAGTACTGGTCAGAGGTCTTGCCGACTTCTAGAGCTACACCCTGTTGAGAAGTGCGACCGCTGATGAGTGTGACCTTGATGTTGGGCATAGAACGTTTCTCCTAGACGTAATGACTTTCAATCCGTTATAACTTAAGACTTTTCACGAGAAAGATAAATCTCCAGACATGGATTACTAACCGACAGCAGATGGTCGTCTTGAGCCAGAGCATCCCTATGGAGGTCCCCGAGGGCTTCGACCTTTGGGTCACGATCTCAAGCAGCAGCTGGTCAGAGCTCGCCCCTTTCGGAATGGACGTGGAGGAGAAGACCCTCACCCGTGTTCACCGTCTTAGGAGCGGTAGAGTCGTCAGACTTACTCTGAGCCAGGGAGTGAGGGGCACGCTCGTGGTGCATGTGGAGAGCCTCGTGGAGCTGGATGAACCCGATCTCAGGGAAATCGAGGACACCGTCGAAGGAATTCTGATGCTGGACGAGGACCGCTCGTTCCTCTACGCTCTCCTTGAGGGGTACCCGGTTTATGGCTGGGTGAGGGAAGTCGGGGCAGGACGCTCCGTAAGGAGCCCGACGGTCTTCGAGGACGTGGTGAAGACCATCTGCACGACGAACGCCAGCTGGGGCCTCACCATGGGGATCACTAAGAGGCTCTGCGAGAAACTGGGCGACCCCTTCTCCGACGGACTATCGACCTTCCCGACGCCGCTACAGGTGGCGACCTCGACGGAGGAGTTCCTGAGGAGGGAGGTGAAATCAGGCTACCGCAGCCCCTACCTCATAGAGCTGGCGACGAGCATCGCCGACGGAGAGCTGGATGTCGAGGCCTGGAAGACAAGCCCTGAGGACTCTTTCAGCCTGAAGCAGACTGTCAAGGCGGTGAAGGGCGTGGGCAACCTCTCCGCTGACAACATACTGAAACTTCTTGGCAGGCACGACTTCCTGGCCCTGGAGGACTGGTCTATGGGGAGGTTCGCAGAGATCCACGGGAAAGGGGGAGAGGTCTCCGACGAGGAGATAAAGGCGTTCTATGAACCTTTTGGAGACTGGAGGGGCCTCGTAATGTCGCTGGACCTAACGAAGGAACACATAATGAATCAGGGTCTGAAAAGATAGCGCTCTTCTAGTCATCCTTGCGAGTTGAAAAAGGAAAAAAGAGGGATCTAATCCGCCACTGAGCGCTTCACGATGTCGTTGTTGATCTTGCCACACGTGAAGGTGGCGCCTGTTTTAGCTGAGGTCAGTGTCATCACGGCGGGCGCGAAGAGGGCGGGGTCGATCACCGTGAAGTCGAAGTCCACGGCCTTGTAGATCTCGTAGGAGGTCTTGCCGTAGTCTTTGCAGTTCGTCGATGGCGCCTTCTGGGCCAGCTCCTCAAGCACATCTTCGTCCTCGTCGACGACGTAGCTCGTGACTCCGCCGTAGGTCAGGGCGTCCTCGGCTCTCCCCATCCCCTTACCCATATCGGAGTGCACCGGCATCACGGGAGCATAGCCGACGCCATGCTTGACCTTAAGCAGGTCGAGCCCCAGTACGTCGAGCCTGAAGAGCCCCGTCTCCACGATCCTCCCCGAGATCTGGACCATACCAGCCACAGAGGTCGTCGTGGTGAGGACCATGTAGACATTCGCCGGATCCACGCCGCATTTCTCGGCCACGTACAGCGCAGCGCCGTCAGGGGGCTTCTCCTCTGTCTCGAGGAGTATGACGGCGACGTCGGACTCGTCTTTATAACCTATCTTCTGGAAGATGTTCTTCGGCCTCTGGGCCAGAGCCCGGGCGGGGCCGGAGCCGTCGGCTGTGTAGCCCTCAGCCTTGATCTTCCATCCTGCGAGCTGCGCTCCGAAGAGGGAGATCGCCGGGTAGTCAGTGGAGACTATCACCGTTGGGAGCTGCAGGCCGTCGAAATCGGCGTACCCGAGGCTCGCAGTTCCCGCGCCTCCCATGGCTATCCTGGTGGTCATGATGCCGGCCTCGTATCCGCCTGAAGCCTCCAAGCCCGTGTCGATGACCGTGGCGCCTGACGGCAGTCTCTCAACGGTGACGCCGTAGTATTCAGGTGTGTTGAGGAGCTTCTGGACAAGAGCGAAGGCCAGCTTGTTAACGCTTACCAATTTACCCACCGAATAGTAAGAGGGTTCAACCCTTAAAGAATTGACTAGACGGCGCGAATCCCTTGTAGCAATTGAATTATAGAAGATGTTTTTCTCAGTGCGGTGTACCCGCTTGAGAAAAATAATCGCATCCATCTCAGGGGTCTACACAGCGCGTACGGCCGGCGGGAGAGGGACCATTATACTCATAGTTTCAACCCTACTGATACCCGGTCTGCTGGCATTAGTCGAGTACAGGAACTTCACGAAGTGAAAGAACCCTGGGCAGGAGACCCATTGACCGGGGCCCCGTGTGCCGACTGTGGGGCTAACTCGTAATTTTCCTGTACTCATTATATCCCAGGTAGATTATGATCATATTCACAATCAGGCTCCCTAGAACCTGCCCAAGGTCGTAGATATCCCCTAACACACTAGATATGATGAAGAGCGATAGCAGAGAATCGAGGGCTGTGAAACCCATCAACACTAGGGGGCCACGCACCTTTCTTCGATATATCCCTTGGAGTGAGAACAGGTATGCTACAGCATAGATGAGGAAGACAAAACCCTCTTCCACACTCTGTGAGTACAACACGAGCGCGGTCTGGGAGAACAGCCTGATCCCCAGAAGTATCATCAGAATCTTGGTCTTGGTATCGTACTTCCTGTCTCTAGTAGCCGTCTGGCCATCCAAGGATGGCTGCCTGGCTCCACATGCGGGGCAGTGCGGGACGTCACGATCGATGAGGGCGCCGCATTCGTAGCAGTACTTCGTCTCCTCAGTCGTCATCCCTTGACACCTTTACACCTTGTACGGGCCTGTCTATAAACACCTGCTCCCCGTTAATACCTTACCACATGCTTCTATGGTTCACGATTCCTAACTGCACTCGAACATTTTGAAGAGTCATGTCGTAAAGCTATTGGCTCCGATAAAAGGGAGGAGATTTGCATCTTTTAGAGTATGACCCTGGCGTCTACGATCCTGGCCCCCTTTTCGTAGACCAGGATGGGGTTCATGTCCAGCTCCTTGATCTCAGGGCACTCGATCAGCATTTTCGACGTCGCCAAGAGAATATTCACGATGGTCTCCTGGTCCGCCGGCGACATACCCCTTACTCCTTCCAGGATCTTGTAGGCCTTAATCTCCTTCACCATCTCCTCGGCGTCGGTGCGGTTGATGGGTGCCAACCTGAAGCTGACGTCCTTGAGGATCTCAACGAAGATGCCTCCAAGGCCGAACATGATGGTGGGGCCGAAGGTGGGGTCGTCCGTGGAGCCCACTATGACCTCCGTGCCGTTGGGGGCCATCTCTTGGACGAGGATGCCCGTAATCTCGGCGTTGGGCACGTGCTGCTTCACGTTCTTGAGAATCGTGTTGTAGCCCTCCCTGAGGCCCTTCTCGTCCTTGATGTTGATCAGGACCCCCCCTGCGTCTGACTTGTGGAGGACCTGGGGGGAGACGATCTTGAGAACGATGGGGTAACCTATCTTTTTTGCAGCTTCGACGGCCTTTTCCTCCGTCTCGGCCACTGTGATGGCCGTGATAGGCATACCGTAGAGGTCGCAGAGGTTCTTGGCCTCGTGCTCGAAGAGGAAGTCTCTGCCCTCCTTCTTCGCCGTCTCGAAAATTTCTGTCACTGCCTTTTCTCTCATCAAGCATCCCACTGAGTTGAATCCTATAGTGGATTCCTTCCGACCTTTTAAAAATATGGGCCTAATAAGTGACTGCTGGCAAGCCAGGAGCACAAGTTTCTTAACGGTGTCGACCTCCTCATAGGGATAAATCCGGTGATACAAATGCTGGCTGGATACCAGATTACCTTGATGAACCTCGCAATCTTCTTCGGGCAGTACCTCATCGTCGCCACGGCGCTCAACTTCCAGTACGGCAACGCCGGTATCCCCAATATGAGCAACAACCTCTCCGTAGCTGTAGGGGCATATACGGTGAGTTCCCTCGTCTTCCGCATTAGCATGTGGGCCGTGGAGTCCGCTGGCGTCACATGGGTTCCAGGCTGGGTCTCAGGTAATCCCTACAACGCCACGATTATGACCCAATTCATGAGGACGAACCCACTACTCGGCATAGCCCTCTACCTCGTCTCCATCGCCCTTGCGCTGGTTCTGGGTTCAGTCCTGGGATTTATCCTCGCGACCATAAGCAGCGGTCTGAGAGCGACCTACCTAATGATGTTCCTCTACATCATATCGAGTGCAGGTAGAGTCATAGCGGCGAACAATGAGTGGATCGCCTGCGGGACTCTGGGGGCCTTCGTGCCCAACTTCCTCTCTTGGTATAGAGGGGAGAACATGCTCATAATCGCACTCACCACGATGCTCGTTGGTATCTTCATGTACTTCACGATCAGGTCGATGCAGAACTCCCCCTTCGGGCGTCTCATGAGGGCTGTACGCGAGAACGAGTGGACCGTGATGAGCGTCGGCAAGAACATCACCAAGCTACGCCGGGAGGTGATGATGTTCAGCTCCGGATTGATGGCAGTCACGGGAGTGCTCATGGCCTTCTACTACAACTTCGTCCAGGCCAACATCTACGACCAGAACACCTACACGATCTGGCCATGGCTCATGATAACGATAGGGGGGACTGGCAACAACGCTGGCGCGCTGATAGGAGTCATCGTGGGCGTCGTCCTGCTCAAGGGCTTCACGGCGATCAACCTCATCTTCGGTCAGGTGATAGCGAATACAGGGCAGGCGACCCTGATACTGAGGTATGAAGAAGTCTTCCTGGGCATACTGCTTGTCGCCTTCCTCGCCCTCAAGCCGAGGGGCCTGATACCCGAGAAACAGCTGTACATCCCCGGCATAAACTACAAGGGAATAGTTAAGAGTAGCAAAATACCCGAGCAGTCCTAGGGCCCTACTTCGAGCTTGTCTCTCATCCAGCGGGCCGCCTTCCTCAGCAACGGGTTCGGTGTCTCGACCACGGGTATCTCTATCGCCCCCACCTTCAGTGTGCTCCTGTACGCCGGCATGCTGGCGTAGAAGACGCTCGCCCAGTAGATGCGGCCCTTCATCCGCTCCCTCAGCAGCTCCTTGGTGTTGAAAGGCAGGGGCATGTGGTGGAACGCCACTCCCTCAGCCCAGTTCAGGATCACGGGCCTCCCCGCGTTTATCAGCAGCACGCACGTCTCCGCCAGCTTGGTGAGGTCGTATGCGACCTTCTCCAGGATGATCAGCTCCTCAGCGGGTTTGTACGATATTTTCACGTCTTCGTCTATTGCGCTGCCTTTCATTGGGCTCACTCGCTGCACCTCCCTTTCATGAACTTCCACCTTGTATCGTACCGCTCCACATGAGGTCGGATCGTTCCCCCCTCATGAAACTCAGGAAAGCCTAACTGTTCCAGAACTTAACTGTAGCGTCTTCAGACCCTACCCGAGAGAACCCTCCTGGGTCCATCGGCCGTTTCAATGATGAGGGCGCCGCCCTCGTCCAGGTCCACAGCCATTCCGCAGACCATCTCCCCGGAGGCGTCGGTCACCTCCACATGTCTTCCCAGCGTCTGGCTGCGCGCCCTCCATTCCCTTAGAATCACGTCCGGATCCGCCTCCAGAAATGGGAGAAGATGCTCCATTCTCGCCAGTATGCTGAGCAGGATCCGTTCCCTGTCCACGTCTGACCCAAGTTCTCTTGACAGGGTCGTGGCCCGAGGTAGATCATCCTGAAGTCGGTTGCTCACGTTGACTCCTATCCCCAGGAGTGTAAATCGCGGGCCGTCTCCGTGCCACGCTGTCTCCAGGAGGACTCCCCCCACCTTCATCCCGTCGATGAGGACGTCGTTGGGCCACTTCAACAGCGGGCGGATCCCTGTGACCTCCATGATCGCGTCCGAGACCACGACCCCAGCCAGGAACGGGAGGAGGCCGATCCACCCCCCCGGCGTCAGGACCACCGTCACGTAGAGCCCTCCCTCCGCCGATTGCCACCTGCTCCCCCTCCTCCCTCGCCCCTCTGTCTGAGCTCCGGCGAGCACGACGAGGCCTGGAGCGCCATCCGATGAAGCATGTTCTCTAGCAACGTCCTGTGTGGACGTCACTATGTCGTATCTGATGATCCTCCAGTCCAAGGTGTGAAGAACAAGTACGGGGTGGGCTTAAAACTTGGGATATGGTACCTGTTAGATAATTATAAAAATTGGTACGAAATTTATATTGGTTGAAGATGGATCGTACTTTATATAAGGAATTTGTGCAGCCTATTTCGGTATCCTAGAACAGTTATAAAAATCCATTATCTCTATTGTATCTATTATATTTGACTATAAGTATAGTTGTATTTTTTATATATCGATTATGGAGCTAATATAGCGATTTTCACGGGATCTCATGTTTTTTGATCAGATCTTTGGGCGAAAATCTTCTATGATCTGTGCTCTCCGGGCTAATTCACCATGTGAATAATCTTAAATCGTCCTCACGGGACGTAGGATCGGCTGTCCGGTTTGTCCATTGTGTTCGGAGCCTACCTGTCCGCCGTCGGCGTCTCAGTGGTCTTCCTGACGCTTTTCATCGTGGCGGCCGTCTGCATCGTTGCCCGTCGCCTGTTCCAGGGAGAGCCGAAGGCCCCTCCTCATGTGCGGGATCTGAGGAAGGTGGCTGCGATAGCCACCGTCCACTGCTACATCGACGATGTCACACGGTCAGGACCAGGGCCCGTCACATCTGGCACATCGTCCAGGTGGTCGGTCGTCGCCAGGGCCGAGGCAACACTGAGGGGAGTTGGTGAGTAGTGGTGAAACGCAAGTTCAAGGTCACGGTGGACGGGGAGACGTTCATTGTCGAGGTCGACGAGGTGAAGGAACCACGGGAGGCATCCGCGCTCGCTGAGCCTTCCGTTCCTAGGCAGCCCGTAACAAGGGCCGTGCCATCCCGACCCGCCGCCTCCGAAAACGGCACGGTCTACGCCCCCATACCCGGTGTCGTGTCCGAGATACACGTCTCGCAGGGGGAACGCGTTCAGGATGGCTCCGTCCTCCTCGTTCTCGAAGCGATGAAGATGGAGAACGAGGTGTACGCCCCCGTCGACGGCGTCGTCAGCGAGATCTACGTCGAGACAGGTCAGCAGGTGGGGCGGGGCGACCTCCTGGTAAAGATATCGTAGAGGGCAGACTTGGCTTGTGGGATCTCATCGGAAACTTCGTCATGATCGGGGTCGGGCTGACCCTCATCTATCTGGCCGTCGCCAAGGGTTACGAGCCCCTCCTCCTGCTGCCCATTGGCTTCGGCGCCATCCTCGCCAACATGCCCTTCGCCGGTCTGGCGGAGCCCGGAGGAGTGCTGCACTACATACGGGTCAACGGAATCGAGAACGAGCTCCTCCCGGCCCTGCTCTTTATCGGAATCGGTGCGATGTGCGACTTCTCGGGGCTCATCAGGCGCCCCATGCTGCTGGTGTTCGCCGCCGCGGGCCAGATCGGCATCTTCCTCACCGTCTTTCTCTCCCTGCACCTCGGGTTCGGGCCTCTGGAGGCGAGCAGCATAGGGGTCATAGGCGCTATGGACGGCCCGACGGCCATATTCGTGGCCCAGAGGTTCGCGCCACACCTGTTGGGGCCCGTAGCCGTGTGCGCCTACTCCTACATGTCCCTCGTGCCCCTGCTCCAGAAGCCCCTCTCGAGGGCTCTGACGAGCGGACGGGAGCGGAGCATCAGGATGGAGCCTTCGACGGGGGACCTGCCCCGCACCCTCCTCATGATCTTCCCCGTCGCCGTCTTCCTGGTCGTCAGCGCGCTCGCGCCCCAGGGGGCGCTCCTCATCGGGACCCTGATGCTGGGCAACCTGATGAGGGAGAGCGGCGTCGTGAAGCGCCTATCGGATGCCGCTCAGAACGAGCTGGCCAACGTGGTGACGCTTCTCCTGGGGCTCTCGGTCGGGGGGACGATGAGGGCCGAGACCTTCCTAAACTCGGTGACCCTTCAGATCTTCGCGCTAGGGCTCGTCGCCTTTGTCTCGGCCATCGCCATCGGAATCCTTTTCGCGAAGATTGTTTGCGCGGCGACGGGCGGCATTGTTAACCCCCTCATAGGGGCCTGCGGCGTCTCGGCCTTCCCCATGGCGGCCCGGACGGCGCATCTCCTTGGCCGCGAGGAGGACCCGGACAACTGGATACTACCCCAGGCACTGGCTACGAACGTGGGCGGCCAGATCGCTTCGGTCGCCGCCGGAAGCGCCATACTCACGTACGCGCCCCTTATCCTTTCGATTCTGGGATACGCCTAAACTGCATTGTCCTTTGCAGAAAGTGTGAAATAAGCAGTGTACAACGTTTAGGCACACGTTACAAAAAGGTAATTGTGGAGGTTCCAGACCGCTGTCTTCCTTCATGGAATCGGCTAGGACCGTATTCTCCAACAGGAACCTCCTCGTCGTGACCCTGTCCCAGAGCCTCTCCATGTTCGCCTCGTTCCTCTGGAGGCCCTTCTGGGGGCTCTACATCCTCGAGCTCGGGGGGTCCAAGTCCATTCTGGGGGCGCTGGCCACGCTCCAGACGTTCTCGACTCTTCTCCTCCAGCTCCCCGGCGGCATGCTGGCGGATAGGTTCGGCAGGCGGCGCGTCATACTCATCAGCTCCCTCTTCGGCTTCCTGCCGCCCCTGATCTTCTGCCTCTCCAGCCACTGGACGATGCTGATCCCGGGGATCATAGCCTCCTCACTGTCCGCAACCGCCATGCCGGCGCGCAACGCACTGATCGCCGAGTCCCTCCCCCCCGAGAGCCGTGCCACCGGCTTCGGAGCGTACACGATGTCGTGGTACCTCTTCATTGTGGTTGCCTATCCCTTCGGAGGGTACATCATGGACTCCATGGGGGTCGTCCCGGGCGTCCACCTCGGCCTCGTCACGTCGTTTGTCGTGATGTTCCCCATCATGGTGCTCCAGTGGAGGTACATCACCGAGACTTTGGGCTCCGACCCCGGCAAGGTGCAGGGCGAGACGGTGCCAAGGCGCGGCACCTCGCTGTCCCAGCTGCAGAGGGCTCCCAAGGTCATCTGGAAGCTGATCATCGTGGCGATACTGAGCAGCTTCGGGTTCCAGATCTTCTGGTCATTCATCGTCGTCTACTGCACGGAGGAGCTGGGCCTGAGCAAGATGCAGTGGAGCATCGCCAGCATCCTGGCCAACCTGATCGCCGCCCTTTTCATGATGCCCAGCGGCTTCCTCTCTGACAGGAACAGGAGGAAGCCCATCATCGTCCTCTCCCAGGTCTTGGTCTCCATGGCGAGCGTGGGGTACATACTGTCCTCGGGATTCTACGGGCTGGTCCTAGCGCGTGTCATAGGGGGCATCGGGGAAGGCCTCGGAGGTAACGTGATGGGCTCCACCGGCGGACCTGTCTGGCAGGCCCTGATAACGGAGGTGGCTCCGGCGGAGTATCGTGGCAGCGTCCTTGGCCTCGTGGGGACCCTGTCGAGGGTCGTGTGCACTCCGGCCCCCATGGTGGGCGGGTTCCTATACGAGAACGTCTCGCCGCAGGCGCCCTTCTACGCCAGTTCCGCCTTAGGGTTGCTGGGAGTGATCTTCTTCGCCCTGTTTGTCAAGGAACCTGAGCGAGAAGACTCTGAAGTTGATACTACTGACGAATCTTAGAAAACTGTCCGCTGAACAGCTCTCTCCTCTCATTCCCGTGTGAGGACAGTTCGACCTGCCCCGAAAACAGAAATATCCGGGTATCGTCTGCACTTGGGAAACCAACCATGCGCTCAACAACTACGACAATACTGATACACGAATCTCTCAACATCTGCAGGTCAGGTGGTTGAGTTGAAGGTCGCGGTCATCGGGGGCACCGGAAAGATGGGCGCATGGTTCGTCAGGCACTTCGCGTCCGCTGGTTTCACGACGCTCCTCTCTGACAGAAGGCTCGAAGAGGCCGATGTGGTGGCGGACGCATGCGGAGCGGAGTCTGCACGCACAAACAGGGAGGCCGTCACGGGAGTAGACCTCGCGCTCGTCAGCGTCCCCATCATGGAGACCCGGAATCTAGTGCTCGACATAGCTCCACACATGAGCGAGGGGGCGGTCCTGGCCGAGATCTCCTCGCTGAAGCTTCCCACCATCGATGCCCTGCGGAGGGCGACAGAGCACGGAGCCATCCCCCTGTCCCTCCACCCGCTCTTCGGGCCTACCGCGAGGACCCTGAAAGGGCAAAACACCGTGGTGGTCCCCGTAGTCGATGGTGGGGTTGAGCTGAGGGCGGCGAGGCGCTGGTTCGGCGACGGCGAGATCATCTCGTCCGAGGCACTGGAGCACGACCGTGTGATGTCCCTCGTCCTCTCGCTCCCCTATTTGATGAACCTGGCTTTCGCCAAGGTGCTGCAGGGGAACGACGTGCACCTTCTGAAGAGGATGTCAGGCACAACCTCCGCGGTGCAGCTCGCCCTGGCCGAGAGCGTGGTGGGGGAGGAGCCCCTCCTAGTCGAGTCGCTGCTGAAGGAGAACCCCTTCACGCGGCCTTGTCTTGATCAGCTCATATCGGAGTCCATGAGGCTGAGAGATGTGCTGGACGGGAGTTCGGAGAAGTTCAGAAGGCACATGGATTCACTCGTCGACTCCCTGAGCAGGGACCCTGAATTTCGCAATGCCGACGAGAGGCGGTACAGAGCGTTTACCGCCCTGAAGAGATAGTCTCGACATTTTTCCGTGAGAGGCTCTAGCGGACCCCGTTTCCTCGTAGGGCTACGGCTTGGCGGTTGGGTATGAGCCCAATATCTTTACGGATCGACAGCTCCGCCCTAGCTCCGTCAGGGCTTTGTGGATCTTCGCATCCTCCCGGTGCCCCTGGATGTCGATGAAGAAGACGTACTCCCACGGCTTGCCGAGGAGGGGCCTGGACTCGATCTTGGTGAGGTTGATGTCGTTCCCCGCGATGGAGCCGAGGGCCATGTGGAGTGTCCCAGGCCGGTGATCGACGATGAAGACGATGGAGGTCTTGTCGTCGGAGGTCGGGGAGTGGTCCTCGTGCCCCACGACAAGGAAGCGAGTGTAGTTCTGTGCATGGGTCTCTATCCCTCTCGCTAGGACTTCCATCCCGTAGACCTCGGCCGCCCTGCCGCTCGCTATGGCCGCCGTGTCCACCGCCCCCGTGGCTTTGAGCATCTTCACGCTGCCGGCGGTGTCGTAGGCCGAGATCGCCTCCATCCCCCTCTCTTCCAGGTACGCCCTGCACTGCCCGAGAGCCTGTGGGTGGGAGTAGACCTTTCTTACATCCTCGATGCGGACCCCAGGATTGACGATGAGGCAGTGGACGACTCGGAGTACCACCTCCCCCCGTGCCTTCAGCGTCCTCTCGTTCAGCAGGTCGTAGTTGCGGACTATGCTGCCCTCGATGGAGTTCTCTACGGGGACGAGGCCGAGGTCAGCCTCCCCGCTCTCCACCGCGTCGAAGACGTCCCTGAAGTACGGCCTGGGCACGGGTTCAACCGAGCGGCCGAAGTGCTTTATGATCGCCTCCTCGCTGTATGCGCCGGCCTCCCCCTGGAACGCGACCCTCATCGGCTCCCCTCCAGTTGCGCCTCCGTGCAGAGGTTGATGATCTCCCGGAATACCCTTCCCGCGCCGCTGGCGTCGAGGCCACGGGCGGCTGAAAGCTCCTTGATCTGCTCCAGGACGCGCCTCTCCCGTGCAGCGTCCACGATGGGCATACCATGCCTCTTCTTCACCTCACCTATGGCTTTAGCGACCATCACCCGTTGCGCCAACTTCTCCACGATCTCGGCATTCAGCCCGTTGATCTCGTCTCTTAGTTCCGAAATCTTCTCCTCGTAGGACATCTACACCCCTCCCAGGACTCTGGGTATCAGGCCCGCCCCGAGGGCGTGGTCCGCGAGGACCACGGACACCATGCCCTCCACGACGGGGACCGCCCGCGGGACGATACAAGGATCGTGCCGCCCACCCACCTCGATGGTCGTCTCCACCATCTTGGAGACATCGACTGTCCTCTGGCTCCTGCCGATGGAAGGGGTAGGTTTGAAGGTGACCAAGCATCTGATCGGCATCCCGCTGCTCAGCCCTCCAAGGATGCCGCCCGCGTTGTTCGTCTCGGTGCTGAACCTCCCGTTGATGATAGTATAGCCGTCGTTGGCCGCGGAGCCCCTGGCCGAGGAGTATCCTTTCCCCAGCCCGAACTCGACAGCCTTCACCGCCGGTATCGCGTAGAACGCCTTTGCTATGTCGCCCTCGAGGGTGTCGAATACGGGGCTTCCGACGCCAGGAGGCACGTTCAGAGCGATGCACTCGACGGCCCCGCCAACGCTGTCCCCATCCGACGCCGCCTCGTTTATGGCCTCCTCCATCAGCCTCGCAGCCTCCGGATCGGCGCACCTGACGGGATTCCCCTCAGCGTTGTTCCTCATCTCATTGGCGCCCACGTCGCGCGCCTCCACCCCGCCGATCTCCTTGGAGTGGGCCAGCACCTCAACGCCGAGGACCGAGGCGAGGAGCTTCTTCGCGACGGCCCCCGCCATGACGTATCCAGCGGTTATCCTCCCTGAGAACCTGCCCCCGCCGCGGTAGTCGTTGAAGCCCCCGTACCGGACGTGGGCCGTCCAGTCGGCGTGCCCGGGCCTGGGGGTCCATCTCCTCTCCTCGTACCCCGAGGAGTCGCGGTCAAGGTTCCAGATGAGCATGCAGATGGGAGCTCCCGTCGTGCGGCTTCTGAAGACTCCGGAGAGGATCTCCACTCTGTCATCCTCCGCCCTGCCCGTGGACACGCTGCTCTGACCAGGCTTCCTCCTGTCCAGCTCCTGCTGGACGTCCTCTGGCTCCAGGGGCAAGCCTGCAGGGCATCCGTCAACGACGACCCCCACGCAGCGCCCGTGGCTCTCACCGAAACTGGTCACCCTGAACCAGCGACCAAGGCTGTTACTCATCCTCCGTCCTCCCTGTTTCCGCTCCCAAACTGACAAAGTCCTCCCAGAAGCCTGGGTAGGACTTTGAAACGCATTCGGCATCGAGTACGGCTGTCTCACCATCGGCGACCAGGCCCAGCACAGCCAGCGCCATCGCGATCCTGTGATCACCGTGGGGATCGACGACGGCGCCCCTAGGAGTACCGCCCTTGATCTCGACGATGTCCCCGCTCTGTCTCACCTCGACCCCCATCCGAACCAGGTTGCTGACCATCGCTTCGATCCTGTCTGACTCCTTGAATCGCAGGCGACCAAGTCCTCTCAGTACGCTTCTGCCGCTGGCGGCTGCACCTAGGCATGTGACGATCGGGAAGAGATCCGGTGAGTCGGACAGGTCCCAATCAATTCCCCGGAGCTCCGTCTTCTCAGCGGTCACTGCATCTCCGCTCCAGCTGAGCTCGATTCCCATAGCTCCCAGGATGTTGATGATCTCCATGTCTGCCTGGCGGCTCTGCCGGCTGAGGCATCCGATGGTCACCTCACCCGCCAGTGCTCCACTCGCCAGCATGAAAGCAGCGGAGGACCAGTCCCCTTCGATCCTGAAATCGGTGGGCTTGTAGCTCTGGCTGTCGACCTTGAAATCCCTCATGTCCTCCGAGGAATCCACGTCGACTCCGAAAGCCCTCTGCGCGTCGATGGTCATGGCCACGTAGGGCTTCGACTCCAGCGGCGTGGTGACCCTGATATCTGTCTCTCCATCCCCCAACGGTGCCACGAGTAGGAGGGCCGAGATGAACTGGGAGCTGACGTCACCTCGTATTCGGACGCTGCCGCTCCTTAGCCCTCCCTTCCCCTTCACCACCACTGGAGGAGTACCATCCGAGCTCTCGCAATCTACGCCCAGCTGCCTCAGGGACTCCATTAGTGGCTCCACCGGGCGACCGGACAGTGATGGCCCCCCAGTAAGGTGGCATTCCCCTTCCACGGTGGAGCAGACTGCGGACATGAACCTCAACGTCGTGCCAGATTCCCCGCAGAACAGCTCCGAGCCTGGGCCCCGCAACTCACCGCCGCGCACCACCCACAGGCCGTCCTCGACGGATATGTCGACACCCAGTTTCCTCAGCACTCTGGCGGTGGCCTCTGTGTCGTCCGAGATCAGGGGGGCGTGTATGTTGCTGACCCCGTGGGCGAGCGCTGAGCAGATCAGGGCCCTGTGTGTCATGCTCTTCGACGAGGGCGATGAGACGGTCCCTCGCAAACGGGTCGGTCTTATCTCCATCCTCACTTTCAGAGCTCCCCCCCAATGAGGCGCATAATGTGATCAGCGACCATCTGCGGCGTCATTCCCGTGGTGTCGATGATGATGTCCGCCGCCTTGATGTAGTGAGGATTCCTGGCTGCTAGGAGGTCCTCAATGCGCCCTATCCGCTCGTCAACCTGTAGCAGTGGCCTCGTCTCATCCTCGACCTCGACGCGTTCCAGTATCGTGTCTGGTTCTGCTGTCAGGAGGATCATTATCGATGTCTCACTGAGACCTTCCCGGCTCTCGGCGTCCAGGACAGTGCCACCGCCGCACGCAATCACCTGACGGTCGCTCGCAGCAGCCTCAAGGGCCACGATCTTCTCGATCTCCCGGAAGGCGGCCTCCCCCTGCTCCTCGAAGATAGAAGGGATGCCCTTGCCGGCCCTGGCCTCTATCTCGGCGTCCAGGTCGACGAACCTGAGCCCGCTCCTCTCGGCCAGGACCCTCCCCACGGTGCTCTTGCCGACGCCCATGAACCCGAAGAGCGCCACGTTCAACGCGCCGCGCCTCCCAGCGCCTCGCTTGCAGCCCGCGCCATCAGATTCTCAGGGGCGTCCCTCCCCGTCCAGAGCCCGAACACCTCCGCTCCCTGGTAGACGAGCATGCTCAGCCCAGTGACCGTCGTCGCACCGGCCTCCTCAGCCTCCCTGATCAACCTAGTCCTGAGAGGATTGTATACGGCGTCGAATACAACGAGCCCAGGCCTAAGCAGGTCACTGTCCACGGGTGTCTCATCGATCCCAGGGATCATGCCCACCGGGGTCGCGTTCACGAGGATGTCGGCATCCTCCAGCGCCTCAGCCATGTTGCCTCTGCTCAATGGAGAGGCTGACACCGTTGCGCTGCACTCCGCCAGTCCAGAGAGGTACTCCGCTAGCTTTGCTGCTCTTTTGGGGGTCCTGTTGAGTATCCGGAGTTTTTTGCACGAGGAGGAGAGGTGGTACCCGATGGCCTTTGCGGCCCCGCCTGCTCCTATCATTACGGTCTTGGCGCCGGCAAGATCCCCATATTTCTCTCCGAGGGCTCTCTTCACGCCTGTCACGTCGGTGTTGTATCCGGTCAGGTGTCCGTCTTTGTTGACGATAGTATTGACAGCGCCTATGATCGAGGCGTCCCCGTCTAGTTCGTCAAGAAATTCGATGATTGAAACCTTGTGGGGGATGGTGACGTTCGCCCCCCTAACCTGGGGCTCCCGTAGTAGGCAGTTCACGCACTCACCCAACTCATCGGGCTTCACGTCCCTTAGCTTGTAGACGTAGTCTAGGTCCAGCTCCTTGAAGGCGGCGTTCTGCATCACCGCGCTCATCGAGTGGCTGACGGGATGGCCAAGAAGATAGCAGACCCTCATCTCAGACCCCCAGGACCCTGTAGATCTCCCTGAGATCCGATATCGTCAGCTGCCCCGGGGCGCTCTCCTCGCCGATCCCCGCCGAGGCGTAGGTGAACTCCCCCCCGAAGAGGGGCGAGAAGACCCTGGACATCGAGCCGGCGCTCCCCATGCCGAAGCTCACCAGCTTTATGCTCCGGTTCTCGTCAAGGAAGGCCAGATAAGTGAGGCAATCCCTTGGGGCGTTCGATGTGCCCACTATCTTGCAGATGTCGGCGCCCTGCCGGAGCTCCCGACGCATGATCTCGAAGAGCCTCTGCCGTTGAGGGGTTCCATTGAAGTCGTGGAATGACACGATGACGCCTACGCCCTTCGCCTTTGCTTTGCTGACGACATCTTCAATGTCGAGTGTTGTCGTCTCGATGTCGACGTAATCGAAGCCCGCATCGCAGGCTTCCATGAGGATTTCCAGCCGATCCTCCTCGGAGCGGTTTCCCCTATCCTCCTGGTCGCCGCTGCGATCGGTGGCGATGAGGGGAAGCGCCGTGGCGTCCCGAATCGCTGCCAAGTCGACGGGGTCTTCCATGTAGTCGAGCCTGAGCTCGATGAGGTCCGGCCCGTGGAGTAGGACCCTGTTAATGGACTCCACCGCCTGTCCTGTGTCGCCGGCGGTGATCGCCACGCAGATCCGTGGGCTAGCCGTATCCCTCTCCCTCCAGGACGCTGGATATGAGTTCGTCCTGCACGGCCCTGAAGACGGGAGGTGTGCCTATCCCTGTTGGCAGTACGAACCTGATGGAGCCTCTTTCAGTCTTCTTGTCCCTGCGCATTGCATCCATCATATCTTCCACGCCGACTTTGGGAGGGGTCATGCCAAGGCCCAGCCTCTCAAGGAGCCTGATCTGCCTCCCCACGTCCACCTCCTCGATGAGTCCCAGCTCGGCTGATATCCTAGCGGCTATCTCCATCCCCATAGCGACGGCCTCGCCGTGCCTGAGCTCGTGCCCCGTGAGTGTCTCCAGGGCGTGCCCCGCCGTGTGGCCGTAGTTGAGGATGACCCGTACACCCTTCGAGTCCCTCTCGTCCAGGCTCACAAGTCTGGCCTTAATGGCGACCGATCTCCTCACGACGTGGCTGAGCGCGTCGGGATCGGTGTCGACGAGTTCTCCGCTCCTTTTTTCGATGTAGTCGAATAGCTCCGAGTCGGCGATGACGCCGTGCTTCACCACCTCGGCCATGCCGGAGAGGACCTCCCTCCTCGGGAGCGTTATGAGGAGCTCGGGATCCGACACGACCAATGATGGCTGGTGGAAAGCGCCGACCAGGTTCTTCCCCATGGGGTGGTTGACCGCTGCCTTGCCTCCGAGGCTGCTGTCCACCTGGGCCAGGAGCGTCGTGGGCACCTGCACCAGACTTACGCCCCTGAGGAAGATGGCGGAGACGAACCCCGAGAGGTCGCCGACGGCTCCCCCCCCGAAGGCGACGACCGCGGACTTCCTGGCGAGGCGGTTCTCCAAGAGTTCCCCTATCAGGCGCTCAGCGCAGCTCCATGTCTTCGCCTCCTCACCGTCGGGGACGAGGACTGAGGTCGCCTCGATACTGGCCCCGCCCAGGGCTTCCATCAGGGCGTTTCCATGGATCCCCAGGATCGCCTTACTGGTCACGACGGCGCATTTTCTGGCTGCGGGCAGTCTCTCCCGGATGAGCGCCCCAACTCTCCCTATGAGCCCCCTTCCGACGTGTACCAGGTAGCTCCTCTCACCCAACTCCACTGTGATCGGCGAGTCTCCGGCGGTGTCGGCTGTCGTCATCTTCATCCTCACAGTGTCCTTCCCATCGCCTCGGCGATTGGGGAGAGCCCCCTCATCAATGAGTTGAACCCCTCGGGCGTCAGGGACTGGGCGCCGTCGCTCTTCGCCTCCTCTGGCATGGGGTGGACCTCAATGAGAAGGCCGTCGGCTCCCGCAGCCACGGCGGCCCTGGCCATGGGTGCCACGAGGGACCTGTGGCCGGTCCCGTGGCTGGGGTCTACAACGACCGGGAGGTGGCTCACCTCCTTGAGCAGTGGGACGGCCGTGATGTCGAGCGTGAACCTGGTGAGCTTCTGGTACGCCCTGATGCCCCTCTCGCAGAGGATGACGTCCTCGTTTCCGCCGTCCAGGACGTACTCGGCGGCGCTGAGCCACTCCTCGATGGTTGACGCCAGCCCCCTCTTCAGGAGCACCGGCTTCCCCGCCTTCCCCACCCTCTTGAGCAGGGGGTAGTTCTGTATGTTCCTGGCCCCTATCTGGAGCACGTCTGCGTACCTCTCCACGAGGCCGACGTTCTCAGGGGACATCACCTCCGTCACGATGGGGAGCCCGTACTCCTCACGGGCATCGGCCAGTATCTTCAGCCCCTCCTCCCCGAGGCCTTGGAAGCTGTAGGGGAGCGTGCGAGGCTTGAAGGCTCCCCCTCTCAACATCGATGCCCTCGCCGCCTTGACTTCTCGCGCGGCCTCCATCAGCTGTTCCCTGGACTCCACGGAGCAGGGGCCGGCGATGACTGCTATCTTCCTCCCACCGATCTCGACGTCGCCAATCTTCACCCTGGTTTTCTGTCTTTCCTCGCTCTTTGCAGCTAGCCTGATCCTTCTGGAAATTTCTATCGTCATTTTAGCCTCTCCTCTCGACAACCCTCTGGACAGCCTCAACTATCGCCTCCGTCGTCAGCCCGTGTGCCCTGAGCAGGTCGCCGTAGCTCCTGCTGGACTCGCCGAATCGGTCTCTGATCCCGATCCTCTTCATGGGAGTCGGATTTGACTCACTCAGGACCTCAGCAACGGCCCCACCAAGCCCGCCGATGACGCTGTGCTCCTCGGCCGTGACGATTGCGCCAGTGTCGCGTGCCGCCCTCTCAACGGCGGAGGCATCCAGCGGCTTGACCGTGTGCATGTCCACCACCGAGGTATCCAGTCCTTCCTGGGCGAGCATGTCTGCGGCCCTCTTGGCCATGGAGACCATGATACCGTCGGCGATGATCGTCGCGTCGGAGCCCTCCCTCAGGACGTTTGCCCTGCCCAGCTTGAAGTTGCACCCATCGCCGTAGACCACGGGCGTGCTGCCCCGGTTCAGGCGGAGGTACGTCGGTCCCGGAGTCTTTACGAGAACCTCCAGCGTATCTGCGGCCTCGGGAGCATCAGCCGGGACCACGACCTTCATGTTGGGGAGGACACGCATCAATGCGACGTCACCGAAGGTCTGGTGTGAGTCGCCGTCGGCGCTGGGGGAGAGGCCGCTGTGGCTCCCCACGATCTTCACGTTCAACGCGGGTCGGGCGACCGAGTTGGCCACCTGCTCCCAGGCCCTCCCGGTGACGAATTTTGCGAAGCCGCAGGCGACCGGCACCTTGCCGGAGGCCGCGAGGCCTGCTGCGATGCCGATCATGTCCTGCTCGCTGATGCCTACGTTGATGAACCTGTCAGGGAACCTCTCGGAGAAGTAGCTGGTCTTCGTGGACGCTGAGACGTCGGGGTCGAGGACGACGATGTCCCCGTGCTTGTCTCCGAGGGACACGAGGGCCCTGCCGAAGTACTCTGTCTGGGAGGCCTCCTGCGCTGTCGTCATGTCTAAGCCAGCTCCGACAGTGCACGAACCAGCTCCTGGGCGCTGGGGGTTTTCCTGCTGTAGGAGTTGCCCTCCATGAATGAGACGCCCTTCCCCTTGGTGGTGTGGGCGATGATGGCGCTGGGTCGACCGCTGGTGAGGTCGCAGGAGTCGAGGGCGGTGAGTATGCTCGCCGGGTCGTGGCCATCGGCCCCAACGGCTTCCCAGCCGAAGGCCCTCCACTTCTCTTCCAGGGGCTCGATCTTCTTCACGTCCTCCGTCCTCCCCGTCAGCTGGAACCCGTTGCGATCCACAATGACAGTGAGGTTGTCCAGCCCATGGTGAGCGGCCGTGAGAGCCGCCTCCCAGATCTGCCCCTCGTCGAGCTCGCCGTCCCCCAGCAGGGCGTAGACCCTGTAGCCGGAGCCATCCAGCTTCGCGGCGATGGCCATACCGACCGCGATGGAGAGCCCCTGCCCCAGAGAACCGGTGCTCGCGTCGACGCCGGGGATCCCCATCTCCGGGTGCCCCTGCAGTATGCCCCCCATCTCCCTCAGTGTGGTGAGCTCCTCGACGGGGAAGAAACCGGCCTCTGCCAGGACCGCATAGAGTGCCGGGGCCGCATGGCCCTTGCTGAGTACCAGCCTGTCCCTGTCCGGCCAGTTGGAGTTCTTGGGGTCGTATCTCATCCTCATGAAGTAGAGGATCGCCAGGATGTCCACGGCCGAGAGGGAGGCGCCCAGGTGTCCAGAGCCGGCCTCTGCTATAATCCTGAGCACCCGCTTCCTGAGGTCCTTGATGACCGTGCCCAGCGGGCGGAACCCGGAGCGGGTCTGAACCATGTTGCCCAGGATGGTGGGCTCCTCGCTGACAGTGAGCTCCGAGATAAAGCGCCCCAGCTCCGTCAGCTCGACGCCGGAGAAGTTCTGGGCCTCACCGTACTTGATGAGGTTCAGGTCCCTCAGCATCTGGGCGTTCCTCTTCAGGGTCGAGAGCGGCACGTGGAACCTCTGAGAGATGCCCCTCAGCACCGATGTTATCGACGCCGGGACCCTTGGGATGTTGGTGAGGATCAGAACTTGGTTCTTATTTATGGTCCGAAGCACAATCCGACGGAGATCGTCTAACTGCGCTTCAGATAAAGGAATTGGCGCATCCTTACACCACCGAATTTTGTCCATCAATCCGTAGAGGTTTATTTAAGGATACCGGACAGGTAGAATGAGCCAGACGCGATCTTTTCTGAATCTTCAGCCCGTCCAACCCAAGGGCTTCACATCGAATTTCAGTATCTCCGGAGCGCTTTCTGCCCTGGAGGCGAGTTCTTCGAGGCTACCTATCTCCAGGACACCATAGGCAATCCACAGCCCTGTGGCCTCCTCGTGGTGCTGTGCGTCGATCGCGTGCATGTTTACCTGGGTCCCGATGAGGGAGGCCAGCCTGTTGAGTGCGCCAGGGATATCGTTCAGCATCGCGGAGATCTGCACCAGCTTGATGCCCGAAGGGAAGAAATCGATGAAGAGAGCCTGAATGTCAGCCCAAGCCTTGAGGATAGAGTAACTCCCTTTCCCTGCCACGCTAGCTGCGATCTTTGGTAGAAGCAGGTACATCTCACCATGGTCGTCTACCTGTATCTCGTAGGTCGATTCCAGTTCGAAGGCCTGGGGGAAGAACTCGGTGATCTCGCGGGAGGTCACGAAGCCGCCGAGGCCCTGTATGTCGTTGACGATGTCGTCGGCAGTGACATCCATCCCCTTGAAGTCAGCGATGTACTCGGAGACCCAGATGTTACCCAGACCGAAGGCCCCGCTGCTGAGGACGTTGACACTCCTGAAGGAGAAGAGCTCCGCGATGCTGGCCAGAGAGCCCATGACGTCCTCCATGAAGACCCTGAAGTAACTGACGTGGGGATTGAGCTGTAACGTCGAGACCGAGAGCCTCGTGGAGCCCTCGGTGCTCCCCCCGAAAATGTTCTGCCCCGGGAAGAGGTTGAGGGCCCCCGCTATCTTCTCGTCGATGGTGATCCTCCAGCCACCCTCCGTGGCTCCGACCTTGGAGTGACCGCACACGATCATCTATTCACACGCCTAGAGAACTGCTGTTCAGTAGATAGAGCCGTGGATATTAGAGGGTTTGGGGCAACACGATTGGGCCACTCTGAGAAGCTAAGTATTTGTACACCCATTTGTCGAATGGATACCTGACATGGCCACACTGATCGTCCCCGCGATAATAGCCCAGAACCAGATCGAACTCGACTCGATGCTGGAGAGGTTGAAAGGCAGAGCCAATCGAGTGATGCTCGATGTCATGGACGGTGTGTTCGTACCGAACAGATCCTTGGACTTCGATTTCGAGCTCCCCGAGGTCTTCGAGTACGAGGTCCACATGATGGTTGTCGAACCTCTGGAACGTCTCCCATCGCTATCCGGGAAAGTGGATACAGCCATCATACACGTAGAGACCGTGTCCGACGTCGGGACTGCGATCAGTCGCGTGATGGAGCTGGGGCTCCGGCTGACGTTGGCGATCAACCCTGAGACAGAAGTAGAACGCGTTGAACCCTACCTGAGAGATGTCGACGGCGTCTTGGTGATGACCGTGAACCCCGGGAAGTATGGGGGGGAGTTCCTCCCGGAGGCTTTGGATAAGGTGAGGAGGATCAGGGAGATAGATCACGAGATCTCCATCGAGGTGGACGGAGGGATGAATGTAGAGAACTCCAGAGTTGCGAGGGATGCTGGGGCAAACATCATCGCGTCGGGCTCGTTTATCATGAAGAGCGATGACATCGAACGGGCCATATGGGCTTTATCGATATAATCTGAGCGCGCGGGGGCGCGCATTAATCAGAGAGATCATCATGTTCTTTTTCATATTTTTCGCATTCTTTTACTAAAAACTCGAACCACTGTAATGATTGAGGAGTATTTCTCCGACGCCTTCTCTCAATAACGATTGGTCCAATTTTTTCCCATATCCATTTTGGTGTTGGATGAAGTAATTTATAAACTAACTTGATATCGATGAGGTCTTGTTCTAACAAGACACCAACGCCTTCATAGAAACTATTGATTGCAATATAACTATGAGATTCCTCAGTCCTAGACTCTGGACTATACTTCTCCAGCCATTCTTCATAACTGTCCCAATTATACTTATACATAAGATCATTACTCATCTTAACAAACTCTCTTTCTCTACAAGTTGAATAAATGTCCATAAACAATTGTGCTTGTCTTGTTTCCAGGGATATATCTTGAGTTTTAAGAGTTAATTCCCTCATTTTTTCAGCTTTTATCAGATTATTAACATAATAAAAAGTTGCAATTATCACGCTACACGCTGCAATAATGACCGAAATAGATTCAAGGTCACTCATAAAATCGTTATTAATATAGCAAGAACTAGTTTTAAATTCTCCGCGCGCGTAAAGTGTAAAAACATTCGAAAATAAAATTTTTAAACGCAAGCACTCAAACAACTGCACGCACAATAAATATTATATATACAGGATATGAATAGTACACAAAATGGGCTCTGAAAGCGATAAACCTACAATAGAAAAAATCAATCCTAAGAGATTATTCAGTCTAAAACTCTGTAATCCTGTTGAAGATAAATTAAAGGAAATTGAAGTATGCTTACCACACATTGAGATTGTAGCATGTAATCCAGCTTCAGAGGTAAAAAACATGCGTGATTTGATGTGCGTACCCTTTGTCAGTGGATGTGTACCCCAATGTAACATGCTCTTGGATATTTTTCTGCCTAGAATGATGTGCTCTATGTGTGTACCCCAGGGCTACGAAATCAAAGATATTAAAATAAGTTTAGACGAAGTAAAATCACGTCTTGCTAAAATTGAGGAAGAGATTGAAGAATTCAGAAAAAGTCGAGATTAAGGTGAATCCTCTTTATTAATAATTATTATTTTTTATCTGAGAACAAGTGTATCGTAAACGGGGCAAAGTACTCGATTATTCTTGATTTTTCTAATGGAGAGATTTATCGAATTAATAGAATAGGTACTAAAATTATTAAGTTGGGTGAACAAGGTAACACAATTTCTCAGACAGTTTGTGATATGGAAAATTTACTTCATAAAAAAGAAGTCATTTCTTATATTGATGATCTAATACAGAAAGGAGTCATCCAAAAATCGTTAGAGAAAAATGTAAAATTACCTATTTTAAAGCCAACAGGTAAATTGGATACGATCTGGATTGAGATCACCTCCAGATGTAACCTTAAGTGTGTCCATTGTTATGCAGATGCCGATTCTCCTCAAATTGGTGAAGAGCTTTCGAAGAAGACAATATTTAGTGTCATAGATGATGCAGCTGAGATGAATTGTAGAAAGATTCAGTTCACTGGTGGTGAACCAACGATGAGGGCTGATTTAATTGAGCTAATTGAATATGCGAAATCTAGGGTCGACATTGTGGAAATCTTCACAAATGGTACTCTTCTTAACGAAGATCAAATCAAGTTTTTTGCAGAAAATGAGGTCCATGTAGCTTTTTCTATTTATTCATACAGACCAGACACGCATGATTCAATAACACAGGTCAAGAGTAGTTTTGATAAGATGCTAGGTAATCTAAAACTCCTCCTGGCCTATAACGTTCGAGTGTTCGGTGCAGCTGTAGCAATGAAGCAGAACGAGAAAGAACTAGATGACACAATACAGTTTCTTTCAAAGTTGGGGGTCCTGACAAGACTTCCTGATCCAATTCGACCCACAGGTAGAGGTATTAATCAAAGATTCTGGCCAAAAGATTATAGTCTATTGTTATTACGTTCTGAACCGGATTTTGTGGTCAATAAACAGGTATACGAGAAGAACTTGTTTTGGAATAGTTGTTGGATGGGGAAGGTAACAGTGACCAGTGCTGGTGATGTCTTACCATGTAACTTTGGTCGAGAACAAGTCGTGGGGAATGTCCACGATGAAAGGTTAAAAGATCTAATAAATAATGAAAAAATGAAATATTTTTGGGAACTTACCATGGATAAGATCGAAGTATGTAAAGACTGTGAATATAGGTATATTTGTCCCGATTGTCGACCTTGGGCTTTTGGATTCACAGGAAAATTAACAGCAAAATCACCGAGATGCACTTATGATCCCTATACTGGTGAGTGGGCACCGCCTGAAAATAGTGAACTCTACACGAACACTCAAACATGAATACGAACGATGGCCCGCGCAGGCCGATTAAATAATTACTAGAAGTTTATTGGGAGAGCCCCTTCTAATCATCTTGAGAGAGGATGAAGGGAGAAGGTTCTCCCAAGCTACTATTCTAGAACCTAGATTTAACTCCCATCCATCCCACCCTCTGGACAGACCTCCACACCGAAGGCCCGGGGAGGCCCGTGGAGTACGACCCTGAGTGGGACCTCAGGGCGCTGATGTTCCGACAGCTCCTCCAGATACCCTACGTCGAGGACTTGGTGAAGCGCCTGAAGAGGGACCCCTGCTTCAGAAAGGCCTGCGGATACGGTGAGAAAGCCCCGACGGAGGCCCACTTCTCACAGATGAAGAGGAGGATTGGTTCCGAGGGCTTCCGCATCATAGAGGCCTGGCTCAGAAGAGAAGCCCTCAGACTCAGGGAGTCTCAGCCCCTGTCCGCCGTAGGCCTCGTGCAGGCCGCCTGCGTGGACGGCACCGACCTCAGGGCGTGGAGCAGCAGAAGCCTCGACGACAGCAAGCAGGGCCGGGGAGTCCCCGACGCAAGGCTTGGAAAAGGCAGGAAGGGATTCTACCTCGGATACAGGAGCCTGTTCCTCACCGACGTAGAGGGCTTCCCTCTGAGCCACGTCGAGGCCCCCGCAAACGTCAACGAGCCTCTTCTCGTGGAGCCGTTGCTGGACCGGGTTCTCGGGGAGGATCTTGAGGTGGAGCTGCTGGCTGGGGACAGCGGCTTCGAGTCACGCAGGTTCTTCGAGGCACTGGAGGTCCGCAGGATGGCTCCTCTCGTCGCTTGGAGGAGCATGAAGCGGCGGGTGAACCCGGCGGATGTGCTCACGGTGAAGGACAGGATAGATGTGGAGCGCGCGCGCCGTGGCCATTAGTGCTTCTCGCATTAGTAGGCCTGAGCTCAGGCCGAGCGTAGCCTTCTTTGCCTGAGGTGCGCGCGCGGCTTGCATTCTCGTTTGAAGTAGGCCAGTGATAGAAAGTCAGCCACTGTCCTGCTGCCTATTCATTTCAATTATTTAATCGTCCTGCGCGCGCAAGTCATCCAATTCTGCAAGAGATTATTATGAAAATTATCATCCAGCGTGCACGCGCCCGTCACAGTTTATCCACACACGAATCGTTAGATAAGATGAAAACTCCAATAAACGAGTACAGTCCATACTGCACACGCGGATGTGAGT
>CP070784.1:1822278-1835515 GCA_020346605.1 Candidatus Bathyarchaeota archaeon | reverse complement strand
TGACACCGCTCATAGAGACCATCGACCTCGTGAAGGAGTACCCACAGGCCGGTACGCCGCTGAGGGTCCTCGACAAGATAAACATCAAGGTCGAGGAGGGGGAGTTCCTCGCCATCATGGGGCCGTCGGGAAGCGGTAAGTCGACGCTGCTGAACATGATGGGCGCCCTGGACAAGCCCACATCGGGGAAGGTCTACATAAGGGGCGTCGATCTCTCCACGCTCAACGACAACCAGCTAGCGGAGCTCCGCAACAGGGAGATCGGGTTCATATTTCAGTTCTTCAACCTCGTCTCACGCATGAAGGCCCTCGGGAACGTGGAGCTCCCCATGGCGATCGCCGGAATCCCCCGCGGGGAGCGGAGGGAGAGGGCCACCAAGATCCTCGAGATGGTGGGCCTGGGAGATCGGATGGACCACAAGCCCAGCGAGCTCAGCGGAGGAGAGCAGCAACGCGTCGCCATCGCGCGAGCTCTCGTGAACGAACCTTCGGTGCTCCTCTGCGACGAGGTCACTGGCAACCTGGACTCCAAGACGGGGGACGATATCATGCAGCTGATGAGGGCGCTGAACGAGGAGCAGGGGAAGACCTTCGTTCTCATCACACACGACCCCGTGGTGGCCCAGTCGACGAAGCGCCTCCTACAGCTCCACGATGGGATGATAACGGGAGAGAAGAAGATGGGTGTGTTCTCATGAACAGAAAAAAGATCCTGACAGTTTTAATGATAGCCACGTGCTTGACAGCATTCCAGATATCCGTAGTCGGTGCGGAGGAGTTCACTCCTCTCTTGAGGATTGGAACCAGTGACGTCTATTTGACCGCGGGAGAGGAGAACCGCATTGAGATATCCCTGAAGAACACGGGGGACTTCGACGTCTTCGAGGTGAAGACCTTCCTCTCGGTGCCGGCGACGACGCCGGGCATCAGCATACTGAAGGGTGCCCAGCGGGTGTTCAACGAGATAGACGCGGGGAGGACTCAGAGGTTCTACCCGACGCTGTACGTGGACAAGGACACCCCGCTTGGGGCGTACACGCTGACTTTCCAGGTGGAATACATCAAGATCTACAAGCAGGGCGCGACCCTGCCCGAGTCGGCCGTGGTGCAGGTGGGAGTCGTAGTCCACAACGTCACCAAGCCGCGGGTCGATGTGGACGTCACCATCGACGCCCCCGACCTGAAGGCTGGTGTCGACGAGAAGGTTGGTATCACGGTCCAGAACATCGGCGAGGAAACAATCTACGAGGTGGACGCCAAGGTCTCCTCGTCCTCACCGTACATCATACTGCTCAGAGACAGCAGGTTCACCGGAACCATCCTCGAACCCGACGGGTCGAGCAGTTTCGAGCCCACCCTCTACATCTCTAGGAGCGCCCCCCTCGGCGTCTACACCCTCGCTGCGACGGTGACCTACGAGGACCAGGGGGGAAAGGAGTACTATGAGACCTTCACCCTTGGCGTCAACGTCGACGCCGTGGAGGTGCAGAAGCAGACCTCCATCGTGCTGCAGAGTTACGAGACTGAGCCGGGAACCATCCAGCCGGGGGACACCTTCGACCTCAACGTGGATGTGGCCTGCTCTGGCGCGAGGGCCTACGAGGTCAAGGCCTCACTCGCCTTCGCACTAGGGACCGGCCTCTCACCTGTCACGCCGACTCTCGTCTCCCTGGGCGACTTCGAGGTCGGCGATGTGAAGGGGGCCGGATACAGGCTTATCGTTGACGGCGACCTCAGAGCTGGCCAGTACCCGGCGACGCTCACACTGAGCTACCTGGACGTCGACGGCGTCCTCGGGAGCATGGCAGAGGCGCTGACCTTGAGCGTCAGGGGAATCGTCGAGTTCAGCCTCATCGGCGACGAGGCGGTGACCGCTGAGGCCGGCGAGGTGGCGGTGCTCGAGGCGGACCTGCTCCTGGTGGGGACCGAAAGCGTCAAGTTCGTCGACATGTTCGTGGAGGAGGACTCTGTCTTCGAGAGGACCCAGGGGAGCGGTGAGTACATCGGCGCCGTCGACCCGGACAGCCCCATACCCTTCGACCTCAACGTGAAGGTGAGGGAGGGGACCGATCCCGGGGACTACTCGCTTTCACTGGGGATCAAATACACCGACGACCTGAACAAGGAACACGAGGCATCCGTCGGTATGCCGGTGCGTGTGACCGAGGGAAGGGGTCATGAGCCGTCCACCGGTTCCGGCGGAGGCTTCTGGGCCTGGCTGAGGAACCTGCTGGGGCTCAGGCCATAGGAGTGGGAGACTTGAAGATCTCGGACATCGCCGCCATGTCAGTTGAGAGCCTTGGCGACAGGAAGTTCAGGTTCGCACTCAACCTCATCGGCATCCTCATAGGCTGCACCGCGGTCACCGGACTCGTCTCCATAACACAGGGGCTCAGCAACGAGGTGAGCGGCCAGCTGCAGATGTTCGGCCCCCAGAACATCATGATCGTTCCGGGGCACCTCCAGCAGGGACGCGGACTGGTGACGAGCACACTCAACTGGCGGGACCTAGACATAGTGTCCAGGGTCCACGGGGTCAGGAAGGCGACGCCGATCATCGCCAGCAAGTTCTGCACTTTCGAGGTGAGGGGACATGAGTTCTACAGCGAAGTCTACGGCGTGACCAACGAGTACTTCGAGCTCAACCAGCAGTACCAGGTGGAGACAGGAAGGAAGCTCCTCAGGACCGACAACGCCGCTGTCGTCGTCGGGGCCAACATCGCTCAGCCCCAGGACGAGGACGAGCCGATCCTGAAGGTGGGGGATCGCATAAAGATCGAGGCGCGAGTCAAGGACGAGACCAAGACGCTCACCCTCAGGATAGTCGGCATCTACGAGAGGACCGGCGGAGGGGTCGGGGCGAACCTCGACGACTCCATCGGAGTCCCACTTAGGACCGCCCAGCAGTTCTTTGAGGTGGGGAACGAGTACGACTTCATCATGGCCCAGGCCGACAGCTTGGACACTGTGGGCGAGGTCGCTGAGAGGGTGGAGGAGAAACTTGGGGACGAGGTTATGGTGGTGACCTACGAGTCCGCGCAGGAGCGCGTGACCCAGGTGATGGGCACCATCGAGTCGGTCCTCGGCGGGATCGCTGCGATCTCCCTCATCGTCGCCGGGGTGGGCATCATCAACACTATGACCGTCTCCGTGATGGAGAGGACGAGGGAGATCGGCGTGCTCAAGGCCATCGGAGCGAAGAGCAGCGACGTAATGTTTATGTTCCTCTCAGAGGCCGTCCTCACGGGCCTCGTCGGGGGCGCCATCGGCGTGGCCTTCGGCGTCGTTCTCAGCCAGATCATAAGCAGAATCATCAACCTCGCCGTGGCTCCCTCACTGGGCCTCGGACTCTTCGTAGTGGGCTTCGCCGTGGCGACCGCCGTGCTATCAGGGATCTACCCGGCATGGAGGGCCTCGAACCTGCACCCGGTAGAAGCACTGAGATACGAGTGAATTCGACGGATACGTTGTCAGACTACCATGACGGGTCATCCATCTTTCGGTTCCCTGACTGAGTGGGGCGGTCACTCTGTTCTTGCTCTGCACTCCTCTATGAGCCCTCGGAGCGCCTTCACCGCTCTGGTCGCGTCCTCATCCTTCACGAGGATGTGGTCCCTCAAGAAGGTCGAGAGGGCGTAAATGCTCACGCCCGCCTCAACGAGCCTAGCAGAGACGGCTGAAAGGTAGCCGACGACGGAGAGGTCCAGGACTATGTCGAAGGTGATGAGCCGGTATGGCCCCTCCTCGGAATACTCCTCGAAGCGCCCCTTCAAGCGGTTCCACTCCTCGGTCTCAACTACCATTGACACCTCTGCCACGTCGAATGTGATGGATGAGAAGGCCTCGATTCCTCCGATGAGGTCCTTCGCGGTCTCCTCCTCGCTCCGTGGGACACTCACAATGGTCAGTTCGTGAGGATAAAGGACCAACTCCGTGGAGGCGATGAACTTCGCGACTTCTCCGTCGATCAAACGTTTCACCGGTTCAACATCCTGCCTTGAGATAATAAAGCTGCGTCTCCCCGGCTCGCAAACGATTTAATTTAAAAAAGGATCTCAAGGGTGTGAGATAGATATGGACACCTACGGGTTATTGAAGAAGTACACAGAGATCCCTGGGCCCATGGGCCACGAGCACCGTGTCCAGAAAGAGTTCATGGGGGACCTGAGACCCTACACGGACGAGATCAAGCTCACCAACGTCGGTAACGTGCTGGCCCACTTCCCAGCGGAGGGGAGGAAGATCGTGATCTTCGGCCACGCCGACGAAATCGCCTCCTACGTGCTGAGCATCACAGACGACGGCTTCCTCCACATCAGCCGGGGCAGAGGCGGAAAGGTGGCATACCCTTACTGCCTAGTCGGCCAGAAGGCCCTAGTCATCGGGGACAGCGAGGACGTCAGGGGGGCCTTCATCTCGGGGGCGGGTCACGTCCTCACGGCGAAGGAGAGGGAGGCGCCCCTTGAGAACTGGAAGATCTACGTCGACATAGGGGCGTCGAGCAGTGAGGAGGTCGAGGAGAGGGGCATCCACGTGGGGTCTCCGATCATCTGGAACCCGACCACGGAGAGGCTGGGTAAGAAGGTCTTTGGCAAGGCCATGGACGACCGCTTCACCTATCCTGTGATGTTGGGGATCGCCGAGAAGATCCAGGGGGAGGAGCTGTCCTGCGACCTATACATGGCGTCGACGGTCCTAGAGGAGGTCGGCCTCAGGGGCGCCCAGTCCCTCTCCCGGCATGGCTTCGACATCGGGATAGCGCTGGACATCGGCATCGCAGGGGACTACCCGGCCCTGCCCAAGGGGCGCATGCCCATCAAGCTGGGGGGAGGCCCCGTCCTGGTCTGGAGGGACGCCGGAATCGTCTACAACGTGGACACGATAAGGGAGCTCAGGGAGACCGCCGAGAGGCACGACCTGCCCTACCAGCACGGTATCTTCGAGAACTACGGTTCTGACGGCGTCTCCATGGTGCTGGGGGGGACAAAGCCCAACCTCGTGGCGACCCCCTGCCGCTACAGCCATATGCCCATCGAGATGATGCATCTGGACGACATCGATCAGACGGTGGAGCTCCTCTACCGCTATGTGACAGACTGACAAGCCTCCCTTTTTTCAAAGCCCTTTTCTATTCCACAAACCTTGATCTCTCCAATATGCCCTCAGACCACGCAGATCTGTCGCTCCTGAGCCCGGCGGAGAGGCGCGAGTATCTGAGGCAGCATGCGGGCCTGACCGACGAAGAGTTCGATGCCCTCTCCTCCGTCGGGGGGCTGAGCCTCTAGATGGCCGATGGGATGATCGAGAACGTCATAGGCCTTATGCAGGTCCCCGTCGGGATTATATAGGGCTTCCTCGTCAACGGCAGGGAGTTCATGGTGCCGATGGCGACAGAGCAGAGTAAAGTCATCGCCATAACCGTGAGGGGCGCGGGGCTGGTGAGGCAGAGCGGGGGTTTCGTGACCGCCAGTACGGACCCCATCGAGATCGGACTGATCCAGATGACGGACGTACCGGACTATAAGAAGGCGATGACGGAGCTGGAATCGCGCAAGGACGATGTGCTGGCGCTGGCGAACACGCTCTCCAGGAAACGGAGGGCCGTGGACCTTAGGACGAGGGGTTGGAGACCGACGTGGATCGGATGTTGGTCGTGGAGCTGCTCGTGGGTGTCAGAGACTCCTTCGGAGCGAACTTGGTTGACTCGATGTGCGAGAAGGTTTCACCGCTGATCGCGACCATCGCCGGTGGGGAAACAAGCGTCAGGGTGATCTCCAACCTCTCCAGCGAGAGGAGGACACGGGTCGAGGCGGTGTTAAAGGCCGATGTCATCGACGACGAGGTGGTGAACGGCATCGTGTCGGCGTCAAGATTCGCCGATGCAGACCCCTATCGGGCCGCGACGCAGAACAAGGGGATAATGAACGGCGTCTCCACAGTCCTCATGGCGACGAACAACGACACGCGGGCCGTCGAGGCAGGGGCCCACGCCTTTGCCTCATTGTCGGGACGGTACCGACCCCTGTCGGAGTGGGTGAGGAATGAGGCTGGGGATCTGAGGGGGGTGCTGGATATGCCCATGTCCGTGGGGATAATCGGGGGCACCATCTCGGCCAATCCCACGGCGAGGATCGCGCTCAAGATGCTGGGTGCGAAGACCGCGAAGGAGCTTGGCGAAGTCGCTGCCTCCGTGGGGATGGCCTGCAACCTGGGAGCGCTGCACGCCCTCGTGACCGATGGGATCAGCAGCATCTAGCGTCCTGCAGGCGTACTGTCCTAGAACTTTATCGTCATCCCGTCGTGGGCTATCTCGAATCCTGCGTTCTTGACGATGTCGGCCATGGGCTGCATGGGGTCCAGCATGGGATTGGTATGGTTCAGGTGGGTGTAAACTATCCTGTCGACGTCCAAGTCTCTTAGCATCTCCACGCTCTCCTCTACTGGAACGTGTCCGAGTTCGTAGGAGGTCTTCCTGATCCCACTCAACCTCGTCAGCTCGTCGTCCCACCAGAATGTCGCGTCCAGCATGAAGAGATCGGAGCCCTTCACCCGCTCCAAGAGGTTGTTCGTCAGCAGCCCAAGGTCGGAGGTGTAGACTAAACGACTGCCGTCGGCCTCCAGCTCGTAGCCGAAGGTGCTACTCGGGAAGCAGGTCCCGTCCTCCAGCCTGTCCGTGTGATTGATCTCGAAGCCGCTGACATGCAGGCCGTCAAGGAGCTCGAGCCTGCCGCTATCATCCAGCACGTGGGGCGTGACGTAGTTGCTCGCTAGCCTCCCCAGGTCTCCGAAGAAGTTGCTGTCGTCGGGGTCGCCGAAGAGGAACCGGATGAGGTCCTCGGGGGCGTGGACGGGGATCTCGAAGCTCTTCCCCGTCGAGAACTCGGCGAGCCCCACGCAGTGGTCTCCGTGTCCGTGGGTGAGGAGCACGGCGTCGACGCGGTTGTGCCGTCCGTGCACGGCCTCGTCGGGTATCGGTGTCAGGCCCACTGCCTCAAGCTGGAACTTCAGGTCAGGGGATGCGTCGACAAGGACGTGACGTGCGCCGTCCACGGAGACGGCCACTGATGAACGGGTGCGCCGTAGTCGGGGGTCCTCTCTGGCTCGCGTGCAGGCGGGGCAGCAGCAGTCCCACTGAGGGACGCCGCCGTTGGAGCCCGAGCCCAGAACCGTGACTATCATGACGATCAGGGTTCGGTCACGAGACGATAAAAGCTGAGTGGATGGGCGAAGTTACCCTTTTCTCGAACCGCGTCTACATACCCACTGCCATGACTGGGGTCTACGGCCCAGCCGAGGACTCGTTTCTGCTCCTCAGGCACGCCATTGGGAGGATCAAAGGAGCCGTCCTGGACATGGGCACTGGGAGCGGTGTACTGGCTGTCGAGGCAGCTCAGGAGCCGGGTGTGACCTCGGTCTTCGCTGTCGACATCGACCCGGAGGCCTTAAGGGTGGCCCGGGGTAGGGCCGAAGCCGCAGGAGTCCTGGGAAAGATGGTGTTTACTGTCGGTGACCTGTTCGAGAGCCTTGGGGACGCACGGTTCGACTGGATCCTTTTCAATCCCCCTTACCTTCCCTCGGAGGGAGAGACTGACGAGGCGTCGTGGGCCGGCGGTGAGGTCGGTTACGAGGTCTTTCTGAGGTTCCTGGCCGTGGCGGAAGAGCACCTCAATCCCGGTGGCGGAATAATTGCGGTCGTCTCCTCGAGGACTGAGCTAGATCTGGACGAGGTAGAAAGAAAGTACAATGTGGAAATCCTGGAAGAGCTCCCCCTCTTCTTCGAAGGGCTCTACTGCCTCCTCCTGAGGCCCCTCTAGCCCTTCTGGAGCCCCAGGTAGAATCCGCCGACAAAGGCGGCGCCGAAGGGCGCGTGGGCGATGAAGTCGATGAGCAGCGACTGGGTTCCGCTGGCCTGCCCGACGAGCTCATTGACCCAGCTCTGGAGGGCGCCGTAATCTATGGAGATGATGTCCCTGTATGCCAGGTACTGGAGGCCGAGGAAGGCGACGCCTATCAGCACGGCGACCATTTTCGCGGCCTTTTTCAAGGCCCAGCCTGCTAGGAAGCCTCCTATCCCGCCGACGCCTATTTCTCCGGCTAGAGGCGTCAAAATATTTGATAATTCAGGCATCTTGCATAAATGAAGTTAAAATGAAGTATTTAAGAGATGAGTCTAGCCCGAGACGACCGTCGTCCCCGCCCTCCCCTCCATTGCGTCCGCGGCCATCTCCAGTGACGTGATTATGGCCCTCTCGCCGCCCTGCTCCACGAACTTGATGCACGCCTCCACCTTGGGGCCCATGCTCCCCGGAAGGAAGTGCCCCTCGTCCGAGAACCTCCTCGCCTCGGAGATGGTCATGCGTTCGATGGGCCTCTCATCAGGCTTTCCGTAGTCGAGCTTGGCGCTGTCGACGTCTGTCAGGATCAGGAGGACGTTCGCGCCCACATCCTCGGCAAGGACCTCACCGGCCCTGTCCTTGTCGATTACGGCGTCGACCCCCTCCAACTTCCCGTCCTCGTTGCTGATCACTGGTATGCCGCCTCCGCCCGATGCGATGACGATCATGCCCGAGTCGACCATCTTCCTTATGGCCCTCCCCTCTATGATGCCGAGGGGGATCGGGGAAGGTACCACGCGCCTCCACTGCCGGTCGCTGTTGGGTCGGACCTTCACGATCGTCCAGCCCTTCTCGCTCCGGAGCCTCTCCGCCTCCTCCTCCGCGTAGAAGGGGCCTACGGGCTTGTGGGGGTCGGCGAAGTCGGGGTCGTTGCTGTCTACTAGGACCTGGGTAACAGCCGTCACCACCTCCCAGCCGTCGTCGCTGAGGAGGTTCCTGAGGTTCTGCTGCATCATGTATCCTATCTGCCCTTGGGTCATGGCGCCGAGGACCACGAGGGGCTGGGGCGGGACGATGTCTTGGGCGTTCTCCTGCTGTATCGCCAGGTTCCCCACCTGGGGACCGTTGCCGTGCGTTATGACGATGTCGTAGCCTCTGCGCGCGATCTCAGCTATTTGTCCGCAGGCTGTGGCAACGTTCCTCATCTGCTCCTCTAGGGTCCCGCTCTCCTCCGGCTGCTTGATGGCGTTGCCGCCGAGGGCGATCATTACTCTCTTTCCCATCTATACTCCGACCTAGGAAGGGTGTTTAACTCGTTATAATGACCTTAAAACATTTCCGCACATTTAACACTTAAAAAACATCGAAAAAGAGGGTAAAACGGGGATTATTCGCCTAAAATCTTTGAAAATCAGATAAGGGACGCTGATCTCCCGAGTCGGTACGCCCTCCCCCTGATAAACACCCATCTGTGCTCGGGCCATAGCCAGGTCCACAGGAAGATGGGGCTGGGCGTGACCATGAAGACCCTGTCGGCCACACGCTCCAACTCTGCCCTTAGCGCCCCTGGGTCTGGCACGTGCTCGATCACGTGGCAGCAGACCACCGCTCCAAACGCACCCGACGGGAAGGGCATCGGGATCGGGGAGGGCTCTATCAACGTGAAGTTGGACACCGGCTGTTCCACGATGTCCACGTTGACGTCCCCGAAGTCGGTGACCTCGCATCCGTAGTTCAGCACGGGCTTTCCCACTGAGGTGGCGTGCTCCCTCGCCTGCTTCAGTGCGTGCCTCCGTTGCGCCACCTTCATCAGGTTTTCGATGTGAACCCAGAATGAGGCTGCCAAGGAGGCCAGACCCAGAATTACGAGCCTGGCGAGCTTCATCCTGTAAGGGCTCATGGAGTTAAAATCGTGCACTCGGTTTTTAAGTCATGGCACCAGACAGGGAGGCCACGCATATCCTCGAAGAGAATAGCCCGTTCAGGGCTATCTTCCTTCCATCTTCTTCACTTCGCCCTCGAGGCCGATGTAGGCGACATCCGCGTATCCGAAAAACAAGCCCGTCTCCAAGACCCCAGGGATCGCCTTGAGATCTGCTTCGAGGACCTTGGGCTTTTCGATGTAGCCGAAGTCGGCGTCCACGATGAAGTTACCGTTGTCCGTCACGGCTGGACCAAGTTTCCCATCGCCCATCCGGAGTCTCGGCTTACAGCCCAGGCCCTCCAGCCTCCGGAGCACAACCCCAAGGGAGAAGGGTAGCACCTCCAAGGGGAGGACTTGGCAGTCACCAAGGCGTTCTGTGAGCTTCCTTCCGTCGGCTATGAGAATGTAACTCTTTGACGCTGAGGCGACGACCTTCTCCCTGAGCAGGGCGCCCCCTCCCCCTTTGATGGCGTTCAGGCTCCCGTCGACCTGATCGGCACCGTCCACGGTCACGTCCAGTTCAGGGTGCTCGTCAAGGGTCGTCAAGGGGATCGCTGCCTTGAGGGCCTCCTCAGCGGTTTGATGGCTGGTGGGGACCCCGAGGATGTCGTCGAGCGCCCCTGAGGACAACCGGTCTCCGATGATCTTGATGAAGTGGGCGGCTGTGCTGCCGCTCCCGAGGCCGATGACGCTGCCGCTCACGACGTGGTCCGCCGCAGCCTCCGCGGCCCTCCTCTTTGCGTCGTCGACCCAGCTCATGGCGGGCCGTCCCTAGACCTCGAGCTCCAGCTTCTCGAGCTCCTCCAGCTCCTTGAGGACCTCCATCCTGAGCTGCTCGAGCTTCTCCTCAACGTCGGACCTGGGCCTCCGAGCCCTGGGCGCCTCTTCCTCATCCGCCTCCTCCTCGGCCTCTTCTTCCTCCTCGGGAGGCTCCTCCCTTCTCTCCGGAGCCCTTCTCCGTCTGGGAGGTAGAGCGGGCTCCTTTTCCTCCTCGATCTTCAGCTCCTTGAGGATGGTGTCGATGCGTGTCTGGGTGCTGTTGAGCGTCTCCTCGAACTTCTTCAGGATGTCGTCCCTGATGGACTCCAGCTCGTGCAGCGAGACGACGAGTTCAGCCTGCTTGAGGTCATCGGAAAGGCTCTTGAGCTCGGTCTCGTAGCCACCGGACAGCCTGACGCGCTCTTCCCTGGTGACCTCACCGTCGTCCTCGGCCTCGAAGAGGCGCTTCAGAACCATGCTCAGGAGCTCCCTCTTCAGCGTCAGAGTCCTAATCTGGCTCCTTGCACTCTCCACGTCGGAGCTGGCCATGTGGCGCTGCAACTTTGGCAACTGGTACTCGTTGCTCCTGGATGCTGTGGAACGGCGACGAGGGGTGAAGACGGTCTCGTCCACGAATATGGAGACATGCTCATCCCTCGGCGTCTTGGAGGATCCACTGCTGCTGGCCCTCATGAAGAGGTACACGGCGAGGGCTGCGACGGCGATCGCGACCAGGCCAATGGTGATATCCAGTGAGGAGAGGGGAGCCATTCCCGTTCATTTCTCTTTAAACAGCCGAGTATATATAAGCCTGAGCCTCCTCTGGTCCTTTTTCGGGCTGATCTCACCCATCAGGTGGGTTTTGTGAGGCGAAAATCAAGAATACTACAACGGCATAGAGAAAGGAGGAACCGGTCGGTGAATATGACGAAGCTCGAGGAGGCATCGGAGGGATTCGACGATCCACTGGGCCTCGGAAAGGTGAGCGGCGAGGTCATGAGGCGCTCTGTGTTCCCCTTCCTCCCCATGGAGGAGGCTCCCGACCTGGACGGCGGAGTCGTACGGCTCACAGGGAACATGGTGGTGGCCCATAGCCCCTCCATAGGCGTGCCGCTAGAGGCCCTGGGCTTCTTCGCTTTCCACTACGCGGCCTCCAACGTCGCAGTCAGCATGGGGACTCCCAGGCATCTCGTCACCGGCATCTACCTACCCCTGAAGACGAGGGAGAAGGACCTGAGGACCATCGCGAGGGGGCTCGGAGAGGAGGCTAGGAAATACGGAGTGACCGTTGTTGCGGGGCAGACGGCGACCTACTCCGGTCTGGAGATACCGCTGCTCACTGCCACCTGCATCGGTGAACTCGTAAGAAGGGCGACTAGGCCTAGCCCCGGGGACAAAGTGCTCATGGCGGGGGAGGTCGGCGGCGAGGCCGTGTGGCTTGACGCGGTCTCGAAGGGATCCGGAGGTGAAGAGTGGAAGGGATTCACTCCCTTGGAAGCGGCGCTGAGCCTACAGGGAGTCGAGGGCGTCAGGCTGATGCACGATGTCTCGGAGGGCGGGGTCAAGAAGGCTCTCCTGGAGATGGCTGAGGCCCGGGGAGTCGGGCTGGATGTGGACTCCTCCAAGATAAGGTTCGCAAGGGGCGCCAGTGGGCTCGGACAGGATCTGTTGAGGGCGCCAACCTACGGTTCACTGCTTGTCATCGTTGATCCTGGGGCAGTCGGCGACGCTGAACAGGCCTGTACAGGAGCTAGAGTTCCCCTCTGTGAGATCGGTGTCGTTACGGGGGAGGACGGCGTCCTCGTGGACGGCGAAAAGGTAGGATCTCTTGAGAGGATTGCCCTCGACGAGATTTACGGGGCTTTCAAGAGAGAAAGATGAGAGAGCTCTAACATCGCCCTGTTTTCTTGGAGGAAGGCAACATCCGAGGTTCCGTATCCCACATTGGCGTGGCACCTTATTGGGGCATACCTTCCGAATGCCACCCAAACCAAAAGGAGCATTTTTGAGACGAGTTTTTACTGGATAAAAAACTTATTAACAGGGTCCGGTGAGTTGTTTGGAGGGGGAGCTGGGCGAGAGCCCGGCTGAGAGGACGGACGTCGTCGACCCTTTGAACCTGAACCGGGTAATGCCGGCGGAGGGAAAAACAGATGAGCGACAAGTTCGGAGAGTTCTCGGGAGCACGCCACAAATTAGTATCAAACACCAGGGATCAGACTTCTGCCTCAACTGCCCGTGAGGCAGGCGGGGCGATCTCCACGAAGAAGATAGCCTTCTCGGCGGTCATGGTCGCCGTGACAGTGGTGCTCAGCCCATTCTACATACCGCTGGGGACGACGAAGTGCTTCCCTGCACAGCACATGGTCAACGGCGTCGCGGGGGTCCTGGTGGGCCCATGGTACGCGGCGCTCATGGCCCTCGCCACGGGTGTTATACGGAACTTCCTCAACATGGGGACCTTCTACGCGTTCCCGGGGGGCATCCCCGGGGCTATCGTGGTGGGCGTGGTTCATAGATACCTGAAGGAGACGGATCTCGCCGCCCTGACGGAACCCATCGGGACCGTGGCCATCGGAGCGACATTGAGCGCTCTCATACTTGCGCCTTGGCAAGGGCACTCACTGACGATGTCCTTCTTCTGGGTTGCCTTCGCTGCGAGTAGCGTACCAGGGAGCGCGCTAGGCCTAGTCATCCTGAAAGCTCTCAGAGGCGTGGG
>CP070784.1:1816759-1822178 GCA_020346605.1 Candidatus Bathyarchaeota archaeon | reverse complement strand
TGCCCCGGGTCCATCCCGGGAGCGTGAGGCTCTCCATGTGCACGTCCTCGAGGCCGTACTCCTCCAGCCTCCCGGCCATGTATTCGCATGCCTCCCTGTCGTCCCCGGAGCCGGGCCACCGGCTGTTGTAGTCGTCGCAGAGGACGATCAGGTTCTCCATAGTCTCGTTGCTCCCGTAGACTTCGCCGAGGATGCGCTTGTCAAGGTCCCTGTAGGGGTTTCCCATCGATAATCACCGATTTTACTTTCTCGAAGATGTATTTAATCCCCTTCGAGGCCGGATGAAAAGGATTTAAGGACCTCAGAGTCTCTCAGGTTGGAGCGGATCCTTTTGGGAGTCATCATCTTCACAGACAACCCGACGGTTCACGAGACCCAGCTCGTCCTGAAGACGCTGAGGGCTAGGAGTGTACCCACGAAGTTCGTTGCACCCTGGGACATCTCTATGCCCGAGTTCCCTGAGTACGACGCAGATCTCGTCTATGTGCCCAGCAACATGCTGAACAGGGGGTCCACCTTCGAGCTGATCCACCGCCTCCTCATCCTCAGGGAGTTTGAGAGGAGCGTCGGGACCGTCGTCAACCCCGTTGACAGCCTCGTCAACTACTCCAAAGGCCACCTCACTCTCACGATGGAGAGACTGGGGGTTCCCCACCCGAAGACGCTCATCACAGAGAACATCGACCAGGCCTACGACTTCGCAGCTGGTATACTGGACTCGGGCAAGAACGTGGTGCTGAAGCCCCTGTGCAAGGGCCGCGGCGTCGGCGTCATAATGCTTAACCGGATCAGGAGCAGGGAGGACCTCCTCCAGTTCCTCTCCTGGTACGTGCGGGCCCACGGGCAGGGCGTCTTCTACCTCCAGGAGTTCATCCCCAACCAGGGCTACGACGTCAGGTGTATGGTCATCGACGGCGAGGTCGTCGGCCGGGAGAAGCGCTCCAATCCCGAGGACTTCAGGTACAACGTGAGCGCCGGTGGCAGCGCCAAGAACTTCGTTGACTCCGTCTACGACGAGCTGGCGATAAATGTTGCTGAGGCCGTCGGGTTCAAGATCACCGGTATCGACGTCCTTCCTGCGGAGGACGGCACACCCTACATTCTGGAGGCCAACTGCTTCCCCGGGTACACCGCCCTCATCGAGGCCACAGGCGTCCCCATCCACGAGAAGATCGTGGACTACTTCACTCGAGTCCTAGATCGCTGAATGGACTAGGGGGTGAGGCTACTTCCTCTCCAGCCTGTCGACGTCGACCAGCACCATTATCACGGCGTTGGCCATGACGATGCCGTGGGACCTCGCCTCCTCGGCCGTCGACGGTGCGGGCCACCTCATCCCGCCTTCGACGACGTTTATGCGCCTCTCACCCTCGGGCAGGATGCCCAGCACTGCCTCCCCGTCCACCTTATCCGGGTTGGGGGTCGCCACGGTGACGTCCACCATCAGTGCGTCGGACATCTCCTTGAAGCTCCCGATCTTGAAGAGCTGCCCCAGCCCCACCATGCTGCTGTGGCTGATCGCGTCCTTCACCGCCCTCTGAGCGGCCTTGGTCTCGTCCTCGCCGTGGAGGTCGATGCCCGTGCCGACCTCGACGATGTACCTCCTGTAGTCCAAACCTGACACCGTCCGAACCTAGCCCGCGACCGTTAAAAGCCTTACCAAGCGCGGCCCTGTAAACATATAAGTGCCACTGGGGGATGTTCATTTCAAAACCCTGGGAGATCGGAGAGGAGCAGTGGAGTAAATGGTTGGTTCGAGGCTATCGCTGGAAGAGAAGATGAGGGCGTTCCTGATGGAAGACATAGGGTTCGGCGATATCACTTCGGAGGCCCTCATCGACGAAGGACAGGTGGCGAAGGCGCGCCTGTTCTACAGGGAGGACGGGATCGCCGCCGGCCTAGAGGAGGTGGAGACCCTGTTCCGAATCCTTGGTTGCGATGTCACGACCCTTGAGACCGATGGCAACGCGGTCAAGGCCGGGGAGACCCTCATGGAGATCGAGGGTCCTGCAAGGTCTCTGCTAGCCGGCGAGAGGGCTGCACTCAACATCCTGGGGCGCATGACTGGAATAGCCACTGCCGTCGCCAAGATGGTCGTCGAAGCGTCCAAGGTGAGTAAAAATGTTCGTGTAGCGTCGATGAGGAAGACGGCTCCGGGTCTCAGGGAGCTGGATAAGAAAGCTGTGGCCCTCGGAGGAGGGGACACACACCGCTTCAGGCTCGACGACTGCGTCCTCATCAAGGACAACCACCTGGCCCTGATGCCCTCGGTCGCTGAGGCGGTGCGATTGGCCAGAGATAGAGTGAGTTTCACCAAGAAGATAGAAGTGGAGGTCGGTACGCTCGAGGAGGCCGTGGAGGCGGCGGAGGCTGGGGCCGACATCATCATGTTGGACAATATGCCCCCAGAGGAGATACGGAGGTGCCTAGCCCACTTGGACGAGAAAGGGCTCAGGGAGGGAAGGATTTATGAGGCCTCAGGGGGCATCAACCCGGAGAACGTCGCTGAGTACGCCGCCTCGGGCGTCGACGTGATGTCCATGGGGTTCTTTACCCACTCGGTGAGGAGCCTCAACGTGAAGCTGAAGATCGAGATGGAGTAGAAGGGTCGCACTTGAGAAGAGCGGACGTCTCTGAACTGCAGAGGAAGATCACCGAGCTGAAGGAGGAGAAGAACGCAGTCCTCTTGGTCCACAACTACCAGGTGGCCGAGATACAGGAGATCGCCGACTACCTGGGCGACTCGCTGGGGCTCAGCAGGAGGGCTCAGGATGCCGGTGACACTGACCTAATAGTGTTCTGTGGCGTCGACTTCATGGCCGAGACGGCCTCCTTGCTGAACCCCGACAAGAAGGTTGTGCTCCCGTCGAAGACCGCGAGATGTCCTATGGCGGCGATGCTCCCCCTCCGGGTCCTCAAGTCAGCCAAAGAGGAGCACCCGGATGCAGCGGTGGTCCTCTATGTCAATACACTAGCAGAGGCTAAGGCCGAGGCCGACGTATGCACAACCTCCGCGAACACAGCTGAGATCATATCCCAGCTCGATGAGGAGACTGTCCTCTTCGGCCCCGACAAGAACCTCGCCTGGTACGCGTCACAGAGGGTTCCGGACAAGACCGTCATACCCGTCCCTGAGCACGGTCACTGCAACGTCCATGTCCTGTTCGGCGTCGGCGAGGAGGCCATGAGGCTCAAGGAGGAGCACCCCGACGCGGAACTACTGGTGCACCCCGAATGCAACCCCGAGTTCCAGATGAAGGCGGACTACGTCCTCTCCACCGGCGGAATCTACAGGCGTAGCAAAGAGTCCGATGCGAAGGTCTTCATCATAGGGACCGAGGTCGGACTGGTCGACCGCCTCAGGAGGGAGATACCCGGTAAGACTTTCCTGCCCGCACTGGATTACAACGAATGCTCGGCGATGAAGCGGATCACACTGGAGAACACCTACCAAGCCCTTCTGGAAGAAGCCCCCGTGGTGAAGGTCCCCGAGGACATCGCTGCAAGAGCCCGTGTCCCAATAGAGCGGATGCTCGAGATGAGCGGCTGATCTCTCAGAATAGTTTTTCCCAGAGGGCCTCGATCAGGAGAAGACTCTCGTAAGCCACCTCTCTCGGACGGATCTCCAGGGTGAAGTGGACATCGTGCCCGGCGAACTTCCGAATGTACTTACCGACGTCAACGTCTCCTCTTCCCAGGACGTCGTGGTAGGAGCCGTCAGGCCTCCTGTCGTGGAGGTGGATCTCCCTCAACCGGTCGGCATTGCGGTCGTAGAAGGCCTCGACGCGCTCCACGGGAGCTCCCTTGCGCGAGTCACCCGCCTTCGGAGCATCAAGAGTGAGGAAGAGGTCCTTCTTCTCCCTGAGCAGCCCCTCCAGCACCTCTTCCACGAAGAGTGTGAGAGGCTCATTCTCCACGCAGACCTGCACTCCGCCGGCCTCGGTGATTATACCGCAGATTCCGGATCGTAGGGCCTCGGCGTAGATGTCCCAGTGGTCCTCAAGGTAGGTTCCGGGTCTCCCACCCGAGGCGAAATCTTGAGGTTGGGATGGGTGGATAGTGAATCTCTTGGCCTCAAGGTCATTGGCCAGCTCCAGGCACAGCCTCATCCTCTGCAGTAGGCTAATCTGGGTCTCCGGATATGGCGCCGCCAGGTTAAGGTTATCTGAGGGCCCGTGAAATGAGATTGCCACATCGTGGTCTGACGCGTACCTTTGAATCTTACGCCGCTCCGTCTGGCTGAACCTCTCAGGCCAGAACCGCGGTATCATCAAGTCGGGGACGATGTAACCGAAGCCCTGGGCAGAGGCGAAGTCCACGGCGTCGTAGATATCTCTGTCGTAGACGACATGGTAGCCGAACCGCTCCCTTGGGAAATCCAAGACAGACCCTTGGAACCCTATAACGCTTGGCATGTAAGTTTTTCCGAACTGATCATGGCAGGCGAAGGGAGGATTGATCGATTGCGCAATTGTCTTAAACGTGTTTCACCGATTACTGCCTGACCAGGGACGGTCACAGGTGGTCCTTTGGCGAAGATCTGCGCGGCCTGCGGCAAGAAGTTGGGCTTTTTCTCTGGTGCAGTAAAATGCAGGCAGTGCGAGGGCTGGCTCTGCAAGGACTGTGCATACGTCGCCGAGCAGTCTAACAGGTGTCCTGCCTGTGGCAGGCACAATCCTCGATGACTGGACGCACAAACCTTTTTCGGATAAGTCTGACACTTGTAGGCTGAAGGAGTTCAGGTTATGTCCAAGGTTACTTTCGAGGGGAAAGAGCCCAAGGTAGATGACTCAGTGTTCCTGGCGCCCGGCTCGTGGGTCATAGGCGACGTGACAATAGGTGAGGGGGCCAACATCTGGACTGGTGCCATCGTGCGGGGCGACGACGACACGGTCGAGATAGGTGCGAGGACTACGGTGCTCGAGAACTGCGTCATCGAGGCCCCAACCGGGATTCCCGTGAAGATAGGGGACGACACCATCATCTCACACGGGGCTGTGGTGCACGGGGCTAGGATCGGGAGCAATGTCCTCGTGGGGATAGGCGCCATCGTCCTCGACGGCGCGGAGGTCGGTGACGGCGCCATAATAGGATCGGGCGCTCTGGTGCCCCCACGGACCGTCATCCCTCCCAACCAGCTGGCTATCGGCCTCCCGGCGAAGCCCTTGAGGGAGGTCAGGGACGGGGAGCGGGAGATGGTGGCAAAGGAGCACCAGCGTACCAACGCTAAGGCCGCGAAATATCAGAAGACATTCTCCTAGTGCCCATCGTTTTCTTCACTATTTGAGCTGGTAGAAAGTATGAAATACGTTGGTACTCCCCTATTCGTGAACTTCAAGGTTCGAGTTTGTGTTTAGATTGTCGTCGTTCGGGGTGATCCGTGAGATTTTCAAGAACAGGAACATAGTAGTCCTGACGA
>CP070784.1:1792914-1816659 GCA_020346605.1 Candidatus Bathyarchaeota archaeon | reverse complement strand
GATTTGCTATGTCGACGTGAAAGTATCCTCTGCAGTGAGCCCTCGTCATCATAAGAACCTCCCTCCATCTGATCTCCATCGGTTTATTCGTCGTGAAATAGTCCTCCAGGATAAGCTGCGATATTCGCTTAACGACAGGATACGAGGGGCTCTTCCTGACACGCTCCTTCTCGAGAGCCCTAACGACCTCCTCGGGAGAACACCCCGCCCTACCGTAGACAGCGCCCGGCCTCCCCTTACCCTCTCTACGAGTAGGGAAGCACTCGACATGACCCTTCTCGACGAGGCTCCTTACCTCACGATAGATAGACGCTACAGGCATCCCCGTGGTCTCACGTAGAACGGGGATCGAGGCCGCGCCATTAACAGTAATGTAGATCAATAACTCTCTCCGAACTGAGCTGACACGCGCGCGCGGGTATTGTGATAACGCGCAGTTCTCGATAAATAAATTAGATTATCAGGTCGAGGACCACGAAGAGCAAATACGGCACCACTGCCACGAGCACTCCCTTCTTCACCGTGGAGCCATAGTTCGCGGAGACGGCGTAGCCCTTGAGGGCGAGGGCCGCGACTCCGAAAACGGTGAACACGTTCATCGAAGCGATCACCTTCATCACCCCCGTCATCTGCGCGTTGGCGATGAATATATCGGTCAGGACCATCGGCTGCACAGTGTAGGCGTCCACGATGCGCAGCAGCTGCTGGGCCGTGATGGGGATGAAGGCGAACCCGGTCATGGCGAAGAACCTTCTGAGGCTCCCCTTTCCGGCAAGCAGTGTAGCGAGGGCGTGCATCATCAGTGTCAGCAGCGCCCAGTCCACCAGAACCCTGATGACGCCACCGACAGCGGCGAAGGTGCCCATGGCCTGCATGATCGGCCCGGGGTCGACGTTGAGCCCTGCGAGCCTTGACAGAAGTACATCGGTGGGCATCCTGGACATGTAGCTCATGCTAGCGATCCCCGAGAGCACCGCTGTCGAAAGGACAATCAGTGCCCCTCTCTTCAGGTCGCTCTCCTGGATCGATTTGAATCCCTCTCTTGGGGAGGTCAACGCCTCCATGATCTGTGTTGTCATTCCCTTTCTCATCTCATTCATGTCTCAAAGCCTCCACTGGGTTGAGCTTGGAAGCCCTCCAAGCCGGATATAGGCCAGAGAGGGCGCTGGTGAGGATGGCGAAGGTGACGACGCCCGCTCCCAGGTACACGGAGCTCGACACAGGGAGGTCTATGTAGTTCCCCACCAGTCCTGCGAGGAGGAAACCGACAATAACTCCCAGGGTCCCTCCGACGAAACCTGTCACGAGGGCCTCGGAGAGGAACATCAGGAGGACGTCACGGCTCTTCGCCCCGATTGCCTTTAACACGCCGATCTCTCTGGTCCTCTCCATGACGCTGATGGTCATCGTGTTGATGATACCGACGCCGGCTACTAAAAGGCTGATGGCCGCCACGCCGCCCAGCACCCCCTCGATAGCGCCCAGGATGGTCCCGACCATCTCCTGCATCGACTCGGCGGACATTATAGTCACGTCGTCACCTAGTCTCTCCTCGAGCTCCATCATAACCTTTGGCACGTTCTCCACCTCGTTCACCTGCGCCGTGATGAACTGGTACTCCCCTCCCTCTTCGAACAGCTGCTGACAAGTCCTGAGGGGTATGAAGAGGCTGTTGTCCTCGTCGCTGCTAATCCCCCCGAGGCCGCCCATCTTCTCCATTACGCCGATCACCCGGAAGGTCATCTCCTTCTCCTCTCCCTCTACGGTGATCTCCAGAGTGAGCCTGTCACCGACCTCGACGAGGGGATCATCTCTGTCCTTAGGGTGAGCGAGCTCGTGCCCTAGAACGACGACGGCTGAGTCGCCTCTCCTCAGGTTTCGCCCTTGATCGACGTCCCAACCAGAGTTTATCTCGAAGTACTCCGCCTCAATCCCGTAGACGAAGGCGAACTTTTTCTCTCCTTGCTTGGAGAACGACGCCATCTTGTTGCCTATAATCGGCGTGACGTAGTCGATGTCGGCTACTCGATCGATCAAGTCCAGCTCCCGCCACGTGAACGACCGAGAGGCGATGATCCCGGCGCCCATTTCAAGGCTGCCGGGCATGATCATCAGGTTCTTGGGGCCGAACCTGTCGAGTTGTTCTCCGACTTGATCGTTCAGCCCCTGGGTGATGGAGATTAGTCCTGTGACGGCCATGCAGCCTATGAGGATGCCGATGAGGTTGAGGGTCACCCTGAACTTCCTCTCTCGGAGGCCGTCGGTCGACAGCTTGACGATGTCCCATGGGTGCACCTATTTCACCTCCTCGTGCCGTCGAGGGCAAGGGAATGAGCTGCCCACCGCTAGGGGGACAACCCGAAGAGGCGCCTCAGCCAATTCCAGAAACCTCCGTTGGAGCTCGATGATCCGTTCTCGCTCCGGGCCTCGGTGACGGTCACGGGGAGCTCCAGGGTCTCATCGTGCTCCTTGTTCAGGTCGTCGGTGTAGGACACCTTCAGCCTCAGGTCGTACTTATCGGGCTCCGTACCCTCGGCGACGCCGAAGCCCAGGTCGAAGGGTATGGGGCTGTCGGGGTCCACCGCACCTATGTACTCGCTGCTCTCGGCGCCCCCTTCGAAGACAGCGTCCTCTACGATCTTGATGCCCACGAACTTTATACTCTCCGTCCCAATGAGCAGGAGGTCGGCCTCGACTGAGGACTCGCCCCCCGCCTCGACAGGCGCAACCTCATCAACGATGAGGCTGAACTCGACGATGCCTCTGACGCTGATCGTCACCGACTCAACGACACTCGCTGGGACGCCGTCCACGTCCAGGTAACCGACCGTGAGGGTGCCAGTATACTGGCCTGCACTAAGGTCCCCGTTAGCGATAAGGATGTAGTCCGCCTCCCTAATCTCTCCCTCGCCCATGTCGCCCAACGCCACCAGGGTGGGAGTGACAGATGACAGGCCCGTCCCGGGGGCGAAGGCGAGGGACGCCTTCACTTCGTAGGCCTCTGCTCCGGAGCACTCCAGCTCTACGTTGAGGCCGAAGGTGTCCCCCGGCCTTATCTCCGCCGGCTCCGTCCCGTATCGGCTGAGAACTATCGATGTTTGCTTCGTCACCTCCACCTCGTCCACATTCACGCCTAGCGTGAAGGCCTCGCTGTACTCCTTGCCCTCAGAATCCTCGTAAGACGCAGTCGCTGTCATGGTGTAGACGCCGAGGGGAGCCGCCCTGGAGACGAACAGCGTCGGCGTGAAGCTGGCCTCGTCGTTCGGCGGGATGCTTTCCCCCGTAAACCTTGAGTCCCTGAGCACGACGATGTAGGGGGACGTCGATGTGACCCTCACGTCCAGGTCATACACGGGCTCCTCACCGATGTTCTCGACGACGACGCTCACAGCGTCCTCCCCTCCGGCCTTCAGGTCGGGGGCGTCGATGGTGACGTCCACGTCGACCCGGGGCTTGGTGACGTTGTGCACCACTACACCCACCTGAACCACCGCCGACTCGGGCAGGGTCGCACCCTGCCTGTAGATCTTGATGTAGTCCACCTGGAACATCAGAGTGTACGCCCCAAGCGGAGTGTCCTTGTCCACGTACAGCGTCGGGTAGAACTTCTTAGTCTTGCCCCCCTCGATCTCGTTGAACACCCGCTGGGCGCCCTTCAGTATGCTGATGCCCGGCGTCATCGCGGGCACGGAGAGGAAGGTCTTGACCTCGAAGACGTCGAAGTCACCGGTGTTCTTTAGGGATATCTCTATTCGGTTCTCCTCTCCGGCGGTCATGTAGACGTCGCCGGTGCCCACCCTCAACAGCGGAGTAAACTCCTCCGCACTTACAATGGATACTTGCCATGCGGCTACGCATGCGATCAGGACTATTACGAATAACTTCCTTAAACTCTTCATGTCTATCACCATACTTGCTTCTCTCCCACAATCATTCCGTCGTGGAGCTGCACCAGGCGGTCGGTGGACTGGGCTACCACAGGGTCGTGCGTGATGAGGACGAAGGTCTTACCCTGCTCCTTGTTCAGAGCCCTGAGAAGGTGCATTATGTCGTCCCCCGTCTTGGAGTCCAGGTTCCCTGTGACCTCGTCGCAGAGGAGCACCGCGGGGTCGTTGCTGAGCGCCCTGGCTATGGCCACGCGCTGCTGCTCTCCTCCGCTGAGCTCGCTTGGCTTGTGATCCAACCTGTCCCCGAGCCCCACCATCTCCAGGAGCATGGATGCCCTCTCCCTCCGCTGCCTCCCGGGGACCCCCGAGATGGCCATCGTAAGCTCGACGTTTCCGATGGCGTCCATCCTCTGGATGAGGTTGAAGAACTGGAAGACGAATCCTATCTTCTTGTTGCGGAGCTCCGCGAGCTGGTTGTCGTTGAGCGTGTTGAGGTCGACTCCGTCGATGTAGACGATGCCCGACGTGGGCCTGTCAAGGGCCCCTATCATGTTGAGCAGAGTGGATTTACCGCTCCCCGAGGGCCCCATGATCGCTATAAACTCCTCCCTCTCCACCTGAAAGTTGATCCCCTTCAGGACCTTTAGCGGCTCTCTAGCCTGAGGGTACTCCTTGCTCAGGTCCACGGTCTTGATAATTGGCGTCGCAACTAGCGCGCCCATCTCCGCTGGACCTGTGCCGCTTTCCGTCGGGGTTTTCACGCTTTCTCTGACCTTCCCATACTTTTTTTTGACCACGGGAACGTATGACTTTACTAAGAAATGGTAAAGATTTACATAAAAGTGTTTTGTCAATAATCTATATATAATATATTATTCTACGAATTTTTCTGAAATATATTTACTGAAAAAATTTAGCGAGAGTCACGCATGAGAATCCTTCCGGCAGCCTCTTACAGGAGGAAGAGTGGATGCTACTAGACTTAGTTCTGCGCCCTCCTCTCCTCCCTGAGCATGTCCCTGATCTCCCTAAGGGTGGCGAGCAGCTCTTGGTTGAGATCCTCCCCCTTTGGAGAAGGCCTCTCTGTCGGGCGGGTCGTCTCGGTGGTTGTGACGTAGGGCTCACGGAACTTGCGGAGTTCCGCCAGTATGTAGTCCCTGACCTCCTCGTAGAAGACTATCCCCTCCATCTTCTCTTCGGGGCCCTTGGCCTCTGTGCCCGAGAACCCCGCCGTCTCGATGTTGACTGAGCCGATACCGAAGAACCTGTCGAAGGGGCCTGCTTGGCTCGATATGTTGGTGATGGTCCTGAAAGGCACGTGGTTCCTAGTTATCGTGATGAAGCCCTTCTTGACGTAAACCTCCGGTAGGGTCTCGCCCGACTCGCCCTTGACCGAGTATTCGATGCTCCTGATGTAGACCGGCATCAGCGCCAGCGCAGGCAGAAGCCAGGCGAGCTCGAGGACTGTAGCCCAAGTCATCACCCGGACTAACCACGTGGAGACGAGAAGGGCTGCGCTCGGATACTTCAGCGGCTCGACGTACGCTAAAAAGTTAGCCAAAGATATGAAGCTCAGAATAACGCTGATCCATGACGCCACAGCCGCTACTATTAACTTCAACCACAGCTTGTGGAGGAAGGCTCGGGACGGCCTGAAGACCCTCCCGCCCGTGACCCTCTCGAAGGGCGGCTTGATAATCGTGACATCCACATCGCTTCTCATCTAATTCATCTCCCCTATCTCCTCTGGTACCTGGGTACCTCCTTCGCCGCGAGCTTGTTGAACACGGTTATCATCTTCCGGGTCAGCGGTAGGGTCTCCTCGTCCGGCCTCAGCTCGATGTGGTACTCCTCCATGACTGCGTTCAATGTCTCCCTGCACTCCTCCTCCTTGGGGCAATCGTGGCAGAGCTTCCCCGCGTAGGAGTCGTGTTTGTACCAGACGATTATCCCCCTACTCTCCGTGTAGACGATGTAGACCTGTGCGTTGGCCTGGTAGTCGAAACCGATGAGCAGCCCCTTGTAGTCCAGCAGGCTCTCGACGTCGAGGCGGTGGCTCTCCGCGTACTCCTCCAGCACACTGGAGATCTTCTTCCTCGCCCTGTTGAGCACCCTGGAGACGTATGCGGGGCTCCAGTTCTCGTCATCGAGCTCTGAGGCTATGCTGCTCGTAGACTTCCCTTTCTGAAACTCGTTCCAGACCAGTAACTCGTGGCTCGAGAGTAGTCCCATCTCGCTTCCTCTTATCTACTCCGGTGTTCCCGCGGCAATTGGTATTCTTTAACAAATACTGGTAAAGATTTACCTAAAAAATGTTTCTCTCGGTCGGCCTTCTCGTCTCAACTCCGTTGTCCAATGCCACAGAAGTGTGCGCAGTGTGTTTGTAGTTATCTTACTTCTCTAAGATTGTGGGGCTTTCCTTGCCGGTGAAGGACTGCTCAAATCTCAGAGCGCCTATAATGGAGCCCAGGAGTTCGGTTAATTTGATTCTGCTGCTCTCGTCCTCGGCCATGATGTCGCTGATCTGCTCCTGCAGCACGTAGAACTCCTCGATGTTTCCCATCAGCCTTGTGACGAGGTCTATGCGCGCGGTGCATCCCTCGTCTATAACTTGTTCTTCATCTCGCATACGACTATCCCTGACCGCGATGGCATCTATTGTTTTTTAAACAGGGAACGGGGAGATGAATGCTGAGGTTTAGAGTTGGATCGGCCCGACAAGACCATGTACTTCCTGAACATCGCCCTCTCCGTTGCAGCACGTTCCACCTGCCTGAGGCGCAGGTTTGGCGCCGTCGTGGTCAAGGGGAACACCATCGTCGGGACTGGCTACAACGGCGCGGCGAAGGGAGTCGTCAACTGCCTCGACGTCGGCTGCATCAAGAACGAGATGGACCTGCCCCAGGACAGAGCCTACGACTACTGCCCTGCAGTCCACGCCGAGGAGAACGCGATCATCAACTCCAACAGGGCCGACCGCATCGGCGCCAAGCTCTATCTCTCCGGAATAGACTCTGAAGGCAACTACACCAAGGCGGTCCCTTGTCAGAGGTGCAGGCGGAAGATCATCAACTCCGAGATCGAGGAGGTCGTCGTCCTCGACGACACCGGGCAACCCGTGACCTACAACGTCCAGGACTGGGTCCAGGAGGACACGGACTGGTACAAGGCAGAGCTTGAGAAGTCCCGAGGGTGAAAGAAAGCGAATAGATTTTCCTTCTCTCACGAGGCTCCCCACCCATAATGTTACTTTCTACTTCGTTGTATGAACTTGGAGGGCGTTGACTCTCAGGTTCAGGGACAGGGACGCTCCGGTCACTAAAGATGGATTGATTTTCAGGACCTATGGCTACGACCATCCCCCCAATTCCTGTTTCTGCGATCTGGAGTACGCCCCTGACAGCCTCTACCAGGCCGAGGGCACAAAGGCACTGAGACAGGGGCCACTCAACAGGTACTACAAGTTCTTTTTGGACGGCGGCCTCAAGTTCGCCCTCGCCCAAGACACCCCTTACCAGATCTACCATCGTCCCCTAGGCAGGATGATGGTCGGCGTAGAGAGTGGTAGAATATCACACATTATGCGGCCTGAGGCACGGCTTAAAGAGCTTTTTTCTTCCGACGGCGATGCCCTCGTCGAGGCGGCGAGGGAGGTGGTCTACATTGTCGCAGACAACTCCGACCTTCGGCAGGATGACTTCGGGGTCTTCGGCTCCCTGGCCCATGGATTCCACAGCGTCCAGCACAGCGACGTGGACCTCGTCGTCTACGGGAGGAGAGAGCTCTCGGAGCTGAGGTCGACCCTCACGAGCCTGTTCGACGGGGGCACCCTAGAGAACGAATTCAACGACTGGACCAAGTATGATCCCCCCCATCACTGGAACTTCACCTACCTCACGAAAGTTGAGTACGGCGAGTACCAGAGGAGGAAGCTGATCTACGCGAGGTACGCCTCCGAGAGCCTTGGCCGCCGCGTCAACGTGGAGTTCGAACCGGTCAGGCGATGGGACGAGGTCAACAACGAGTACGGCATAACTGAACGGATCGAGCCCTTTGGAAGGGTCGAGGCGAGGGCGGAGGTGCTCAGCGACGAGGAGGGTGGCTTCATGCCCTCAGTGTACTCCGTGAGGGTCAAGGAGGTCAGCGGGGACGTCGATCCACGTGACGTGAGGAGGGTCGTATCCTACGTCAAGGAGTTCAGAATGCAGCTCGAAGCCGGTGAGACTGCATTGATCAGGGGAAACCTGGAGAGAGTGGTGACCCGAGACGAGGAGTTCCACCAGATAGCCCTGAGCTACGGGCCGGACTATTTCGATCAGGTCCTGAAGGCCGTTGAACCAAGATAGGTTTTTATTCTCGATTCCTGACAGAATTTTGAAGGGAGCCAGACTATGAGCCAGGGCATGAATGACGGTGAGATCGTTCAGGAGTTGAAGCTTCTTATGGACAAGATCGAGGCCTTCGAGGACCGGATCGAGGAGATCGAGGAGCGGCTCAACGAGCTGGACGAGAGGATCAACTCGATAAACTGACGAGTGAGTAGTCAAGAAAGCTTTTATAAAATCCTTACAGCCCTACGCATGCTGATTGGTATGTCCTTCGGAGAACACACCTCGAAGCAAATCATCGGCACCAAGGGGGACTCCTTGAAGGGAAAGAAGATCGTTCTCTGCGTCACCGGGAGCGTCGCCGCCATAAAGAGTCCTGAGATCGCCAGGGAGCTGATGCGCTTTGGGGCCGAGGTCTTCACCGTGATGACACCCATGGCGCAGAAGATCATCCATCCATACATGATGGAGTGGTCCACGGGCAACCCGGTTGTCACCGAGCTCACTGGGGAGATAGAGCACGTCACTCTGGGAGGGGAGCACGACAACAGGGCCGACCTTGTCCTCGTCGCCCCCAGCACTGCGAATACGATCGGTAAAGCTGCCGTAGCCATCGACGACACCCCTGTGACGACGCTCTTGACTACCGCGATCGGTGCTAGGATACCGATCATCATCGCGCCGGCGATGCACGCCTCCATGTACAAGCACCCCATCGTTGTGGAGAACATCGGCAAGCTGGAGTCCATCGGAGTGGAGGTGCTGATGCCCAGGTTCGAGGAGGAGAAGGCGAAGATACCTGGGACCGAGGAGATCGTGGACGCCGTTGTGAGGAAGCTCACCACTGAACGGGACCTGGAGGGGCTCAGCATAGTCGTCACAGGTGGCCCAACGAGGGAGTACATCGACGGCTTCAGGTTCATCTCAAATCCCAGCTCGGGCAAGATGGGGGTCGCCATAGCGGAGGTCGCACTAAGTCGTGGAGCTCGAGTCACACTGGTTCACGGTCCGGGGACAGCGGTTCCTCCGCCGGGAGCCAAGGCGGTGCCCGTTCAGGGCACCGAGGACATGCTCGAGAAGGTCGTCGAGGCGTTAAAGGACGGGAAGCAGGACGTAGCCATACTCTCTGCAGCAGCGGCCGACTACAAGGCCTCAGAGAGGAAGATGATCAAGACGCCGTCGGGGCTCGATCAATGGAACATCGAGCTGCGCCCCCTCCCGAAGGTGATCGAGCAGGTCAAGAAGGTCGATCCGGGCGTCTTCCTCGTGGGCTTCAAAGCGGAGTACGACGTCTCGGACGAGGAGCTCATCGAGAGGGCGTCCAAGCGCATGGGGGAGGCCGAGATGGACATAGTCGTGGCCAACGACGTGGCAAGGGAGAAGGTCGGCTTCGAAGAGGACACAAACGAGGTCTTCATCATCGACAGGGAGGGCGAAGTGATCCACACTCCTATCGAGAGCAAGGTCAAGGTTGCGGAGCGACTCCTGGACGTCGTCAAGGAGAAGCTAGGACGTTAGCCTCCTCGAGACCACTTTCACATTCTTGGCGTCAAGTTTCGGTAGATGGATCAATAGATCCTACTGCAGACGAACTCGACGAACTCCAGAAGATCCCTTTTAGCTGCGGATTCTGGGTAGGAGCCTAACTCGCTCGCCGCTTTCTCCGCGTACTGCTTCGCCCTCTGCTTGGCGTAATCTACGCTCCCCGTACTCTGAAGCGCGGCGTTCGCAGCCTCGATATCGGACGCCTCAGCGTCCTCGACTCCAAGCACTTTCTTCAGCGCTTTCCTTTCCGCCAGCGACGCGTTCCCAAGGGCATGAATAACGATCATCGTCTTCTTCCCCTCCCGGAGATCGCTTCCCACCGGTTTACCCAGTGTCTCCTCATCGGATATGATACCGAGAACGTCGTCGACTATCTGGAACGCGATCCCAGCGTTCAACGCGAAGTTCCCTATTTTATCGACATCGTTGTCACCAGCGCCACCCACTATGGCTCCGATCTCGGCGCAGGCCCTGAAGAGCGCAGCAGTCTTCCCTCTCACCATGAACAGGTAGTCGTCCTCGTCGATGTCAGCGCTACTAGGGAAGGCGGTGTCGAGGGCTTGGCCCTCGCAGATCTCGATCATGGCGCTGCTCATCTTCTCGATGCAAGAGATGGCTTTTTCAGCGGTTATTCTACCGTTGAGGGCGGGCTCTATCATGGCTTGGCTGACCTTGACGAAGAGGAGGTCACCGCTGAGGATGCCCATCGGCTCACCCCACTTCACGTGAACTGTGGGGACCTTGCGCCTTAGCTCGTCGTGGTCCATGACGTCGTCGTGGATCAACGTGAAGTTGTGCAGTATCTCAAGACCCGCAGCATACGGAACTGCGACTTCGGTGTCTCCTCCGAAGAGTTCGCAGGACTTGAGGGTCAGGTAGGGTCTGAGCCGTTTCCCCCCTGCTAGGATGAGGTGCCTGGCCGCATCGTAGAGGACCTCGGGCCTCCTCGGCTGCAAGATTCGCTCCATGTACTCCTCCACCTTCGAAGCGCTCTCACTCAGCTTCTCTAAAATATTGCTGTTGGGCTTCATCTGGTCGGTCGACCGGTGGTAAAGCCTTGTGGATAGTAATTAAAATTTACCTTTTCTGGGTCCATGAACTACCGCAGGGAGTATTCCTCGGGGTCGAAACCCCGCAACCTGAGCCACTCTGCCGTTCTCCCCATGACGACGACGGGGACGCGCTTCAGCTCGGTCATATTCTGGGCTCCGACGAGGAACATAGCGGTCCTGAACTCGAGCAGGATGTTCTCGATGTGCGCCTTCAACGCCTCTGGTCCCTCCACGGCCTTCTCTAGGAACGGCCTAGCGATGCCTACGGCCTCCGCCCCCATGGCTATCGCCTTCGCCATCTCCACTCCGGTCCGTATGCCTCCGGAGGCGATGATCTTAAGCCCTGTGCTCTGGCTGGTCTCCACGAGGCTGACGGCTGTGGGTATCCCCCAGTTCCACATCGCCTCTCCAAGGTGCTCCTGATCCCGCTTCCCCTCCTCCTTGGCGATGTGGTACTCGACGGCGGCCCAGCTGGTCCCCCCCGTCCCGCTGAGCTCAAGGCCCTCGACCCCCGCCCTCTCTAGCTTCTCCGCCTCCTCGTGGGCGATGCCGCAGCCTGTCTCCTTCATGAGGACGGGGACGTCGACGCCCTCCACCACCTCCCTGACCTTTTCGACGACGCCGCTGTAGTTGGTTTCGCCGTCGACTTGTACCGCCTCCTGCAGGGGATTCATATGGATGGCGAGGGCGTCGGCTTGGACCATCTCGACGCTACGCTGGGCCTCGTCGACCCCCCATCCCAGGGAGAGCTGTGGGCAGCCGATATTTCCGAGGACTAGGGACGAGGGAGCCTTCTCCCTGACGACGCTGAAGGTGCTCTCCACGGACGGGTTCTCGATGGCTATCCTCTGGCTCCCGACGCCTATGCCGATGCCGTGCTCCTCCGCGGCCGTGGCGAGGGTCTCGTTGAGCTCCCTGGCGTATTCGGTGCCGCCGGTGATTGCCGAGATGATTAGGGGCGAGGAGAGGCGTCTTCCGAAGAGCTCGGTCCCGGTCTCCACCTCCGCGAGGTCGATCTCGGGGAGTGCCCTGTGTACGAGCTTGACGTCCTCGAAGCCTGTTCCTATGTCGGCCTGGACGTTCTCCTCCAGGGAGAGCCTGATGTGCCTCTGCTTCCTCTTCTCGATGCCCAAGGTCTCACCTCGTGAGGATGGTTCCCCTTACTGGTTCTCCCCTTAAGGCTTTTAGGATGACGTCCCTCTCAGTGGCGTTGGCGATCAGAACCTCTATCCCCGCCTCCACGGCCTCCCTGGCCTCCGAGACCTTCCCCAGCATACCGCCGGTGACGTCAGTCGTGAGGGCGCTCCCTATCTTGATGTAGCCGTCCAAGTTCTCCAGCGAGAGCCGCTCGATGAGCCGGGCATCCGGCACCGTCTTGGGGTTGGAGGTGTACACGCCGTCTACGTCTGCGCCGAAGATCAGGCGGGTCGCTCCCATCTCGATGGCTATCTTGACCGCGATCTGGTCACCGGAGAGGATCGTGAATCCCCTCGACTGGTCAAGGACGGCGTCCCCGTAGAGGACTGGTAGGATCCCCCTGACCACCAGGCGTCCTATCACCTCCAGGTCCAATGATTGGACGCGCCCGTCTGAGGTCATTATGAAGGAAGAGGGCGACACTGCAAGGGCTGGCACGCCCGTCTCCAGCAGGGCGTCGACGATGATGGAGTTCAGCACCACCATCGCTTGGTGGGTCCTCGCGAACCCCGGGACCTGCCTCTCAGACTTGTACCCTTCCATCAACCCGTACTTCTCAGCGACGGGGTGCCCGAAGGAACCTCCGCCGTGGACCAGGACTAGGGGAGTCGGCCAGGCGGCTTTGATCTCCTCGCTGAGGCGTCTGATGCTCTCATGGTCGGCAGTCATCGGTTCGTCCTTGATAGTGATCACGGAGCCGCCCAGCTTCAGAACCTGCACTCAGTCAACCTCCCTAGTTTTCGCTCCTTCGTAGGACACACTCACGACGTGGGGCTCTCCTCTGCACCTCAGTATCGCCCTGTTAATCTTCTCGATGCTCGCCTCGTCGGAGAGTGCAATCATGCAGCCACCTCCACCGGCGCCCGTCAGCTTCGCGCCGTAGGCTCCCGCCCCCCTGGAGGAGTGGACCATCATGTCCAGCTTGGCGATAGAGACCCCTAGGGACGAGAGGAGCCCGTGGTTGACGTTCATGAGGTCCCCCAACCTGTGGAGATCGTTCGCCTTCAGTGCCGCGAGGCCGCTCTCCGAGACCAGGACTATGGAGTCTAGCACCCCCTCGACCAGTTCGGGCTCCCGCTCCCTGAGCATCCTGACCCTGTCCACCAGCCTCTTGGTGGAGCGCTTCCTCATGCTGTCGCCGATGACGAAGGGGAGGTCCCCATCCAGCTCGAAGCGCTCAATGCCGACATCCTTCTCGTACCTCAGGACGCCGCCGTACGTGGAGATGTTGTTGTCGACGCCGCTGGGCGTCCCGTGGACCACCTTCTCTCCTTCGTAGGCCAGCTCGCAGATCTCCTCCTGCGAGAGGTCTCCGCCGAGGAGTCCGCCGACGGAGGCGACTGTGGCGACGGAGAGGGCGGCTGAGGAGCCGAGTCCCGCTGCGACCGGTATGTCGGAGCGGAGGGTGATGCCCAAGCCCGACTCGGTACCCAAGTGTTCCATCGTCTTTCTGGCGGCGACCAGGAAAGCTTGGAGGCGCTTCCCCCGCCAAGACTCCCCTTGGAGGGGCACATATGTCTCACCAGTGAAATACCCGGAGAAGCCCAGGTCCATTGCGTCGAAGAAGATCCTGTCGTCGTCTCTCTTCCTGGCGACCACACGTGCCCTTCTGTCGATGGCGAGGACCACGGCGGGCCCCCTGTAGACGACGCTGTGCTCTCCGAAGAGTATGGCTTTCCCTGGAGCGGTGGCTTCCACTGCCATGGCTAGACCTGCTTTGTGATCTTAATGGACGAATATCCGACGACGGACGAGTGGTCCCCCGTGAAGTCTCCGCTCGTGGAGTAGGCGAGTAACTCGGCTTCTGTGGCTCCTAGCTGCTTCGAGGCGTGGATAGCGACGGAGACGGGTCCGTATCCGCACATCGTCACCCTCTGTTCCCTGACCCACGTCTGGAGGGCGGCCTCGTCCAGCTGGAGGACGCGGTCGATGACGCCGCGGTCCTTGGGGGCGGCGCTCTCCCGGGATTCGTAGTGGGACATGTCAGTCGACGCTACGATCAGGGCGTTCCTGCCCTCAAGTGCATTTACGATGGCTCTGCCGACATGCCTGCTCGTTTCGAGGTCCTGGAAACTCATGCAGATGGGTACGAACTTGAAATCCTCGTAGATGTACTGGAGGAAGGGGAGCTGGACTTCTATGGAGTGCTCCCTCATGTGCGCCGTGTCGTCGACGTCTATGATGTCCGACTCCCTGAAGATGGTCTTTGCGAGGTCCTCGTCGATCTCCACCCTTCCAAGCGGTGTCTGCCAGGCACCTTCCCCTCCCATGGAGATGGGCCCCCCGAGCCCCGTGTGGTTGGGGCCAAGGATGATGACGACGTCGGGGGCCGCCTCGGAGGCGAGGTGGAGGTAGGCGTGGGCAGCCGGAGGGCCCGAGTACATGTATCCAGCGTGGGGGCAGACGACTGAGACTATCCTCCTGTCGTTCTCTCCTTCCTCAGGGAGCCTTCCAGGGCCAAGTCTGTGCGTGAAACAATCCTCGATTGTGCGGATCAGGCGACCCCGATCAGCGGGGTAGAAGGCCCCAGCGACCACGGGTCTCCTGACACCCATCGGCTCTCACCTACATAGTGGTCTCGAAGTCGTCGATGGTGACAGACCAGTCCGCCTCAGAGGAGAGCTCGTTAAGCTCCCGCTTCAGCTGGCGGCAGAGGAGCCAGTAGGCGATGGCCAGTGACCTGCGCCCCTTGTTGTTCATAGGGACGACAAGGTCGATCTTGGATAGGGAGTTGTCCGTACTGCATAAAGCGATCACCGGTATCCCCATCACCGACGCCTCGTCGACTATCTGTGAATCCGCGAGGGCATCAGTGACGATTATGATCTCCGGCTCGTAGAAGTCCGCGTAGTCAGGGTTGGTGAAGGACCCTGAGGTGAACCTCCCCGTGTAGGGCTTGGCGCCGGTGATCTCGCAGAACTTCTCGACAGGGGTCCTGCCGTAGCGCTTGGAGGAAGCAACGGCGATCCTCGACTGGTCGGCGCGCGCCAGGAACTTGGCGGCGATCTGGATCCTCTCGTTCATCTTGTCCATGTCGAGGACGAAGAGGCCGTCCGGCCTCACCTTGTAGATGAAGGGCTCCATGTCCCTGGTCTTGACGCGGGTCCCAATGTGGACGCCGGCTGAGAGGAGTATCTCCTGGGGGAGGAGCAGGTCTTCTGCGACTTGAGTCTCCATACTATGTCTCACCTCTGATCTCTACGGTCTCCCTCTCGGAGTAGAACTTGAGTATCTCGTCTATGAGTTCCACGTGCGAGAGTATCATCCTCCTACAGCAGTACCTGGTGACTTCCAGGTCATCGAGGACGTCCTTGGGATCCTCGCCCGCGTTGACGCGCGTAGCGTAGGGCTCCCACTTGTCTCCGATTACCTTTCCGCAGGAGAAGCATCTTACGGGGATTATCATAACAGCTCTTAGCCTCTTTTCTCAATTTGAATATGCACGGAGGTGTAAATATCTTTAGACCCGGGATCGGGGAGATATTTTACCTAGGCGCACCTGACCCTATAACTATGATTCAGATATAAACCTTTCATCTGTGTCGTTGGAGGATTAAGTCGTACAGCGTTAGGAAGCTGTACCAGCCTTGGAACCCGGCGCGCGCTGAGAACAGGTGCACTCCCCCTATGAACAAGATACTTGCACGAGAGAGGATATGAGATTGGCTCAGGGCCTCTCCGCGGAGCCCCTCTTCCTGAGGGATCTGATGGTGCCGGAGACACCTGCGACCCGTATCGCCGCCGCGGTTCCGCCCACGTCCGTGATGAGGGCCAACGCCGCCCTGAATGTCCTCACTCGTTCCCGGTTGCACCTGAGGATGCCTCTCTGGTTCCCCTCGTCGAACTCGATCAGCGACGGTTCTACCGTGGAGAGCCCCGCGACCCCGTAAAGGTCGATCACACCCCTTTGGATGGTGTCGACCATCTCCTTGGCGGATAAAGCCCTCGCGCAGTCTACCTCAACGCCGAGGTATCTGCGGCGCTTCCTCCGTACGGGCATGGTCAGATCCTCCTCACGCCTGGCATGACGAAGTCGGGCCCAAGCTTCTCCCTGTTCCTCTCCACTAGGTCCCAAGGGTTCGTGGACACCGTGTCCAGGGACCGTTCCTCGTCGATGTCGACTAAGCTGAGCACGGCTGCCAGAGATCTGGGGTCCCTCATGGCCAACGGCCCATGTGCGCCGCTGGAGACGACGACGGGGACCCGATGCCTCACCGAGTTCTCCACCTCCTCCCTGATTATAGTGAGGAGCTTAGAGAGAACCAGGGGGCCCGCGCCCAACAGGTCCGATACGTTGATCTCGAAGGCGCAGTTCACGTCTTCGGCGAGGGAGGCCTCCTGCCTGTCGAACCTCACCCTCCTCCTCTCTGAGGCGGAGCCGGGGAAGTTGAGTACGTCGACCCTGTTGTCTTTGGCGGCCTGGCGGGCGATGTTCTTGCTCCAACACTCAACGGCCACTATCTCGTATCTTCGGCGTACCTTCCTGAGTGTGGCGGTGAGGTCGTTGGCGTTCCTTGGCCTCAGGTCTATCCTGCTTACGATGTCGAGGGGAGCACAGTCAGCTACCGCTGGGCCATCTTGGACCAGTCCGATCCCTCCGTAACCGAGCCGGGACGCCAGTTTTAACATCTCCTCTGCGGAGCCTGCCTCGGGCTTCAGGTGGATGTCGATGAACTTCCTAATAGCTGATACCCCTCCCTCAACTTCCGTCTACTACGGCTTCGATAGCTGTGCGTATGAAGCTTGCGGGGTCTTCGCCGTGGGGGACCCTGAACCTGAACTTGATGTGGACTGGGTCCGCGTCGTTCAGCGTTTCGACGCCGGCCAGGGCCCGTTGTTTGTCGAGCCGGAGGTACAGGTTCCCGGCCTTGTCCGTCCTCTCTCCTGTCTCTTCGATCAGCCTGTGCCTGTCCAGTGTAGGTAGCCCTCTGACGGTGGCTTGGAAAACCTTGGTGGCGTCCTTGTCCCTCCTGATCTCCGCTGTGATCACTGTGATGGGGTCCCTGAAGTGGCCCGTGAGTCTCTGGCTGCTGAACTTGATGCCGGTGATGTCGGAGGGAATGGTATTCCTGAGGGCCCTCTCCACCTTGGCCTCGTCCTCCGTGGCGTAGACGAAGACGGAGAGCTCGACGCCTATCACCTCCGGCCTTCCAGACGGGCTTCCCATGATGGTAATGTCACTGCGTTCCCCTATTTGTTCTTGAGGGTCAGGTCGGGGACAAACCTTTATACCGATTCGGAGGTTGTGTTCTCTGTTGCGGCCGTGGCTCAGCCTGGATAGAGCGTGGGTCTTCGGATAGTTCTCTAGGAGAAAACCCATGGTCGCGGGTTCGAATCCTGCCGGCCGCGCCACATAACCGTTTTAGGTTCACAACACTCCATTGAATATTGTCGGTGTGATAAATGGAGAAGAGTATACTTTACTTTGACAGGCCCGGACCAGAGAACACAGAGAGGCTCATGGCGCTGGCCAAGGAGAGGGCCTGGGAACTCGGTATCAACGATGTGATTGTGGCGACGACCCACGGAGGCACGGCCCTTAAGGTCCTGGAGGCTTTTCCCGGTGCCAACATAGTCGCTGTGACCATCTCTGAAGGGTACAAGGACCGGGGCTGGTGCATTACTGAGTCTGAGAGGGCGGCGCTCATAGAGAAGGGGATCAAGGTGCTCACCGCCACCCACGCACTGGGAGACGGCGTCGCCTCGGCCTTCGCAGAGAAATACGGCGGCAAGCCCATGGAGGAAGTCGTCAGGGACGCCTTCTACCGCTTCGGCCAGGGAATGAAGGTCTGCGTGGAGATCGTCCTGATGGTGGCCGACGCCGGCTTGATCCCCATGGACGATGAGGTGATGGCCATCGCCGGGACGGGGGACGGAGCCGACACCTGCATAGTGGTGAAACCCGCGTATCCGAGGAAGTTCTTCGAACTGGAGATACGGGAGATAGTTGCCAAACCCCGTAACATCAACGCCTAGTGGTCCCATTGGGGCTCCCGCATTATTGTTCATCACACGTGGCTGGTCCGCAATGGCGGATGATAGGTATCCTGGAACGAGGTATAGCGGCATTCCTCTCATGGACCTACGTAGATTCTCCTTTTCTCTGCTTCAGTCGCTCCAGGGCTTCAGCGTACCGATCGCTTCCGCCGGACCATTTCTCTAGCCTCTCGCAGACGAACTCGTCGCATTTGCTGCAGTGCTCCAACCTCTTCTCGTCGACGCAGCACTTCAGTATCCAACAATCGGCTGACCAGTGAGTCGCCCTGTCCCCATGGCATCCCTTGCAGTACGGAGCCTTCTCGACGACGTCCGAGACGCCCTCCCCCTCCTCTAGCCAGCCCATCTCCCTGAACCAACCGGTGACCGACTCCGCTGCATCGGCGTCGCTCTCCACGTTGGCTATTTCGCAGCTGCCACAGTCCAGGCCGCAGACCGCCATCTTTTTGTCCAAGTGATCGGCCTCCGATCAACATGAGAATTGGACTTTATATGATGTTCCCAACTGAATTTTGAAATTTATTGTACTCACCGGATAGCGCTGAAAGCGTTACAGCGACTCTATCCTGGCACGTTTCCGCCTCTCGTTGTAGATCACGAAGACGACAAAGCTCCCTCCCGCAAGGATGCCCGTTCCGATGTAAAGCAGATTGGTCCAGCCGGCGCCCGACGAGTCCTCGATGACTGCGTCTTCGACGGTGATGTAGATGGCGCTGGAGATCAACTGTTCCCTGGAGCTTCTGCTGTCGCCGATGTAGGGCTCCGCAGAGACGTTGAAGGCGGTGACCACGTAGTTCTCGTACTCGGGGGCGGTGGAGATCAGCTCCAGGGGTTCGGTGGTCCCGCTCAGCGTGAGGTCCACGGGGAGCCAGCCCCAGGGCGGAACGTAGACCATCGCCCATCCGTGCCAACCGAGCCCCTCCTGCCTGATGGTGAGGTGGCCCTCCCACGAGGTCCTATCTCCCTCGATCCTATCGCTGAAGACGACGCCGACTTGGAGGAGGGCGGGGACGCCTACGGATCTGAGCATAGAGATGAGGAGGATCGCCTGGTCGTCGCAGTCACCCCTGCGCTCCGTGTAGGTCTCGTGGGGGTACTGGGGGACGTCGAAGTTGCTGTAAGTCACGTTCTGCTCGATCCAGTCGATCATGTTGACGAGGACGTCGAGGACGGTGTCCTGCCCCGAGGCGAGCCTCTTAGCCAAGGCCTCGATCTCCTCGTTCCTGCTGAAGGTCTCGGTCTCGGAGACGTAGCTCTCCACAAGGGACTGTGGGATGTCCGATATCGATCCCGCTTCGACGGGGTTCATCTGCGGCCTGTCCCTGCTCTTCGAGTCGATGACGTACTCGAAGGAGAAGACGACTGTCTGACCTCCGTCCAGAGAGTCCGGGAAATCGAGGATAGCCAGCTTGTTGTTATCGTCGTCCTCGAATTCCCGGATGATGTCGTGGCTGAGATTCCTGACTGAGGCGCTCTGCCAGTTGTTGGAGGCGAAGAGCGGGATGGTGGCGTCGTCATCGGTGAAGAAGTACCGCTCGTTTCCCCTGTTCTCGAAGGTGTACGTGGATCTGAAGATGTACTGGCTGGTCCTTACTCCCAGCGCAACCCGCACAGTGGACGTCGCCAGCAGGAGGACCAGTACAGCGGCTGTCTTGCTTCTCAACGGGGGTGCTCCAAGGATAGGTGGAACGGGGGCTTATCTTTGTTGCCCAGGGCCTACTCCACGTGGACCCTGAACAGGTCGATGTCCCCTTGGAGGAGGGGCAGGAAGTTCCTGACGCTCCTCTCCACGTCCCGAGACTGGGTGATGTACCGCCCCACGATGAGGATGTCGGCCCCAGCGTCCAGGGCGACCTGAGCGGTGTTGGGCCTGATTCCCCCCGCCACCGCTATGAGGACCTTCCTCTCGCCGCAGGCCTCCCTGAGGTCGGGGATCAGCCCCCACCCGTGCTCGCCGCCACGCCTCTCGGCGTCGATGGCCCTGTGCAGTATGATTCCGTCAGGCGGCTTCTCGAGGCTGCCAATCTTCACCACGGGGTCCGGCACCTCCATGAGATCTACGAAGGAGTAGATCCCCATCCTGCGGGCCTCGTAGATGAAGTCGTCGATGGTCGCGTTCGAGGCGGCACCAGCGCAGCAGACTGCGTCGGCTGTTTCGTCGAAGGCCATGTCCACCTCCACCTTCCCGACGTCCATGGTCTTCAGGTCCGCGATGATGAAGCTGTCCTTCTTCGCCTCCCTGAGCTGCCTGATGATCCCGACCCCGTACCTCTTGATGAGGGGGGTGCCCGCCTCCAGGATTATGTTGTCGTTCCTCGGCACGGCCTTCAGGACCCGCTGGATGCCGTCGATGTTGGGGTTGTCGAGGGCGATCTGCAGATAGGGGGGCCTCCATAGCCGCGGCGCCCTGAAGCCCATCAGGGGGTGCCTAGCCCTGTCCTTGTCGTACATGAGCTTGTCAAGCGGCGGATAGCGCTCCAGGGCCCTGCTGAGTGCGAGCTTGGTGGCGCTGTAGTTGTACTGGTAGATCCTGCGCTCGTTCTCGGCCTTGGGGTGGATGAAGACGCTGGCGATGATCACCCAGTCGTCCACTATCTCCTGGGGGATGATGCCGTCCTCGACGGCGTCGGCGACGGCCTTGGCGACGGCTGACTGGGCCGGTCCGAAGATCTTTCCGACGTCGTCCATGTCCTTGACCGTGACCTTCGGCACGATCACCGTGTACGGCTTGGGCGGCAGGTTGGGGCGGATGACGGCCAGGAGCGGTGTGTGCCCCATCGACAGCTGGCTGAGGGACTGCGCGAAGGACGTGCCCACGGGGCCCTGCTTGTCCCCGATGAGTAAGTCGACGTGGGCGACCTCGTTCCCCTCGCCGACGAGGGCTTCGCCTATGAGGAATGCACCTCCACGCGGGGAGGACTGGAAGCTGAACCTGTTGATGGCCGCGCGCATCGCCTCGCTGACCGACGGGTACATTCCCTGCTCCACCAGGCTCTCCAGGAACTTTTGTTGTTCCTGAGTGATCCTTCCCGGTGCCCTCACTAGCCCCTTGTCATCGCTCATTCGAAATCCCGGATACATGGACGTGCAAAGGGTATTTAACCGTTTCCAGGGCGTGTGACCTCCAGGTGTCACAAAAACACGAAACTCCCGAGCATATCACGCTGTTATGAGATATCTGTGTCACAAATAGGCCTTGATAGTGATGTCGACCTGCCTTTCCCCATCCTGTAGGATACAGATGAGCTCGGGTTCCATGTCGCTGGAGACCATGTCCGCTCCTATCATCAGTGTCCTCCCGCAGATGTAACCGCTTTTCCTGGCCACCATGTCCGATGCATGTGTCAACGGGAGCTCCGGGCTCCCCCTACCTTTGGTCTCGAAGCTCAACCCCGCCGCCTCGACGACCATAGAGACGCTCGCGCCCCTCTTGATGGTGTCCTTAATCTCGTCGTCCAGATCCCTCAGGCCCTTCTCAGCTCTGACCGCGACTATGCAGTCCCCCCTGGTCGAAAGGCTCTTGTCGCGGGTGATCATAACCGTTGTGCTGTGCCCTGCCCTGATGTTGGGATGCCCCCAGGCCCTGAACGTCTCTCTGAGAGGCTTCATCCTCGGATATCCTGTCTTGGCGCAAGTTAAAACTGTGGTTTGGAAAAAATGGGGAAAATGTGTGTTTGTCACTTGAGGAACTCTGGGTCCTTCTCTCGGCGGCGCTTGATGTTGCCCTTGAGCGCGGCGATCTGGCCCTTGTGGTTGATGAGCTCTCCGATGTAGGCGTAGACTCCGACCTTCCGCTTCCTCGTCCCCCTCCACAGGGGGATCTCGGCCTCAAGGTCCTCCGAGGTGAGCTTCTTCAGCCCCTTCAGGACGACCTTCTTCCCAGCGTCGATGTCTGCCAACATCTTCTCCATTGTGTAGGTCTGATCCCTGTAGTCCTCGGGCCAGCCCTCGGGTGTGTAGCTCTGGTCGCCCTTGATGATCCTGGGCAGTGACAGGTTGGCGATCCTGGCTAGGTGGTTCAGGATCCACCTGATGTTGTTGGACTCAGGGACGGGGCGCCAGTCCAGCTCCTTCTCGTCGATCCCCTCGCAGGTGCTGGCTATGCTGTCGAAGGCGAACTCCGCCATCTCCTCGAGTACTTCTCCCTTCTCTGACACTAGAAACACCGGTTAGGATCAATAGCCAACCTCTTAATAACGTTCGCGGGGGCAGATCAACTCCGATAAACGTGGCTTGTGTTTGAGGAAAGTTTTTAGGGGGAGCATTTCACATGTTGGTGGAAGGGCTGGTAGTTCAGTTGGTATGAATGCTGCCTTGGCATGGCAGAGGTCGGGGGTTCAAATCCCTCCCAGTCCACCAATATAAATTATTGATTTGAGTTATTTTATGGGTCATTTTGGGGTAAGGTTGGGTCTAATCTAATCCCCAGTTTTACCCCTCCGGGGGATTTCATACAATCGTTTAAATTTGTCCTTTGGCTTGTGAAATAAGTTTAATAAGGAAAAATTAAACGGACATAGTCGCCTATCGCACGCACGATATATCCTTTTTTATCCCACTCTTCCTTTACAGCAGAAAATCATTTCAAGTGAGCATTATTTTTCATCCACATCGACGGCCAATTACTTTTCATAATGGTGATTGAAACACTCAAACGATTCTTTTCGCGCGCGTGTTTAGTGGCGCGCGCGTTTAATAGATTGAACTGGCTATCTCCCAATAGTATCCAAAAACATCTTTACACCATTCTACTGCCTTCTCATCAGTGGATGTAAATCCAACGTAATCAAAATTTCCATCTTTATCAGGAAAATCAAAAAGTACCTCTTTTTCACTCATAAACAAACCAAAATCGATACGTTCCAAATACTTGTTCTCAAGAGAACCCTTCGCTTTAAAAGATCCAAGTTTATCCCATACTTCTTCAGGTACATTATCAGATAATATCCTTGATCGTGTAAATCCTGTTGGTTTGATGCCTTTTCCTTGAACGCCACTATTATGTGCTCTAAGTGACAGTTGATAACCTGACGCTGTTGACAGAGTTTCATTTGTAATGTAAAGATAATATTCTTCCACTTCTCTGAGAATCTTCTCGATGATACCAAAAGTGTCCATAAGACGTTTCACTGGTTTACATTCGTTTAACTCCCCTATCCTGAGTTGAAACTTGTATGGTAGTTCAATTAGAGAATGATCAACGAAGTAGCCTGAATGTTTGGAGAGAAACCTGTACCCATCGAGGAGCCTGATCGCCTGATGACCGTACGAAGTGACCTCATACACCCCGCTGGGAGTCCGGGCTACCAACTTCGCATTGACGAGCCTGGCGACGTTACGCGTAGTCTCCTGCACCGTGAAGTCGAGCTTCTGCGCCACATGGCTAAGCCTCAGATTCCCCTGCTCCAACTCCTGAAGAATTTGCAGCCTATCCTCGTTTGATAACTCGAACAGAAGATCGCACAGAACCTCCATACGGATCGAAGACGATCAGCTTTTACACTAAATATGGTTTACGAGAGGAAGCAAGTATCCTACTATTCGCGTGCCCTTGAGAATACTGCAACCTCCGACCGGGAAAGCCTAGAAGCCTCGAGTATGTTTTTTCATACTCGAACATTCGACCCTTTTTTATCATTACCATGGGGTTGTTTTCAACGTTCACACGGAAATCTGAGAGGTGAATGAAATGAATGTGATAGGAACGAACACTTGGGAAGCGGATATGGACAGAGAGAT
>CP070784.1:1790074-1792814 GCA_020346605.1 Candidatus Bathyarchaeota archaeon | reverse complement strand
CAACCAAGGCGCGGGGGTACCCGAGTCTGGTCAAAGGGGCGAGACTTAAGATCCAACCCTCGGGTAAGAGATCTCGTAGCCAAGGCTTCCGCGGGTTCAAATCCCGCCCCCCGCACCACCCAAACCGATTACCGCTTTTCATCTAATCTTCGTAGACGGTACAGGGATGCAAGAAACGCAGTTACCAATCAGACCTAGCGGACAGAAATGAAAAAAGAATAAGGAAAGAGACTGCTACTTCCTTACCATCGGACCTACGAAGACGCCCACGATCAAGCCGATGACGAGGGCCGCGATCGCGTACATCTGCATCGTGCTAGCGGAGCTCCTCGCCGCGGCCAGATCATCCTCCAGACCCGAGACCTCGCTGTTCAGCCCGCTGACCTCGGTGTTCAACGCGTTGACATCGCCAGTGAGTGATGTTATCTCATCGTTGAGCTCGTACATCGGACCCGAATAGACCGTGGCGTAGCTGATGATGTTCTTGAAGAACTGTCCTCCCTGCTGGGGGTTGGCTGCGGCGCCGTACCTGTCGTCCCTGATCATCTCAGGATAGTACATCGGCATGTAGCCGGCGAATGGAGCCTCACCCTCCAGGATAACCATGTTACCCTTCACCCAGTCCACTTCCATGGCCACGGTGACGAAGCTCCCCTCGTCCCCAGCCTCCACCGACTCCGGCTCGGGCAGGTTGTGGTCGTAGATCTGCCCCGCCTCGGACGTGGTAAGTAGCACGTAGACGTCGTCGGGCTGCTCCTCAGCCAGCTCCCAGTACCTCCCGTCAGAGTAGGCGGTGAGGACTCCCGGTGAGTGGGTGAGGGCTCTGTCTAAGCCCACAGCCAGGAACTCGAACTCCTCGGCGATGTTGTCTGTGACGCTGAGCACCCGGTAGGGGGCTCCGCCGTTGGATATGGGGTCCTCGGTTGCGCAGTGATCGACCCTGAGGACGCTTCCGATGTCCTCAAGGAGGGCGTTCGTGGTGTCTATGCGCAAGTAGTCCTGTCCGTAGTCGCTGTCTCCGCAGAGCCAGATGGTCTTGCCGCCTTCGGCCAGCCAGTCGTTTATGGCTGTTACTTCGGCCTCCGAGTAGGATTGAGCCTTGTCGTTGAGGACGCTGATGAGCATCGTCGCGTCCTCGAGGTCGTCCGCAGTCAGGTCGCCGGTCAAGACAATCCAGTCGACGTAGGAGATATTGTTCACGATGGCTTGCAGTGCTGTATCAGCCTCGAGTGCGCCCTTGATCTGGGCGATGACGACGGGTTTGTCCTCGGCTTGGGCGAACGCGATGGCGCCCATACTGAGGGTCAGAGACATCAATAGAAGGATCGGAACCAATCTTTTCTTCATTGATCTATATCCTCCGAAGAAAATCTCTGCTTAGCCTCCGCATTTAACATTTGTCCCGGCGGGAGAAGCAACCTTATATTAACTTTACAATCTAAGAGTGTCAGGTGAGTGACTTTGGATAGGAACACTCTCATCGGAATAGGTGTGGTTATCATCATCGTGATCGCTGCGGGGTACTACATGATGCAACCTCGCCAGCCCGAGCCGGAGCCAGAACCGGAACCTGAGGGTTCCGCTATCATATCTGGTGTGGTCACCGACGCCGAGACCGATGATCCTCTGGAGGGCGTGACGATCGCCGTGAATGGTGAGAGCGCCACGACGGCTTCAGACGGGACCTACTCGCTGAACGTCACTCTAGGCTCGTACGACATGACGGCGAGCCTGGACGGCTACGAGGCTGATGAGTCCTCTGTTGAAACGACAGAGGAGACGACGTACACCCTCGACTTCTCTCTGGCACCCTCTTCGATCACCCTGCAGGTGATCACCAGACACGGCTCCGACATCACCATGAAGGCGGAGCAGATGTTCCTGCAAAGCGAGTACGCCGAAAGATACAACATACAGGACATCAAGTGGATGGGGGTCTCGTCGGCCCTATGGGCGGAGACCATCAGGAGGAAGGGCGACATAGACCTCGGCTGGGGCGGAGGCCCCGTCGTCTTCGACATCGTCTACAACGAGGGGCTCACGGCTCCTCTGGTGAGCGACGAGGTCCAAGAGTACCTGGACCAGATCCCCGACATGCTGAGCGGCGTCCCCGCGAAGAGGATCGACGACGGGGATGTCCACTGGGTCGGAGCCGCCATATCCAGCTTCGGCTTCACGATAAACACCCAGGTCCTGGAGATCGAGGGGCTGCCCCAGCCCACCAAGTGGACGGATCTGGCCAACGAGACCTACGCAGTTACCCTTCCGTCCCCCGTCATAGGCACGACGGACGCGACCCTCTCCACGTCGAATACGAGGATCTTCGAGATCATCATCCAGACCTTCGGATGGGAGGAGGGATGGAAGATACTCACCCTTATGGGTGCCAACTCCAGGATCTACGACAAGTCTGAGCTTGTGAGGGACGGCGCCATCATAGGAGAGATCGGCGCAGGGACCACCATCGACTTCTACGGCTACACGGCGCAGCTCCAGAACCCCGGGGTCTGCTGGTATGTCTTCCCCGAGGACGGCACACTGCTGAACGCAGATCCGATAGCCCTCCTTAACACCTCTCCGCACCCCCAGGCTGCGCAGGCCTTCGTCGCCTGGATCCTCTCCCCAGAGGGGCAGATACCCTGGCTAGACCCCAACATAAACAGGCTGCCCATGAACCCGGCGGTCTTCGACACCCCCGAGGGTCAGGAGAGGCCGGACCTCGAGGAGATCTACTACATGT
>CP070784.1:1774085-1789974 GCA_020346605.1 Candidatus Bathyarchaeota archaeon | reverse complement strand
CCGAGGACGTGGAGGACATCGATTGTTACAGCCTTCCTCCTTGCCTCCCACCAGTCCGCGACTGACCTCTTTATCACACTCAGAAACGCCTCGACGTTCTTGAAGGCCATCTCTTCTATTATGATTTCATTCACACCGGCCACCCGCGCTTCAGGAGCCAGTTCAAGGTCCTCCAGTGTCACGTACAGGATTATGGGTACGTCGCTCTTGGCCCTCACACTCCTCACAAGCTCAAGACTGTCCGAGACTTCCTTTCCGGGGTCTAGGATGACGCACTCGCTGAGACCGTGCTCCAGCAACTCGAGGACTGAGTCGGGGGAGTTGACGAACTCGAATTTTATGCCTTCATCGAAGGATCCTGCGCGCTGAGCCAGGTCTCTGAAGGCTTCGCTGCGCGTAACCAGGCAGAGCGCTCGAATCGGTGCGCTTTGACGGTTACTTTCAGCTTCAGCCAAAGTTTATCGGTGAAACTTTCTACACAGAATATATATATCATGATCGTAACCGTAGCGACTGCAAAGTAGATGTAGTGCGACGAGGGTATTCTGCATGACGTATTACCCCCTCCCGTGTTCCCCTGCTCCGTGAGGCGAGGTGATTTTAAATGTTACATGGGAATGAAAGATACAGATGCCTCTGTAGGGCTGGCTTGAGATGTTGGAGAGCTTGACCCGATTGGAGAGGGAGGTCTACGAGCTGATCCTCCGCGTCGGAGATCTGATGGCGAAGGACGTCCCACTGAAGAAGGCCGGCGTCATCCCGAGCCTGGTGCGCAAGGGGCTCGTGGAGGTCTACAAGAGGCCTGTCTCATCGATGAGCAGGAAGGCCCACAAGTATCTACGGGCGAAGGATCGAGAAGATAAGGCGGAGCCATAGCCCGTCGCGTGGATGATCGACGTAATTAGGCCAGGATCACTCCGACAGCCTAGTATAATCTATTTATAGAGATGCACACCGAGTAGGTGGAGTCAATGACATGGGTCTGCACATAGCTGTGGTTGGGAACGGGAGGATAGGGCGCCCCACCGCATACACTCTGTTCAACGAGAGTCTGGCAGACGAGATCTCCCTCGTAGACATTAAGCCCGGGCAGTCCTGGGCCTTCGGGGAGGAGCTGAAGCACGTCGCCGCGAGCCTTAGGTACGACGTCGTGATCAATACATACGAGGAGGACGAGGGGGTGACCGGAGCTGACCTGGTCGTAGTCTGCCCCGGGAAGCCCAGGATACCCGGGGTCCAGATGGACAGGAGGGATCTCGTCGGGGCCAACGCCGAGATCATCAACTACATCGCCGAGGTGATGCCCCCCAGGAACCCCGACGCTCGGTGGGTGATAGTGACCAACCCGGTGGACGCCATGGCGACTCTGTTCAAGAAGGTCTCGGGGGCCGAATTCGTCATCGGCACAGGGGACCACCCGGACACTCTGAGGTTCAGAACCAAGCTGGCCGCTGACCTCGGCGTCCCCGTCTCGAAGATACAGGGCTTCGTCGGAGGAGAGCACGGCTCAGCCGCCCACCCCCTCTGGTCGACGGTCAAGATCGATGGCAGGCCCCTCGGGGAGTACCTCAACGAGACGGGCAAGACCCTGGACCGGGACGCCTCAGTGGCCTACGTCCGCGGAGTCTCCAAGAAGGTCGTGGACATCATCGGCGGGACCGAGGTGGGCCCCGCGGCTGGGTTCAGGGACATCGTGCGCTCCATCGTAGAGGACCGAGGCGAGTTCTACAGCGTCGCAGATTCGCGGAGGCTACCCGGTATGCCCGAACCGGTGAACGTAAACGTTCCTACGCGTGTCGGTAAGCGCATAGGGCCCAGCATCTGGGACGACCTGACCGATGAGGAGAGGACAAACATCATCGAGGCGGCCAAGGCGATACATGAGAATTACATTACCGGCCTCAAGGCCGTCGGCAAAGCCTGATCCAGACTCTCCCAAAACCCTTTATCCAGTTCCTCTCTACATCAGGAGAGGGATCACAGTGAAATACGACATCCTGATCGAGAATGGGCGCGTCATCGACGGAGCCGGGAACCCGTGGTTCAGGGCCGACGTGGGGATCGTCGGCGACAGGATAAAGGCAATCGGAATATTGGAGGACGCCACGGGCGATAGGCGCATAGACGCCTCAGGCCTCGTCGTCTCGCCCGGGTTCATCGACATCCACAGCCACTCGGACTACAACGTCCTCATCGACCCCATGGTGCAGAGCAAGGTGCGACAGGGGGTCACCACCGAGGTGGTCGGCATGTGTGGCGGCTCAGCCGCCCCTATGAACGCCGAGGTCAGGGCCTACAGGGAGAAGTACATGAGGGCGAGGCTGGGCGATGACTTCGAGTTCGATTGGTCGACCATGGGCGGGTACATGGACCGCGTGAACGCCTCTGGGACCTCCTTTAACTTGGTGCCCATCGTCGGCCACGGGACCGTCCGCCAGAACGTCATGGGGTACGAGAACAGGGAGCCGTCGAGCTCGGAGCTAGACGAAATGAAGGAGCTCGTCGACGGCGCCATGGTCGACGGGGCCTGGGGGATGTCCACGGGGCTCATATACATCCCCGGGGTCTACTCCAAGACCGATGAGCTGATAGAGCTTGTTAGGGTCCTGCCTAAGTACGGCGGAGTCTACTTCAGCCACATCAGGGGCGAGGGGGCGACGCTCTTCGAATCCGTCGAGGAGGCGATCACCATCGGGAGGGAGGCAGGGGTCCCGGTCCAGATAGCCCACTTCAAAGCCTCCGGCAAGGAGCACTGGGGGAAGACGGCGGAGTCCCTCAGGCTCGTCGAGGAGGGCAGGGAGAGCGGCGTCGACGTGACCTTCGACCAGTACCCCTACATCGCTTCGAGCACGGGGCTGTCTTCCTACCTTCCCGCGTGGGTCCAGGAGGGGGGCGCCGATAAGCTGCTGGAGCGCATCAGCGACCCGGAGACGAGGGCCAAGATCAGCACCGAGCCCACGAGGATCGCCGGGGACTGGAGCAGCGTGATGGTGTCCTCCGCCAAGGGTCACACACAGTACGAGGGAAAGATGATCGTCGAGGTCGCCGAAATCGAGGGGAAGAGCGAGATGGACACTGTCTTCGACCTGCTCATTGCGGAGAACGCCCAGGTAAGCGTCGTCTCCTTCGGCATCTCCGAGGAGGACGTCCGACGTGTGATGGCCAGCCCCTTCGGCATGGTGGGCTCAGACGGGAGCGCCGTCTCCCCCGAGGGCATCCTTGGGAAGGGGAAGCCCCACCCCCGGTTCTACGGCACCTTCCCCAGGGTCATCGGCCACTACGTGAGGGAGGGAGTGCTGAACCTGCAGGAGGCTGTGAGGAAGATGACCTCTGCTCCGGCGCAGCGCCTGGGCATGTGGGACAGGGGGATAATCAAGGAGGGCTTTAAGGCCGACGTCACCGTCTTCGACCCCGAAAGGGTGAATGACGAGGCCACTTTCGTGGACCCGCACAGGTACGCCTCGGGCATCCCCTACGTCATCGTGAACGGGACGGTGGTGGTGGACGGGGGAGAGCACACGGGCGCTCTGCCGGGTAGAGCCTTGAAGAAGAGCCTCTAACCCTTTTTCTCAAGTATCGACCTGAGGCTGTTGCCGTATCCCATCTTCTCTTCTATGCCCGCGTAGTCCAGGATCGTCGGGGCTACGTCGAGGTGGCAGGTGTAGTCGTCGACGACCTGTCCGGTGATGCCTGGGCCGAAGAAGACGAGGGGCACGTGGATGAGCTGCGGTATCTGGCCGTGGGTCTTGACTGAGTGGCTGTACGCGCCGTACTCGCCGAACTCGTCGCCGTGGTCGGAGGTCACGATCACCAGCGTGTCTCTTGGCTGTCGCTCGATGAACTCCGCGAGCCACCTGTCCATGTATTTCACCTCTTCCCCGTAGAGCTGCATTATGTCACTCTTCTCATTCTCGTCCAGCTTTACGTCGCTGTGGAGGTTGCGCAGTATCTTTTCGTTGAGCTCCTGCAGTCTCTCAAAGGAGACGAAGTCCCCGTAGTTGTCGGGCCAGTAGGGGATGTGGGTGTCCATGAGGTGGGCCCAGAGGAACCAGGGCCCCTCCTGCTCCTCGATCCATGCCTGGCACGCCTCCAAGGTGTTCTTTGCCCTCCTGTAGGCGACGGAGTCCTGTCTGGTCTTGGTGCGCAGCCCCCTGGTCCTGTCCCAGAGATTGATCTTTCTCAGGAAGCTGCGCAGCGCCATCCTGTTCTTCCCGAGCCTTGTGCTCATCAGGTCGACCTCGAAGTCGAATATCTCGCGGAATGAGAGCCTCTGCGTCAGGAGGATGTTGCTGTGGATCGCTGCGGTGGTGTAGCCCGCACCCCGGAGGAGGTTGACGAAGTTAGATTCGAGGAGCTCCAACTGTTTCTCGTCGGCCTTCCCTATGTTCCTTGAGCACAGCAGGTAGGGCAGGCTGCTCAGCGTGTTGGCCCCCATCGACAGGCAGAGGCTGAATGAGGTCGCCCCGCTCATCAGGTCGGTGAAGTTGGGCATGTGCTCCTGAGTCACGTGGTCGTAGCGCAGAGCGTCGCAGATGACGAGTATCACGTTCACGCAGCCACACCTCGACCCATCGACACGCCTATCTTATCCAGTGAGATTTACACGCCCTTTTAGTAAAGATGTCGGTATAAAAAGGAAAATAGGGGGGTGCGTCAGAGGTCGTTGAGCATCCTGAAGTCTTCCTTTACCGTGGTCAGGACCATGTGTGTGTTGGTCCTCTCAACGTAGGGCATCGCCAGCAGCGCTTTGGTGAAGTCGCTGAGGTTGCTCCGGCTCTTGAACTTGGCGACCACCATGGCGTCGGTGAGCCCGGTGATGTCGTAGACGGCGCAGACGTTGGGCAGCTTCGCTATCTCCTCATCTGTCTCCAGGAGTTTCCCCTTGGAGACAGTGATCTCGGTGACGACGGTGAGCTCGTACCCGATCCGCTCGTGGTCCACGCGGATTGAGTAGTCCTGTATCACCCCCGCCGACTCCAGCCTCTGGGTGTGGTTTATCACCGTGGCAGTGGAGACTCCCAGGCTCTTCGCTATCTCTCTGAACGACCTCTTGGAGTCCCTCAGGAGTTCCCCCAGGAGCTTGCGGTCTATCTCGTCCAATGCGAACATCTCATCCACCTATACATTTGTTCTAGTACAGAGCCTAAAGGTATACACTTGTATATGAATTTTCCCGTTATCTTAATATATGTTAAATGAAGGTGCTGCTTTTTAATCCTGTGTGTTTATCTTGAGTCAATACGGAGGAAGGTCTCTGAACCTAAATTGAGGTCTTGGTTCCTGAGAAGCGTCTACCTGAACATCTGTTCAGTACTCTAGGAGGCACGTCGACGTGGTATACAAACATTCCCTGTTTTCCTCTATTTCTGTACATTTGTATAGATATTGGTCCATAAGTTTAATATATATGAAGTAGAATGAGGTTTTCCATTATGGCCGATTTCAAGCTGACGCAGGAGGATTCGGTGGAGCCCCTCATGGAGCGGGTGAGGAGGCACGACATCAAGTACATCAGGCTCATCGTAGTGGATCTGGACGGCGGGCCCAGGGCGATGCTGATACCAGAGTACGAGCTCGAGTACGCCATGATCTACGGCATCGGCTTCGACGGCTCGTCGATCGCCGGCTTCGCCGAGGTGAACCAGAGCGACCTCATCGCCAACCCCGACCCCGCCACCTTCCTCGTCCCCATGTGGGAGACCCCGGGGATCGCGCTGATGTTCTGCTACATCTCCACGCCCAACGGCTCGCTCTTCGAGGGGGACCCCAGGGGGCTCCTGAAGAAAACGATGCTCGATCTCGAGGAGGAGGGCTACGGCTTCAACACCGGCCCAGAGCTTGAGTTCTTCTATATCACCGAGGAGAACGGCGCCATGGCCCCCTACGGCTCGGGGGAATACTTCGACCTGCCCCCGATGGACCCCACCGAGGACATCAAGATGGAGACGATGATGTGCCTCGAGGCCGCCGGCTTCCAGCTCGACAAGGTCCACCACGAGGCCGCCAAGGGGCAGCACGAGATCAACTTCCGCTACGCCGACGCGCTGAAGACCGCGGACAACGTGATGCTCTACAAGCTTGCGGTGAAGACCATCGCCCAGAAGCACGGGAAGCTTGCCACGTTCATGCCGAAGCCCTTCTGGGGCGTGAACGGGAGCGGCTGCCACGTCCACATGAGCCTCGTGGACCTGGACACGGGGAGGAACATCTTCTCGGGTCCGGACGACACGGGGGAGGTCTCGGAGGACGCCCGCCACTACATTGGGGGCATCCTCAGCCACTCCCGGGGGCTGTCACTGATAGTGGCCCCCAGGGTCAACAGCTACAAGCGCCTTGTCCCCCACTTCGAGGCCCCCGTCTACGTCTCCTGGGGATACGGTAACCGCTCCGCCCTAGTCAGGGTCCCCCAGTATCCTGAGGGGTTCGACAAGACCGCCCGCATCGAGTACAGGCACCCGGACCCGTCGTGCAACCCGTACCTGGCGTCGGTGGCGATGCTGAGCGCGGGAATGGAAGGGATCTCGCGGAATATCGAGCCCACTGATCCGATCTCCGAAAACATCTACGACTTCTCGGCGTCCGACCTTGAGAAGTTGGACATAGGGTTGCTTCCGGAGAACCTGGGGGATGCCGTTGATGCTTTCGCTGAGGACCCCGTGGTCACCGACGTCATCGGCCCGTACGTCACCAAGAACCTGGTGGACCTGAAGAGGAAGGAGTTCGAGGACTACAACGCCTTCACCGGGAAGGACTGGTCGGAGAGCAGGTCGGAGATATCACGGTGGGAGCTGGACCGTTACCTCATCCGGTGCTGAGCTGCCCTCTCTCCCTCTTCCATCCTAATTCTGGAGTCCTCTCGCGCGCGCCGCGGACTGTGAACCCGCCCTTCTCTGGCATCGCAGACCCATCTCATCCAGCTTCGAGGGGAGGTCGTCGAGCTCATTGAGCATCCTCCGGTACCACCTATCCAGGGTCTCCCTAACCGCCACCTTCATCGCCTCCGGCGGGACGGGAGAGTAGATGTACTGGTACCCACCCAGGCCGATGAGCCTCTCCTCCCGGGAAGCTAGGCCCTTGTCGACGAGGTTCTGCAGCAGCCTCTGGGCGGTGGGGCGGCTCTTCCCCAGCCTCTCCGCAACGTCTTGGACGGTGGCGGGCCCCCCGGTGACGAGGGTGCAGTAGGCCTCCATCTCGGTGGTCCTTACGCCTAGCGCGCACTTCATGATGGCATCTGCACCCATCTGGGGGGTGGTGATGAGGGACTGGAGGTCCTTCAGCGACATTCTATGTTCAAAGGTGTTGAACATCTTTAAATACCTTTATATTACGCCCCGGGCGATCAGAGATCCGACAGAAATGGTGCAGATAGTCACCGACGACACCTTCCAGGAGTTCGTCGAATCGAACCCCGTGGCGGTGATCGACTGCTGGGCTGTTTGGTGTGGCCCGTGCAGGTTCCTGAGCCCCGTCATCGACCAGCTCTCCGAGGAGAAAAAGGACGTCACCTTCGGTAAGCTGAACGTCGACGAGAACGCGCTGGTCCCCATCAAGTACGGTATCATGAGCATCCCCACCCTCCTCTACTTCAAGGACGGGGAGCTTGTCAACAGGACCGTCGGCGCCCTCCCGAAGAAGGCCATAGAGGACGTCCTGGCGAAGCTGACGGGCTAAATGCTGTCCGTATGACACCTCTTGAGATAAAAGGGCCTCCAATCCTTTTTCCTTGAAAACTATTTATATCCGCGGCCCTCGTATGGGTGGGGGTCACTGGTCTCCAAGATGCTGCCTGCAATAGGGGTTCTCATCGCCTTCGTGCTCATAGTCGCCCTCAGGCTCAGGAACGTCGTCTTCTCCGCCTCGATCCTCCTCGGGGCACTGGTGATCGGTGCTACCTCCACGGGTCCCGTCGATGTGTTCGTCACCGCCTTCTGGAGCACTCTGTACGATCCCAAGACGCTAAACGTGAGCCTGGCTGTGGGACTCATCACGGTCCTGGGTTACAGCCTGAAGGAGACGAGCCTCATGTCCGACCTCATCGAGGGCCTGAGGGCCGTCCTCCCCAGCCAGCTCCTCTTGGCCATCATCCCAGCCATGTTCGGCCTCCTCAGCATGCCGGGGGGCGCCCTGATGTCCGCGCCCTTCAACGAGCCTGAAGCCGACAGGCTGGGGCTGAGGCCCGAGCAAAAGACGTACGTCAACGTATGGTTCCGTCACCTTTGGTACTGGGCTTCGCCGATCCATTCGACGCCCATCCTCGCCGCCAGCCTCGGTGGGTTTGGCATCATCGAGTTCCTCGCGGCCCAGCTCCCCATGTTCTTCGTCACACTCGCTATCGGCTTCGTCTTCACCAGAGGGTTCATCGGGAGGGGGGCGAGGAGCTACCAAGGGCTGAGGGGATCCAGAGAAGTGGTCTTGGGTTTGACGCCCATAGTCGTCACGGTCCTCCTCAGCGCCTTAGGCGCCCCGATATGGGCTGCCCTGATCGTCGGGGTCGCGCTCGTGTTCATCATCAAGAAGGTGCCGGCCGGACGCTCCATCCTGATCGTCCGAGACGGTGTCAGGTGGGACATCGTCGCGTCTGTGGTCTCCATGCTGTTCTTCAGGTCCGTGGTGATAGCTTCTGGCTCCGTCAGCGCGTTGTTCGAGTCGGTGACCCGTCTGGGGATCCCACTTCTGTCGATCTTGCTTGTCGTGCCTCTCCTCGTGGGAGCTATCTCCGGGACGCCCACGATGGGGATGGGCATAGTCTTTCCGATTCTCCTCGCCCTGTTCGGCACCTCAGGCGTTCACCTCGTCAGCGTCATCTACGTCGGCACAATCAGCGGGTATCTCGCATCCCCGATGCACCTCTGCCTAGTCCTCACCAACAGCTACTACAAGTCGGAGCTGAGGAGCGTCTACAGGTACCTCGTGCCGTCGGCGATTCTGCTCTACGTGATCTCTGTTGTCTACCACCTGACGATGAACGGAGCGCTGATCGCCTGAGGGCACCCACGGGAAACCGATTTATGCCATGCCCCACACAACCTGATCGGTACAGTTGGGAGTAAACCTCACCCCCATCATGGTGAAGGAAGTCACCAGCCTCGACACCCTCAGGGGGCGTTCCATGGCTGTCGACGCTTTCAACGTTCTCCACCAGTTCCTAGCCCTGATAAGGACGCGCGAGGGTAGGCTCCTCACCGACAGGGAGGGGCGGGTGACCTCCCACCTCGTCGGCCTCGTCTTCAGGACCACCAGGCTCATCGCGGAGCACAGGATGCGACTGGTCTTCGTCTTCGACGGCAGGCCTCCCAGCCTGAAACGGGCCGAAGTGGAGCGCAGGAGGGTCGTGAAGAGGAAGGCCGAGGAGGAGTACGAGACAGCCCTTGAGGCCGGCGACTACGCCAAGGCGTTCTCCAAGGCCGTACAGACCGGGGGGCTGGACTCCACAGCGATCGAGGACGCCAAGCGTCTGCTGGGCCTCCTCGGTGTGCCGTGGGTCCAGGCGCCGGGGGAGGGTGAGGCCCAGGCATCCCACATGGCCAGGAGGGGCGACGTCTGGGCCGCGAGCACTCGCGACTACGACTCCCTCCTCTTCGGGGCCCCGAGGCTGGTCAGGTACCTCACCATCCAGGGCCAGGAGTGGCTGCCCAGCAAGGGCAGGGCGAGGAGGCTGGAGCCCGAGCTGATCGAGCTGGATGCCTTCCTTGGGCACCACGGCATCACCCGTGAGCAGCTCATCGACCTCGCTATCCTCGTCGGCACCGACTTCAACCCGGGGATAAAGGGGATTGGCCCCAAGACGGCGCTAAAGCTCGTCAGGGAGCACGGGCGACTTGAGGAGATGCCGGAGAAGGTCGCCTCCGGTCTCCCGGAGCAGTACGAAGAGATACGTCGCCTCTATCTGGAGCCCGACGTCACCGACGATTACACAGTCGAGGAGAGGCCCCTTCGGGAGGAGGAGCTTGCGGCCTTCCTCTGCGACGAGCGGGCTTTCTCCAAGCAGAGAGTCGAGATAGTGATCAACCGAATGAGGCAGGCCAGCAGCCAGAAGAGCCTGACGGACTGGCTCAGAGGAGGCGCCTGACCTGCCTACGCCCTTCTCCACGTTGGCGGGCCTCTGCAAGGCCCTCGAGGCGACCACGAAGCGGAAGGAGAAGTCGCGGCTGCTGGCCGAGTTCCTCCATGGTTTGGAGCCTGGCGAGGTTGCGCCGGCTGTGCTCCTCGTCGTCGGCTCTATCTTCCCGGAGTTCGACCCCAGAGCACTGGAAGTGGGGTGGAGCACAATGAGGCGGGTCCTCGACGGCGGGAAGCAGACAACGCTTCTAAACGAGCCCCTGACGATAGACGTAGTCCACAAGACCCTGAGTAGCATAGCCCAGACATCGGGCTCGGGCTCGAGGCGGCTCAAGAGCAGCCTCCTGGAGGGGCTGATCTCTAGGGCCGATCCCGTGGAGGTCGAGGTCTTGGTCCGCATCATCTTCAAGGAGATGAGGATAGGCGTCAACGAGGGCGTGATGCTGGAGGGCATCGCCGAGGCAGCGGGTGTGAAGACGGGTCTGGTGCGGCGTGCTCTGATGTTGACGGGGGACCTCGGAGAGGTGGCGAGGATCGCCCTTACGGAGGGTGAGGAGGGCCTAGGGGAGGTGCGGATGAGGATGTTCGTGCCCCTGAAGCCCATGCTTGCGTCCATGTCCTACGACATCGCGGAGGTCGTTGAGGCGCACAGCGGTGAGACAGCCTTCGAGTACAAGTTCGACGGGGCCCGCATCCAGATCCACAGGCAGGGCGACGTTGTCCGCATTTTCAGCAGGCGGCTCTCCGATGTGACGGAGAGCATACCGGATATCGTGCGGCTGATACGTGAGAGTATCGGCTCCGAGGATGCGGTCCTCGAGGGGGAGGTGGTCGCCATCGGAGAAGGGGGGAAGCCGCTGCCCTTCCAGGACCTGATGCGTAGGTTCAGGCGGGTACACGAGGTCGAGGAGATGGTTGAGAAGATCCCCCTCAGGCTCCACCTCTTCGATCTACTCTACATGGATGGGGCCCTGCTAATCGACGAGCCCTACGTTGAGCGGTGGAGGCTCATGGAGGGGGTCTGCCCGTCGGAGCTGCTGGCGGAGAGGATCGTAACTGAGGACGTAGGAGAAGTCGAGGCGTTCCTCAAGAGGGCGATGGAGGCGGGGCACGAGGGGCTGATGGCGAAGAGGCTGGACAGCCGTTACACGCCGGGGGTCAGGGGGAAGAGGTGGTTCAAGATCAAGCCCTCAGAAAGCCTGGACCTCGTGGTCGTCGCCGCCGACTGGGGTTACGGAAGGAGGACGGGCTGGCTCAGCAACTACCATCTGGCCGTCAGGGACGGCCTCGAGTACAGGGTTATCGGCAAGACCTTCAAGGGGCTCACCGACGAGGAGTTCAAATGGATGACCGAGAGGTTGGAGGGGCTCAAGGTCCGTGAGGTCAAGGGGACGGTCCACGTCAGGCCCGGGCTCGTCGTGGAGGTCGCCTTCAACGAGATCCAGAGGAGTCGCCAGTACGCATCCGGGTACGCCCTCAGATTCGCCAGGGTAACCAGGATCAGGGAGGACATGGGGCCCGGCGACGCCGACACGCTCGCCAGGGTCGGCAGCCTGTACGAGGGGCAGTTCAGGTTCAAGGCGAAGGTGGAGCTCTAGGACGGGAAACCGTCACTCCTGCTCTCTTTTTCCCGATCGGAGGCTGATTATGCGTTCCTCGATCCTGAGGAGGGGGGACACGATGGGGTTGAGCAGGGGCTCCCTCCGCATGATCCTACTGATGTTCTGGATGTCGCTGTCTCTGATGGCGCCGATGAGTGGCGCTAGGACCATGCACGAGGCAAGGAACGTGACGGCGCCGACCGTGAGATTGGCGAGGTTGCTAGGTAGGTTCAGCCACTTCAGCGCCGCGTAGGTTGAGAGGGCTGAAACGGCTGAGAAGGCGACGACTCTCACCGTGTGTGCTACTTCTATCCTCACCCCGTATCTTTGGTACACGACGAAGATGTTGAACGCTCTCCCCAGCAGCTCTGAGATGAAGAGGCCGAGCAGGAGACCGGGCACTCCAAGCTGCCAGGTCAGGACGGTGGAGACGGCGACGCGTATGCCGACGTTCACGAGGTTTAGGCGGAACGTGGTGACCGTGTCCCCCTGGCTGTTTAGAAATTTATAGATCGAGATGGAGCCCAACCCGACGCCGAGGAACTGCAGGAGTGAGAGGGCGAGGAGGAACGGCGCCAGGCTGTACCTGGGGTCGAAGAGAAAGTACACGAAGTCTTGGGAGAGGATCGTGATCAGGGCCACCGCCGGGAAGACCAGGAGGGTGGCGTACCTCACCGAGACCTCGAAGAGCCTCTCCATCTCGCCGGGTTGCTCCCTGTAGTCGAACTTGGAGAACGCTGGGTAGACCACCGTGCTGATGGGGACGGTAAACAGAGTGACCAGGGACCTGAACTTGTTGGCGATGTTCAGGTTGCCGATCGCTGCGTCGGAGGCGAACCAGGCGAGGAGCAGACCCTGGTACTTGGCCCCCAGGTTCCCTATCAAGCTCCCGATGAACAGGGGGAACCCGAACCTGAGCATCTCGTTTATTGAGACCTCCTCCGACATGGCCTCAGTCGAGGCCTCCTTTCCACGAGTGTACCAGACCGTGAGGATGACCGATGCTGTTGTCACAACTCCGAAGCCGAGGATGTGGCCGATGACCGCTCCAAGTACGCCGTATCCCCAGACCAGGAACAGGTACGAGGAGGTGGTCTTCACCACGGACTGGACGACCATCAGGACGGCCATGATGTCCATCCTCCCCGTGCCGTAGAATATGGAAGCTGACGTATTGTAAAGTGACTGGAAGACCACAAGCACAGACGTCAGTCTCACCAGACCGGCCATGTCGGGTCTCATCAGAACGACTGCGGCGAGGAACTCCGCTCCTAGGAACAGGAGAGCCGAGATGAGGCACGCCGTGGCGGCCCTGAACAGGTAGCCGATGCGGATGATGCTCCGGGCTTGGTCCCACATCCCCCTCGTCTCGTACCTTGCTAGGAACCTGGTGAGGGCGGAGCCTATCCCCCAGAAAGTGAACATGACGAAGATCCCGGGGAGCACGAAGGAAAGCCCGAGCACACCGTACTCACCCGGCGTCAGCATCCGGGCGACGATGACGACCCCGACGGCGTTTATGATCTCCGACAGGAAGTTGCCCAGGAAAAGGTGGAGGCTCCCCCTCGCCGACCTCTCGGCCACCCTCTCCAGTTCGTTCATGTGAACCTTTCCCCGGCCCGTAGAATAGAGATTAGAGAGGATTCCGGTGCTCGTGTTTTAAGAATTGTGTCTCCTAGATTTACCTTCGGGAGCTTCCCGAGCGTGTATTCTGAGCGAGGTGTAAAATGAGCTCGTCCAGCATAAAAAGGGAGAAAGGGATGCTATTTCTCCAGCTGCTTCAGAGGCGGCTTAAGGTCCATGGGGATAGGTGGCTTGTACTCCCTGCCGGCGAGGCGCTCCTTCCACTCGTCCCTGATCCGTTTAAGGAGCTCGGGCTTCGTTAGTATCTCCAGTCCGCTGGCTGCGATCACCTTCGAGGCGAAAATGAGCCCCTTGTGGCCGATCCCTGAGCCGGACTGGGCGACGTTCTGCCAGCTGTGCCCGGGCGTGCCGAGCATGGTGCAGGTGGTACCGAACTCGATGGTGGGTGTGACCCAGCTGACATCCGATACGTCCGTTGATCCGGCGCCTACCTTCCCTGCGCGGTAGTCGTCGAGGACTCTTTCGTCGAAGAACTCGTCAACGAGCTTCTCCCAACCGGGGCGTTCCGACTTTCGGAGGCCGTTGATCTTCTGGCCCCTGTCGATGGACTCGTTCAGCTTCTCAGCGAACTCGATGTCCTCGTCGTCATGGACGGGAGCTCCTATCTCCCTCATGTTACTGACGACGAGCTCCGCTAGGACAGTGTTGGCCAGAGTGTTGTAGCAGCCGGTGAGGAACTCCACCTCGTGGGTAGTGCGGGCCATCTTGTCCGCCCCATCGGCGATCTCGAGGACCCAGTTGTAGATGTAGTCCACCTGGTCCCTCTCGGGCGCGCGGACGTAGAACCAGGTCCTTGCGTAGGCGGGGACCACGTTGGGTTGGCCGCCCCCCTCCTCGGTGATGTAGTGGACCCGGGCCTTCTCGATGATGTGCTCGCGCATGAAGTTGACCCCGTTGCTCATCAGCTCTACGGCGTCGAGGGCGCTGATGCCGTTCTCGGGGTCTCCTGCGGAGTGGGCGGTCCTTCCGTTGAAGTGGAACTTGACGCTGTTCATCGCGTTGCTGCTGCCGGTCCCCGCGGTGTTCGCGGAGCTGGGGTGGTGGCTGAGGACGGCGTCGACCCCGTCGAAGAGGCCGTGCCTGACCATCCAGACCTTGCCGACCAGGGTCTCCTCGGCAGGGCAGCCGTAGAACTTGACGGTGCCCGGTAAGCCGTCGGCCTCCATGGCTGTCTTCACGGCGATGGCCCCCGCCATCCCACCGGTGCCGTGGATGTTGTGGCCGCAGCCATGGCCCGGCGCCCCTTCCTCTACGGGGTCCCTGTAGGGGACGGCCTTCTGGCTAATTGTAGCTAGAGCGTCGAGCTCTCCGAGGACCCCCAGCGTGGGGCCGCCGCTGCCCCAGGTGGCGACGAAGGCGGTGGGCATGTCCGCTACGCCCCTCTCCACCTTGAAGCCCTGGCCTTCGATCTCGTCCGCGAGGAACTTGGAGGTCTTGTACTCGAGGAGGCCCAGCTCGGCGTAGTCCCAGGCCTTGTCGCTGATCTCGATGATGTGCTTCTCGTTGTCGTCGATCCAGTTGAGTGCAACTTCCTTTGACATTTTCGATCTTGATTACTTCGACCGGTCCATGTATAAAATAATGCACACGGCGAGTTTACGTCGGTAGACGTGGTTGCACCACGCTTCTAGCGGGGGACTCTCCTAGTGTACGCCCCGTACAGCGCGTATCCGACCACGACGGTGAGCGTCCCCTGCATCCCGTTGAAGACCGCGAGCAGCGGGAGCATGGCGACGGCCACGCTGAAGGGGACGCCGTAGTAGTTGGGGAGGACTGCGAGGTTCCAGAGGCTCATGACGATTATCCGGACCAGCACCCCCGTCACGTATGAGATCCCCCTCGTCATCGCGCTGTCAGGGTTGTTGCCCAGCCTGAGCCCCGCGGCCATTCCTACGACCGTGGAGAACTCTGCGATGCCCTTCATTAGCCCACCGATCAGTTCGCCGCTCCTCGCGATGATGCCCAGGGAGGCGACGGCGGAGGTGAAGCCCCCCGATGGGAGGCCGAACATAAGGAGGGAGACGACGATGGGGATCCCCGTGAAATCGAACTTGAGGAAGGGCATCCAGGGGAACGGGATCTTGAGCCCTGAGGCCTTCAAGGTGTAGTCAAACACGATCACGAGTGCAGCGAGTATAGCCGTGCCGACGAGGTTGACGGTCTTCCTGCCCGAGTGCTCCATTTGAGTGCCTCCACCTGATTGTGATGTACCTTTGAATGTCCACTCCTGATATGAAGTTTATCATATAAAACTGACAATACAAATGCAGAATGTATAAACATACAAGTATCTTCTTCAAACGCTTATTAAATTGACTTGTAGTTCATACTATCAAAAAGAAATGCAAAGATGTTCGAATGCCAATATCTTAAAACACTGAAGGATTATCCAGATGAGACAATTTGGGCATTTCTAAGGTCTTATTTTGATGCGCGCGCATGTAATCCAATTCTGCAAGAGATTATTATGAAAATTATCATCCAGCGTGCACGCGCCCGTCACAGTTTATCCACACACGAATCGTTAGATAAGATGAAAACTCCAATAAACGAGTACAGTCCATACTGCACACGCGGATGTGAGT
>CP070784.1:1748186-1773985 GCA_020346605.1 Candidatus Bathyarchaeota archaeon | reverse complement strand
GGCTCAGAAGACTCTAGGACTTGGCTGGTCGAGAACGTGAAGGGCTTGGGCTGGAAGGAGGCCAGTCACTTCCTTCGGAACGTCGGCTACTTCGACCTCGCCATCATCGACAGGCACATCCTCTCAAACCTCAGAGAGCACGGCGTGATACCCGATGACGGGAAGGGGCTAACCAAGAGGCGGTATCTGGATTACGAACGGATCCTGCTGAGGATAGCAGACGACCTGGACATGACGCTTGGCGAACTGGACCTCTACCTCTGGTATCGCAAGACCGGGAAGGTCCTCAAGTAGCCCGATGACAAGGCGGAGAAATTAATACGCTCACTTCCTTCTGTACAATGAAGACCGGAGAAGACCACATTGAAAGTCAGAATTGACGGTACCACCAAGGAAGTGAGGACGATCTGGAGGGAGGGGCAGACCATCAGGCTCATCGACCAGAGGAAGCTGCCCCACCGGTTCGAGATCACCACCCTCGAAGACCACGTGGAGACTGCCGGGGCTATAATGGATATGGTCATGAGGGGAGCGGGCGCCATAGGCGTCGCCGGAGGATACGGTATGGCCCAGGCGGCGTTGGAGGCAATAGACCGAGACCTCCCCGAGTTCGAGAGATATCTGCTGGAGGCTGCGGAGCGGCTCCGGAGCACAAGGCCAACAGCTGCCAACCTCTTCCATGCGATAGAAAGATGTCTGGACGCCTCTTCAACTGGTACGGTCGCTGAACGGGTCGAGGCGGTGTTATCGGAGGCTGATGCCATCGCGGAGGACGATCTCGAGGCCTCTAGGCAGATGGGGGTACTAGGAAACGAATTAATCGACGACGAAGTACGCATCTTGACCCACTGTAACGCCGGGGCCCTCGCCTTCATCGACTACGGCACCGCCCTCAGCCCCATAAGGCTCGCCCATCGCCAGGGGAAGAAAATCCACGTCTTCGTGGACGAGACTCGCCCCCGCTGCCAGGGAGCGAGGCTCACGGCCTGGGAGCTGGAGCAGGAGGGTATCCCCTACTCGCTCATCGTCGACAACGCTGCCGGGTTCTTCATGAGAAGGGGCGAAGTGGACATGGTTATCGTGGGAGCCGACAGGATCGCCGCCAACGGCGACGTCGCCAACAAGATCGGTACCTACGAAAAAGCGGTTCTGGCCCACGAGAACGAGATCCCATTCTACGTCGCTGCACCTAGGATGACCTTCGACCTAACCTGCAAAGATGGCGAGTCAATAGAGATAGAGGAAAGGAGCCCCCAGGAGATCGTCGGGATGTGGGGCGTAGACGACACTAGGAATCCGTCGAGGATCCTAATTGCAAGTGAAGGCACGGCTGTTCGAAACCCGGCGTTCGACGTGACTCCTGCTAAGTATGTTACGGCGTTCATAACCGAGAGGGGGATTCTGAGCCCTCCCTTCTCTGAAAGTATCAAACTTACCTTTGGGGAAGCGGACATCTCCTAGCTGAAAGGATTTTTAACTCATCCAAACCTTCTGGATATGATGCCGCGTGGCCCTCAAGGTATACTTCAAGCCTATCAACGTGGAGGCCGAGTCCAAAAGGGGAGACGTCCTCCTGGACGTCATGAGGGAGGCAGGAGTTAGGATAGAGAGCCTCTGCGGGGGGAGGGGCCAGTGCGGCAAGTGCAGAGTAATCCACGAGAGCGGCGACATCGAGAAGATCTCTAGGACCCCAGACAAGTTCCTCTCTCATGCAGAGCTCGATGAGGGATACCACCTAGCCTGCATGGTGAGGGTTCTCAGCGACTGCGTCTTCACGATACCCACCGAGAGCAGGATCGACCGACCCAAGATACTGATCAGCGCGTCGCTCGTGCTGGATGAGAAGGATCCGGGCACGAGGAAGTACCTCGTCGACTCTTCTCCATTTGTCGACACGGACCTGCTAATCCCTCGCAAGCGAATAAGGTTGATGGATTACACAGGGATGCAGCCCCGCATGGGCGATGATATCTTCGATAAGCTTCAACTGTTCTCGAACGAGACGCTGATCACAGCTACCGTCTCTCGTACCAACGGGTTCCCAGAGGTCATCGACATCGAGCCGGGCGACAGAACTTCACATAACTACGGCTTGGCCATTGACATCGGTACTACGACGATCGTCGGCGCGATCGTAAACCTCCTAACGGGTGAAATAATCGCCAGAGGCTCCGAGATGAACCGGCAGATTACCTATGGCGAGGAGTTGATAACCCGCATCTCATTCTCACGTGATCCTGAGGGACTCGAGAAACTCCAGAGGATCGTTGTAGACACCATCAACGACGTCATCCAGACCATGACCTCGGAGACTGGGGTATCTCCTGAGGACATCACAGACGTCTGCGCTGGAGGTAACACGGTGATGAATCATCTATTCATGTCGATCGATCCCACCTACCTGGAGATGGCGAACATTGAGGTGTCCAGAGCCCCCATCATAAGGAGAGCCGGAGAGCTGGGGCTTCAGGTCAACCCACGTGCGTACGTCTACTGCCTGCCTAACGTCAGCCGTTTCCTGGGAGGAGATGCGGTGGGAGACATCATCGCCTCGAACATGCACAAGCAGGAGGAGCTGGGCCTCATGGTGGATCTGGGGACAAACGGAGAGATCATCTTCGGCAACAAGGACTGGCTCTTCTCGAGCTCGTGCGCCTCTGGGCCAGCCTTCGAGGGCGAGGGCGTGAGGCACGGGATGAGGGGGGCGAGAGGAGGGATAGATCACGTCAAGATCGACCCAGGGAATTTAAGAGCCGAGGTCACGGTCATCGGAGACTCAAGACCGAAGGGAATAGTCGGCTCGGGCCTCATCGATCTCGTAGCTGAGATGTTCTGCGTTGGCATCCTTGATTTCGTTGGGAAAATGGTGCCTGGGCGCACACCACTGGTGAGGGAGGGCAAGTGGGGCCTCGAGTACGTCGTAGTCCCAGCCGAGGAGACGGAGATAGGCCAGGACATCGTAATCACCCAGGCCGACCTCGACTACGTCATCGACTCCAAGGCGGCCGCCTGCGGAGCCGTCACTGTCCTCATGAAGAAGTTGAAGATAGGCATCGAAGACGTGAGGCACCTGTACTTGGCTGGGGCCTTCGGAAACTACACAGACATGGTAAACGCCACTAGACTTGGAATATTCCCAGAGCTGCCCAACAGTGAGATCCATCCCATCGGCAACGGCTCCCTCTCGGGTGCGTACGCTACCCTGATGTCCATGGAGAAGCGCAGAGAGGCCAGGGATATCGCCGAGAAAACTGTCTACATCGACCTTCTTGTCGACGTTGAGTTCATGGAGGAGTACAGCAGAGCCCTTTACATCCCCGGGGCTAAGGAGTATTTCCCCAGCTTCGGATGAGTTCAGCGAACGTAGTAGTTCGACTCGATCTCCGTCGTCATAATCTCGAGCTGCACTATCTCCCTAAGGGACTCGAACATCTTCGGCTGGATCCTCGCCACGTCTGTGATGGACAGGATACCGAGGAGCTCTGAGGCCTTCTCCTTGTCGTTCATGACGGGGAGCTTCTTGATCTTCTTCTGGAACATCATCTTGACGGCCTCCTCGAGGGGCGTTGTCGGGTTCACAACGAGGACCGGACACGACATGGCATCCCTCACAAGCACCTTCTCGGGATCCAAGCCCTTCGCGACGACTCGGGACGTGATGTCCCGCTCAGTCAGTATACCGACTACTTTATCTCCGGACAGAACCACAAGGCTGCTGATCTTGTAGAGACTCATCATCCTAGCCCCGTACTTCACGGAGAAATCTTCCTCTATCGTGACGACGTCTCTCGCCATGATATCCTCAACTAGTAGTGACAATTCTAAGCAACCATTCGTTTTAGGGCGTCGACCTTTTGAAGGTTTTATGGATTGGTGAAGAATATGGAGGAAACATGTCCTAATATCATGAAATTGTGAGAAATGGGGTCGATTCCCCAATTTTTTAGGGAAAAAATACGGGCAGGTTAACGTGACCAATGAGCTTAAATCCCAGTTGGTATAAGCAATCGTGGAATCCCGCCCGCCCTAGCTCAATGGCAGAGCATCCGGCTGTAGTCGTCGCCCCGCGGGGCGAGGCGTTCAGGCCTTGAGCAGACACCGGAGGGTTCCCGGTTCAACTCCGGGGGGCGGGACCATTAGTTATCATTGGATACTGTTTTTATTGGGCGAGCCACCGTTATCTTAGGCTGGGTAAGTTTGTCTGAGGATAACGTCTTCTCAATGCTCTGTCGCCCAGTGCGAAGACTCCTCAATGAGAGAGGGTTCGGAAAGCCGACTCAGCCTCAGAGTAGGCTGATACCTCACATCCTTGAGAGGAAGAACGTTCTCCTGATCTCCCCGACCGCTACAGGGAAGACCGAGGCCGCGATGCTTCCCATCCTGCACCTGCACCTGATGAGCGAGCGTAGACCAGGGATCAGCATCATCTACATCACCCCTCTAAGGGCTCTGAATAGGGACATACTGGACCGGATGACCTACTGGTGCTCCAGCCTCGACATCAGGCTCGCGGTGAGGCACGGCGATACCACGACGAGGGAGCGGAACAGGCAAAGGCAGTCCCCTCCGGAGATGCTGATCACCACCCCCGAGACGTTACAGGCCATCCTTTCGGGAAGGGTGCTGAGGCGCTTCCTCAAGACAGTCAAATGGGTCGTCGTCGACGAGATCCACGAGCTCGCGGACAACAAGAGAGGAAGCCAGCTGAGCATCGCCCTGGAGAGGGTGCGCGAGCTGGCCGACGAGGAGTTCCAGATGATTGGCCTCAGCGCCACCATCGGCAGCCCCGAGAAGGTGGGGCAGTTCCTCGTCGGGAACGGGCGCGACGTGGAGATAGTCCAGGTCTCGGCGACGAGGGACACGACCTTCGAGATCGTCTATCCCGAGCCGGAGCCAGACGACTACGATCTGGCGACCAAGCTGTTCACCCACCCGGAGGTGGCGTCCCGCCTCGCTGTGATGAAGGAGCTGATCGAGGGCCACGAGACCACGCTCATCTTTACCAACACGAGGTCCACCTCAGAGATGCTGGCGAGCCGGTTCAACATCTGGGACATAGACTTCCCGCTGAGCATCCATCACGGATCCCTTGCGAAGACCAGCCGCATCGCAGCCGAGAAGGGTCTCAAGATGGGCGACCTCAGGACTGTGGTCTGCACCTCCTCCCTCGAGCTCGGCATCGACATAGGGAGCATCGACCTCGTCATCCAGTACAACTCACCGAGGCAGGTAACCCGACTCCTCCAGAGAGTTGGGAGGAGCGGTCACAGCGTCGGAGAGAGGGCGAAGGGCGTTATCATCGCGCTGAATAGCGACGACGCACTGGAGTCGATGGTAATCTGCCGGCGGGCGCTGAAGGAGATCATGGAGCCTCTCGTAGTCCCGCAGAAGCCCTACGACGTCCTCGTCAACCAGATTGTGGCAGAGTTCATGTCGAAGAGTAGGCTGTACTTCCTCCAGGCCAAGAACCTCTTCAGCCGGGCTTATCCCTACGAGGGCCTCACTGAGGACGAGATAAAGTTCGTGGCGAAGTACATGCACAACCGGTTTCCCCGGCTCGCTTGGGTCTCCGAGGAGGACGAGGTGATTATCAGGCCCAGGGGAAACCGCAAGACAATTTACCGCTACTTCTTCGACAACCTCTCCATGATCCCCGACGAGAAGACTTACCTTGTCATAGATGTCTCCGAGGAGACCGCCGTAGGTATCCTCCAGGAGGCCTTCGTGGCGGAGTACGCCAAGCCCGGGGTCAAGTTCGTCATACGGGGGCGCCCCTGGAAGATACTGAACGTCCACAACGACAAGATCTACGTGAGGGCGGAGGACGACCCCGAGGGCTCCATCCCTACCTGGGTCGGCGAGGAGATACCTGTCCCACTGGACGTCGCCCTCGAGGTTGGCGCGATCAAGGGGCAGGTTGAGGAAGGCGTCATTGCCGGACTGGCGGAGGACAACATGGTCAAGAGCCTGGTGGAGGCCTACCCCGCCCGACGCGAGACCATCAAGAGGGCTATCTCCGAGGTGATCGAGCACGTGGAGAGCGGATTCCCTGTGCCCACGAACCGCCGAGTCGTCGTAGAGGACTGGGGCGAGAACGTGATCATCCACGCGAGCTTCGGCACCCTAGTAAACAGGACCCTGGCCAGGCTGGTGGGGCACATCGTATCGGAGGAGACTGGCTACCCCGTGGGGGTCCAGCAGGACACCTACAACGTGGTCACCCAGACCGTCGGGGAAGTGGACGCTAGCTACGTGATGGCGCTCCTCAAGAGGCTGGCGGAGGCTGATCTGGAAGGCTTGATGCAGGACGCCATCACCAAGACGGGGCTGTTCAAGAGCCGCCTTATCAACGTCGCCAGGAAGTCGGGGGCCTTAAGCAAGTACGCCAACTTCAGCAACATCACACTGGGGCGGCTGATGAAGAGCTTCGAGGGAACATGCATCTTCGAAGAGGCGATGAAGGACACTCTCAGAAAGGACCTCGACATGGAGACGACGATGGGCATCCTGCAGAAGATTGCGGACGGCGAGATCGAGGTCGTGAAAATCGAGACCGGCGGGGAGGTGAGCCCACTCGCCCAGGTGGCGATCGACGGCATCAGTATGAAGGCTGACATAGTGCCCGCCGAGAAGATGACCCGCATCATCATAGAGTCGGCGAGGGCTCGCCTGCTCAGCGAGTCCAGGGTCCTCGCCTGCCTGGGCAAGCGGGACCACGTCGATACTTACCGAATCAAGGAGCTCCCCGAGAAGTTGGCCTGCCCCAGGTGCGGGTCGACGGAGCTGGGCGTCTTCGACAGGAGCAAGGAGGAGGTCTCCCGTGAGCTCTCAAGGGAGAGGCCGGGGGTTAAGCGGGAGGCTGAGCGCTGGTGGGAGCGCGGTCGCGACACCGCCAAGCTCGTCTCCATGTACGGGAGGAGGGGAGCCATCGTGGCGACCGCTAGGAGGGTCGACTTCACCGATGCTTGGGACATCCTCGCCGAGACCGAGGGCGAATCAGACAAGTTCTTCGAGAGGATCGTCGAGGCAGAGCGGGATGCGCTCAAGAAGCGGTTCATCTAGAGCCGCGGAACGTCAACAATATTAACGGAGTGCCCACTCTATTTCTCTGTAATGAAAACCATCGGTATGCTGACCATAGGGCAGTCGCCAAGGAATGACATCCTGCCTGAGCTAAAATCGATACTCGGAGAAGGGTATGCAGTTCTTGAGGCCGGAGCCCTCGACGATCTGACTCTTAAAGACATCGAGAACATCAAGATAGCACCCGACGACTACGTCCTCGTATCCCGGATGAGAGACGGCAGGGAGATCAAGATAACCAAGAGGTTTGTACTTAACCTTCTACAGGATAAGTTGAACGAGCTTGAGGCCGACGGTGTCCGGCTGACAATAATAATGTGCACCGGCAAGTTCCCTGTGTTCGACTCGAAAGGCCTTGTCGTCACACCATCTGAGATCCTGAAAGGGGTCCTCGAGGGTACCTTAAAGAAGGGGAGGCTTGGGGTCATCTACCCAGCGGAAGAGCAGCTCTCAGGAGCCAAATCCTCATTCGGACGAGAGGGAGTCGAGGTGTACGCCGACCATATTTCTCCGTACGAGGCTGAAGACGAACTTGGGGAGCTTACCGAACGCCTTGGGGAGCAGAGCCTGGACCTCATCTTGCTGAACTGCTTCGGCTTCGACTCGAACATGAAGAAGGTAATAGCAGAGAAGACGGGGGTGCCGGTGATCCAGTCCAACTCTGTTGTTGCGAGGGTGCTCAAGGAGCTCGCAGGATAAAGGGTCGTCTCACGTGGAATCTAGTTTGTGCATAGCACGTAGGTTTCCGCGCTCTCTTTCCTTGAGGCCTTCGGTTTTTCTATTTTGACGAAGCCGAAGTCCTTCCTAAGCTCCTTCAGGAAGGCGTCATACTCAGAGCCTTGGAAGACCTTGACCACAAACCAGCCCCTTGGCTTCAGAAGCGTCTTCGCCAGGTTCAGTGCCGCTCTGGCCAGTTCGATCTGCCTGTACTGATCAAGGTCCCACACCCCTGACACGTTGGGGGCCAGGTCCGAGAGGACCACGTCGACCCGTCCCGGGAACATCTCCCGTATCGTTTCCACAGTCTTCTCTTCGAGGATGTCGGCGACGATTGTCCTCACGTTCTCAACTTCGAGGCTCTCAATCCTCATGATGTCCACGCCGACGACGAGCCCGTCGGGGTCGACGGCCTCGCTAGCCACTTGGAGCCAACCCCCAGGGGCGGCCCCTACGTCGAGGACGTATCTCGCCCCCTTAAAGAACCCGTATTTCTGGTCCAGCTGCAAGAGTTTGAAGGCCGCCCTGGAGCGATAGCCCTGCTCTTTGGCCATGCGGTGGTACGGCTCTCTCTTTCTCTCCGCCAACCACCTACGCGACATCGGAACTCCTCCCCTCATCAATATGAATCTCGGTCAATATATGTTCCAGCTCTGCGATCGTGGCATCCGTCTTGATACCCCGATCTTCGAAATGGGTCCGCGTGACTCTAAAACCTCTATCACTCAAGGCACTGAGCACCCTATCGGTGGCCTGGGAAGGTGCCCCGATTCTCGAACAGATGTCGTCGATGTCGAAATATCCTGGAGAGAAACTCGTCTCTTCCTTCACCAGTTGGACGAGTGACATTAGCCTCCTATTACCCCCCACTCCTAGCCCCTCCGACGCCTCGAGCATCTCCTCGCAGAACGATGGATCTGCCAGGTTCTCGACCCACATGGGTCCTGCCTCCCTCATCCTGGAACCGCAGAAATCACACACGTACGAGGCAGGGTCCGCACGAAGTGGAACGGCCTTCCTGTCGGAGCACTTGCAGCAGTGGAGGATGTACCCCATGTTGCTGAGGCTCTGGTCGGCCTTCCTGGCCCCCTTTTCAAGGCGAGCGTACAGCCTGACGTAGTGGTCAGCCGAGTAGCTGAAGACTGGGCTCATCGATGTCTCGTACCTAGCGCTCGTTGTGGCGAGGGCGCCTGCGAGGAGCCTCAACGCCTGCTCGTGACTGTACTCGGTCTTAAGGGGGCGTCCACCGTACTTCCTGAGGCAAGCTCTTGGGTTCACGCCGCAGAGGGGCGCCATGTCGGTCGCGGTCAGGGCTACCAGCCCTCCCTTCTTGCACGCCCTGACAGTAGTGTCGAGGAAGGGGGTTGGCGATCCGAAGGGGTCGACGTCGATGTAGTCGAACCTATGGAGAGGACGGCCGTGGATGGAGAGCAGCAGGTTCGCCTCCATGAGCCTGACCTCGATCTTGTCGGAGACCCTGTTCTTGTATGCGTTCTCCTCGGCGATCCTCACGGCGCGCGGGTTCAGGTCTCCCATCAAGATCCTCTCGACACCTTCGACCTCGAGGGCCAACCTGACGCCCCTGATGCCCGTGCCGCACAGTGGCTCACAGAGTACGACATTCCTTGTGAGCTTTTTCTGATGAGCTGCGAGGACCAGTACAGCGGAGTCCCGGTTGAGCCTCATCCGCGGGTTGTAGAACACGGGCGCCCTCGATCTTGCCCGGTCAAGGTTCTTCGTGGATCCGTACAGTTCGGGAACGAGGAGGGTTGCTTCACCCTCTCGAACGACGGTCGTGGGGAACTCCAATGGGCACTACCTTCTCACTAAATCGCACTGTTTGAGCATCCATCTGGCATGGATAGATATAAAAAATAGGGAAAATGAATGATAGTCTATGCCCGCGCTGGAAGGGACACCCCCTCTTGAGCAAGAAAAAGGCTAAGATGCAGCAACTTTTCATGGACCGCCGCGTCCAACTCTTTCTGGGGAAGTTCCTCGGCGGAGAGCTGGATGTTCTCAACCCAGTGATCAAGAAGACCGGCTACCACTATCCGGGAGTCGAGCCCTTCGTCGACGATCCTGACGAGTCCGAGTCCTTCCTGAGCATGTTGCAGGAACACGGCCTCATCAACTCCGAGGTCGTCGGCCTCCTCGCTCAGTGCGGAAACTGCAAATCCTATGAACTAGACAGGTTTACCCCGTCTAGAAGGGGGAAGATCGAAAAAACCGAGAAAGCGACATGGAGGTGCCGGGACTGCGGCGCCCTCCTCGACGAAGGCGGGTTGGTGTTCCAGCAGGTCTACTCGTACAACTTCAGCAAGAGGGGGATCGACGAGATCTCAGACAGGCTGGTGGTGAAACCTCTCAGGGACTTCCTGCGGGAGAGGGGCTACAGCACGAAGAGCCCAGGAAAGCTCCTCGGAGAATCCGACGTGGAGCATGTTTTCGACATCCTGGCTTCCAGCGGTAACCCTAAGGAAGGCATGCTGGCGATGGACTTCGTCGTGTCGGAGAAGCCTGTCGAGGAGTCCCATGTTGCCTCCATGTTTGCGAAAGTCTACGACACAGCTCCCCTGAAATCTGTTCTGGTGGTGTTTCCAGGGCTCACAAGGGACGCTCGTATGCTCGCTGAACAGTACAAGATCGACGTCGTCGAGACGAGGAACATTAGCTCCATCTGGATCGAGCTGAGGAAGGTGATTCCTCCAGTCGACGAGTTGAGGTATGAGCCCCTCGACGTCATGGCGCTCCTTTCCTTACCTGACCACCTGCGAAAGACGGCCACGGTCACCAGCAACCTCGGGAAGGCGACGGCCAACGAGATATCGAGGAAGACGGAGAGGGCAAGGGCCGTGGAGAGCGGCTACCTCAATCAGCTCGTGAGGATGGGTTACCTGAAGAAGGAGAGGGAAGGGAGGAAGGTGCTCTTCTCGGTGATCTCATAGGTGAATGAATTGGTGAAGATGATCTCGATTCACTCGAGCCGGGGCGGGACGGGCAAGAGTCTCATCGCCAGCAACATAGCCGCGATTCTGGCCTCAGAGGGAAGGAACGTGGCGCTCATGGACTTCGACTTCAGGGCCCCGAGCCTCCTCACAGTCTTCCAGGCTAGAAACGCCGTGAGGAACTGGCTGAACAACTATCTAGACGGTAAGGCCAAGCTCGAAGACGTCATGAACGACATGACGGAGAAGTACAAGACGAAGGGAACACTCTACGTCGGATTTGCCAACCCCGATATGGAGGCCATGCGGGAGATGGCTAGGAAGGACAGGAAGTGGCAGATGAGGGCGCTGAGGAGGGTGATGGCGATGAAGCAGGAGCTGGATGACAAGCTCGGCGTCGAGATCGTGATCATCGACACAAGCCCTGGCGTGCAGTACGCCTCTGTGAACGCTGTGGTCAGCGCTGACATCTCGGTCATTGTCTCCAGCCTGGACCAGCTGGACATCGAGGGCGTGGAGAGGATGGCCAGCGACCTGTACAAGCCCTTCGAGAAGAAAACTTGCATTCTGGTGAACAAGGCCAGGCCCCACATGTTCGTCTCGGAGGAGAGCAAGAGGAACCTGCTCGACGAGGTCAGCGGCCACTTCTCCCAGCCCTTGGTCGCCATAATCCCTTGCTACTGCGACATCCTACTCGCGCAGAGGGTCTCCCTCTTCGCCCTTGACAGGCCTGAGCATCCCTTTACTTGGGCACTGAGGGAGGTCGCGAAGCGCCTGGAGACCCTGGCGGAATAGCTACCCGATAATTTCGGAGACCACATTTTCCAGGCACTTGACGAGCCAAGTTCCTTCTTCTGTTGTTCTGTATATCTTTCTCGTTCGTCGCCCCATCTGGACTTCTTCTACCTCAATCAGACTCCCCTCCTCCATGGAGCCCAGCAACGGGTAGATTGTGGAAGGGCCCACTTTCACTCCGTATGTGTCCTTCAGGACTGTCATAATTTGGTAGCCCCAGAGTGGTTCCTTGGACAGCATACATATGATTGTGATGTCCAGAAAACTGCGTATGAACCTTCTACTAACATCTCGGCAGGCATCTGACTGTGTCAAATCGATCAACAATGGAAATATCCCAATCAGGGCATATATGATTACTGAACAGAGTTATCGTTCTAAGCGTCTGAAAATACTTAAGAAATATCTCTTTGAATCATCCATTTTAAGCATAAAGATTTATAAACTAGTTTTGGAGGTAATGCCCAAATATATCGGAGAATCGATATAATGTAGTTGTGTGCAACACGACTACATATTAGGTTAAGGGGTGAGAAGATGTCCACGGCGGCACTAGTAGGGCAGATGTGCTCTTATCTAGCACTGTCCTTCGGCATCTTCTTCTTCATTTTCGCTTGCAAGTACTACTTAGCCATCCTCATCGCACTGTTCAGCGGTAGAACGAATCGGAGAAGCGAGAACGGTAAGAATGGCTCTTGGACCTCTCGCTGGAGAAATGGTACTTTCTCTCTGTTCGGCCAGTCCCAAAACGGGGACATATCCGATGTAACTTGCGTCAGAACTGATGAGGATAAATTAGTAAGGGATGAGCCCTTTGTCTCGATACAGCTCCCCTTCTACAACGAGAAGAATGTGGCCAGGCGAGTCATCCAGGCTTGCGCTGATATAAATTATTCAAACTATGAGGTCATTGTGGCCGACGACTCCAAGGACGATACCGTCGAGATCATCAAAGAGCTAAACAGGAGGCGCGGCGACCTGATAATTAAGTTTGTGCACCGCAAGGATCGTACGGGGTTCAAGGGAGGTGCCCTCCAGAAGGCCGTCTCCTTCATGAATCCCAACACCAAGTACGTCGTGGTATTTGACGCAGACTTCATACCTCCCCCCGATATCATCAAGATGTTCCTCCGGTACTTTGAGAGCCAGTTCGTCGAAGTAAACAGGAACGGCAGCAACGGCAACGGGCATAGGTTCTCAGAACAGGTCATCAATTACTACGAGAACGGAAAAAACAACGTCAATGGTACTGCCGAGGATGTAATGAACAGGGTCAACGATTGGTTCGAGCGCAGGAGGATAGGTGTCGTTCAGGGATACCAGCTCCACTACCTCAACAAGAATGAGAACTGGATCACCAAGGGTGTCAGGGCCGAGTACAGTGGCAGCTACATGATTGAGCGCGTCGCCGAGGAGTTCTTCGGCTCGATGAAGATGATCACGGGCAGCGTCTTCATGATTAGGGCCGACATCCTGAGGACGCTGGGCTGGACGAACAGCATCACCGAGGACTGGGACCTCACCCTCAGGATGTACATGGAGGGCTACAAGGTCCTGTACACCCCTCTCATCCAGGCCCCTGCCGAGATACCCACCACTATCAGGGCTCTAGCCCGCCAGAGGATGCGATGGGCAGAGGGGCACACATTCGCGGTGAAGAAGTACTTCTGGGACGTCCTCACTTCGAGGAACATCACGGCACGAGAGAAGATGGAGTTCGTATACTTCTCGCCCTACTATCTCCAGTCCTTCTTCTTTTTGATTGGCACCTTCTTCTGGATCACGGCTGAGCTTCTAGGACATCACCCATACTTCTGGACGGCGACTTTCGGATGGTGCCTTATATTAAGCAACCTTTTGGCCCTCCCACTGATGAGTCTCTCCGGGCTCTATCTTGAGCAGACAGCCAGGGAAGACTTCACAGGTATCTTCTCATTTATAGCCCTAAGCTACATCCTAACACCATTCCAAGCATACGCTGCCGTCAAGGGATTGCTGGAGAAAGACGAGGGAGGATGGATAAGGACACTCAAAACAGGGAGCATAACCGACAGAATCCTGCAGGTGAATGTCAGAAGGTTGTTCAGCTGGATACTTCCCAGGAGCGAGACACCAGTCCGGGCGGCTACTTCGGAGGAGCGTAGAAGGAGACATAAGCCATCGGCTATGGTACTCATACTCCTGATACTAATGTCTACACTCATCGTATGGGTTACAGCCGCCGCGTTATCAGTCCCTGTCGACGATGCGCCGCGTACCTTCTTGACGCTCGATTGCGCAGACCCATCGGTGATGATAAACGGTATCGAGACAAACCATATCCTGACGCATCCCGACCACACCTCATTATCAGACATTCACACTGACAGTTACATGCTTTCAGGCGATGGTTGGGAGGAGGCTTGGGGTTTCTACCTCTACGGGCCGTTGGAGAAGAACTACCATATGAAAGGAGATCTAAACTTGAACCTATTCCTTTACTCTGACGTCGAACGTGAAGTAGGTATCATTTTAGTGATTGTGGACATCCATGAGGACGGCGAGTCTGATAAAAAGCTCTCTCAGATGGTGAAGAACGTTAAACTTGGAAATAACTCCCCCAATGAACCTGTCATTCTCCCGATATACAATAATAAATCCATCAAATTTCGAGCAGGCCACAGCATAGCCGTCAAGATATTGTTTATCGGAGAGAGCGGATGGAGTTTCTACATTGACTGCGGCTCCAAGAGCAAGCACTCCAAGATCGAGTTCCCGGGCATGGTTATGCCTGAGTCGCTTCTCCCGCTTCTACTGATCGCGCCTGCTATCCCTCTAGTGGTTCTGAGGATGAGAAAAAGGAGGGCGCAATATGACTAGAAGAACTCGTCAAGCGATACTTGAGCTGGGCGCGCGAGCAGTGGACCACGAGATGTGGATGCATCTGAAAACAAGTCCGCCTGGGCGCGCGCGCGCGGTGCCAGAGAGAGTTCTTAATCCCTATGTGGTTTTCCCACTCGTGGCGGTTTCAGTTCTCAGGAGGAGGAGAAAGTGATTCGAGGGAGGGATCCATCATAGCGATCACGTCGAACATCCAGGAGGGAAGAGTCTACCAGAAGATCATCATGGTCGCGGCGGTAACCTTCATAATTCTGCCATTCGTCACGACCTTCAACGAGTTCCTGACCAAAGTCGTTGAGAGCATAAACGTCGTTTCAAACATCCAGGGGGTGGTGGCTCCTTTCGTTGTCAGGATCGTGGCGGCGATCCTCTTGGCTCTGAGGATACCTACTTCAATAGACGGTTCCTACATCTACTTGACGAGCGGATATGTGCCCCTCAGGATATACATCAACTGGAACTGCGTCGGGTGGCAGAGCTTAGTGCTCCTCGCGTTCACCTTCGTGACGGGGCTGCAGGGCCCCTACAGGGGGAGGAGCAAGCTCATGGCGGTCCTCATCGGACTGGAGGGGACGTTCCTCGTCAACATCATAAGGATACTTGTGCCCACGCTCTTGGCCCACAACTACGGATACCTCCCAGCAGTGGTCTTCCACGACTACCTGGGCACCGTCATCACTCTACTCTGGATGGGAGTTTTCTGGGGCTACGCCTTCAACGACATACTAATCAAGCCCTCAGAGCCTGGCGATGTGAAAGAGAACCCGATTTCGGTGAAGTCCAAAGAGGTGAAAACTTAATGGGGAAATACTACTCGAGGCACGGCAGAAACCTGTACATCTACGTCACAAGGAATGATACATTGATAAATCTGAAGTACTTCCCACCCGAGCTCAACCTGTTCGAAGCGGAGTCTTCTTGGCAGATACATGAGAAGGTGGCCATAGCAAACGACGTTAAGGAGAGAAACATCGACAAGGCGGAGATCATCCTCAGCCTGAACTCCTACATGCGATGGGACCTCCCAGAGGAGACCCTTATGCGTTACTATAATGGAGGAGACGAGTCGATCCTTGGGGAGCCTGTTGCCGAGAAACCGACCGTCCCAGCTGAGGTCAGAGAGAGACCCAGAACAGACGAGCTGGAGGTCATAATCCCCGAGGCGAAGGCCCCGCCTCAAACTCAAGACGTCGCCGTCCGACTGGAAGAACAAGCCCCGCCTGCCGACAGCGTCGTGATACCCGTCACTCCTCCCCGGCAGGTTCCGATGCAGATGACCGAGGACGAGTTTGTTGACAGGATAATCGACCGTCTCCAGAAAAGGGGCCTACTTTCCCAGTATCCCACGCCACAACCTCCTCCCCTTCAACCCTACCGGCCCATACCTCCCTCAAATCAAAGGCAAGCCCCGTCCGCGGTCTCAGATGAGGCCTTACAGCAGCTATTGGAGCTGCTCAGAGGCAGGCTTCCATCTAAAGATCGAGAGCCCATCGCTTCAGCTGTTGTAGGAATGATCACGCAACTCTCTGAATACGTGAGTAGTATCACCCCTGAGACGCCGAAACAGGCTCCAAAGCCGCCACTCGAGGAGCTGATTACCAGCCTCACGGCCTACGTCAAGAGCATAACGCCTAGGCAACAGGCCCCCGACGGAATATCGATCGTTTCACCCTCCGAAGAAGAAACCATCGACATATCGGAGTCCCAAGACGTGGTGGATACATCGGTGGTTGAAGTCGAACGGTTCCGCAACCAAAAGGCCCTCATGAAGTATCTGGATGAGAACCATGAACGCCAGATTGGGGCCCTTAACCAGGTCAAGGAGCACTGGGTTGAGATCGAGCCAACGCTGCACAAAGTCTCAGAGGAGCCATATCATGTCGTCAGACTGAAGACCATAAAACGGTCTCCGGATGAGGAGGCCCTGGACCCTGAGAAGATCGACGACCGAGGCCAGCTCACTGATCTACCGATAAGGGTGACAGACCAAGAGGAAGTGCCCGACTTCAATTTATCCCCAAATAGAGAGCTGAAATCCCATCTACTTTCGCTGCAAGCGAATCTCCTAGACCTGTTAGAGAAGGCTCAGAGCGGAAGTGCCTTCATAAGAAAGGAGCTGCAGAGAACAGTACTGAACATGACCGATGTTCTCGCTGAGAAGCTTGTGATAAAGATCCGTTTCATTGAAGAAGTCGAAGGCCTAAGAGAGAGAATAAGTACACTCTTGGGCGACGAGAAAATGGTCTTCCTAAAATCTGTGGATCCAGAGTTGAGGACGGGGAAAGTCGAGAGGCCTGAAACTACTCCCGCTTATGAGGCGCTCTTCGTTATCATCGATAAATACAATGCTATGTGAGCGCCGACAGACGAGAAGTATCAGCGCTCGCATTTTATTCAGGATCTTTCGGGTCTCTTTCCGAATCTAAGAACCATGTCCACGAGCTGCTTCTGGTCGATCTCCGCCCTGCTGCGCCAGTCCAGGTACAGTGTTTTTCTCTCGTCTTCTCCGATGTACCCTTCTTCGATGTACCGGTCTATGTTCATCTTGGCTCGCCAGCCTGGGAGTTTCTCCGCCAACGTGCGCTCTATCTCTCTCCTGGGGGCTTTCCCCTGCTTGGAGATGATGAAGGCCACTGTGACGGCGAGCCCGGCAATGTCGTCGATCCTCCAGCCGATGGTCTTGGCTGTCTTTTGGTCGACGGTCCCCCTCAGGGTGACGTAGAATCTGGCGTCGGCTAGCTGGGCGCGCGTGGGGTCTTCGGCCTCGAGCTCCTCTAAGACTTTGGTCACTTTGAGGTCGAGGGGCTTCAGCTGGTCGTCGAGGACGTCGATGACGTCCAAGTACTCGTTGCCCAGCTCCTGCCTCAGCTCCCATCCTCTCACGCCTGGCAGCCTGTGATGCTGGAAAAACAGAAGATGGGCCGCATCCTTGATCTTCCTGGAATAAGCCGTGCCTACCCTTCTTCCCCTTCTCGCCATCTCTTCCACTCCTCGTAGTCAACTAACACCGGGAGCGACCTCTTCTGGCCCCCCGGATCGTGATCGGGCACTTTAACCGGCGTAAGCTCGACGTCGTCACCGAATCTGTCCATGGTCACGGATGCGTAGCCGTAGCCGACGAGGTAGCACGTCAGGTACGCCCGCCTGAGGGTCTCTTCGTACGTCTCCGAGCCCACCCACTCCCAGTAGGAGATGACCCCCTCGTCCCCCGCCCTCTCCGCCAGCTCCCTCCAGAACGCCTCCATGGTCTCGGAGAACCCCTCCTCGGGGATGATCCCGAGAGCTCGAGCCTCTCCCATCGTCGCTGTGCCCATCTCCCTCGGCGTCACCTGGTCTTCGGACCAGCGTTCGTCGATGGGGAGGAGGTCGCCCCAGTATCCAAGGGAGCCCGCGAGGGTCTTGGCCGAGATCTGCTCCAGCTCCACGATGGGGTGCCACGACCTCAGGAAGGCGTCGGCGATGGCGCTGACATCCATCATCATCAGCTGCTGGTTGAGCATGAAGGGGTCCTTGTAGAGGGTCGTCGATTGGTGCTGTATCCACTGGTTCTGCCTCTCGAGGACGTTGGAGAGCTCCTTGATTGCGGAGGCGTCCAGGCAGAACTCCTCAAGGGATCTGACCTCGGGGTAGTACCTCCTTATCACCGAGAGGACATAGTCGGTGTCTATCTCGAATGGCTCGAGGGCACCGTCGGCGACGGATCTGCAGAGCTCGATTACGCCCTCAAGTTGGGTTCTGGAATCTTTGTTCGACAACTCACTCCACCGGCCTGATCGTCGAGATGCCGTCGGTTTTGTGGACCATGATTATGTGGATGTCCTGTCCTTTGAAGGTCACTTGGCTGGGCGTTATCGCCATGTACTGGTCGATGGAGCCCTGCAGTGTCTGGACGATAAACTCGGAGACGATCTCCTTGTTCCTAGGGTCCATGTGCAGGTCGAACTCGTCCACCGCCCTAAAAGGGGAAAGGACGTTCTGCTGTAGGGCTAGGAGGAATGCCATGATGGAAGTGCTCCTCTCGCCGCCGCTGTGCGTGTATGGGTCCAGCCTGCTAGGATCGGCGCCCTTGAAGCCGACGAAGATCTCGAGGCCTGCCTCCTCGATGTCGTTGAAGTTTACCAGCCGTACCTCGCCTGTGGCCTGAAGCATGAAGAGGAGGCTCTGGTAGCGGCTGTTAACCTCATCCAGGAGGTTATTCATCACCTCCGCCCACCTGCCGGTCCTCTCCTCTATCTCCTCCATGATCTGCCGGCGGCTCTCCCTGACGCTCTCCACCTTCTCCTGGAGATCCTTGAATGTCCTTGAGTAGGACTCGTACATCGCCTCGGCTGCGTCTGAAACATCTCCAAGGCCCAGGAGAATGCCGCTGATCTTCCTGATCTCGCCGAGGATGTCATCTGAGGATCTGCCCGTGTCGACTCGTGACCCCTTGAGCAGGGCCTCGGCCTCGGAGTCGTTGAGGTCCCGCCTCATCCTGTCGATCTCGGCTTTGAGTTCGTCGATCCTCCTCTTGAGCCGCCCCCTCCGATCCTTGAGGAGCGCCATCTCAATGCGCCCCTCGATGTACCTGTCGTTGGCGGCGTCGCTCCGGACGTTCATCAAGTTGATCTCCTCGACGACGTCTTTGACGCCCGCCTCCGCCTCCCCCAGCTGCCTGGAGAGCGACTCCATCGAGTCGGATATCCCCGTCTTCTGGGTTGCTAGCTCCGACTGCCACGAGTCGTACGCCTCGGTCTGCGTTTCCTCGATCTCACCGAGGAGATTGAAGAAATCATCCAACCTCGTTGGACCAGCCTCCATGCTCTCCCTGAGGGCCTCGGCCCTCTTCTCGAACAGGCTCCTGTTCTTCAAGGAGGAGGAGATCAGTACGTCGAGCTGGGTCAGCTGCCCCTTGGAGCTCTGGATCGTATACTCGCATATCCCGATGGTTCTCTCGAACTCTATCCTCTTCTCGACGAGGTCGGATAGCGCACTCCGGCACTCCTTGAGCTCGCTGTGGGCGTCAATGACTCGCTTGCCGTTCTGCTCCATCTCGGCCTCAGCCTCGTAGAGCTCCGCATCGGTCCTATCGAGGTCCTGCTCGAGCCTGTTCAAAGCATTCTCGAGGCTCGCCACCCTGCTCCATGCCATCTCTCTTTGCAGGAACAGGATACGGGTCTGGTGCTGCCTCTTCTCCTGGAGGCGCTCGAACTGTTGCCGCCACTACCCCAGTGTCTCCCATGCGCGGTCCAGGAGCTCGATGAGGCTCTGCTCCTCGCTTAGGACTCCGCTGAGCTTCCTCTTGGCCTCCATGATGTCGGACCTGTATGTCTCGAAGCCCACCGAGGTCTCCAGGTTTCTCAGCTTCTCCTGTGGGGAGAGAGCGGCAAAGCGGGTCGGCATGTTCTGGTGCATGATTATGAGCATATTGGTCGGGTCGAACCCGAGGTCACGGAGGATATCCATCACCTCGTACTTCTGGGCGCTCTTCTGGTTGATCTCGAACCCATAGACGCCGTTCCGCCTGAGGACACGGCTCAGCCTAATCACATCGTTGTCGAAGCGAGGTATGGGCCTCCTGCCGTCCTCCCTGGCTGTGTTGTCGAGTAGAAGGCTGACTCGGGCTCTGTCCTGCCCCCAACGGATGAGGTCGCTCAGCTTCTTCGAGCGCTCGGTGTAGGTGTCGCCGAGGGCCACGCAGATGCCCACGAGGAAGCTCGACTTACCCGAGCCGTTGGGACCGCAGACGACGTTGACGCCCTCTTTGAGCGGCACCCTGGCGTACTCGTAGGACATGAAGTTCTCCAGTATAACCTCTCGGATGAGCATCGGGCTTCCTCGGACTCTGATACCTATTTTACACTCATTTTTAAACCCTCCCCGATTGAGGAGGGTTCTGACATCAGAAGTAAACAGACTCTACTAATAGAGTTAATGGTAGCCGTGCTTTAGGGAAACTTTTTACACCGCAGGAGACGGGTATCTGATTGTCGTAAAATGGTTAATCTCACAAAGAGTCAGGAAGAGCGGGCGATGAGGCTCCACAGGGAAGCCATCGTAGTCGACACCCACTGCGACACGCTGATGCAGTTTCTCCCCCAAAGACGGTCGCAGGTCCGGAAGCTGGGGGAGCGCTCGGAGTCCGGCCACATCGACCTCCCTCGTATGATCGACGGAGGAGTAACGTGTCAAACCTTCGCCATGTACACTGGCACGAGGCCGCTAGTCCCAGAGGCCACATTGAGGGCTCTGCAGATGGTGGATGCCTTCCATGAGGGCATCGAAGCCAACGAGGAGATCGTGTCAGTCACCTCTCCGGGAGAGATTGTGGACGCCAAGAAGGCGGGGAAGGTTACGGGCCTGCTGGCCATGGAGGGAGCCGAGCCTCTCATGGGGGACATCGGCCTTCTCAGGGTCTTCCACAGGCTAGGGGTCAGGCTGCTCAGCTTCGCTTGGAACTTCAGGACCCCATTCGCGGACGGCCTGAACGCCAAGAGGTCTGAGAGCAAGCTCCCAGAGCTCGGCGTCATGGCGCTGGAGGAGATGGACCGTCTGGGGATGGTCTTTGACGTCTCACACCTCTGCGACAGCAACTTCTGGGACGTGTGCGGGGTCGTAAAGGGACCCTTCATCGCCTCCCACTCCAACTGCCGTAAGCTCGCCGACGTATCGAGGAACCTGACCGACGACATGATCAGGGCGCTTGCCGATCACGGGGGCGTCATGGGCCTCAACTTCGAGCCGAGTTTCGTCCACAAGGACAACGCGACGGTGGAGACGCTCGCGGACCACGTGGACCACGTAGCGGAGCTGGTTGGGCCGGAGCATGTGGGCCTGGGCTCCGACTTCGACGGGATCGATGCCACGCCGAAGGGCTTGGAAGATGTCTCAAGGATGCCCAACGTGACTAGGGAGCTCGTGAGGCGTGATTATTCGGACGAGGATGTCTTCAACATTCTCGGCGGAAACCATATGAGAGTCTTCGAAGAAGTCTTGAAATGAGTCAATTCTCCCCCTTTTTTAAAAAAGAGCCCAATTTCGCCCTTTTTATTAATATTCCACTACTCAGTTGTAGGACTCCATAATCACTTTATAATTTTTTTATTTTACTTAAAGCTGGGGGATACGCCAGTTGTCAATATGCGTGCAAGACGTCATGAGTAGAGAAGTAGTCACTGTGGATGTCAATCAGACGGCTAAAAACGCAGCCAGAATGATGACTAAATACGGCATAAGCGGGTTGGTAGTCCATTTTGAGGGTCAGATCGTAGGTATTTTGACGGAGAGGGACGTCCTCACCAGAGTGGTTGCCAGCGGCCAGGATCCGGAGAAGGTCACGGTCAGGGAGATCATGACGGAGCCCGTGATAGTTGTCAACCCCGTGATGCCCCTCGAAAAGGCGATAAGCATAATGTTCCAGGAGCGGATCAAGAAGCTCCCAGTTGTAGAGAAGAACGAGGAGTCAGTTCGCCTTGTGGGCATTGTCTCACTTACGGATATCGCCCGGCTTCACCCGAAGCTGCTTGAGGATATCAGAGCCCTCGTCGACATAAATGAGCTCAAGGCCGAGCCCAATTTCTACATACGGTGAGGCCTCGGGGCGACCCGGACTACCGGCATATCCTTAAATCGCTGCGCCAACAATTCTGTTGCTGAGTGCTAGGAATGCCCACAGCAGGTAAGGTTTTCGTTTCAACGGAGTTTATGCCCTTATCAGACATCTCCGTCACCTTCGAAGGGTTCAGGGTCGAGGATAGCTACGAGGAGGGGGAGGTCAACCTCGACCTTGTAACCGAGGTCGCCAACGTCTCCTTAGAGGACGAGTTTCTGACGGGGCTCTACTCCTACGACTACGTGGTCCACAACTACCATCGAGGCAAAGTACTGCCGTCGCCCGCGACGAAGGAGGTGCTCTTCGCCTTCACCGTCCTCGAGGAGCGGGTTTATCTCACCGTCGTGGATAAGAAGGCGATCGCGAACAGGCTAGCTAACCGGTTGAGCGAGATCGCATTCGGCGAGATGGGCGTCATCGTTGAGGCGAGGATCCTCCCTGAGACCCTGAAGGAGTTCCATCTTGCTAACCCGGAGAGCACGCGGGTTATCTTCTTCGAGAACATGGACATCCCCAACATCAACAAGCTGAGCCTCTACGGACCCGACATCGTCGGAACAAGCCTCTTCAAGGAGTACGACGCCATGGGCGACCCCTGGTACGTACTCACGAAGTCGAAGAGGCACGGGCACACGGTAGGCCTGGTCAGGGACGGCTCTGTAACGTTGTTCAACAGCGTCGACCAGGGGCAGTACCTCCAGTACGTGAAGGAGGAGATCCTGCCCATGACCCAGCCTCCGAGATCGAGGGGCGACTGAGGGTAAGCAATATAAGCAGTCGTACTGTGTCGAGAGATAGGATGTCGTATGGCCACTAAGCCCAACAAAGAGCTGGACTGCCTTGGACTCTACTGTCCCGAGCCCGTCTTCAGGACCAGGCTCAGCCTTGACGAGATGGAGGTCGGAGAGGTGCTGGAGGTAACTGCCGACGACCCCGCCGCCGAGGAGGACCTTCAGAGGCTGGCCAAGAGGCTGGGCCACGAGGTCGTCAGCGTAGAGTCAGACGACGATGAAGTCAAGATCCTCATCAAAAAGCTGAAGTGAAACTTCAAGGACCGAATGGATCTCACCTTTTTGACACGAGTATGTTAGTTGTGCCCAGTTTTTCCCCGTGCACGAATCAAATCAGGCAAGTGCCCAGATATTCTCTCAGCGACGCTAAGAAAATGAGTGTGAAATCCTGAATTTTTAAATAAACACTGGAAATGGGAGTACAACAGCGGTCGAAGCGTCCGCGCATAGGTTCAGGAATGGAAGGTAGATGGTCTTCGAGGAGATCCCATACCACGTCAGGAGGAAGTTGGAACAGAAGCAGGTGGAGATCACCGACGAATCCAAGTTCGCCCTGAGGTGCAAGGCATGCCACGAGGCCTGGACGCCGGTCACCGAGAACAGGTTGAGGCTGCCCAAGGGCTACTGGAAGTGCCCAAACGGATGTAACGAGCTGGTCGGCGACAGGGAGGACGAGAAGAGGCTCAAAGTCCTCATAGTCGACGACGACAAGGGTCTGTGCAGGAGCCTGGCGGCCATCTTGAGGAAGGCAGGGTACGTCGTTACGGACGTCTATGACGGCGCCAGCATGTTGAAGGCCGTCGATGAGAGGAGGTTCGACGCGACGGTGATGGACATCCAGCTCCCCGACATCAACGGCGTGGAGCTCCTGAAGCAGGTGAGGAAGCGAGACCCCGTGATCGGGGCACTCATGATGTCGGGCGCAGCCACCCTCGAGGACGCCGTCGAGTCGCTGAACCAGGGGGCCGATGCCTTCATCCTGAAGCCCGTGGATCCCGGTGAGTTGCTCAACAGGCTGGGGACGCTGACGGGATTCAAGAGGCTGGAACGGGAGCTCCGGCAGGCTAGGGCCGAGTACAACGAGCTCTTTACATTAATCAACGAGTACTCTATGGCTTGATCTCCAGCCTCACGGGCGTCGTCATTATCATGGGCCCCCCATCCAGACTCCGGAAATATGGTGCTCCCCTGGACTGAGCCCTGGCACGTTGCAGTTTACGTCCGCTCATTCTTTGAAGTCCCAGATCTTGGTCTCGTTGAAGCTTTCCCCAGGTGCGATGTGTATCCTCAGCATCGCTTTTATCAGATTCCTGCTGTCGCTCCACTTGCCGACCGGCACTCCTGATTCGTTGCACAGCAGCAGGTCAAACAGGGGCATGCGCACCTCGCGCGTGTAATCGCCTTCACCCACGTTACTCAGCGTTAGCGCGCGCTGCGGCCTCGTTATATCATATGCTAGACTGGCGAAGGAGGATCCAAGGCTGAAGGTCGCGAATAGAATTATGGCGATATCGATCTTTTCTACCATTCCAAACCGTCTTGAGAATTATGAATAATATTTTGGTTGCTTGGATCCGTATCTCCTCTTTATAAAATAAATCTCTAATTACTGAATTTGGCAGAGCTCGGTAACATTTCTGTGGCGAATTTCGATTGTGTGTGATGTGAACTTAGGATGGTACATCTGTTCTCTCTTTAATGATCTTCAGTAACTCTCTCAGATCAGAGATCATATTATGGCATCCAGCTTCCTTAAGGCGTCTGGCCCACTCGTCGCTGTTACGGAAGCCTATGAAGGCAACGCCCGCAGCGCTGGCCGTCGTCAGGTCCGTGGTCGTGTCGCCTATGTACACGGTGTTCTCTGGGCTGACCCCGAGGTTGTCAATGACCTGCAGCAGGTGTCTGGGGTCCGGTTTCGGGTACTCGACCTCGTCCCTCGCTAGCATCGAGTCGATGAACGCTGATATTCCAACTTTTTCGGCGCTCTTCATCGCGTACTCTCCGTGGGCTCTTGTGGCTACGCCGATCTTGAGACCCCTTTTCCTTACTTCGAAGAGCATATCTCGGACTCCTGGCATCGGTTCGACTGTGCCCAAGGAACTCATCTCCACTTCGTTAATGGCCTTGTTGATGAGAGCCTTCACGGCTCCTAACCGCTTACGGGGCACGCCGGCCTCTAGAAGGCGCTCTGGCCCGCCACGAGTGGTTCCCCATACCAGGCGAGGCTGGTTGAGCGTCTCTTCGGGAACCCCCTCTGCCTTCAGGATTTCCCTTATTCTCCTGGTCATCTCTGGGTAGTTGTGCTGAGACCTGATCAGAGTCCCATCGAGGTCGAACACCGCTGCCTTGATCGTCTCCATTTGGGTCAGGGTTAAGGGTGTGACAGTTGATATAACGTAGTTGGTTCCAGTTTTTGACGCAGGTCCTCTGGTGGCGTGGTCGATAGTTGCTTTGTTAGGTGCCAAGGTGATGTTTGGAACTTTATTTATATAGGTCCCAGATAATGAGTGGAGAGCGGGCGGTGAAACTGCCCGACAAGGGCTGGTAGTTCAGCGGTATGAATGCCTGGCTTGCATCCAGGAGGTCGGGGGTTCAAATCCCCCCCAGTCCACCACCGCGATGATGAATGCCTTCTATTCTCTCACTGACGTAAATAGAAAAAATTGCCGCAGAGCTCCCCTGAATCTCCTTGGATTCTTTCGATTCTCGGCGGCTCAGTGGTTCAACGAGCCTTCAGCGGTTCTACTCTGTGAGCGACTCTACGTTTACCTCAGTTATGTACTGAGCGTTGTTCGTGTGCACCGACACGCTGATGCTTGTCCCAAGATCGTCCAGCTGGACGTTGTCGGGTCCTTTGATGTACACCAGAATCTCCCCTCCCGAGACGAGCGGGATGTCCGCTGATGCCTGCGTGTAAGCCTCGCCGTCGATGGTCGGACTGCCGGACAGCGTGGCGTAGCCCGTCCTGTTCATGTCGCCGGTGATGCTGGTGCC
>CP070784.1:1744354-1748086 GCA_020346605.1 Candidatus Bathyarchaeota archaeon | reverse complement strand
TCTATTAATGGTTGGTGGACGGATTCGGTGGAGCGAGCGCAATGATCCTTGGGTCGCGAACTCCCACATTTAGTGCACGCTAGGCGTGGACGCATGTGTATGCTGTTGGTTACATATAGTAAAGTTTATATTACATATTGTAACGTATACTTTACAAGAGGTGATGTGATGACTCAGAGAATAAATAGAATCTTCTCGGCGCTCGTGGTATTCACGATGGGTGTATCCGTGGCCGTAGGCATGATTACCGGGAATCTTTCATTTGCCGTATTGCTCTCCATAGCAGGATTGAGTGCACTGATACTGTACAGGCGCACGCGCGTGATCGAGAAACCCTTGCACGACGAGAGAGACCTACTAATAGACGCAAAGTCCTCAACAGCCGCACTCCAGTTACTCTTGGCGGGAAGCGCGTTGCTAGGATCTGTCCTGATCTTCCTGGACTATGTTGGATACGCCGCCTACGGACAGACTGGGTACACTCTACTAGTGCTCGCAAATGTCGGCGCGTTGATACACCAGGGGTTCAGAGAACACTACAAAAGTGTATACGGCGGTTGAAGCTGATGAAGGCGAAGCTCAAAGTCTTCAGGGCCATGAGGGACCTAACCCAGGAGGCCCTGGCTAGAGAGATCGGTGTGACTAGGCAGACGGTGATCGCAATAGAGAAGGGAAAGTATAACCCTTCTCTAGAACTCGCTTTCAAGATAGCCAGATACTTCGAAGCCAGTATAGAGGACATTTTCATCTATGAATCAGAATAATGGATGCTGACGTTGGATAGTTTAGACGTGAATTACGTGGCGCGCCCATGTCCTTGGATTTAATGGACCAGCTCTCCCAAATATACTCCAAGAATTAATTAATTCGCCTGTGCGCAGACTACCAGTTGTGAAGGCTCTTCCGATATATCTCCCTGATATCCTCGAGCTTCACCCGTCTCGGGCTGCAAGAGAGCAGCCTGCTGATCTTTATGCCTGCGGATGCCAGTTCGTCGATGTCCTCCTCGCCGAATCCGAGATCGGCGATCCCGGAGGGGAAGTCGATGTCCTTCATCAGGGAGAGCAGGGCTTCCTTGGCCGAAGCCGCCACCTCTGCCTTCGAGAGCCCACCGGTTTCCTCCCCCAGCAGCCTCGCTACCCTCCCCAGCTTTTCAGGTACCTTCGGCTCGAGGAACTCCAGCGCTGCCGCGCCCGTGATGCACACCGCGACGCCGTGCGGGATCTCGTGGTTCCTCCCCGCGATTGGGTACGACAGTGCGTGGGGGATGTGCACCCCAGCGTTTCCGAAGGCCCCTCCGAGGTGGGCGGCGAGCAGCATGTGGTGCCTCGCCTCGAGGTCTGTGGGTTCGTGGCAGGCGGTCCTCACGTGCCTGCCTATCAGCTCGATGCTCTTCTCCACGAAGATGTCGGAGACCGGGTTGGAGCCAACGTAGACGGGGCGCTTCCCCGGTGACTCGGGTCTGGGTCGGGTGTCGTAGGGTATGCAGGTGTAGGCCTCGATGGAGTGGAGCAGTGCGTCCATGCCCGTGGAGGCCGTGTAGTAGGGGGGCAGTGAAATCGTGAGTACCGGGTCCAGGAGGGCGTAGTCCGGGAGGAGGTATGGGTGGGAGACCGCGGTCTTCAGCTTCTCCTGGACCAGATCGACGACGGCGATGGGGGTGTTCTCGCTCCCAGTCCCGGCCGTCGTCGGTATGGCTATGTGCGGTTCTAGGGGGCTCGGCACGGGCTTCCCCTTTCCGATGGGCGGGGAGATGTAGTCCTTGAAGTCGTCTGTGGGGTGGGTGGTGTACAGGTTGATCATCTTTGCCGTGTCGATCGACGAGCCGCCTCCCAGCCCTATGAAGCCGTCGTGGCCCTTCCCCGTGGTGTACTCGATGCCCTTCGCGACCTCAGCGTCGGTGGGCTCTATGTGGACGCCGTCGAAGACGTCAACGCTTATCCCCTTGTCCGTCAAGCGATCTGCGATGTGCGCGACCATGTCCGTGTTCTCGTGTATGTTCCTGTCTGTGACGATGAGGACGTCGGTCATCCCCAGCCTCTTCGCCTCGTAGCCGACCTCGGTGCTGACCCCTTCGCCGAACTTCACCTGGACGTTCCTGATGGTGAAGACGGTGTCGTTCGGCGATGAATACGCCAGATCTGACAGATAGATGCCCCCTCTTTTTCTCTCATTGATGATCGGATTATATAATTTTTCGAGGTGCTGGAATATGGTGAATATCGGGTTTCGTGCGAATGATGTGGCGCGTGCCACCGGATGACCGGAGGGTAAATGTTAGTAGCTGCGTGCACGGAGGTATTTTGGGTTGTTCGGCTACGAGCTGCCAGGCGAGCTGCGGGACCTGATGAGGGGGTGCGATGTACGGAGGCATCCCCACTACGAGGCTGGGACTGAGATCTATTTGCTCCAGAGGGGGGATGAGCGCCTCTACCTCAAGGTGGCCCGGGGCGGGGGGCTGGGGCGGGAGTGGTTGGTGCTGCGGTGGATCGGCGACAGGCTCCCCGTGCCTGAGCCTGTGTGGTTCGGTGAGGAGGGGGGGCGGGAGTTCCTGGTCTCAGGGGAGGTGGAGGGGATCCCGGTGTACCTCGTGTACGAGGGGGACCGCAGCGATGCCGTGATCGCCATGGCCCGGGCGCTGAGGATGATCCACTCGCTGGACCCGAGTGGGTGCCCGTTCTCATACCCCGTCGAGGGGAAGGTCTCGGCCCTAGAGGAGAAGCTTGGCGCGGATGGCCCCGGTCTGTCGTGGCTGCGGGAGGGGATGCCCGCGGAGGAGCCGGTGTTCACCCACGGTGACTACTGCCTGCCCAACGTCCTGGTGGCGGAGGGGGAGCTGGGGGGCGTCATCGACTGGGACTTCGGGGGACTGGCTGATCGCTATGTGGACTTTGTGCTGGCGGTGTGGAGCCTGGGGTACAACTTCGGCGTGGGTGAGGCGGAGAGGGTGTGGGCGCCGCTGTTCTTCGAGGAGTACGGCGTTGAGCTGGATCGGGAGAGGTTCAGGTACTACTGGAGGATCAACGAGCTCCTCGATTAGAACGTCGGAGAAGAGGGCGCGGACCTGTGGAATGCGCGCGCAGCATTGATAAAGTTCGGAGAACCTGTGCGCGCACCCTTCGGCAGCGTGCTATGATGCGCTGCGCGCTCATGCGTAAGGTTTATATAACACAGAGTTATGTTAACCTAACACGATGTATGGTAAACATAACATGGTGTTTGCACTAAACGATTGTGAGGTGATCCGTCGATGAGTGGTGGAATCACCCGGAGATGGTTCTTGGTCACCGTCGCAGCCGTGGTTCTGACATACGTCGCCGTGGGTCTGTATCAGGGGTTCAGCATCACTGCTCCGGCGTTGGTGCTACCCGCGATCGTGGGGAACCTCTTCGTCGGAGTGGGGATATTGTACTGGATCATACAGGAGAGAAGGAAGGGAGTCCCCATCGCAGACGAGAGGAGTCAGCTTATCGACGGGAAGGCCGCGAAGCTGACATTGATTGTGGGCGTATACTTCATGATAGCGCTGACATTCTATGACATTGCGGCCCAGTTCATACCTCTACCTACAAAAAACGCAGCCATATACTTGGTGGCGTCAGCGATGTTTATGGGATTCTGCTTCCTGTTTACCCGCTGGTACTACGGGAGAAGGCCCACCAGGTGACGTCGGTGAGGACGAGGATGAAGGAGCTGCGTGCGAGGGACGGGTTGAGGCAGGCGGATCTAGCG
>CP070784.1:1735877-1744254 GCA_020346605.1 Candidatus Bathyarchaeota archaeon | reverse complement strand
TCCCAGATGGATCCCCTACTACTATAGGCACGGTTAACCAGATGACAGGAGCTATAGAAGATTTATCGTTGATAAAAGGGGACCTTTTCAAGATGGCCCCAGAAGGCCGGTTCCGAGCGCCGTAAGCTCAGACCTCTGTGGCCCAGTGGCCGTGGATGTTGCAGAGCTCCCTCGCCTGCTTCACCTTCTCCTTGGTTGTGAAGACAGCTACGGGCTTCTCCCCGGGGTTCAGGTACTCACGTAGCACGCCGCCCTCTGTGTCCAAGGCGATCCACTCTATCCAGTGCTCCTCGATCATCGGGTGCTCGACGCTACCCACCTTCACGGTGTAGGCGTCGCCCTCCCTCTCTACGACGGGGAGATGCTTCTCGTAGCCCCCTGCCTCCTCGTACTTCGCCTCCAGGAGGACCATGGGCTGACCGCAGCAGACCAGCTGACCTGCACCGGCGTGGATGACCTCGACGATGTTGCCGCAGACCTCGCACTTCCAGACCTGATTCAATTCGGTCATATCAACCATGGGGAGAAATTGAAGCGTCGAATATAATCATTAGCTTGCGGAAAATGGTGCATGATGTGTACATTGATGCATCTGGGCGTATTATATCGCTTTATAAGCGACCATAACCGAGGAGTTTGAGATGCCCAGTATAACGCTGATCAACACCTTCATGTACGCCAGCATACTCATCCTGCTCAGCGTGGGGTTCTCCTTCACCCACATGATGGAGAAGTTCCCCAACTTTGCTCACATCTCCTACGCCTCCTTCGGCTCTGTGTTCTCCTGGTCTCTGGTCCGTATCTGGGGGGTACACCCCTATCTGGCGCTTCCCATCGCCACCTTCTTGAGCGGATTCATAGGCATAGCTATCTTCATGTTCGTGGTACGGCCAATGAGGAACGCCGGCGCGGGAGACATCCACATGACCTTCGCCATGTTCGCGCTCTCTTACGCCATCGAAACGATACTCCTCATCTACTCGTTCTGGATCATGCTCAATTTTCCCTTCAGGACCTACGGTTACTACCTCCGCCGATTCGACATAACACTGTTCGGCCTGCGGGGCATCTCGGTCGTTGCCCCAATGCTGTGCATCGCCCTCGTAGTGCTCCTCCGCCTTTTCCTGACGAGGAACAGACTCGGCATCGCCATCAGGGCCACCGCGGAGGACCCCAGGCTGGCGTCGAGCCTCGGTGTCAACGTGAGCCAGGCACACCTCTTAACGTGGTTCATGACGGGGGCCCTTGCGGGGCTAGCGGGGGCGGCCCTCTGCCTCTGGCAATCCATTACGCTGGAGGGAGCCGACGAGCTCCTCATGAACGTCCTTGCGAGCAGCATACTAGGAGGCCTCGATAACATCTACGGCGCTATCATTGGTGGTGCTATCCTCGCATTCACGCAGAGGATGATGCCGACCATCATCATGGACACCTTCGGTGTCTGGACCGCGGGGTACATCACCCTCACTCCGATCATATTCATAGTCTCCGTCCAGCTCCTCATGCCTGAAGGGATCGTGGGGCTGCTGACCGCGAACCCCGGTCCTCTGGAGAAGCTGAGGAAACGCTTGAGCCGCCCTCGGTCAAACCCCGCGTAGTCTGCACTCCGCTTATTAGGATGGTCCCAAGCTAGTCTAAGAGATCGTTCCATGCCCCTCGCCGTCAAGTGCCTCAGATGCGAGCGTCAGCATACGGTAGAGGAATACGAGGAGGATCGGTTCTGCCGGACATGTGGCGCACTCCTGCTGATTGACGCGAGGAGACGACGCACCGCGGAGGGTCGGGGCACCCTGTTCCCGTACAATCCATATCCAGTGCAGGTCGAATTCATGAATGACGTGGAGCGAGTCGTCGGCAAAAGCGGCGTCCTCGTGGTTGAGGCCTGCAACGGGTTCGGCAAGACCGCCTCGTCCCTTGCTGTACTGCTCGCGATCAACCGCCCCATCGTCTACGCGACACGCACCCACGAGCAGGTGAGGCAGGTCCTCGCCGAGGTCTCGGCCATCAACGAGAAGTCCGGGGAGCGCTTCACCGCCGTCAACTTGGCCAGCAGGCAGCACCTCTGCCTCAACCCCGACGTCAAGGACCTCTCCGTGAGGGACGCCCAGGAGATCTGCAGGATCCTCAGGGACGACGGCGAGTGCCCTTTTGGAGCGGACATCGAGGCGCTTCCCAGGGGCCTGCCCCCTGTGTTGACCCAGAGGATGCTGCTGCAGGCGGGGAGGCGGGGGGACATCTGCCCCTACTACCTCGCTAGGAAGGCCTCGAAGGGCTGCAAGATCGTCGTGGTCCCGTACCCCTACGTCTTCAACAGGCGGGTCAGGGCGGGCGTGGGCCTGGAGCTCGTGGGGAGGACGTTGGTCCTAGACGAGGGGCACAACCTCGACAAGGTGGGGCAGGAGACGATGAGCGACACCCTCCCCGAGTTCGTCCTAGACATCGCCTCCGAAGAGCTAAAGGCCATCAAGTGGCCCACCCGCCACATGGAGAGGTTGGCGCGCCACATCAGGGAGAGGACCACCAAGAAGCCCGCCCTCAGAACGGCCGAGTCCCTGGAGAGGGACCTGGAGGTCGCGCTCAACAAGGATCTCACCGACTTCGTTGAACAGTACTCGGAGGCTATTGAGAAGATCAGGACCCACAAAATGAACCTCGGGGACATACCGGCCAGCTACCTCAACAGTGTCCTCACCTTCTTGGATCTCGTCGCCCAGAGCCCCAAGGACAAGTACGTCGCCCTCTACCACAGGAACCAGCGCGGCGTCAACACAGTCGAGTACCGCTGCCTCGACCCCAGCCTCGCCGTGCTGCCCCTCATCGAGGAGGCCAACGGCGCAATCATCATGTCAGGGACGCTTTCCCCCCTCGACCTCTTCGTTGAGGTCATAGGCCTCAAGGAGGCGGAGCACAAGTCCTACCCCCCCATCCAGGACCCCGAGAACATAAAGACGGTCATCGACCCCAGCGTCACCTCCGCCTACCGGGAGAGGAGCGAGGAGATGATCCTCCGCATCGGCAGGAACATCTCCTCAGCCCTCGATAAAGTTCCCCACGGCGCGCTGCTGTTCTTCCCGCAGAGGGGGTTCATGCACGCCTGCCTGGACGCCTGGGGCACCAGCGGCATCATAGAGACCCGCAGGGGGAGGCTCCACCTGGGGGGGAAGACCCTGTACATCGAGGGGAACAACGCCGTCTCCAACAGGGACGTCGTCTCCAGGTACAAGAGGGCCTCCGTCACTCTCGGGGGAGCCGTGCTCAGCTGCGTCTTCAGGGGCAGGAACTCCGAGGGCTCCAACTTCCCGGACAGGCAGGCACGGGGCATCTTCCTGATCGGGGTGCCCTACGCCAACTATGGGGACCTCCTCGTCAAGGCCCAGATCAGCTACTATAACAGGCGTGAGCAGGGGCTCGGTCAGGGGTGGTACACGATGGACGCCTTCAGGGCTGCGAACCAGGCGCTGGGGCGGGGCATCAGGGGGAAGGAGGACTGGTGCCACTACTGGCTGATGGACAGGAGATACGCGGATCACATCGGGCTGATATCGAAATGGGCGCTGGGCTCAGGCCCCACGTTCATGGAGGCGGAGTTCAGGAGCCTAGGCGAAGTCCGGGAGTCCGACTGAGCGGCACCTCATCCCCCTATGATCCTCACCGAGACGAGCAGGATTCTCCTCTGCTCCTGATCCAGAATTTCGTCCTCGAGGTAGTAGGTGATGCTGCTCACGGCCTCCACGAGGCCGACCTCCTCTGAGATCCAGTAGTTCTCCGATGAGACGATGGTCCTGTTACCGGCCACGCTCTCGTAGACATCGGTCTCCTCTATGAACACCTTCACGCAGAAGTAGGTCTCCCCCTTCTCAGTCTCTACCTCCTCGAAACCGACCACGCGGCCGCTGCCGTTGAGTATCCCCCGGAACTCCCTCTCCTCGAAGGTGATGGTGTAGCCGACCCTGTACGCCCACCCCTTTCCCTCAGTCAGCGGGTAAGGCAGGTCAGGGAGCGGCGTGTCGTACTCCAGCCTGAGGCCGTCCTGCTCCCAGTTGAGCAGAGCATCGTCCTCGTCGTAGGTGTAGACGGTGATCTTGCCATCGCTATCGACGTGCGTCTCGTGCTCGCCCGTCTTCTGCCACCAGAGCTCCTCCTTGTCCCCGTCCACCCACAGATTGAATAGCTTGACGGTGCCGACGGGGATGTCCGGTCTCGAAACGTTGTACTCTGGCTCCTCTTCCTCCGGCTTGATGGGGACCTTGATCGCCTCGATGCTGGAGACAATGTTCAGGAGCAGTTGGTAGTTGTCCTCGACGTAGGACCAGGGCTCCATCAGGAAGGTGATGTCCCCGAAGGCCGCCACCGTCCCGTTCCCTTTTGTGATGACCGAGATGGGCGCGTAAAGCGCGTTTCGCTCGGCGATTGACGAGTAGGTGTTCAACGACGTCCAAGCGGCATCGCTGTCGGTGGAGTGTAGGTAAGTGGAGGTGAATAGCACGATCTTGTCCAAGTCCTTGGTGAACGGAGTGTCGGCGAAGTTCTCCACGTAGATGTTCCTGTAGATGCCGTAGTGGTGCTCCATGTCGTAGAGGTAGCCCTTGCCGAAGGTGAGGCCGTACCTGTTGGCGAGGCTGTTGATGGGGCCCAGGAGCACCGGTCTCTCCATAAACTCAGCCGTGGGGTCGAAGAACATGAGAAGCATCCTCTTCTTGTTGAGCCAGCCCTCGATGGTCTTCCACTCATCCTCTGAATAGGCCACCGTGGGCGCTGCCACCACGAGGCAGGCAGCGGAGTCGAGGGTCGACTCGACTTCGTCCCAGGTGTCAGCGTACCCCAGGTAGACTCCCCCCATGGCCAGCTTGGCGGCGAGGAGGTTCATGATCCACGGCGACACCTTGTTTCCGTGGGACAGGTCCACGACTACCTGCCCCTTGCCGTATACAACGGGTTGCTGGGTTTCGCTGTCACTAACCGTCTCAAGGGTGGACTCTTCGGCGGTCTGATAGGCGTCTGGGGGCAGATAGAGGTAATATATGGCTGGTGGGGGGTTCATCTCGTTGAGGGTCGCCACAGTGAGCTCCCTCCAGTCTAGGGACGTGCCGTTGGGGTACGCTTCGGAGACGCCTTCAGTACCCTCCTCCGCCTTGAAGTCTCTGACGCTGTAGGTTTTGATACCAGCCTCCGCTGCGACGTACTCGATCGCTTTCTGGAGTGAGCCGACTTCGTCAGCGAGGCCCGCGTTGATGGCCTCGCTCCCCATGTAGATCATCCCTTTCCTCAGCTCCGTCGAGGAGAGCCCGAGGCGGTTGCCCCTGCCCTCCTCCACGGCTCCGGCGAATGCATCAAGGGCGTGGCTAAGGTTGTAGGGGAACAAGAGCTTCGAGAATCCAGAGGCCTTGTAGGGCCCGGTCTCCAGGTTTATCTCTGATGGGAGGAGGTTCTCGGGGGCCACGCCTATCACCCCGACGTTGCCCACCATGGAGGACGGGTGGGCGTAGATGTAGTCGGCGCCGACGGCGATGTAGTACCCCCCCGAGAGCGCTGTGACGACGGATGCGACCACAGGCTTGCGTTGCTTGAGCTCCAGCACGTCTAGGTAGACCTGTTCGACGAGGTGGGCGTAGCCGCCCGGTGAGTCCACCCACACGACGGCCCCCTTCACCTGGGGATCCATGATCGCCTCGTTGATGGCCGAGGTGACAACGCTCGTGCCCTCGACCGAGGTTATGGCGCCCTCGACGTGGATGATCCCTATGACGTTACCGACCTCCCTCCCCGAGAGGATCAGGTAGCTGAGCCCCGAGAAGAGGAGTATGCACGCCAATGCCATAAACAGCAGAAGCCTGCTCCCAAAGTTCGATGTTCGCCCTTTCATATTCGCCTCACCTGACCGTGGTTACCATCACCTTTAGAAGCCTCACGGATGGGTTAAAGGTTATCCGCTTTCTCCCTTGGGCAGGACGATGGTGAAGGTCGTCCCTTCCCCGGAGGGCTCGAACGATAGTTTGCCACCGTGGGCCTCCACAACCCTCTTGCAGCTGGGGAGGCTCAGGCCGTTCCCGTCCCTGCTCCTAGAACCGTAGGGCGTCAGCAGGTCTCCCCTTAACTCTTCTGGGATCTGCTCTCCTGTGTCTACGACGCTGATCATGACGGTGTCTGAGGCGTCCCGCGTCTCGATGATGAGGGTTCCTTCACCTGGCATCGCATCCACCGCGCTCCTGATAAGGTGGGTGAAGACCCTCTTCATCTTGGTGGGATCCATGGGGAACCCCTCGATCGCTTGGTCGAGGGTCGCCTTCACTTTGAGTCCCTGGGGGATCTCGACGCTGATGAGGGCCTGCTCCACGAGGGAGTTGAGCTTCGCGTCGATGATGTTTATCTCGTGGCCGGTGTAGTACTCCCTGAAGTCGTCGAGGATCGTTGTGGCCTGCTTCACGGCGCCGTCTATCTGGTCGACGGCTGACTCGTCCTCCGGGTCCATTCTCAGGAGGTATGTGCAGTTCCTGATGATCTGGAGGGCGCCCCTGAGGTCGTGAGACAGTTCCGACGATATCCTCTGGATCTCCGTGAGAGACATCACCTTGACTCCTCGCGCTCCTTCCCCCGTCTCCTTGGCATACTCACTTTTTCTTGAGGATCTCTCACTCATTAGCCCTGACCCCGTAGACCGCCCATTTTAAGCGGCTCAGGAACTTGTACGTTTTAATAAATTGGGGAGTATTTATGGAGTTATCGGCTGCGACTGGTTGGAGTTCTATAGATTTTTAGAGTCAGGTGTACTCTCTGCAAGTCCGCGCTTGGTCTCTAAAATAAGTTCTTGATCGAAGAAAATAGTAAAGAAAAAGGGGTCGGGCTTGTCTATTACTTGCCCAGCTCGTCTTTGAGGACCTCTCCTCCCTTCATCACCATCTTGATGTTGCCCTTCTCCTGGAGTCCCTTGATGTTCTCCAGAGGGTTCACGGCGACGGCGATGATGTCGGCGAGCTTCCCCTGCTCCAGTGTACCTAAGGTGTCCTCCATCCCCATAGCCTTGGCGCCGTTCAGCGTGCCAATCCTGATGGCCTCAAGGGGTTCCACGCCGACGCCGTCGACGTAGAGCTCCATCTCCAGGGCGTTGCCACCGAAGGGCATCCCCCCGCCCATGGTGTCCGTGCCGGCGGCGAGGGTGACGCCTCCCTCGTGGATCCTCCTGATGTCGTCGAAGAGGGTGTCGTACATCCTGCTTACACGGGGGCGCGCGGCGGGCTGGGAGGCAGGCTGGGCTCCCCTCTCGGCGTGGCGCCTCGCCATCCTGTGGTAGACGGATATCGTGGAGACGACTATCGTGCCCTGCTCCTTCATCAGCTTGACGGAGGCGTCGTCGGCCATGTTGCCGTGGCTCACGAGGTCAACGCCTGCAGTGACGGACCTCCTTATCGCCTCGGGGTTGTAGCAGTGGACCATCACCTTACGCCCCCAGCTGTGGGCTATGTGGACCATCGCCTTGATCTCCTCGTAAGTGTACTCTGGTATCTGGGGCGGATCGCGCAAGCTCCCACCTCCGCCGCTAGTGCAGATCTTGATAAAGTCCACCCCCTCGCGGAGTTGCTCCCTGACCGCCCTCATACACTCGTCGACGCCGTCGGCGATCCTGCCGTCCATCCCCCAGCCGAAAGGACGGCCCTCCTTCACCCACTCAAGGGGAAGGTAGTGGGTGTCCCCGTGGCCCCCCGTCACGGACATGTACCTGCCCGCGGCGACGATCCTGGGCCCGGGGACGATGCCCTCGTTAACGGCGTTCCTCACGTGGAAACCTGTAAGGCCACCCGCGTCCATGACGGAGGTGAACCCCGCATCCAGGAGGGCCCGGGTCTCGTGCACGGCAGACCTTACCAGCCTGGCCTCGAAGCGCTCCCTGAAGTTGCCAAGGCCACCCGTCACGGAACCGTTGAAGTGGACGTGACAGTCAATCAACCCGGGCATAAGGAACAGCCCTGAAGCGTCCACCACCTCAGCGTCCGAGGGAATGGAGACATCGGAGGACGAGCCCACCTTCACGATCTTGTCCTCGTCGACGAGGAGGACGGGGTCCTTCTTCACCCCGTTTGCGTCGACCAGGAGATCTCCCTTTATTGCTCTCATATTGGATTCACTGTGTATGTTCCCAACAAGGATATAAATTGGGAGGCGAGAAAGCCTGCGCTTACATTATCCCTTTTTTACGAGAAATGAGAGGGTGATATGCGTACATGCGACATTGCGCGCGCGCGGACGATTTAATCGTAGATCATATAATTTTAGACCTTTTTTCGTGCAAAATTATTTATCATGTATACTATGAATAAAAATAGGAGTTTCTGCGATGAAGAACGTTCAAAGAAAGTTGCTGACGCTAGTTCTGATGGCAGTG
>CP070784.1:1732884-1735777 GCA_020346605.1 Candidatus Bathyarchaeota archaeon | reverse complement strand
CCTCCCCAGCAGGAAGGCCCCGGACCCTCCAAGCGTCGGCGAGGTGATGGGCAAGTTCAGGGAGGACGTGGTAGCAGTCTTGACGGACACACAGGTGCTCATCACCAGCAGCATGGAGGGCGTTCAGAACCTGACGGTAGGGGCCCTCGAGGCGTTCCTGCCGATCTACGTGACGGTAACGGCGGGGCTCACGCCGTTCCACGCAGGCGTCCTGTGGGGGATACAACTGGTCGTACTGATGCTGGCGAGGCCGGTCACGGGCAGGATATCGGACACCCGCGGCAGGAAACCGCTCATAACGTCGGGCATGATCATCTGTGTCGCCTCTTTCGTTTTATTTCCGACGACCACGGACTTCATCCTTCTCTGCATCCTCACCCTGGTATTCGGCCTGGGGGAGTCGATGGTCACCTCGTCGACGGCTGCCATGGTCGCGGAGATGACGAGGGCGAGGGGCCACGGTACCTCGATGGGGGTGTTCGGAAGCCTCTGGGACATAGGTCACGCCACGGGGCCCATAGCCACGGGCTTCCTCATCACCCACCTCGACTACTTCCCGGCGTTCGGAGCGATATCAGCCATCCTTCTCCTGGCCACTGTCGCGTTCCAGATGTTCGTCAAAGATCCACGGAAAACCGACACATAGATTAATCGTTTCTCGTTCGAGCCCTTAGCATGAAAAAAATTAAAACCATAATACAGGATATCACACCTGACATGAGGACCCCCGAGGACGAGTACCTTGAGACACACAGGGGATCCCATGAGATGTGGGTCGAGGCCAAGGGCTATCTCCCCGGCGGCGTCTCGGCTCAGAGCCATTTCAAGCCCCCCTTTCCCCTTTACTTCTCCAAGGGACACGGCTCGAGGTTGTGGGACGTCGACGGAAACGAGTACATCGACACCCACTGCGGTTCGGGGCCCATTCTGCTCGGGAGAGGCCATCCGGTCGTCCTGGAGGCGCTCGAAGAGGCGAAGACGGGGGGCCTGGACTACGGTGGACCGAGCGACAGGATGCTGGAGTGGACAAAGATCATACGGAAACACGTCCCGAGCCTCCAGCAAACCAGATTCGTGAATACGGGCTCGGAGGCGGTGACCTACGCGATCAGGGTCGCCAGGGGGTACACGGGAAAGGCAAAGATATGCAAGGTGGAGGGCTGCTATCACGGGAGCACCGACTACAGCCTGGTCAGCATAGCCGAGTTCGGGGGCTCGCCGGAAAACCCCGAGCCGGCCCCCCACTCCAGGGGTCTGACGATCCTCGACGATTTCGTCCTGATCCCTTGGAACGATGTCTCCAACTCCGTGAGGATCATAGAAGAGAACGTCGACGAACTCGCATGCGTGATACTCGAACCCGTCTCGGGCACGGGGCTCGGGTTCGTCGAGCCGGACGTAGAGTACCTCAAGGCGCTGAGGGAGGTGACGGAGGAGCACGACGTGCCCCTGATCTACGACGAGATAATGGTGGGGTTCAGGTGGGGCGGCATGGAGTGCGCTCAGGGGTATTACGGCGTGACGCCCGACCTGACGACGCTGGGCAAGATCATCGGAGGCGGGGCACCCGTTGGATGCTACGGCGGCAGGGGAGACATCATGGAGATGGTGTCGCCCCTCCGCGACACCAGCGACAGGGTCTACCAGAGCGGAACCTACAGCGGCAACCCCTTCACGGCGACGGTCGGATTAGCGGTGATGAAGTTCCTGGACGAGAACCACGAGAGGGTCTACAGGCACGTAAACAGCGCGGGAGAGAGGATCAGGGCTGGGCTGAGAGATATAATAGAGGATCAGGGTATAAGGGCGCACGTGGCCGGCGGGTTCTCCACATACGATGCCTACTACATCGACAGACCCCAAAGGAACCTGCGGGAGTTCATGAAACGCGACAGGAAGAAGCAGATGGCTCGCGACCTTGTGCTCGTGAACTGGGGCGTCTACAAGCAGCCGGGGCACTTCGCTTTCACATGTCTTGCGCACTCCGAGGAAGATGTCCAGAGAATAATCGAGTCTTACGACGTGGCATTCGAGATTGCGGAGCAGACATCTCCTTAGACGGTTCAATGTTCATCCCGTCTACGGCTCTTTCGCCAATCATTGAGAGCGTGTAAGGGCGGGGATGATCTCCTTGTTGTATAACTGTTCTTCGGTCTCGTGTCGGTTGCTTAATATGAAAGGGACCTCGTTTTCGTGGAGCGAACCGTGGCTCCTGATCTCGATGTCTCTGTAGACGCCTTTATCGTTCGGTCCGAACGTGTGGTCCTCATCGGCGAGGAGCAGTAGATCTCCGATCCTCTCCCTCATCAGCCTGAACTCCCGAGCCGCCTCGTCACGTCTGTACACCGCTTCGACACCCTCCGCTTCTCGGAGGATCGCCAGGGCCTTCTCCGCCTCGGAGACGTAGAGGTATACCGAGCCTCCCAGGTTCTGGTGGTGGACCACGTGCTCATCCTTGATGGATGCGACCATCTTCGAGCCGATCCCGTGCTCCTGCAACAGTCTGGCGGGGTCCATGTTCACCGATTTCGCGTTCATCCCGTGGTCGGCCACCACCCCCAGGCTGCAGCCGTTGCCGTAGATCGATTCGAGGGCTCCATCGATCCTGTTCACGTAATCCCTCGCCTCGGGGTCCTTGGGGGAGTATTTGTGGGGCACGAAGTCGGTAGTCGAGACGTAGACCACGTCCCACTCGTGGCTTGAGATCTCGTGGTCCGCCGCCCTAAGGAGCCACGGGCTGGCATCCACCTCATAGATGCCGGGCGGGGGCTCGAATTCCTCGCAGATCCGGGTGTCTGGCCTCTCGACGCTGTAAGACTTGTCGCAGTCCTTCGCCAGGAGCCTCCTCAGCTTGTCCTTGGCCGTGAGCAGGAGGGTCCTCTGGCCTCTCCGG
>CP070784.1:1725959-1732784 GCA_020346605.1 Candidatus Bathyarchaeota archaeon | reverse complement strand
TGATCCACGCCGAGAACGACCAGATCATCAAGGACAACCTGCAGCGGCTGAAGGGCGAAGGCAGGAAGGATTACGCCTCCTACCTTGAGTCCAGGCCCCCCATCGCCGAGGCGGAGTGCGGTCAACGCATGATACGATATCTGAAAGAGACGGGCTGCAGGGGCCTCATAGTCCACACGAGCCTCCCCGAGACCGTTCTGAACGCCAGGAGGGCCCGCCTAGAGGGCGTTGAAGTCTACGTCGAGACCTGCCCACAGTACCTCTACATCACCGAGGACGACGTCAAGGAGCGGGGGCCATGGGTCAAGTTCGCCCCTCCACCAAGGAGAAAGGCCGACGTCACTGAGATCTGGAGGCTTCTAGAGGCGGGACTGATCGACACCGTCGCCACAGACCACGCTCCCTACTCAAGCGGGCGGAAGGAAGAGGGGCGCGATGATATCTTCGAGGCCCCAAACGGCATACCCGGCCTCGAGACCTTCCTGCCGCTCCTGCTGACAGGGGTGAACCAGGGGCGGTTGAGTCTGGAGCGGCTTTCAGCCGTGGTGTCGGAGAACCCAGCACGCATCTACGGCGTATATCCACGCAAGGGAGCTTTCGTCCTGGGTGCCGACGCCGACCTCGTGATGTTGGACATGAAGAGAGAGTGGACCATCAGCTCCTCGGACACGGTCACTGCCTGCGGTTGGACGCCCTTTGATGGCTTCCGGGCGAAGGGGGCTCCAATCAAGTCTTACTTACGGGGGAACTTGGTCCTGGACGAGGGTGAGGTAGTAGTTGACAGCGGTTTCGGGTCATTCATCCCGAGGCAGACTAAGTAGCTAGCCGTTTAGGTCGACTTTCTTGCCCGGCCTTCTCTTCAATGCGGTCCCGCAGATTGGGCATACGCCATCCGGCTGAGACTCCTGGAACTGCCTCCTGCAGCCGGGGCAATATATGACCCACTCGAAGACCCTCTTTATCCCCGGGGTCCCGAGACCCTTGAAGCTTAGGCCGAGTCTTGTGGCGACGTTCTGCACCGAGTAGTCGTCGGTTACGACGGTGGGCTCGTGGCCTTCTTCCCTCAGCTGGAGGCCCAGCGCGAGGAGCTCAGTATCGGTCCTGGAGAGGGTGGCCGACTCGCCCAGCTCTGAGATTATGCTCTTCACTCGAGCCGTTGACTCAGGCGTTGGCGATACCACCCTGATTAGACCATACTTGATCGCGTTCTCGAGCCGGATCCTTTGGAGGTCGTCACGAACCTCTTCAAGTACCGAAGTTACAGTGTAGTGCTTCTGGTCGCCCTCTGATGCCTCGTACCCCAATATGAACGCCGAGGCGTCGAGCAGCAGCACGCGCACCATTTCGCTCATCTTACTTGACGGAACACGAGCCTTCTCGACAGCCTCTCGTAGAAGGACCTGAACCTGATGAAACGGGTCACGTGCTCGCTCTTCCAGACCTCCACCGTAGAACCGGGCTTGATAGCCTCGTACTCCCTCCCGTCGATGATGACGAGGGCGTCCACCTTGGGCTTCAAGAGCTCTATAGTGACCCTGCTGTTTGAGGGGATCACGACGCTCTTGAAGTAGTTGTAGGGGCTGATGGCCGTGACTATCATCGCGTCCACACCCGGCGACATGATGGACCCGCCTGCAGAGAGGTTGTACGCTGTCGACCCTGTCGGCGGCGCCATGATGATGCCGTCAGCCTGGACATCAAGGACGTATACGCCGTCGATCGTCAGGCGCATGTCCAGGGTCTTGGATGGTAGCGACGATGCCACCAGGACCTCGTTTAGGGCGTCGGGAAAGATCGACTTGAGCTCCGGGCTTCTCGACGAGAGCTTCATGCAGTCCTCTAATGCATAGTCGCCTTTGATGATCCGATCCAGCGCGGGCTTGAAGTCCTCGGGCAGCACCTCGGTGAGGAACCCTCTGCTCCCCATGTTGACGCCAAGGATGGGAGTCTCGGGATCGTTCATCAGCATGGCCGCCCTCATGATCGTGCCGTCGCCCCCGATCGTCACGACGATGTCGACGTTCATCTCACCCAGGTCGAGGCTGTCCACTGGGAGCTCCATCTCCATGGCGGTGTCCGTATCGACGAAGACTTCAGCGTCCTTGGTCGCAAGGAAATCGAGTATCTCCCGGACCACGTCTGACGCCTCTGGCCTGTCAGGACGGGATGCAATCCCAAACCTCAAGGTCGTTCACCTATGGGTGTCTCTTCCGCCTTAAAACACATTTCAGGTCCGTCTCCGCCACCCGTACTCGCCGGTGAGGGGCACGTAGGAGACCTTCATCAGACTCCTCCTCCTCGTGCGGCCTCCCTCGTCCTTCTCCAGCAGCACGAGGTCCTGGCCGAAGGGGCTGTAGCTGTCACCCACGGGAGCCAAGAGCTTCCCGGGAGCCTTGAGCTGCCTCAGCAGGGGCTCCGGTATCTCGGGGCAAGCCGCTGTGACACAGATAGCGTCGTACGGGGCCTTGTCCTCGTAGCCGAGGGCTCCATCGCCTTGGACCAAGAAGACGTCGCCGTATCCTGTCCTCTCCAAGTTTTCCTTGGCGAACCGGTATGTGGTCGCGTTGATCTCGATGGACACCACGACTCCAGTCAGACCAACGAGCTCCCTCGCCAGTGCAGCGCCGTAGCCCGAGCCTGCTCCTATCTCGAGCACGGATTCGCCTCCACGCAGTTTGAGGGGCTCATAGAATATCGGGTACATGTAGGGAGCAGAGATTGTCTGTGCACCGTCACCGGGGATGGGGAAGGGTCTGTCGACGTAAGCGTATTCGACGTACGAGGGCTCCATGAACTCCTCCCGTCGGACTCTCAGGACCGCGTCGGCCATCTCGTCTGATGTTATGTACCCGCTTCTGCGATACCTGTCAACCATCTGCTTCCGTTGCTCGGAGAACCCTGGCATTTGGACCCGCTTGTAAAAGGGGAGAGAAGGTACTTAATGATTTAGAGGGCTATGATATAACCCCGCCCTTCCTCAGGTCTTTGACCTGCTCCTTCGTGTACCCGAGGATGTTACATAGTATCTCCTCGTTGTGCTGCCCCAGCGTCGGAGCAGGCATCCTGATGCTTGCAGGAGACTTCTCCAGCTTCACGGGGAACCCTGGTGACCGTACAGTTCCGGCCGTCGGGTGCACCACGGAGGTTATTATCTCCCTCGCCTTCACCTGTGGGTCGTCAAGCATCTGGTCCAGGTTATAGATAGGGCCCACGGGCACGGAGACCTCTGCCAGGGCCTCCACGATGTCCATCGTCTTGCGGGAGGACACCCACTCCTTGAGCTCGTCGGTGGTCTCCAAGCTCTCGACGCCCATCCCCTGCAGCAGCCGGGGCTTCATGTGCGGGTCGGAGGCAATGTACACCCACCCGTCCGCTGACTTGAACATGCCGAAGGTGCTGAGGCCGATCACCGGCCTGTCCGCTTCCGGTTGGGGGTGGTCTATCTTCATTGTGTGCCTGGTGATGGCCACCCCAGTTTGAGCGATCATGCTGTCCAGCTGGGATACGTCCACCAGCTGCCCCTCACCGGTCCTGTCCCTGTAGCGTATTGCGCCGAGGATGGAGATCACGCCCCAGAGCCCCGGGTCCAGGTCGCCGTGCCAGTCCGAAGGCCTGATGGGCGGTCCCTCTGGATCGATTCCCTGTCCTGACAGCCAGTACCAACCCGCCATCGCAGAAGCGATGGGGGCGAAGCTTGGGCGCGGCATGTATGGGCCCGTCAGCCCGAACCCGCTCAGCGAGGCGTATATGATGTCGGGCTTCACCTTCTTGATGTCCTCGTAGCTCAGCCCGAGCTTGTCCATGGTCCCCCTCTTGAAGTTCTCGACGACTACATCGCTCTTCTCGGCGAGGGCCAAGGCTATCTCAAGGGCCTTTGGTTCCTTGAGGTTGAGGGTCATCCCCTTCTTGTTCCTGTTGAAGTACAGGAAGACGGGGCTCATCCCACCGTAAAGGGGCGCGTACATCCGAACCACCTCGCCCCACGGCGGCTCCACCTTGATGATGTCCGCACCCATGTCCCCTAGGACCATGGTCGTGTAGGGGCCAAAGTAGACGTGGCTGAAATCCAGGATTTTGATATCATCCAACATGCCCATCGTATTCACCGGTCTTCAGAAAGGAGGCGAGGGGATAAAATAAGCTTTATGCGAATACTAGATAAATAAGTCACGTCAAACGCGGGAAAAACGATGAGCAATAGCGTAATTCAGCAGATAAAGGATGCATACGTCGACTTCGTCAAGAATTACCGTATGGGGGTGGAGCGCTTCGGCGTCTGGTGGAAGGTCTTCACGGCGTCGATGATCGGGATATCGATCGTCTTAATCCTGTTCGCTCTGATTCTGATTGTACGATATCTGTAGCGCCACATGAAAAGGGTGTATATAGTCACACGTCCTCATGGTCAACTGATCGCGCTCCAGAGCTTGTCGCCCACGTGGTGAATGTTCCTTATGGCCTTTCCTTTCCCCATCTCTCTCATTTCTAGAGAAGAGACAATGGCAACGCCGATGGCCAGAGATTTTCCGTGTGTTATGTCCTTGACGGTTATGAGATCGTTCTCCTTGAACTCCCCGTGCACCTCCTTGATGCCCGGAGCCATAACGTCCGCCCCGTTGCACACGAAGGGGACGGCCCCCATGTCGACCACAGCGTACGGAAGGACGGCGACCATCGGGTTCACCAGCGTGGGGAAGAGGACGCCCTCCCTCCTCGCGAGTAGAGCATCGTCGTCGACGAAGAAGACCTCCGTTCCGTCCTCTAGCTCCGCCTGTCCCAGTATTCCCTTGGAGTCGCCGGTTAGGAGCCTCTTGGCATCCTCCAGAATTCTCCTTGCATCCTTCCGGCGCATCGCACGCCTTCTCCTTAACACGGGTCCCGTATCTCCATTCATAAAATGGCGCCGACTAATAAAGCTAATAAGCAGAAGGGGGCACTAAACCATTGAATACTTCCAGATCTGGGGTTTGGGAGTCTTAGATGGGTGCTGAATCGATGAGGGGAGTAATCGACAAGATAATCGGCAGGACCGAGGAAACTACAGAGACCACAGGTGAGACCTACATCAAGGCCATCCCGCTTAAGGCCTACGAGGACGTCGACATCATAAAGTCGGAGGTGAAGGCCGGAAACGTCGTCATCACCAACGTCTCGCCCCTCGCCAAGCAGAACATCGAGGACGTGAAGCGGGCCATCAACGAGCTCAACGAGTACGCCATCCTGATCCACGGCGACATCGCCCGCCTCGGCGAGGAGAGGGTGATCCTCACACCCAGGTCCATAAAGATCTGGCGGGCGTAACAGTCAATACAATTAGATTTTTAGGCTAGGCGGAAGGTTTCCAGCATCCTTGGGGCGATTCCCCTGACTCCACGCAGCCTCGAGATAGTGCGGGCCATGTTGTCGCATTTTGACTCCTCGCCGTGGACGAAGAACACCCTGCGCGGCGTGGGTCTCAGCTTCCTGACGTAGTTGACGAGCTGGTTCCTATCCGAGTGACCGGAGAAGCCCTCGATGGTGTGGGTGCTCAATCGTACGTTGGTGACCTCCATCTTCCCGTCCCTATTGAAGGTCTGAACGGATCTCATGCCGGCCTGGAGCCTCTGCCCTTGTGTACCGTTGACCTGGTAGCTGACGAAGATCAGGCCGTTCTCGTCCCAGGGCGCGAGGCGCTTGAAGTAATCGATCACGGGGCCGCCCTCCATCATCCCAGCCGTCGCCATAATTATGCACGGGCCACCCTCGACGATTTCTTCTCGGCTGTCGTGCTGCTTGACGACGGTGAAGTAGTCGGACTCGAAGGGATTTCTCCCCTCCTTCAGGATCTGGTTCCTGAGCTCCGATGAGAGGTAGCCAGGGTAGGCCGTGTGGATGCCCGTCGCCTCTGAGATCATCCCCTCGATGTAGACCGGGACCTCTGTGAGCTCCCCCTCCTCCATGTACCTGTTGATGACCATCAGTATCTCCTGGGCCCTGCCGACCGCTGGGACGGGGATGATGACCTTGCCGTTCTTCAGTATGTTGTTGGCGATCTGGACGAACCGTGCGTCCGTCTCCATCCTCGGAGGGCTGACGTCGTTGGGGCTGCCGTACGTGCTCTCCATGATCAGGGTCTCGACCCGTGGGAACTGGGAGACGGCCGGCGCCAGTAGCTGTGTCTGCCCGTACTTGAAGTCTCCGGTGTACACGATGTTGTGCAGCCCCTTTCCTATGTGGAGGTGGACAACGGAGGAACCGAGGATGTGCCCGGCGTTGTGGAGTGTCAGCCGGATATCCGGGGAGACGTCTGTGACCTCACCCCAGGCGAGGGGTATCGTGTGGATTATGACTTCGCGGATGTCGTCGGCACCGTAGGGAGGGACCCTTCCCTCCTTGCTCATTACGTCCAGGTAGTCCCCCTGGAGGAGGGTCATCAGGCTCGAAGTCGGTTCAGAGCAGTATACGGGCCCGCTGTAACCGTATTTGTAGAGGTAGGGCACGAAGCCGCAGTGATCGAGGTGGGCGTGGGTTATGACGACGGCGTCGAGGCGGCTCAGGTCGAACTCCTCGACGTCGATCCGGGGATACGCCCCGATGGGTCTGTTTGTACCGGGGTTGATGCCGCAGTCGAGGAGGACGCTGCTCTCCATGGTGCGGATCAGGATCGCGGATCGCCCCACGTGTCTGCTGCTCCCCAGGTAGGTAACTCGGACGTCTCCGGAATGGTTGTAGATGGGCCTAAAGATAGACTCCCCGGTCTCCCGGAGGAACTTCTCCCTCTCCTTGCTCTTGGAGTAGAGGTAGCCCCTGATCTGCTTGATGGTGAGGCTCGGGATCGGCGGTGCC
>CP070784.1:1708039-1725859 GCA_020346605.1 Candidatus Bathyarchaeota archaeon | reverse complement strand
GGATGACCGGGGCTATGACCTCGGCTACAGGGCCCACATCGCGGCGGACGCCGACTCAGATTTCCCGGTCGCCTTCATAGTGGCACCGGCCAACGAGAACGAGAAGAGACACGCACCTGACCTCCTTGACAAGACCGTCGAGGCGACCAAGGGTAGGGTGAGGATGGTGGTGGCGGATCCCCAGTACTCCAGCAGAAGGTTCAGGGAGAAGGCGGCCGGATGCGGCGTTGAGGCCGTCATCCCGTACCCCAGGAATCAGAGGCGGGGCGAGGAGGTTCTTCGGGTGGATAGGCGTTTCAGAGCCCACGGTCCTGAGGGTGAGGTGAGGGTCTATGGGCGGGCGAGGTCGTCGATAGAGCGGGTGAACTCGAGGCTGGATGACCTGGTCTGCTTCAACGGGCACCGCCTCAGGGGCCTAAGGAACGTCACGGTTCACACGGCCCTCTGCATCATCGCGATGCTGCTGGTGGCGGTGGCGGCGCTGCGTCTGGGTGTGCTGGAGAAGGCCAGATGCATAGCTCTTTCGGATGGAGGTGAGTTAACAAAAGGATGTAATTTAGCAACATGCATGCGCGCAGACTACCATGTGGGCTATGCCCACTGTGATGAAGCCTCTGCGATACGTAAATGGCGCCCGTAGGCGGCTCGTATCAGAGGAGCGCACGTAGTAGTGCCTTAATACGCGCCTGGATTAGACAAGAATTTTAAACAACATCTAAACATTACTTAAACGAAAGATAAACGACAGGGAATCAGGTTTATTTCTTGGAGTAAGGTTATCTCCTTGAGGGTCTTCTGTGTTATTTGACGCTGTTCGCAGGTTTGTGGCTCTTTCTGAGCAGGTCGGCGTCAAGGGCAGTGATCCCGTGGTCAAGGAGTTTATGGTTACCCTTCGCAGGAGCGGTTTTTCGAGTTCCCAGATCAGTGAACTTTCTGGTGGGAAGTGGAGCAGTACCCTTGTCCGCCAGTACACAAAGGGCTGGGGAGGAGTGGATGAAAACTTGGATAATCAGAGAAAGAGTTTAATGACTACTTTGAATGAGCTTGCGTCATCGGGTAAGGATATCACGGATATTGAGAATGTTCTCATCATAGATAAGTCGGTGAGGGCAAGGGGTTCGAGTCTGGAGGAGTTGGCCGAGCTTGTCTCAAACCTCAGGAACCTGGATCTGCAGCGCGGGGAGATTGGGAAGCTCGTCACATCTTCGAGGGAACTTACGGAACAGCATCTCACCCCAAGCATGGTACAAGTCTGGATAACGTTAGACCAGGAACTTGCCGAAGCCGGGTTTAACAAAAAAGCCAGGATGCTCATGAGTAAAGTATGTGAAAAATATGACGGAGTTGTAGAGACGCTCAAAGCTGTCAATGAGTTTCATGATCTTGACGAGATCCGGCGTAAGTGTTGGCGTCTCGAAGAAGAAGTGAACCGGTTCAATTCTGAGGTCGAAAGTCTGAGTAGTATCAAGGAAGAACTTGATACGGTGATAAGTCAGAATAGGGATATGATCAACGCGGTTAACACCGCCAGGTTTCAGGGTTTTAATTTTGTAAATCTTAGTATGATCTCTGCATTGGGAAAGGCTCTGGGTGGACCTTATAAGGTTGTAGAGGCGATTCAGAAATACAGTTCTATAAGGGAGATTGATGAAGAACTCGAGGCTAAGAAGGTTGAGTTGGAGGAGGTTAAGAAAGAAACCTCTGACAAAACCTTGAACATTAATGCCCTCAATTATACCCTCGAGGAGGCGAAGGAGGCATACAAAAAAAGCAACAATGTGAGGCAGGTGGTTGAGCTCCTCGATAATCCACGCGGGATCAAGATGGATAAATCAGAGGTGGTAAGGCTTCTCACAATGGTGCTCTACAGCAGCATACAGAGGATAGAGGAAAACCCTGAGATCTTACCCATGCCAAACCCAGCTTGGGACGCCATCTATGAGAGCATGAAAGCACTCGCAGATAGACTCCGTTCATTCAACGAAGGAACCTAGGCATTGACCACTGTGTGCACCAGCGCGCGCCGAGACCCAGTTCACCCAGGCATCAGTATTCGTGTCCCTGCCGTACTTCTCCCAGAAATCGTCGAAGTCTTCCCACTCTTGCTCTATTACCTTATTCCAATAAGGCGCGTGCGCGTATGCTCCAAAGAGTCTTGAAGATCTTAGACTCCACAGGGTCGGTAATTTCAATGGTGGGGTCGGTGGGATTTGAACCCACGACCTCGCACACCCCAGGCGCGAATCTTAGACCAAGCTGGACCACGACCCCGCGGTATCTAAACAACAACCCCCAAACCCCTGTAAAAAGATTACTCGGCCAACCCGCAGACATCCAGCAGCCTTAGGTAGCTGCCATCAGATGGCTCTACGCTGTATACCCTCAGTGCCTCTAGAAGCTCCTCCTCCAGCTGCAGCTTGGTAACTCCCCTAATCCGCCTCCTCATCTCTCTACTCCTGAAGAGGAACTGTGAGACCGAGGTCACGTTCCTGCATCTCCGCCCCGTGCTCGCCGACTCGAAATCGACGATATGGGGAACCTCCCCAGCCATGATGATGTGCCTCGAGGCCCTCGACAGCTCTCCGTGGTCAAGCCCCGCGACATCGAGTCGCCTAGCCCTGTCCAGCACCCCCCTGAATACTCCCTGGAGTCGTGGCTCATCGGATGGCCTCAGTCCGCCGACCCAGTCGATTAGGTACTCCCCCTCTACGAGCTCCATCAACAGGAAGTTCTCGGAGACGCCCAGGAACACGGGGCCCACCGAGACACTGTTTGCCAGCTTGAGGTGCTCAGCCTCACCCTCAAAGGAGACCCTGTCAGCGTCGATCCGCCTGATCTTAAGGGCGACCCTTTTACCAACGACCAAAGCGGATACAACGACTCCCACATGCCCTTTCCCCTGAACAGGAATTCCGTCGATCATGTGTCTACCGAGGAGTTCTAGGGATTCAACGCCGAGGCCCCGGAGCTCGTGAATCCTTCTAGTGACCGTCTCCTCGTCGTATCTGGGGTAGGAAAGGAGGAAGCCAGCTTTAGAGCCCAGTATCCCATCGAGGGGCACCCTCTCACTCAAGCCAGTCAGGCCTGCCCATTAGGAATCTCTGCAGGAAAAGGGAGAACTCCGGCTCTAGGAACTCGGCTATCCCCTCGCCAATTAGCACGCGACCATTGCGCTCGATCTTGCATACCAGTCCTCTGGAGACGCCAATCTCCCTGCCCCCGTCCGCCAACAGCGACTCCAGCAGTCCACCCGCATCCCTCTTGGGTCGCAGCTTCTCGACCCACCATCGATCCCCGTCTATCCAGGGGCCAGAGACGGTGTTTTCGGCTCTGATGTGAGCCCTTACGAAGCGCTCACCATCATCCGCCATCCCAACCGGTGGGCCCTTCCTAATCATGATCTGGGGCAGGACTTCAGTTTCGAGCTCGAAGACGAGGACATACCTGGATGCCTCATCGCTCCAGGTGGTGCTACGTATCAACTGGAAGCCCGCTTCCCTGAGCTGCCTGGCGATCGCTTTCTCCGTCTTATACAGCTGCCCCCAGAGTACGTCGGGGACTTCGACCTCCCCGTCTTCCACCACGAGGAACAACAAGCGTGAACCACGCTCCCGCAATGTATCGAGCATGCCCGAGATGTCCACGGATTCCTCTCTGGGATAGAAGAATATCTCCTTTGGCTCCTTCAGGAACGCCCTTGAGGCTGCCACAAACGTCCAGAAAGAGGTCTCCGATACCGCTGAGGCCACGTTCCTTCCGTCGTCAACCGGGTCCATGACGATCAAAGGGTCATCGAATCGCTTGCTGAGTTCCACCGCATCGGATGAGCCGACGACGTCCATCACCTCCCCCCTCGTCCAGCCCTCAGCTGCCTCAAGCACGGCCTCGAAGGACCCGTGTCTGATCACCAGAAGCTCGCAAAGGTAGCCAGAGAACCCCCCTACCTTCACCTCGGCGCCGTAGACCCCCACACCCTCCATAAACCTCTTCAGCAACCGAACTTCGTCACGCCCCTCCGTGGGAAGTTTATCAGTCACGAAGCCGGTGTGGAGGGGCGTCCTGTCAGTGGACGATATAAGCCCAGCCGCTGGGTCGACAGCGAAGCAGGGCACAAAGTCCACGTCGAAGCCGTCGACCCTGGCACGGATATAGGGGTGCTCTGCGTAGGCCTCTACCCAGCCATCTCCGACGTATGCCTTCGCTACGTCAAGGGCTATCGGGAGGACGTCTCTGTCGTATCCGTCATCCAGGACGACGAAGACGTCGATGTCTCTCTCGCCTGCGATCCAGGTTCCCCTAGCCGCTGAGCCGTGGACCTCGGCGACGGCCTTGAGCCCTGACTCCCTCAGGCGCTGAGTCAGCTCCCGCTCAGCACGTGCGCGGAACTCCTCGAGGCGCTCGTGCTCGGATATGTCTGGCACGATCCTCGCCAGGATTCTGTCTCGGAGTCTCGTCCAGTCGGTGCCGTCGAGCATCCAGCCCTCACTCAGAAGTAGATGAGGGAACGAAGTCTATAAGCTAGACGTAAGTGATGGTAGAGGTCCTAAAAGTACAGGGTCGCTCACGATATGCAGGTCCCTGGCTTGTATTTGAGAAAAGGATTCAATCGTGAAGGGACGACTCGGAGTCAACAAGGACTGGCTGATCGACGGCCTCTTGAGCCGGCATATTCCCCAGAAGCCTGATGCGGCTCGCGAGCCTCTCGACCGACTCGTTGTCCTCGCCAAGCTTCTTAAGTTGCCAGTATCTGAGGCATCTTCCGTTGTGTCTGTGGCACCTGTCCTTGACGCCCCTCAGACGCTCCAGCCTCTCCTCAAGCCCCATCTCCGTGTACCCTCCCTCCTCCCGGGGCAGGGCGCTCAGCCCCTCGCGTCTGAGCCGTGTAAGGGCTTTGCCCATCCACCTCTCGCTGTTGGCCATGGTTCTGTAGCTGTCGCATTGCTCGGTGTAGGGGCAGAGGGATGTGGCCTGGAATATGTGTTCGAAGTCCATGGTGTGTGTTCGGGTGTTCTGTTGTGGGTTTGATAAAGGGATTGTCGAAGGCTAACCCCTTACAGGACCCTGTCAGACAGAACTGGATCAGGGGTCTGGAGGGAAGAAACTGTCCAGAACGGCTACGTGCTCCCCGCGGTCGGGGATTCGGCGATGATGGAGTAGATCGGGCCCTTCGGCGTGAGGACGCTCTTCTTGAGCCTGATGCTCTCGACGAGCGACCCCCCGAATCCGTCGTCCGCGTGCATCATCAGCTGCTCGACGAGCTGAGCCCTCCTCCTTCCGGACCTGACCCTCGCGAGGGTGATGTGGGGGCTGAATCCCCGGGACTCTGGCCTGAATCCCAACTCGGTCAAATCCGCCTCCAGGTCGTTGAATATTCTGGAGAGCTCATCAGCCCCCTCTGTCAAGCCCACCCAGACCACTCTGGGTCTGCGCAGGTTAGGGAAGGCCCCGATGCCCCTTAGCTCCATCCTGAAGGGGTCAAACTCTGCCTCCTCGACCAAGTTGCTGAGCTGCCCCAGGAGCCCCTGGCGCACATCACTGAGGAACCTGAGTGTCAGATGGATGTTCTCCCTCTCGACACATTTGACGTCGGCTCCCGTTCCTTTCAGGGCGGCTTGAACACTCACCAGTTCGTCGAGAATGACTGGATCATCGACGTCCACCGAGATAAAACATCGAACAGACAAGGGGGCTCACACCAATGTCATATGCACCGTAAGAAAAATAAACTTGTCCCAGAATTCGATGTTTTCTGTATCGTTAGAAACAGGGAGACGACGCTCCCTTTACACTCCCTTCCTTTTTTCGCAAGTCTATGCCCTGAAAGATTTTGAACCGAAAATGATGAAATATCCCCGTCATTATTATACATGGAAAGCATGGGAGAGAACTCGCTCCACGACTCGGTCAAACTATGGTACGCCCGCAGTGGGGACCTCGTGGAGGAGGAGGTGGACGGCTACGTAGTCGACATCGTGCGCGGCGACCTCCTCATCGAGGTACAGACAGGTAACTTCTCCGCATTGAGGCAGAAACTCTCCGACTTGATCAGACGTCACCCTGTACGGCTCGTGCACCCGGTGCCGGAGCGGAAATGGATCGTTAGGGTCGACCGAGACTTGGAATCGGTCCTGTCGAGGCGCAGGTCGCCGAAGAGGGGTCGCCTGGAGGAACTGTTCCAGGAGCTGGTATACATCCCAAGGCTCATCATGGACCTGAACTTCTCCGTTGAGGTCCTACTCGTAGACTCCGAGGACGTGCTCGTGGACGACGGCCGGGGGAGCTGGCGCCGCAGGCGTTGGAGCATCTACGACCGGAGGTTGCTGGAGGTCAAGGACCGGAAGCTCTTCAACGATCCGGGGGACCTCCGTTCGCTGCTCCCAGAAGCACTGCCCGAGGAGTTTACGACAAAGGAGCTCGTAGCCGCTTCGGGGATACGTCCCGTTCTAGCCCGGAAGATGGCCTACTGCCTTCGCAACATGGAGGAAATAGACGTTGTGGGGAGGAGGGGAAGGTCGGTGCTCTACCGTAACCCTCTTTGAATTAGGTTCTCACTCCCCTCACGCCAGAATCAAGCGATTTAAATCAAAGCCACCTCACTTTGATTGGATAAACCTGGGCAAGGGGGATTGAGAGTTGCGGCTGGGCGGTATCGTCGATACATCGACCGTCGATTGGTACGGTAACGTCTCCCTCGTGGTTTTCATGGCAGGATGCAACTTCCGTTGTCCCTACTGCCAGAACTCAACCCTCCTTCCATTCGACTCCGGTGAGGAAGTCGATCTCAGCTATATTCGCCGTCGGATAGAGGTCAACATGTCTCCCGTGCCTCAGCTGGACGCTATCGTCATCTCGGGAGGGGAGCCCACCCTCCAGCCCGAGGCTGTGAAGGAGGTGGCAACGCTGGCCCGGAGCTTCGGGTTGAAGGTGATGCTGGACACAAACGGGAGCCGACCGGACGCTGTGGAGCCTCTTCTGAGTGCGGGGATCGTCGACAGGGTAGCCCTGGACGTGAAAGCGCCTCTGATCTCCGATGAGTATGGCAGGGTCGCAGGATTATCTGGGGATGCTGGCTCGGTAGTAGAGGGAGTTGCACGTACGCTGGATCTCTGCGAGAGGTATGGCGTGGAGGTGGAAGCGAGGACGACCGTCGCTCCTACCGTGTCGGATACCAAGGCGTTTATAGGGAGTATTGCCAAGAGCATTGAGGGTCGCTGCGACTCGTACTACCTCCAGCAGTTCGATAACACCGGCGAGGTCCTGAGCCCTGAGCTCAAGGCCCTCAAGCCCCCCTCTAGAGAGAAGCTTGTCGAACTCGCCGCGAGCGCCCTCAGGGAGGGCGTGAGAGAAGTTTGCATCAAGACGAGGAAGGTTGGACTAGAGAGGATCGGATGAGCTTGTCTATGAAGAAGCTGATACTCATCACGGGTATGTCGGGATCGGGAAAGACCACACTGGCCGAGATGTTCGAGGAGGAGGGTCACACCGTAATCACCATGGGAGACGTGATAAGGGATCTCGCGAGCGAGAGCGGCCTCGAGCCAACGCCTACAAACCTTGGAGTCACAGCAAAGGAGATACGGCGAGAGGGTGGTGAGGCGGCCGTTGCTGAAAGATGCGTCGATAAGTTGAATTCTTTGGATAAGCCTGTCATCGTCGTGGACGGGATCAGGAGCATTTCGGAGGTGGACGTATTCAAGGCCTCTTTCGACGCATCCCTCGTTGCGATTCACGCCCCCCCTGAGACTCGGTATGTGAGGCTGAGGGACCGGAGGCGGTCTGACGATCCTGTTGACAGAAAAACGTTCCGGGAAAGGGACCTGCGGGAACTCGGCTTCAGCCTCGGATGGGCCATCGCCTTTGCCGATCACATGATTGTTAACGAAGGCACACTGGGAGAGCTTGGTGAACGGTACCGGGCCCTGAAGGAGCGGCTTGGGCTGGAATGACAGAGATTTACGTCTCCGTGAAGGCAATGGTACATCCCACGGAGAGCAGCGAGAAGGTTGAAGTCGCCGTCCGAAACGTCCTCGGTGATATCCCTCTCAATAGCTCCGGCGAAGGGAGTCTGGCGACCATTGAGGGACGCGTCGAAGGACTTGAGTCCCTAGGGCCTCTGAGGGGTCTAATCATGAGGACGATGATCAGGGATGCTGCAAGGGCTTTATTCACAAGAAGCGTCCAGGGTGATACCCTCTCATTCGGATTGAACAAGCAGGCCGCCTACGTCGGTCGCGTCTCTTTCCATAGAACGGGGGAATCACAATTGGGTCCCATACAGATAATCATCAAAGGGGACACCTCTTCCGCCATTAAGTATCTCTGTGGGAAAGGCTGAGCTTCATCTCTCGATTCTGTTTATATTGCGACCAACGAGGAATATCGTCAACGTATTCTGGTCTTGGATATTTACTTGGTATTGATCATCGTGTCCTTTACATTACTAATCACCGAGCTTTCGTAATCGATATATATTTAAAGATGGTCTAGAATGGGAAGTGATCCAAAATGTCAGAGAAATTGAGTCCATGGGAGTCTCAATTGGTCAATGTCAAGAAGACGTGTGACCTCATGGGCCTCGAACCAGCGGTGTACGAAGTCGTGAGCCATCCCAAGGCCATTCTCAAGGTCGCTCTGCCGATCAGGATGGACGACGGCTCAGTGGAGGTCTTCGACGCTGTCAGGATCCATCACAACGACGCAAGGGGTCCTACGAAAGGAGGTATCAGGTACCACAAGGGCCTCAACCTCGACACGGAGATGGCGCTTGCAGCTTGGATGACATGGAAGAACGCAGTTGTCAACCTTCCATACGGTGGAGGCAAGGGCGGCATCGATGTCGACCCTAAAGCGCTCTCGAAGGTCGAGTTAGAACGCCTTACGAGGGCTTATGCAGTCGCCTTCGCGAACTTCATCGGTGTGGATCTGGATGTTCCTGCCCCCGACGTAGGCACCAACGCCCAGATCATGGCATGGCTGATTGACGAGTACTACAAGGTCACAGGCAAGATCACACCCGGTGTCATCACGGCAAAGCCCCTCAGCCTTGGAGGCTCAGTGGGCAGGACCGCCGCCACAGGTCGCGGCGTCTACTTTGCATCTAGGGAGGCCTCCAAACTCTACGGTATTCCTATCAAGGGTTCAGATGTCTCCATCCAAGGCTACGGGAACGTCGCATACTACGCCGCCACGAACTTCCATGACGCAGGAGCTAATGTAGTCGCCGTCAGCGACTCCAAGGGAGGCATATACGACGCCAAGGGCCTCGACCCGGTGAAGGTGATGGAGCACAAGAGAGAGACCGGCAGCGTCCTGGGATACCCCGGAGCCAAGGAGATGGGCTCCGCCGACGTGCTCACTGTGAAGTGCGACTACCTAATCCCGGCGGCGCTCCAGAACGCCCTAACAAAGGAAGTGGCTGAAAAGGTCGATTGTAAAATGATCGCTGAGGGTGCAAACGGACCAACCCTCCCAGAAGCCGACGTGGTTCTGAACGAGAAGGGGATCACGGTGATCCCTGACATCTGCGCCAATGCGGGCGGCGTCACCGTGAGCTACTTCGAGTGGGTGCAGAACAGGCAGGGATACTACTGGACCGAGGAAGAGGTCGACCAGCGCCTGGAGAGGGTGATGGTGACCGCCTTCCACGACCTGAAGGCTCAGGCCGACAAATACGACGTACCCCTGAGGACGGGAGCATACGCCCTGGCCATCGGCCGCGTCGCAGAGGCGATGCGGTTCCTAGGCTGGATATAACTCCACTCCCCTTTTTACGCTCCCTTCTTTTCACACTTAGCATTCCATCCGGATTTCTAGCTGCGCTGTGCATCGGGAAGAATCAGATACACGAGTCACCCTCAACAGTGGTTCCGGCACATAGCCCTGGGTCAAGCGCTTGACAGCATGAGAGGAAAATTGCTGGCGCACTCGTATCTTTCGAGTTCTTACAAAACGTGAGAAGACAACAGCGCTACTTTTACCAAAATGTCTTTTAAGAGCGTTGCTGAGCCAGCTGAATGAAAAGAACCCCACAATGACTTACCCTATTAACACCGTTCGCTCGGATTTTTCTTGGATGTTTAAAAAATTGGGTATCTAGAATTCACGCCTCGGAGAGGTGGGTGGTCAGTACCTTCTCCATGGCCCCGACGCCCGACCCGGCGTCCATGTCGTATCCAAGTTCCATGAGGGACATCTCGAGAGCCGACAGCGTAGCGACGATGTCATTCGAAGTCGCGTTCCCCATGTGACCAACCCTCACTGTCTTGCCCCCCAGCTTCCCGAGTCCGCCGGCTATAATGACGCCGTACTTTATCCTCATCAGGCCGCGCATTTCTGAGTCGCTGACGCCCTCGGGTATCTTGGGCACCGTGAGGGTGTGGGCCTCGTAGCCCTTCGCCGGGAACGACTCCAGGTTCAGCGCCCCGATGCCTGCCTGGAAGGCCTTGGAGAAGACCTCGTGGCGCCTCCATCGTGCTTCCAGCCCTTCCTCGTCGATGATGCGGAGGGCCTCAAGCATGCCCAGCACCATCCCCACGGCCGGGGTGGCGAAGTATCCTCTCGGGTTGTCCATTATGGGCTTCCAGCGCCTAAGGTTGGCGTAGTAGTCGTCTATGGGCGTCTTCCTCTTCTCCACGACCTCCCACGCCTTGTCGTTGAGGCAGAACATGGAGATGCCCGGCGGGGCTCCGACAGCTTTCTGGCTACCGGTCAGGCAGTAATCGATGTTCCACTCGTCCATCTTCATGGGCATCCCGCCCGTTCCGCAGACGGAGTCGACGATGTAGAGAGCGTCGGTGTCCTTGGCGAGCTCCCCCACCTTGTCGATGGGATTCGCGATGCCCGTGGAGGTGTCCACGTGCTCGACTGTGAAAGCCTTGTAGTCGTACGAGGACAGCTTCTCCTTGAGCTGCCCCAGGTTAAGGGCTTTCCCCCATTCGAACCTGAGTCGCTCGACGACTCCACCATGGGCCTCCACTATCTCCTCCCACTTCTCGCCGAAGAAGCCGTTCTCTACGCAGAGGACCTTGTCCCCCCTCTCAACGAGGTTCGCGATGGCAGCCTCCATGCCTAGGGTTCCGCTGCCCGATAGCATAAAGGGGGTGCCGTCGGTCCCGAAGAGCTTCTTCTGAAGCTCCAGTGCCTCGGCGAATCCCTCAACAAACTCGCCGCTCACGTGGCTCAGCGCGGGCTTCGCTAGGATCCTGAGGACGCGGGGCGAGACCATGGTGGGCCCCGGGATCATCAAGAGCTCCCTTTCATTGTTCATTTAATGCACCACACTCCGATTGTCTCCACACCGTAAATAACGTTTGCCGAATGGGTCGAGGAATAAAGCTAAGAGTGATGAGGCCCCCGAACAAACTGTTTCCAAGGGTGTGGATGAGTTGAAGACTGTGATTGTGCCGGACCTCCAGTGGTACGGGGATGAGCCCCTCACGCTTGAGTTCCCGGATATGTGGGACGTAAAAAGGTGCACTATGGCGTGCGAAGCCGAGGATGGGATGACCGAGGAAGGGATCAGGAAAGCCCTCGACTCGCCGCTGGGAACCGAGCCGCTGGGAAAGTTCGCGGAGAAGGCCGAGGAGGTCGTGATCATAATAGACGACATGACGCGGCCCACGAGGTCCCACCTGTTCGTTGACCCAATTCTGGAGACTCTCCATGGGGCAGGGGTGCCCGTGGAAAACATCAGGTTCATTATGGCCGCGGGCTGCCACGGGACCTACGGGCGGATGGACTTCGTGAAGAAACTGGGTGAGGACGTCGTCGCGGAGTATCCTTGCTATAACCACAATCCCTACGACATGCTGGACCACCTCGGGGAGACGAGCCATGGCACTCCGGTCTACGTGAACTCAGAGGTGATGAGCTGCGACCTGAAGATCGGCGTCGGCACCGTGCTCTTCCACAGGTACATGGGGTTCAGCGGGGGTGGCAAGATGATCCTCCCCGGAGTCGCCGGCTTCGAAACCATCTACCACAACCACGGTCCACTCGGCGGCTTCGGCCCAGGATTCACGCCCCATCCCTCCACGGGGACCTGCGTGAACGAGGGCAACATAATGCGCCTCGACGCCGAGGAGGCGGCCAGGATGGCGGGGCTCGACTTCAAGGTGGACAGCGTGCTGAACCTCAGGAGGGATCCCATCGAGCTCTACGCGGGCGACTTCGTGATGACCCAGAGGAGGGCGGCGGAGTCGGTGCACAAGTGGCACGGCTACGAGGCTCCTGGGGGCGCGGACATAGTTGTGGCGAACAACTACATGAGGGCGAACGAGGCCCACATAGGGATGGGGCCTGCCTACGTGTCGGTGGGCGAGGAGGGGACCATCGTCCTCCTGGCCAACGACATGGACGGCGAGATCAACCACTGGCTGCTCAACCGCCACGGGAAGAAGGTGGGCGCTCGTCTCTGGAGGAGCACCAGGAGGCCACTCCAGCGCGGTAAGCGTGTCATCATCCACTCCCCGTACAAGATGCGGAGCTACGACATGAAGATAGGCCTGCCGGAGCAGATCACGTGGATCCGGGAGTGGGACGAGGTGATCGAGGTCCTGAAGTCAGAGCACGGCCGGGGGTCCAAAGTGGTGGTCCTCCCTGACGGTACTTCAGGGATCCCTTTGCAGGGTTAGGTCAGGGACAGGGCGTCTGGGCCCTAAACGTGCCTTGTTATGAATGGACGCGTGGATGGGCGTTAGACTCCGCAGTCTCTTCGGTAACTTTACGTATTTCCTTTGACCTCGTATATTGGATTGTTATGGTCAAGGCGATCCAGATGGATGAGAGGGATAATGTCGCTACAGTGACGGGCGATGCGGGGGAGGGCGATGCCGTCGAGGTTCTGTCGCCTGATGGAGGAGTACTCATGAAGCCGGCCCTGCTGGAGACCGTGAGGTTCGGCCACAAGATCTCCCTCAAGGCCCTCGAACAGGGGGAGGAGATTATCAAGTACGGGGAGGTCATCGGGATCGCCTCGGAGAGTATCGGCACGGGTAGCTGGGTCCACACCCATAACGTCGAGAGCGCCAGGGTTCCCACGTCGGCTAACAGGGGGGGAGTGCGTTGACCGGGTTCCTGGGGTACGAGAGGCCCGACGGTTCCGTGGGGGTCCGGAACCACCTCCTTGTCCTCACTCCGATGGACTGCAGTTCCGAGCCAGCGAGGAAGATCGCCGATCGGGTGGAGGGAGCGGTTGCGGTCACCCAGCACCACGGGTGCGGCTTCGACGGGATGGTGGCGAACGTCCTCGTTGGTACGGGCAGGAACCCGAACGTCGCCGGTGTGCTGCTTGTGGGCCTTGGCTGCGAGTCTTTGACCTCGGAGGTCCTGGCAGAGGGGATCCGTCCGTCTGGGAAGCCCGTGGAGACTCTGATCATCCAGGAGGAGGGGGGAACGGTGCGGACCATCGAGAAGGGGGTGCGCATCCTGCGGAGGATGGCGTCGGAGGTCGCTGAGTTGGAGAGGGAGCCCTTCCCGCTCTCGGAGCTCACCTTGGCGGTGGAGTGCGGGGGTAGCGACGCTACTTCGGGGCTGGTGGCGAACCCTGCGGTGGGCGTGGCTGTGGATATGCTCGTCGACGAGGGGGGCACTGTAATGTTCGGCGAGACCCAGGAGATGACGGGGACGCAGCACGTCCTCGCGAGGAGGGCGGTGAGCCGCGAGGTGGCGGATGCGATAGAGGCGATGATCGACCGCCAGGAGCGGCGGATGAGGGCGATGGGAGTCGACAGCAGGTTCATGTCCAAGGGGAACGTCGACGGCGGCCTCACCACCATCGAGGAGAAGAGCCTCGGCGCCATCAGGAAGGGCGGCACCCAGCCCATACAGGGGGTGCTGGAGAACAGCAGGAGGGCGCTGGATGTGCCCTCCAAGCCCGGGCTCTGGCTCCAGGACGGCACTGGCTGGGACGTGCCCTCTGTGACCCACATGGTCGCCGCTGGCGCCCAGGTGGTGGTCTTCACCACGGGCAGGGGGAGCACGACGGGCCACGCCGTCGCCCCGGTGTTGAAGGTGACGGGGAACCCGGTGACCTACGGTAGGATGCGGGATAACATGGACGTAAACGCGGGGGCCATCCTGGACGGGTCCGAGTCGCTTAACTCCGTCGGCGAGGGGATCTTCAGGGCTGTCGTAGAAACCGCCTCCGGTGCTCCGACGAAGGCGGAGGTCCACGGCTTCAGGGACTTCATAGTGCACAGCACCAGCTGGCTGGCTGAGCGGCTCCTCGACGCTGGTTGCCCGGAACCCGGGGCGTCTGGGGGGAGACTGTCGGCTGACACTCTTGAGCCGGGTCCCTGAGGGCTCCGGGGAGGGGAACTTCTAATATCCCTCGTGCTCTCATGGGTGTACCATGCGGCGTGAGGGGTACGGCGTCGAGATCGTCGTCACGGGTGACGAGATACTCTTCGGCAGGATCCATGACACTAACTCGTACTGGCTGGCGAGGAGGGTGGCGGAGCTGGGGGCCCATCTGAGGAGGGTGACCTGCGTCGGGGATGATGTGGACGAGATCGCCGGCGTGCTCCGTGAGGCTCTGGGGAGGTCGAACGACCTGATCATCTTCACCGGTGGGCTGGGGCCCTCTGAGGACGACCTGACCGTGGAGGCGATCTCCCTAGCGGTAGGGCGGGACGTGGTGCTGGACCAGGGGACCGTCGAGAAGATACGGCTCATCTACGCCTCCCGGGGGATCCACGACACCGCCCGTGGGGAGAGGATGGCGCGGGTCGTCGACGGGTCCAGGGCGATATCCAATCCTGTGGGGATGTCGGCGGGGATGGTCCTGCCTGTGGGGGGGACCACCGTGGTCACTTTCCCGGGGATCCCGGCGGAGATGCAGGCGATGTTCGATGGGTCCGTGGCTCCTATGATCGAGGAGCGTGCCACCACCCGGTTCGCCGCTGAGACGGTGACCGCCCGGATCGTCTTCAGGGACTTCTTCCCGGTCTACCGGCAGATGCAGGCGGATTATCCTGATGTGTACATCAAGAATGCGGCCACTTCGCCTGAGGGGCCCGAGGAGAGGTTGAGGGTGAAGGACATTAAAGTGGACGTGGTCGTTGAGAGCGCCACGCGTGAGGAGAGCCGGGAGCTGCTGGGAGCGGTGCTGGAGGACTTTCGTGGGAGGCTGGAGGGGCAGGGCGGAAGCCTCCTAGTGGATTAGCGCCATCGGCGCAGTGGGTTCTACGCACTCTTTTTCTGGTCGATGGATCTAAGACTATACCATGTGCGAGTTCAAAGTGTTCCTTGACGGGGAGCTGGTGATGGAGGACGTTATCGGGGTCACCGTCGAGGGAGGAAAAGTGGTCCTGAGGGACGTCATCGGAGAAACCAAGACCTTCGATGGCGCGGCCGTGGTCGAGGTGAGCGTCCCTGCCACACGTCTGACCTTGGCCAGGGCCTAGACGGGTTCGCCGAGGTCTCCGAAGTCGATGCCGTAGGTGAGGTAGGCTTTCAGCTTCTCAGTGAGGTCATGTGTCGGCGTGCGTACTTGGCCCCAGCTGTCCCGGTCCCTGACGGTGACTGTGTCGTCTTCGAGGGTGGTGTAGTCGACGGTGACCGCGAGGGGTGTGCCTGCCTCGTCGGAGCGGGCGTACCGCCTCCCCACGGAGCCGCCCTCGTCGTAGAATGTGGCGAGGCCGGCGCCCTGGAAGGCCTCGTGGACCTGTCCGGCTCTCTCGGTGAGCCCGTCCTTAGTGACGAGGGGGAACACGGAGACCTGGTAGGGGGCGATGTCCCTGGGGAGGGTGAAGATGTTGCGCTTGTCGCGCCGCTCGTAGGAGATCTCGAGGGCGGCGAGGAAGAGCCTGTCTAGACCGAAGCTGGGCTCGACGACGTGGGGGGTGAAGCGGGTGCCATCTCTGAGGGCGGTCATGTCATGGCCTGAGCCCCTCTGGTGGGCCTTGAGGTCGTAGTCGGTGCGGTAGGCGTGGCCGGCGACCTCTAGCCATCCGATGCTGTCGAGCAGGACCTCGTGGTCGTAGGTCTGGCTGGAGTAGTGGGAGCGCTCCTCGTGGAGGTGGGCCCTGAACCTCTGACGTTCGGCGGGGATGCCCAGGTGGTCGACGAAGAGCCGGGAGACGCCCATGAAGTAGGCTCCCCACTCAGTGAGTATGTGGCCCTGCTCTAGGGCCGCTCCGATGGTGGTCTTCAGAGGGGTATTCTCTTCTGCTGCCTCCATCTCCTCAGTGTGGAGCCTGATGGGGGCGTCCACTACCTCTCCGAGCATGGGGCAGTTGGGGTCCTGGGGGTCGAAGAAGAGCTCGAGCTCCATGATGGTGAACTCCCTGACGCGGGTGGGGCCGCGGCGGGGGCTGATCTCGTTCCTCATCACTTTGCCGACCTGGGCGAGGGCGAAGGGGAGCTTCTCCCGTGCGTGCTGGTACCCCCTCTTGAAGTTGATGAACATGCTCTGGGCCGCCTCGGGGCGGGCGTAACCGGTGAGGCCCCCTGTGGCGCCGATCTCCGTCTTGAACATGGTGAGGAACATGACGGGGTCCCGGAGGGCGCCGCCGCACTGGGGGCACTTGATTCCCTTTTCTCGGAGCAGGCGGAGGATGGCGTCGCCGCCCATGGCCTCCACGGTCTCGAGGCCGGTCTTCTCCTCGATGAGGTGGTCCACCCTGAAACTTCGGCCGCAGCTGGTGCACTCGGTGGAGTACTCCTTGAAGTTCTCGAGGTGGCCCGAGGCCTCGAAAACGGTGGCTGGGTTGATGACGGGGGCGTCGAGCTCGAGGATGTTCTGGTGGTTTGTGAAGTATCTCCGCCAGGTGCACTCTATGTTGCGCTTGAGCTTGGTGCCTAGGTCGCCGTAGGTGATGTATCCGCTGAGGCCTCCGTAGATCTCGTAGCTGGGCCAGTAGTAGCCGCGGCGCTTGGCGATGGCGGCGATGGTGTCCTGTGCGTTGGGCATTCTGTTTTATGGTTGTTGGGGGTCCGGCTTATTATACTTTGAGGGGGTGTGAGCGGTAGCGTATGATAAGGGTTTTTTTTCGCGGGTTTCAGTGTGAACTGTGGTGGGCTCCGGGTGTCCGGGTTTGCTGTTTCATTGAAGGGGTTTTTCTCGGAATTGCCGGTGTTTTATCCCGGAATCGTATCGGGGTGGAGCGTTTTTCGGGGGCCACTGGTTGTTTGGCGTGTTTTTCATAGGCGGATAGTGTGACCCCCCTCCCCTCTGTTTGGTGGGTGGATTAGATCTGTCCGCAGAGTTATTGGGTGGTTATGTGTCCTCCTTGCGCCGTGATGCCTCGTTGGTTCTTTCGTGTTTGCCCGCGCGAGTGAAAAAATGGGTTTTTATTTCCCCCCCTTTTTTTCTAGTCGAAATGTACTGTTAACGTGTAGCTGCCCGTGTTGGCGCTGTCCCAGTACCAGGTTCCGACGAATAAGATGGTTTGACCGGGCGTGTAGCTGTTCGGTCCAAGCTGTATGTAGTATAGATATGCTTTTACGTCGTAGAGGGTGATTTGATCGACCGAATGGTAGAACTCCGCGTAGTAATGCATCCACTTCCTCAGTTCTACGTCTTCTCCATCGATGGTAAGCTCGAACCTTGTGCCTTCTTTTTGGAAGCTCTTCCTCTCTCCCGGCGTTCTGTCGGCCCAGTCGTCGTATAGCTGTCCGTGGCACGTGAAACATGGTTCGTCCGCGCGCGCGGATTTTTCGTTTTTTTTGGGTTTTCGGGTGCCCGTTTTTGGGTTGTGTGGCGGTGATCTGTATCCCTATCGCGTATCTGAGTACGTTCTTAGTTGTTCTGAAGGGCGTTCCGGCGGTGTTTATATGTTGTTTCGTGGGATGGGGTGTAATCTGTCCCCGGCTGTGGGG
>CP070784.1:1697159-1707939 GCA_020346605.1 Candidatus Bathyarchaeota archaeon | reverse complement strand
AGACATGGGAGATCTGGAACTCCAGGGGGCGCTCACTTTCTTCTACTACCACGAGCTCGAGGAGCCGGCAGCGTTTTACAGGGAAGTAATGGGCTTCGAGTGCGTCATGGACAGGGAGTGGGTGAAACTCTTCAGGATCAAGGACGGTGCCCACCTGGGGCTGGTGGACGCGGAGCGCGGCTCCCACAAGCCCAGCCCTACGAAGCCGGTGAGGCTACAGATCATGGCCTCGGACGCCGACGCCTGGTTCCGCTACCTGAAGGAGGCTGGGGTCGAGCTGGACCGCGACGAGCCCCACGTGGGCACGGAGCTCAACATCAAGGCGTTCACGGTGAAGGACCCCGAGGGCTACACTATTGAGATCTGCGAGTACACAACACCCTACGGGCTCTAGGCAGGGTCGACCTCAGCCGGATCCGCAGGTGATGGACCGAACTGTCTCAGCGATTCTCTCCAGATCGGACTCGCGATTCCAGAAGCCGACGGAGATGCGCACCCCGACGGGCTCGGTCACGGAGATGGTCCTGGTGAAGACGTAGTTCTCCCTGAGCCTCGACACGACTTCCTTTACTGGCACACCATCGACGGCGAAGGTCAGGAGGCTGCTCTGGCTGGGCTGGGATATCACGCGGACCCCGTCGATGCCGCTGAGTGTCCTCCAAAGGGTCCCATAGAGCCGCTTGTCTCTGTCGAAGACATACGGCAGGCCGACCTCCTCTCTGATCCACTTCACCGCCGCCGTGCCCCCCATGATCACGGGCAGGGGCCGGGTGCTCACCTCGTACCTCTGCGCTGTCTCCATCAGCTTGAGCTCCCCGGCCACCCCGTGCCCGGAGGCGGAGAACACGCCAGTGTAGGTGGGACGGATCTCTGATTGGACCTCCTTGCGGACGTAGAGAACTCCCGCGCCGTCCGGGCCGCACAGGAACTTATGCCTCGAGAACGCGTAGCCGTCCACGCCGAGGGCTCTGACGTCGACGGGTACGGTCCCGACGGCTTGGATGCCGTCGACCAGCAGCAGGACGTCCCCATCGTGGGCGAGTTCGCTGATCGACTCCAAATCCACGCATGTCCCTGTGGCGTAGTCGACGTGTGAGATCAGTACCATGCGGGTCTTGGAAGAGATCGATTCAGACAGGGCCTCGGTGGCGTCCACTTCCCCGTTCCCTAGGTCGGCGAAGGTCAGCTTCACGCCCCGCCTCCGTGCCAGAACCCTCAGGGGCACCGATGCGGCGGGGTTCTCCAGGCTCCCGGCGATGATCTCGTCCCCCGGCTCGAAGTCGTATCCCTATAGGAAGATGTTCATCCCGGTGGTCGACGAGTCGCATAGGGCGATCTCGTCAGGGGAGCAGTTCAGGAACTCCGATAGTTCGCTCTTGCCACCCTCGATCACCCCTGAGTAGCGGGCCAAGCCCGAGCGGGCGCTCCTCATTACCTCGGGGTCATCTCCGCGAGCCTCGGCTTCCTCCTGGTATCCTCTGATGACGGCCTCCCTTGCGGTCCGGCAAAGCGGCCCCCAAGAGCCGGCGTTCACGGCGATGATGTCATCGGGTAGGCCCAGCTCACGCCTGAAAGCTCCGACCTCGCTCATCGAACCCATTCCCCCTTACACCATCTGACTCGACGGATGGGACATCTACTCCTTCGTAAATAAATTACGCGACACCAGGAGAACATTTCGGGATCAAGTTTTGATCCCCCTCCGGAGCGGGGAAACATGCTGGTTTTTTATCCATCTGGAAGGTGTATACGAGATCATGAGCGTACAATCGGGGAAGCCGATCACGCCAGAGACCCTCCTGACGCTCAAGAGCGTCTCGGACCCCCGGATTTCGGCCGACGGCAGCAAGGTAGCCTTCGTCGTCACCGTGGACGACGTGACCGAGAACAAGCAGAAGAGGGACATCTGGGTGGTCCCGACGCAGGGCGGGTCACCGGAGAAGCTCACCGAGGATGGGAAGAGCAGCGCTCCCAGGTGGTCACCTGACGGGGGGACCCTGGCCTTTAAATCCTCCGAGGACGAGAAGACCGCCATCTGCCTTATGGATCCCGATGGCGGCGGCAGGAGGGCGCTGATCACCTACGAGACCAGCAACGCCTTCCTCCACAGGGCGGGGGAGGACCTGGCCTGGTCGCCAGACGGCGGGCGCATCGCTTTCCTGGGGACGGACGAGCCCAAGCCCGACTACACAGACATCGTGGTCAACGAGAGGCTGATGATGAAGCACCTGACTGGCTTCATGGACTTCAGGAGGACCCACGTCTTCGTCGTCGGGGCGGAGTGCGGGGAACCCGCGAAGCTAACGGACGGGGACCACGACGACCACTCCATTAGCTGGAGCGCCGATGGCGGGGAGATCGTCTTCGTCTCCGACAGGGGCGAGGAGAGCGACGCCTTCGTCAGGAACGATCTCTGGGCCGTGGACGCGAAGACTGGGGAGGAGAGGCGGATCACCTCCACGATCGGGGCCGCGTACAAGCCCCAGTGCTCGCCCGACGGGCGGTGGATCGCATACCTGGCCACAACCAGGCCCGACACCAGCAACGACAGCGTCGCCGAGGACAGCCACCTCTGGGCGGTCTCAATAGAAGGCGAGGGGGCGAAAGACCTAGTGGGGGCCCTGGACAGGCCCGTCTCGTCCTTCGCCTGGGCACCAGACGGCGGTAGGCTCTACTTTACGGCCGGGGACAGGGGGAGGGGGCCGCTTTTCTCGGTCCCCACGGAGGGCGGTGAGATATCCACGGTGATGTCAGGAGACTGGCAGATCGGGCGCAGGGGGGGAGACATCGACGTGTCCCGCGACGGCAATGTCGCCTACCTGAAGGTGGACCAGACCCACACCGCAGAGGTGCACGTGGCTTCGCTGGACGGCACCGAAGAGAGGAAGCTCACAGACTTCAACGGGCACCTTCGCGAGCATGCCATCAGCGTGCCCGAGGAGTTCTGGTTCACCACTTTCGACGGGCTCAGGGTGAAGGGCTACGTCGCCAAGCCGCTGGGTCTCGAGGCGGGGAAGAAGTACCCGACGATCCTCTACATCCACGGCGGGCCCCACGGTATGTTCGGCTACGCCTTCGACGAGAGGGTGCAGTTCCTGGCCAGCGCCGGGTACGCCGTGGTCTTCATCGACCCCAGGGGGAGCAGCGGCTACGGCCAGGCCTTCAGCGACGGCTGTGTACTCAACTGGGGCGGCGGAGACTACAAGGACCTGATGGTGGGGCTCGACTACGCCATTGAGCGGAACCCTTTCATCGACGTCGACAGGCTCGGAGTCACCGGCGGAAGCTACGGAGGCTACATGACCAACTGGGTAGTGACCCAGACGGACAGGTTTAAAGCTGCGGTCTCCCGAGCCTGCGTCACCAACTTGCTCAGCTTCTACGCCAACTCGGCTGTGGGCTCGCTGATGGAGCAGGAGTTCTTCGGCCTCCCCTACGACAACATGGCGCTGCTGGCCCAGTGGAGCCCCATCACCCACGTCAAGAACGTCACAACACCGCTGCTGCTGCTCCACGGCGAGGCCGACTACACCTGTCCCATCGGCCAGTCCGAGGAGATGTTCAGGGCACTGAAGCGGATGGGGGTCGACACGATGCTGGTCATGTACATGGGGGAGGGCCACGGAATCAGGAAGAAACCCTCCAACAAGCTGGACTATTACCAGAGGCACCTGGACTGGTTCCGGAAGTACCTGTGATAGACCCCGAGGGGCAACCTCCTAGTCTCCTCTTTACCACCCGGACTTTTTTATTGTCAGTTCACCATAATCTCCATCGATGGAGGAACCTCAAGTCAAGGGACGCAACATACTCTGGAGCGAGTTCCAACTAGCGATCTCGGGGGAGGGCTGGTGGGAGGAGCGGCTCCAAGAGTTTGAGACCGGAACTGGCGGGACCCCCGATGGTTCCACCTTGGAACTGGCTCTGATGGCCACGTTTACCTGCTGCAGGTTCCACAGTGCTTTCCCACGGAACCTATTGAGGGCCTGCGAGGCCATAGGAGAAGGGGAGGCCTGCGCAGGGAGGGGCTGCTGCCACGTCAGCCCCGAGAGATGGGCGAGGGCCAACGAGTACGTTGCGGCCATCAAGGGAAGGCTCAGGGGCGTGGACCCGCGGACCCTCGCCGACGATGGTGGGTACGACGCAGACAACGTCTCAAGGGTCTACTCTATGATGGGCGGCGACGTGACCCCTGCCAGGGAGGCGCTGTTCCAGCGGTACCTCTTCGTCCTCGTCAACAGGCTGAAGTGGGCGACGAGGTTCCACCTCCTCGGCGACCCCTCGACAGGAGACCCAGACCTCACATTCAGGAGCTTCGACTACGAATACCTGAGCGAATCTGGGGCTCCGTACCACGACCTCCCTTTGGAAAGCCTCGAGATCGCGGAACTCGACAGGGCCATCAGGCGCCTCCCGGACGGTGAGCTGTGGATCCGGAGGCTGGACGAGCCAGAGCAGCCCCTCTGCCAGCAGAGGTACCTGAGACACCAGGACATCAAGATCAGTAGCATTGGCTGCGGCGAGTGGAGGGGGAACACTCCGGCTGACGAGAGGCCTGGGAGCTACTATATGGAGATGATCGCAGGCTACAACTCGGCCCTCCAGTCATGGCTCGACGGAAAAGCGCCGAAGGATGAAATGTCCCAACGCGTCAGCTTGAGGCTCGGGGATGCCACGCCCGAGAAGCTGGAGCTGGTGAGGCTGTTCCTGCTGAGGCCGTCCTACTCCGCCACGGTCTACCACTGGCTGAAGGACCTGGACAGGCCGGCGGACCAGAGGGGAAGAGGGTACTAGAGGCGTTTCACGATCCTGAAATATTTCATCAAACCTACAAGCCTGGGATGAAGACGTTTTAAAGGACCTGACGAAGATATCGTTGGATTCGGCCTGCTCGGGCCATCCAAGTTGATGAATTTGAAGGTACTTGTGGTGGGTCACGGGGCGAGGGAGCATGCCATCGCCAAGAAGATCGTCGAGTCGGACGCGGAGCTCCACGCGGCGATGGGGAGCCGCAACCCGGGGATAGCCGGGCTGTCCAAGCGCTCCGAGATCATGGACATCACCGACACAGATCGGTACGCCAAGTTCGGAGATGTGGACGTGGCCTTCATCGGTCCCGAGGCGGCTCTGGCCGCCGGGGTCACAGACCGCCTCAACGAGCTGGGAGTGCCTGTCGTCGGCCCCACCAGGGAGGCCTCGAAGCTGGAGTGGAGCAAGGCGTACACGCGGCTGTTCCTATCCGACCACGGCATCGAGGGAAACCCGGAGTACAGCATCTGCAGGACGGGTGGGGAGATCAGGGAGTTCCTTGACGCCCACGCGGAGGTCGCCGTCAAGCCCGACGTCCTCACCGGGGGGAAGGGCGTCAGGATCACCGGGGAGCACCTGAAGTCCAGGGAAGAGGTGGAGGCTTACGCCATGGAGCGCATCGGGAGCGACGGACTCGTCGTCCTCGAGCCGAGGCTGGTCGGAAGGGAGTTCACTCTCCAGGCCTTCACCGACGGCAAGAGCGTCTCTGTGATGCCCCTCGTCAGGGACTATAAGAGGGCCTTCGACGGCGACAGGGGACCCAACACAGGGAGCATGGGGAGCTACAGCAGGGAGGACCACGGCCTCCCGGGGCTCTCGGAGGCCTCGGTAAGGAGGGGGGTGTCCATCATGGAGCATACCGTGAGAGAGCTCACGGCGACGGGAGAGGCTTTCCGTGGGGTCCTCTACGGGGGGTTCATGGAGACCGAGGAGGGGGTGTACCTCTTGGAGTACAACTCCAGGTTCGGTGACCCCGAGGCGATGAACGTCCTCGCCCTCCTCAAGAGGCCCCTGCTGGACGTCGGATGGGAGATCATAGACGGTAGGCTCTCCGACCTTGGCTTCGAGATGAAGGCAACGGTCTGCGTCTATATTGTGCCGGACGGCTACCCCGTGGATCCGAAGCGGGGCTCCGAGGTCAGGATCAAGCAGCCAAAGAGCTCCGAGCTCTTCTTCGCCTCCGTCCACGAGGAGGATGGGGCGATCCTGACGACGGGGAGCCGCTCCGTCGCCCTCCTCGCCAAGGGGGAGTCCATCTCGGAGGCCAGGGAGAAGGTTTACGGCGACGTCCCCGGGATCGAGGGGGCCCTCTTCCACAGGAGGGACATAGGGGAGGGTGTCTAGGGGCTAATCGCAGGCGTAGAGGTTATATTTCCGACCCTTTATTGAATATCTACTAATCTGGGGCGACCGTTGAGATGACAGAGGGGGATGGGGGCAAGATGGCGGAGCTGGAGGCGGTGCTCTACGCCTCTGGGAGGCCTGTCACCCTGACGACGCTCGTCGCCCACCTCAGGCTCGACTCGGAGAAGGCGGTCTCAGACCTCATCGAAAGGCTCTCGGAGGCCTACGAGACGGACGGTAGCCCCCTCGAGATCAGCGAGGTTACCGGCGGCAGGGTCGTGCTCCAGCTCAAGCCCGACTTTACGAAGCAGGCGAAGCGATACTCCATGAAGCCCCTCCTGACGGCCGGCCCCCTGAGGACCCTCTCGTACATCGCCTACAACCAGCCTGTGGTGCAGAAGCAGGTGGCCGAGGCCCGAGGGAGCCAGGTCTACAGGCACCTGAAGGCCTTGGAGAATATGGGGCTGATCTCCCGCATCAAGAAAGGTCGGCAGAAGATCATCAGCACGACGACGGACTTCGCCGACTATTTGGGGCTGAGCACCGACAGGACGGCGATGAGGCGCCAGCTCAGGAGCATCTTCAGGAAGCTAGAGGTCCAGGAGCTTGAAAAGAAATAGGGCCCCTTCCCGCCCCGGACCTCAGTCCGTGGTGAAGAGAGGGATATCCAGTAGGTCCTTTGCTCCGTCAAAATACCTCAGGACGCTGAGGCCTTTCTCCGATATTCTGTAGCTCGTCTTGGAGCGTCTGTTGCCGCCCCTGCGCCTCTCGATGAGGAGGCCCTGTTCCACGAGGCTCCCGAGGATCCTCTGCGTCGGCTTCCAAGAAAGGTTGGCGGCGTACATTATGCGTGTCGGCTTATCGACACCGTCCTTGACGGCGCTGAGGACGTTCAATACTATGTCTAACTTCGACCTGCGCTGCGACACTGGGCACACCACACTCCCTACGAGGTCTGAATTATATCGTTTGGCCGAGTCGGATATTTAACTGAAATCCACCCTTGATACTGGTCACGGATAAGGATGGAGATGGAGTGTTAAAGATGGATTTTCTATGGACCTGGAGAGAAAAAACCTTCATTATAAAGGAGCCCGGTTCGGAGAATGTCGGTCAAAGGCGAGAGATTTCCGAGGGGTGAACGTGTTGAAGGCCCCATTTCGATGAATATCGTCGTGTGACATCCAGATCCGCAGTGCTCCACTTATAATCCCCAACCGCAATGAATAGAGGATGAGGAAGGATGGAGTTCATGATCGATCACGGCATCCTATCCAGGTACCCGTCTGTCAAGATCGGTGTCATGACGGGTCGAGGACTGGTCATGGGGGAGCACGACTTCAAGGGCCTTCAGGAAGAGGCTATCGAGAACGCAAGAAAGGATATCGGGACGGCCCCGATCACTCAGCATACCTACATCAGGTCGTGGAGGGAGATCTACAGGAGCTTCGGCACGAAGCCCGGGGACTACAGGCCCTCAGCCGAGGCGCTCACGAGGCGCGTCCTGAGGGGAAGGGGCTTCCCAATAATAAACGCGGCCGTGGACGCCTACAACGCCCTGTCCATAAAGCACATGATACCCATGGGCGGGTTCGACCTCGACAAAGTGGAGGGCGCTATAGCGCTACGGTTCTCGGAGGGAAGGGAGGTCTTCACGCCCCTGGGCTCCAATGGCACCGAGGAGACGTACAAAGGCGAGGTCGTATACGCTGATGAGGCCAGGATCCTCACACGGAGGTGGAACTTCAGGGACTGCGAGGAGACTAAGATCACCAGGGATACCGAGAACCTGGTGATGTTCGCGGACGGATCACCGGACATGCCGAGGGAGCACGTCGAGGCGGCCCTGAATGAGCTCTCTACCGTGCTCCGGAGCTGCTGCGGGGGGCAAATGAGGACCAGCGTGGCGTGTGCAGGGACGCCCGTGGTAAAATTGTGAGAAGTAGTGCCCCCCCTATTAGAGCAAGATAGGTGTTCTTTGAGATTAAATGGATCTAAGAATCATATAATATTTGTACACCAGCGCAGTCGTAGGGTCTGGAGACTGAAAGGAAGGTGGATCCCGCGTGAAGGCCAGGTTAGCGTTTTTCATCCTGTTCATGTTGATGTCGGTGCCGTCCGTCCAAGCCCAGGACTACACGCCGCTGGGGCTTGAGTTTATGATCTACAACGACGGCACCGTGAAGGTGGATTACAGGGTCGAGACCGATCCCACCAAGGTCAGGGTCGAAGTTCCCCTCTTCGGTTATAACTACGAGGACGTCGTGATCAGGAACCTCGAGGGGCTGGCCATCGGTTCGGCGGAGACGGCGATGGGTCTTAAAGTCGACACGTTGGGATCGCTCGGCGTAAACATCACATACTACACGTCCGACTTGACAACCAAGATCGGCCTGATCTGGAGCTTCAACGTCACGGCGCCCATCGAGACCTGGGTGACCCTGCCCGAGGGGGCCACGGTGTTCGGCATCAGCGACATCCCGAGGGACATCGCCACCGAGGACAGACGGAAGTCCATATTGCTTTCCCCCGGAGATCTCTCGATCTCCTACGTGGTTGGCCTGCCCAGCCTGAGGAGTGATGCCCGGGAGGCACTGGACGCGACCGAAGCATACATAGCAGACGCCAAGGAGTCGGGGCTGATCCTGGTCGAGGCGGAGCAGCTCCTGGAGCAGGGGACCCAGCTCTTCGAAGACGGTGAATACGATGAAGCAAAACGGACGGCGGGACAAGCCTACGACAGCGCTCTTGGCACAGTGGAGAGCGCAGAATCAGCGGCCCAGGAGCTCGAGGAGGCGTCAAAGGCTGTCGTGGAGGCGAGGACGGAGGGCAGGACCAGCGGCCTCGCCGATGTCGAGGAGCGCCTCCAGAGGGCGTACGAGGCCTACGACGACGGCGACTACGAAAAGGCCAAGTCCCTGGCAACGAGCGCCAACCTCGATGCCGTCTCGGCCGAGGAGCCTTCGACGTCGAACCTGCCGCTGTTCGGGGCGGTGGCGCTCATCGCCTTGGCGGGAGCGGCGTACCTCTACATGAAGCCGAGGGGATTCTTCGGCGCCGCGGACTCCCAGGAGGTCCGTGAGGTCCTCGCGCGCAGAGAAGAGCCGGTGGAGGTGGACCTCGAGGCCATATTCGAGGACCACGCCGACCTCCGGATGGACGACAGGGAGGCGATCAGGTTCATCGCCGAGTGCGGCGGCGAGGCCTTCGCCTACGAGATCAGGGAGCGCTTCGACATCCCGCGCTCCAGCGCCTGGAGGATGATCAGGCGCCTCGTCGGGATGGAGGTGGTCGAGGAGGTCAAGGTCGGCAACCAGAGCCTAATAAAGATCCGTAAAAGGTATCTGGGAGCCTGAAACCCTGGAACAATCGTTCCAACTCATTCCTCCGTGTTCTTATAATAATTTCCACGTGAAGCATATGGCGGTGCGAAACATGAGGAAGTTGCTCGCGCTCACGCTGATGCTGATGCTTTTCCTGGCCCCAGTGGCCACAGTCGTCTACGCAGAAGATGATCCCGTCGAGGAGGACGATGAGAACCAGCCTCTTGACCCGGAGCTCCTGGATGAGCTGCTGAAACAGGCCTACGACGCGCAGCTGGGGGTCAACACGACCATGAACGCCCTGAAGAGCCAGTTCGGCCCTGTCTCGCCCGCCGGACAGCAGAGCTACGCCCACGGCGGAGAGGCGTTGGCCCTCGCTCTAAGGTTCATGAACGAGAACCAGACCCACGCAGCGGCGAACCAGATCCAGAGGGCGCTGAAGCACTACAAGAACGCCCTCCACATGCTCTACGACGAGGACCCAGAGGCAGTGGAGGAGCTGGAGGAGGAGCCTGAGGACGTCGAGGAGCCTCCCGAGCCGGAGGGGAACGAGACCGCCGCCATCAAGGGAGCCAAGCTGAAGCTCATGGAGCAGTTCGAGGTGAACCTTCAGGAGCGGATAATGCTCATGAGGGAGACGATGGAGAACGCCACCGAGCAGCTCGGTGAGCAGGAAGCGGAGAAGATACTTGGGGCTCTTGAGAGGGCTGAGGCCAAGCTGGAGAGGATGCGGCAGAGGCTGAACAACAGCGAGGTCGACGAGGCCATCGACGAGGCGGAGGACGCCGAGGACGAGATCGGTGAGGGCCTGGGGGGGCTTGAGGACAAGGCCGCCGGGCTGATGTTGAGGACGATCTACAGGCTGGAGGCGAAGCTGCAGAGGATGGAGAACGTCAGGGAGAGGAAGGCCGAGAAGGGCTTGGACTTCTCGGGCGACGACGAAGATATCGACGAGGCCAAGGGGAAGTTGAAGGAGCACAAGGAGAACTGGAAGGGCGGCAGGTTCCGCTCGACGGACGCCGGGAACGGCGAAGGCAGCGGTGGAGAGCAGGGTGGAAACCCCGATGCCGGCAAGCCAGACGTTACGCCTGGCAATGGCGGCAACTAGGTGCCTGTTTTTTTGAAGCCTTTTTAGCCATTAGAGACCAGTCTACTTCATTTTACGCGCATGTAGACTGTCGTCTCGTTCCTGTTGTGGGGCAGCCTCTTCAGCATGAAATCCGTGTACCTCTCATCCAATGTCTCCAGCGCCTTATCGATGTGTCCGCTTTTGCTTCGGATGGCACAAACATGCTTGAAAACTT
>CP070784.1:1692143-1697059 GCA_020346605.1 Candidatus Bathyarchaeota archaeon | reverse complement strand
TATCAGGAGCTTCGCCTTGTCGGTGACTCTCCTCCGGAGTTTGTCCGGGTCAAGGTGGAATTCCCCCTGGTCCAGGGGCACGAAGACGACGTCGGCGCCGAAGCGCAAGGGCGTCCTGTGGTGGGAGCCGAAGGTGGGGTCTAAGACGACGCACTCGTCCCCGGGGCCCAGCAGGTTGGCGATGACCACGTTCAGGGCGACGGAGCTCCCGGCGGTCGGGTAGACATCTGATGGATCGTATTTGACGCCGTACTTGGAGTAGTAGTCCACCACGGCCTCCTTAAACTCGGGGATGCCTCTGAAGGCGTAGTGGGTGTAGCGACCACCTTCCTGGATGCCCCTGATCGCGGCCTCCTTCACGTGGGGCGGGGCCTCGAAGTCTGGGTCGCCACCCGGCATCCTGATCAGTTCCTTCTCAGAAGACAATACAAGAACCTCAGCCTTCGTAGATCAGCTGACCTTATAGCCCTGCCGCTGGGTCTCTTGCCACAGTTTCCACGGTTAGCGCACGTGCGCTTAAGATAAGTAGGAGAAGCTCCGAGATCTGAACCGTTCAATCATGTCGAAGGACGCAAAGCGCGTCGCAGTCGATTGGGTCGAGGGAAACGTGGAGCGCCTCATCGAGGTCAGCGACGCCATATGGAGTTACGCCGAGCTCGGGTTCGTGGAGTTCAAGTCGGCCAAACTGCTCTCGGAGGAGCTGGAGGCCCACGGGTTCGAGGTGGAGAGGGGCGTCGCCGGTATACCTACGGCTTTCGTAGCCACGTGGGGGAAAGGGAGCCCCGTCATCGGCGTGATGGGGGAGTACGACGCCCTCCCGGGGCTCTCCCAGGAGGCGGTGCCCCGCAAGGCCCCCGTCGAGGAAGGCGCCCCTGGCCACGGCTGCGGCCACAACATCCACGGTACCTCGGGGATGGCGGGGGCCATCGCGGTTAGGAGGGCGATGGAGAAAATTGGTATCCCTGGTACGCTGAAGTTCTTCGGCTGCCCCGCCGAGGAGATGCTCAGTGGCAAGGTCTGGATGGTAAGGGAGGGGGTGTTCGACGGCGTCGACGCTGTTCTCAGCCACCACCCGGGGTCGATGAACACCGCGAAGCTCAGCAGCAGCAACGCTAACAACGCGGTCAAGTTCCACTTTCGCGGGAAGACGGCGCACGCAGCGGGGAACCCTGAGCAGGGCAGGAGCGCCCTGGATGCCGTGGAGCTGATGAATATGGGGGTCAACTACATGCGGGAGCACATGATCCAGGACGCCCGCGTCCACTACACCATCGAGGCCGGGGGCGGACAGCCCAACGTGGTACCTGACTACGCCAGGAGCTGGTACCTGATCAGGGCACCCGAGCGCCACCAGCTGGAGGCGATCTACGATAGGATACTGAAGATCGCCGAGGGAGCCGCGTTGATGACCGAGACCACACTGAGGGTCGAGTTCGTCAAGGGGATCTACAACAAGATGCCGAACAGGACCCTCAGCGAGCTCGTTCTGGGGAACATGAGGAAGATTGGGACCCCGGAGTACACCGATGAGGAGAGGAGGTTCGCAGCGGAGATCTCTAAGACGGTGACCCCTGAGGCGAAGAGGGACAGCCTCTGGAAGACCAAGCGCCCCGGATGGGAGGAGCTGCTTGACGTTTTACTGGATGACACTGTGCCCGACGACTGGAACGAGGGAGAGGTGGGCCACGGCTCCACGGATGTCTCAGACGTCAGCTGGAACACCCCCACTATGGAGTTTGGGACCACTACCTACCCGCTGGGAGCCCCTGGCCACTCCTGGCAGATCGTCGCTCTCTCCGGCACGAGCATAGGCCATAAGAGCCTAGTCTTCGCTTCCAAGGTTCTAGCTGTCTCCGCCATCGACCTGCTCACCAGTCCCGACCTGCTGAAGAGGGCAAAGGAAGAACTCAGAGAGAGGCTCGGAGACAGAGTGTACAAGACGCCTCTGCCGGTGGATGCCAAGCCTCCCCTGGACCAGTGGACAGAGTAGCGTAATAGACTTGGAAAAAAGATGGTTTAGATGTCGATGGTGTCCCCGGGCTTCAGTATGACGACCTTGGTGTCCGACGTCGACTCCACCTTCTCCTTGTACTCTCCGGGGTCGGTATCCCAGATGTGCATGGGGATCGCAGTCTTCGGCTTGATGGCAGCGGTGGCCTCTGCGGCGTCCTCGGTGTCCATCGTGTAGGTACCCCCGCTGGGGATCAGGAGCACGTCGACTCCCTCCAGATCCTCCATCTCGGGGATGAAGTCAGAGTCCCCCACGTGGTAGACGGTCTTGCCACCGGCCTTCACCAAGTATCCGACGCCGAGCCCTTTCGGGTGGAAGGGGACGCCGGGCGACCTGAACCTCTTGTGGTTGTAGGCCTCCACGGCCTCGACTGTCACGTCGCCGAACTTCGCCTTCTCCCCTGGCTTCAGGCTCTTCACAGGAGCGCCGATCTTCGCCCCGCAGTCGGAGGGAGCGACAACGACCGTGCCGTCACCTATCACAGCCTTGACCTTGGAGGGCTCACAGTGATCGGTGTGAGAGTGGCTCGCCAATATTACGTCGGCCACCTCATCGTAGTCCCCCTGGTAGGGGTCCAGGTAGATGGTCTTGTCTCCCGCCTTGAGCTTCCAGCTGGCGTGTCCCAGCCACTTCAGCTTCAACGTTTACACCGGGCTAATAATTAACGCCCTCGATTTATCTGTCTTCCCACGGGGTAAGGTCCAATAATACGTCGCATCACTTGCAGGCCTTAGTACAGCTGAGTTTTTTTCTTCTTTTTCCGTGGCAGGAGCCGTGAGAACAGCCCCTTCACTTGTCCGATTATGCCCTTGGGCTCATCCTCGACGTCAAATCCTGCAGATCTGCCCGTCTGCTCCCTGAGTTGGGCTATGCGGGCCTCCCTGACCCTCCTACGTTCCTCCATCTGTCTCCGTGTCTGCTCCCGCTCCCTCCGCACCTTCCTCCTGAGGCCGTTCAGCTGAGGGTCCTTGACGCTCTTGCGAGTCGGCGCCGGGATCTTTCTCTCGACGAATGCGTCCTCGTCTGCTTCCCGCTGTCCCTGGGGCTCGTCCCCTAAGTCGACGGGAACCGTAAATTCGGGTAGCTCTGGTACATAGGGTTCCTCCGGCTCGGATGAGAGCACCTCTATTTCAGACGGTTCCTCTAACGCCTGCTGTTCCTCTATTACCAGCGGCTCCTCGAGCGCGGAAAGCTCCTCTGCGACCTCCTCGAGCTCCTCCGGAATAATATCCTCAGCCTCTGAGGGCTCCTCGGCCTGCTCAGGTTCAGGTGCCTCGACGGTCTCCTCTGTAGGCTCGACTACGACAGGCTCCACATCTAGGACCTCTTCGAAGGGTTCTTCCAGCACGATGGAGCCGTCCGAGACGCCTCTGACGGTCGGAACGATGTCCTCGATAACCTTCACCAAGAGGTCCCTGCTCTCGTCAACCGACAGGTCAACAGACCCAACTCCCCTGTCGATGAGGGCGTACACCAGTATGCCCTCTGTCGAAACGTGGGCCTTTTCCACTCCTCTAATGAATTCCTGGAGTTTAGCCGCATCGACCGGTACCCCGGGCAGGGACTTTGTCAGCCCGCTGAGGGCGTCGAAGAGGTCCTCGACGACGGTACTCTCGTCGGCGATAAGGGAGAAGATGAGGTCGAGGTCCTGCTTCACCTCCCTGAGGGGGATGAACGCCTCCTCCACCGATGGAAGGGAGTGCTCTTGTGCCACTTGGTAAGACTGCAGCTCTTCAGCCCCGCTCCCAGTGGACAGTTCCATCAAACAACGACCTCGTGCGCGCGCTCTGGAGATATCTACCAAGGGTCCTCGGATCCCTTCATACTCTGATTCCTCATTGAGCCTTCTCTCCAACCGGTGAAAGCGGTTTGTGTGTCGCTAGGGGCTACCGTCAATGCCGTTAGGCGGACCCGCGACTATGCATTTATACGTCGAGCATGAGATACAGGGTTGTCTGCGAAAGTAATCAGAGATCATATATCACTCTCCTTTAGACTCTGTTTCGACCTGCGTGGGAGGACGCCCGATGAGGATCAGGATCGAAGGCGCAAGGGAGCACAACCTCAAGGACGTTGACGCCGAGCTCGGCGATGGCCTCACCGTGGTCACGGGGGTATCGGGCTCCGGGAAGACCTCACTGGTCTTCGACACCCTCTACCACGAGGCGAGGCGCAGGTTCCTCGACGCCTTCGCCGTCGGCACCCCAGGCTCCAGGCTGAGGCCCGCCGAGGTCCGATCCATCACGGGGCTGGGTCCAGCCATCGCCGTCGGTCAGAACCTCCTCAACAGGAACCCAAACTCGACCCTCGCCACCGCATCGGGGCTCCACCCTTTCCTCAGGCTCCTCTACGCGAGGTTCGGGGCGAGGCACTGCCCCAGATGCGGCGAGGAGCTCTCCATGCTCACGGAGGACGAGCTGATGGAACTCGTGTCAAGGAGGTCCGAGAAGGGCCCCGTGACGGTCGTGGCCCCCATCACAATAGGCGCCAAGGGGAGCCACGTAACCCTCCTTGACCTGCTCTCGACCAACTTCCCCGGGGCACTGACCGTGGACGGGGAGTTCTATCAAGGAGAAAACCTAGACCCCGGCGCTACCCACGACATTGAGGTTGAGGTTACCGAGATATCAGCACCCTCATCTGTAGCAGAGCTCAGGGAGACGGTTAGGACCGCCCTTTCGCTGGGAGCGAACCACGTAATCCTACGCGGAAAGGGAGAGGAGTCCGCATACTCGGTTTCGGCGACCTGCGCGAGATGCGGCACGTGGCTGGGGGACCTCGACCCCGTTCACTTCCACACTCCGTGCCCCCACTGTGTTGGCGAAGGATGCGACAAGTGCCTGGGCACGGGGCTACACCCAAGGGCTGCCTCGGTCCGTTGGCAAGGGCTCAACCTCTCCGAGCT
>CP070784.1:1687836-1692043 GCA_020346605.1 Candidatus Bathyarchaeota archaeon | reverse complement strand
GGACGATTTAATCGTAGATCATATAATTTTAGACCTTTTTTCGTGCAAAATTATTTATCATGTATACTATGAATAAAAATAGGAGTTTCTGCGATGAAGAACGTTCAAAGAAAGTTGCTGACGCTAGTTCTGATGGCAGTGGCATTGTCAGTGGTTACGGTTGCAATCGTTGGCGCCCAAGAATTGGAGCAGCTCACGGTCAACGTCGTCGACGGAGCTACGGGAGCCCCTGTCAAGAACATCATTGTGAGCATCGAGTCGAGCGCGGGCGTCGTGGAGCAGAGGGTCATCACAGGGTCCGCGGGATCCGCGGACACGGTCCTTGAGCCCGGGAGCTATCGGCTCAAGGTCGAGATGAGCATCCTGGGCTTCCCACTGCAGCTGTCATCGACCCAGATCGACGTCGACCAACCCACCGAGTTCACTTTCACCGTTTCAACATTCTTGATACCCGTCCAATACATACCCACCATCCTGTATGGCGGCACCGGCGTCCTCGCCCTGTCGGGGATATACTCGGTCGTGAAATACTTGGCAGGTCGCGGAGCGCCGAGGCGTCCTGTCGATCCAGACACCAAGTTGGAGTGCGGCATAGCCATGGAGGGAAGCGTCTGGAAGCCCCCCGAGCGGCCGACAGATCCCGATACAGGCGACGTTTGTAGCATCGCCCATGAAGGTAGCGTGTGGAAACCGCCGGAGCGGCCGACGGATCCTGAGACGGGGCAGGAGTGCGGCACCGTCATGGAGGGAACTGTCTGGAAGCCTCCTGAGAGGCCGACGGACCCAGAGACTGGTGAAACGTGCAGCATCGTCAGTGGTGGAAAGGTTTGGAAACCCGGGGAGACCCCTGAGCGGCCGACCGACCCCGAGACCGGCGCCGATTGCAGCATCGTGGTCAATGGTGCTGTCTACAAGCCTCCTGAGCGGCCAACAGATCCTGATACTGGCGAGGCCTGCAGCATAGTTCAGGAGGGGGCAGTCTGGAAGCCTTCCACTCCGGAAAGGCCGACGGACCCTGAGACGGGGCAGGAGTGCGGCACCGTCATGGAGGGGAGCGTCTGGAAGCCCCCCGAGCGGCCGACTGATCCGGAGACTGGTGAGGCCTGCAGCATCGTTCACGAAGGATCGGTCTGGAAGCCGAAGGAGCCTGAGAGACCGACGGACCCCGAGACTGGCGCTGAATGCAGCATCGTGCACGAGGGAACTGTCTGGAAGCCTCCTGAGAGGCCGACGGACCCAGAGACCGGCGGAGACTGCAGTATAGTGCACCAAGGAACTATCTGGAAGCCCAAGGAGCCCGAGAGACCGAGGGACCCCGACACCGGCGCAGAGTGTAGCACCGTGATCAATGGAACCTTCTGGAAGCCTCCTGAGAGACCGACGGACCCAGAGACCGGAGCGAAATGCGGTATAGTGCACCAGGGCTCGGTCTGGAAGCCTCCTGAGAGGCCGAGGGATCCTGAAACCGGCGCCGATTGCAGCATCGTGATGCAAGGTAGCGTCTGGAAGCCCCCCGGCAATACTGGCTCCGATGATTGAGAAGATCCCGGAGAGCGAATTGGCGGACAGAGCAGACGGAGAAGTGGTCTTGAGAGGAGCCACTGTACCTTTCTCCTTTTTTACACCTTACAGGGACCCCGACGGAAGGATCTCCGTGTTCAACGGGCTGACCGGCAGGAGCCACCGGCTCGACGAGAAAGACTCGTTCCTCACATCGCTGTGCGACGGTAGCAGGGACTTCGACGAGATCGTGTCCGTGTTTAGCAAGGCCGTCGACGTGAGCCTCGACGAGGCCAGGGAGACCGCGCTGGGGCACCTCGCCTCCATGGAGGGCAGCGGCCAGCTGGTTTGGAGGTCCTCCAAGGTCAAGAAGGTGAAGGCGCCGACGCCGGACTACTTGATACTGGAGCTGACAAATAGGTGCAACCTCAACTGCATCCACTGCTCCGTCAGCGCCAACGAGAGAGCGGGCACGGAGCTGTCTACCGACGAGTGGAAGAGGGTCCTGCGGGAAATCTCGGAGATGGGCGTCAGGGCCGTCGGCCTGAGCGGCGGCGAGCCCCTGCTCAGGGACGACTTCTTCGAGCAAGCGGCCTACGCAACCGATCTGGGCCTACTCGTGGGGCTAGTGACGAACGGCCTGCTCATCGATGAGGAGAACATAGTTGAGATAAAGCGCCTCAACCTAGACGTCCAAGTGAGCCTTGACGGCTCGAAACCGTACTACCACGACAAGATCCGTGACAACGAAGGCAGCTTCGAGAGGCTTCAGGACAAGCTTGGGTTACTGACGGAGAACGGCGTGGGCTTCACGATCGCAGCCGTCGCGACGGCGGTCAACTACACGGACATTCCTCGTCTTCTAGAGTTCGCTGAGGATGTTGGTGCAAGGAGCTTCCGGGTACAGCCATTCTTCCCCGTCGGGCGGGGCAGCCTCCACCGGGAGGAACTCGATCTGACGCCGTCCATGACGAAGGAGATAACCAGGTTCTTCGTCGAGGAAGCTGGAAATCACAAGATCGAGACGGGGGGTTTCTACTTCCAGTTCGCTCTGGACCCCGACTTCCGCCCGTCTGACCAGACCTGCGAGGACGGGTCGTGTAGCGCCGGTTACAGCTTCGCCGGGATCACCCACCACGGTTACGTTTATCCCTGTAGCCACATCTGGCAGCTCGCGGAGGACAACGTGAGGGTAAAGCCGATCAGCTGGATCTGGGAGAACTCTCGGCTCTTCAACTTCTTCAGGAGCCTGAGGCGGGAGGACACCAGCGAGTTATGCCAGGGTTGCATCTACTTCTCGAAGTGCAAGGGGGGTTGTAAGGCCATGAACATCCTCGACGGGCGCTTCTCTGAGCCCGACAGCCACTGCTGGCTCGTCAACTGAGCTCGTTAAGAATTTGAAAATAGGGTGTGCCTACAGGTTTAGAGATTAGATCCACTAATGTTTAGTTGGCAATGGCGCGCACACCGGGGTGTCTATAGCTCGGGTCTACGTAGTAACGCCTAAGAGTGAGTGGGAGTAGACCATACGAAATGGACAAGCGAGGTACCGCCCTCGTAGCGGTCGTCGGTGGGCTGGTGATATTCGGGGTAAAGCTGGGGGCCTACTTCATGTCGGGCTCCGTTGCCCTGCTCTCGGACGCCCTCGAGTCCATAGTCAACATCGCGGCATCTTGCCTGATGTTCTACTCCATCTACATCTCTGGGCTGCCGGCCGACGACGATCACCACTACGGCCACGAGAAGATAGAGAACATCTCGAGCCTCGTTGAGGGGCTGTTCATCCTCACCGCCGCTCTCTTCATTATGCACACAGCCATCGAACGGATCGCCTCCCCCGTCGAATTGACCGAGATCGAGAGCGCATTGGGGGTCTCGCTCTTCGCCACGGCCATGAACGGGGGGCTCTCGTGGCTCTTGGGCGTGAAGGCCAGGGAGAGCGACTCCATGGCGCTGGAGGGGGACGCGAAGCACCTCCTCTCCGACGTGATCACCTCCGTCGGGGTCGTGGTCGGCCTCTATGTGGCTCACATCACGGGCTTGACCATTATGGACCCCGTTCTTGCTCTCATCGTGGCTGTGATGATCGTTAGGATGGGGGTTGTTTTGGTGCTAAAGTCCGCAAGGGGTCTGATGGACCGCCACAGCCTCGATGTAGAGGAGAAGATCATGGCGTTGCTGGAGAGCCACAGCTCCCAGTACGTTGACTTCCACGACGTCAAGACGCGCGTCAGCGGTAACCAGGTCTTCGCCGAGCTCCACCTCTCCGTCGACGGATCCCTAACCGTCCAGGAGGCTCATGACTTCACGGACCACCTCGAAGAGGACCTGAAGAACGAGCTCCCAGAGGTGACCATCACCATCCACGTGGAGCCCCCAGTGAACGAGCAGAATAAGAGCGCAAGCCTCAGCTGAGGCCACGGGTCGGGTAACGAGGGGATAAGCTAGACCTACAACAACAACTGCAGTGACGAGTCTCCCAGTCAAATTGCGGTTCTCACAAATCTTATCTTCTAAACTACGAGTGTATCACTGATTCTTCGGAATAGAGGAAACTGAGATGAATGAGATAAGGTTTCACGGGATGGGCGGACAGGGGGCGGTGATGGGCGCCCTCATCCTCGCCGAGGCGGCGTTCTCACAGGGGAAATACGCCCAGAAGATACCCGTCTACGGCGGCATGAGGCGCGGCGGGGATGTCACCGTC
>CP070784.1:1682016-1687736 GCA_020346605.1 Candidatus Bathyarchaeota archaeon | reverse complement strand
TGCTAATCAGTCTCGGCACGCAGCGTCCTATCCCTCTGAATCCAGCTTCTTTCGTAGAGCGATGAGCGAGATGAACTCGTAGACGATGTTCGCTGCCAGAAGTGACGTGATCTGCGATGGATCGTGCTGGGGCAGGACCTCGACGAGGTCGAAGCCGACCAGGTCCAGACCTTTCCAACCCCTCACGACACGCAGCGCCTTGCTGCTCGTGAACCCCCCCACCTCTGGGGTGCCGGTTCCAGGGGCGTACGCCGGATCCACGAAGTCGATGTCGAAGCTGACGAAGGCCTTGGCGGCCCCGGCGCGGTCGCGTATCCTCTGAATGAGGGCGCCGATGCCCTGCTCCTGCGCCTCTACGGCGGTGACGAGGTCGAACCCCAGCTTCCTCGCATTTTCGAGGCTGTCACGTGAGTAGATGGAGCCCCTCATCCCTACCTGGATGGAGTGGTCTACCAGTATCAGCTCCTCCTCGATCGCCCTCCTGAAGGGCGTCCCGTGGGTGTACCTTCGGCCGAACCTCTTGTCCCCCGCGCGCTCGAGGGTTGATGGCTGAGCGGTTCTGGCGACCGTCTGCAGAGCGGCTCTACTCGCGCGCGTAAATTTACATTACATCAGATACCGGAATATTTCTGATAATTTTTGGATGGTAAGGATATCCTCACCGGAGTGGAAGCCAAATTGATCATAGAGAACAGGAATTAATCCAGCATTCTGTGCCCCTATTACATCAGCTAAAAGGGAATCCCCGATGTTTATGACCTCTGAGGCTTCTTGCAGTCCAAGCGAGTTTAATGCGATCTTAAAAATCTCTTTTTCGGGTTTTGCGTGCCCGACTTCACCCGAGAGAATGATTGTATAAAAATAATGTAGAATTCCATCTTCTTTCATGGTCTGTCGTCGAGGTTTCCCGAATTCTGGAGGGCAATTAGATATTAGGCCAATTTTGAGGTCCATTGAGTATATTCGTTCAAGTGTTTCTTTGGTTTCAGGATTTATCCGATATCCATGTCCTCTTTTATCAAATTCCTCGCCAATGATTCCCATTGTTCCCTCTCCGTCAATCCCCATAACGGCTAGGGCATGAAGATTCAACGTGTGTATTTCTTCGCGTGACAGTTTAGAAAAGGGCTTGGCTCGCCTAGTAGCCTCGATAGATTGTCTCTGTATCCCCTTCCAAATGCGTGGATCGTCTGGTGAGATGTCGACACCTAGCCTTTTTACTATACGTGACCAAATGACAAAATTCGAAGGATAATAGTCATATAATGTTCCGCCAAAATCAAAGAGGATCCCTTGAATTTCCTTTCTCATATCAGATCAAAATTACCAAGGTATGCGCATAAATCTGTACCGCTTCACGAGGGACCTCATTTCGTCAATGAGCTCGGATCTCCTTCGGCGCGCGGTAGCTACGCCTCTCTATTCTAGGCCTCTTTAACCTCATTTTAATGTAGTGGGAAGTGGAGGATCACTGAATTGCCCCTTATCGAACTTTTTTATGTGTCCTTCATCGACCAAGATTGCTGAAATAAGAGATCCATGTCTTGGAGAAAGCCTTCCTGCCATATTTGGAAGAATGCTCGTTAACCCACTCCCCGAATCCTCCTTGAGGATGGAGGCTTCTTTATAGTCCCAGAAAGTAAAAGTCCCGTAGAGGAGTTTCTGGCTGAATTACATCCTCTAACACTTGGCAACGCTGCTCGCGCGCTCATGTCCTAGGATAAAAACGATAGCGTTTAACTATCGCCCGGCTCCCAACGCGAAGTGCGCGAAGCCTTTTTTATCTCCCGCCCCAATCTCAAATTGGTGGTTCTGTGAGCGAACTGACGGAAGAGCAGAGGAAGATACTGAACGCGCTGACCAACCTCGCCGAGCCCTCGGGCTGCAAAGTCATCGGCGAGGCGGCCGACATCCCGTGGAGGACGGTGATGGCGAGGCTCCGCGGGCTGAAAGGAGACGGCCTTGTTGAGACCCCAGTGAAGGGAAAGTACATCATCTCCGCGAAGGGCAAGGAGAAGGTCAGCTAAACTCCCTTTTTCTGTACTCCCACAATAAACAGGCGTATTATCGTCCTTTCCATTGTCCCAAGACATAAATCGACATAGAATAAACTTTGAGTGAAACCTTTCCAGCACTTGGTGGGTTTTCAGATGGTAAAGATCGTTATAATTGGGGCAGGGAGCCACGTTTTCACTCGCAACCTCGTCACGGACTTCCTAAGCTATCCGGAGCTCAGGGACTCGACGATCAACCTAATGGACATCGACGAGGATCGGCTGGATCTCGTCACCTCGTTCACGAGGAAGATCGTCAGCCAGCACGGCTACGCAACGGAGATCGATTCGACCACAGACCGGAGAACAGCATTGGACGGCGCAGACTACGTGATCCTGTCCATCAGGGTTGGAGGGCTGGCGGCGAACAGGCTGGACCTTGAGATCCCGGCGAAGTACGGTATCGTCCAGGGGATAGGGGACACCATCGGTCCCGGAGGAGTCTTCTACGGTCTCCGCCACGTACCCGTCATCCTCGACATCTGCCGCGACATGGAGGAGCTTTGCCCCGACGCCTTGCTCCTCAACTACACCAACCCGATGGCGATTATCTGCTGGGCGGTGAACGACTACTCCAGCGTGAAGAACATTGGCCTCTGCCACAGCGTCCAAGGAACCGCCTCAGAGCTCGCCAGGTACATAGGGGCGCCGCCGGACGAGGTCCAGTACTGGGTAGCCGGGATCAACCACATGGCCTGGTTCCTCGAGTTCAAGTGGAGGGGAGAGGACGCATACCCCCTGCTCAGGGAGAGCTTCAAAGACCCCGCCGTCTACTCAGGCCCAGACGCCCACTGGGCGGGGCCGGACATCGTCCGCGTCGAAGTATTCAAGGCCCTGGGTTACTTCCCGACGGAGTCTAGCCAGCACCTGTCCGAGTACGTCCCCTGGTTCAGGAAGAGGCCTGAGCTCATGGAGCAGTTCAAGCTCAACTACAGGCTGGACACCCTGGGGACGATGATCGAGGGCCGCGCGAGGTCCGAGGAGGAGATGAGGCGGCTGGTGGCCAGCGGGGACCCGATCCCCGTGGAGAGGAGCACGGAGTACTGCTCCTCCATAATCCACTCCATGGAGACCGGGACACCGAGGCGGGTCAACGTCAACGTCAGCAACCACGGGCTGATAACGAACCTTCCCCAGGGCTCCTGCGTCGAGGTCCCCTGCCTCGTGGACGGGGGAGGCGTCCACCCATGCCACGTCGGAGACCTTCCGCCCCAGTGCGCCGCCCTCAACAGGACAAACATAAATGTGCAGGAGCTGGCCGTCCTCGGCTCCGTCGAGAAAGACAGGGAGCTGGTCTTCCAGTCGCTGCTCCTGGACCCCCTCACCAGCGCCAAGCTGACCATCGACGAGACTCGGAGCATGGTCAACGAGATGTTCGAGGCAGAGGCTCTTCTCCTCAAGGACTTCGTGTAACTCTCTGCTGTTACCCATCAACTACAGTGCGGCTCGATCACGATGTTGTAAGTGGACATCGGGATGAGAGAGATAACTGGTCTCGATATCGCAATGGTTATGCAAGGGTTCTCAAAGTCGAACATAGCAGCGTACTCCTTAGCTCGAGCAAGTCATACGCAGGATAGAAGGCTAGGAATGTGAGAGACATCCCCGGGTGGGAAGCATGTGGCGAGGTAGAAGTTCCCCTTAACAAGATGCCCTTCTACTACCGGGGTGAAATCGACCTTGGATTTTTACGTTTTTCCAGACTTAGCTAGGGCCAGTCCGCGTGTAAACTATGAGTGCCGTTCGCGGATCTTCTCCCTGACGGCGCACGTACGCCTCGCCAGGTCCGAGATCCGCATGTCAGTGAAACCGGTCACCGCGCTCCTAACCCGGTCGTCCAGCGGATCGATCCACTTCCTCGGCAGTGCCTCTGCCCCCAGGACGGCTCCGATGATCGACCCCGCCGTTGCCCCGTTGCAGTCGGTGTCGAGCCCCCCCATCACGCTCAGTACGATAGTCTTCTCGAAGTCCCCGCCCCCGTAGAGGAGCCCCAGTAGGACGAGGGCGGCGTTGTTTATCGTGTGGACCGTGTGGAAGCCGCCGTACTCCTCCATCACCCTGTCCCAGGCCCCCCGCCAGTCGCCGCACTCCTCGCTCCAGCCCAGCACGTTCACCGCCGCCTCAGCGAGCCTGGAGCTCCCCGGTATCTCAGAGAGCCCGGTCTCGATTATCTCGACAACATCGTCCGTGGCAAACGCGGCCGAGACCATCGCGCTCACGAACATCTCCCCGTACATGCCGTTCTTGACGTGGGAGAGGGAGGCGTCCCTGTGGGCGTACTCCGCCCCCAGCTCAGGCATCCCCGGGGTCACGTAGCCCCAGATGTCGGCCCTGATCTGGGCCCCTATCCACTCCCTGTACGGGTTCCGGTGCGACGCTGCACTGCGCGGCGGGAGCCCGTTCACCAGGTTCCTGTAGGCCGCCCTCTCCGCGGTGTTCACCATCCTGTAGGGGATATGGGTCAGCCACTCGCCTGCCACGTCATCCGTTGTGAATTCGCTCCCGTGCTCCTCCAGGACGTGGAGGCCTATGATGGTGTAGTCGATATCGTCGTCCCTGGGCATGCCCTCGATCCTCCCCTGCACCGACTCCCTGTAGCTGGGATGGAGCCTGTAGCCCTCTTGGAGTGGAGTCAGCAGGGGGAAGTAGTCGTCGAGGGGGTATGTCTCGGCGAGCCGGAGGTAGCTCTCGATCCTTTCCCTGGTCCACCCCTCGACCGGCTTCCCGAGGAGGCAGCCAGAGCAGCGCCCCAGCCACGCCCCGTGGGTCCTGTCGTAGAGCTCCTCTCCCGAGGGCGCGTACCCCGTTTCTCTTGGCCCTTCCGGCCTCGCCTCCCTGATCCCCTCGAGGTCAGAGGGCTCGTGGAAGGGAAAGTCCGGCCTCGGGGCCAGCCGTTCAAGCTCCGCCCACAGTATGTCGAGCTCCTTGTTCATGTTCTGGAGGGTTCCTTTGATTGCCGCCTCGTACCTCCGTTGGACCTCATCTACGCTGCACCCCTCCTCACGCTTCTGGACGATCTCCAGTCTCACCATCTCTCTTGGAAAATAGATAGTCGTGATCCTTCCCTCGGATGAAGACTGGTCGACTTTGCACTTATCTTTTGATTTTAAGTACTCGATCAATGTTGATAAGAGAGTCTATCGGGCGAGAAGACTTCGCTATGTGGCAACATTGGGCGTGCTCCTTTTGTTTCGAGAGTTCTATGAGCAGTAGCCAGATCCAGGAAGATGATGAATACGGCGAGTGACGCGCGCGTGACTTCACTACACACGTCTTATGGTGGCTTATCACTCGATTTTATTCCAGATGTAGCCAGAGAGTTTCCACTCGCCTCCGATCTTCTTGAATATGGAGACGTCGTACCCCTTCTCCACCACGGGGCCTTCCGGTCCCTCGTTGACGATGCGGTAGCGGCTAACGCTGTAGGCGAGATCTCCTGACGCAGAAACCTCTAGCCTTTTCAATCCCTTCCCTAACTCGCCCATATCTATGACCTTTGTGTTCGTCAGCTGTTCGCCCACAGCTCTTATGGTGTTTATATCCTCCACCAAAGGCATGTTGGGACCAAGCGCCCAGGCGTCATCGGCCCAGACTTTTATCATCTCATCGATGTCTGAAGTGTGATTGACTATCGCGTGCGCGTGCACTTCCAGTATCCGCTTTTTC
>CP070784.1:1672636-1681916 GCA_020346605.1 Candidatus Bathyarchaeota archaeon | reverse complement strand
CAGCTCCTGCGTGGCTGTTCCATTCATCTACGGAGGGATTATAGCGGGGAATAGTCAATTGAACATCGGCCTCATTTTTTCGCTGATAGCCTTCCTAACCAACATGGGCAGGGAGGTAACCAAGGGGATCGTCGACATGATGGGGGATAGAGCCCTCGGCATCAGAACGATTGCCGTATCTAAGGGAGCAAGGTTCGCAGCTGGAGTCTCTGCTGCTTTCTATCTGTCAGCCGTCATCGCATCTGTCGTCCCCTATCTTCAGGGCGTAGTCTCGTTTTGGTACATACCCTTCGTGACCCTGACGGATCTCGGTCTAATATACCTCTCGATCTCTATAATCAGAGATTCAAGTAGGGAGAACAGCAGGAATGTGAAGAACCACGTGCTGTTGCTGATGATGAGCGGGTTGATCGGTTTCCTGCTAGGTAATCTGCTCTAGGATACGAGTCTATCTTGAGGAAAGGGCGATCCTCTCGACCTCGAGTTTTCGGCGAATTGCAAACGAGTTCCCGTCGTTGTTTGCAGCTCCGATTAGCTGGCTGGCGAGTATCTCCTCTAAGGTCAGGCGGTTGCTGAACGTAGACTCTCTGATGCCCCTGACGATGAACCTGAGTGAGAGATCAATCCTCCTCTGGGGAGAGATGTCTACTGCCAGGCGGTATACGACGCCTCCGTATCCGATGCGGGTCGTATCTTCATTAGGAGCGGCGTTCTCAACAGCTCTTACTAAGATCTCGATAGGGTTCCGCCCCGTCTTCAGGTTAATGATTTTGAAAGTGTTCCTCACGATGCTCGTGATCCGGTTCTTGTCGCCGCCGCTGCCCCCCGGACGCATAAGACTGTTGATGAGCCTCTCGACTATGTTCATGTCTGACTTTCTGAACCTACGTGCCTCGTGCCTGCCACCAGTGTGCGGGAGGTATATTGGCTCCAGGTTGAGGTATCTCTCCAAGCCGATGTCTCTAACCGTGATGCCATCGAAACTCCACTCCCCGAACAGCTTGGGGATCTCAGCTGTGTTTTGGCTCATCCTACCACTTCTTCCAGCGAATCAGAGATCGCAATAAGGGTCCCAAAATAAAAGGCTTTTCGAATTAGTCGCGATCATATAGATTATGTTCAATCAATATTGACTGATGAAGCCAATGGTGTGTGCTTCCCAGTTTCACTGGACTAGCAAGGGAAAAAATCGTAAAAAAGAACTCCTCGTTGAGGAATATGGTGATAATGAGTAAGGCTGATATATGGCAACCTTAACGCATTGGCTTCTGGGCCTTACCATAGACGAGGAGGTTGAGCGGTACTCCGTTTATGGCGCTCACCTTGTATCTGACGCCAGGGATGTCTCCCATCGAACGGGAACGCGGGCCACCGATACCCTCGATCATGACCTCGTCGTGTTCGTCCACATAGTTTAGGGCACCGTCGCCCGGGAGGAACGCAGTTACGAGACGGCCATTCTTGATGATCTGGATCCTGACGCACTTGCGAATGGCTGAGTTGGGCTGTTTTGATTCTACCCCCACTTTCTGAAGGACTATTCCTCGACCCATCGGTGCGCCCTCTAGGAGCCCTTTCTTCTCTGATCTCCTCTTCAGGCGCAGCACATAGTCCTTGCTCTTGAGACGCATTTTTTTCCTTACTTTATTCAATCTACGTGCTGCGTACATCCCATTGGCCATTAGATACTCCGGTAAGCCGTCCACCGTGTCAATTTTAAACTTTACGCATTTCCGCACTCGTTTGATGAAACTTGATCCTGCTGACTATACTTCGTTTGACCACACTCCTCGATGTTTTTTGGGAATAAACAAAACTTTTTATTAGGCATATAATGTTTCAGTGGTAGGAGATTTCCACAATGAGTGGTAGAGATAAGCCACACCTCAACCTGATAATCATCGGTCACGTAGATCACGGCAAGAGTACAAGCATCGGCCATCTGTTCTACGACGCAGGTGCCATCAGCGAGAAGACCATAAAGGATTTCGAGGAAGAAGCGAAAGCTCTGGGAAAGGAGTCATTCAAGTACGCATGGGTCCTCGACAAACTCAAGGAGGAGCGGGAGAGAGGTCTTACCATCGACCTAGCATTCTATAAATTGGAATCCGACAAGCACTTCTTCACCGTAATCGACTCGCCTGGTCATAGAGACTTCGTTAAGAACATGGTCACGGGCGCAAGCCAAGCCGACGGAGCTGTCCTTTTCATCTCCGCTAAACGTGGAGAGTACGAGGCAGGCACCAATCCCGGCGGTCAGACTAGGGAGCATGCCTTCCTAGCGAAGACACTTGGCGTCGATCAGATCGTCGTTGCTGTCAACAAGATGGACGATGCCACCGTAGATTGGAGCGAGCAGAGGTACGAGGAAGTCAAGGACGGTATGTCTCGGCTCCTCAGGATGGTTGGCTACAATGTAGACAAGATTCACTTCGTTCCTACCTCAGGTTGGACGGGTGATAACCTATACAACAAGAGCGACAAGATGCCATGGTATAAGGGTCCCACTGTATTGGAGGCCCTTGACGAGTTCACGTTACCGCCAAAGCCCAGCGACAAGCCGTTAAGGATCCCCGTGCAGGAGGTATACTCCATCAGGGGCGTTGGGACTGTCCCGGTGGGGAAGGTCGAAACCGGCGTCCTGAAAATGGACTCTACAGTCGTCTTCATGCCAAGTGGCGAAAAAGGTGATGTCAAGTCTATCGAAACCCACTACACTCGGATGAACGAGGCCGGACCCGGTGACAACATCGGCTTCAACGTCAAAGGCATAGCTAGAGACCAGATAAAGCGCGGCGACGTGGCCGGCTACCCAAACAACCTACCCACGGTTGCGAAAGCCTTCACGGGGAGGATCTTCATCATCCACCACCCAACGGCCATCGCAGCGGGGTACACACCCGTAATCCACATCCACACAGCCCAGATGGCGGTCCGCTTCGACCAGCTCATCTCCAAGATAGATCCCAGGAGCGGGCAGGTCGTCGAGGAGAACCCGAGCTACCTGAGGACCGGAGACGCTGCAGTCATCAGGTTCGTGCCCCTGCAACCTCTCTCCGCTGAAAAGTACACCGATTTCCCGCAGCTTGGGCGTTTCGCCCTCAGGGACATGGGCACGACGATAGGCGCCGGAGTAATCCTAGAGGTAGAGGAGTAGCCGCGGAGTGGGGCTAACTCCCTCAATGCGGAACCTTTAAGTTGCGGGCTCAGGACACAGGGAAGCGTCAAAGATGGTGAAGCGGGCGAGGATAAAGCTGACGAGCACCGATCAGGATAAACTCGGAGCTGTCTGTCAAGAGATAAGGGACATCGCCAAGAAGATTGGCGTCAAGCTAGTTGGTCCCATACCCTTGCCCACGAAGAAGCTAGTGGTGCCCACTCGTAGGACGCCATGTGGCGACGGCAGCAGCACATGGGACAGGTATGAGATGCGGGTGCACAAGCGGCTCATCGAGGTGGACGCTCGGGAGCGTGTGATGCGGAGCATCATGCGGATCCGGGTGCCCAACGAGGTCTACATCGAGATGGAGATCCGCTGAGTTTCCCAATACTTAATCTATTTTCACTAGATATCCTTTAACCGAATACTTGTTTACATTTTTTTTCATCAATGCAATTTGATACAAAATTCTAAGAAAAATAAAGGATCAATGCGAAATTGTGTAGAGCCGCGCCGAGTCTGGCCGCACCAAAAAGCAATGGGAAGAGTAGTATGATTTTTCTCTGTCTTATTTTCAACGTTCTAATGATGAGGGCTGGTAGACCCAGTGCCATAGATAACATGAATAGATCAAATGGTACCCACAAGCTCCGTTGGTGTAGAAGAACGGTGAAGGGGTTGAATTCCCTGATCATCGGGTTCATCAGACCTATCCTCGTGGTCAGATGGTCCGCAGTTATACCAAATGTCACGAGGCTATAAGCTATTCTTTCGATATTTTCAGGGATTTTCAATCTCGGCTTTGATTATATGATGCTTTTATAAAATATTCTGGGGTCGTACGATATATCGGTCTTCCTATCGACTAGTACTAATTGCTATCCTCTATTTTCTGCATGTGCGCGCGCCTTCCTCGGGTAGATCGGCGCTGACTATTCCCTTCTCGATGTTGTTAGTGTCGTGTACCCACACGTACAAGTCTGACTGAGCTCGGCTCCCCCCTGCCCAGCTCGACCTGGAAGGCGGCAGTCGCAGTCCCCCAGAGGAAGCCATCAGGAAAGCGCCTTGATAACTCGCACTCGTATTCGATTATTGATGTAGATATAAAAGACATCCATGGAGAATCTCGAAGACAAGTAGCTGAGATATGTATCCAGAAAATTTATTAACGGAAGAGCCCGTAAGAGTGGCGGCTAAGGTGTTTAAGGTGCCGGGTGAGTGTCAAACAGCTCGCAGTCTACGCACCTGCCTCGATTGCTAACCTTGGCCCCGGCTTCGACGTTTTCGGGATAGCCCTCAGTGAATTAGGTGACACTGTTCGCATTGAAGCAGTCCCTGAGAGAGGCGTTCAGTTATCAGTGATCGGAGCCGGCTCAGAATCCATTCCGATAGATGCCGAATCGAATAGCGCAGGCGCAGTCGTGAAGCACGTCAAAGAGACTCAGGGCTTAGATTATGGCTTCAGCGTTGAGATAGAGAAAGGAGTGCCCCCCGGGATGGGACTTGGTTCTTCTGGTGCTTCGGCGGCCGCTGCAGCGTATGCGCTCTGCGAGTACCTAGGCCTTGATCTGTCTCAAAAGGAGATCATTCGGCTTGCGGCGGTGGGCGAAGCAGCCGTCACAGGCAGCCCCCATGCCGATAACGTCTCCCCGTCACTACTCGGTGGTTTCTGCATCGTTGGACCAGATTACGAAGTGGTACGCCTTGACCCTCCCGATGTGGAGATGGTCGTCGTCATGCCTGACGTCCACTACGAGAACAAGACGAGACTGGCCCGCTCTCTGATCCCTGAAAAGGTCGGTCTAAGAGAAGCCGTCTTTAACGTCGGGGGCACTGCTAGGATGACTGCCGCTGTCGCCTTGGGGGATCCTGTCCTGTTCGGGAGGAGCATCCAGGACAGGCTGATCGAGCCCCATCGTGCCGATATGATACCAAACTTCTGGGGTGTCAAGCAGGCAGCTCTGGATGCAGGAGCCTATGGATGTTCAATCGCTGGAGGAGGTCCATCTCTATTCGCAGTGGGCCCCGAACCAGAGGAGATCGGGGACGCGATGGCTGAGGCCTTCGAGGAATCCGGTATCGAGAGCGAGACGATGCTTACGAGACCGAGTGGCCTTGGAGCTAGGGTGGTTTAGATGGTCTCCAAGTTTAGTTGCATAGAGTGTGGTCGGGAATATCAGCCTGGCGTGAGGTTTAGGTGCGATTGCGGGGGTCTCTTGGAGGTCAAGCATGAGTTCCCGGAAGTGAGCAGGGCGCTATTTGATGGCAGAATGGGCTCATTGGATGGGCCTTACTGCAGCGGGGCCTGGCGATTCAAGGAGTTGGTCGACCCCTGCATCGAGGAGGCTCTCATCGTCTCCAGACCTGAGGGGAACACCAATCTGTACTCGCACAGGATTCTCTGCGAATACGTTGGCTTGAATGACATATCTCTGAAACACGAGGGGGAGAATCCGACTGGGTCATTCAAGGACCGAGGGATGACTGTGGGCATCTCGGAGGCCAATCGTCTCGGTGCAAAAATGGTGGCTTGCGCATCCACGGGGAACACCTCTGCATCGCTCGCCGCCTACGCAGCCCAGGCAGATGTTACGTGTGTAGTCTTTATCCCTGAGGGGGAGATTGCGTTCGGTAAGCTGGCCCAGGCTCTCTCCTATGGTGCGAACGTCCTCCAAGTAAAAGGTAACTTCGATGATGCCATGCGTCTCGTACAAGAAGCCTCGGAAAGGCTTGGGCTCTACCTACTGAACTCCGTCAACCCGTGGCGTATTGAGGGGCAGAAGTCTATCATCTTCGAGCTACTCCAGCAGAGAGGGTGGGCGCCTCCGGACTGGATCGCCGTCCCTGCGGGGAACCTTGGTAATACTTCGGCTTTCGGCAAAGCGCTCAGAGAGATGGTCGACCTCGACCTCTTGGACGAGACTCCGAGGCTGCTGGCTTTGCAAGCAGAAGGAGCGAATCCTTTCTACAGGTTAGTGGAGGGAGGTGGAAACTCTTTAGAACCGTTGAAGCCCTCGACGGTGGCGTCGGCAATTAAAATAGGTAACCCTGTCAGCTGGAAGAAGGCTTTGAAGGCGATCTCGGAGACCGACGGTGTCGTGGAGCAGGTTTCCGATCAGGAGATCATGGATGCAAAGGCTATCGTGGATCGTTGTGGGGTCGGTTGCGAGCCGGCGTCCGCTGCCTCGGTAGCTGGCGTGAGGAAGCTTGTCGACGAGGGGGTCATCGATTCTGGCGACGATGTTGTCTGCATTCTGACAGGCAGCCTCCTCAAGGACCCGGGCGCGACCGTTGGATACCACACGGGGAATGTTGAGGGTGTCACACCGAGATATGCCAATCCTCCCATTTTAATCGAGGCGGATCTGGCAAGCGTTGAGGAGACTTTTGCTCAAATCGCGTTAGCTGTCAGGGAGAACCGATAGACGTTGACGTTCAAGGTGTTGAAGTTCGGAGGGTTCATTCTAAAGACGCGTGAGCACTTCGAGAAGGTTTCCGTGCGCGCGCCGTCTCCCGGGGGGAGGTGTTCTCCTGCCAAATCCTTTCACAATTTCTTCGCAGCAAGGGAGTTGACGACCAGTTCTTCCTCAGGGGGGAGGACCTTCTCGTCACCGACGAGCTCGGGCCTCAGCGTCGACGATGCGGATATTCACTTGGCTGTGAGTGCCCTTTACAGCGAGTTCTTCAATGGAGGGAGTATAAACGGATAAGTTGAGAGCGTGTGTCTTGGGCGCCACCGGCGCCGCGGGACAGAATGTAGTGGAGTCCTTGGTTGGTCACCCCTGGTTCGAGATCGAATGTCTGGCTGCATCCAAGAGGTCGGAGGGGAAGGCCTACCGAGATGCGATAGAAGGAGCCGTCTTCTTCGAGAGGGCCCCCGGAAGTGACGTTCTGGGTATGGAGGTCTCCAGCGTTGACGGGGTGGATCCCCGCGGGTACGATCTCGCCTTCAGCGCCCTCCCGTCGTCTGTGGCGAAGGGTGTGGAGGCCAGGTTCGCTGAGAAGCTACCTGTCTTCAGCACGGCTTCGGCGTACAGGTACGAGGATGACGTCCCGGTCCTGATACCCGATGTGAATCCGGATCACATTGGGCTCATCGACGCGCAGAGGAGGGGGAGGGGCTGGGAGGGCTACATTGTACCGGGGCCCAACTGCACGACGGTTGGGCTGGCGATGACGTTGAAGCCTCTCCAGGACGCCTTCGGGGTGAGGTCCGTCAGGATGGTCTCGATGCAGGCGTTGAGCGGGGCGGGTGAGAAGGGGCTCAGGGGCGATTCGCCGTATAGGAGGAAGGTGGAGATGAACGTCTACCCCTACATCGAGGGGGAGGAGGGGAAGGTAGTCATGGAAACCAATAAGATCCTGGGGAGGCTCGTCGACGGGAGGATCGTGAGCGCCGGCATAGACATCCATGCGACGTGCACGCGGGTCTACGTGGAGACTGTGCACACCGAGGTGGTTGACGTTGTGACGGAGTCCGCAGCCACCGTGGACGAGGTGAGGCGCGCCCTCGTAGACTTCACGTCGGAGCCCCAGAGGCTTGGTTTGCCCTCGGCCCCAGAGAGGCCGATCCTAGTACTCGATGATTTTGATATGCCCCAGCCTAGAAGGCACAGGGAGCAAGGCTTCATGGTCACCGTCGTTGGCAGGCTACGGAGGAGCACGTTGAACGAGAACGGGTTCACCTACATCCTCACCAGTGATAACCTGGAGAAGGGGGCAGGGGCTGGTGCGGTTCAGACCGCCGAGTTCCTGAAGGTCAAGGGCTACATGTAGAGGCTTGGAGTGGAAGGGGGGAAGGGCGATGGGGTTCGGTACAGGCCGGTGACGTGTGTTGGGCGACGGGTGCGTGAGGATTGCGCAACTGGGCGTAGGCACCATCGGCAGGGAGCTGATCAGGAGGACCCTAGGGAGCCCCAGATTCCACTACGTGGCCTTGGGGGACACGTCTGGCGTGATTGCGAAGGAGGGCGCCTTTACTGAGGAGGAGCTCAGGGGGATCGTGGAGTCGAAGGAGGCTGGTGGACGCCTTGAGGATTACGACGGGTCTCACTCCTTCTTCGAGGACATGGGCGGTGCATTTGAGAGCTGCGGCTTGGATGCCTTCGTCGACGTGACGGACGCCCAGACATATGACCTCCTGATGGAGGCGCTGGAGCGAGCCCACGTTGTGACCTCAAATAAGCTCCCCTTCGCTGACGTCCCTTACTCGGATTACTTGAAGCTAGTCGAGGCTGGCTATGAGGGGCGGATACTGGACTTCGGGACCACGGCGGGGGCGGGGCTGAGGATCCCGGACCTAGTGTCCAAGCTGGGTGCCGGTGGTATAGATCGCCTGACTGGGTGCCTGAGCGGCACCATGAACTACGTCTCCCAGAGGTTGAACGAGGGGAGGCCCCTCTCACGGGCCGTGGCGGAGGCGATGGAGCCGCCTAGGAGCTACACAGAGCCTGATCCCAGAGTGGATCTCGGCGGGGAGGATTTCGCCAGGAAGCTTGTGATACTCTCCAGACTCTGCGGCAGGGGGGTCGAGCGCGCCATGGTTGATGTCGAGGAGCTGATACCGGAGTGTCTCAAGGGGTTGCCCGTCGAGGGCTTCATGGAGTCGCTTCCCGACATTGATCCCTGCATACGTGAGAGGATGAGGGTGGCGAACAGCGGGGGGAACCTGTGCTGGTACCTGGGTACTGCGGATCTCATTGAGGAGAGGTACACCGTGGGCTTCGAGGAGATCCCCATGACGGATCCCATCTCCAGGGCCAGGGAGTCGGATAATGTGCTGAAGCTTTTCCCAAGCGGCTGGAGGAGGCCCGTAACTGTCATCGGCCCGGGAGCTGGGTCCCCGGAGACCGTCACCGGCCTGATGTCTGGCTTGAACTCGGTGCTGAGTGCAGTGGGTTAGCGGTATCTTCCGCTATTCAGTGTCTCCTCACATCAGTTTTTCGAGCTCTGCGCGGATCTCGTTGTAGTCTGGTTCTACGCCGGGATCCTCCGAGATCCAGGTGTACGCCACTGTGCCTTCCTTGTCCAGGATGAAGACGCTTCTCTTTGCGGCCGTGTAGCCTTCGAGGCCCGCGAAGTCGGGCATGGCGACGCCGTAGAGCTCTACCACTTCCCTGT
>CP070784.1:1666960-1672536 GCA_020346605.1 Candidatus Bathyarchaeota archaeon | reverse complement strand
GGCCTCTCGACGCTGTACGACTTGTCGCAGTCCTTCGCCAGGAGCCTCCTCAGCTTGTCCTTGGCCGTGAGAAGGAGGGTCCTCTGGCATCTCCGGGTCGCCCTCTCGAGATACGTCTCGCACATCATGAACCTGCTCGAGTCCATGTAGATCTCGAGGCCCGTCTCGGGATCGTAGAACCAGTTGGTGGTTATGCCGTGGACCTCAGGGAAGGAGCAGGTTATGATCGACGCGTTGTTGACGTTCGTGACGGTCGGCACCATCGTGAGGCAGTTCTCCCCGGTGCCGTTCCTCGCCAGCGAATCGAGGAAAGGGGTGTTCCCCTCTTTGACATAATCCCAATTTATGCCGTCAAGGCATACCACAACGACCGGATCGGATGCCAAGATGACCACCTACAGCTTTCCCTTCTATCATTAGGGCTGACGCAATTTAAGTTCGCGCGCTGAGGTCGGTCCCAAATCTTATCGCGCGCGCCGGGGCCATCATCTCCTGCTGGGGTTACGGGGGCTGGTACTACGGGATGAACGCGTTGTTCAAGCCACTGATCGCCGCGCGCGCACACGAATACGCGCGCAATTACATTAAATCGTAGCTACAAAGAAAATTAGTGCTATATAGACTATTATCCAGATTTTTGATGCTATTTCGTAGCGTTTCGGGTTCATTTTTGATAATATACGGTTGGTGAGAAAGATTGAAATAGGGAGGCATATTACCGACCAGCCCGCACCGGCGAGTACGTCGCTCAGATAGTGTGCCCCGAGTACAATCCTGGACAGACATACTAGGAATGCAATGGACATGACAAATATTTTGGATGCCTTTATCAATCGATTATTTAAAACATCGTTTAAAATTAGAGTGACGGCTAGTGCAACGCTTTTTGTTGCATGTCCTGAGGGGAAAGCAGGGGAGTTTGATGCGGTTAGAAAGTTCAGTTCACCGACATAGGTTACTATCGGGCGCGGTCTGTTGAAGACTTCTTTCAGAAGATCGCCTGAAATGCCTGCAACTGCATAAGACATTATGGTTAACAGGAAAACCGGTCGGAGGCTCTTCATTTCTTCATCCTTAAAAGTAACCAATAATAAAATCAGGTTAACGCCTGCAATGAGTGACATACCATACCGGGAAATAAATTTGCTGTAAACCACTATCGAATTACTGAAATTAACATTATTCAATGCGAACAGGATGGCTTTATCTAGGTCTTTTAAGTACCAGAGAGCCAGCGCAATACTCCATGTAATACCGAAAATAATACAGGATGTAATCAATTGGGATTTGGGCATCTGAAGTTTCAGTTCAGACTCATTATCCCTTGTGACACTCATTTTTGGGGTCCCCTAAATTAATAATGGCATCGCGCGCGCGACAAGCATATGTTATCAATTAGAATAGGTTTTATATTATAATTAAATTATCATGTAATCTAACAAAAAACAATATGTTATTCCAATCGCTGTAAACTGTATTATTTAACTCGCAGATGATTAGATCGATTTAAGTGGTTAAGACATAAAAAAGAAGTAGTTGGTTACAAGATTATTACTATTTCTTTCGAATCACAAATGTGACGAGGTTGTAGCTGTCAGGGCACTCGTAGGTGAACTCATCAGAGTCCTGCCAAGGGATCTTACCGTCCATGCAAATACACATCAGCGTAGGGAAGAGATCGTGGTAGCAGTAGCCGCAGATGCCCCCGGTCTCGTGGGTGTTGATCTCGAAGACGTCGCCGACCTCGTGGCCGGCGCTGCAGCTCTTCTTGATGGACTCGACCTTCGCCTCGTAGACGGGTTCCTTCCAACCCAATACGGACACCTGTAACTTGAATCCCTTTATGCGAATAAAAAGTGACCCTCTTTAATTGTTGACACATTACTCACAGGTTGGCCTCAGAACCACGTTCAGGTCATCGTTCGCCTCCCTGTTCTGTCATCATCGGCCATGACTCTCGTCACGGTAACAGGGTAAATGTTTTCCTGTCATGGAGAACGATCTGGCGGCGCCCAAGAGACTAATAGGGGTAAAGGGCATCGGCGATGACGGGCTCCGAGTTCTGCATGTCGACGTAGACCATGGTGTCGTCGACCCTGTAGTCCACCTTCCGCCATGTGTACCTAGGCGGGACCTCCTCGAAGGAATGGAAGACCCCCCTGTAGTACCTGAAGCCGAAGGGAGCGAACTCGATCACGTGGATCCTTGGCTTCTTTGCGGAGACGTGCGTCATGGCGGGCGAAGACTGTCGATTACGCTGATAAACTCGACCGAGGTCTGTGGAGCAGGGAGAGTCATGTGAAAGTGCGATTATTGAAGAAAAGGAAAACCAATGTTGATTTGAGCCATGTTGGATGGGCGTTTAAGTAGTTGAAATCTATAAAAAATATATAACTTGTTCTAAAATCAGCGAGCTTAGAGTAAGTTGAGCTCTTTAGAAGGGGACCTTCAGGACGTCACCGGAGACAGGCGATACGAGGAGACACTGGTCAGCCTGCACAACTTCGCCAAGATACTGAGCGAGTGCCAAAGCCGGGAGGAGGTGTACGCCACAACCATAGACGCCATGGAGAAGACGCTCAACTTCGAGAGGGTCGACATCCTGATGATAGAGGGAGAGACCCTCAAACAGGTAGCCGCCCACGAGACACTGCCAAAGGGGATCGAGCTTCCACTGGATGGACCCGGGGTCACCGTCAAAGCGGTGCACGAGAAGAGCTCGATATTGGTGAACAATGTCAACCAGAACGACGACTATCTGTTCGTACTGGACCCAGCCACAGGAGAGCCGGATAGGAGGTACGCCCTCTCCAACTCCGAGTTGGTGTCCCCCATCTTGATCGATGGAAGAGCCGCGGGAGTCCTCAACGTCGAGAGCCCCCATATCGACGCCTTCACAGAACAAGACAGAATGCTCCTAGAGATCCTGGCCATACATGTGGCAAACGCCATCAGCAGGATAGAGAGGGTCGACGAGCTCGAGGAGATGATCGCGAAGAGGACCAGGGAGCTGGTCAACGCCGAGAGGATGGTGGCCGGTGGGAGGATCGCCTCGATGGTGGGCCACGACCTTCGGGGACCCCTCCAGGCCATCAAGAACGCCGTCTACATGCTGAAGAATTTCCCTGAGAGGAGCGACGAGATGATCGATCTGATAGACAGGGTGGTGGAGCAGGCGAACGCGATGATCGAGGAGCTCCGCAATCAGATCAGGGATGATCCGCTCCAGCTCAGTGCAACCGACTTAGCGAGACTAATTCGGGAAGCGATCGGGCAGGCCGCCATTCCGCAGACGATCGACGTGGAGATCGAGCTAGATGAGAACATCGGAGACTTCGTTGTTGACGCCACGCAGATACGAAGGGTCATCGACAACCTCGTGAGAAATGCCGTCGACGCCATGCTGGAGAAGGGGCGGCTCGAACTTGCGCTGAGGAGGAAGGGGCGTGGTGCGGAGATCCAGGTCTCCGACACGGGAGTGGGGATCCCTGACGATGAGAGAGTGAACCTCTTCAAGCCCTTCTACACTACGAAGGTGAGTGGACTGGGGTTGGGACTTGCGTACTGTAAAAGAGCCGTGGAAGCCCATGGCGGCACCATTAGGGTCGCATCAACAGTCGGTGAAGGTACTACTTTCACGATCTTCATTCCGAACGGGAAGGAACCAGTGAGGGAACCTCCGAGTGTTATATCTGTGGAAGAACCTCAGATAATCGATGTGCATGACCCTGGAAGACATAATCGTTGAGGCAGGAGAAGACTTCGAGGGACGATTAGGGATATCCGTTAAAAATCTGGAGACAGGAGACGCCGCGTCCCTCAACGGGGGCGAGCTCTTCCCCACGGCCAGCGTCTTTAAGGTCCCTGTCATCGTGGAGCTCTACAGGCAGGTCGACGCCGGCAGGATGAACCTGGACTAGAAGATCGTCCTCACTGGATCCGACCTGGTCCCGGGCTCGGGCATCCTCAAGGTTCTCAGCGAGGGGCTGACGCTCTCCATCCGAGATCTCATAGAGCTCATGATGGTCCTCAGCGACAACACGGCCACCGACCTCCTTACAGAGAGGGTGGGGCTTGACAACGTAAACGCCACGCTGAAGCAACTGGGGCTGGAGAAGACGACGGTCGTCGCCGACTGCCGCGACATCCTTTTCGACCTTGTAGACCTAGACGATGTCCCGGACGGGGAGAAGACCCTCGACCTATACAATGAGATGGCTGGGAAGTCTACAAGAGGCGCGACCTGGTCCCTGGGTATAGAGGACAACGACGTTACCACCCCCAATGAGATGACGAAGCTCCTGGAGATGATCGTAAAGGGCAAAGCAGCGAGCAGGGAGAGCTGCGACGCGATCCTGGAAACGATGCAACGATGCCAGACTGGTGGCTACAGGATACCTAAGTACCTGCCCCGGGGGGAGCTGACCCTGGCACGCAAGACCGGCAGCCTCCCCGGCATCAGGAACGACTGCGCCGTGATCACTTTCCGGGAGTCGGGTGAGACCTACATACTCTCCTGCTTCACTAGTGAGGCCAAGGACGTCTACGCCGCCGAGCAGACGATTGCCGACGTGTCCAAGTATGTCTACGACTATATCGTAGAGAAATAAAGAAAAAAAATGGGTCTATCCGTAGAGGTTGTTGAAGACCAGCTTGTAGGTGCCGTGGGTCTGGGCCCTGTGCTGGGGCCTGAAGCCTATAAGCACAACCTTGCCCTCGCCGTGGTTGGCAACGACCATCGCCGCCTTCCTCTTCAGCTTCTCCTCGCCGATGAGCCAGCCCGACTCCAGGATGTCCCCCTCGGGGTAGCTGGCCACGACCTCGTACTTCTCGTTGTTCCCTGAAGGCACTATCTCGAAGGCCCTGCTGTTCCAGAAGAATATCAGGCTGTCCTCGGGCATTCCGAAGGCTGCATAGTGGGTCGGGTCGACGATGGCGTGCAGCGTGGAGCCGGGGCAGAAGAACTCCTTCGACGGCACTCCGTCCAGAACGTTCTTCAGCTTCAGCTTGAGCTCCTTTATCACCAGCTCGCACGCGCCGTCGAAGCAGATCAGCGTGCCGCCCTCCTCGACGAACTTCTTCAGCGCCTCGACCCCCTCGTCCCCTATGCCGCTTCTGTACTCGGGCGGGTAGTTGGGCATCGTCCTCATGCCTCCGTACCGCTTCTCGTAGTAGGCCTCGATGTCCTCGCCGGTGATGATCTCCGGCGAGTCGTTGGGCAGGATGATGGTGTCGTACTTTTTCTTCAGGTCGCCCTTCTTGATCTCCTCGTCCATCAGCGTCGTGTAGGGGAACTCGAACTGCTCCAGCACGAACCTGGTCCATCCCTCGTCCATGTTGCCGCCCCAGTACCTCTGGTACATCCCGATCCTTGGCGGCTTCAGCGCCACGGTGTCCGTGACCTCCTCCTCCAGAGGGTAGAACACCAGATGGAACTCCTTCGCCAGCATCTCCAGGGAGCTGGCTTGAGCCTTCCTCACGATGAAGGCGCCCGGGGGCAGGAAGAGGTCGCCGCTCTCCACAGAGTAGCTGGTTCGGGAGACCGCCACACCGGCCTTCAGGAGCCGGTTCGCGGC
>CP070784.1:1649334-1666860 GCA_020346605.1 Candidatus Bathyarchaeota archaeon | reverse complement strand
GCTGAAGAGGCAGTGGCTGGAGGACGTGAAGATCGTCTTCTTCGGCCCATCGGAGAGGCTCCTAGCCACGGACGAGGAGGTCGCAGCCAAGGTCAGGGCGCGCGCCGTGGGGCGCCTCCGGGTGCGGGGCGTCTCCTGGTGCTACACCTGCGGACACCGGAAGGACTGCGCCGCCAGCTCCGTCGTGGCCCGAAACGGCTTCCTCGACGAGATCAAGGGGCATCTCATAACGAGGATACCTGCCGAGTTCTACAAAGAGGCAAGGGTCATCGCTAATAAGCTCGGCACGATAGTCCGGGAAAAGAGAGAACGCACCGAAAAACTTCAGACGATGAAACTTCCATTTTTATTACTAACCGACTGTTTACCGACCCCATAATTTTTCCTGTTACCTCCTAGAAACGCACTGAATTAAAAAAGACGAGAAAAACTCATGGACCAGCGCGACATCATATGTGTTACCGGTAGGGAACATGTATCAACGATCCATAAAAATATTTATTACTGACTAGTAGTAATATTTCTCATCAAAACCGTCGATTTGGAGACAGGAGGGCTCATGGGAGAATGGTCGCGAAGTCAAGGAAGGGTTCCATCATCGGTCTAGATGGGGTGCCCTACGGGTTGCTGGACGACCTCTCCGACCGGGAGGTGATGCCCAACTTCCGGGAACTCAAGCGAGACGGGAACTTCGTCCCAATGAGGTCCGCGATCCCCGCCAACTCCGCCGTCTCTTGGAGCTCCATCATCACGGGTGAGAACCCGGGGGAGCACGGCGTCTACGGATTCACCGACCTCATGAAGGGCAGCTACGTCAGCTCCTACCACAGCTCGCTGAATCTGAGGGCACGGCCCTTCTGGAGGATGGACGACTCGTGCTACCTCGTCATCAACCTCCCGGCCGCCTACCCCGCGCAGGAGATCAATGGCGCACTGATATCCGGCTTCGTTTCCCCAAACATCGACAGAGCCGTCTATCCGCCATCCTACGCGGGTAAACTGAAGGAGCAAGGCTACATGGTCGACGTCGACTCCTCGAAGGCTCAGAAGTCCAAGCTGCTCTTCTTCAAGGAGCTGAACGAGGCCCTCGACAGGAGGATGGACGCCCTCAGGCTCCTCATGGCTGAGACGGACCCGGACGTCCTCATGTTCGTGATCACCGGCACCGACCGGCTTGAGCACTACCTCTGGGACGCCTACAACAACAGAGACCATGAGTGGCGCCAGGAGCTCCTCGACTTCTACGGAAAGGTCGACGAAGCCATCGGATACATCGCTTCGGAGATCGGCGACGAAACGCCTCTGATGATTCTCTCAGACCACGGTATGGAGGGCATCGAGGCCGGTGTGAACGTCAACACCTACCTCGCCCAGTGTGGATACCTCGACCTGGAGGACAACCCGAGAAAGTCCTACAACGGCATCAAATCGGGCACGAAGGCCTTCGCATTGGAGTCCGCCCGGATATACCTGAACAAGGTCGGCAAGTATCCTAGGGGGAGCGTGACTCGCGACTCCGAGCTCCAACTGCTAGAGGAGCTGACGGACCTGTTCCAGAAACTGGAGAAGAACGGAAGGAAAGTAATCAGGAAAGTCTACCGACGTGACGAGCTCTACAGAGGAAAAGAGCTTGCGAACGCACCCGACCTGATACTTGTACCGGAATCAGGGTTCAACCTGAAGATGGGCCTCCACAAGGAGGACCTTTTCGAGAGGGGCTTCCTGACAGGGAAGCACACTGAGGAAGACGCATTCCTCTACGTGAGGGGATGGGAAGACGACTCCAGCTTCCCACGGGATCCCACGGTGGAGGACGCACTATCAATTTTCCGGAAGACATCGGGAGGAAGATTGGGATGAAACTGCATAACGCTGAGAAGACCTGCTGGAACTGTCCGGCGGCGATGCTGAAGGGAAACGTCGACTTCAGGGCATGCGGACAGTCAGTGGAGTCGATACGGGACAAGATCGAGAGCGAGGGGCTGCTGATCGAGTGCTCCCGCAGGTCTGAGCTGGGCCTCTTCGAGCCTTCCATCACCTTCGAGGAGTGCCTTGAGTGGAGGCCGACAGAGTATGGCTACCTCCTCAACGAAATGAGGGTGATGATCCTAGGTGTCGACGGCTACCTGGGCTGGACCCTGGCGCTGAAGCTTGGCTCCCTGGGATGTCGGGTCAGCGGCGTAGACTGCTTCATAAGGAGGAACGCCGTCGACGAGAAAGGCTCCCACAGCGTCGTCCCCATCGCTCCCATCGAGGAGCGCATCGGGGCGGCGAGGGAGGTCCTCGGGATCGACATCGAGTTCAGGGAGATAGACATCCTCGACCGGGAGAAGCTAGGAGCCTTCATGAGGGAGGTCGAGCCCGAGGCTGTCGTCCACTACGGCGAGATCCCCAGCGCCCCCTACAGCATGGTGGATTGCGACCACGCCATCAAGGTGCAGCACAACAATGTCATCGGTACCCTCGGCGTCCTCTTCCTCATGAAGGAGATCGTCCCAGAGGCCTCCCTCATCAAGCTCGGCACCATGGGCGAGTATGGAGCCCCTCTCACGGGGAGACCCATCTTCGAGGGTATGTTCCCTGCCGACGCCGTCCTCCTGTGGAACGACAGGGAGTGGAGCCTCGGCGGAGAGCTCACCCCTAGGGATCCCGTCAGCTTCTACCACGTCAGCAAGGTCCAGGACACATTCAACGTCTACGAGGCCTGCAAGTACTGGTGGCTCAGATCCTATGATGTGATGCAGGGAGTCATCTACGGGGTCCACACCGAACAGGTAGCCTCCGACCCCAGGCTGAGGACCCGCTTCGACGTCGACGAGTGGTTCGGCACCGTGGTGAACAGGTTCGTCGCCCAGGCCGCAATGGGGATGCCCCTAACCATTTACGGCGAGGGCCAGCAGATCCGGGGCTACATCGCCCTCGAAGACGCCATGGAGTGCATGGTCCGGCTCATCTCATCGCCGCCCGAGCCCGGCCAGTACGACGTCGTGAACCAGGTATCGGGCCTCCACAAGGTCAGGGAGCTAGCGGAGACGGTGGCGAAGGTCGCCAGCGAGAAGTTCGACCTCAAGGTGGAGCTCCAGAGGGTGGAGAACCCCAGGGTCGAAGCGGCCAACCACCCCTTCGAGGCCGTCTCAACGAAGCTGCCCAACGAGCTGGGCTTCCAGCCCGACACCAGCCTAGAGACAGAGATAGAGAGGATGCTCGGGCTCCTGGCGAGGCCGGAGATCATGGAGCGGCTCAGGATGGTGGAGCACGTGGTGAGGCCGAGGACCTGGTGGAGCGGCGATAAGAGGGAGGTAGAGACCCTCGAGATCTACATGCCGGGGACGAAGGAGACGGACGGGTTCACACCTACTCTCGTGACCGGAAAGGAGGAAGCCACGACGATCCGACCTAAAACCAACGCGGATGTAAGTACCCCACTCGTTGCAGTCGAGGTTGAGAAGGAATGATGGTCAAGGACAGAACCTTTGAAAGTGAGGTCCTGGATGCCGAATTGCCGGTGCTGGTCGAGTTCTGGGCGTCCTGGTGCCCCCCCTGCCAGCAGGTTAAGTACGTCATGGAGGGCCTAGGAAAGGAGTACGAGGGCAAGATGAGGGTCGCTACCATGAACGTGGACAGGAACCCCATGACGACCCGGAGGTACAGCGTCAAGGGGGTACCGACTTTCATCGTGTTCCACGGCGGAGAAGTGATCCACAGAGACGTGGGCGCAAAGTCTGAACGGCAGATGAGGCAGATGTTAGAGACGACGCTTAATGAGATTCTGGTCTAGAGCCCACACTCCTTTAATCATGAGGCAAGCAAAATCCCAAATCGGTCGCGACTACCACGTTATTCTTGCGTAAGCCTGTAGACCTTCAGCAGCTCCTCCACGAGCTCGTCCTGAGAGGAAAGCCTGGAGATGGCCAGCGGCGTGCCCTCGCTCTGCGCCAGTTTTATCGCCAGTGGATCGATCTCACCTGTGATCCCGTGGAGGATGATTATCCTAGGCTTAAACGGGCTTATCTTCACGGCGATCATGGGCGACCTGCCCCGCGACACGCCGACGAAGATCAGGGCCCTCTCGCTCGTCGTCCCGAAGATCCTGTAGAAGTCGAGCCCCGAGAGCGTCTGGATGGCCTTGACGCTGTCGATGACCGTGTAGCCGAAGACGTCCTGCTCCAGGGCCTCCTCCCCCACCAGGACGTCGCACTCCAGTGCCTCGCACACCTCCCTGATGGTGGCCGGGGCCACGAACTCCCGTATGTCTAGGAAGACGTCCCCCGGGTCCAGCGTGATCCGGGCCAGCTGCTGGATGTACCTACCCCCCCTCTTCTCGTCGATTTCGAGGAGGGCGCCGACGAAGCGCTTGATGAAGCCGCTCCCGGGAGACCTTCGACGTCCGGTCTCGTAGTCGCTGACCACCGAAGGGGACAGCTCGAGCTCGTTGGCCACGTCTATCTGGCTCACCTGCAGTAGGGTCCTCCACTTCCTCATCGTCGAGCCAGGGCTGGAGGAGAGCACGATCTCGCCGGCGATCCTCTTCGCGAGCATGTCCCTGACGGAGTCGCTGAGGCTCATCAACTATCCCTGGACAGTCCAACGATATAAAAAGCAGGGGAGACGCTAGACGCCCGCCTTCTCCAGTAGCATCGTCCAGTTGTGGTCCACCCACGCCTGTATCCTGTCGATGAGATCGTCCCTCCTCTCGGGCCGGAACAGGTGGCGGAAACGCCCCTGGGGCTCTAGGTACTCCACGACGGGCTTCTTCGCCTCTGGCCTCCTAGCGATCGCCGCGCTGGGAGCCGAGAGCTCGTAGACGGGCCTCCCCTCTTCGAGCCTGCACTCATAGAGCGGGAACAGGCAGGTCTGAGTGGCGAGGCGAGAGATCTCTATGGTCTTGTTTGTAGGATACCTCCACCCTCTCGTGCACGGGACGATGGCGTGCAGGAACGTCGGGCCATCGGCCTCGAGGGCCGTCCTCGACTTGCGCATCACGTCGAGGGGCCACGCCGCGTTCAGCGTAGCCACGTACGGTATGCCGTGGGCGATGACAATATCGTCTATAGGCTTCTTCCACTCCCTCTTACCGGGGATGACCTTGCCCGCGGGGCTCGTGGTCGTGGCGGCGGCGAAAGGCGTCCCTCCACTCCTCTGGATCCCAGTGTTCATGTAGGCCTCGTTGTCCAGTAGTACGTATGTGAAGTCGTGCCCCCTCTCAAGGGCCCCTGAGAGGGCCTGCAGCCCTATGTCGTAGGTACCACCGTCGCCCGCGAACGCGATGATGTCCAGCGTCTCGTACTCGGCCAACGGGCCCTTCCCCTTCTTCCTCATGGCCTTCCAGGCGGCCTCGATACCGCTGGCGTTCGCCGCAGCGTTCTCGAAGGCTGTGTGGATCCACGGGAGGTTCCACGAGGTGTAAGGGAAGATCGACGTCGCGACCTCCATACATCCCGTGGCGGAGGTGATTATCGCGGGTCCGCGTGTCGCCTTGAGCACCATCCTGACTATGAGGGACTCTCCGCAGCCGGCGCAGAGCCTGTGCCCCTGTGCGAGTCCGTCCGGCTTCTTGGCCGCTTCCCTCAGAGTTATCTGACTCATGTCATCACCCCTACTCCCTCACTCCCATGAAGCTCACCTTTCTGATGACCTCTCCCTTCTTCTGGACCTCAATGAGGTCCTCGAAGATGCCTCTGAGCAGCTGGGGGCTCGCGTCGCGGCCTCCCAGCCCGTGGATGTAGTCGGCAACAAGGGGCCTGTCGACCTGCTCGTAGAAAGTCGACTTCACGTCCTCGTACAGTGGTCCACCGGGGGAGCCGAAGATGGGCGTCTTGTCCAGGACACCCAAGACGGAAGTGTCTCCCAGTGTCTCGATCAAGTCCTTCTCCGGGAACGGTCTGTAGACCCTCAGGTCGATGAGCCCGGCCTTCACACCGCCATCGCGGAGCTCATCGACGACGAAGCGCACGGTGCCCATGGTGGAGCCCAGCCCCAGGAGGGCCACGTTGGCGTCCTCCATCCTGTAGGGGTGCATCATGCCGTATTCGCGGCCCGTTATCTTGGCGTACTCGGCGTCCACCTCCGGGATGGCTTTTAGGGCATGCCTCATCGCCTCGACCTGCTGGAGCTTGTGCTCGAAGTAGTAGTCCTGTAGGTCCACAGGGCCCATGCTGAGGGGCACCTCAGGGTTTAGCCTAAGCTCGGTCTCCCCGGCATGGCCACGGACAGTGATGAACTTCCTCTCACCGACGAACTCCTTCACCACTTCGTCGGGGAGTGTGCTGACGTTCTCCATCGTGTGGCTCAGCGAGAATCCGTCGAGGCAGACCATCACCGGGAGTAGGACGTCCGAGTGCTCGGCGATCCTCCAAGCCTCGATGCAGGCGTCGTAGACCTCTTGGCTGTTCTCGCAGTAGATCTGTATCCACCCGCTGTCCCTGGCGCCCATGGAGTCCCCGTGGTCGCTGTGGATGTTGAGTGGACCGCTGAGTGCCCTGTTGGCCACGGCCATCACGATGGGCAGCCTCATTCCGGAGGCAATGTAGGTGATCTCCCACATCAACGCCAATCCGTTGGCCGCCGTCGCCGTGAACGCCCTCGCCCCCGCCGCAGAGGCCCCCACGCAGCTACTGAGTGCACTGTGCTCGGATTCTACAGCGACAAACTCCGTGTCAACCTCCCCGTCGGCGACGTACTCGCTGAACCTCTCAACGATGATCGTCTGAGGCGTGATGGGGTAGGCCGCCACCACGTCTGGGTTCACCTGCTTCGTGGCGTAGGCGACGGCCTCGTCCCCGTTCATTCCCATAGGAATCTGGTCTCTCACTTCTTCACCACCATGGTGATACACTTGACGGGGCACTCCTCTGCGCAGACGCCGCAGCCCTTGCAGTACCTCAGGTCGACCTCCGGGAAACCATCCTCCCTGACTTCGATGGCGCCTTCGGGGCAAAAGAAATGGCAGAACGTACACTTGGTGCACTTCTCCCTGTCGAACTCTGGCGCCTCGATCCCCCAATCCCCCGTCTCGTATTCGGTCGACGACTTGATGGACACCGCGCCCCTGGGGAGCTCCCTCCATCCGGGCTTGGACTCAGTCATCCCTTCACCGCCTCCTCGTGTGCCCTCCTCACTACCTCTAGGTTCGACTCCTGGATTCTGCCGGTGAACCTCTTCTTCACAGCCTCGAGGAGCGATTCCAGCTTCACAACCTCCGTCGCCTTCACCACCGAACCGAGCATCGCAGTGTTGGTGATGGGACGACCCAGCACCTCCAGAGCAAGGCTCGTTGCATCCACTGTCCAAACCACCATATCGCCTACCTCAAGACTCTCCCTAATTGTTCCGGGCGTCCCATCCGTATTGACGACCATCTTCGTCTCCTCCTTAGCTCCCTCGACGACGGCCGGCCCGAGAAGTGTCGGATCGAGCACAACGACCACGTCGGGCTCGTAGATGCTAGAGTGGATGTGGATGGGCGCATCGCTGATACGTGTGAACGCAGTTATCGGCGCCCCCGCCCGCTCGGGCCCGAAGGCTGGGAAGCTCTGAATGTACCTCTGCTCAATCAACCCCGCTTGGGCGAGAAGGAGAGACGCGGTCCAAGCCCCCTGTCCACCCCGCCCGTGGAACCTCACCTCCGTGAGTCCTGAAACCAACACAATACCCCTCAGAGTGTATTGGAAACTTTGAAAACATCGTATTAAAGCTTAACCGAAACTGAATCATTATTGATCTTATTCAGAAAAGTCGGCTCCTGATCTCGTTGAGCTCGTCCCTCTTTCTCCGGGCGACAACCGACGCCGCCTCTGCGTACCTCCCGCTCTCCCACCCGAGCCCTTCGTAGGCGTAGTCCACTGATCTTGAGGAGGAGACGATCAATGCCTCCCCCGAGCTGTTCGCGCCCAGCCTCAACGCCGCCTTAGGGTCTCCCCCTTGGGGCCCCAGACCCGGGGAGAGGATGAGCGCCTCCTCGCCGATGATGGACCTAATCTCCCCAAGCTCTGACGGTGCTGTGCAGCCGACGACGAAGCCGTTGCACCCGTGTCCATGGGCGTCACGCGCAATCTTGATGTAGAGCGTCTCGCCGTCGACCTCCTGGGACTGGTAGTCGCGGGCCCCGGGGTTGGACATCCTGCACAGTGCGAATATTCCCTTGTCCCTCTCCCCAGCCCAACGGTAGACCACGTCGCTCCCGTCCACGTATCCTGGGAATGGGTTGAAGGTGACGGCGTCGAACCCCACATCGTCTATCCAGTGGAGCCCCGCCTCGTTTGTGGTGCCGATGTCCGAGATCTTGCAGTCAAGGAGCGCGAGGCAGCCGCCATCGTGGATGGCTCCAACCAACTCCTTCAGGTCCTCATGTGAGAAGGGGTAGACGACGAACTGGGCGTTGGGCTTTATCACCGGTGCGTAGGGCGCGACAGCCTCGATGACGTCGAGGCAGAACCTCTTGATCCCCCCGGTCACACCGTGACTTTCTATGAGCTTCTGCGGGACAACATGCCTCGCCCTCATCGACGCCGTCGCCGGATCGATACCGACGCACAGGAAACTGTCCTTCTCGCGGCTGATCTTGAAGTATCTATCTACGAACCCCTTGCCCAGCATGGAAATACCTACCGGATAATGAACTGATTGAGTAGAAAAGGATTGATGGTGAGCTGGACACTATCCGTCGATGGAATTCCCTATAAATATTAATTAGGCAACTGAAGACTCTCTAATGACCATTATGCCCGATAAGCCCCGGAAAAATGGGGAAAAACCTCCTTATAATGATAAAAAAGGACTTTTCAGGGCCCCCTCAGGAGATGATGGTGGCCGTGAAGCTGTGGAGAAGCTCTTCATATGCATGAGAGAGTCCTTTTACGGGCACTTCGGGCACGGCGGCTGGGATGGCGAGGGCCGGCTCTTCCTCCTGCATTATCCCAACAGACTTTATTGGGCTTCGGACGGCCAACCGTACAATCTTGAGTTGAGGTACACTTTCCCCGAGGTTGGCGACGTTCGCGGATTCTTCATAGATTCCAGAGACCAGATATTCGTGGGCACCGTAGGTGAGAGCCAGAGGGACAAAGGCCGGATATTCAAGAGCGATAACGGTGGCAGGAGCTTCTACGAGATAAACGCAAGTGGGGGCATCGGCTCTGGCAAGTGCTTCTGGGGCTTCGACGAGGACGGGGAGGGTAACCTCTACCTGGGCGTCTACTGGGGGGAGAACGAGGCCGCAGAGGTCTGGAAGTCCGTGGACGGTGGCGAGACATGGGCAGACATAAGCGACCCGCGGTGGTCTGAGACAAGGCACGTCCACAACATAAGGGTGGATCCCTCGACGGGATGGCTCTACGCGGCGACCGGTGACACCGACGGCCTCGACGGCGTGTGGCGCTCCAAGATGAAGGACGGGAGCGACTGGCTCATCAAGTTCGGCGACGGAAAGGACAGGCTCCAGTTCATTGGCATGGCCTTCAAAGGAGAGTGGGTCTACTTGGGCTGCGACAGCGTGTTCTCCAAGGACGCCATCTACAGAGCCCAGGACGATGGGTCGCCAATGAAGGTGATGCCCGAAGGGGTCGCCGGTTGGGGGGGATGGGGAGTCTTCTACCTCGAGAAGGACCGCAGCGGCAGGCTGTGGGCGACCCTAAGACCCTACGAGTCGAGGGGCAAGCTCTACACGAGCGATGATGGCTCTAGGTGGACATTGAGAGCAGTCGCCGAAGAGGCGGATATCGTTTGGTGGAGGGACGGGCACTATCTGCGTGACGGTATTAGAGGTGAGACCGGGGACGGCAGGAATCTGTTCGGCGTTGATAACGAAAACTTCCTGCCGTGGCAGTCGAATGGAACCGCTTCAACCAAGCACATCTCTTGGATAGAGAAAGAAATCGTACTTGGAACTAAAGATTGTGCGAGTACTGAACATGTGAGACGGGACAGTGCAAGCCCATCCACGAAGTTGAAGATCAAACGATCAGTCCGTGCAGGCGTTGATGCCTTCCGCAGGTCGACGACCCGGATGAGACCCCTACCCGATTTCCTAATTATAGGCGGGCAGAGATGCGGAACCACCTCCCTGTACAACTACATAGTCGCTCATCCCGAGGTCGTACCGCCCTCGAAAAAGGAGATCCACTACTTCGACCTCTACTACGGGAAGGGTATCGACTGGTACAGGTCTCACTTCCCCATTACCATAGGCCGGAACGCCCTAGGGGGCTCTTTCGTTACAGGAGAAGCGAGCCCATACTACGTCTTCCATCCCCACGCCCCAAGGAGGATGGCCGAGGTGGTCCCCGACGTCCGGCTCATTCTTATACTGCGGGACCCGGTGGACCGATGTTACTCCCACTATCAGCACTCGGTGAGGGGCGGTTATGAGACACTGCCCTTCGAGGAGGCGCTTGACAAAGAGGAGGAGAGGCTCCGAGGGGAGGTGGAGAAGATGCTCCTCGACGAGAGCTACTCCAGCTACAATCATAGGCACTTCTCGTACCTCTCGAGGGGAGTATACGTGGAGCAAATCAGAAATCTGCTGGAGTACTTCCCCCGTAGGCAACTGCTGATGCTGGATAACGGCGACCTTCTAAAAGACCCCGCTGGGGTCCTCCTGCGGACGTTCCAGTTCCTTGACCTCAGCGATTGGGAGCCGACAGTTGATCGGAGGTACAACGTTGGCAAATACGATGAGATGGATGTCAATATCAGGAGACGCCTTTCAGATTACTACAAGGAGCCCAACCGGGAGCTAAACGAGTTCCTGGGCACGGATTTCTCATGGGATAGCTGAGCCCGCGGAGTTGAGTGCTTCAGAGGTTTTTAATCTCTGAACAAAGATTATCTCATGGATCAGAGGGGTGAGAGTATTGGGCAGCGAGGATGAAACCAGGAAGCTGCTGAGGATACGGGAAGACCTGGGAAGGCGGATAACGCACCTGCAGACGGAGTTGGAGGACCTTCAGAAGGCCATTGCAGAGATCGACAGGAACATCGTGCGACAGGGCTTCCGTCAACCAACTCCAGCGAAGACGAGGCCTGAACCGATCGATGAGGCTGTTGGAGATGACGACCAGAGCTCCATCAAGTCCAAGGGAGGTATGACTCTGGGAACCCTCAGATTGGATGGGGAGGAGATCGTGTTCGAGCCAGTTTCGGGTCTTGTCTTCAACACATCGATCCCCCCCTTCCAGTCCTTCCTCGTCGACAGGGTCTTTGAGAACATGAGGGCTGCCGATGAGGAGCGCGCTACCAGGGGTGAGGCCACCCTCGATGAGGTACTGTCCTACGAAGTCGTTACCGAGGGAGATAGGATCTTGAGGATCATCGTGAGGAACTTTGGGGGAGAGAGGCGGCTGAGGGAGATACGGAGCAGCCTCAGATGGGCCTTCGACAAGATGTACGACAAGCTCCGGCAGAGTTGATGTGAGGGGCGATGACGACCGAGCTGGAGAAGAACCCTCTCTGGCACATTCTCGTCGAGGCGGTCCAAAGGCTGCCCATGTACAACTCCCACAAGGCCTACGTCAGGGACTCGCTCCTCGTCGACCACCCCGAGATGACCGTCGAGGAGCTCTCCCAACGGCTCGACGTCCCCGTGGGGGAGGCTATGGTTATCCTCCAAGAAATCAGAGCGGAGGAAGAGCCGAAGAAACGGAGATATGACTCATCCAGCTAGACCACGTATCGGTAGGACTCTGTTATCCCGGCTGTTTCACTCTCGGCGGTTATCTTGATGATGTCGCCCGGCTCGGCCCCCAGGATGATCGAGACTGGGTCGGTGACCAGCATCCATGGGAACTGGTAGGGCTGGGCGTGGTAGGCCTCCACGAGCTTCTTCTTCTCCTCGCCGCTTGCGATCTCCGCCTTGGGGACGAGCTTGTGCTCGAAGATGTCGAAGACAGGTAGGGTCGGTGGGATCAGCTCGACGCCCAGCCTGGGGGCCGAGCTCTTGGCTGAGTAGGTGTACTTCCCGTTTCCGACGAGGATGCCCTTGCGGGCCTCCGCCTCCTTGATCAGCGCCTGAAGGTCCCTGACGTACGCTATTCCTATGGTGGGCTGGTTCAGGAGGACACGCATGATGAACGTCTCGTCTCCTCGAGACAGGTAGAGGGTGATGATGTCCCCTTCCCTCTCCTCCTTGTCGATCTTCAGCTTCCTGTACTTCCTGATTAGGGCAGCCCTCTTCTCCTCGACGGTATCGCCCTTGCTCATATCAACACCACTTGCACTATCTCGCCTTGACCCTCTTCACTATGGGGGCTCTAATCTTGCGGAATATGCGGTAGCCGCAGTAGGGGCAGCGGAAGGAGATGTACCTTTCCAGCTCCTTGTATTCGACCCTCCTCCCGCAGCGGACGCACTCGTAGACGGGCCCGCTCTGGGGCCTCTCAGCCGTCTCATCTTGTTCCATGGAGTTCCACCGATTGCAAATAACAACTTTCAGGACTCTCTTTAAAACATACCGTCGCACAGGCGCCCGCGTACCATTCGATCCGAGACAACGCCAACGATTTCAACGTCGACGACGCTGCCCTCAGATCCCTCGAACCCCTCCACAAGGACCACCGGTCCATGGTGGAGCGGATAGGCTACGTGAAATCGTTTGTCTCGCCTATACCTCTCGGCGATCACGACCCTGACAGTCTGCCCCACGAGGTTCTCCTTAAGCGTCCTGTTGGCTCTCTGAGCTGCCCTATAGATACTCTTCCCAATGAGGTCCTTTTCGGCGGGTGGGGCTTTGGGCATACCATGGAAGGCTGACATGGGGAGGGGCTGGAACCTGTAGAGTATGATCCTCGAGGCTCCAGACGCGACACATCTGTCGATGGTCTCGACGGTCTCGCGGGCGTTCTCAGGGTTCTGACCCGGCAGCCCGTGGATGAAGTACACGTATGGTCTGAGGCCTTCTCTCTTGAGCCTCAACACCGCCTTAAGGTTCTCCTCGGGCGTCGAGGCACGGCCAAGCTGGGCGGTGTGCGTCATTGATCCGGTCTCGAACCCCACGTTCACAGGCGTACCTTCGAGGTGCCGACCAAGGATCTCAGCGGCTCTCTCCGTGACGAGGTTCCCCTTCATGTTCTCGATGAAGAACGACGCCTTACGGTCCTGGAATCCACTCAGTTCCGACAACTTTGAGAGGAGCTCGTCGAGTATCTGGTAGTTTGGTTCGGGGTGTCTGGGGTCTGTCAGTGGACGGGGTTCCACGAGTAGGTCTCTCCCATAGTCGAGGAATCCTGGTGCGCTAAGAACGACTCGCTTCACGCCCCTTGACAGGAGTTCCTCAACCTCCTGCACTATTTTGTCAGCGGAACGACTTTTGGGGGGGCCAAACAGGCTTGGGACGGAGCAGTAGCCGCATCCCGGGGAGATCCCTTGGGGACAATCATATCTCCCCTCGAGGTCGCCCTCATCGCATCTGCGGCACCCTTCGCATATCTTTGTGTCCGCCGCTATCCGGGCTCTGCCGTAGTTGCTGCAGCCCCTGAGTGCCTCAACGTAGACCCGTGAAGATCGGAAGAGGGGATAATCGACGATTGTTGCTGTAGAAGGTACCAAGGAGTCATATTCTCTTCGCCTCATTGCTGGTCGGAGGGGGTTGAAGTGGACCACACCATCAAAATATGTTATCCCACGTACTCGCTTGAGCACCTCCGGATCAGGGAGCCGACCTCGATGCAGGCCTAGTTCCAGCAACTCCTTCAGCGTCTGCTCCCCCTCGCCTATGACTGAGATGTCTGCGTAAGTCTTGGTAAGAGATCTTTCTGGTTCGGAGGCGACAGGTCCACCGACGAGTACCGGGCTCCCTGATGTTTTCTTCCATGTCGAGGTGACACGCCTGATGGCTTGAAGGTCCGTGGTCATTCCGCTCGCAAGGAGAAAGTCGAAGTCACCGAGATCGAGTTCGCCATCAAGAACTGTCTCTGCCACGGTGATCTGGGGTTTCATTCCCTCCCCTTCGAGGACTCCCGCCAGGGACCTGGGGCCGGCTCCGATGACATCTCGGGTCGCCTGCCTTTTCCCTCGTCCGCTGGCCAGGGCGTCCACTATGAGGGGTCTCACGGTATCCTACCGGCGTTTGGGCTGTGATAAAGCTTCCCGAACCCTCAAGGGATAAAAGGGGGTCGAGAGGGATATGGGTATGGTGGCGTGGACGTTGAGCGAACTGAGGTACTCCATAGCCTCGGCATCGGTGGTCTCGTTCATCTTCACTTACGTCACGACGCCCTGGTTCAACAAGTTCTTTATGGCCACCGGCATCGTCGGCAGAGACATCATGAAGAGGGAGGGCGAGCCCGTGGCCGACATGGGAGGCCCCGAGGTGATCCTGGGGTTCCTGACGGGGGTGTTCTTCTACATCGGCATGGGGATCTTCCTCTTCGGGGAGGTCCCGGGGCTGACGTACATTCTTGCCAGCATCAGCACGATCCTCATCATAACCCTCATTGGAGTCTTCGACGTGCTGACCACCCTCATGAAGGCCAAGGAGGGGAAGGGCATCTTCGAGAGGATGAAGAGGAAGGGGATCCCTCGTTGGTTCTACTACTTTATACCTATACCGGCGGCGATTCCCCTCTCGGCTGTGAAGGCAGGCGTCCCGACGATGATTCTGCCGTTCCTCGGAGAGGTCGAGTTCGGTCTTGTGTATCCAGTCATACTGATTCCTCTTGCCGTGCTGTGCTGCTCGAACGCAACGAACTTCTATGCCGGGTTCAACGGGCTCGAGGCCGGGATGGGGTTCGTGCTCCACATGTCCCTCGGGGTGTACGCTTACGTAAACGGCAGGTACGCGGCGTCGCTCATCGCGTTGACCTTCGCCTTCGCGCTCCTCGCCTTCCTCAGGTACAACTGGTACCCAGCTAAGGTGTTTCCCGGGGACCTGAACTACACGATTGGAGCAGTCTGCGTCTGCGTTGCTGTGATCGGGAACATGGAGAGGTTCGCAATCCTGTGCTTCCTTCCCTGGGTCGTCGAGGCAATCCTGAAGGCCTTCTCAAGCTTCGAGGCAGAGAACTTCGGCATCCTCCGGGAGGATGGAACGCTCGAGCCCCGTGAGAAGGGCGTCCACTCCCTGACCCACGTGGTGATGCGGGCCGGACGCTTCAAAGAGTACCAGGTCTCGGCGATCCTAATCCTGGTTGAGATCTTGGTCTGCGGAATCTCGTACGTCTTGGTGCAGTACATCTAGTGTGTTTGGAGGAGAGCTCGAGGCGCTATGGCCGGGAAGATACTTATTCTGGCTGGCGGCGGAGGGCACACTGGGTACGCCCGCATACTCGCCGAGGCTCTGGCAGGGAGGGCTGAACTCCTTTTCCTCGTTCCGGACGACGACCCCCTTAGCAGGTCCAGACTGGAGCCATACGGACTAGTCGATACCCTCGTCAAACCCCGCCACCCCACAACTCCGCTGTGGAGCTTCGCACTTCGAATGGCAAAGGCGCTCTGGAGGGCTCCCAGGCTGGTGCCGAAGGACGTCGACGTCGTCGTGGGAACAGGGAACAACTTCTGCATCGCACCGTCTCTAGCGGCGTGGATGAAGGGAATACCCTTGGTCTACCTTGAGAGCAGGGTTAGATTCACAAGCCCCTCCAGAACCGCGGCGATACTCCACCGCTTCTCCAAAGTCACTGCGCTGCAGTGGGAGGAGCAGAGACGGTTCCTCGATGGAACAGTCTTCGGCCCCCTCCTCCCCCAACGAAAGGTAGATCCCTGGGAAGGAGGGTACATTCTCGTGGCAGGGGGAACCTACGGCTACAAGGAGCTGTTCGACGCATTCGCTGATACCGTCTTTGAGAACGTTGTGCTCCAGACTGGTGACCTGGATCCTGCACCATACAGGGAGAGGCGTCCCGAGTGGAGGGTGATCTCTTACACCGACAGGTTCGATGAACTCCTAGCCGGAGCCGAGGTCGTGGTCTGCCCGCCAGGCGGTACGCCGGTGGAGGCGATGGCATACGGCAAGCCCGTTGTGATAGTTCGCTATCCTTCATGGACGAGGGCGGCCGGTCCCGAGGACACGAGACTCTTCGCGGAGAAGCTCAACGCCCCTCTACTCGATTCTTTCACATCTCGTGACATCGAGGAGGCGATAGCCAAAGCGAAGACCTGCGCTCTCCCTGAACTCGGAAATGGAACGAAGGCACTCACCGAGGCGATCCTGAACCTTTGATAAAATTTTTAGATGTCGAAACAGACAATACTGGGTTATCTTCGAGCGATACTGTACAACGGAAGACGAGGGAGAGACTCACATATATGGCGAAAATGGTTCATCTATCTTCAGATTTGGGGTGATGTGGTGAAGACAATAATCTTTGCCCTTGACGCTCTGGAGCTCACACTCATCGATCTCTGGAGGCTGGATGAGTTTAAGCAAAAAAACTTTGGCTCCTACGAAGTTGTTGGTCTTGAAGCGCTTTCGACCCCGATCTGTTTCTCAGCCATCTTGACAGGTAAAAACCCGAGCACCTACGGTTACACTCTCAGCTACCTCACCCAGAACCTTGAACAAGGATATCCGACATGGCTACAGCCTCTCGTCTGGGTGAGGAAGAGATTCCTTCGAAATGTTAAGAGCCTTGGTATGCGGAGAAAAGCTCGAACTATCGGGCTGTTCGAGGCTCATTCAAGGAACATGACTGAAGACCAAAAGAATCTGACAGTTCTTATGAGGCTTGAGAGTGAGGGTTACACCGTCAGGACAGACAACGTTCCCTCGTATGATGAGGATGCACAAGCAAACTTCAGGGGTCGCATGATCCATCTCATAGGAAAGGGGTTCGAGGCGCGTGAGGAACATGTTGAGGAGCTTCTCATTGCCACGAGGGACCGATGGCTCCGCAACCTTGAGGTTCTGGACAGCCATGATTTAACCTTCATTTACTCTCCTCTACCAGATATAGCCCATCACCTGGTGCATCACGAAATGGAATTAATGTTGCTCGAACGTGTCTACCGGAGTCTCATCGATCTCCCATTGCTGTTCGAGCTCAAAGACGTCGCTGTCCTCATACTCTCTGATCACGGATATCTCCACGAGTTTGACGAAACAGGGAAGGATATTTCTGCTGAACACTCCCACGTTGGATTCTGGAGTTTGAATGTGGATACTGAAGTTGTACCCACGACCATTTTCGACTTTAGTGAATTGATATATCACCTCGTTACGACGTGATTGTTACTAGAGAAGGCCTGATTTTCTTTCAGGTAATGGAGGTGAAAGAAGAATGCGAAGAGCGATGTTATTCCCATCTCCAACATTTCCTCGTTAATTTAATGAAATTGTCTTTGTATTTACGAAGTTAATCTTTGATCGCCGTTTCCCATATTTTCTCGACTTTCTCAACAGTTGATTCCCAGGTATATTTTAATATCAAATCTCTTGGTGTGTACGTCTCTTTGTTTTTAACAGATATCACTATTTTTTCAGCAATATCCCTTGGGTTGTGAGCACAGATGATACCTCCCTTCGGAGGTTGTATCATGTTCTTCACATCTCCCACGTCAGTCGCCACAATTGGGACGTCGCAGGCCATTGCCTCAAGG
>CP070784.1:1644270-1649234 GCA_020346605.1 Candidatus Bathyarchaeota archaeon | reverse complement strand
TACGAACCCATATTCAGGGAGATAAGGGCGAGAAGCGTTGTGAGGGATCGCCCCCAGATCTCAGACTGGCTGGAGTATCTCTACAACGAGATGATGAAGGTGGAACCCCATTCCATTATGGCGGAGTGAATATTATTTGTGCTTACTCTCGTGCGCGCAGGGTGTCGGCGCGCGCTTCTAGCATGCCTAAAAAAACATAGTTGATTGTTATTTTTCATAGGCGTTCCTTCGGTCCTCTTATCTCGCTTCTCGTCAGCCTCCATATCGAGGTGGAATCGATTGGTAAGATATGAAAGATGGGCCTTCAACAAGCTAAAGTACGATGGCCTGGCTCTCTGGGTCGTCGTTGGAGTCTTCATCACACTGTGGGGCGTCTCGGAGCTCTTGGGGGATACGTACTGGTGGGCGTCCCGCCAGTTCCTCTGGGACATCTTCCTCCTTGGGGTTGGCCCCACGATCGTCGTGAGGACTTTGCAGAAAATGAAGGCCCTGAAGTAGGAGGGTCGGAATGCCTCGAACAAAACACGCGTTCTCCGTCGAGATGAGATCTCGGGAGCACGTCAAACGTGTATCCGTCTCGGACAAATCCAGGGACCCCGTCATCTTCGAGGGGGAGCTGGGGGAGCTGAACGAACTTCGAATTATCGAGGGCGTCATGCTCGAGGTGGACTGCGCCAACGGCGTACTGAGGATCGATATGACCAAGGAGGAGTACGAACGCGCCCGTAAAGCCGGCTCGAACTCCGGTCGCGGCGAGTCGACCAATGAGGGAAGGGAGGTGAGTGGTTAATGGTGGAGAAAAAAGCCGAGGAAAAGGCAGAGAAGCCCAAGAAGAGGGGGATCTGCGGTAACTGCCCCGTTGGTCTGGGGTATCCAGCGTGCGCCATCTGTGGCTTAGCGGCCGCCTTCATCGCATACACGATGCTGAAGTAGAAGCGTCCGAGGGTTTCCGCTAGTCTACCCCTTTATGTAATTACCCACCGCTCGCGCTGACAGGAAGGATAATTGAGGTTCTCTCCGTTTGTGCGCTGTCCTCAACAAAGCTGCCCGAGAGGGTATTGTAGACGAGGACGCTCTGGACGATGCATTGAGAAGAGGTCATCTGCGCGCACTCGATAACACATAATCCCGAGAGAGACTCCGAGCGACGACCATGGCTAAATTAAAGCGAGCCATCAGGTTAGAGGACGTCCCCTGGAACGGGAACGATGTCCCCTGGGACTGGCTCAACTACAAGCGCCTAGTCCGGAGGGAAGCATGCTCTCGCGCGCCTTCAGGTAAACCCTCTTTAAGAAAGCGAAAGTAGGGGAGTTAATAACATGGTGCGGAGGGTGGAATTCGTACTCGAGGGGGTGGGGGCCACATGTTCTGAGCCTCTCACACAGAGTAGATGTATAAACAGAGTCCTACCTTCGCAGTAAGAGGCCTGCGCCGATTTTATAAACGAGCGCAGATACAGGACGGGACGGGGGGTTTCTGGGATCAAGACGCTGGTCGTCGAGGCGAGCCCGAGGAGGGAGGGCAACTCCATCACCATAGCGAGGAGCTTCATGAGGGGGCTCAGGGACGGCGGGGAGACCGAGATCAAGGAGCGCTTCCTCAACGACATGGAGGTGAGGCCCTGCCTAGGCTGCTGGAAGTGCCTGGAGATGCGCGAGCCCGGCTGCGTCATAGACGACGACATGACCGAGGTGTACCCCGAGCTCATGGAGGCGGACCTCATCATCTTCGCCACTCCCATCTACTGGTGGCACATAGCGGGGCAGATGAAGGTCTTCCTAGACAGGATGGAGGGCCTCCTCGCCGGGAACGGTCCCAACAACCTCTCGGGGAAAGCACTGGTCCTCATCGTAACCCACCTCGTCGAGGACCCGGACGGCGTAGAGCTGGCGATCAGGACGTTCAGGTCTATAACCGGCTGGGCCGGGATGAGCCTCGACGTGATCCGCTACTACTCGGCGGATGACCACGTCTCGGAACGCGAGGAGAAGCTGGACGAGGCCTACCGCCTGGGCAGGTCGTACGCGGGCTGGGAGGCGCCGGAGCTCATCTTCAAGTGTATGGTCGAGAACTGTGTAGGCATGTTTTCATCCGTCGAATCCCTGGCCCGTCACCTCGCAGCGGCAGCTGGCCTCAATCATCGAACTTGGAGGAGCGACCACGGACTGCAGGACCGAGGCATGGCGGACGACGAGCTGTGGAACCAGATCGCGAGTATCCTAAAAGACGAGAGTACGCCGAAGGATCGCTGATTTCAACCAGATAAAATGATGGAGTTATGGTGCGGGGGGTGGGATTCGAACCCACGTAGGACTAATCCATTAGGACCTGAACCTAACCCCTTTGGCCACTTGGGAACCCCCGCCCTGGAGACTCAGTGCTCCTGCTCGGCGACGTGCTTCCTGTACGCCTCGGCGTCCATCAGGTTCAACTTGTCGCCGTCGAGGTCAGAGGGCCTGATCTTCGCGATCCACCCCTCGCCGTAGGGGTCCTCGTTGATCAGCTCCGGGCTGTCCAGGAGCTCCTCGTTCACCTCCACCACCGTGCCAGCGACAGGGCAGTTCATATCGGAGACAGCCTTCACCGACTCGACGGCGCCGATGACCCCCATGTAATTCGCCTCGGAGTCGACCTCGGGAAGCTCGACGTAAACGATCTCGTGGAGCTGCGCCTGCGCGTAATCTGTGACTCCCACTGCGACTGTGCCGTCCTCCAGCACCCTCGCCCACTCGTGCTCCTCCGTGTAGTGGAGGTCGTCAAGGACCTTGTACTCCTCGCTCATCATCGATCCCTCTTCCAACCGTAGACCTTATCATCATAAAAAGGGTGCGATTTCACGACCTCCACATCCGCCAGCCGGCCCCTGATCTTGACCTTCAGAGGGGTCCCCACCTTACTGTACCCCTTGGGGACGTAGCCCAGCCCTATTCCGTAACCCAGGCTGGGCGCCATGCCTCCGCTGGTGACCTCGCCCAGCTTCACCTTCCCCTCTCCGTCCCAGATCTCGTACTCGTGCCTGGGAATGCCTCGACTCACCATCTTGATGCCGATCTGAGTCCTCTCGACGCCCGCCTCACGGGCCTTCTGCAGGGCCTCCTTCCCGATGAACCCCCCCTCCTTCTTGAACTTCACCACCCACCGGAGCTTCGCCTCCAGCGGGTTCGTCCCTTCGTTTACGTCCTGACCGGAGAGGTTCAGCCCCGCCTCGAGCCTCAGGCTGTCCCTAGCCCCCAGGCCGCAGGGCTTCGCGCCGGCCTCGACGAGGGCGTTCCAGACATCGAGCGCCTTCCCCGGGCTCCTCAGCGGGCAGTCCTTGACGTAGACCTCAAAGCCGTCCTCGCCCGTGTACCCTGTACGGGTTACCAAGCAGGGCAGCCCCCCGATGGTGACCTCGGCGATATTGAACCGCTCCACCCCGGCGACGTCCTCCTCCGTGATCTCGTCGACGACCTCCGCGGCCCTAGGACCCTGAACGGCCATCATCGCCATGTCGTCGGACAGGTCGGTGATCTCAACGTCGAATCCCTCGGCGTTCTCCTTGAACCAGGCGAAGTCCTTCTCCCGTGTCCCCGCGTTGTAGACGATGAAATACTTCTCTGGCCCCAGCTTGTAAGTGATGAGGTCGTCGATGATGCCAGCATCGGGAGTGAGAATCACCGTGTAGAGGCCGCCCATCAGGCCCAGCTTGGAGACGTCGTTGGTGATGATCCAGTTGAGGAACTTCTCCGTGTCCGGGCCCTCGGCCATGCTCCGCCCCATGTGGCTGGTGTCGAATACGCCCACGTCGTTCCTCACGGCGTTGTGCTCGGAGATGATGCCCTCGAACCAGACTGGTAAGGCAAACCCGCCGAAGTCAACGATGTTACCATGCTCGGCGTGGTAATCGTACAGATGGGTCTTCCTGAGATCCAATTTGATACCTCCTATCCTAGGAGGAAGGATAGGTTAAAACTTTTTTTCAGACCAGCGAGGAAGGAAAAATTATTCCTTGTTATCCTCGCACGGATAAATGCTGACCGCGCCCGTCGAGAAGCCAAGCTTACGTTTGCAGTTCGGGCATCTCCCGTCGTACTTCTTCAGTATGTCCTGGGGAGACTTCAGTATGTCACCTTCATAGAGTAGATGATTACACTCCGAGCAAGAGACCTTCTGCGGCACGGTTACAACCCCGATAGTTGGGGAAGAACCAGAATTAAAGAGTTATTGATTTCCTCCGGTCACTGGTGTAAAAAGCCATATATCCGGCGTCCTACTAGGTATTCTCCCTGTAGGGAGGTTGGACGACATCTCATCCGTGACCAGGAGGATTCAGAGATTCATCGACGACCTCAGCAAGGGCAAGCGGGGGCCCAAGATGTCGATGGACGTGGTCGCCTGGATCACGGTGATATTCATGGCGTTCCTAGTCGGCGGCGGCATCTACGACATGCTCGACAACCCACTGACCATGATACCAGGGCCCCGGGGGGGTTGGATCTCCGTCCACCCTTACATGGGGGAGCAGACCCTCAACGAGAGCATGGTCAGCATGTTCCTCACGTTCTGCATGTTCGCCGGCCTCCTCATCGCCTACAGGAGCACCAAGGTGGCATACGACCCTAAGAAGGCGAACATGATGCTCGTCGTCGGTATCGCCCTCACCCTCCTGGGCCTCGCGGGCAGCCACTACCTGCTCGTTCTGAAGAACTTGGCGGCTAGGAGCTGAGAGCGCCCAGATCGCTGTCCGTAGGGTACACCGGAAAATTCTCAGAGTTGTTACACGGCGAGACCCGCCTATCATGAGGGGGTCGAAGGGCGGTTCCCTCGGTGATGCTGGTAGAATTGAGGGATTGGAGAGGGTTGAGGTCGAGGAATTCGTACGGGGATACGAAAGGTGGTCAGCCCCTCTCCGAGGAAACAGAAGCCCCCAGCACTTAAAGCCTTTATCGCCCAGAGACCCCTAGCACGGAACCCATACACCACCC
>CP070784.1:1637736-1644170 GCA_020346605.1 Candidatus Bathyarchaeota archaeon | reverse complement strand
GCGGCGTGATCAGCTACGGTCGGAAGCCCGTGCCTACCTGGATAGGCTGACGGCGACCTGGGAGGAGTCAATCTAGGCCACTTTTATTAAACGGCTTCCCTTTTTAGAAGAAAAATGGCGTAGTCTGGGACGAGTATTGCTGAAGAAGTGAAAAAACTGATGAAGAATTAAAATGGTGCCTTATTTACTGTTTATATTTGAAAGAAACGAATACGAGCAGAAGCTCGAGCGCCTACATAATCGAGTTCACAGTTCTAACTAAAAATGGGCACATGCAATAGGTTTAATAGGATGTTTTCCAGCTAGCTGAACGTATACGCGGAGTATCCTAACGAATATCCCGTGTATAACCGAACGAAAAGGAGTGAAAGTATTGGATTACAGAGAGAGGCGCGGTGGATATAACCGCGGCCCCAGAGAGATGACCAAGATCACCTGCTCTGAATGTGGGAAGGAGGACGAAGTCCCCTTCAAGCCCACTGAGGGCCGCCCCGTCTACTGCCAGGAGTGCTTCCAGAAGCGCAGGCCGCCGAGAAGGTATTAATAAGCTCGAATAGCCGCGCCCTCGGCGCGACGGAGTTTATAATCGGATCGACGACGTTACATATTGTTTTTTGATTTTTTTTATTTGAAATCAATAACAGAGTTACCTAATGAGTTATAAACAACTTGAAACTTGAAAGTAGTGATAAAATTGAAGAAAAAGACCGTTGTTCTGATAGTCGTCGTCCTAATTTTCAGCATCATCCCTCTTGTAGAGGCTAAGCCAGACCGTGTGATCGAGAAGAAGGTCTTCATACACAGGGCCAAGCCTGAAAAGCCCGGCAAACCCCCCAAACATGATATGACAGACAAGGAATGGTACAAGTACAGCGGCATCCACTGGGCCAGCAGCGACCTGCCTGTCACATACGTGGTAGATGATGGACTCGATTACGGCGTCATCGTAACAAGTTTCGAGACCTGGGACGTTGAAACTGATACCGAGCTCTTCTTCATCGGAACAATAGGAGAGGTAACTGCAGGCTTTAGAGACGGCACAAACGCTCTAAGCTTTGGGAACTATCCTGAAGCGGGTGCGATCGCTGTCACATATATCTGGTACTACGGCTACACTGGGGAGATCATCGAGGTAGACACGATTTTCGACACAGACTACACTTGGAGTGTCACCGGGGAATCAGGCAAAATGGACCTGCAGAACATTGCGACCCACGAGTTCGGCCACTGGCTTGTGCTAGACGACCTGTATAAGAGACCTGCACGGACGCAGACGATGTACGGGTACAGCACCTACGGAGAGACCATCAAGCGGACGCTCGAGTCCGGCGACATAGCCGGATTGGAATTGATCTACGGACCATAAGAGACAACCATCCTTTTTTCATATTAACTGCCCCTGAGAACACAGGATGCGCGTATTTTCGACCATTTTGGATAGACCTTATATCTCCATCCAGTGAGTATCTTCCGGTGTAATTTTGAATCCCTACAGCGATGTTGACAAGAAAATTCTTGGAGAGATATACAGCGGCAACGAGCCCATGAAGAACCTAGAGGTCCTCTGCGACATCTACAAGAGCAGGTGGCCCGGCACCGAGGACGACATCAACTCCGTGAAGTACATGTTGGAGAAGCTCCACGAGTACGGTCTGGAGGACGCGTACTACGAGCCATTCAAGATCCCTGGCTGGAGGCGCGGCCCCGCCAAGCTGGAGGTGACCAGCCCCATCCAGAAGGAGTTCGACGTCATCAGCCTCCCCCACAGCATCAGCGGTGAGATCGAGGCGAAGCTTGTGGACCTGGGGCCCGGGCCCATCGAGATCTACGAGAAGCGTAAGGAGGAGATCGATGGAAACGTCGTCATGTGCTCCAGCGCTAGGCCACTCGGGATGAACCGCAGCCTCCACAGGACGGAGAAGTTCACTAGGAGCATCCTAGCGGGGGCAAAGGGCTGGATCTTCATGAACCACTACCCTGCGTATGGTCCACCCACCGGAGGCATCAGCCCCATCATCCCATCCGTCGGCCTAGCATACGAGGACGGGAGCTTCATCCAGAGGCTTCTGGCACGGGAGGGAGAGGTCAAAGTCAAGATCACCACCACCGACAAGAACCTGGAAGTCACCACACACAACGTCATCGCCGACGTCGACGGGACCAGCGGGGAAAAAGAGTATGTCATCACCGGCAGCCACTACGACGGCCACGACATCAGCCAGGGCGCGGTGGACCCCGCCTCGGGTGCGGTTGTCGTCATGGAGATGGCCCGGGTGCTCAACATGGTGAAGGACAAGCTCAAGAGGCGCATCCGATTCATGTGTTTCGGCGCTGAGGAGACAGGCCTCTTCGGTTCCTACTACCACACGTCGGCACACGAGGACGAGCTCGCGGACTGCAGGTTCATGCTCAACTTGGACTCGGCGGGAGGGGAGAGCAGGAAGGGGATCACCTTCCACGACTATCCTGAGCTGGAGCCTTTCCTCACTAAGTGGCGGGAGGAGATGAACGCCGAGATGCCAATGGGGCAGAGGACGGGCCCGTACAGCGACCACTGGCCCTTCTTCCTGAAGGGCGTGCCGTCTGGCGGAGGAGGCGATCCGGAGCGTAGGGCAGCGCGGACGGGGCGCGGCTACGGCCACACGAAATACGACACGCTGGACAAGGTGGACAGGACCTACGTGAGGCTGGCTGCGGCCAACTATTCAAGGTTCCTGATAAGGGTAGCCAACGCAGACGACTGGGCCCCCAGAAGGAAGACCCAGGAGGACATCCAGGCCTTCATCAAGAAGATGGGCTACGACGAGACCATCGCCCTCACCGACAAGGTGAAGGACTACGTCCGGGGCTGGGACAGCCACCACCCCGACACCGTGGACTGGCTCGAGCGCGACTCCGCCTGGTGACCCCTCTTTTTCTCATTTTTTAAACTACGGGACTAGGATAATAGATATAAAAAAAAGGGAGGAGTTTAGAAAGCGAATCGAGATCTTATCTGTTACCTGTAAGGCACAAATTTACGGTAGAGTGACAGCACCCTAGCTAGGATTTCGTCCACGGAACATTGCCTGTCCTCTTCGACTAGGATTATCCTCTGTAAGGCTTTCAGATCCTCCATGTTCTGTTTCCTGATCTTGAGGTCTCTAAGTATCGACTGGGGTAACTGCTCGAAGTATTCCTCTGTTATCGCGATCTCTTCTGAAGGGTAATTAGTATACGGTATTTCCATTTTTTCGCTCCGAGAATTTCCGATGGGATTTCCCTCAGGTTTTCCCGTGGTCTTTCCAAATAGGTGAAAGATATATAAGTATTTCTATAAGACATACTGGGAGAAAGACTGAGGGGATTTCGTGCTATGGGGTAAAGGCAAGTTCTGGAGAACAGACAAGAAACTCTACATCTACGTGCCAGTGCAGGTAGCGACCGACTCAGCCTTCCCGTTCCCAGAAGAGAATGGGTACGTCGACATCAAGATAGAGGGCGAGAAGCTGGTCATAACGAAGCACGAGGAAGAAGAGTAGCGCAGACCCAGTCGCTTAAAACGGAGAGGTTCGAGGGATAGCGACTTCCCTCCTTGAGAGAAAAGAAGTTGTCTCTGAAAGGTTAATAAAAACAGGGGGGCCATTGAACCTCTTTCTAAGCCCCGATTTTGATGCCTCTCAGATGCGCTCTATCTTGAAGATCACTGGCCTCATGCCGTCGGCGCAGCAGGTGACGGAGACCCCCTCCTCGTCAAAGTATGGGAGGTTGCCGCCATATCCAAGGGTCCTGACGTTGGGGTATATGGTCTGCCAAGCAGAGCCGCAGAACCCCTCAGGCATCCGCATGTTCTCGACCACGAACTCCTGGCCGTCCTCGTAGACGCCGCAGGGCACCATCCAATCCTTCTTAGCGACAGGGAGGGTCTCGAAGATCTCGGCGGGGTCCTGCCTCTTGAGCACAGTTATCTTCAGCTTGTTTCTACCAGACATTGCGGTACTAGACAGGGAAAATCATCTGATAAGTCTGTCCGTGGAAAGACCGATCCGGTCAAGAAAAAATATGGAAAAATGGAGTTACGGTGGGGGAGCTACTCCTCCAGCTCGACGACCATCCAAGCCTCTATGGCGATCCAGCCTGGATGGTGAACGGGCAGGGCGGCTCTCGCGGGCTTTCCTCCGGGGTCTCCCCAGATCTCTATGAGGAGGTCCGTGAAGCCGTTGAGCACCGACGGCTGGTCCATGAAGCCCTCCGCGCTGTTGATGAACCCCACAACCTGGAGGACCTGCTTGATACTGTCCAGTGAACCCAGGTGCTTCTTCAGCTGCGCCAGGCAGTTGAGCGCGGTCTCCCTCGCAGCCTGGTAGCCCTCCTCCAGGGTGAGCTCCTTGCCCACCAGCCCCCGCTTGGTCGTGCTGAACGGCCCCTGTCCACAGGAGAACGCTATGTTTCTGGCCCACTTGGCTCCGACGTAGTTGCCCTTCGGCGCCGGGGCCTCTGGGAGCTTCACCCCCAGTTTCTCCAACTTCTCTTCAACGCTCATGTCTATCGCCCTTTAATGACTCCTCAGCGGTTTATCTGTTTTCGCTGTCCGGTTCGTCAAGTTCCAGATATGACTTCTCCTTTCGAGAACAAGGGATAAATGGGACGGAGGCAGGGGATTGCCCATGGAATCTGGGTTGCTGGGGAAGAGGTACGAAAAAGACTACACCGAGGAGGAGCTCGAGCAGATCTTCTCCGGCATAACAACTGCTGTGGCAGTGCCTGTAAACGTGGCCATCAAGGCGGAGCACCGCGTCCTCGACCTCTCCAGGATGACGGAGATCCTCAGAGGCGCGAAGCGGATCGTCCTACAGGACTGCGGCTGCAAGGTCGACAAGGGAAACTGCGACACCCCCAGGGACGTCTGCCTCAGCATCGACGAGGCCGCCGACTACGAGCAGGAGTTCGACAGGTACGACCCCAAGGAGATCGGCCTCGAAGAGGCACTCGACGTCCTCCGAAGATCCCACGAGGCGGGCCTCGTCCACATGGCCTACACCATGGAAGGTGACGACACCCCCAAGATTCTCTGTAGCTGCTGTCCATGCTGCTGCCACACCCTCTCTGGGCTCCTCAGGTTCGGAATCGCGAAGCACGTCCTCAAATCAGACCTGATCGCTAGGACGAACATGGACATCTGCCAGGGCTGTGGCGTCTGCGTCGAGCGATGCGTCTTCAGCGCTCGCATGATGGTCGATGGAGAACTCGTTTTCGATGCAGAGAACTGCTTCGGCTGCGGCCTCTGCGTCAGCACTTGCCCAGAAGGGGCAATCAGACTCATTGAGAAAAACGGATCGAGTTAGCTGAGCTAGGCCAGCTTGCCACAGTGGAAGGTCCAGTCACCTGGATAGACCGTCGGCTGGTATCTGGTGTCCAGGATAACGGACCTGTACGGTGCGCGAACCTCCTCCAAGACGTCGCCTGCAGTGTCCCTAAGAACTCCCACATTTTCGCCCTCCTCGACAACCTCCCCTAGTTTGCAGGTGTTGTACATCATGCCACCGCGCTCTGTCTTGGGCCAGTTGCTCTCGTTTACAGTCACCTGCTCAAGATCGGCACCCACGGGTTCGTCCTGCACCATCCCCAAGCCGATGAGGACGTTCCTGACCCCCTGTACACCGATCTCGACGAACTCGTCCCAGATACGGCTACCGCCTCCCAGTTCAGGTCCGATGCAGGGAATTCCCCTCAGTCCCGCCTGCACTGAGAGGCTGCCCAACATCGAGCCCCGGGTCCTGACGCCGCCAAGCACGGGGATCCCCTGGCCGAAGAGCCGGCAGAGCCTCCTGACTTCGTCGCCCACGATCTTGTCCGTCTCCTCGGTCCCACGGGCGTGGATGTAACGGGCCATGAACGCCCTTCCGCCCTCGTGGAGGTCGACGACATAGTCCGACTTGAGGACGACGTTCTCCCAGAGGGCTGCGGCGACCCTCTCCATGAGGAGCCCCCTCGGGTTCCCGGGCCAGACCCTGTTCATGTTCAGGTTCTCGTAGCCCTCGGACGAAGGGGGGAAAACCGCATACCGGCGTTGAAGGCGAGGGGATTCGAGACGGGTACCCCGATGATGGTCCCTGAGAGGCTCTCAGGATCGAGCCCGCCCAGCAGTCTGTTCACCACCTCCATGCCGCAGTACTCGTCACCGTGCTGCACACCGAGCAACGAGATGACAGGTCCGTCCCCCACGCCATTGACTGCGCGAACAGCGACCGAAATCGGTGTCCCGTCTGGATACGACGCCACCTTCTGCCTCAGGGTCGTCCTCTCACCTATTCCCAGACTCCTGCCAAAGAGTTCCATGGAAGCCCCCACCGAACCTACTCAGAGCACAACTAAAGGTTTTCCCGGCGCTACTCGACGCCCTTATTACTGCTTCACGTACATTTCTCCGTTGATAACGGACTCGGAGAGGCGAG
>CP070784.1:1629520-1637636 GCA_020346605.1 Candidatus Bathyarchaeota archaeon | reverse complement strand
GTGGGCGGAGCCCCTGTAGTCAGCGATGTCACCGACAAAGACGGTTTTTCGATCACCGGTGGCGTCTACGGCGATGTTGTTAGGGTGTTCGGTAGCGGCGTGGTCGCAGGTTCGGATGTAAATCTGTACTGGGACGCGGTCAAGATTTGGGATGGGGAGAAAGGGATGCTTAACTCCTCCGAAGCCCTGCCGAACGGAGATTTCGAGATCTGGTTCGTCGTCCCCGAGGCCGTGAATGGCCTCCATTATCTATGGATAAAAGACGTAGATGGTGAAGAAACATACGGTCCGGTCCCATTCACAGTAGACGCTATGTTGAGGCTCACACCGGGCAGTGGGCTCATAGGGGACAAGATCACCATCAAGGGATACGGGTTTGATGAGAATGTGGACGTCACTGACATCACATTCGACGCAAGCTCCCTCAGCACGAACCCATCGACACCCGAAACGGGTAACACCGGCTCCTGGACCGCTACGTTCAACGTCCCCAGCAAGACGGATGCCGACTACGACGTCACCGCAACCGACGAACATGCGAAGAGCGCAATGGAAACCTTCGCTATAGGTCCTGCCATCAGCCTCGACGTCGAGGAGGGGCCCGTCGGCACCGTCGTGGAGGTCCAAGGCAGGGGTTTCACTGATGACGGCACGGTAACCTCAGTGTCCCTGAACATGATAGACTGCGGCGTCCTGGACGCCAACGACCTCGAAATCGACGGAGACGGAGAGGTCAGATTCGAGTTCGTCGTCCCCGGCGTCAACCAGGCGGACAGGGAATACGAGCTGATCGTCAGCGACGATGGGGGCAAGGACGCGTCGATATACTTCACCGTCACAGGCGTGGCCGAGATGGAGCTGGATCCCGGCTTCGGGCCCCAGGGCACCAAGGTCTCCATCAGTGGGGTCAACTTCGCCCCGAGCTCCGACGTAGTCATCTCCGTGGAGGGGTCATCTGTGAAGACCCTCCAGACCAACTCTGGTGGCGACTTCGACGGCACCTTCACCTTCCCCGCAGTCTCGACCGGCACGCACCAGGTCGTCGCTGAGCAGGAGGATTACAATATCGACGACAGCCGGTCCTTCCGGGTCGGAACTATGATCGTGATACTCTCCCCCTCCAGCGGATCTAGCGGGACGCTGGTGGCCCTCACAGGCACCGGCTTCACCCCCAGCGGAGAGTGGAACGCCTCTATGAACGGCGTGGCCCTCTTCGAGAAGGAGACCGTCAGCGGCGACACCACCCTCTTCGGCACGTTCAACGTGCCCACGCTGGACCCAGACTCCTACACGGTGACCACGATGGACGTGGACGAGGGGATCAAGGTGACCAGCACCTTCACGGTCACCCAGAGGACCCAGCTAAGCATGGAGCCTGTGATCTTCCCTGTGGGCTACAACGTCTCACTGGAGGGCGACTACTACGCGGAGAGCGACGTTGACGTGGAGTTCACCTACTACAGCGCCTCCGATGACTGGGACATGGACGCGTACCACAGGAATGGGGCAGTGCAGACCGACGACGACGGAGGGTTCCTAGCGTGGTGGGAGGTCCCCGACGACCTGAGCGAGGGGACCTACACGGCCAGGGCCGAGGACGACGAGGGGCTCTACGCCGAGTTCGAGTTCCAAATCGGGTCCAGCGTCGTCTCCATCGCCTCAAGGAAACCCAGTTACCTTGGCGGGGACACCGTCGGCTTCCGCATTGAGAGCTCGTTCAAGGAGGAGGGCTCCTACATCGAGATCGAAGACCCCGACGGTGTCTTCATGTGGAAGACAGACGACCTGGACACCTGGATAAAGGACGGCGTCATCTACACTGCGCCCCTCTACACGCAGACCGCAGGGGGGCACCCGATGACCCTGGAGGACGACGCCACGGAGGGCACGTGGACTTGGACCTGGTACAACAGCGACGACGAGGAGATCAGCTCGGGGAGCTTTGAGGTCTCTGTTGAGGCCGATGACCAGCCGCCTGATGATGAACCCCCGGACGACGGAATCCCGGACGGGGAGGAAGGCGATCTGCTGAAGGAGCTGCAGGAGATCAAGGAGGACATCGCACAGTACCAGAGTGACCTCGACGAACTCTTGTCCACGGTCGAGAGCATGTCAGGCACGACATCAGAGGCCCTCAACGATGTCGCCGGGGAGGTGAGCGAGATGGGGGCCGATGTCGCTGACATGACGGCCAAGGTGGACGAGGCGAAGCAGCTTGCCGAACAGGCGAACGAGAACGTCGAGTCGATGAGGGACGAGGTCGAGAGGGTCTCCAACTCAGCGAAGACGCAGTCGTACATCGTGTACGCCGCAGTGGGCCTCTCGCTCCTGGCGATAGCACTCGGCTTCCTCGGCCCGATACAGGTCACACGGAGACCTGTCTGAGGCCAGTGGTTCCCAGGGTCGTCCCCTCGGTGTGGGCTCGAGTCCCAAGCTCCTTTTTTTGATATTTTCGTATCCCCCGTATCAGTGCACCTTATTTAGGTGGAGGTTTCGATCACGACTGAGATGAAGCGCTACAACGTGGAAGGGTCGTGGCCCGCCCTTGTTACTCCCTTCACTGAAGAGGACAAGCTCAACGAGGTGATGCTCAGGAGGCTCGTTGAGTTCCAGATCGAGAACGGTAGCGACGGCGTGCTGCTTCTTGGATCAACATCCGAGGTTACTATGCTCAGCGCGGAGGAGAGGAGGCGGATTATCGACCTGGCTCTCGATACTGCTAGAGGGAGGACGCCGGTGATGTGCGGTGTCTCAGCGCCGACGACCAAGGCGACCGTCGAGAACGCCCGATACGCCAAGGATGCTGGGGTCGACTGCGGGCTGCTGGTCCAGCCTGCGTACATCAAGCCCTCCCAGGACGCTCTGTACATGTACTACAAGGAGGTCGCCGAGAGCGTTGACCTACCCATAGTGATCTACAACAACCCGGAGAGGGCGGGGGTGAACATAGAGCCCGAGACCATCGCGAGGCTCGCACAGCTGGAGAACATCGTGGCGCTCAAGGAGGCCGGGCCAAACCCCTACGGCGTCCTGAGGGTCGTCGAGCTGACTCGCGGCGAGTTCAACGTCCTCTGCTGCGACTGCCCCTTCTACGCCCTGGTCCTCCCCGTCTTGGCCGCCGGGGGGAAGGGCACGTCGAACGTGTCGGGGTCCCTGGTGCCCAGGGAGTTCGCCGAGCTCTCCAAGCCCTGGACGAGCTTCGAGGACACACTGAGGAGCCGGGATCTCTACTTCAGACTCCTCTCTCTGATGAGGATGATGTACACCGAGACCAACCCAGTGCCCCTGAAAGCGGCGTTGAACATGATCGGGGCGGAAGTCGGCCTCCCCAGGAAGCCGCTGACCGAGCTGAGCGCCGCCAACAAGAGGACCCTTGAGCTCACCCTGAAGAGGCTGAGCATCCTCGACGAGGGATCATACCAGAGGGAGTATTTCTCCAGAAGATAGGAGAACCAAGGACGCGGACAACGGTTCTTCCCCCTCTCTTCAGACGCTGCGGCGGAAGTAGTCGTCCTTGGGGGGTCTCTTGTGCCACTTCGGCTTCCTGACGTATCGCGGCAGCCAGGAAGGCCACTCGACGTACCTCCACTGGAAGTACTTCCTGCTCCCCTTCTCTATCACGGCGAGGTCCCCCTCGGGCCCCGCGTTCTCCTGGATGAACATGGTCATCTCCCAGAGGGCATCGGACCTGTTCAGGCCGAACCTCCCCATCAACTCGACGAGGACCTGCTCCTGGTCCAGGAGGAAGGCGAACCCCTTGTCCCTGGCGTGGCGCAGGATCTCCTCGCTCAGGTACTCCTGGACCTCCGAGTTCATGGTCGTTTCGACTACCCTCCGGCGCCTTATTTAAGTCGTTCCCGTGCGTACGCGCAGATAGGGAGCACAGCCCAAGATACGCGACCCGAGTACATCCATCGCCCCTCATGGGGAAGCAAGGCTCAGTAGGGAGAGGATGTAGCCGAACAATGTAACCGGCTCACCGGTGGTGGTCGACGTCATCCACATGGCCCCGAACACTATCCATATCGTAGCAACTGTGGTCAGTATCTCTGTGACGAGCTTGACTACGCTGAACCTCGGTCTGCGTCTCTCCAGCATGTGCCTCGATTATATTTCGGATAGGAAAATATTATCGATGATGGATGGGAGATACATCTCTTCTCCATCGGGCTCAGAAGACTGCTGGTACGCCTTCTACAAATATTTCCACGAACCTGCAAACAGTTGTCTTTAGTACCGTTACACTATCAATTAGTGACCATTAAACGTGATTATCAGCGGTAACCACAGACCGTGAGTCGCCTTTAAAAAATTACTCCCGTCTTATCGCCCCGGTTGAACGACATGGCCAAGAAGATCAAGGGCAAGCTCAAGGCCGTCTGGTCCATAATAGACTTCGAGGACAGCCCCGAGGCTGGTCTGTATCAAGCCCTCACTCGGATTGCAAACTCCTACCAGGAACCGATGTTCTCCAATCCGATCTATTAGGACCAAGCGTACCAACATCGATTTCCCCTTTTATTGTGGATATATCATAAAACGTAATCACTTTCCTTCAATATTAATAGTCCCAGTCTTCGTTGAACCCTGACCAATCTATAAATGGAACCATGCATGTAGGTAGACGATTGACCATGGGCGAAAAACCAACCTACTACGATGTCCGGAGCGAGTTCTGGAGGCGCCACTTCGAGAACTCCATGGAATACGACGAGTATCTGGCGGGCTCGGATCCCAAGATGGCCAGGCGGTGGCTCGATCAGGCGGAGCGGACGCCGGGACTCACCGAGGGGCAGAGGGAGCGGCTCAGTGGGTACGACCGCAAGCTCAACGTGCTGATGTACGGAGGCATCTGGTGCGGGGACTGCGCCCGAACCGGGCCGATGCTAAAGAAGATCGCCGACGCCTGCGGGGAGCAGGTCACCCTCAACGTCATTGAGCGGGAAGCCTCGGCGGAGTTGCAGGACGAGCTCCGAATCCTGGGCGCACTGAGGGTTCCCGTCGTCGTGTTCCTCTCCGAGGACTGGTGGGAGGTGGGCCGCGAAGGGGACCGCACCCTCAGCGTCTACAGGGCCAAGGCCGCCAGAGAGATCAGCAGGTCGTTCACCGCTGGGATCCTGTCGCCGAGGGCCCTCGTCGCCGAGATGAGCGACTGGGTGGACGTTTTCGAGCGGATCCAGATAATGCTGAGGCTGGCTCCGCCTCTCAGGAGGCGCTACGGGGATTAAGGCGTCCGCCTGAAATCTCTTTCCATGTAGATAAATCGAAGACTGAGATTTTCTCTCAGCCCTTCACAGCCTTTATAGAGTGATGCACCAAGGAGCTTAGGGTGTGAACAGGTGGATCTCTGGCTTCCCCTCTGCGTGCTTGGGGTCATCGCTTCGCTGCCCCTCCACTTCGCCTCAGTGGAGCACCTGAAACTCGAGAAGAGATATGGCGAGGAGAGGGGGCGGAGGATCGGGGAGGTCCTCGGGGTCGTCTCGGGGTGTGGCTTCTTCGCCTCCTGGATAGGGATATGGGTGAGTCCCCAGCCTCGGTTCTACCTTCCGAGCGGCCTTCCGATGTTCGGCTCTGTTCTAGTCCATCTGATCTCGTTAACACATCTGGTTCTGGCGGTGCCCCTGGTGGCGCTGGGGGCCTGGCTGGGGGTCTCTGGCGTCCGGGAGGTGACCCTGAGGGTGGCGGAGACCCACAGGACGGAGAGGGTCGTCACCTCAGGGGTATACTCGCTGGTCAGGCATCCCCAGTACCTGGGGGGGCTGTTCGCCCACGTTGGTATCTCCTTCCTGCTCTCGGCACTGTATTCGCTGGCGCTGACTCCTGTGATAGTCTTGGTCGTCTATCTCATCTCTTGGAAGGAGGAGCAGGAGCTTATAAGGGAGTTCGGCGCCGAGTATGAAGAGTACATGGGGAGGGTGCCCATGCTCTTCCCTCGGCTCAGGAGAAGTTAACCTGTCTGTCCGATGACTCGTTGAGAGTGCAAGGTTTTATTTTGAGACGTTGGGATGAGTGTACGCATTGAGGGCCATGAGGCGCGACACGGGTACGCTGGTACTGCTGGGTGCTGCCCATTCCTTGAACCACTCGCTGTTCCTCGTCCTCCCGCCGCTGCTTGGGGAGATCTCGCGAGACCTAGGCGCGTCCTTCCAGAGCATAGGCTTCATCGCCACCGTCAGCTTCCTCCTGTACGGCCTCGGCGCCCTGGTTGGCGGCCCCCTCTCGGACCGCTTCGGCGAAGTGAGGGTGATCAGCCTGAGCATCGCCCTAGCCGGGGCCTCCACGGCTGTCTTCCTGCTCCCGAAGAGCCTCGGCGTCTTCAGCGCCGGGATGTACCTCATCGCCGCCTGGGCGAGTTTTTATCATCCTACGGCTAACACGCTGATCTCAAAGCGGTTCGTCGAGAACACGGGAGGAGCGATGGGGGTCCACGGGGCGGCGGGCAGCCTCGGTCAGATCCTCACCCCCGTCGTGGCGTACGTGCTCGGTATCTATCTGGACTGGAAATTCGCCTTCGCCTTCGTCGGCCTGCTCTCTGTGGTCGTGGGCCTCCTGCTCCTGAGGATCCCCTCCCCCGATGGACAACCTCAGGCCGAGAAGGCCTCGCTGAGGGATCTACTCGCCCTCCCCAACATCTGGATAATCGTCGTCTTCAACGTCTTCATCGGCCTCTACCAGAGGGGGGTGGAGCTCTTCTTCCCCGCGTTCCTGACAGCCAGCAGGGGGTTCTCGGGGGAGATGGCCGCCGTCGCCAGCTCGGCGGCCCTCCTGTTCGCCGTCCTGGGCCAGCTGGTGGGGGGATGGGCGACCGACAGATGGAGCGCAGAGAGGGTGCTGGCGGTGGCGTCCATGGGTATGGTGGCGGGTATCCTCCTTCTCCTCCTAAGTCCCTTTCACATCCTGGGGACTGCCCTCTTCGTGGTCGTGTTCGGAATAGCGTTCTACGGCCACCAGCCCGCCGGTACTTCCCTCCTGGGGAAGGTCTCCCCTAAGGAGATGATGGGGACCGCGTACGGTCTGATGTTCTTTTTCGCCTTCGGCCTCGGCTCCGTCTCCACGACCATCGTGGGGTACGTGGCAGACGCCTTCAACTTGGAGAGGGCCTTCTGGGTGATGGCACTCTTCGCCACGATGGCGCTAGTCGTGGCGTTGACGATCCCAAGGGTCGTCAGATTGCAGCCATCAGGCAGGGAAGTTACTCAGTAGGTTCAGTTTTTTCCCGTCAAATGCTTACCGCATTCGCGTGTGTTTTTTCGAACTCGGTTGGGTTTTTCCCATATTCCTGATACGCGTGCATTATGGGTGAGAACTGGTTTATTATCACTGAAAGGACGGAAAATAGCCGTTTCTCTCTTTGTGGTTAACTTGCAAATTTTCCCAAAAAACTTTAAATCCATGTTTAGTATGCAACAACACGTATATTCCCGCAAGGGTTTGTATGACTGATACGTGAAGGAGGATGAGAGTTTGGCGTATTTGACGGGACAGCCCGTTATCGTTTTGAAGGAGGACTCCACCAGGAGCCGGGGGAGAGATGCGCGCAGGTCTAACATGATGGCCGCCCAGATCATCTCAGAGGTGCTGAAGACGACCCTGGGGCCAAGGGGTATGGACAAGATGCTCATTGACAGCCTGGGGGACATCACCATCACCAATGACGGTGCCACCGTGCTCGACGAGATCGACGTGCAGCACCCGGCTGCCAAGATGCTCATCGAGGTAGCGAAGACCCAGGACGACGAGGTCGGCGACGGCACCACGACGGCGGTGATCTTCGCCGGCGAGCTCCTCAAGAAGGCCCAGGACTTGCTGGACGAGAACATCCACCCCTCCATCATCATCCAGGGGTACTTGAAGGCACAGATGAAGACGCTTGAGGTCCTCGACGACCTCGCCCTGGACGTGGACATGGACGACCGGGAGACGCTTATGAACCTCGCCAACACGTCGATGAGGAGCAAGACCATCGCCAGCGCGAGGGAGCACTTCAGCAACATCGTTATCGACGCTGTGAAGCAGATCGTCGAGGAACGCGACGGTGAGACCATCGCCGACGTGGACAACGTACAGATCGTCAAGAAGGAGGGCAAGAGCCTGGAGGAGACGGAGCTGATCCGGG
>CP070784.1:1615321-1629420 GCA_020346605.1 Candidatus Bathyarchaeota archaeon | reverse complement strand
TTGCAGCTTCCCGAGATGCTTGAGCGCATTGTGAGCAAGCTCCACACGGAGGGCGGTGACGACGCCAAAGCGGCCGTCGCCGTAATCTTCCGGGTGGACAGAGGGAAGCTCATGCTCCTGCTCGTGAAGAGAGCTGTCGTGTCCGGTGATCCATGGTCTGGGGACATGGCATTCCCCGGCGGCAAGAGGACACCGCCAGACGAGTTCATCATGGAGACCGTCGCCAGGGAGGTGCTGGAGGAGACGGGCATAGATATCGAAAAAGGGCGCTTCCTCGGCATGATGAACCCCGTCCTATCCTCGGTCAAGCGAGACATGACCGTGGCACCCCTGGTCTTCCTCCTCGACTACGCGCCAGAGATCAGGATCAACGAGGAGCTCTCGTCTTACCAGTGGACTGAGTTCTACAAACTGAGGTGGCGCAGGGGGAGGTCCCTCGTCAAGGACTTCGACGTCCCTGTATTCGACGTCGGCGAGGAGAGGGTCTGGGGCCTCACCTACCGCATGCTGGACAGGCTCCTGGCGATGGCCGAAGAAGACTAAGCTTGGTTAAAATCATCCTGAACAAGAGCCTGTCACCGGACACCTGCGGACGCGGGTAGGATAACGCCAAAATGATGGCCACCCTTCCTTCGACTGGACGAAGATTGAGGTCGAGTTGCTCCACATTCTGATTGGCGCCCTATTCCTGCTTGGAGTCTTGGGGGTCTATATTGGGCTGCGCGTAATCAGAGATTCCACCCGATGATCGTCGACGCTGTCTCCGTGTAACGCCTCGAACTCGTCCACGCTTTTCACGCCGTCTATAACGACGGCAGAGTAGATCAGGATGCTCAGCCCGTGCCTGAGGAGGTCTCTGTCGGAGTAATGCCTCTTGATCTCCCGTATCGTACTCCTCTGCCTCTGGTCCAGGTGCCCAAGCAGATGGTTTGTCAGCTCAAAACCCGTCGTCTCCACCTTGTCGCGCGCGCCTCGGGGCGAAAGTCGGAGATGCGGACCTCGTCTATCTTGGCGTGCTCTAGGAGCCGGCCGTAGACTTCGTTAACAACACCCAAGAGATCCGGCTCCGAGACCACGACGTGGACGTCGATGTCCAGCTTCACGATGAGATCGATGACGACACTGCCGACGACCTTGGCGTCACCGTGTTCCCTCAGAAGCTTCAGCTCGTCGATGATCTCCTCGGCCTCGATCTTTAGGAGACTTGGCTCCATCGATTGCTATACTCCTGATTTTGCCTCTTTCCTCTCATGTCTTAATGTAATTAAAGTGGTGTGTGGAATTAAAATTAACAACAACCAATCCAAGATTGTGTCCCTTTTCAATCACACGGTCTTAATTGCCGTCTTCGCCCCCTCGAAGTGCTCGGTGTATTAAAAAAGGGGATCTAGTTCAGCAGTCCTCTCTGCACCTTCAGCAGTCTGTCGATGTCCTCCTCGGTGTTGAAGAAGTGGGTGGAGACCCTGATCCCGCCGACGCCGTGCTGGTACCTCAACGCCGTCACGATGTTGTTGCGCGTGAGGGTCTCGTGGCTCCTCTTGTTGAGCTCGTGCTTGCCCGTGGTGTAGGTCACAAGTCCGCCGCGCTCCGAGGGCTCCAGAGGTGTATTCACGGTCACGCCCAGCTCCCTGAGGCCGTCGATGAGGTAGCCGCTGAGTCTTCTTACACGTCTCTGTATGTTCCCCACTCCCAGTCCGTTGAAGTAGCTAAGGGAGGCGTTAAAGGCCCAGACGGCCTCGCCGGAGACGCAGCCCCTGTTAAACTTTTCAGCGTTCCGGTAGAAGGGCTTGGTGTAGTCTGATATGTTGTCGTGCTCCGGACGCCCCCAGGGCACTCCTCCCCTGAACGCCTCCTCGACGTTGTCGTAGAACCTGTAAACTGGCTCGAACTGGTCGATGAGGTCTGAGCGTATGTAGAAGACGCCGTTCATGCACGGGCAGCAGAGCCACTTCTCGCCCCCGAAGACGAGGAAGTCGACGTCGTCCAAGTGGACATCCATCTCGACGGCTCCAGCCGCCTGGTAGCAGTCGTCCACGACGAGGGCGCCGTGCTCGTGAGCTGCCTCGGAGATCGCCTTCACGTCATTCAGCTGGCCGGTGGTCCACTCCACCCTGGTCATGGAGACCGCCTTCGTCTTGTCATCGATCGCCCTCTCGAAGTCGGCTGTCTCTATGCGCCCCCCCTTCGTCTTGATCCTCCTGATCTCCGCACCGTCCTCCCTCTGCGGCAGCCAAACGAAGACGTTGGAAGGGTATCCCGTCTCCGTGACGACGATGTTCTCCCCCTTCTCGGCCTTGACCATGCCAGCTATGATGTTCAGGCCCTGTGTGACGCGGCTGATCCAGCAGATCTCCTCGGCGGAGGCGTTGATGAGCTTGAGCGCCTCCCCCTTCGCGTCAGGTGGAATGTAGCCCCTATTCTCGTCCAGCCTGAACCTCCACCACTCCTGAACCGCGTCCCAGACCCTACTCATGGCCGGACCATGGGCGGCGCTGTTCAGGTACGTCTTGTACCTGAGCACAGGGAACTCTCTCCTCACCTCGGCGATGTTACTGTCGATATCCAATGCAATAGCCCCACTGAAGAGGGGGCTCAACCTATTTTTAATACTAAGCAGCTGATCCATCATAGAGACGACGCAGGTGCGTCCGAAATGGCCGATGAGAACGCTCCCTCAGGTAGGTTCGTGGTCCAGAGGCACGACGCCAGCCGCCTGCACTGGGACTTCAGGCTCGAACTGGACGGCGTGCTGAAGAGCTGGGCCGTCCCCAAGGAACCGCCCACTGGACCTGGCGTCAGGAGGCTAGCGGTGCAGGTTGAGGACCACGATCTGGGTTACATCGACTTCGAGGGTACCATCCCGGAGGGGGAGTACGGGGCGGGCACCGTGGAGGTGTGGGACCAGGGCGATTTCGTACTAGAGAGCAGGAAGCCCGAGAAGCTGGTCTTCGAGCTCCGCGGTGAAAGGATGAAGGGCCGCTACACCCTCGTGCACTTCACGGATAAAACCGAGAACTGGCTGCTGTTTAAGACTAAAAATAGTTGACTTCTCAGAAATCATTAGAATTACCAGGTTCAGGTATCGAGAGTCTCGCCGACTGGACTATTTCCCGTTCCCTCTTCCTCAACGTTCATGATGGAGGGGATGAAGAAAGCGGCGATCCCTAGGATTATGAAGGTTATTCCGCCTACCACGAACCAGATCCTCTCTCCAAAGGCGTCGGCCACGGGACCCGCCACAGCCATGCCTAGGGGGACCATTCCGGCGCTCAGACTCATCAGGAGGGTGAAGACCCGACCCTGGATCTCCGGGGGAACTATGGACTGCATCGACGCAAAGAAGGTCCCGTTCGCGATCGCGTTCAAGAAGGCGAAGCAGAACATGCTCCCCACGGCATACAAGAAAAGATGGGCCGGCATGACACCGATCGCGATCACGAATATCCCTGAAACCACGATGGCTGAAAAAGCAGTGACCACCCGTTTCCTGAAGCCTCCCCAGACTCCGAGGGTGAGGCCCCCCAGTATCATTCCTATCCCCATGGCGGACTGCATCCAGGCCAGCTCCAACGCGCCACCGCCGAAGTGTTTAGTGACGAGTATTGGGAGAAGGGCGAATCCGGGGTTCACCAGTAAGTTGATGATCATTGAGATCATCATGATCAGCCTAAGCCCCTTCCACTCCCAGACAAAGCGCATCCCCTCACGCATATCTGACAGGACCGAGCGCCATCCTCTTTGTTTCCCCTCGGGAATCACTGGCTGCGGTAGGGAAACGAAGAGGAGCGTTGCGACGGCGAGTGCGGCAGTGGACACGTCGATGTACAGGATCGTCTGAATCGGGAGGAATCCCAGCAGTATTGCTCCGAGAGGGGGAGCCACAATATTCACCAGTCCCTGCAGCGACTGATTCAGTCCAGCGACCCTGGAGAGGTGTTTCTCAGGCACTATCATTGTCGTAGTCGTCTGCATGGCGGGCCAGTGGAACGCTCCCAGAAGCGAACGCAGAAACATGGCGGCGAAGATATTCCAGATCTTCACTACCCCCAAAGCGTAGAGGAGGCCCAGAGTCACTACGACCAGCGCGATCAAAGCGTCCGCGACGATCATAACCCTCCGACGGTTCCATCGATCAACGAGGGTTCCGGCGAAGGGGCCGAGGAGGACCTGCGGTATGAGGGCCATGATGGAGGCGAGTGCGAGCGTCGAGGCGAGGCCAGAAGTCGATGTGAGCCACCAGACGAGGGCGAACTGCACAAGACGGCTTCCGAACAGTGAGAAAGCCTGCCCTGCGAAGATGACCGAGAACTTGGTCATCGATTTAGATTCCAGCCTGTCGCTAGCCTCGGCGTCCATATGCAGGACCCTCCGGAAGGGTGTTTTTTGAATGTTTCCTCCTTAATCCATCGGCGCGCGCTCAGGTCGTGACCGGATCGACTACTATAGGATATTAGAGGATATTTTTGTGGTTCAAACAAGAAAGTTAATATACGCATGATTCTTTCTTCATATGAAGAAAGCTTCAAATGAGGTTTCACATGTGAAGAAGGGACTCACAGAATTCTGCTACGGATTCTTCTCCACTCTAGCCAACCCGACCCGGCTAGCAATTATAGGGAAACTGAGGGACCAGCCAATGAACGTCACAACCCTCGCCGAGGCCCTGGGACAGGAGCAGAGCATGATCAGCCATAACCTGAGGCCGCTGGTGCAGTGCAGCTTCGTAAACGCGGAGAGAAAAGGAAAGCAGAGGGTGTACAGCGTCAACCTTGAGACCGTTGAGCCCCTCGTTGAAGTCGTGGAGCGCCACGCCACTCGTCACTGCGGTGGAGGGGATACATGCCCTGCGAGGAGACGCCTTGGAGCTTGAAAAGGTGAAAAAATTGGAAATGTTCTGTTATCAATGTGAGCAGACCGCCCAGGGAACCGGATGCACTAGAATGGGTGTCTGCGGGAAAAACCCAGAAGTCGCGGCGCTCCAGGACTTGTTAATCTACGCGGTAAAAGGTTTCTCCGCCGTTGCGGAGAGGGCGAGGGGACAGGGTTTGAGAGATCCGGAGTTTAACCGGTTCACGTCCGAGGCCATGTTCTCCACACTCACCAACGTCAACTTCGACCCGGAGAGGTTCGTCACCCTGATAGGGGAGGCCGTAGCCCACAGGGAGGATCTTAAGAAGAGGATCGAGGTGAAAGGGGACAGCCTGAAAGGTTTCCCTGAAGCGGTGAACTTCGTCCCCGGGAGCACGAAAGAGGAGTTGGTGGATCAGGCCGGAGCACATGGAATACTCGCCGACAAGGGTGACGACGCTGACGCCCACGGGCTGCGCTGGCTCCTCATCTATGGCATTAAAGGGGTTGCCGCCTACGCTAACCACGCTGCGATCCTCGGTCAGGAGGACGAGGTGGTCTACGCCTTCCTCCATGAGGGATTGGCGGCCACGCTATTGGAAAGCTCCGTGGATGAGCTGCTCGGGCTGGTTCTGAAGTGTGGCGAAGTCAACATCAGGGCCATGGAGCTCCTGGACGCGGGGAACACCGGCACCTACGGCCACCCTGTCCCAACGGAGGTCTCCCTCGGCCACAGGAAGGGAAAAGCCATACTAGTCTCGGGTCATGACCTCAAGGACTTGGAGGCGATACTCAAGCAGACTGAGGGAAAGGGCATCAATGTGTACACCCACGGGGAGATGCTCCCCACCCACGGATACCCGGAACTCAAGAAGTACTCCCACTTCTACGGCCACTTCGGCTCTGCCTGGCAGAACCAGCATAGGGAGTTCCCGGAGTTCCCCGGAGCAATCCTGATGACTACCAACTGCATACAGAGACCCGTCTCCAGCTACAAGGACAACATATTCACGACAGGGCGGGTTGGATGGCCCGGAGTCCAGCACATCGAAGGCGAGGACTTCACCTCCGTCATAGAGAAGGCCTTGGAGATGCCTGGATTTGCAGAGGATGAGCCAGGGAAAACAGTGATTGTAGGTTTCGCTAGGAACACCGTCCTCAGCGTCGCCGATAAAGTGATCCAGCTCGTCAAGGAGGGGAAGCTCCGTCATTTCTTCCTCGTAGGGGGGTGCGACGGAGCAAAGCCCGGGAGGAGCTACTACTCGGAGTTCGTCGAGAAAGTCCCCGAGGACGCAGTCGTCTTGACTCTGGCCTGTGGTAAGTTCAGGTTCAACGACAAGGAGCTCGGTGACATCGAGGGCATCCCCCGGCTCATGGACGTGGGGCAGTGCAACGACGCCTACAGTGCCATCCAGATAGCCGTCGCCCTCGCCAACGCGTTCAACGTGGGAGTCAACGACCTGCCCCTGAGCCTGGTGCTCTCCTGGTACGAGCAGAAGGCGGTGGCGATTCTCCTGTCCCTGCTCCACCTGGGCATCAAGAACATCAGGCTGGGCCCCAGTCTCCCCGCATTCCTTACCCCGGACATCCTCAACGTCCTCGTCGAAAAATTCGACATCAAACACATAAGCACCCCAGACGAGGACCTGAAGGCCATACTCAACTGAAGAACCGAAGGAGAATGAAAATGGAGATAACAAAGGTAAGCGAGACCCCGATCGGGAAAAACCCCCACGGCGTCGACACCAGAAAGATATACGACCACGAGAACGCCCTCGCAGTCCACCTCACCCTCAAACCGGGAGAATCCTTAAGGCGCCACATCACCCCCGTCGACGTGTTCTTCTACGTCCTCAGCGGGAGGGGTGTCGTCGAGATAGGCGACGAGAAGCGCGATGTCGAGGAGGACACCATAATCCACAGCCCCGCCAAGATACTCCACTGTTGGTATAACGAGTCAGACGAGGATCTTCGGGTACTAATCGCGAAGACCCCTAGACCCACGGGGAAGACGATACTCTTGTAGAGGTGGATCGCCATGGTTTTGAGGAAGATCGTAAAGATAAAGGAGGAACGCTGCAACGGGTGCGGTCAGTGCATACCAAACTGCGCCGAGGGCGCACTCAAGATAGTGGACGGCAAGGCAAGGCTGGTCAAGGACATCTACTGCGACGGCCTGGGAGCCTGCCTTGGCCACTGCCCCCAGGGCGCCATCAGCATAATCCAAAGGGAGGCCGACGACTTCGACGAGGAGGCGGTCCACGCGTATCTGGCGGAGCAGAAGGAGCATCAGGCCGAGGAGGAGACGCTGGCCTGCGGGTGCCCCAGCTCATCGGCGCAGACCCTAGAGGCCTCTTCATCTGAGGTCTCGAACAAGGGCTCAGCCCTCAGGCAGTGGCCCGTCCAGCTCAACCTCGTCCCCGTGGAGGCGCCGTTCTACGAGGACGCCGGCCTGCTGGTGATGACCGACTGCGTGCCGATCGCGTACCCGAACCTTCACTCCTCCCTCCTGCCCGGAAGGACGGTGTTGATAGGCTGCCCCAAGTTCGACGACGCCCAGGGCTACGCGGAGAAGCTCAGCCTGATCCTGAGGAGGAACAATGTGAGGAGCATCACTGTCGCCCACATGGAGGTCCCCTGCTGCTTGGCCCTCAACAGGATAGTCGACTGGGCCGTGGCCGCCTCGGGCAAGGATACACCCATTAGGCGCCACGTCGTAACGGTGAAGGGAGAACTCCAGTGAGCTTCATCATCCGGAGGCCGACGCCGATCAGCGCCCAATCCTGTCCTGGGATCCGGGACTTCGTCAGGCCCACGATGAAGTACGTCAAGTGCCACGAGTGCGGGGGAGCCGTCGAGATCTGGAGCGACGAGGACAAGGGAGTCTGCCTCGACTGCGGGGCCGAATGGATGCGACCTGAAAGAGACGCGTCGTGCTTGGACTGGTGTGACTACGCCGACAAATGCAGGGTGATTATCTCTACCTCGCGATCTCTTGCAGATCGTGCGTAGATATCTGAATTTCGATATCTTATATTTCTAGAACGGGTTCTTGTAGTCCTTGGTCATTGGGCATCCCACGCACAGTTCAATTGTGTACCTTTCGCAGGATGAGCAGCTCTTGTTGCAGGCTGTCTTCTCCTTCTTCTCGGGATGGATCGGGACCATGATCTTTCCGTGCGATGGCGTGCCGAGGTAATGAGAGTAGACTATGTCCACGTTCTCTATGTCGCGGAAGGACTCTATAGTGGAGTGGATGATCTCGTCCTTTTCTCCCCAAAAAGCGATGTGCATATTCGCCTTCCCTGTCGTCCTAAATGTGTTTAGGATCCTCGGGCAGGCCCCGAGAATTTTCTCGACCCTGTTCCTTGTGTCTTTATTCTTGACTTCAAGGCCCACGCAAGCCATCTTGAAGCCCATCTTCTCGAGGTTCAGCCCACCGTGGATTATGGCCTTCTCGTCGCTAATTAGATGTTTTAGTCTACTTGTTATTGTTGGCCGGGATGAACCAACATTCTTTGCCAGTTCGGTTATCGACATTCTACCATTCAATTGTAGTTGGTACAAAATCTTTACGTCAAGAGTATCTAACTCATTGGCCATTGTTTTTATCCCTTCTTATGGAACTAACCCCTATTTAATATCTCTCTACAATACATGAGAGACCGTTTGTTAGGCGGCATTTTCTCTAATGTGTGTTCTTGGAGGTGGCACCGATTCAAAAGAACGTCCCAGTGATGAAGCTGAGGGCGTAGATGGCGCCTAGAAAGACTAGGAACACCATGACGAGCCATCCCAGGAAAAGACCCGTCACCTTCATCCGTCTAGGACGGCCCAGTAGAGTCGCCAAGAGCAGGATTACGACCGGAGACTCGATGACGATCAGCACGACCGTGCCGAGGGGAGTGCCTTTCTGATTTGTCGCGTGCTCAGATACGAAGTTCAGCAGAAGGCTCAGCGCCGTCAGCAGCTCATTCAATGTGGTGTTCCCCCATCTCGATGATAGGTATCAGCTTGATTAGCAACGTGTACACGAGGGCGAGGGCCGAGAAGGACCCCGCCAGTATGGTTAGTTCCACCCAGCTAGGTGTGTAGCCCTCCAGCGGCGTTCCCCCCACCGTGAGAGTTGGGACAATGATGATGTACCTCTTGAACCACATAGCGATCACTATCACCAGGGACACCAGCGCAGTAACGTTGATGTTCATCTTGTTGGGCCTGAAGGCCTGAACGAGAAGGTAGACGCAGGGGACCGCAAGGCCGATAGTTGTCAGCGTCCAGAACATCAGCGCGTACGGGCCGAAGAGCCACGCCTCGGAGACGAAGAACTCACCGGCCGGCCCGGCGTATCGGGCGGTGAACTGCTCTACAAGCATGAGGTAGAGGTAGATGAGAGTTATCACGGACAGGAAGTTGCTGAGGCCTCTGAATATGTCGGGGGGTAATAGGTCCTCCCAGTGGAAGAGCCTCCTGACGACTGCGGCGATGACAATGACGCTTGCGATGCCCGATGCAATGGCTGCAGCTATGAAGTAGGGGCCCGCAGCCGCGCCGAACCAGAGGGGTCTGTTGCTGAGGAGGCTGAATATCCAGGAGACTGTCGTGTGAACCATCACCATTACGGGGAGGATGGTGACCGCCATCCACCACGACAAACGATTGATGACCGCCTCCTCCCCCTCCTCGTAGCCGGGCAGTGTGACGGTGTACATCGTCTTCTTCCACCCGGTGAAGCGCTCCTTGCAGACCTTGAGATCCTCACGCATGGGGAGGTAGAGGTAGGTGGTGCTCAGTATTAGGTATGTCCCTACTGCCGTGATGTCCCAGAGAAGTGGCGACGATCCTATTCTGGAAGCGAAGTTGAGCACCATGAGGTATGCACGATCCGGTCGCCCTAGGTCAATGACTATGCTAAGCCCCGCCATGATCAGACTGGCAAGAGTGAGGACTTCGGCCATCCTGGCTATGGGTGCGTACCTCTCCAGTTTCATGATTCTGACGGCGGCCGAGATGGCGATGCCCGCGTGGCTCAGGCCGATGAAGAAGATGAAGTTGACAATGTATATCCCCCATATAGTGATGTCGTTGAGCCCAGTCACTCCCAGACCCTTGGACAGCTGCAGAATGTAGGCGTAGCCTGCAGCCAGGGTGATCAGGGCGAGGGCGGCGATGAAGGGGTAGAACTCCCTGCTCGTGTAGAGGAGGGGTCGCAGTATCTTTTCCTGTCGCTCGGTCATGTCTTCGTCCCGTCCTCCAGCCATTTGACGCCCCTAGTGAAATAGTACAGCATGGGCAACGTGTTCAGCTCCTCCTTTATGCGGTGGGTGCGCACCGTCTTGAGGAGCTTCGACACCTCGCTGTCCGGATCGTGCAGGTCGCCGAAGTGCCTGGCGTTCACCGGGCAGACCTCGACGCATCTTGGAGTGGGATTACCGTTCCTTATCCTGTGCACGCAGAACGTACACTTTTCCACGACTCCCCTGGGGCGGAGGGGCACCGATGGGTTGAGGGGCACAGTGGAGCCATCGATGGGGCTGAGCCTGCTTTCGGGATGGTCGGCCTCCCACCAGTTGAATTGCCTGGCGTTGTAAGGGCATGCTGCCATGCAATACCTGCAGCCGATGCAGAGGTCGTAGTTGACGAGCACTAATCCATCCTCGTCTTGATAGGTTGCGCCCGTTGGGCAGACTTTTGTGCATGGCGGGTTTTCGCAGTGGAAGCAGTTGAAGCTCAGGTACCAATATCCTTCATTAGGCGAATCTGTGTAATCGACGAATGCGCCCTCCGGAGGCATCCCGTGTATCTCTGATACAGGTCTCGTATTCTCCATCTGATAGACATCGATCCATCCCATGTTGCTGGGCTCGTCCGGGATGTTGTTCTCTAGTTTGCAGGCGTGGAGACAACGTCTGCACCCTATGCACGCCCCTGAGTCGATCATCATCGCATAACGAGCCCCAGCCTTAGCGTTGGGGTAGAGGCCTTTTGCGCTCTTCTGACTGACCTCGCTCGTTATGTCCTTGAGCGTTCTTCCCGAAAGGTTACCAAGGACAGCAAAGGCGCCCAGGGCTGCCAACGACTTTATGAAGTCTCTCCGGTCCAACTTAGACATCGGCTCTCCACCTCATGATTATGACAGAGAAGCCCAGCAATTCAATTACAATGATGAACGCCGTGGTGAAGGAGATCGAAGGCGCACCTGCGGTCTCTCTCGGCAACACCGCAGGCAGGGTCGATATGCCACTTACAACTGGATCGTGGGGATCGTGGCACTCGACGCAGTGGGCGTCGTGGTCCTCCGGTTTACCATGGGTTCCCTGCTTCCAGGATGTGTACCTCTCGTTGTGGCACTGGGCGCAGAGGGCCACTGACTCGTCCCTGGGATAAACGGTGCCGTTTATCAGCTTCACCTCCAAGCTGTGGATTTCACCGTGGCAGGAGAGGCAGGCGAAAGCCTTCTCTCCCAGCTTGTCGTGCTTCGAGAGTGGTCTGTCGTGGCAGGTCTCGCAGTCGAGCTGTTCAGGGGTCATGGTGAATGTGTGGCCCGTACTGGCGGGTGTCCCTTGCTCAAAGTCGGGGGGAGCCACATACATGTGGCAGTCCGAACATTCCACGCCGCCGGCCGCGTGCTTGGTGTCTGCCACTTCATCTGCGTGGGACTCGTGGCAGATCGAGCATGTTCCCGTTGGTGTCTGGGCTGAGAGCTGGGTCGTGTGCTTGTCGTGGCATAGTGTGCACGTGGCGTTTGCGTGGCTGGGACCGCTGTTCTTCCACTCCTCGTATGTCGGATAGGTGTAGGAGTGGCATGTTCCGCAGAGCTCCTCTGAGACATTGCCATTCATTGTATTACCTGGTCCGTGGCACTGCTCACAGGTCACTCCCTCGTACTTGTACGAGTTCTCATCCTCGTCGAAGCCTGTCGTATGGCAGCTGAGGCAGGACGCGGGTGATCCCTGTGCCTTCCATTCTTCCTGGAAGAGTGGGTCTCTGAAGGCCAGGTCATGAGACGATCCCAACCAATCTTCCATGGGGCTCACGTGGCATTCCAGACAATACCCCGGACCACGATATTCCTCAACCTCTTCCTGAGCGGACGCGCCCACGGAAGAGTTGATGGAAGTCATCAAAAACAGAACAAGTGTGACCAACGTAGCCAATTTGAACATCTTAGATCTGTCCATGCTTTAATCGGATGGTGAAACGCCTCCTATATCTTTTACTATTTCGATAGGAGATCTTTAAAAACACATTAAAATATGTAAATTGATTTAAAAACTCATAACGGTTCATAGAACCTTTATCTACATTGGTTTTGTAATCTTTTTAGTGAATTACATTGAACGGAAAACAGGCACTCTATCTTTCCATCATCGCAATCGTTATCGCCACAGCAGCGCTAGGGATGGCATATTACAAGACACCCGGACCAGAGGGCCCACCAGGTCCAGAAGGTGCAACAGGAGTTGCGGGCCCACCAGGTCCGGCTGGAGAACAGGGCCCCCCTGGAGCCGACGGAGCGGTAGATTACAGCCTAATGATGCCCGAGAAGGGGCTCGTTGTTAGGTTGAAGGACGTCGGGATCGGCTCCGACCTCAAAACCATAGTGACCCTCGAGATCACTGATCCAAACAGGCTGCCGATTCACCCTGACGAACTGATAGGCATCAGGTTCATGCTCACTTCGATAGATGTGGATGAAACAACGGGGCAGACCAGCTACAACAACTACTTCACGAGGGCCCGGGAAGGCGCATCCTACACTTTCAACGGGGAGACCATTGAGCCCGCGATGGAGAGCTGGGAGAACCCTGACCGTGACAGCGGTGGAACATGGGAGGAGGTCGGCACCGGAACCTACCAGTACACCTTCGGGATGGCGGTCCCGGCCGACTACGACAGGAGCACTACCCACGTGCTCGCAATCTACGCCGAGAAGGACCCTGTGGGCGACGGACGGCACGGAGAGTCCATCTCCAATATCGTCTTCGCTTTCGTCCCCGACGGAGGTCCGGTGACGACCACCAGGCTCATCTCGGACACCGAGACGTGCAACAAGTGCCACGACCCGCTCGAGGCCCACGGCGGAGTGAGGCAGGAGTACGTGCTGTGCCTAATTTGCCACAACCCCGACTCTGGCGACCCAGAGACCGGCAATTCCGTGGACATGAAGATCATGATCCACAAGATACACAAGGGAGCCGAGCTCCACGAGGTCGAGGAGGGAGGCTCCTACTACATCGTCGGACACGGCCAGAGCGTCCACGACTACTCGACCGTCCACTTCCCTACTGACGTCAGGAGCTGCGAGGTCTGCCACACGGGCACGGACGGGGACAATTACAGGACGCAGCCCAGCAGGGACGCATGCGGTTCTTGCCACGACGACGTCGACTTCGAGACCGGTGAGAACCACGGACCGGGCCTGCCGCAGCACAACGACGAGGGCTGCTCCTCGTGCCACCTGGCGACCATGAGCTCCGAGTTCGACGCATCGATCCCCGGCGCCCACACCATCGATACCAGATCATCGAAGCTGACGGGTGTCAACTTCGAGATCATCTCGATGAGCAACACGGACCCCGGGGAGACACCCACTGTGACCTACAGGATCACCGATGACGACGGAGATGTGATCAGCTTTGACGAGATGGACCGAGTCCGCTTCATAGTGGCCGGGCCCACCACCGAATTCGCCGAGTACTGGAGCGAGGCCGGCGGGCTCGAATCCGTCGACAACGGCGACGGCACCTACAGCTACACCCTGGAGAACCCGATCCCGGCGGATGCCACCGGTTCCTACGGAATTGGTATCGAGGGGCGTAAAGTCGTTGACCTCGACGAGGAGCACACAGAAGTAAGGGACACGGCCTACAATGACGTCTATTACTTCGCCATCACCGACAGCGCGGCGGTTCCTAGGAGGACTATCGTCTCGCAGGAGAACTGCGACTCCTGCCACGAGGAGCTCTCGCTCCACGGTGGCAACCGGAAAAATGTCGAGTACTGCGCCTTCTGCCACATCCCCTCCGAGTCCGACGAGCAGGAGAGGACGGAAGAGACCTTGCCACCGAACACTATTGACCTCAAGTACATGGTCCACAGGATACACTTAGGCGAGGAGCAGGGAGAGCCCTACATACTCGCCGGCCACGGCGAAAGGCTCGTTGACTTCTCCGAGGTGAGGTACTCTGGAGACCTGAGGAACTGCGTCGCATGCCACGTCGACGACTCCTACAAGCTGCCCCTTGCGA
>CP070784.1:1554448-1615221 GCA_020346605.1 Candidatus Bathyarchaeota archaeon | reverse complement strand
CATGCGCTCAACCATAGATGGTACCATTTATTCGCGTGTGGGCCTATCCGAGCACAGCGGGACAACTGGCGGGGCCGGGGAGGCCCTGAAGCCCGGCTCGCGCGCGATGAAATGGTACCGTTCTTTAGCCTGTGCGTACGATGCTCTCGCAGACGCTGTGCGCGCGCACGGAATTTATATCCAAGGGTCATACTGATATTCACGTTGATCCTTGCCGTGCGCGCGCGGGGATCAGACATTTGAGAAAAAAAACTGGTCGACAATATCAATGAGAGTCATGAGTCTATACTCATATAAATGCGAGATGTTGCCATCAGATTTCGCAACATAGTCATAGGGTTTGATCTTCGTGTTTGGCTCTTTCACACGGATCCAGCGGCTAACATAGCGGACGAGAGGCGCTCTCTCTTTCCGCTTGAGCTCTAGAGCTCCGATCTCTCCTTGAAGCTCAGGCATATCCTTCCGCCACTTCTCAACGTACGCCTGTATGCCCCTCTGTAACGCACTATCACTGGAAGTATCCAAGCGTATCTGATCAATTGTCTCCCCTGCCATCAACCTCTCGTAAACCCTCTGACGCTGAGTAACCTTCCTGATCTGACGGGCCATACCTTTTACTCCAGCACGAAAGTAATTTCTCCATCTTATTTCCGTTTCCCTCTAAAAACATCCTCGTTCCTCCTATGGTCAACATCAATCTGCCGAAAAATCTCCGACCTGAACATTTTTTTCCACACCTTCAACACCAGCATACCACCTGCCCCTATGCTGCAAGTGCTGTTGTGCTGCTATAGGACCTGGCCTACCTCTGCACGCTGTCCCTATGGGAACGTGGTTTCCTGGCCCATCCAAGGTAGCCAAGCACCAGCTACAGCAGGTGCAGCATGCAGCATAGCAGAGAAAAATTGGAGAAATGGATAAAATAAGGATGAAAAAGACGTTGCATAAGACGCCCCGAAGAATATTGGAGATAAAAATGGAGAAAAAAAAGCGCGCGCCCTGCATGTAAAATCGTAAAATGCGGGTTGGATCCATGTAGTAGGAGGCCATCGCGCGCCGTATGGTCAGGTCCCCCTGCCCATTACCCTTAAATTCCTGCTGCGTGATTTGTTGGGGCAGGTGGAGGATGTGCATCAACTCCAATATCCACGGGCGGGGTCTCCGACCTCCGCAACCTGATTCTTAGAACCCTTAACGACAACCAGATTCTGATCCTGACCAGCGTCGCCAAGCAGGAGAGGTCCATGACATCGCTGCTGCGGTGGCTCAGCGAGGAGTACGGGGTCCCCCTGTCGACGCTGAAGCTCAACGCCAGGATCCTCAGGGAGCTGAACCTGCTCAGCTACGGCTCGATGCGTGAGAAGAGGTGCGCCCGGGTGGAGGCGCTGGGCAGCCTCGTGCTCAGGCTTCTCTGGGACGAGCCCGAGGAGACCACTATCCGCTTCGCCGTCTAGCTAGGTAGTCAATCTGCTCCTGGATCCGCCTCTCGACCTCGGCCCCTACGGCGAGCCTGTCCACCTTGCCCATCGCCGTCATCGGGAGGGAGTCCACGACCTTCACCCTAGCCGGGACCTGGAAGTGCTGAAGGCGCCGGCGGCAGTGGTCGATGAGCTCGTCCTCCATGTTGTCTGAGACTCCGTCCTTCAGGGTGACTATGGCCTGGATGTCCGTGGAGCACCTCAGGGGATCCGGGACGCCGATGGCGATTGCTGTCTCCACGGCGGGGTGGGAGGTCAGGGCTTCCTCGACCTCGGTGGGCCAGACGGTGTGCCCCTCTGCGATGATCCTGTCCCGCTTCCTGCCGATGACGTAGAGGTAGCCCTCCTCGTCGACTTGGCATATGTCCCCGGTGTGGAGCCAGCCATCCACTAGTACGCGGGAGGTCTCCTCTGGAGCCCTCCAGTACCCTTTCATTACCTGGGGCCCCCTGACCAGCAGCTCTCCCCTCTCCCCGGTGGGCATCTCCACCTTGCCGATCTGGAGGTCGACGATCTTCGCCTCCGTATCAGGGAACGCCAGCCCAGCCGAGCGGTAGTTGGGGTCCCCCTCGACGGGGGTGCAGTGGGTGCTAGGCCCCGCCTCTGTGAGGCCGTAGCCCTGGTAGAACCGGGCGCCGGTGGCCTCGACGAACCGTTCCATGAGCTCTGGCTCTATGGATGCTCCTCCGGTGACGCAGCTGGTGAGGCTGGTCAGGTCGTGCCTTTCCAGGTCAGGGTGGCTGAGGATCTCCCTGATGAAGCGGGGGATGGCGGGGAGGTGAGTCGCCCCGTGGCGCTGGATGGCGCCTATGATGGCCTCTGCTCCGGGCTCTGGGACGAGGACCAGGGTGCACCCGAACTGGACGGCCTCGTTCATGGCGACAGTCATGCCGTAGCTGTGGAAGAAGGGAACGGCGCAGAGGACCACTGGCCAGCCGGCGCGCTGGGGCTTGGCGCTGTACCCCCAGCCCCTGAGCCAGTGGTAGGACTGCAGGGCGTTGGCGACCAGGTTGCGGTGGGTGAGCATCACCCCCTTGGGCTGCCCCGTGGTGCCAGATGTGTACAGGATAGCCGCCAGGTCCTCCCTCGGGTCGATCTTAGGAGGCTCCTCGATGCTTGGGCCCCTGACGAGCTCCTGGAATCTGAGGGCCCCCTCGGGGAGTTCCGTCCTTTGTCTGAGCCTGCTGAGGAGCCTGATGTGGGTGGGCGTGTAGGCCGCTGCATCCGCGACTATTAGGTGGCCGGGCCTTTTGTGGGGCAGCTTGTCGAGGAGCCGGTCGAGGGCTATCAGTGCCTTCGCCCCAGTCTCCTCCAGCTCGCGCTCTATCTCCTCGACGGGGTTGAGGGGGTTCACGGGGACGGCGACGCCGCCTGTAGCGAGGACGGCGTTGTAGGCGATGACGAACTGGGGGACGTTAAGGAGCAGCAGCCCGACCCTGTCCCCTTTCTCCACCCCCAACCCCTGCAGCGCGGAGGCGAGGCCCTTCGCCTGGTCCCACGTGCGGCTGTAGGTGATCCCGTTCCCGTAGAAGATCATGGCTGTCCTGTCGGGAAACTTGCGGGCGGAGTTCTCCAGGAAGGCGTAGAGGGGGATCTCGGGGTAGTTGATGCTGAAGAGGACGCCCCCGGGGTAGCTGTCGCGGCGGTCCATGGCCAAGAAGGTTCAGTGGAGGACATGTGTAAAAGCTTGGCGCCCGTCAGGGTTTTATGGGGCTCGGAGCATCTCTACGGTGATCTGAGTTGAAGCTTGAAGGTGTCTACGTCCCCAACGTCACACCCTTCGACGGGGCTGGGGAGATCGATTGGGGAGCCCTGGAGGGGCTCATAGAGTTCTGGCTGGACGCGGGGGTCTCGGGGCTCGTGGTGAACGCCAGCACCGGAGAGGGGCCTCTTCTGTCCCGCGAGGAGAAGAGGGCCACCATGGAGTTCGTGAGGGGGAGGGTGGGTGGCAGGTGGGCCGTGATCGCCGGGACGGGGGCTATAGGGACCAGGGAGACGATCGAGCTCACAGGGGACGCCAAGGACCTCGGGGCGGACGCGGCTCTGGTGACGACGCCTTTCTTCTTCAAGCCCGCCCCGTCTGAGCTGGTGGAGCACTTCGTCGCGCTGGACGAAGCCGTGGACCTTCCGGTGATACTGTACAACGTGCCCAAGTTCACCGGGTACACTGTTGCCCCCGATACGGTGGACGAGGTCTCCAGGAGGTGCGGAAACTTGGTGGGGATCAAGGACAGCAGCGGGAGCCCCGGGGCGATGGCGGAGAACATCAGGCTCTTCGGGGACAGGATCTCCGTGCTCTCCGGCGCTGCTGACATGACGCTACCCACCCTCGCCCTGGGGGGGAGGGGGGCTATCCTAGCCGTCGCCAACTTCATCCCGGGGATCTGCACGGGTCTCTACAGGGCTGCGGCTGAGGGGGACCTGAGGGAGGCAGGGAGGCTCCAGATGGCGGTCTCCTATGTCAACAAGGTGCTGGTCCGTGAGTACCCGCAGGTGGCGGCGGTCAAGGTCGCGCTGGCCCTCAAGGGGCACCCTGCGGGCGTCCCTAGGAGCCCCCTCAAGCCCCTGAGCGACAAAGGGGTGGAGGCTGTGCGTGGGGCGCTCCTGGAGATGGGGCTCCTCGAGGGCGCGTGAGAGTTTAGGAGTTCATATAGGAGGGCGTCTTCCTTCCCAGCGCCTCCCTCAGCCTCTTCCTTCTGGCCAGCCTTTCCGCCAGGTCGATCCGATCCTTCTAGCGTGCGCTGATAATTCATGTACAGAACTATGGTGAATTATTGACAAGATTATAGATTAGTTGACTCGAAGCCTAGCGGTAATCGATTCGGCAGCCCCTTCTCTTCTCGAAGCTTCATCATCTCCACACCAAGAAACTCGAGACCGTCCATGTAGTCGGGGTTGTAGTATCTCCCCCGCATCTCGACGATTATGTCCTTCCACTTCAGCCATATCAGCACAGCCCTCCAGCCACCAGTCAACCCGTAGGCCGTCTCCTTGTCGATGAGCCCCCGCTTGAGAAGCAGACCCACCCCGTTGAACTGCTGCCACACCGTGTGAAGAGATATGGGTCTGTCAGATTCTGCGCCGTACTTTCTCTGGTAGTCCTCATAGTCATCCCATTGCAGGCGCATGTGATCATCCCATCTTCGGTTTGACTCCTCGTCGATTGTGCGTTGGTAGAGTTGCATGAACAGCTGGGCCTGTCTGGTTCGACTCTGGTTACGCAGGGTCGAGATGTGGTAGAGCACGCCCACGGGCACGCTGATCAGTGTTAGATAGGTTAGTATTGTCTGAAGGCTTACTGGTTCAGCCATTGGACTCACAGAGAAACATTGGCATGATGTTAAGAAAAGAGTATGGGGATGGTGGGGGAGACTACTGCTCATCTGGAATGTACTTGCTTAGTGTAGCGGGAGGCTCCCATGTAAAACCAAGTTCCTGTTTATACCTCATCAATTCGGAGTAGAGATACTCCCACTCCGCCATGAAATCAGAGGTGTAATACCGCCGTCTCTGCTCCTCGATCACGTCTCTCCACTTGACCCATTGCCAGATGGCAGAGTCGCCCATGAGAGTATAGACCAGGTCAAGGTCAAGGAGGCCCTCCCTCAGGAGCTTCCCAATGTGATTGTAGCCCGTCCACATGTTAAGCCTCATGGCCCGTGTCTGGGTGTCGTTGTCTGAGCCATACTTCATCTCAAAGTCGTGGTAGTCCTCCCACTCCCAGTTAAGCACCTCCATATAGTTTCTCAGATTGTCAGCCGAGTTCATGTTGAGGGCAAACTGAGAGAACAGCTGTGCCTGCCTCGTTTCGAGCTGCATCTGCTGGGTTCTCTGAGAGTTTCTCACAACCATAACATAATAGGTGAAACCCGCAATCACCCCGAAGATTGTCACAAGGTCCCTGATTACTCCCAGTTCAATCAATCCTCTCACTGAACATCATTTGGTCGAAGTGAAGAAAAGAGTATGGTCTTAATTTCTCTCGGTCTATTTTTATCTCTAGGTGTCTCAATTCTACGTAGTGATCTAATTGAGTGAAAGGGTCGAGGACGATATTTTTTTGGTGCGTCAGGAGATGAGGTCGGGCTGGACGTGTAATGTTGTCCTAGTTTTCGGGGAGGACAGGATAGGGGTTGTGGACACGGGCTATGGGAACACCCCTGAGGATTACGTGTTCCCGTTGATTGAGGGGCAGGGCAGGCGCCTTGACGAGGTTTCCGTTTTAGTCAACACCCATAGGGACGGCGATCACATCGGGGGAAATTCGGTGTTAAAGAAGGTGACAGGCGCACCAGTTGCAGCACATGAGCTTGAGATGGAGGCAGTACCGACGGCGGACACCAAACTCGGTGTAGAAGTATCGCTGGGGGACAGAACCTTCAAGGTAATACACACGCCAGGGCATCGGCCTGGGGCGGTCTGCCTCTATGATGAGGTTGGCAAGGTACTTCTGACGGGGGACAGCGTCTGTGGGACGCGGGAGAACCTCATCAGGATGGACAGAGACGTCTACATCGACTCCCTGAGGAGGCTGCTGGAGCTCGACGTGGAGCTGATGATAATGTCCCATCCCTTCGACCCCTTGGGTAAAGATGTCCTGAGGGGAGACGAAGCCAGACAGATGATAGAGGCGAGCATCGAGGTAGCCGTGAACCTCAAGGATTAGGAAAGAGATCTAAATTCCAGCTGCAATATTTAAGGTTAAGAAAAAAGTATGGGGGATGAAGATGTAATGGCATAATTGAGATCAGATGAATAGAGCCATGACTATGATATCGTCATAAACACCGTCAAGCTTCCTCGCCTTAATCTTGACGCCTTCTCGTACAAACCCCCTCTTCTCATAGAGATTGATGGCTGGAGAATTCGAGGCGTAGACCTCCAACTCGACACGTTCAATGTTTTGAACCTTCGCCTCTTCAAGAGTTCGCTCCATCAATCTGGTACCGATGCCCCTTCTTCGGTGGTCCTTGTGAACGCCCATGCCCAAGGTACCACAATGAGTGAGGCCCTCTCTCTTACCCGGTACGATGTCACACCATCCTATGACTTCATCTCCCTTCAGGGCGACGAACTGAGGTACGTCGTTTTCTATGTTCGATGAGACGAACTTCTTTGAGGATTCTATGGATGGAGCTTTGACGAAGCCTAGGTATTTTATTTCTCTTGCTACTGAGTCGAGGCACCTGTGGTAGCCTTCAATGTATCTCTCCGATATCGGCACTATCTCGACATCCGAGTTCTCGGCACCATTCAAGGTCCTGATCACAGCCATGCATTAGGTCGAGGTGAAGAAAAGAGTATGTGGAGAAGAAAGGTATCTTTTTTTTTATTCCTATGTAGAGCCCTCTGCCCGGCATCAAGCCCTCAGACTTAAACTGTGACTCAAGGCCCGACTCTTCCATAATCTTCAGCGTCTCATCAACCTCGAAGAGCCCCAGCTCATGCCGATCGACGTAGTGCCTGACGCCCTTGCCCCTCTCAGCCACGAGGTAGTGCATCTCCATGATGGAGAGGTCGCCCTGAATCTCCGAGGTGTTGAGCCTGGCGATCTTCACATCCTCGCCATCGAACGTAGTCATGGACGGCCTGCCCACATCGTAGACCTCCTTCGTGAACCAAGGTTCAACGAACGCGGCCCCACCCTCCACGAGGTGCCCCGCGAAATTCTGGAAAGTCTTCCTCAGGTTCCGGTAGGTCCTGACGTAGCCGATCGAGCTAAACAAACAGGTGACGACGTCGAACTTCATACCCAAGTTGAACGAGGTCATGTCGGCCCGGATGAACTCCATACCCTTCACGTTCGCCCGTGCAACTTCCAGGATCTCCTCATTGACGTCTATCCCAGTGCAGCTGTACTCGTCTCTCAGGTGCTTGATGTGGAGCCCCGTCCCGCACGCGACGTCGAGTAACCTCGCCCCAGCCGACCTCTTGTACTCGGAGAAGAGCTTCTTGAGCTCAGACGCCTCCCTCTCGTAGTCCTTCCACGAATAGATCAGATCGTAGTACCTAGCAAGGTCTCTGTACATGACCTGTCCCTCTATGCCTCAAGCATTCTCACAGGTAGCTAAATATCAATTCAGAACGCGCTCCATTCACGACAAGGTTTGCCCTAAGGGAAAAGAGTCTGGAAGCGCTCACCAGTGCAGAAAGACACTCTCTCTGACGGAGTTCATGAGAAACTATCTACCCGTCCAAGGCAGAAAGACCGACCAAGAAATGTGGATAGAGAGGGGGTATACGGTCTGAGACAGAAACGCACACGGAATCAGGGGAACAACGTGAAAAACGCTCCAATCGGATCGCGTTCCGAGCGAAAACACGACCAATTCCGAGAAAAACCACCAAAGGGGTGCACACGTCCAAGCGGCAAACAAGCTCTAAACAGCGAAATGTGCAAAGACTCCCCTCGGTTCTGAACGGCACAGAAACCTGCTCCCGGCGGCACAGAACGGCCCCCCAGAGTGCCTCAAAAGAGATATAATGATAACCGAACCCCGTAAGCTCGAAATGTCTGGATCGACGAAGGGCGAGAAGTACGGCAGCCTCATCATCAGGAACGCGACGCTGGTGAACGGGAGGGGCACCCCCGCCTCCGGCCCAACGGACATCGTCATCGAGGGCGACAGGATCACCGAGGTCGTCAGCGTCTCCCCCGGTGCCGCGAGTCGCTCCGGGTTCAAGCGCCCTGAGGGCGACGTGGAGATCGACGCCGCAGGGATGTACGTCCTCCCCGGCTTCGTTGACATGCACGTCCACGTCCCCTTCAGGGAGTCCCAGTGCGGGCCCGAAGCCCCAGAGTACGCCTACAAGCTGTTCCTGGCCCACGGGGTCACCACAATCAGGACCTGCGGCTTCGGCACCGACGAGAAGCTCGTGGAGCATCGAAGGCTCAGCGAGGAGAACGGGCTGGCCGCCCCGAGGATAGTGGTGATGGGCAGCACTGGGGAGATCACCACCCCCGACGAGGGCCGAGAGGCAGTCCATAGGCTGCACAAGCTGGGGACGGACGGCATCAAAATGATCCCCAGGTCTAACGTCACCGCCGAGATCCTCGCCGCCATGGGGGAGGAGGTCAGGGAGCTGGACATGAAGGCCGGCATCGCCGTCCACATACCACAGAGCAGCGAGCTCGACGCCGTCACGGCCTCGGAAGCCGTCCCCGACTACCTGAGCCTAGAGCACACGTACGGAATCCCCCAGGCCGCCATCCCAGGCAGCCAGAGCCTGCCGCCCGACTACAACTACTCCGACGAGGTGGACCGCTTCCGCTTATCAGGGCACGTCTGGACCGAGGCCGACCGCTACCCCGACAACGTCCTCTGGGCACTGGACACCATGATCGAGAACGGCACCGTCTGGGACCCCACCATGGCAGTCTACGAGATCAACAGGGAATACCAGCTCCCCAGCCGCTGGAGGTGGCTCGACCGCTACGCGGCCCCAGGCCTCCTCAGGGGGTGGGAGCCCAACCCGGCGAGCCACGCCACGTACCACTTCAACTGGAGGACCGCCGACGAGGTCGCCTGGAAGCAGAAGTACCGGATCTGGATGAAGTACCTGAAGGTCTTCGCCGACAGGGGAGGCGTCGTCACCGCGGGCACCGACTGCGGCTTCATGTACACCCTCTACGGCTTCGGCCTGGTCAGGGAGCTGGAGCTGCTACAGGAGGCGGGCTTCCACCCCATCGGCGTCGTCAAGATCGCCACCACCAACGCCACGGCCTCCATGGGCCTCAAAGACCTCGCCGGAGGAGTCCAGAAAGGCTTCACCGCCGACATCGCCATCGTCGACGGCAACCCTCTGGACAACTTCAAGGTGATGTACGGCACCGGCGTCAAAATGTACTCCGAGGACCGGACCAGCGTCGTCCAGGGCGGAGGGGTCAGGTGGACCATCAAGGGCGGAGCCCTCTACGACTGCAGGACGCTGCTGAACGAGGTCGAGGAGTACGTCAGCGAGCTGAAGGGATAGAGCTAGCCCTCCCTGATCGCGTCGGCCAGGAGCGGGGCGACCCCCACCCTGCTGTACTCGTTCGGGACGGTGTCGGTGCAGACGAAGCCGTCGAAGGCGCCCCGAACCGCCTCGAGCCTCTCGCCAGCCAGGAGAGAGTGAACGCAGGCTAGGTGGACCTCAGCGGCGCCCATCCCCCTGAGCAGCTCGACCGCCCGCAGATGGGTGCCTCCGCTGGAGACGACGTCGTCGAAGACCACCACCCTAAGCCCGTCCACCTCGAAATCGGGCTCGCCAAGCGTCACCCGCCCTGTGGAGGGGTTCCTGAACGTCTCGAGCCTCGCAAAGCCCCCGCCCAGAACCGAAGCGGCCTCCTCGGCGTGCCTGACGTCCACAGGCTTCTTCCCCAGCGAAAGGGAGAAGCTACCGCCGAAGCCCTCCTCCAAGAAGTGGTCAGCCAGGAGGGGTACCGCCGAGACGTCGCAGAGGACGAGCCCCTGCCCCTCGAAGACCGCCGGATTGTGAACGTTCACCGTGACCAGCTTGGAGACGTCGAGAGCGCGGAGCAGCCTGATGACACTCGTAATGCTCACGGCCTCGCCGGGCGCCTGACGCCGGTCCTGTCTAGCGTACGCCAAGTAGGGGGCCACAACGGTGACACTCTCAGCCCCCTCCCGGAGGACGTCCAACGTGAAAAGGAGCTGGACCATGCGCGCGTCCTGCGGAGGCGCCGTGGAATGGACCAGGACGACGTCGAGGCCAACGACGTCACCCGCCACACGCAGGTGGCTCTCACCGTCTGGAAAGATCCGATGCTCGACAAGCACAGGCTCGATGCCTAGGAGCTCCGCGACCTCCCTCCCCATCCGCTTCGAGCCGGGACCGTAGACCAAGACCAAGCCGGGTACCGTATGAACAGACCTCAACATCCAATTTAGATTTACGTACGCCGTCATCCCCGCACGGCTCTCAAGACAACTTTTTTTTACTGCGATCATACGTGAGATGGCGTATGAAGACGCTGATCGTCTTTTTCAGCAGGTCAGGCAGGACCCGGAGGCTGGCGGAGGAGATCGAAGGGAGGCTCGGCTCCGACATAGAGGAGATAAGGGAGTCCAAGGGCAGGGGCGGTGCCATCGGCTGGCTCAAGTCGGGCATGGAGTCCACCAGGATGATGCTGCCCAAGATAAATGCACTGGAAAGGGACCCCGGCGCCTACGACCTCGTCCTCGTCGGCACACCTATCTGGGCGTCGAACATGTCGAGCCCCGTAAGGGCGTTCATCACAGAGCACAGGGACAGGATACAGGAAGCCGCCTTCTTCTGCACCGGAGACGGAGATGACCCCGGCAAGGTGTTCGGACCGATGGAGGAGCTCCTGGGGAAGAGACCCATCGCGACGATGGGCCTGATAGGTGAAGAACGGGAGAACCCCGATAGCCTCAAGAAAATAGAAGAGTTCGTGGAGCGAGTGAGCAGCGCCTGAGCCCTCGATCAAGCCGTCACGAAATCCCTTAAACCTAGGAGCGTCGGATATTCAGTTATGTTCGAGGGCATCAGGCGCTCTTACGCGCTCCTCGTACTCTTCCTCATGGAGGTCATGGAGGAGCTGGGCACGGACAGGACCATCGAGATGCTCCAGGAAGCCGCCGAGGGGCAGGCCAGGATCATCGAGAGAGAGCTCAGGCGGAGCATGCCGGAAGGCCTCGATCCCCTGGAAATCGGTGTGACGGTTTACAGGGACTTCATGGAGGGGGCCGGAGCTGAGGTCGCAGTCCACGAGAGGGGGGACGACCATGTCACCCTCAGGGTGAAGCGATGCCCCTTCTACGAGGCCCTGCTGGACGTGGGGGTGGACTGCGGCTACTTCCTAGGAGGCCTATGCACCAACCTGACCCTCCCCTCCATCCAGGCCACTCTCCGCCGCTTCGACCCCAGGCTAAGGCTGGAGCCCAGGCTCGTCAGGGAGAGCGCCGAGGAGTTCTGCCTAGAGAGGGTCTACATCGAAGAGGACTGACGCCCCCCAGCCCTTTTAACTGCGCACACGTATCTACCTCGATATGAGCGATGACAACCTGAGGCTCATGAAGCTCATAGAGCACTGGGCAGAGCACAACGACGAGCACGGGACCCGGTTCCAGGAGGCCGCCGAGGAAGCCGCCGGGAAGGGGCTGGTCTCTGTCGCTGAGAACCTGAGAGCGGCGGCAGAGAAGGCGGAGGAGGTCTCAAGGCTCCTCAGGAAAGCACTGGAAGCTTTTAACTGATCGCATCACGGACGCCGTGGAAAGCCTAAAACATGGTTCGATGCTATAGTTCACCATGTCCATCGAAAAGGGGGATCCCCCTCTCAAGGGGATCAGGGTCCTCGACCTGAGCCGCGTGCTCGCCGGGCCCTTCTGCTCCATGACCCTCTCGGACCTGGGCGCCGAGGTCATCAAGGTGGAGATGCCAGGCAGGGGCGACGACACCCGCGCATTCCCGCCCTTCATCGACGGCGCCAGCAGCTACTTCCTCTCCATCAACAGGGGCAAGAAGAGCATCACCCTGGACCTCAAGACCGACGAGGCTAGGGAGGCCCTCTACAGGATCGCCGAGAAATCCGATGTGCTCCTGGAGAACTTCCGTCCGGGAGTCACCGAGAGGCTCGGCGTCCACTACGACAAGCTCCGCGAGGTCAACCCGAGGCTGGTCTACTGCAGCATCAGCAGCTTCGGCCAGACCGGGCCCTACGCCAAGTGGCCGGGTTACGACCTCATCATCCAGGGCATGGGGGGGCTCATGGGGATCACCGGCGACCCTGACGGACCCCCCGTCAGAATCGGCGTGGCGATTACCGACATCGGCGCCGGAATGTGGGCCACAATCGCCATCCTCTCGGCCCTCAGAGCCAGGGAGAGCACCGGCGAGGGCCAGTACCTAGACGTCTCCATGATCGACGGCGCCGTCTCCTGGATGACATATATGGCCGGAAACTACTTCACGACCGGGGTGGTGCCCCCCAAGATGGGCTCCGCCCACCCCAGCATCGTCCCCTACCAGGCCTTCGTCGCAGGCGACGGTAAAGGCATACTGATCGCGGCGGGGAACGACAGGCTCTGGGGGCTCCTCTGCGACGGCATGGGCCTCCAGGGGATGAAGGAGGACCCGAGGTACGCCGCCGCTGAGGGACGGGTGGAGCACAGGGACCTCCTGATATCCGCCCTCCAGGAGGAGTTCAGGGGGCGCTCCAGGGACGAGTGGCTGGAGGCGCTGAGGGCGGTGGGCTTCCCCTGCGCACCTGTCTACACGCTGGACGAGATCTTCAGCGACCCCCAGGTCCTCCACAGGAAGATGCTGCTGGAGATGGAGCACCCCCAGGCGGGGACCATCAAGCAGATCGGGCCCACCCTCAAGCTCTCAGAGAACCCCTGCAGGCTGACCACGCCGCCACCCCTCCTGGGGCAGCACAACGAGGAGGTCCTCAAGGAGCTGGCCGGCTACACCGACGAGGAGGTCGAAGCCCTGAGGAAAGCCAAGGCCATCTGACCACCGAATCTAACTGCCGCCGAATCTCCTCAAAACTATTAACCGGAAGAGGCCAAAGGCCCCAGTGATGCGACATGAGCGAGGACCTAGTCGCCGAGATCAAGGCCAAGATATCGTCGAAGGCAGACCCCGAGGCAGCAGCCAAATACAAGCGCTACTTCAGGGAGCCCATTGAGTGCCTGGGCCTGTCCAGCAGTGGCATCGACGAGGTCACCAGGATGTTCTATCCACGTGTCAAGGGGAACCTAAAGCTCGCGCTGGAAGTCGCCGGGGCGCTGGTCAGGACACGCGTGCTCGACAACGCCTCAGTGGGCATTAGATTGATGAGGCGGATGAAGCGGCGCCTCACACCGGAGCTCTTCGACGTCTTCGACGGCTGGGTCGACCACCTCACCAACTGGGCGAACACGGACGGCCTCAGGACCTGGCTGATCTCCGAGACAGTCAGGCTGGATCCATCCCACGCCGAGAGGCTCCTCGAGTGGACCGGCTCGGAGAACCGATGGAGGAGGAGGGCGGCAGCCGTGTCCCTGGTCCCCATCGCCAGGAAGGGCGGGATGCTCGGCGAGGCGTTCGCCATCGCGGACAGACTCATGACCAACGGCGAGGACATGGTCCAGAAGGGGGTGGGCTTGCTCCTCAAGGAGGCGTCAAAGGAGCACCCTGCGGAGGTCAGGAGCTACCCCCTCAGGTAGAGGGAGGAGGCCCCAGCCCTTGTGCTCAGGTACGCCTCAGAGAAGCTCCCCGCGGACATGCGGGTCTTCAAGACCAAGCAGGGATCCTAGTCGCCTCTAGTATCCCGTAAATGGACTGGTAAAACACAAAAACCAGTTGACGGAGTTGGATTCAGTAGCCCGCGCTGCTGGTGGGGGACTCAGCCCTTTCCCAGTTCGATGGATATCGTACTGACGTTCCGAGTTCTGCCTTCGGACTCTAGTTCCTCTGTGCCGATCTCGATGCTCTTTACGCTGAGATCCTGCAGGAACCTGTTCTTAGTCACCTCGGCGACGTCGACTGCTGTACTGATGGCCCGACCCCTCGCCTTCAGGAACACTGAAGAAGCGTCCCCCTGCAGCGAGCTCAGGACCGCCAAGCAGTAGTTCATCACGGGTTTACTGCCAATGTATATCACGCTGTTATCCGACATGGCACAGTAGAAAACACCCTGTTAGCTATTAAAGTTTAGGATAGAAACAAGGCCTGAAAGGCAATTTTCGACAATCCCATATATATACTCCAGATCCCACGGGCGCCCTGATGGGTCCCGCCTACCGACGAAGGCCACCGGGGAAGGTTTATGATAATGCTTAAATGGTTCGCGGTCTGTTTTTGCCACGCTAGGCAAGAGAAGAATTGGAATGTCTGCGAATGATGACGCGAGCGCTGAGATGACTAAGATTGGCAATCTAAACTCCTATTCGAGGCGGATATACACAGTTGTCAAGGTGATGTCGAAGACAGAGGAGCGCGAGGTCACGTCTAGGCGTGACATGTCGACGCACAGGGTGGCGGAGGCCCTCGTCGGTGACGAGACGGGGACCATCTACATGACGCTCTGGGACGACGTCCTGAACGCCGTCGAGGAGGGGATGGTGCTCAACATCAAGGACGCATACATCAACCTCTTCCGGGGCTCGATGCGCCTTAACCTGGGGCGCTATGGCAGCTACGACGTCCTCGACGAGGCGCCCTTCGAGGACGTCAACATGGACAACAACCTGTCCAGCAGGGTGTTCGACCAGCCCAGGGGATACGGTCGAGACAGGAACCGCTTTGGCGGGAGATCCAGAAGAAGATACTGACCCGGATACACTACACCCCTACTTTTTATTGTGGGGGAACGGAGCAGGGAGGGGGCCTCCCCGCCGGCTTTGATAAAACATTTCAAATGTGAGCCCCAAATATTGAGCAGGTGTTCTAGTTGAGACTCGACAAGGTTACAGAAAGAGTATACGCGAACTGCGACAGCGAGACAGGGGGGAACGTGGGCATCGTCCTCATGGACGACGCGGTCGTGGCGGTCGACGCACAGTACCCCGTCTCAGCCTACAGGTTCAGGGAGAGCATCGCCACAGTCTCCCCCAAGCCGGTCACCCACCTGCTGCTCACCCACGTCCACTGGGATCACGTCTTCGGCAACCAGGCCTTCGAGGACTGCACCATCGTGTCCCAAAGGCGGCTCAAGGAGAAGATGGAGGAGAACCTGCGCGGAGAGTGGGCCCCGGGGAACCTGGAGAAGATGCTGGAGGACATCAAGGCGAACCGGCCGGAGAGGGCCTGGCTCTTCGAGGGCCTGAGGATCGTGCTCCCCACGGAGACCTTCGAGGAGAGGTACACGCTCCCCGGTCTGGAGTTCATCAACTTGGGGGGCCACTCCGACTGCTCATCAGTCGTCTACGTGCCGGAGGAGAGGGTCCTCTTCGCAGGCGACAACCTCTTCGCCAAGACCTTCCCGTAGGCCGGGGAGCCGACCGCGAACCCGGACGTCTGGATCGAGGCATACAGGGCTATGCTGCAGATGGACATCGACACTATCATACCAGGGCACGGCCCCCTCTGCGACAAGGCGGAGGTGGAGACCCAGCTGGCTTGGTTCGAGGCGGCCAGGGACGAGATGAAGGCCCTCATCGCCAGCGGGGCCTCCATGGAGGAGGCCGTGGGGCACGACGGCTACCCTGCGTTCTACGACTCCATAGGGGACCGCAGGGAGCGCTCCCTCAGGCACAAGTACCAGGTCTGGTCAAAGAAGGGATGAAGCCGTCCAGATTGACCCAAGTAACATAAACCTCACCTTTTTTATGTCCGTAGCCAGAGTCGCAGCTGCCCAGATCGTCCGAGCCACCCCCACATTGGCGGGTTTAGCCCTGCCTCGACGACACCATTCTCAGGACAACAAGGACAATGGCGAACGCCAATGCGACGCTGACACCCGTGAGAAAAGAGCCATGCCCGTCGTCTACAAAGGCGGGGCTGACCAGGAACCCGCCGGACGTAGCCTTCCTGCATTCGCCCCCGAACCAGCTCAACTCGACACCGACATTATAGGCTCCTCTGATGGACGGCGTGAACCTGAAGGACTCGATCCTATCTTCGCCCCCCTCGAGTCGTGAGTTCAGGATCTGATGCTGGAACGACCCCTCATCCGCTTCGTATTGGCCTGTGATCTGGATCGTGACGTTATAGGATGCCGCCTCAGCACCTGAGTTGACCACCCTGAGGCTGATATTCACGTCCTCCCACAGTTCAAGCCTCTCCGGGACAATGGTGAAATTCGAGATCGCCAACCTTGGGGCTGTTACTTCGGGCTCGTCGAGCCGTATCACCTTCCCGGTGACGCTCCTCGCTATGTCGCCGATCACATTGAACTTGCCTTGGGGACCCCCAACTACGCGGTAACCTTCCACACCAGGCAGGGTTGCGTCACCCTCGAAGCGGTTGAGGAAGACCAGCGCCCTCTCCCAGAAGGTGAAATCGGGCTCGTCCTCGACCCACACGCCATCCTGTCCTATGGTCCCGCCCATGACAATAATCTCCACGCTGGCCTCTGCAAAGGGGCCGGTCAGGCTCTCGACGATCCTAGCGTTCACTTTCCTGTAGATCATCCCCGCCGACCCCCTGTGTGTGGATATGCCCTTGACGTCCACTATCAGCACCTCGTCGGCGATATCCCACAGATCGGAGACATCCAGCTCGATCATGATACTGGAGCAGCTCTCGGTGAAAAACGTCGACGAGATGAGGCCCACGACGAGACCGAGGATCAAGGCTCTACGCGATATTGCGAGCCAATACTTCCTGAATGTCAGGTTTTAAAAACCTACACAATAGAACGAAAGTAAAAACATCTCGAATGAATCTTCTCCACTCCAATGGGGTTATTCGCGTGATGGCCTTCGTCTCACGCTGATCCCCCGTCCACTGCAGGATGTATAACAGACCATGCATCTCATGCAGTCCGGGGAGGCCGAGGGGAAGGTGAGGTCCTGGGGGCACTCTGCGTCGCAGCTTCCACAAGCTGAGCACTCCTCGGTTCCCCGCTCAAACGAGAGATAGCTGAGCCGGTTCGTAGGCGAGAGTAGTCCTCCGATGGGGCAGAGCTGCCTACACCCGAACCTGTACGTCAGCATCGACGTCACAAGGAAGGCCAACAGCCCGACCGCGAAGATGAAAGAGGTCAGCCTCCTGCGAGCGATCAGGACGGACCACAGGCCGACGTTGGGGAGGAGCCCCAGCAGCACGCCAGCGGCTTCGACCATAAGGTAGAGGGTCAGTGCAGTCAGGCCATGCCTCACGTTCCTCAACGATCTGGTCTTCGGAGGTGACCCTTTTCCTCCATCGAACAAAGTATGGAGAAGATCGGTGACGATCCCAATGGGGCAGGCCAAACCGCAGAACGCTTTTCCGATTAGGGCACTGGATGCCACGATCCCTCCGAAGAGCCACGGCCTGACTAGGCTGAAGGTGCAGGGACTGGGGCAGATGGTGCAGAGGACGAAGGGGACTCCGGAGGAGCATCCCAGGAGCCCTCCGGAGACTGTTGGTGCGAAGCCGCCGAGGAGCATCAAGGGCCCCAGAGTCAAAACTGATAAGGCCTTTAACGTGATGAGCAGCCATCTGGAGCCCTCCCTGGAACCCGACGGAGAACCCCCACCGCTCACCAGTACGCCGCATCACCCCAAAGCTGGGAGACGATGTGCCTCGCGCCGATGACAACGAGCATGAGGCCGCAGACCACCCTGAAGGTCTTCACCACCCTCCGATCCCTGAAGATCAAGGGAGGAACCGCCCCGGAGAGGACGCCCAGCAGCGTCACCGGCGTCACTATCGCCGCCCCAAGACCGAAGCAGAGGGCGTAGAACCCTCCCACGACGGGAGTCTCAGCAGTGAGCGCGATGTGTGTCAGTACTCCCAGTAACGGGCCGCACGGCGTGGCTCCGACGAGGAAGCCCAGGAGCGCGAGCCCCTTGAGGTCCGATCCGATGTCGAACCTGGAAAAAAAGTCGTACTGACCGAGCCTGGGCTCCGCCCCAACTATTATGAGCACGCCCATGAGGCTTATGAGGGCCCCCCCGAGTGTCCAGGCATAGAGGCTGTACCCTCCACCTACTAGGAGGCCGATCAGGAGCTCCCCAGAGAAGCCGGCGAGGAGGCCCAGCAGCGTGTACGCCGCCAGCCTGGAGAGGGAGAAGGTCAGAGTCGCCTTCAGCCCCTCGAACCCTCCTTGCCTGGTGCCGGCGATGAAGGGGACGAGGATGGGGAGACAGAACACCATGCAAGGCCCTAGGCCCAGTGCCAGACCGCTCAGGAAGAGCTCGGCGGCTGCTCCCATCTCGAATGAGTGCATGCCCCATCCGGTTAAAAGCAGTTTTCCTCTGCCGCGGCCCTACCCGCAACTCGCGAAGCCAATTATAAGGTGCCGCTGATCTGAATAAATGGTGAACCATTTACCTGCAGGGGGGCCATTGGGGGAGACAGCCGCTGACAAGCGGTCGAGGCTTCGCCTCGGCCTTGAGGTCGCTGTGCTGGTGCTTTTCGTAGTGGTCGGGCTAGTCATCATTTTCCCAGGGTCCTTTTCAGTCTTCTTGGGGACGCCCACCAAGGGTCTGAGACCGGCTATGTTCTACGAGAAGCTTGAAGGGAGCGCCGTCCAGTGCCAGCTGTGCTTCAGGAAGTGCGTCATCGAGGACGGCCAGAGAGGCTTCTGCACCAACAGGAAGAACGTCGGTGGGGCCCTCTACACCTTGGTCTACGGTAAGCTCTGCGCCCTCCAGATAGACCCCGTCGAGAAGGAGCCCCTCTTCCACGTCCTCCCGGGTACTCCCAGCTTCTGCATCGGTACCGCTGGGTGCAACTTCAGGTGCAGCTTCTGCCAGAACTGGCGGCTGGCTCACATGACCATCGAGGAGGTGGAGCACAGCGAGCACACCCCGGAGGCCGTGGTTGACCTCGCCCTCGAATGGAGGTGCACGGGTTTCCACTTCACCTACAACGAGCCAACCGTCTTCTACGAGTACATGTATGACGTCGCGAAGGTCGCCAGGGGCAGAGGCTTGCTGGTTGGTGTCCACACCAATGGTGCCATCAACCCGGAGCCCTTGAGGGAGCTGCTGCGGTACGTGGACGCCGTCACCGTCGACCTGAAGGGATTCGACGACGAGTACTACGAGTACGTGACAGAGCAGTCCACCTCTGGCCCCCACTTGCCCTCAACACCGCCCCTGGAGGCCGTCAAGACCACGATGCTGACTGTGAGGGAGGAGGGGATATGGCTGGAGCTGGTGAACTTGCTCATCCCCACGCTGAACGACGACATGGGGGAGGTCGAGGAGATGTGCGTCTGGATAAGGGAGAACCTGGGGGAGGACACGCCGCTCCACTTCATCAGGTTCCAGCCGGCGCACAAGTTGACGAAGCTGCCCATGACCCCCGTGGAGACCCTTGAGAGGGCAAGGAGCACAGCCATAGTCGCCGGGCTGAAGTACGTCTACATCGGGAACGTCCCCGGCCACGAGGGGAACAGCCTCTACTGCCCGGAGTGCGGCGAGATACTCATCCTCAGGTTCCACTTCATGGTCTTCGAGAACAAGCTTGAGGACGGCAGGTGCAGCTACTGCGGATACGAGATACCCGGCATCTGGGGGGAATGAGCCCCGGATTAGTTTCCCTTGGAAACGTAGAGAACCATTAGGCTCGACAAGTTGAGCGCCGCCACGACGAGGCACGCGCCTAGAACCCCATGCAGAGGTATGAGCCAGATGCTGGAAAGGAGGGCGCCGACGCACGCTCCAGAAAGGTCCGACGCATAGAGAGCCCCGGCGGTACTACCCACGCTCAAATCCCCTTCGACGACGACATCGCTCGCTAGCGGGAACTCCAAGCTGACGAGGAAGCCGGCAGCACAGTTCAGGAAAGGCAGCGCAAACCTCGACAAGAGGAAGGATGACCCTCCGCCGCCCAGACGGAACAAATATCCAAGGACCACGGGCAAGAGAACCGAGAAGGCTGCCACTGCCAGCTCCGTCCTGTAGAGGATATGCCTCCCGCCACCCTTCTTGGAGGTGTAGCCGCTCATGAGCCCGGCCCCTAGCGCAGAACCCAGCATGTAGGCTGCGGAGATGACGCCTAGCTCCTGGTACAGGTAGCCGCAGAGCGCCTGGAATGCGTAGATGTTGACGACGCTGAAGACCATCCCCCCCAGCCCCGTGGTGATGAGGGCCGCGTAAACGGGTCTCCGAGAACCTCGAAGTCTCTCCCGAATCGTCAACGCGTAAAAGATTAGCCCAACTAAGGGGAGTGACAGCAGCCTAAGTTCGAGATCCGACAGGAGCCCGAGGAAGGCCCTCGTGAGGTGGCCATACATGGCGTTCCAGAGGGCTAGGTCGTGAAAGACCGCAACGGGCCTAAGGTCGCTGTTTGCCTCGCTGCGCCCCTCTCCGAGGTAATCTAGACCAGCCTCCATCCGCAAAGGAGAAAATTTGTAGGCAAGGTATTCTTCAGTCAGCAGCCCCAGATCCAGCTCACGCTGGACGCTCCTTGAGTACAGGACATCGATGTAAGGAACCGCGGCCTGGTCGACCTGCTGAGACGCCACGAAGATGTTGTACTCGCCTGCGACGGCCAGCACTGAGGGGAAGCTCCTCGCCAGCGCCTCGTAGACGCACCTGTTACGGTCCGCCATCTCCTCGATAATCGCCGAAGGCGAGGAGGACAGGGTCAAAGAGAGCAGGCCATCGGGTCGCAGAAGTTCTCGTATCTCCCTGAAGAACTCCACTGTGTAGAACCTGTTCAGCTGGAGCGTGGACGGCGGCGGGAGGCTCACGACGACCATGTCATACTCTGACGCAGCCCTCTTGACGAACAGCCTGCCGTCCATGTACCTTGTAACCATCCTTGGGTCATCGAGGATCCGGGAGGCTTCCGGAGCGAAGCGGCGTGTCAACTCTATCATCTTCGGATCGAGCTCCACGTAGGTGACGCTGCTCACCGGGTGCTTCAGTAGCTCCTCCAGTGCGCCCCCGACGCCTCCACCTATCACAAGGACGTCCACGGGAGCGGGGTGGAGCAGCATGGGGATGTGGATCGTCTCCTCCACGTAGACCGTGTCCGGATGGGGGACTGTGAACACCGGGAGGCCGTTGACCCAGAAGTCCCGCTGGTCCAGCGCAATGGTCACGGCGATGTTACCGTGGACGGTGTTCTCAGAGTGGATCAACCCAAGGCCCTCCCACTGCCACCCCGCCGACGCCCTCTCCAAATCTGAGAGGCCCCCTATCAGGGTCGCCGCGCCGGCTCCCACGATCAGGAGGACGACCACAATCGTCAGAGCCCTCCGGGAGATCGGGTGTGGAGTCGGGTCTCTCCTTTGAACCAGCAGCGCCAGTACCATGACCAGATTTATTAAGCCGAGAAAGACGCCGATCTGCAAGACCCTGAGCCGATGGACGAGGATGTAGGTGAAGGCGAGACCACCCGCGACGGCGCCAAGGGCCTCGAGGATGTAGACCCTGCTTATTCTAGTCGCAGGGGCCTCTCCACCAATGTGGAGACTGCATCCGAGTGCGAACTGGAGGCCATAGAGGGCACAGAAGGGGAGGAGGACGAGGAAGGTGGAGATGAACGTGCTGGGGAGACCGGCCACTTCGCCCTTCAATGGGGTTATCCAGCCGGAGAGGGACCTGACGAACAGTATCTGGAGGGGTACGACGACGGCTATGACTGTGAGCGTCGCCGCGAACCACTCGAGGCGTTGGGTGAGTCTGTCCGTGAGCCGACCGAGCATCCTGCTCCCGAGGGCGATGCCCAGGAGCCAGCTGACGAAGAAAGCGCCGAGGACGAGTTCGTTGCCGGCGAAGACGTTCATGAGCTCCCTGGCCATGAGCACCTGGGTCACCGAGCAGCTGAAACCCATGACCACGAAGGACGCCTCGAGCCTATCCAATGCTGCGCACCAACAGGACGATGGGCACCTACCAGCATTTACCGGGCGGGCCCTCTTGTCCTGCCCTCATATAGTCGCAGGTTCAAAAAACCCTTTCACTCGTACCGGATGGGCACTACCGTACGTGCCGTAGGCCGCGTTTCTCCGCTGCGTCTCCCCATGAAGGGACGGGGGGGACGATCTCGGTCTCGGGCAGCACCTTTTGTCCGTGAACGTTGGCTCGTCGAGGGCGAAGACCTCGGCCAGTGTCGGGCCTAGCTGGCTGGGGCCACTCACTTGGTAGACTCTGACCCCGTGGCCCTCGGTGATCTTTGGGTGGGCGTTCTCCCTGAAGTTGGTGGAAACGTCCACGTTCTCGGAGCCGTGAGAGAACGCCGTCGCGACCTTGATCCAGCCGAAGTAGCCGATGTTGAACAGTATGATGTTGTTGATCCCTCCCAGCCTGCTCAACGTCTCAAGCACGGCGGCCCAGGATGCTGAAGGCCTCTGTCAGGACCACCTGCTCAAGGTCCCCTCCCTCGCCGATGCCGTAGTAGTAGCCCCCCGTTATTTTGGGGATCTCCATGAGGAGCTCGGTGGGTTCCAGCCACACCTTGCCTGTGTTCTCCAACAGGTTCTTCTTGCGCCTAGCGTTGATGACGTCGCCGGGGGGTTGGTGGGAGGGGTTGATGACCATTGTCGTCACCCCCTCCCTGAAAAGGAGGTGGGCGACGTCTATTGTGTCCGCCTGGGCTCTGTTGAGGAAGCGCTTTCGGGTGCGGTTTATGAGCGGAGCCTCCAAGGGTATGTTGGCTATCCCGTCGGAGATGACGACGAGGACGGCGATGGCGTCCCTGTTCTTGACCCTCTCGTTCCTCAGGACCCTCCAGGCCTCGTACATCCCGGAGGCCAGAGGGGTGAGGTCGCTGGCCCCTACCTCCATGACCTTCTTCACTATGAGGTTCATGTTCGTGGTCGGACTCAGCAGGGTCGAGGCCCCCTCCCCCTTGAAGACAACCAGGCCCACCCTGTCACGCCTCTTGAAGGCCATGTCCCTCATGCTCAGGATGGCGTTCCTCACGTTCAGCAGGGACGGTATGATCGACTCGCTCATGTCCAAGAGGAGGACCATGGTAAGGGGGGCCTGCATCTCCCTCACCTTCACCCTTATGTCCTCGATCCCGACCTTCAAGGCTAAGCCCCCGCGATCCCTGGAGCGCTGGTAAGGGGCTGCGGCCCTTATTGTAGGCCCCAGGGCCACGTCCCAGGGCCGGCGCTTCGGGAACTCGTAGGAAACGTATCGACCCCTTTCGGCCCTGGCTTTCGTCTTAGACGACCTACCGATAGCGCTCCTCAGCCTCCGATCGGCCATCCGCTCGTACCAGAACCTGTACTGCCTCCTCTCTCCCCTCAGCCCCACCTCAAGGAACTTAACTCCCTTCTCGACAACCATCTTGTAGAATCGCCTGAGGGAGGCGTACAGTGGGATGTTAATTATACCAGTGTCCTCGACGACGGCCGGCCGCCTCACCTCCTCGCGGGCCTCCGGAGTCGACTGCTGCCGCACTATCCGCCTCAAGAGGCCCGAGCCCACGTACCCATACAAGTAAAAGATGGGCCTTCGAGCCCTGCGGGATAGGATTGTCAGGGCCCCGAAAAAGATTGATACGACAGCAAGGTGGAGGAGGAACCTTCGAAGGGTGAAGCTCCTTGTCATGACCTCTACTGGCATCTCGAAGAAGACGGCCTGGAAGTAGAGAGTGGCCAAGGTAAATACGGCGCTCAGGGTCAATATCAGGCCCACAATGACTGCGAAGAACAAGGCTCGACTCCAGGGCCTCAGGGTCCTCCTGCGTTTTCTACTTGCAGAATCTAGCTGGTCTGAAGGTGACGAGAGCAACTGCGACAGCTCGGTGGGTGGGAGATCCAGGTATTGGAGATCTTCAAAGGCCTCGGGTGGCATCTCCTTGAACAGGATCTCCTTTAGCCGCCTCCTGAATGAAGGTCCGCTCTTGGGCCTCCCCTCCTCATCTTTGAACCTGTGGGCTACCCCTAGGTTGAAGACCCTGACAAGGTCGTCGGGACCGATGGTCTCCCTCCCCTCGAAAGCCGCGAGGGCCCTGGCCGCCTTGAGTATGGCTATGTCGGACCTCAGCCCCTCGACGCCGAGACGTGAACAGGCCTCCGCTATCCCACTCAGAACGGCCTCCGAGATCTTGACGCTTGGCAGCACCCCTCTGGCCGCCTCGATCCTCCTCCTGAGGACCGCTTGCTCACCGTCGTACTCCTCGTAGAAGGCCTCGGGGTCCTCCTCGAAGGACATGTTTCTGCGGACGATCTCCGCCCTCTGCTTTGGGTCCCTGATTTGGTCCATCTCGACCTTGAGGGCGAAGCGGTCGAGGATCTGGGGCCTGAGCCTCCCTTCCTCCGGATTCATCGAGGCCATGAGGGTAAATCGGGACGGGTGCACCAGGCTGAGGCCCTCCCTCTGGACAAAGTTTCTGCCTGAGACCGCTGGGTCCAAGATGCAGTTAATAAGGTAGTCCGGCAGAAGGTTCATTTCGTCTACGTAGAGGACGTTCTGGTTCGCCCTCGCCAAGAGGCCAGGCAGTAACCTTTTCACGCCGGTCTTGAAGGCCGCCTCGGCGTCGATGGACCCTAGGAGCCCTTCCTCAGTCGCCCCCACGGGGAGCTCAACTATTCGCATCCGCCTGCTCCCTGCTGGGAGGCGGCCCTCGGAGGCCAACCTTTGACTGCATGAAGGGCATAAAAGGTGCACGCCCTTGGGGTCACAATTGAACCGGCAGCCCTCTACATACTCGACTTTGGGTAGTATGTCCTCCATCGCCCTGACGATGGTCGACTTCCCCGAGCCCTTCGGGCCCGTGATGAGGATTCCGCCCAGCCTCGGGTCAATGGCGCTCAGTAGCAGCGCCATCTTCACCCTCTCCTGTCCGACGACCGCGGCGAACGGGAAGACTGGTCTCCTCGTAGGGCCCGCCGGACTCACCCCCTGGTCATCGCGACGATGCCGATGGCTTTCTCGTAGGCTTCCCCGATCTGCTCCTCAGAGGCAGGGGGATCCATGCCGAGGTTCCTCGTCCTATGGCTCAGGGCGAGGAATGCGCAGTCGAGGATGTCCTTTGGCTCGACCTCCCCGCTTCCGTTGAAGGCGGCTAGCGTCTTCGCGGACTTCACCGTTATTATGTCGGGCCTGTGGCCATCGACGTTGAGAGAGGTGCACATCCTTGCGACGACCTCGTAGAGGTGGTCAGGGACCGTGACCTTGGGCAGCAACTCCTTCGCCCGCATGATCTTCTCCATGAGCTCCTTCTGCCCCTCCTCGAAGCCCTCCCTGAATGCGACTGGTTCGTCCTCGAACTCTAGGTTGAACTTCATAACGGCCACCCTCTGCCCGGGGTCCGTGATGGTCGAGATCTCTGTGTGGAGGGCCATCCTGTCAAGTAGCTGGGGGCGGAGCTCCCCTTCCTCGGGGTTCATGGTGCCTACGAGGATGAACCTGGATGGGTGCTGGACCGAGATCCCCTCACGCTCCACAGTGTTCCAACCAGAGGCGGCTGCGTCTAGGATGACGTCAGTTATGTGGTCAGGTAGGAGGTTTATCTCGTCGACGTAGAGGACGTTCTGGTTGGCCTCGGCGAGGATGCCGGGCTCGAGGGCTCTCACTCCCTCCCTTATCGCCCTCTCGATGTTGAGCGAGCCCACCACCCTGTCCTCCGTTGCGCCGATGGGGAGCTCGACGACCTCCATCTTCATGGATGCAACGGGAAAGTTCTCGCTCCCTTTGGCCCTTGACCGGCAGACCTCGCACATGTTGGTGGGGTCAGAGGGGTTGCACCTGAAGGGGCAGTCCCCGACCGTCTCCACTTCTGGCAGCAGGTCCACAAGTGCCCTGACGGTGGTGCTCTTCCCGGTTCCCTTCGTCCCCCTGATCAGGACGCCCCCGATGCGGGGGTTTATGGCGTTCAGGAGCAGGGCTAGCTTTAGGCGCTCCTGGTCAACGATGGCAGTGAAGGGGAAGACTGCCCTGGATCCACTGAGTGACAACTTCGTACTGTTAGTCCAAATTTAAACGTGGTGTAAAAAGGTTATCGAAAGCTGCTCTCCTACAGGATAGTGGGCTTTGACTACCAGACGTGCCTGATTCCGAGGTCCTCAGCTTTCCTAATCCATGATGGTACAGGGGGCACGAGCACGTTCTCTGGCATCACCCTCAGCTCTATGAAAGTGGGCTCGTCTAGGCCGAAGGCCTCCTTGAGGGTGTGGCCGAGTTCCTCGGGGCCCTCAACCAAGTATGCCTTGAGGCCGAACCCCTCCGCTATCTTGGGGTAGTCCACCTCCTTGAAGTTGGTTGAGAAGTCGGCGTACTCGTGCCCTTGTGAGAAGCTGATAGCGGCCTTAATCCACCCGTAACTGCCGTTGTTGAAGAGAATGATGTTGTTGTTCCCACCCACCCTGCTCACCGTCTCAAGCTCTGCAGCTGTGAAGCCGAAGCTCCCGTCGCCCACGAGGGTGACCAGGCAGCTATCTGGCCTAGCGAAGCGGGCGCCGACGGATGCCGGGATGGCGTAACCAAGGGCGCCCATCGCGTAGTTGTAGAGGACGCTCCTGCCGGCCTTGCTCACTTTGTAGAACGTAGAGGTGTAGATTGCGCTGACGCCGACGTCTACGACGAGGACGTGGCCGTCGGGCACGGCGTGGGTGAGCTCCCTGATGAACCTCAGCGGGTGCACGGGCTCCTCCTCAGAGCGTGAGAGGTCTTCCACGTATGCTCCGTACTCCGCGGCCTCCTCCCGTATCGCCCTCAGGCGTGGGAGCTCCTCGAGATCGCGTGCCTTGATGGTGGTGGCTTCGATCATCTTCCCCAGCGTCGCCTTGGCGTCGCCGATGAGGGCGACCTCTGTAGGATAGGCGTTCCCGACCTCGGCCTCGCTTATGTCCAGGTGGATGATCTTTGCTTCTGTGTCCGTCCCCGGTATCGTCCACTTGTCCGTGCTTGCCGAGTCGGTGTTACAGCCGATGTAGAAGACGACATCCGCCTCGTTTACGACCCTGTTGGAGAGGGTTGTTCCCCCGCGGGCGCCTGTGACCCCGATAGAGAGGGGGTGTAGCTCGGGCATGCTGCCCTTGCCGCTGATTGTGGTCCCCACGGGTACACCGTATATCTCCGCCAGAGTCTGCACCTCGTTCCATGCCTGGGAGTAGAGGACGCCCTGGCCGCAGACTATGACGGGGCGTTCGGCTGTGCTCAGCATCTTGACGGCTTGGAGCAACTTATCTCCTTGGGCGATGGGCCTGTGTCCGGGATATTTCGAGAAGTCCCTCTGCATGTGGAGCTGGGGAGCATCGATCTCGTCTCCTAGCACGTCCATGGGCAGGCGGATGTGGACGGGTCCAGGCCTCCCTGTTGTCGACAATCTGAACGCCCTTCTGACCGTGTTTGGCAGCTCGGAGGCGTCGGTGACGGTGATGGTCTCTTTGGTGACGCCCTGGAAGAGGGCGGTCTGTTCGACGCCTGTTAGCATGTTCCTCTTCTCCAGGTGGAGCGGGATGTCCGAGGTGAAGACCACCATGGGCACGGACGCCTTGTAGGCCTCCGCGACGCCAGGGAGCATGTGGGTTGCGCCGACGCTGGGGCCCTCGCAGATCCCGGGCCTGAAGCTGGTCTTAGCGTAGCCGTCGGCCATGAAGACGGCGCTCCTCTCGTCCCGGGCGAGGACGTGCCTGATCTCGGGGTAGTCGTGCCACTCCCTGTACCAGTTCAGCGTCGTCTCCCCGGGGAGGCCGAAGACGTGGCTCACGTCGTAGCCTTTGAGCAGCTCCATGAGGGCCTTTGAGGCGTTCATTCGATCACCTGGTAGAGTCCACTTCTTCCAAGGCCGTAATAAGACCTTCGTGGCGGACTCGGTCTCAGGCTTTTTGAGATGGGAGAAGGTCGATCATGACCATAAGAGCTAACCAGAGGATAAGGTCGAGCAGGAGCGATGTCATATTCACACTCCAGGTGTCGACGGGGCCCACTATGGTGACGAGGGTGTGGACTCCCCACGTTATCGGGAGGCCGTGCCTCTCGTGGACGTTGTCCGGCCAGTTGTAGCGGGTGCCCCATGTCAACGCTGCGATCATGAGGGCTGAGAGGATGGCTCTGATCGTCGTGACTCTGGTTCGTTTATCCATTGAAAAACTTAGGGAAGCGCCATTTAATTTGGTTCCTGCGTGGGCTCTCGGATGTTCACCTGTTCTGCTTGAGCGATCTGTATTCAAAGTCATGTCAACGCCGTGAATTGGAGCCGAAGTGATCGAAGACCATCCTTGAGACCTTTGACACGTCGTCGATCGTCCGCTGCTTCCTGACGTCATCTTCGGGTATCTCCTTCGTCATCACGGCTAAGGCGTAGGGTCTCTCCGGGTGGTAGACGATGCCGACGTCGCAGTAGGAGTCTCTCATGGTGCCGTACTTGCTGGCGACCTTCACTTGGTAGGGTAGGAGACGGTTTATGGCGGTGGTCTTGGGCTTCATGAGGTAGGAGAGCGTCTGCTCTGAGACCCAGGGGTCAGGCCATTCGCCCACTTGGAGCGCCGCCATGAGCTCCATGAGCTCCCGGGGCGTGGCGTAGTTCTCCCTTCCCTTGGCGCTGGCCTCGGAGTCCTGCATCTTCCTCAGCAGCCTTGTGGTCCTGAGCCCGATGCCCTCCATAAGGGTGTTCACGTCCTCCATTCCCACCACGTCAATCAGGATGTTTGTCGCCGTGTTGTCGCTCACCGTGATCATCAAAGAGGCCAGGTCGCTCAGGGCCAGGGTGACCGTCCCGTCTCCGAACTCCTTGAGAACTCCGGTGCCCCCGACTTTCACGTCGTCCTCGACGCTCACTCTCTCATCTAGGTCGACGGCTCCCTCCTTCGCCTTCCTGAACAGCTCGATCAGTATGGATATCTTGATGGAGCTGGCCGCGAGGAAACGCTCGTCCCAGTCGACTCCGATCTCATCGCCCGATGTCAGGTCCTTCACTGCAATTCCCATGACGCCCTCGAAGACCGACGAGGCCTCCTCCAGCTTCCCCTTCAACTTGATCAACTGGGTCATCTCTAACACGTCCTGATGCCCTGTTATTTTGTCCACTATTAATCAATAAACTCTTTTAAGTCACTCATGGAAATCTTGGGGGTATGTACCTGCCTCCGAACGTTCTCTACACCTTCCTCATCTCCCTGGGCTCGGGTGTCCTCGGCGCAATGCTGGGGCTCGAGGGCGGCACGATCATGGTTCCACTCCTAATCTTCCTTCTCCAGGTCCCCATCCACATCGCCTCGGGGGCGCGCGCGCGTCGGTGACGATGTACCTCCAGTCTCGGAGGATGGAGAGGAGCTGGGCCCAGAGAAAGAACGACGCCATGGCCGAGAGGTTCAGGCTGGGCGGCAGCTACTATGACTCGGCGAGGAACGAGACCATCACGTACGGAGTGGGAAACACGCCGAAAATCTTCTTGGTCAGCTACTTCGCGGGCATCGTCTCCGGGTTGCTGGGCATCGGCGGAGGGGGTATAAAGGTCCCGGCGATGAACTCCATTGCCGGTGTCCCGATGAAGGTTGCGCGCGCCACGATAACGGCCCTCGTATTGATAATACTGATCTTCAGCTTCACTCTGGGCATAGGCTAGGGGAAGACTTGAAAAAAGGGGGAGCCAGAAGCAGCCCAATCATCCGGCGATTCCCTGAGCTCTACCAGACCTTCTTCAGCAGCCTGAGGGCGTTGCCGCCGAGAACCTTCGCGGTCTCCTCGTCGCTGTAGCCGTTCTTGATCATCCAGCGGGCCACGTTGATGAACTCGTTTGGGTTCTCCATCCCCCTTACGTAGCCCGGGTCCTCGACGCCCGGCGGTTTCGGCAGAGAGGTCCTCTGCTCCCTGCCTGGGCGACGGTGGTGGCCGAGCCTCCGTGCGAACCAGTACTTGTACATGCCTTGGTGGTCCCCGTAGAGGGTGTCCGGGCCGCACCCGACGTGGTCGATCCCCATGAAGTCGATGCAGTACTCCACGCACTCCATGTAGCTCTCGATGCTCCCGACGGGGTGCTTCTCGGTGAGGAGCCCCCTGCCTGCGCCGCCAACGCCCAGGACGCCGTTGTTCTCGGCCAGCGCCTTGAGCACGTCATCGCCCTTGGTGTGGCCCCGGGCTATGGCGCCGGGTCCGCTGTGGCTGTCGCAGATGGGCCCGTCGGATGCCTCTATGGTCTCCATGGCCGTCCTGTCGTTGGTGTGGCCAACGTCGATGAGCATCCCCACCCTGTTCATCCTCTTCACGGCGTCGTAGCCAAAGTCCGTGAGGCCTGCGTCCTTGAAGGCTTCACCCATCCCTCCGCCGAGCATGTTTGATTCGCTGTAGCAGATCCCCATGCTCCTGACGCCGAGGCCGTAGAGCACGTCGATCCTGTCCAGCTCGTTCTCGATGGGTGTGGCTGATTCGAGGCAGAGCACCAGGGCCACCTTGCCGTCCTCGGCGGCGTACTCGATGTCGTCCACGGTCCTGCAGTGGGTCACCGTAGACTGGTGGTGGAAGTCGCAGAGGCGCATACCGATGTCGTGGACGACGTCCGTCCACTTCCACCCGCTGTAGCTCGTGATGTAGGCGGTCCCGTCCATGAGGTGGTCGAAGACGCAGTCGATGCGGGCTTTGCTGAGGGCCTCGTAGGCCGTGAAGTCTCTCCCGTACTCTTGGATGATCATGCTCTCGCTCATGTCCTCGGGCCAGAGCACCGGGTGCTCGTGGAGGTCGATGATGACGTTCCTATCGACGAACTCCTCGAATCGCTCCTCCTCCACCTTGCTCAGGGGGACGTAGTAGGGTGGCACCCTGTCGAACTCCTTGCAGAGCTTAAACTCCCTGTAGTCGAACCTGGCGTCTAGGTAGCCGTAGGCCTTGTACCCGTCGTAGACCTTCTTCTTTCCCATAACCTATCATCCTTAGATGGTGTTGACGTTGTTTAAAGGTGGAGCCTCAATGCGTCGAGAGAGGGACGAGCTGAGGTCTAATTTGATGACCTTAGTTGAAACCAATTTATACGGCGGTGCTTCAGGACTAACCATCAGTGGTTTGTGATGGACAATGGTGACCGTCAAGGTCGAGGGTGAGAAGAAGGATCACAAAGTCTTCCTGTACACGCTGAGCACCTGTGGCTGGTGCAAGAAGACGAAGCAATTCCTAAAGGACAACGATATAGAATACGAGTACCTGGACATCGACAATTGCACCCCCGAGGAGCGGGCCGATGCCATCAAGGACATCAAGGCTAGGAGAGCCCCCGTCGGGTTCCCCCTCGGGATCATCGACGGCGAGACCCTCATAAGCGGCTACAAACCGGACGAGTACAAGGAGAGGCTGGGGCTATGACGACCCTCGAAGAGGTGAGGAGGAGGGCCGAGATCGACGCCCAGTCGCGCGGGTACCTCCTCAACTCCAATCCCGGGTTCCTTAAAGACCTCCTCCAGGGCCTGAGGGCGAACGAGGAGAGGTACGGCTACCCCTCCTGTCCCTGCAGGCCCAGCGCGGGGGTCTTCGAGCTCGACAGGGACATCATCTGCCCCTGCGACTACAGGGATCCCGACGTGGAGGAGTTCGGCCAGTGCTACTGCTGCCTCTACGTGGACAGGGAGGTCCACGATAGCGGCGTGACAAGCCCCATCCCGGAGCGGAGGCCCCCTGAGAAGCAGGCGAGGTCATTGGGATTTGAGGAAGAACCCCAGACTGCCGCCTTGGAGGCCGCAGCCCCAGAGAAGGTCAGGAAGTTGCTCTACTGTAAGGTCTGCGGGTACGTCGTCTTCAGGGAGGAGCCTCCCCACGTCTGCCCCATTTGCAGGGCCAAGAAGGAGTTCTTCGCCGATATAGAGCCCTGAGCTCTACTTTAGAAAAAGTAGGATAGGGGAGTTCTCAGCCCAGCAGGGCGTTGAAGAACAGCTTGAACGTGCCGTCGGTGAGCGCCCGTGCCTGGGGCGAGAAGCCGTATAGCACCACCCTCCCCTCGCCCATCTTGGCCTCGATCATCGCTGCCTTCCTTGCGAGCTTCTCCTCGCCAATGAGCCATCCGCTCCGCATTAGCCGCTCCTCGGGGTAGCTCACGACAACGCCGTAGTCCTCATTGTTTATCTCGGGCTTCACAGCGAAGGCGATCTTGCCCCTGAGGACGATGAGTCCCTTCTCGGGCATCCCGTAGGCGAGGCGGTGGGAGTTGTCGATGTCCACGTGCAACGTGGAGCCCGGGCTGTGGAACTCGTCGGGCTTGGCGTCCTTGACAACGTTGATGACGGGCACCTTCAGCTTGTCGATGGCGAACTCTGTCGCCGCGTTCAGCGTCAGCAGAGTCCCCCCTGCTTGGACGAACTCCTTGATCTTCTCGACACCGTCCTCGCCGATGCCGCTGCGGTATTCAGGTGGGTACTTCGGAGGGCTCCTGCGGCCCTTGAACCTCTTTTCGTAGTACTCCTCGATCTTCTCGCCGATGATCAGCTCTGATGCATCGCTGGGCAGTATCAGTACGTCGTACTTGCCTGCAAGGCCGGCCTTGACGTCGTCGTCCTTCACCGTGGTGTAATCGAAGCCATACTGCTCCATGAGCCAGCGGTTCCAGCCTTCGTCCATGTTGCCGCCATAGAACCTCTGGTACATGGCGATCCTGAGGCTTCCCAACTGCTCGGTCTCGAAGTCGTCCGAATCCACGGTGGTGAAGGTGACGTGGGCCGCGGTCGCCACCTCCTCAACCTTATTCGCCACGCCTCTTCCAGCGGGGACGTAGAAGCTCCCAGCGGGCAGGCTCTCGACTCCCTCCTTGACCCTGTGGACCTTGACCTTCTCCTTGAGGAGCATGTTCACGGCCTTGAAGCTGTCGTTGAGCCTCGGGTCCAGCAGGTATCCCTTCTTCCCGGAGCCCTCGACGCCCCCCTCGGGTAGCTCGATGGCGTCGAGCCTGACAAGCTCTCCCTCGGGCCTCTCCTCGGCCTCAAGGACGCTTACGCCCTTGAACTCCGCCATGGTCATCGTGGCGAAGTCGTAGTTCATCATCGGTGTGCCGTCCCTGTTACGCACCCAGACGCTGTCCCTGTAAAAGGTCTGCCCCAGAAGCGAGATCAGAAAGCTGCGGGCCGTCTGGCTGAGGAGGATGACGTGGCTCCCAGCCGGGTAGTTCACGCCTCCGACCTTGACTGGGCTATTGGCCCGGTGAGCTTCGACGCCCAAGTCGTGCATGGTCCTCAACAGCTTCAGCGCCGTCAAGGGGTCATGCTGGTCAGCTGGCATGATGTAGGCGTACGGTGCCTCGGAGGTGCCCCTCTTGGCAGCCCTCCTGGACTTTGAGTACATGTTCCTCAGAATGTCCTTCCTGTGATTCGCCGCCACCTCGAGGAGGGCGAAGGAGGAGACTCTCTGGCCGTCCATGATGTCCCTGAGGTGCCACCAGCCCCCCTTCCACGGGTGCTGGAAGTTGGTGGAGGTCCTGTACTCAGGCCTGCCCCTACTCCCCGGCCCCAGCTGGTGGTAGTGGACGAAGGTGGGCGTCGCGAGCTTGGCGCTGGCGGACTCCGTGAACATGCCGCAGATGCCGAACCACGGGAAGACCAGGCTCCAACCGGGCATGAAGTCGGCAGGATAATCGGACGCCGAGGCGACGCCGCTGATCCCCGCGGACTCCATTCTCCAGAGCATCTGGCTGCCATAGTGCCGCTGCTCGATCCAGACCATGGGGTCCACCACCTCGTTCAGGGGATCGGCGTTGGGCGGTATGAAGAATCTGGCACCCGTGCTCCCCATCTGGTGGTGGTCGATGTAGGCTTGGGGGAACCACTCCTTCAGTATGACCCTAGAGACCATCTGGGTCTCCACCTGGGTCAAGGTCAGCGCGTCCCTGTTGTTGTCGTGCCCCACGTACTGGTGGTAGAGCCACGGGAGGCTTGTGCCCTCGTATTCGGTGCCCAGGTACTTGTTGTAGTGGTTGACGACCATGATGTTTCCGTCTGGGTTCGCAGAGGGGAAGAGGAGGAAGATGACGTTCTCCCTGATACTCTGGGCTAGAGAGTCCTCGGATGTTATCAGCTCGTGGGCGAGCTCCGAGGAGAGCTGGGTGCCTCCCACCTCGGAGGCGTGGATGCTCATCGTCATGGCGACGACTGCCTTACCCTCCTCCACAATCTCCTCGACTCCGTCCTCCGTGAGGCCCTCGGGGTGGCCTATCCTCCAGCTCATCTCCCGGTATTTCTCCAGCTCAGACAGGTTCTCGGGGGAGGAGATGTAGGCGAGGATGAAGGGATGCCCCATCGTAGTCTTGCCCAGCTCCGCCAACTTGATCCTGTCTGAGGCCTTCTCGAGCTTGTAGAAGTACTCGACGATCTTGTCCCATCGAGCCAGCTTCCTGTCGGCTCCGAGCCTGAATCCGAAATGGTCTTCTGGTGAAATGATCTTCTTGGATGCCATAACGATCCCCAAAGGTGTAGCATGTTGGATATTAACTTAGAGCCCGGAGGAGACCAAGTTCATAAGCCCGGCCATCCTACGGCTTCTTGTGATGGACCTAAAGGACGACCATGCCATCGAGGAGGCCATCAACTACCTTGTACTAAACTTCCTTGAGAGCGGCGACAACCCGAAGCCCGTGGTGTTCCACAGCCTGCGTGTGGGGATGCGCCTCTGGTCCCTGGGCTACGGGAGGGATGTGACCATCGCCGGAGTCCTCCACGACGTGCTCGAGGACACGGGCGTGACGGGGGATGAGCTCATCGAGGAGTTCGGGCCCGAGGTCTACAGGCTCGTCATGGCGAACTCCCACGACAGGTCCATCGAGGATGAGGGGGACTGGTACGTCGATGTCTTCGACAGGTGTTTCAAGGAGGGCCGGGAGGCCCTCGTGATCAAAGCCGTCGACTTCTACGACAATCTGGACTACTACGGAGTCGGAGATGAAAATGAGCTTACAGTCCACCTGCTGAGGAAGGCCCGGTACTTCATAGAGCTCTCCGCAAAGCTGATCGCGGAGAGACAGGTGCACAGGGACCTGAAGGAGAAATACGATAGGCTTTTGGAAACGAAGTTCAGCGAGTACGTGAAGCACTTGGAGTAGACAGACAGGAGCTAGGCAGGGCTCCTCTTCCCTGTCATCTCATCGACGGCGATCTCGACGACAGCCAAGCCCTCGAAGGAGGCCATCCTCTCGGCAGTCATCGCCGAGCCCATGCCCGGGGCGTATTTCTCCACCAGCAGCCTGAGGCACCTCAACCTCTCCTCGGGGTCGTCCTCCAGTATCTTGGCCATGCCATTGGCGATGACGCTCCTGTACCTGAAGTTGAAGTTGCAGGGATTGTCTGAGGGTATCAGCTCAGCGGCGTCGACCTCGAAGCAGACCCTCGGGTTCCTGGCGATCTCTGCCATCTTCTTCCCCTCTCCGGCGCCGTGGAAGATAATGGCGCCTTCGTGGTAGACGAAAGACAGAGGGACCACGTATGGCCTACCTTCGACGGACGTACCGAGCCTGCCCACTTGGGCCTCTCTAAGCACCTGCTCCACCTCTCCCCTGTCGGTTATCTCCTTGTCGGCTCTCCTGAGACCCGTCATGGTAGGGACATGGGTGTCGCGCATGTATATCGCTTTCCAGACAGGAAGTTATATGTGGCCCGAGCCGACCGTTATCCACGGCGCGGGTGTGGTGGGAGTGGGGATTAGGGTCTGGACCTGGATGTACGTCGGCGGCCTGGTCTCCGTGATGGCCTCATTGGGCGTCATCTGGTCCATCGTCCAGTCGGGGAACCCCGAGACGGAGTGGATGTTCTGGATCTTCTTCGGGCTGGCGATCTCCCTCTTCGGTGGGGGCTTCTACGTGGAGCGGGACCACAGGCGGAGAAGCGCCGACGCCGAGGCCGAGGACCCCTTGAGTTTCGACGTTTAGGCCCATCCTTATATTCGGATTCAACAACCTTCAGAGGACAGATGATGTCGGAGGAAAGGAGGTTCGAGGTCGACCTCTCCCGGCTGGAGGGGTTCGAGTTCAAGGTCGACTTCGGCCTTGAGGGCGTGGGCGACCTCGTGATGGACGAGCCCGAGCCCGTCGGCGGCGGCTCCGGCCCCAACGCATCGAAGGTCCTGGCGGCGGCTGTGGGAAACTGCCTCAGCACGAGCCTGCTTTTCTGCCTGCAGAGGGCCAAGGCGGAGGTAGGGGGTGTAGAGGCCAAGGTGAGCGGCGTCATCGCAAGGAACGAAGAGGGGCGCTGGAGGATCAGGGATATGAATATCGAGCTCGAGCCCGAGGTCCCCGATGAATACGCGGCCCAGCTCAAACGCTGCAGTGAGATCTTCGAGAACTTCTGCATCGTCTCCCAGAGCATCCAGCAGGGGATACCGATCAGCGTCAAGGTGCTCAAATGAACGCACCTGTCTCTCTCTGGGCGCTCCTCCAGATCAAGTACTCATCGGAGAAGGATGCAGATGACTCCGGCAGGAGGTACGCGCCATGTCCACACGTGGCGCTCTGGGCAGTCGAGGGAACCGAAGCCCGTGTCGTCCTCCACCTTCCGGAAGATAAGAGTTTCTGGGCTGAGTACATCGCGGAACATCCTGAGAAGACCTTCGGCGGGGAAGCTGCCGCACTCACCTTCTTCGACAGGGTGCACCGTTCACCCGAGCCCCGTCAGCACAAGAGGCTGAGCGACGTCTCTCCCTGCGGCTCGGACTGCGCCACATGCCCCGCCTATGAGAGTTGCCCAGGGTGCCCCGCAACCGTCCACTACAAAAGATAGCCGCCTAGTTGTCCTTATCTTCCCGTTTGGATCAGGAATGCGTTTAAAAAACGACATGCTCTTCGATGGGTCTGCACTTGTTGTCGAGAAAGTTGGTCCCCACTCACTGGCGGATAATTACAGCCGAATGTGTCCTTTTTTGCAGGCTCACTGTAATGGGTCTCGTGAAATCTATTTTATCCGCTTATTTCGCGAAAGAAAAATTTACCTATGGTTCATGTGTTTCTTTTAATCTTGAGGGATAAGCTTGGTCGAGCTGAACGATAAAGATTTGCGAATACTGGAGATTCTTCAAAACGATGCTAGAACCCCCTTCTCGACTTTGGCGCGGGAGCTTGGTATGGCGGAGTCTACAGTTAGGTACAGAGTGGATCGGCTCAGGGAGAGTGGCGTCATCACGGGCTTCCTCGCCATGCTCGACCCCCGTAAGATCGGTCTTAACATCACTGCCATCGCCCTTATCAAAGTCGACGCAAACCACATCGTGGAGGCCTCGGAGATCTTGGCCTCTTTTGAGGAGAGCCATCACCTCTTCAGAAGTACAGGCTCCTACGATCTGGTCTCCGTAGTCCATGCAAGGGACATCGCTCATCTGGACGGCCTCATAGACAGGATCAGGCGGATCCTCGGTGTCAAAGAGGCCTCCGTGGAGGTGGCGACCTACCTAGTCAAGGTAGAGCCCAAGTATAAGTTGCTGAAATAGTAAAAAATTCCCTGCTTTTTTAAGGACTTCGCAATAAATAAATAATGGTTCCTCCGTTCTTGTTGGGTAGTGTTTGGGAATGAATGTCCTGCCTTTGTTGACCGCGATAGTCGCCTTCGTCTTCACGGCAATGCTGGTCCGTCAGTACTTGGAGAGGCGTAAGATACATCAGATCCTCTGGTCCGTCGCGATGCTCTTCTACGGTACCTCCGCCCTCATGGAGTTCCTGATGAACCCTGACATCCTTGGGCCAAGCATCATCGCGTTCAGGATCTACTACGTGCTCGCGGCCCCTCTCGTCGGCCTCCTCGGAGCTGGCGTGATGTACCTGCTTGCAAGTAAAAGGAAGGCCGATATGTTCATGGTGGGCATCTCCCTCCTGTCTGTCGTCCTCATCGTGACGGGGATGATAGAACCTTTAGAGAGAACGGTTATCATCGAAGCCTTCGAGGGCCCGCTGGGCGAGGCCTTCAGGGCAGCCGTTCACGCCTACCCCATGAGCGTGAGGCGCTACGCCATAGTCATCAATATCGTCGGAGGCTTCGCCCTCATCCTCGGCGCCCTCTGGAGCTTCCTCAAGGACAGGAGGAGGACCTACAACCTGCTCATCTTCGTCGGCGGTATCCTGCCCATGATCGGCGGCTCCGCACTGGCGTTCTTCGGGGAGCCCAGTCTCTTCTTCATCTTCGAGCTGGGCGGCACCGTCTTCCTCTTCCTTGGGTTCGTCTACAGCGATCGATTCATCAAGGCGAGAGAGGCCAGGGCCACGGAGGCCTTGAAGAAGCGCAGCATCGAATAGAGTTAGAAAGCGACCACAAAGAGGCCCTGAGGATAGCGCTTTTTTTCTCTATGTGTCTGCATGGGTCTACCGGGCTAGGCGACCTTGAGCTTCCTCAGATAGAGTAGGGCTACGATCTTGGTGCAGTCGACGATCTCGTCGATGGAGGCGTTCTCGTCCTGCCTATGGCCGTTGGAGTAGGGGCCGCCGACGCCCAGGTTGAAGCAGGACATCCCGCCCTCGTTGACCTGGTAGTTCATGTCTGTGCTCGCCAGCGTGCCCGTGAAGGGGAGGGTCCTGCCCGTTACCTCCTCCACGATCCCCCGTGCCTCCAGGGCCCAGGGATCCTTCGGCGAGACCACGTACCCTTCCCTGCTGTTGATCACCTCCACCTCGTACTCCAGGTCGGCGTCCTCTGCCTTCACGCCCTCGATGACGGAGACGAACTCCTCACGGACCTCCTCGAAGGTCTCGCCAGGGATCATCCCCCTGAGCACCTCCTCCTCGCAGAGGTCCGGCACCGTCGCTCCCTGGACGCCACCCTTGATGGTCCCGATGTTGAGCATCGCCGTCAGCTTATCGATGCCCTTCTCCCTCAGTGCGGAGCCCAGCTCTATGCCGGGGACCGCTTTCTGCCTCTTCAGCAGCACGCCCCTCCAGTAGTCGTTGAGGGCGACGTTTATCTTGGACATCTTCTCGATGGCGTTCACCCCGAGGATGGGGAGCTGCCCGTGGTAGGACATCCCCCTCGTCCTCACGAGGAAGCGGGTACGCCCCTGGGCCGCCAGGCCGATCCCCGTGAGCCCGCCGTCCCACTGGACTCCGTAGTCCGCCTTCACAAGCCCCTCCCGCATCAGGTATCCGAGGCCGGCCACTCCCCCGATCTCCTCGTCGCAGTTCCCCGTCAGGATGAGGTCCCCCTCCAGCTTGATGCCGAGCTCGTGGATTGCCTGCAGGGCGTAGATCATGGAGACGAGCTCCCCTTTGTCGTCGGCAACGCCCCTCCCCCAGATGTAGCCGCCGCCCCTGTCAGAGGCGCTCCTCCCGTATGGATTGTCGCTGGTGATCTCTCCTCCGAAGGGGTCCATGGTCCATCCCTCCTCCTGGATGGCGGCGGTGTCGATGTGGGCGCTGATGTGTAGGACGGGCTTCCCCGGCTTCCCCGGGTACCGGGCGACCACGTTGCTCCTGGGCCCCTCCAGCCCTATGAACCCGGCGCCTGAAAGCTCCATGTACTTCTCGGGGGCGTCGTGGATGCAGACCTCGCACCCTAGGCCGACAAACTTGTCCGCAAGGACGTCGCAGATCAGGTCGTAGTTCAGCCCGGGGGGCACCTGCGTGTCGATCCTCACCAGGTCCCTGAGGAATCTGATCATCTCGTCCTTGTGCTCCTCTATGTAGCCCAGAACCCTCTCCTCGACCTCAGACACTTTGATCAACTCACTGGTTCGAGAAAGACTAGGTTTGAACAGAATGTAAGTTTTTATGAGCGCCGTGGGAGGAGGTCAGAAGTATTCGTCAACCATCTCCCCGACCATCTCGGCGATGGCGGGGCTGCTGATGAGGCCGGGGCTCTCGATGCCGATTAGGTTGACGAAACCTGGGTAGCCCTTGTCCTCCTCGTGCCGGATGACGAAGTCCCTCACCGGGTCGCCTGGGGCCTGGAGCTTCGCCCTGATCCCAGACATGTCGGGGTGGAGGTCCTCCCTCCTCACAGTGGGGAGTTAGCGGACGATGTCCCTCCAGAACGGTTCTAGCTCGAACTCCACCCTGTAGTTTATCTCGTCGACGTAGTAGGCGTTGGGCCCGAACTTGAGCCGCCCCGTCAGGTCTGGGACAGAGTGGATCCCCAGGCTCGCGTCGTCCAGGGGCGGGGGCGGGTAGACCAGCATCCTCACAGGGGGCTTGCCGGTGAGGCTGAAGTAGTCTCCTTTGCACCAGTGGATCCTGTGCCCTTCCTCGTCGACGTCGAAGCCCACCATCTCCGCCATCGCGTCGGCGTGGAGCCCGGTGGAGTTGATGACCATCCTGCCTTGACGGAGAAGGCCTCGCCGCCTGAAATCATCTCGACCTCGTGTCCGTTTCCACTCTGCTCTATGCCCGTGACCTCTGTGTCCAGGACCAGGGGGTCTGAGCCGCTCTTCCTGCGGGCCTACCAGTGAAAGTGGTCCATGAGGCCGTAGGCGTCCACGATCCCCGTGGTGGGGCTGAGTATGGCGGCGTCGGCCTTCACGCGGGGCTCCAGCTCGCGGACCCGGTCCTCGTCGATGAGCTCCAGGTCCCTAGCCCCGTTTCCCCTCGCCTTGACGATGATCTCCTCAAGCTGCCTGATCTCCTCCTCTCCGTTGGCGACGATGATCTTGCCCACTCTCCTGTGGGGGATGTTGTTTTCCTCGCAAATCTCGTAGATCATGGGGTTCACCATGACGCAGAGCTCTGCTTTGAGGCTGCCCTCCGGATAGTATATTCCGGCGTGGATGACCTCGCTGTTCCTGCTGCTCGTGGCTTGGCCGTAGCTCTTCTCCTTCTCCAGGACGTAGATCTCCCTGTCCCTCCCGGCGATCTCGGAGGCGATGGCGAGGCCGACTGCCCCTGCTCCAGCTATTACAACATCAACTTTTTCGAATGGCGGTCTTAGCATACTGGCTGCATAACTATATTTAACTATTAAGCTTGGAAAAGAAGTCTGATATCCGGTTGGGGGAGGGTGGTCACCTCACCCTCAGCAACTCGTCGAGGATACCGATCTGCGTGGGGTTGTGGCGGACGATGTCGCTGGTGGAGACTACTCCCACGACCTTCTCCCCCTCGACGACAGGGAGCTTTTTGATCTTCTTGGTGGCCATTATGTGCGCTGCCTCCTCCACGGCTGCGTGGTAGTCGATGGTGATGAGGGGGCTCGACATTACGTCCTTCGCCTTGACCATGGCTGGGTCCATGCGGGGCTCCACGATCCGCTCCAGGATGTTCCTCTCCGTTATGATGCCGACGGGCCTGCCGTTGTTGGTGACGATGACGGAGCCTATGTCGAATTTGTTCATCTTGACGACCGCGTCGTGCACCGAGTCATTGGTCCGTACGGTCTTCACGTTCCTCACCATTATGTCCCTTACGAGCATTATTCCGCTCAAAGAACCAACTCAAGTAAGTCTTCGATGGGGAGGCTTTAACGTTTGTTGATCACGGTCAGCGTCATCCTGGTCCCAGAAGCTCCCAGTTCCATTCGACGCTGCCTCCGTGGTGATATTTCCCGCACCTGAGGTACCTGTACTCACCGTCCACCTCGAAGTACCCCGACAGTGAGTAGTCCATCCTGTCCCTGTCCCCATTCTCGTCTAGGAGGCACCTGCCAGTGGCTCCCGTGTATCCGGCTGCGACATAGGGGAGGACCCGCTGAACATCGGCCCCGTTGTCGGTGCCGGCCTCGATAACCGAGAGGGCCGCGATCCAGCAGGCGTCGTAGACGTTGGCAGTGTAGAATCCAAGATGGTATCCTGTCTCGTCAAAGTATGAGGCATTCAGCCTCTTGTAGACTCGGCTCTCGTCTCCCTCAGGTACATGATCCACCTGGGGTGAGGTCAACATGACTTTGACCGCTTCATCGCCTGCTTCGTCAAGAATCCTCGCCGAACTCGCGATCTCTTCACTGCCGAACCAGGGAACGCTGAGGAGTTCGGGGTGCGTCGTCGCTTCCTGAAGCAGAGTCTCCACCTCGTTAAAGCTTACCGCAAAGACCCCTGGTTTACTGATGCCCTTTTCCACGGTCAACCTCTGTAGTGCCTCCTCCGCCTCGTCGAGGTACTTGTGGAAGGTCGTGTCCTCGCACGCGTATTTGATCGTCTCGATGATGGGACTCCCCTCATCTTCGATGAGTTCCTTGAGGGCCCACACGATGCCGTCCCCCCAGGCGTCATCCCGTTGGAGGATCACGATGCCTGAGACGTGGAGGCTCTTGATCATTGCCGCTATCGGGAGGATTTGGTTGAGGTCGTTGGTGCAGAGCCTGAAGACGTGGTCCTCTATGTTGTAGATGGGGGATGTCGAGGAGGGGCTGATCAGCGTCATGTTGTTCTCCATGCCGAAGGTGTAGGCGCTGCTGCAAAAGAAGGACGACCAGCCGAAGCCGATGATTATCCTGACGCCCTGGTCGTGGTATCGTATGGTGATATTCTTGACGTTCCCTGCCTGTCCGTTGGCGTTCGTGTAGATGAAGTCGAACCTGTACTCTAAATCCGCTTCATCGCAGTACGCATTGATCTCTGCTCTCGCGATGTCCGCCAGGAATCTGTCCTGAGGAAAAGAATTGTCCGTGGTGCTCATGACGCCGATCTTAACAGTCTTCGTGCCCTCCCCGTACGCCTGCCAGAGGCTCTCCTGTTGAATATCATCCGATTGTGGTCGGTTCATGCTGCCGACCAGGACACCTCCTCCCATGACCAGAGTCACGATTATGATCGTCCAAACCGAGCGGAAGCTCGAACTCACCCTTAGTCTCCTCCCGGAGTCGATATCAGGCTCTCGTCCCATATGACATAACCGCTCTCGTTACAATATGTCCCACATCTGAGACACTGATAAGCACCGTCCACCTCGAAGCACCCCCAGAGGGCATAGTCGACACCCAGCCTGTCCCCGTACTCGTCGAGGAGGCACCTACCGCTGGCACCGGTGTACCCCGCCGCCACATCGGGGAGAACAACTATCACATCGGCTCCGTTGGCGCTGCCCGCCTCGATCACCGAAAGAGCCGTGACCCAGCAGGCGTCGTAGATGTTTGCTGCGAATATGTCCAGGGGTTCACCGAACCGGGTCTCATACTCGGCCTTCACCTTGTCGTAGGTGGGGCTGCCAGAGATTGCGGCCATGGGCGATATCAGTTTGACTCTCGCGGCCTCCTCGATGGCCGTCTCCTGGATTGTCGGGGACAGTGCGGCCCCGTCAGATCCAAACCATGTCACATTCACGAGGGTTGGGTGATCGCCTGAACGCTCCAGCAGCTCCGACGCCTCGCTGAAGCTGAGGACGAGGAGACCGACGCCGTCGACCCCCCTTCGCTCCGCGATTCCGCTAAGCCTGGCCTCCGCCTCATCGAGGTACTGCCTGAGGCCTTCCCCCCAGGTTTCCGACGGGTAGCGGATCGTTCCAGCCACGGAACCCCCAGAAGAATTGTAGACTTTGGTAAACTCCTCGGCGACACCGTCTGCCCACGAGTCGCCACGCTGTAGTATAACGACCTCCTCGACGCCGAGGCTCAGCATGGACTTGGCGATTGGGATGGCTACCTTGTTGTCGTTGGGGACGAGGCGGAAGACGCAGTCGTCCAGTGACAGGTGCGGCGAGGACGAGGAGGAGCTCACCAGGATCATCCCGTTGTACAACGCGTAGCTCCGGCATGCGCAGAGCTGGCTGGTCCAGAGGGAGCCCACCACGAGATCGACGCCGATCTTGTGGTATATCTGGATGTCATCCATAGCCCTGATCGCATGGCCCCTGGCAGAGTTAAGCAGGAACCTGAACTCCGTGGACAGCCCCTCGCTCCTGCAGTGGGCGTTGATTTCCCTCTCCGCCATCCCAACGAGGAACTCGAACTCCGGGAAATCTCCGTCCGAGCTGCTCATTGCCCCCACATAGACAACCCCCTCTTCCAACACGATCTCTTCAAGAGGGTGCAACAGGCTGAAGTACATCTCAACTTCATCCGACTCGTAGAAGTAGGCACCCAACTTCATCCTCTCTGTGGACCCATCCTCCTCAATGAATCCCCAGATGTCGTAATCGACTGACTCCCTGTCCCCATTCTCGTCGAGGAAGCAGCGGCCGCTCGCCCCCGTGTAGCCCCCGGCGACGTCGGGGAGGACCCTCTCGACGGCGGTCCCTCTGGACGAGTCGGCCTCGATCACCGAGAGGGCCATGATCCAGCATGCGTCGTAGAGTGTCGAATGTTTGAGCCGGGGTGCCTCGCCGTACTCGGCGGAGAAGGCTTGGCATAGGCGCTTGTAGGCCTCCGTCTCAGGCTGCTGGGGTTCCGGGCTGAAGAGTCTGGCCTTGGCCGCGGTGTAACCCGCTCTCGAGATTATCTCCTCGCTGCAGACCTGCCACATCTCCTCGTCCCAGAAATATGTGTTCTGCACCCAGAACCAGGGGGCTCTCACAAGCTGCGTCCAACAGTCTGCCTCATCGAATATGTCCACGGCCTCGTCGAGTGCAAGGAGCACTACTCCCCTGTGCTCCCGGTCTTCCTCGATGTCGTCGAAGGCGTACCACAGCTCGCTGGTGTAGGCTCCGAAGGCCTCCCCATCGATCTCAGGGGGATACCTAATGGTCTCGACGATCTCCCCTCCGTCATACTCCCTCCTGAACTCCTCAGCCACGGCGTCTCCCCACGAGTCATCCCTCTGCAGGATGACAACACTCGTTACCCCCTCGTCCTCGACCATCCCGGCCAGGGGGCGGGCCAGCTTGGCTTCGTGGGGGTACAGCCTGAAGGTACTATCCTTCCTAATCAAGTGCTCGGAGGAGGCTGGGGAGAAGGGGCTGATGATGACCATACCGTTCTCTTCAGCGTAATCGGTCCCCATGCATAGCACTGTGGACCAGCCGTAGCCGACGACGAGATCGATCCCCTGCGCATGGTACCACTGCGTCAGCTCGTCCACCTTCCCAGGCACCACGTCGGCATCGGCACAGGAGGTGACGAACTCGAAACGGATATCGGTGCCGGACTCGTTGAAGTGGGCATTGATGTCCCTCTCCGCGACGCCGACGATGAACTCGTAGACAGGGAAATCCGCAGATGTGGGGCTGATGACCCCGATGCTTATGGTCCCATTTATGCTTCCCTCCTCGCCGAGATCTGGCTCATCGCTAACCATATCGGACGTGGGCGGCTTGATGATCCACCAGACACCTGCACATCCGACGACGATCGCGAGGAGGATGACCGCGGTTTTAACTCTCGATCCCGAATTCATTTCCATACATCACGCATCCGGCACGGGGTCTGGGGCCCACACGATCTCATCTGACTCGTACCTGTACGTCCCGCACCTCAGGCTCTCGCATGCGCCATCCACGTCGAAGTACCCCCAGATGTCGTAATTCATCCCTATCCTGTCGCCGTACTCGTCCAAGATGCACCTCCCGGTGACGCCTGAGTATCTCGTCGCCACGTCCGGCAGGACCTCGCATACGTCTACTCCCTCGGTGCTGTTCGCCTCGATCACCGAGAGGGCCATGATCCAGCAGCCGTCGTAGACGTTGGCCTCGATAAACCCGAGGGGCTCACCGAACTCCTCCCGATAGGCCTCGCCGATACGCCGGTAGATGTGGTTGTCGGGCATGTGAACGCGGCAGGCGAAGATTCCGACCTCCACGGCCGCCTCTGACGCATTCTTGATGATGGGTGAGGGATCAGAGAGGCACTCCGGGCTGAACCAGGTTACATTCAACAGGACAGGGTATTCCTCTGCCATCTGCAAAATTTCTGCCATTTCGGTGAAGCTCAGTGCGAGGACAGCGGCGCCTTCCACCCCCTGCTCTCCCACAACGCCCTTGACCGAGGACTCGGCGTCCTCCATGAACTTCCTGATTGCGCCCTCATGTTCCTCCTGCTCGGACCATATAAAGCCGTCATACCGTATCACGGAGGCGACCCTGCCTCCAAGATCCTCGAAATCCTCGCAGAACCCCTCGCTCATGAAGTCGCCCCACGAGTCACCGCGCTGTAGTACCACCACGTCCGTCAGTCCCCGACTGTGGATCATGAGGGCTGCAGGCGCCAACAATTCTCCCTCGTAGGGGTGCAGCCTGAAAGCCCTGTCCTCCTTCCTGCAACACGAACTCCAAGAGGTCGAGCCGGTGCTGATGACGCTCATCCCGTGCTCCTCCCCGAAGCCGTTGTAACTGGCGCAGAGCTGGGACGACCAGGCGTAACCCACGGAGAGATTGGCACCGAGCCCGTGGAGCCTCCTCGTCTCGTCCTGAGCCTCTTGGGCCATACCACAGGCGCAGCCGAACACGAATTCGAAATTGTACTTGATTCCGGACTCGTTGCAGAAGGCGTTGATCTCGCTCTCCGCCAGTTGAGCTAGGAACCGGTAACCTGGGTCACTCTCCTGGGTGGGGCTCACCACCCCGATCCGGACGGGTGGCTTCTCCTCCACCTGGATCTCCTGGGTCGTCTCGACGTCCGGATTCCTCGTTGCGACGATGACCGCTCCCACCAATGTAAGGGCCAGCACGATGCTGAGGGCTACGCGATTTCTGTCCAATACCTCCTCGACCCTCTCTGCTAGATTTCTACTGGTTTCTCTCCTTGATAAAGCTGGCATCCTCGTTTTTGTTAAGCTTTTTTGAAAAGAAACGTTTACAAACCTGCTCTAGAGATTCGACTTTATCCCGAGGAGCTCCATCTGGAGGTCGCGGATGAGGTACCTCTTCTCCAGGGTGAGGATGAAGAAGATTCTGTCGTCGTTCTCAAGGACCGACATAAACTCCCCTATCAGCACCTCCAGGGAGGCGAGTGTCGAGTCGTAGCCCGCAGTATCTCCCTCCCCGATGGAGGCGAGCTCCTTGAGGTTCGCCTTGATCCTTACCATATTGAGGAGGAGACCGGTCCACTCGCTCCTGTCCACGTCGATCTGCTCGTAAACCGAGTAGATGACTGAGAGGGAAATGTTGGCTAGGCCAAGTGTCTCCGCTTTTACCTCATCCGCTGTGCGGGTCATCGCCCTATTGGCCTCCTTCAGGCTCGCTGCAAGATAGGCGATGGAGAGGATGCCTCCGACTAGAAATAGCACGAAGAGGAATCTGACGAATCCAGAGGTAGCTGGTCGGCTCATCGTCTCGATGGCTTCTTCGCCTTCCATGATGCCAAGGGCTGCCTCGCCGAGCTCTGAAAGGACGTACCTGCTCTCATCGTCCTTCTCCAGCAGCTCAGCCATATTCCTCAGGTGGTACGCCAGCATCCCAGACTCCACATCAAGGGATCGCAGGAGGTGTGTATAGGAGACGGGGCCTTCTGCCACAAGAGAGAGGATCTCGCGGCGGAGGCCGTGCTTGAGGGCGTGAAACACTCTGGTGCTCGCCTCGCCGCTCAACGGGATCCCCTCAAACCTCAGGTGCTGCTGGATGTAAAAATATGCTGCACACGTAAGCCGATTGGGCGCCCCTTTTCATCGGTTCGCCGCGTTGGCCTCCGAGATCTGCATCGCCGCGCAGGGGTACAGGGCAACCTCGGCCTCCCTCCCGTGTGCGTCCAACAGGAGATCTTTCGCCTCCTCCCACGACCTGACCCATGTGGCCCCGTTCCCGTAGTAGTACTCGTCCGCCTTCGTCCTCTGGGGAGAGACCACAGTGACCCGCCCCATCCTCCAGGGCCTCTTGACGTAGACGTCAGGGGTCCAGTTGACGCCTCCGTACTCCGTCCCGAAGCGGCCGTTGTAGTAGTGGACCCGGCACCCCTCCGGCGTGTAGATCAGGAAGACCAAGTCTCCCCCCTCCCTAACGGACTCGATTCCGATGTGGTAGGCCTTGTACCCCTCGTTGGCCATGGGGTAGCCGTTGCAGACGACCACATCGGCGTCCCTCACCGTCGGAGTAGAGTAGTTGACCCTGGCCCTCTTGACGCCCTCCCTCTGGGCCTCCACCACTTCGCCACACACCAGATCCGAGGCGTCGCAGCCAGCGTTGAGCAGCGCGTTCACGGAGAAGTCGAGGCCCGCCATCTGGGCAGCCTCCTCGGAGTCCAGCCGCCTGACGTTCTCTGCTATCCTGCCTGGGCCCGTGCCCTCCATGATCCTGTGGTTCGCGGTGATGGACTCCAGCCCCGAGACGCCGGGCAGCAGCATCTTGGAGCCGCCCCCGAAGCCGTATCCGAAGTGGGGCATCACAGCCCCCAGCGCCACCTTTAGGTCGCAGCCCATCACCTCCCGGTTGACGTAAACAGGGGTTCCGCGGCTGGTTTCCCCCACGTAGACCAAGTTCTCGTACGCGTTGTGGTTGAAGACAAGAAACCTCCGGGGGACGTCCTCGCCCAGCTTCTTCTGGAAATCCTGCAGCCCACGGGCCCCGTGGGCTCCTGTCGCCATCACGAATGCGATCCCGTCGTCGGAGAGGCCGCCGGCGTGCAGCTCGTCCAGAACCGCCGGCAGGAACTGCCAGGTCTTAGTGGGCCTGGTCATGTCGTCGAAGATCACTGCGCAGCGCCTCTTTCCCATGGCCAGTTCGCTGAGCGGCGGCGTGCCCACGGGGTGCTTGAGCCTCTCAGCTATCTCTTCACTGGCGAGTGCCGGGGCGACGTGTCCAGTCATATTCCTCTCGTGGACGGTCCAGCCGTCCGGGAACTTCATCTCCTCTCCTCCCCAGCCATACCACTCCCAGGCCGGGACCTCGAACCTGCTCATGCGCGGATATCTGTTTGACGAAGCTAAAAAGAATGCACGGTTGAGTCAACAAACCCGTTTAAGTCGTTGGCATGTTAAAAATGTACATGACACCTAGAGAACGGACGCCCGACTGCATCGTCAAGGCCCCATGGGACGTCCTAGAGAGGATCTCAACCAAGATCACGAACGAGATCCAAGAGGTCTCGCGGGTCGTCTACAACGTAACCCATATACCCCCGGCCACCATAGAGTGGGAGTGAGGACATGGGCTACAGGTACGCAGAGGACGGGCCAGTCGCGGACCTCACCGTAGAGTCCTGGGGAGCGACCCTGGAGGAGGTGCTGGCCAACGCCGCGCTGGCGATGTTCAACGCGATCACCCCTCTTAAGGCGGTGGAGGCCACGGTGAGCCGGGCCTTCGAGGTCGAGGGGGACGACATGGGCTCGCTTCTTTTCAACTTCCTCGACGAGCTCCTCTATATCAACGACGTCGATCTACTCGTCTTCTCAGAGATCCAGCTGACGGTTGACGCCAAGGCGTTTAAGCTCGGAGCTGTCTGCAGGGGGGAGGCCTTCGATCCGGATCGCCATGTGCAGGGGATAGCCGTCAAGGCCGTCACTTTCCACGAAATGAAGGTGGAGGAACGAGCTGGGGAGTGGGCTGTCAGGGTTGTTCTCGACACCTGATACGGGTCTGTTACTCGCCTCCAGATCACGGGTACAGATCTGACCTTCAATTCACTTATTTTCTCTACGAGCCTCCTCGTTTCTCCGGGAATCTAAAGGGTACGGGGACTATGACGGGGATCACTGACGGGCATACGACTAAAGCAACATCTGGTGCCTTTAGCGGTGCCGTCGACTTTGTCGGAGACGCCGCGGAAGGTGCAGCCGACAGGTTCAGCGTCCTCTTGGTGGACGACGATGTCCCTCTCTGCGACAGCCTCTCATCCCTCCTCAGGGTAGTGGACTATGATGTAGTCAACGTCTACACCGGGGAGGAGGCCATCGCCACCTCACTGGAGCAAAGGTTTGACGCCGCCATCATCGACGTCAACCTGCCGGACATGGACGGCGTGGAGGTTCTGAGGGAACTCCGGAGAATTGACCCTAGCCTGGGAGCCCTCATGCTGTCCGGATCAGCCACCCTCAAACACGCAGTGGAGTCTATCAACATTGGTGCCGACGCCTTCATAATGAAGCCCACGAAGCCAGAGATCCTCCTCTCCCGCCTCTTGAACGTTGTTTTACGCAAGAAGCTCGAGCGGGAGATCAGGGTCTCAGAGGCTAATTACAGAGGGCTCTTCGAGAATATAGGGGACGGAGCCTTCCAGACCGACTTGGAGGGCACATTCACCAACATCAACAGGAGCGGTGCCGAGATCCTGGGCTTCGAGGAGTCCGATGCTATACTTGAGGGCGAGTTGAGAATGGGAGATACCTACATCTCCCGGGACGAGATGGATGTCCTCTTGGCGAAGGTGATGAGAGATGGGCAGGTCCGCCGGATCCTGAGGAGGTTCCGGAGACGGGACGGTACGCTGGGCTGGCTGGAGACCTCCGTGAGCACGAGGCGGGGGGCCGGTGGGGCCGTCGTAGGCTTCGATGGCGTCTTCAGTGACGTCACCGATCGAGTGAGATACCAGGAGATGCTGGAGGCGCTATTCGGCCTCTGGGCGGACCTGGGGGAGGTTGCCTCCCTTGAGGAGGTATCCGATCTCACACTCGAGTTCCTCAGAGCTATGCTCGGCGTCGAGATGGGGAGCTTTTACGTCTTGGGGAACAGTTCCCTCAGGCGCGTGGGAGACGGCGTCGAAGGAGTGGAGCCCCGCGAGCATCCGCTGACGGGTAGGAGCGTCGCCTCTATGGCTGCCCGGATGGGGACGTCGAAGGTGGTCCATGATACACAGGAGGACTGCGAGTTCCCAGATGAGCATGTGAGCTCAAAGGGGAAGATCATGTCTATGCTGGCGGTCCCTGTGAAAGTGGACGACGAGGTCGTGGCTGTTATCGAGGTCGGCAGCACCAAGGCCCACGCCTTCTCCGATGAGGACAGGAAGCTGATCGAGATCATATCGGAGCACATCAGCTCCAGTCTGGGTCGGCTGATGAGAACCAAGTTCGGGCTGAAGCCCAGTGGCGGGCTCAGAGACTTCGTGTGAAGCTGTCGCTAGGCTTCAAAAACAGAATTCAAACCCACCAGTTGAATCAGGTAGCCGTGGCTGTGATTTTTTATATCGGGTAAGCGGATCGAGACTGAGTGATCTGATGGTCAAGCCGTTTATCATAGGCACCCGAAACGCCAAGGACATGCTCGTCAAGGGCGCAGAGATCCTGAAGCGGGGGGGCTCCGCGATGGACGCCGTGGAGGCTGCTGTCAACGCCGTGGAGGAGAACCCGTTGGACAGGGGCGTCGGCGTCGGGGGCACTCCCAACCTGCTGGGCGTGACGCAGCTGGACGCCTCTATCATGGACGGGAGGACCCTGAGGACGGGCGCCGTCGCCGCTCTGGAGAACCTCGTCAACGCCATCTCGGTGGCCCGCAAGGTCATGGAACTCACACCGCACGTCCTGCTGGTGGGCCCTGGTGCCGAGATGTTCGCGAAAGCAGTGGGCTTCAAGAAGGGAGATCTGTCCACCGAGCGGACGCGCAAGATACGTGAGGCGATGACGACAGGCGACGCCGAGATGCTCGACGACCCCGCGGAGAAGGAGCGCTTCATCCGTATGTGGATAGAAGAGGATCGGGGCAAGTGGTACAGTAAGATGACCGAGGAGGAGTGGGGCACCGTCAACATCATGGCGATGGACGCGAGGGGCGACATGTGCGTCGGCGTCTCCACCAGCGGACTAGGCTACAAGCTCCCGGGAAGGGTCGGCGACTCGCCGTACATCGGCGCGGGGAACTACTGCGACAACAGGTTCGGCTCCGCCGCCTGCACGGGGACGGGTGAGTTGGCGATCAGGCTCTCCTCCGCCAGGATGATCGTCAGCTACCTTGAGAACGGGATGTCCTTGGAGAAGGCTGTGACCAAGGCCCTGAAGGACGTCCACGCCCTCGAGGACAAGACGATCAGCTGCCTAGCCTTCGACCCTGAGGGGAACACCATCTCTGGCTCCATGACGGGGGAGTCCATCCACTACTATATGGACGTGGACTCAGAGGGACCGGAGGAGCGCAAGGGTATCTGGGTGAAGCCCTAGCCAGGAAGGAGCCCGAATCCTCTACAGACTACCCCTAGGGTACCCTTTTTTATAGTCCCTTGAAGGTTCGATGCATTGAGAATCTTATGGTCAAATCATTTCTGATTGGAACCCGGAACGCCGCCCCCCACCTCCACGAAGGGATAGAGGTGCTCAGGAAAGGCGGCTCCATACTGGACGCCGTGGAGGCAGCGGTGACCGGAATCGAGGAGAGCACCGAGTCCGGAAACGTCGGCGTAGGGGGCTCGCCGAACATCCTGGGGGTAACCGAGCTCGACGCCTCCATCATGGACGGTACCACCCTCAGGACCGGAGCCGTGGCGGCCGTTTCGAAGTACGTGAACGCCATCTCCATCGCCCGGAAGGTGATGGAGGAGACCCCCCACGTTTTCTTGGTGGGAGACGGTGCCCACAGGTTCGCCAGGGCCATGGGCTTCAAGGAATGGGATCTCTCCACTGGGCGGACTAGGATGATCGCTGACGTTATTGCGAAGGACATCGCCGAGGAACTTACCGACGATTTCAGAGGCAAGGAGTACTACGTTGAGATGATCAGGAGCAGGAAGCTCCACGAGTGGTACAAGAAGCTCTCGGACGACCAGTACGGCACCACCAACGTGATCGGCATGGACTCCAAGGGGAACATCTGCGTGGGCGTCTCCACCAGCGGCACCAGCCTCAAGTACCCGGGGCGCGTCGGCGACTCGCCCGTCATCGGCGCCGGCAACTATTGCGACAACCGGTACGGCGGCGTCGCATGCACCGGAAAGGGGGAGCTCAGCATCAGGCTGCTCACCGCGCGCATGACGGTCAAGTACTTGGAGGAAGGCATGAGCCTGGAGGCGGCGATCACGAAGTCCTTCAACGAGATCCTCGCCCTCAACGACCCAGGCAGCATGCAGTGCATCGCCGTCGACAAGAACGGGAACACCCTCTCGGCCTCCACGGCCAGGGAATCCACCCACTGGTACATGGACGTCGACATGGACGAGCCCAAGGAACGCCCCGGCATCTGGGTGAAGGCCGATTAAAATGTCGGAGCCCCCATACGACCCGAAGCTCATCACCCCCTCGGTCTACGGAGACAGGCGGCCCGTGTTCGGAGAGGTCGTGGTCCTCCTCCACATAACCTTCGAGGAGAGAGGGCTACAGCTCATCCAGTCCAGGAGCAGGGCGATAGCCCAGCACGAGATCCACGAGCTGATGGTCACCGACGAGGAAGGGGCGGGACCCGGCGGAGGAGCCGACCACGTCTCCCCCATAGCCTTCTTCGAGGTAACAAAGGGCGGCCTAGCTGTGGTGGGCGACGAGGTGTCTGTGGGCGGAGCCGTCATCGGCACCGTGGCGGGCTACGACATGACTCACATGCCCAACCACATGAACGTGCTCGTCAAGAGGGAGAGCCTGGACGTCGGCCCGCTCGCTGTGGGCGACAAGCTGGAGATCCGCAGGAAGACGTGACCGTCAGCCCTTGTCCGCCGCCCCGATGCTGAACCTCCCGGCCACCTCACCCATGGGCTCGCATCTGCCGTAGCACATCCTGAGGCTCGTAGGCAGACTACCGAAGCCGTTGTCCCTCAGAATCCTCACAGAGGCGCGGTTCTTCTCCGGGACGCCGACCCACAGCTTCTCTCCGGTTGCCTCGCCCATCAGCCTCCTGAGCAGTGCCTCGGCCAGGTCCGGCCTGCCAGGATCACAGATCCAGGGTCCGATCCTCACCGAGACGTCGCTGGGCTTCGCCATGATAAACCCGACGATGCGTGAGGATTCCCGTGCGACGAAGCAGAGCCCCGGGAAGTCACCTTGGACCCGTATGAGCATCCTCTCCCGTGGGGCGCCGAAGAACCTTCTGTCCAGCTCCACGACCTCTCCCAAGTCGGAGGCCTTCATCGCCTCTATGCCTTCCACCTGCGCGGGCTCCCCGGTCCCTGTGAATCTCAGGCTCTCGAACTCGACCCTGAAGCCCAGCCTCTCGTAAAGGGGGATGGCCTTCTCCACGGCGTCGAGTCTTATGGAGGAGGCCCCCGAGTCGAGGAGGTGACGCATCGCCCTCCTCATCAGCATTGCGCCTACGCCGCCTCCCCTACGCTCGGTGAGGACCACGAGGTTCCCTATCCAGCCAACCTCACCGTATCCAGTGCTCGCCACCATCCCGGTATCGACGTCGTCGAGAACGGCGACGAAGCATCCCCGGGGCTCGTAGTACAGAATCCTTCGCAGGTCTTCCGCAGTGTTCCCCCAACCTGTCAGGCTGATCAGTTCTAGGAAAAAGCCCTCGTCGTCCTCGGTCATCTGGCGTATCACGAGATCGTTCATTGCGCTCCCTCTAAGGCCTTGGACTCAATTGAATACCCGGATCGCCTTTTATCGGTTTTCATGGGGCCGATCCCCTAGCAGGAGGCTCAGGAGGGCCGCGGAGAGTAGGGCGAAGGAGAGTATCATCCAGCCAGCCCAGTAGGAGTCTGTGGAGTCCTTCATGAACCCCATCAGGAAGGGGAGAAGGAGGGCACCGAGGGAGGCGAAGGTGTTCTGGATGCCGGAGACCCTGCCCGCCCTCTCTGCGCCGTAGAGCCTCGGGAGCACGGCGAAGCTGGGGCTCCGGACGAAGTTGATGAGCCATCCTATCAGGAGCACTGCGACGTAGATCATAGGACCATCCCTCAGCCTGGCGAAATAGTATGATACGGCGCTGAGGGCACCGAAGGAACCGACGAGCACCCACCTCTCGCCCAGCCTGTCTGAGGCGATTCCTCCAAGGGGGTTCGAAATCATCCCGGCGAGGTTGAACAGCGAGAAGATGGCGCCCGCCGCCACCAGCCCCAGCCCGAACTCCTCCCTCAGGATGAGGGGGAGCCACGCGATCAAGGCGTAGTTGGCGCCAAGGCGCACCATCTGGTCCCAAGCGAGTATCCAGAAGCTCAGTGTCCTGAATACTTCCGAGAAGTCGTCATCGCCACGGGAAGGCGCCGCCACAGTCTTTTCTCTCAGGGTGAGCCAGATAAAGGCGGTTGATACCGCCCCGAGGAGGCCGAATGCGACCATCGTCCCCCTCCAGCCCAGCCGGATCGTCGCCAGGGGCGTCAACCCGGACGAGGCGATCAACCCGACGCTGCCACCGATGCTCAGTATGCCCAGCGCGGTCCCCCTGAAGTTAGGAGAGAACCAGCCCGAGACCAGCTTCACGCCGGGCACGAAGACGCCCGCCCCGAGGAGCCCCGCAAGGAACCTGGCCAGGACCGTCTGCCAGAGGCTGGACGAGACCCCGAAGAGGACCGTTGACGACGCTATGCCGAGGATGCTGGCGGACATCACCTTCTTGGAGCCGTGCCTGTCAGCCAGCACCCCCCAGGGGATCTGGCCCAGGGCGTAGCCGGTGAAGTAGGCCGACATGAGGGCTCCGCTCATGGTGTAGCTGAGGCCGAGGTCCGTCTTTATGAGGGCCATCACCGTCGCGTAGCTGGAGTTGAGGACGTTGAGGAAGAAGAACGCCGTGAAGCCTCCGACCAGTATCCAGGCGTTCCTCCTCAGCTCCTCTGCCACTCATAGACCTCCCCGAAACCGATGATTCTAGGGTAGGCCCCACTGGGTTTAAAAGGCAGTCGCGAACGGCGTATTAAGTAATAAAAAGGGGGTTGTTTAGGTCTCTCGATCAGAGGGTCTCCTCCAGCATGTCGACGAACTCCTCTACCTGCTTCATCCCCCGCTGCCAGAAGGCCTCCTCCTGTATGTCGAAGCCCAGCTCCTTGCCCAGCTCCCAAGGTGACTTGCTGGAGCCCGCGGAGAGCAGCGCCCTCATCTTGGGGACGAAGTCCTCCCCCTGCTCCTTGTACAGCCGGTAGAGCCCGTAGACGAAGAGCTGTGCGAAGACGTAGGGGTAGTTGTAGAATCTGTAGTTGGGGATGTAGTAGTGGACCTTCATCGTCCACTCCCACTTCATCTCAGAGAGCCAGTCTACGGCGTCACCGTAGATCTTGTTGCGGCCCGCGGTCCAGAGCCGGGCGACGGTCTCCCCGTCCAGGAATTCACCGCTCTCGATGGCGTCGTACATGCTCTGCTCGAAGAACACCCTGGCGGAGACCTGGAACGCCGACATCCCGAACTTGTCCAGGATCCTGGCGAGGATCACCTGCTTCTCCTCCCTGGTCTCGGCCTTGGTGAGGAGCCTGTCCGTGAGCAGGAGCTCCCCGAAGACGCTGCCGCACTCGGCTATGCAGCTGCCGATCTCGTAGTTGCTGGGCTTCTGGGCCCTGGAGCCCAGGTAGGCGTGGACTGCGTGGCCGAGCTCGTGGGCTTGGGTGTAGACGTCGCCCACCCTCCCGTTGAAGCTCTGGAGGATGTAGGCGCTCTTCCCGGATAGCCAGGAGCTGCAGAACGCCCCGGACCTCTTCCCCTTCCTCACCTCTCCGTCGATGTGGCGCTGGCCGTACATCGCGTCCACCCACTCCCCGAACTGGGAGTCGAAGCCACTGTAGGCGGCCACCACCTCCTCCCGGGACTGCCCCCACGTGTAGGTCTTCTCGGGGGCGTCCGGGAGGGGTGCGACGATGTCCCAGTTCGCGATCTTCTCCATGCCCATGATCTTAGCCTTGAGCCCCAGGTACTTCTGGTAGAGCCCGACATTCTTCTCGATGGTGCTCATCAGGCTGTCTATGGTCTTCTGGTCGACGTCGTTGGCGATTAGGCTCTGGGTCATCGGCGACACGTACTTCCTGAGCTCGCACATCTGCATGTGGTCGGCGCAGACGGCCCGGACCGCGCTGGCCCAGAGTATCTCGTCCTCGCCGAGCCCCTCGTAAACAATCTGGTTGGCTCGCTTCCTGAGGTCCCTGTCGGGGCTCTGGTAGAAGCCGATGATCTCCCCGTAGGGGAGGATCTTCATCTCCCCGTCGATCTCTATGTCGTAGGTCCGCGTGGAGAGCCAGTCCCCTTGGAGCTGCTGCCATGCGCTGATGCCGTTCCTGTCCTTGGCGATGACCAGCCGCTCCTCTGCCTCCGAGAGATTGTGGGGCACCCTCCTCAGCGCCCTCTCCAGGTAGTGCCTGTACTCCGCTAGGGCGGGATCATCGACCAACCCCGGTTTCTTGGCTAGCAGTTCGCCCAACTCGATGTCGAAAAAAGCCAAAGCCTGACCCGCCTTCACCTTGGCGACTCGTACAGCCGAGTTGAGCTGCTTGGCGATGTTGCTGGTCGAGTCCGCCGAGTACAAGAGGCGGCAGTAAATAGTCACCCCTTCGTGCTTGAGGTAGAACTCGTCCATCTGCTCAAGGAGCCCCAGCAGGGCATCGGCTTCGAGCCCTTCGATCTTGCCGTAGAATCTGTCCCTTAACCCGTCGGCGTCGGCGACCATGCCGTCGAGCTGACTCTGGATGGAGGCAGTCTCCGTGCTCTCCACCAGCTGGGATAGGTCCCACCTCATCTCTTCCTTGGCCATGTCACTCCAATCCAAAACGACTGATCTAAAAAGCCTTTGAGTAGCAGAAAAAGATTCACATCAGCCGGCGATTCACGGCGGAACTAAGGTGGCTGACAAGGTTTATTGGATCCTCCCATCGTTGTCTTAGGTATGAAGTGTTTGGCGATCCAGTCCAGCCCCAACCTAGACGGCCTGACGGCGACCCTCGCCCGTGCGTTCCTGACTGGCTACGAGGAGGGTGGCGGCGAGACCGAGCTGATCCACCTCAACGAGTTGGACGTGAGGACCTGCATAGCCTGCGACGACGGCTGGGGGCAGTGCAGACAGGGGGACTGCATCCTGGAGGACGACTTCGAGGAGATCAGGGGGAAGATCGGCGGAGCCGACGCCTTCGTTTTCGCCACACCTGTCTACTGGGGCGACCTCAGCGAGTCCGCGAAGGCGTTCCTGGACCGGCTCAGGAGGTGCGAGACCTGGAGCGGCAGGGGGACCTGCAAGGGGAGGAAGGCGGTGGGCATCGCCTCGGCCGGCGGCAGCGGAGGCGGGGCGGCGCGCGCACTGCTCAACCTGGAGGGCTACCTCAGGCGGGTGGGCTTCGATGTCTTCGACTTGGTCCCGGTTACCAAGTTCTCCAAGGACCACAAGCTGCCTATGCTGGAGGACGCAGGAAGGCGTCTCGCAGCTGATTGAGAGCATCTCTGCAATGGTTCTGGCACATTTTCGATCATCCTCGTAGACCCGAGTCCATCCTCAGTCGTATAAGATGTAACGTCTAGGTGTCCTAGATAATGTAAAAAAGAGATGGGGCGTAAGGTGGTTTCTATGCTTCCTTGGTGGGCTTCACCGTCTCCGGGGCCTGCCTCTGTCGGAACCTGCGTATCCACATCCTGTGGGCGAAGCCTCTCATGGCGAAGACGTGGTCGTCGCCCTCGACGGTCATCCGCCCCTTCATCACCAGTCTGAGGCATCCGCGGTTCCTCACCAAGTAGGTCGTGAGGTTGTTGCCGTAGACCTTGCCGACGGCCTCGAACTCGTCGACGCCGTCGCCCTTCAAGGAGAGGTGGAACCTCTGCGTGTTCTTGTTGTACAGCGCGTAGCCTTCAACCGGCTGCCTTTTGCCGTCGTGCCCCACGACCCCCTTGGCGACCTTGTAGAGGGTCCAGTCGGGGGTGCCCCAGATCGCCTTGACGACCATCATTAGGCCGACGGGTTCGCCCCCGGGGACCTCGTCGGTCAGATCGGGGGGGTCGCCCCGCTCCCAGGAGAGGCCCCTGGCCCAGACGATCCAGACGCCCGGGATGGGCTTCTTCTCCTCGTCGGGGAGGCTCTCGTACTCGGAGACTATGTCGTCGATGTCCACGTCGTCGATCTCGTCGATGCTCAGCTCCTCGACCGCCTCGAGCGCGCTGGTCACGTGCAGCAGTGTGGCTCCGTTGCCCGGGGTCTCCAAGGCTCGCTTGTTGCTCGACTTTCCCTTTATCGCGTCGACTGCCTGTGCGTTCGTCGGCTGCCCGTACGCCTGGACCTGGATGACCGCCGAAGCTATGGCGGCCACGAGGACCAAGGCGAGCACCATCACGGTCTTCCTGTGCTTCATTTCAACCGGCTGCATAGGTGTGTCAGGAGATACTTCAGGAACCCCGTGGAACCGCCAAACCGAGGCTGGAACAAGTGTTTCAGGGTTCAAAATAGACGTCTGGAGCGGCGATCGCCCGTGAAAAATGGCTGCTGGATGGAAGAACGCTTTTTCATGAAGCTAAGAGGGCATCAGGGGCCGTCCAAGGCTTCACAGCTTGAGGGCAGGCCTCCGTAGCGATCCAGAACAGCTTCTCGCGCGCGCGACCTCCACCTCGTAGATGGGGTGCTCCCCGCTCTCGGATTTGAAAGTGTGCACCTTCTCCGCCCTCCCCGCCGCCATGAGGCCGTCTATGACGTCCTGGAAGAAGCATATAACGCAGTTATCGGCGATGTCGATGGGCTCGATTACTTTGCTCGGCTCTATTACCGCCTCCTCGGCAGTGTCGTGCTCAAGGATGGGGTACTCCCTTCGCTTCATCTCGACTCATTTCTCGTTGGAGAAGTCAAAAATAGTTTCGGACTGAGCCCTAGCCTGGATCTGCACACGACCCATAACGATATGTTGTGCCGTATCCAAAACCTGCTAAGCTCGGAGCCTTGGAGCTAGCCGTGTGCGTTTCATGAAGTACCTTTTGTTCTGGAAGAAGAAGGATATCAACCCAAAAGAGAGTGCGGAGATATCGCGCAGAGCGCGAGAGGAGCGCGGTGACGAGGAGACATACGGGAAAGTGATCCTTCCACCGCACTACTACGCGACCTACAAAGGGGTCACCGTCGTCGAGATCGACGACCCCAAGCAGCTGGCGAACAGGATGGCGCTGGTCGCTCCGTACACCCAGATAAGGGTCGTGCCCCTGATCAGCGTGCGCCTGCGCGCGGGCATTTGATAAATTAATAATTTCTATCGGATCTCAATTTTGTATTCTAATGTTTATAAATTATATTCTGTAATTATGTTCCTTTACATTTTATATATTTATATTATTTTAATCACATTGAACGTAATTTGATAGAGTTATTTAAAAAAGCATGGAATAATCCCACACTCAGTTTAATATTTAGAGTGTTAATTTTTAATATAGTTGTTTTACTCTTTTTATTTAAAATCTTGTTCTTCGCTCAATTAGTGTAGGATAGCATATTCACCACGCGCGAGTGAAAAAATTCTTTCCATTCAATAGGAAAAAAAGAGTAAGAAATTTGACACTGTAGCAACAATGCGTATTACTCCAAAGATTAACGGAAAGGCCAATATCACACTTCTACCTTTTAAGGACTTGACGCGCATTAGAATTAAAGGTAAAAAAAGAGAGATTGATAATACCAACAGATCAAAGGGCAGCCATAGTCCTCGACTTAAAAGGAACGCTACAAAAGAGTTAGACTCGTACACATTCGGTAGCATCAAACCTAACCTGGTTGAGGTTTGATCACCAACCATACCTAGAACAGCGGTGATATACACAATAATCTCCGATGAAGTCAGTGATCGATCAGCCATAAGAATGACACTATAGATATTATTCCTGTTAACTTGGGGTTCTGATTTTATCATTATCTAGTCTCCCCAAAATATGAAAATAAATCTGTGTTTCTGATAACCATGTGAGGCTTTAGTTTCTTGAGATTTGAGTGAGCCCCCAATAATTCTATCATCTGTGTGCGCGAACAGCATCCATGTTTTATTGTACGAGGGCGGTTCATGTTTTTAAATCCTCTTAATTAAGGCTCTTTTTAGAGAATAGTCTAATATAAGAATTTTCTAACTGAATTGGATAATATTATCTGTTAGGATTTCCATTTTTGGAGAAAAAGAGTCCCTTTAAGAAAACATCATACTAAATCTTCCACTCATGGTAACTTTTAGGAGTAAATTCACTTCTATTCCCCCTTTTTGGAAGAAGTATAAATTAAGTAAGATTAGTTAGAATTTTCTATGTGCGGGAGGAAATACGTAATAAAAAAAATCAGAAGCGCGCATCAGGTATACTTGCGCGCGAGATCGCGCAATGCATGAGTCTCAGTCTTAACCATAGCCATTAGCATGAGTGT
>CP070784.1:1550855-1554348 GCA_020346605.1 Candidatus Bathyarchaeota archaeon | reverse complement strand
CCTATCTCTGGGACGCCATCACGACCAGGAGGGTGGGGGAGTACTCCGAGGGGGACATGGAGGACGGCTACGTCGTCAACGCCACCGCCAACGCCAGGACCGGGATAATGGTCTCGTACCCCAAGTTCAAGACCGAATACGGCACCCACGTCAGCTTCAAGGAGGGGGTCTGGGACCCCGAGTCCGGCGCCTACGACGGCGGAAGGCTCAAGGTGATCAACGTCCCCGTGCTGAAGACCCACGGGGGATACGGGGTCACGGCGTGCGTGAAGCACTACATGGGGGTCCCCTCGGACAAGCTGACGGCGGGGCTGGGCTCAAGGACCCACGACACCATAGGTCGGGGAGGCATGGGGACCCTGATGGCCGAGACGAGGCACCCAGTTCTGAACGTCTTGGACGCGATATGGGTGAACGCGAACCCCAGATCCGGGCCGAGCACACCCTACGGGAGGGCGACGAGGGTGAACGTTGTGGCGGCGAGCACCGACCCTGTGGCCCTCGACCACTGGGCGGCGAAGCACATACTGCTCGAGGCGGCTCCCGAGGGGGCGGACAAGACCACCGTCGACCCTGACTATGACGAGCCGGGCTTCTTCGGACGCTGGCTGCGCCTGTCGCTGCAGGAGATAGTCAAAGCCGGTTTCCAGGCCACCGTCGACGAGGACCGGATGAACGTATACATCTCAAGGTAGTCATGAACTCAGCGTACGCATGACAATGTGTACAGGGAGAGAGATTCGAACCCATATATCCCTCCGAAATAGCAGCCTCAGTGCCACGCCTATTTGTGAATAGTGATCACACTTTTTTTTACTTGAGCCTCCTGCCGCTGACCCTCCTGAAGACCTTGATCAGATTGCCGCTCTTCAAGAGCCTGTGGAGGAGCTCGCCGCGCTCCGCTATCTTGTAAAAATAATTCCTGCCCTCCCTCCGCTCCACCAAGACCCTTTCAGGCAAGAAAAAGTCCTCAACCCATATCTTGAACTGGGCCTCGTTGCCGAGGACCTTGATGAGGTCCCACTTGGTGGCCTCGCCCCTCTCCTCGACGCATTCGAGCAGCTGGAGGGCTATGGCGTCGGGGGTCCGGCGGGGGGCCACCTTCGTCGCTCCTAGACTTCTAGCTCCCTCTGGAGCTCGTTGAGCCTCGAGTACTTCCTCCTCAGTAGGAGGTACCTGTGGATGTTGAAGAGGCCCACTACGAAGTTCGACCCCGTCGTCAGGGCCAGGATCACCCAGAATAGGGGGCCCTGTACGACGGCGTACTTTGTGGTGTAGTAGAGCACCGTGAGCCCGAGGGCTATTAAGACGACGCCGGCGCCGCCGACGAACCTGATGCTGTCCTGCAGGTCCTTGTTGAGCTCTCTGACGTCCACGACCAGCTCCCTCAGTATGCTGTCCCACTTGACGAGCCTATCGTCGATGTTCGGTTCCATCTCGATCTGTCATTCAGGAGTGGGACGATGCTAAAACATTTGTTCTGAAAGTAGATCCCCCGTTAATTCCAGATTGTGGTGCGGAGTGTGGGAATCGAAAAACACCCATTTTATTTAACTTGCGCGAGCGTTCAGGGGGACCACTGCAGCATTTCCACTTCAGATGGAACGATCTGGGAGCTGAAGCCTCCCAAGTGCCCGTATTCTCCCCCGTGCTCATACCTGCCCTTGACTCGGATCTTCCCGAAGCGCTCCTCGGGCCCCATCATCTCCTGTCTGTGGAGCGCCTCGAAGACGTCCCGGGGGATTCCCCCCTCGACCCAGATTGTCTCGCCTTTTGGCACCAGGTGTCCCTCGGCGAGCCCTGAGGGCTCCAGCCCCTCGCACAGCACGATCGTCTCCCAGCCGTGGAAGTAGAATCCCTCGATGACGAGGCTCTTGCCCCGGTATCGGTCCGGGTTGGCTGACAGCTGATCGAAGGTGACCTCCTGGGGCCTGCCTCTGTTGAGCGCGAGGTATCCCAGGGCCAGTACGGATATCGCAATGAGGAGTATGCCGGATAGGGCGTATTTTCTGTTCATCTTTTTCTTCTAGTACGGGCGGGGGGCGTGTGTTATCAAGTTTTTGGCGAGAGATTTAGGTCACTCTATTGAAATATTTTTTTAGCGATAATTTTTAGGTCTGGGGGTTTTATCCTCCTGCTTGACGCATTTAGTGACCGATCATACACAGAGAACTGGTGAGGAGGGTGGGATTCGAACCCAAGAATCTCACGTGTGTGCCGTCCAGATCCAAGGTGCGGCTTTGAACGTGAGTCTTCAGGTCGCCGCGGTTCCTAGTATCCCCTGAGCCATGACTGCGCAACGCGGAAAACGATTAGGATGATCATGAAGATTATGACTAACCCGAACAATGGAGGAGCGCCTATCGATCTAGCCTGACTCCATATGAAAATCATTATGATGAGGGCGATGACGCCGATTATCGTGGCTCTTATCTGGCTCATCTGAACTCTTTGGAGGTTCGTCGTTAATATTTACTCTCCTTGATTTTTTATAAAGAGCCATTTGTGTTGGTGCGAAGGGTGGAATTCGAACCCAAGGATCCCTTAGGAGCAGCAACCTCTCAAGGTATAATTACTCATCGGGCAACGTTAACGTTCCAGCAGCTGTTTGACAGTGATGGCCTCGATGCCGACCCCCTCGGCCTTCATCCTGAGCTTGTCGTCCTCGGTGATCAGCGGCTGGTTGCCCTCTGCGCGGTGGAGGTATGCGGCGTCGTAATAGGTGAGGCCCTGCTCTATGGCGAGCTCCATTGTCTCGGACGCTTCCTCGGGGGTCTCGATCCTTAAGACGATCATGCGGTTGAGGATCCGGGCCGCGTATCCCGCCATGGCGCGTGCTCCCGAGGGAGAGATGTTGCCAAACAGGGCTGACTCCTTCCAGATAACGTTGCCGATCTCGTAGTACGCGAGGTCCAAGGTGTGGTTGCCCTCGAGGTGCCGCATGGCGTCTCCCTTCTCGGTGAGGAGTATTGTGGCGATCGCGCTGGAGTCGAGGATTATCTGAGGGGCCCCCGGTCCTCCCTTATTCCCTTGACGATCCTCTCACGGGGAATCTTCTCGAGGAATTCTCCAAGCTCCTCCGCCATCTCTTGGAGTTCCTCCCTCTCCCTCCGTTTCACCGCTTCTTCCAGGGCCTTCCTGGTGACCTCGCTGACCTCGATGCCGTATCTCTTCAGATCGTCCTTTAGTTCCTGTGGAACCCTCACGGAGATCACAGATCCCATATTACACCCAGGTATACACAGAAATGTATGACAATATATGTGTTACGTGCGATAGAGGAAATATAATTGGTGCGGAGGGTGGGATTCTAATCCTATTTTTTAACGCGCTTGGTAACCGGGCGCATCCAAAGAGGTAGGTCGAGACGCACCGCGGTCGCCGGGCAGTCCATCATACATGCCCCGCAGTGCCAGCACTCCTCCGGGTAGGCTACATCGGGTTTTTCGTCACCCTCCCTGAGGATGTCACCTGGGCAGGTCTCGACGCACTT
>CP070784.1:1546690-1550755 GCA_020346605.1 Candidatus Bathyarchaeota archaeon | reverse complement strand
GACAATGGACGCGCCGGCTTCGACGCACCTGACGACTTCCTCGACGATCTCCTCTGTGGTCGATGGCACGTGGGGGGTGGTCGCCTTGGAGACGTACTCGCCCCCAGTTACCGCCGCCGTAACGATGAGCTTTTCCAAGGGCTATCCCTTCCCAAGACCCAAGATGCCCCTGGCTTCGTCGGGGGTAGCCACCTCTATGTTCAGCGCCTCGGCGATCGTCACGATCCTCTCCACCAGCTGGGCGTTGCTCTTCGCGAGTTCTCCACGCCTGATGTAGATGTTGTCCTCGAATCCCACCCTGACGTGACCGCCCAGGGTCATCGCCACCGCTCCCATGGGCAGCTCGTGCCTCCCCAGGGCGCAGACGGACCAGGTCCAGTCCACCGGCTTTTCATCTAGGCAGTAGAGGAGGGCCCTAGGGGTCGGCGAGAACCCGGTCCTGCCGATCATCACGAACTGGATGTGCAGCGGCTCCTCAAACACCCCCTCCCCGGCTAGCATCTTCGCCGTGTTGAGCATCCCCGTGTCGTAGAGCTCCAGCTCGGGCTTCACCCCGGCTTCCCTCATGTACCCGGCCCACCGCCTAATGGTGGGCACCTGGTTCATGAACGTCCCCCTGTAGGGCCGCGTCCAGCTGTTGACCGAGCCCATGTTCATGGAGGAGATCTCCTGCCCCAGGTAGCACCTCTCCCGGATCATCTCGTCCAGCTTCTCGGCCGTCGCCCTCCTCCCGCCCCCGGTCGTCACGTTGAGGATGATGTCGCACCTGTCCCTGATCATCTCAACGTACTGCTTCAGCAGAGGGTTCGGGTCGGGCGCAGGCCTACCGGTGCCGGGCTCCTTCGCGTGGAGGTGGACGATGGACGCCCCAGCCTCCCAGCACCTCACCGTCTCCTCGACGATCTCCTCGGGGGAGCAGGGGACGTAGGGGGTCATCTCCCTCGAGACCGGCTCACCACCGGTCACTGCGGCCGTGATAATGCATTTGGCCATAAACTTTCGGAGATAACTACGTACGGTTGTGGTTAATATTTACCCTCGGAATCAGCAATTTTGGATATCACGCGCGATGCCTACCAGTACCCAGCTGCATTGGGCCAGCTCACCCCGAGGTGAATGGCTACATCTCCACCTACTATAAAGAGATTCAGTGTGGATGAAAGGGTTCCTCAGCCGAGTTTGGCAATTAAAATTGTGGCGATCGAATGCCCATGGCAAATCAGCTAGGGAAGAGTCGGTTCACCAGCCTCGCTCTTCGATCGGAGAGCTTTTCCATCTTCTCCTCGAACTCAGCCCTCCTCTCCCGGTATCTTGAGATGACGTCTTTAAACTCCTGAGAGTGACGCCTGGTCACAATCTCGTCCTTGAGATCATCCGGAGAGGAGATGGTCACAATGTTTGATCCGGATCGCAGGTCCTCGAGGAGTCTGAGATTGTCCAATATAGCTCTGTAGGTAGGATCTCTCTTCATGTTCCGCAGCTGGGAATCTATGTTTAGGATTTCTCCTAATGTATCATTTCTGTCTGGTAAAACTTACACCTTAAAAATAATGGGCGCGGTCCCTTATAATGTAATGGCCCAAGCGCGGTCATGAGGCTTCGGGGGTTCTGGACATCATGGAGGAGGAGATTTTGTGTGAATAAGTGCTCACAATCAGTAGGGCGGGATGAAGAACCGATTTAAAGGCCTCACTCGCCCGCAACGGAGCCCTTTCCATATCTCTTCCTGATCTCTTCTACCCACCTCTCGATCCCGATCTCCTTAATCCGTTCATTGGCCTCGATGGTCTTACGCTTTCGGTCCAGCAGGGGCCCCTCCTGCAGCTCCCCGCAGGGGAACTCCCCGCATTGATAGCAGAACTCCACGCCCTTCTCCATGACGCAGTTACGGACCAGGCAGTCCGGCGACCAGGACCACCCACCCCCAAGGCGACAACCCCTGCAGGGCACCTTCTGCGATGCGAGCCAGTTGAGGCCCTCGAGGAACGCGTCGAAGTCGTAGGCCCCAATGTTCTCGGCGATCAACTTCAGCGAGCCGTGCCTATGGACGTACTCCTGCAACCCCTCGGCCGCCTCCACGATGGCCCCGGTGTGGTAGTCGCACACGGCGCAGTCGTACCTAGCACAGCAGGAGATGTAGAGATCCGTTTTATTGGCTCCCATCCAGCCTCATTCCTGAGCCTATCTATCCTCCATATTGTGGATTAGTCATACAGATATGGGCGCACACTTAGAGGGGCGTCGAGGTGATGCTCTGCAGGAGTTCTTGGGCTGCGGAGCTCAGAAGGTACCTCAGGCCGCTGCGGCCGTGCCTGTAGACTATGACACCCAACTTCAGGAGCCGACGGCGGAGACCCTTAGGAAAGATTTCGCGAGCCCTCGTCCCATTGTTCAACATAGCAAGCTCGTCACTGTAGAACCAAACAAGATTCTCGAAGTTTATTCTATCGAGCTCTTCCTTAGCCATCTCTCCCTTAATCTCCCCCGTTGATCGAGAAAAACGTTACTGCGTGCGAGATTCTCCCGGCTTCACGCCCAATCCTGTGCTAGTTTTCTTCCTCATCCGACCGCGAAAGCCAGATCTTCTCCTGGGGCTGAAGAACATGCACGATCTCCTGTTCTGATCGAGGACCTTTCGCCATTTGGCACAGTAGAACGTCTTCATCGAATATTTTCTGCATTGGTGACACTTTTTCCGTGAATAGTTCTCTCTGTATGAGACCCTTTTTCTCCGATATCGTCCTCTCCTCTGTCCACTCATGTGGGTCATATCCAGGATATTACGCATCGTCCACTCAGATAATCGCGTAAATATGTTCTCGAAAGTAGGAAAACGTGCATCACAATCCCTGATTGCCAAGACCATTAATAAACCCTGGCGAGTGTGAGCTCGAGCACTGATCTTGTCGGAAACGTAGGTAAAAAGGGGGATTGTGCTACTTGAACACGGTCTTGAACACTCGTAGGTGGTTTCCCCCGAGGATCTTCAGTACGTCCTCGTCGCTGTACTCCCGTTTCACCAGCTCGCGGGTGATGTTGGGGACCTGCGACGTGTCGTCCAGCTCGGGCAGCCTGCCCCCTCCGTCGAAGTCGGAGCCCAGCCCGACGTGGTCGGGGCCCACCAGGTCGACGATGCGGTCGACGTGGTCCACCAGCTTCTCCAGGCTGGGGTCCTCCTTGGCGACGAAGGCGCCCAGGTAGTTCATCCCCATGACGCCGCCGTGGTCTGCCAGCGCCTTTATCATGTCGTCTGTGAGGTTCCTGGGGACGTCGCAGAGGTCCCTGCAGTTGCTGTGGCTGGCGATGAAGGGCCCCTCCATGACGTCGCAGACGTCCCAGAAGTTGGTGTCGCAGATGTGGGAGACGTCGAAGACTATTCCCAGCTTCTCCATCTCCTCCAGGGCCTGGACGCCGAGCTCAGGGAGCTTGCCCTCCGCCCTCTTGGCGCCGAGGCCGTCGGCGAAGGGGGTGCGGAAGTTCCACGTGAAGCTGATCATCCTGACTCCTAGCCTGTAGAACACCCGCATCAGAGAGATGTCGCCCATCAGCGGCTCCGCCCCCTCTAGGCTGAGGAGGCCGCTCACAACGCCGTCCTCCTTCGCCTTCAGGATACCGTCGACGTCGGTGACCGTGACGAACCCGGGGTTCTCAGCCATCTCGTAGAACTTGTCCACCATCCTGAGGGCCCTGAGGGTGGCGTCGGGCACCAGTGCACCCGAGGCCGTGAACATCGCGAAGGTCTGGCACGCCACCCCGCCCTCGACGAGGCGTGGGAGGTCGATCTGGCCGGTCTCGCCCCTCTCGTTGAAGTCCCTGGGTGGCTCCCTGCCCCTGCGGAGGAACCCGCCTAGGCTGTCGCAGTGGGTGTCCACGACGACGGCCTCGCCGTGGAGTCTAGCGGCTCGCTCTTCCTGAGCCTTGTTTAGCTCAACCATTGTGATCCCTAACCTACAGGCAGGTTACACCTGTAAAACGTTTGCCCGGTCCTCCTTCGGGATACTGAGAAAATACCGCTCTGCGATGTTGCATCTTCGCATTCAGCTTGTTCACCTGAGATGAAAAGAG
>CP070784.1:1543765-1546590 GCA_020346605.1 Candidatus Bathyarchaeota archaeon | reverse complement strand
CGATACGGGATTCATTGCTCAGAATGTCTACCTTTTTGCGGCTTCACAGGGACTGGCTGCATGGTTCCACAATTGTGACAAGGAAAGTATTGTCGCGGAATTCAATCTGCGTCCTAATCAGCGGATACTATTCGCACAGACAGTAGGATACCTAAAGTAAAGGATTGCCAAGCATACTATCAGGTTAGTGGAATAGATTGCTGTGTATCTGAGTCACCAGTGCACCTAGCCGCGCGCGCATCCCGAGCCTCGATTGGAGGACGGTAAACGTCCTCCAAAATATCCCAGACGCATGCCTCCCGACTTTGCGCGCGCGGTGAGCCTATGAATCTCTACCGCCTCTGTGTAGACCATAAATTTTAAGTATAAAATTAAAATCACATAGTGAGAGATTTCGAAAATGATCAGTAAAGTTGAGAAGGTTTTAACGTTTCTAGCTTCTCGTGAAAGAGATAATAGGGGCGATGCTTGGACTGCGGGCACGGAAATAGAGGAAGAAACGACTTTACCTGCTGCAGATATCAACGACGTTATTGACATTACCGAGAAAAGGGGATTTGTTCAAACTAGAACCTCTATGGCGACTCGTCCCTTTAAATTCAACGACGTATCGATCACGGCAGAAGGTCGTTTATGGCTGGACAGTAAAGAAAGACTTATCGAAGATACTATTTGACACGTTAACGTGGTCAGAGGAATGATGGCATCACGTCCTCGGCGAAGCGCTCCATCCCCTCGAATAGGTCTGAGGGTTTTGATACGGTGATGTTGAACATGAAGTGAGTGACGCCCACGTCAAGGTACTCCTGGATTCCCCTGATGATGTCATCCGTCGTCCCTATGAGGGAGTACTTGGATTCCTCGTCGAAGTCGATGAACCTTTTCCCCTTCGAGAGGGATATGTAGTGGGCCTGGGCTGGGGATATAATGAAGTTCTCCAGTGCCTGCTCCCTCGTGGCGGCGTGACTCAGCGATATCTCCCTCACCACGTCTATGTCGCATATTCTCCTGCCGTACTCCTCAGCGTACTCCTTGAGCCTCGGCATAGCCGCGGCGAACTGATCTGGGGTCAGGCCAGGTATCCACCCATGGGAGTTCCTGGCAACCCACCTGAGTACCTTCTCCGTGGTAAGATGCCGGCCCACATAGATTGGGAAGGGCCTCTGGAGGGGCCTCGGGTAGAACTCAAGACCACTGAACTTGACGTACTTGCCTTTGTAGGACGCCGGGTCCTCGTTGAAGAGCACCCTCATGGCCCTCAGCCCCTCGTTCATCATCGCAAGCCTGTGCCCGATCCCCAGCGCGGCGGATTCCTCACGGTAAGCGCCTGTTCCGATGCCCAGCAGGACACGTCCGCCGGACAGGACGTCGAGGGTCGCAAGCTGCTTCGAGAAGACAACGAGGGTTGGGACCCTCCAAGGGAGGACGAGGATGCCTGTACCGAGCTTCACCTTCTTGGTCACTGCGGAAACGGCTGCCAGGGAAATGATTGGCTCGTAGAAGGCCGGTTTGGGTCTTATCTTCTTCCGGTATTCTTGGACCGTGATATGGTCGTTCCCCCAGACCGACTGGAAGCCCAGCTCCTCGGCGAGGACCCCTGCCTCAACGATCGTCTCCCTAGAGGCGAACCCCGAGGGCACCATAAGCCCCTCCCTTCCCGTTGGGAGTGACACCCCGAAATCAACCATCGAAACACCCATTCATTCGTAGCCCTATCTAAGGACACGCGCAATAATTCGCCGACTCCCCTTTTAATCGTATACTCCCGTGGTTCCTAGATCGGGGGAGGTTCAACTTAACTACCCCTAAGGCCCGTCTAATACCTATGACGAGATACGGTACTCAGATGACCCTGGATCGTCCCTGGGGAGAGCTGGCCTCGGTGCCCGGGTACGCCAAGCAGCTGGAGGAGTGGGGCTACGATCATATCTGGTGCCCCGACGAGAGGTTCCAAAGGAGCCCCTACGCCGTCCTCACCCTCGCCGCCCGGGCCACGGAGGAAGCTAAGCTGGGTGTCTCGGTCACCAACCCATATACCAGGCATCCGCTGATAACAGGGGTCGCAGTGGCGACGGTGAACGAGGCCTCAGGGGGCAGGGCCATACTTGGCCTGGGGGCGGGGGCTTCCGCCCTCTTCGAGAGGCAGGGCATCAAGAGGCCCAGCCCACCCGTGACCGCGATTAGGGAGGCCCTGGAGATTCTCAGGCCCTTCATGAGGGGGGAGCGGGTGGACTATGGGGGCAGGACCCACAGCTTCCTGGGAGCCAATATCGACTTCGAGTCCCGTCCCGTGCCAATCTACATCGCGGCGAGGGGTCCCAGGCTCCTCCGGCTCGCGGGGGAGATAGCTGACGGGGTCATCATCGGCAGCCTGACCTCTGAAGGGGGGCTGAAGTATGCCATGGATAACGTGAGGCTGGGCTTGGAGAGGTCCGACCGGGGCTTCTCCGAGTTTGAAGTCGTGCTGTGGGCTTACACCTCCATCCATGAGGATAGGTTTGAAGCGAGGGGCTGGGTCAGACGGCTCGTGGTCTCCTCCATGTGGAGCAGCAGGGGGATAATAGGCCACCTCGGCCTCGATGAGGACTATTGGAGGACCCTGGAGGAGGAGATGAGCATGGGATTTAGGAGAGGCCTACCTCCCGATCAGGTCTACTCAACCGCAGCTGTCAAGCTAAGCCCCGAGTTGATAGACGCTTGGTCACTGGCGGGCGATGTCGAAAACGTCGCAGTTCGAGTGAGGGCAGCGCGAGACGCAGGCGTCGATCAGATCGCCGTCCTGGCACTGGGGGACAGCAGGGAGGATAGGATGGAGACCCAGAGGG
>CP070784.1:1539202-1543665 GCA_020346605.1 Candidatus Bathyarchaeota archaeon | reverse complement strand
CTCGGACGGCGTGATGATAATGAAGTTGGGTTAAACCACGAGGAGGTATTTCTGGAAGACTATCCAGAAATATTCGTCGAGCCCATCGAAGAGGTCGAGCCCATCGAAGAGGTCGAGCCCATCGAAGAGGTCGAGCCCATCGAAGAGATCGTTGTCGACCTCCAAAGCCCTACTGAGAACCCCTTCCCTCCCGAGATATTCATAGGGAGCGAAAAGATACCCCTACAATGGGGGGTCATGGGTAGATCTGGTAACTCGATAGTAGGCGTCGACCTTAATGAGCCTCACATCGTCTTCGTCTGCGGCAAGCAGGGGAGCGGAAAGGGATACACCATCGGCGTGATATGCGAGATGCTCCTCTCGAAATCAATACCGGACATCTCTAAGGTCAGCAAGCCAGCCACGGTCATCGTCTTCCACAAGCCCAGGGAGGACATGAGGTCGGAGTTCTGGAGCATCATCCGTGAGAATGACAATCGGCGAGAAGTCGAAGCCCTCCAGGAGATATACGGAGTGGGGCCGAGAAAGGTGATCGCTCAGAGGAACCTCAGAATTTTCGTGGACCCCTTCGTCTACGAAAACGAGAGACCGAAGTTCGAGGAGGACTACGAGACAGGAGTCTATCCAATCGGTATCAGCCCGTCCAGGCTCACGGCGGAGGACTGGCCCTACGTCCTGTCCATCGGCAGGAAAGGGGGATCCCTCTACGTCAAGAAGATCTTCCAGATCATAAAGCGGATGCACTACAGCAGCGACTTCGGCCTCGGGACGATAAAAGAGGAGGTCGACAGGTCCGATCTGAACCCGACCCAGAAGGGGTTCGCCCACATGCGGATTGAGACGCTGCAGGACTACCTGGAAGGGGGCGACTTCGTCGAGGATCTGAAGATCGGCGGTGTTAACCTCTTCGACCTCAGGAAGATAATGATGGAGCCGGACGACATCTTCAGTGTCATGGTGCTTGTGATCAGCGCGATATTGAACAGCGACGTGCTAGAGAACGACCAGTTCGTCTTCGTGATCAACGAAGCCCACGACTACCTGAGGAAAGGGCTCTCCAAGCAGTTCACGGACTACATAAACTACATGATCAGGAAGAAGAGGCACGCCGGCACCTGGCTGATGCTAGACACCCACTTCCCCGAGGACGTGGACCCCAAGGTGATCATGGGCTCGGACATCAAGATCTTCCACAAGTCCGACATCCTCAGCTCACGCATACTGAGGAGGATCGTGGAGGGAACAGAGGTCTCTCCCCACATGCTCAACACCGGCCAGGCTATCGTCCGAGCCGACAAGTCCATCCTCGGACCGGACCGGCTACTCCTGATAGACGTGAGGCCAAGACTGACGCTGCATGGCGCACCCACCAAGACAGCGATTTAACAATCTGGTTAGCCCACAATAAAAACCAAGTCGTATGGCCACGAACACCAACCGTACGGGAAGGTGAACTACAGTGCCGCTCTCTACAGCCGACAAATACAGCGAATCGCCTGAAGTTTTGTGACAACCCACCGACGCACCTGAGTAACAATGGTGCTCCCGCCGGGATTTGAACCCGGGATCACAGGCTCGAGAGGCCCGTATCCTTGACCTGACTAGACGACAGGAGCACGGATGCTATACAGTCTTCCCTACAGCCATAATTTAAATCTTCACCATTCGCTCGTCTAAAAAGAATTCGCGGCAGACGTTTTCATTTCGCGAATAATACGCCACTCATCTATGGATGAGGAAGACTAACTCGGTATCGAAGTCGAGGCGACTTGTCTCCCAGCCCCTTCCCTCCACCATGGAGTGGAACCTGCCCGAGTAGAAACGCCTCATATCCTTCTCCCTGCCCCCGATAGTCCTCACAGGGAAGGAGACAGCGAGATGTCTCGCGTTCAATGACTCCAACAGCCTCGTGCCTGCAGATCTGTCGACCTGCTCGAGACACGGTATCGTGAGGAGCACCAGCGCCAAGTCGGCCTGAATCTCCGGCGGATACTGGGCGACATCCCTGACCTTGGTTTCACCCTCGACGGAAATTATGTCCATGTACTCGTTCAGGAAATCCACCATGTCGTGATAGACGTCGCAGGCGTGATACGTCAACGCGCCCGATGACGGCATCCATGGTATCGACAGAGGGTTGAATCCGCAAGCAACGTCCAACACGGATCTCACGGGCGGTAGGAGCGAGAATATCCTGGAGTAGAAGGAGTCAAGTAACGTCAAACGCTCCCTCGTGGAGTAGTGGAACCCCATGATCTCGGCACATTTTCCCTTAAATGCGCGTTCGCCACCAATCTGCTTGGCTTCCTTCAATTCGATGAGCCATCTACCGTAGTCCGGACGCTTAACGAAGTATGCTCCACAGACCTGATGCAGCTTGCTCTTGGTGGATTTGAGAGCTTCCCGATACTTTCCCTGCCCTGAGAGTTCCCGTGCACCTATATTCCTGATCAGATCCTCACAGACATGCCTGTATTTCGAGGTCTTTCTCACCGCATCGACAACCCTGTCGATCTCTGAGCCGTTGTATTCTCCGTCATTCATCGACATCAGCCTGCAGACGATCGATCAGGAGCTTCATGAACCTAAGGTTGTGGATCGTGGCGAGGCGGGAGTACAGGAGATCCTTCCTCTTGAAAAGATGGTGAAGGTAGGCAAGCTTGTACCTTGAACATGTGGGGCAGTCGCAGTGAGGCGAGATCGGCTCCTTATTCTTAATGTGCTTCTCGTCCCGGATGTAGACGTAGTGATAGCCCGATTTTCCCCATTCATCCGCGGAAGGAAGATTGTCGTCGAAAGCGTATAGCCTCCCCTGTCTCGCGTCCCTCGTGGGCAGAGAGCTGTCGAACATATCATATCCTATCGCCAGGCACTTAGCGACGTTGGAGGGCGACCCGACTCCCAGGGCTATCATCGGATACTCATCGGGGACGAGCTCCCGTGTGTAACCCAGCATGTCTGTCAACAGTTCCCCCCTGTCGTCCAACGGGTATCCACCATAGGCGTAGCCGTCGAAGCCTATCTCAATCAGCGACTCGGCGCATAGCCTCCTCAGCTGACGGCTCCCCCCTCCCTGCACGACGGCATACAAGAGGGGTTTTGGGCCGTCCGACTTACGCCGCTGAAGAATCTTCGTAAATTCGGTTCTGCATCTCTCAGCCCATTCGATTGTCCTCTCAACGGACTCGCGCTGTGAATGCATCGACTCGCTGACGTGCGTGCAGTCGTCGAGGCAGACCAATATGTCTGAGCCGTATGAGAGCTGGAGCTGGATGCTCTTTTCGGGAGTCAGCAGGAACCTCCGGGAGGAGCTATTGGGCCTGTAGGAGATTCCCCGAGATGTTATACTCCCCAAATCCAGGTCTCGCCGAATCAACGAATAAGCCTGGAAGCCGCCTGAGTCGGTGACAATCGGAAGGCCCCAGCCAGAGAAGCTGTGCAGTCCTCCGAGGGCTCGGATGACGGAGGAGCCGGGGTGCTGCATTAGATGGAACACGTTCATGACAACCGCTTGAATGCCGCACCGCACCAAGTCATCGGGCTCGACGGAGCGGACGAAGCCGAAGGTCGCATCTGGCATGAAAAATGGAGGCTCCAACCGACCGCTGGGGACGTCGATGAACCTCTTCCCTGAACGCATAGGAGGAACGCTCATGGGCTCGACATCCTCTGAGTCCTCTCCACCGCCCTCAGGAGAGGGTAGCCCATCAACATGACGGCGATAAGCTCGCCCAAGCCGATACTAAGGACGCTCATCACGTAGGGGACGCCGTAGAAACCAGCGATGTAGGCGCTCACGCCAACCGCGTTCACGACGACAGGATATACGCAGGCGACAGAGCGCCTCCCGAAATTAAACTTCCACGACAGGACAGCGGCAATCAAAGTGAGAAGGGGCCCGAATATTATGTCTGGCAACCCCACTGGGCTAAAGAAATTGGCGATCACCACGCCGAGGGTGAGGCCGAGAACTGCGGGCAGACCGAAGAGGTATGGAAGAGGTGTCAACGCCTCGCTGATCCTCACCTGAATCCACGAATAGCCGAAGGACCCTAGGATCACAGTCGAGAAGGCGTAGATGGCCGCCAAGGATATGGCGAGCGAAATCTCTCGACTACTCAATCCTGAGCTCACGGCGTCCTCCACACCCACACATAGGCACTCGTAGATTTGTGTATTTATGAAGTATCCAAAAACCGCTTGTAGAAGAATTGGGTACCTCGATCTTAACAATACACCGAATGTGATTACTAAGGTGGAATACGACAGAAAAAATCAAAGAGAAATAGAGAATTGTGGAAAGGAGTAAAGTTCGGAGAGTTTCACTCCTCGTCCATGTCGGGCATGCCGTCGGGCCCACCCGGACCGCCAGCGGGCATCTCCGGCGCCGTGGCAGCGACCACGTCGTCGATCCTCAGTATCATGGAGCCCACCTCGACGGCCGACTTTATCGCCTGCTGCTT
>CP070784.1:1531193-1539102 GCA_020346605.1 Candidatus Bathyarchaeota archaeon | reverse complement strand
AGCTCAACCATTGTGATCCCTAACCTACAGGCAGGTTACACCTGTAAAACGTTTGCCCGGTCCTCCTTCGGGATACTGAGAAAATACCGCTCTGCGATGTTGCATCTTCGCATTCAGCTTGTTCACCTGAGATGAAAAGAGATAAATCGGTCAACCATTATTGGGTGACACGATAGGCTTGGCCTTCAAGTACTGCTACCTCACCGGCAGGGAGATCCGGCTCTGGGGCCTCAGGCGGAGGGAGTTGACCCAGTCCCAGATCGGCCGCATTCTCGGCATCAGTCGCCAGGCCGTCCACAAGGCCTACCCCCTCATCGACTCCAAGGTGGAAAGGGCGTTCAAGGAGGCCGCCGAGACGGGTAACCTCGAGATCAGGAGCATTAACCTGGTCGACGGGGTCATGGAGGCCTACAGCGTCGCGCAGGACATCCAGGTCTTCGTCTCGATGTCTAACGCCAACGGCCTGAAGATATGGTACCTCTACGAGGGGAACTGCGGCCAGTGTAAGCTGGAGAGGTCCTGCAGGAGGGCGCTCGAGGCCGAGGCCGAAGAGAGGGGGATACCGCTGTCGGACCAGGACCGGAGGGATGCCCCGACCCGGCTGGCCCTGAGGATCTTCTCGAGGTACATGGGGGACGCCTGAGTTGGCGGGCAGGAAGCTGGAGGAGTCGATGGACGCGTGCCCCCTTGCTCCGAGCACCGATCCGCCGAGCAAGGGTGTCTTTGACACGTTGCTGAACTTCTACGACGGTTTCTTCGGGAACTGGAAGCTGGTCACACTGTCTTTGTTGCTGGCCAGCGTCGCGCTTGGCTACAGTATGATGACGGTCCCAGCCCCGATGGTGGTCCTCCCGGGGCTCCCGGAGAGCTGGAGCATCCCATTCGCACAATCCTTCAGTCACCACGATTCATGGGGATCCAGGAGGACGCCCAGCTACACGGAGGTGACGGTTCAAGAGGGCGACCTCGTTCTCGAAGAGGGCGACGTCCTCGTCATCGAGAACATGACGCTCGTACTGAACGGAGAGATGCTCGTCAGAGACGGCGCGAAGCTGATTTTGCAGGAAGGGGAGCTGTTCCTCAATCAGAGCTTGGACTACAAGAGGTCCTTCAAGTCTCTTGAGCCCGTCTACTACCACCACGCAGTAAGGTTCGAGGGCTCCTCCACTCTCCAGGCCACAGATTCCGAGATAGTATCCTTGGACGGTGAGTGCTCCATTGGATTCTTTGGCGACAGCAGAGGCGAGGTATCGGGCTCCGATCTCCGCCGCATCAATCTATGCGTCAGCGATCGCGCCTCCTTCGCGGCCTCGCACTCCTCCATCAACTGGGTGGTCGTCGATAGCGCAGCGTCGGTGGATCTGGGCGATTGTCAGATCAGCCGAGTGGGGCTCCCCCATGATCTGAGTCGCGGTTCCTGGGAGGATTGCAGCATCGTCGTAGCTCGTTCCAGGATCAGGGACCTTGAGCTGGAGTTCAAGGACGATGCGCTGGCGGTGGTCTCGACGCCGATCCAGGGCTATCACGCCTTCTGGAACCCTTACAGCAACGTAACGGTGAGGGGGATGGCGGTAAACGTGACCCTCCGGGAGACCAGAGTCCAGGGCCAGGTGCAGTTGACGATGCTGGACGGCGACATTCAGTTCAAGGGCCTTTCCGGGAGCTACGAGGTGCACTCATTGAAGGGGAGCCTCAGCGTCTCGGATAGCGTGGTCGACGTCGTAGTAGCCGCGGAGAGCGCCTTCATAAACAACACGGTGTGCAGCACGCTTCAGTTCTCCGATCTCGTCCAGGGCACAGTCGTCGACTCGAAGGTCGGCTCCGTGAAGTACCTGAGGTTCAAGGGGTACGTGGCCTACGACAACGTCATCATCAAAGACGCACTCGTGGACTCTTATTGTAATGGGAGAATCGAGGGCACCATCAGCTACGCGAAGAGCCCGTACAGGTTCTCGACCTGGGGGGAGGGAGGGCTGACTAGGGTGTTCCGGGTCCTGGCGCACGCCGACGGTCGGGCGCTGAAAGATGTGAAGCTCAAGGTCTACGACAAGGGCGGCTCCCTCCTCTGGAGCGGCGAGACCGACACGCAGGGCGCAGCCGGCTTCAGCGTCCGGTCCGTGCTGTACACCTCACCCGTCGACCAGGCCACACTAGAGCAGAGGTACAGCGAGCCCCTGGTGCTGGAGGCAGAGTCGGCCGGTGTCAGCCAGAAGGCTATGGTGTCCTTCGGAGTCGACACACCCATCGTCTTCGCTTTCGATGCTGGAAACGCGGCTGCATACGCTGTTGGGAGGGAGCACCTCGCGGTCCTCAGCGGCTCAGTGATCGTCCTAATCGTCATCGGGTTCTCGCTGTACTGTCTGCAGTACATTACGCGCTCAAGGAGTAGACCACGCCCGTACTTCGGAAATTGGGGCGCATGATCCCATAGGCAGATGACACCTGTTCCTCTTCGGCGGCTCCTGGGGTGGCCTCGTTCTCGGAAAGGCAAATATTAAATACGTCAACCATGTGTGGTTGACATTGTGGCCCGCTGCTCCGCAGGTGATCGCCCCACATGTGCATGGCGTAGAACGACGGGCCGAGGTGGAAACATTGAAGACGAATCGCCTCCCCTTCATCGACTTTGCCAGAGGGATAGTCATGGTCGTCATGGCTTGGGACCACGTGTCGGGCTTCTGGCACCAGCTGCACCACGGCGGGGAGGGGGTGCTGGGCCGCGCCCCGCCCTTCCCCAACCTGACGTGGTTCCTGGAGAGGTTCGTGAGCCACTGGTGTGCTCCGTCGTTCATCTTCCTAGCGGGGACGGTGCTGGCGCTGAGCACGGCGAGGAGACTGGCCGGGGGTGGCTCCCAGACGGAGATCACGGTCCACATAATCAAGCGCGGGCTCGCGCTGCTGATCCTCGAAGCCCTGCTGGTGTCGCCGGCGTTCGACCTTCCCAGCCTGTACTTCGGGGTCATCGCCTGCATCGGCGTCTGCTTCATCATCTTCAGCATCGCCAGGAGGCTGCCCATGCCCGCCATCCTAGTCGCGAGCCTGTTCACGGTCTTGAACCACTCCTTCCTGTCGCTGGACTTGATCCCCAACTCGACCCCCCTCGGATGGTACCTGAGGGTGATACTGCACGAGCCCAGCTTCGACGGGTGGCCGTACGTGGGGCTCTATCCCATCATACCTTGGATCGGGGTAATGGGGCTGGGCTGGTGCTTCGGGAAGGTCATTACGCGGCTGTACGAGGCTGGTCGCCGTAGGCTGGTCGCACCCATTGCGGCCACCGGGGCTGCGTCTATACTGCTCTTCGCGGTGATAAGGTGGCTGAACGGCTACGGTAACCTGCTCCCGAGGAACGGGGGGACCTTGATAGCCTGGCTGTACGTGTCCAAGTACCCGCCGAGCGTGGCCTTCCTGCTCTGGGCCCTAGGGGGGATGTGCCTCTTCCTCGCTACTGGCATGCTGCTCGAGGGGGGTCCCCGGTTCGAGAGCGGGCTGACCGGCGCCGTCTCTCAGATAGGGCGCACGCCCCTGTTCTTCTATCTGACCCATCTCTGGCTCTACAGGATGAGGCTGCCGGGCGTGTCAGAGCCCCCCTTCTACCTTGAGATGTGGCAGACCTTCATCTTCTGGCTGGTCGGCCTTGTGGTCCTGTGGCGGCTCAGTGTCTGGTACAGTGGGGTGAAGAGCAGGCATCCTGGGTCCATCCTGAGATACATCTGAGGTGAGTGAGATGAGAAGAAGTAGATCGAACATGCGGCAACTGAGACCCCTGTCCTTGCTGACTCTTGTGTGCCTGGCGATGCTCTTCGCCTCCGCACACGGCGGCCGACCTGATTACGTTTCTCTATCGCGAGGTTTGCCCGACATGACCCTGGAAGACTACGTTTACTGCACATTCTTCGGTGGGTCTAGCAATGATCGGATCACCGGCGTGGCGGTGACTCACGGGGGGGAGATCGTTGTGGTGGGCGGCACCTTCTCGACGGATCTCCCCGTGCTGAACGCGTACCAGGAGAATTATGCGGGAGGCGAGGTCCCTGAGCACCTCTTCGTGATGGGGGACGCCTTCGTCGCGAAGATATCGGAGGGGGGGCACCTCCTCTGGTGCACCTACCTTGGGGGGAGTGGCCTCGAGGAACCGAGCTGCGTCGCAATCGACGACGAGGGTAATATCATCGTGATCGGGTTGACTAGGTCCGATGACTTCCCAGTTACGGGTGATGCCATGCAGACCGTGTTTGGGCAGGGGGAGTCCGATGGCTTCATCTCTGTCTTCGACCTGGATGGGGCGCTGCTTCACTCCACCTACATTGGAGGCTCGGGCTCCGAAAATTTGAGAGTTTTCGGTATAGACGCCATGGGGAACTTCGTGTTGGTGGGAAGAACGGCCTCGGCGGATTATCCTGTTACGCCTGACGCGCTTCAACTGGAACTGAAGGGTGAGTCGGACTGTTTCATCACGGTAGTCTCACGGGATCTCTCTACTGTCCTCTACTCCACGTTATTGGGAGGGGGCTCCACCGACGCTGGTAATGAGATCGCCATCGACGGCGAAGGTACCGTTATCATTTCCGGTTCCACGAGTAGCCTAGACTTCCCCGTAACAGACGACGCTCTGCAGGACACCATAACAGGCGAGGAGAGGGACTGCTTCTTGGCGAAGTTCAGCGACTCGTGGGAGCTTCTCTACGCGACGTTTTTCGGGGGCTCCCACATGGACGACTGCTTCGGCCTCGCCATCGACGCATCGAACAACATCCACATCGTCGGGAGGACCTGGTCCCCCGACTTCCCAGTGACGCCTGACGCGATGCAGGTAAGTTACAGCCAGGAGAGTTACAACGAGAACGCTGTCGACAGCATCTACAGCAAGATATCTGCCGACGGTCGTACGTTGCTCTACTCAACCTACCTCGGGTACGATGGCTGGGACTCGTTCTTGAACGTCGGATTCGATTCGGAGGGGAACGTGGTCCTATCCGGGTTGGCGGATTCTGGGGGTTTCCCGGTCGTCAGGGCTTTCCAGGAGGATCAGGCCGGATATGCGGACGTTTTCCTCATGGTCCTGAGTCCGAGCGGTGAACTCCTGCTCTCCTCGTATCTGGGGGGGATGTCCTTTGAGCATCCCAGCGGTCAGGCGCTGGTCGGCGGGGCGCTGGTCCTCGTGGGGAACACTCACTCAACGGATTTCCCGGTGACCGAGGACGCACTCCAACGGGGCATGAGGGGGTATCAGGACGGGTTCGTCTTCAAGATAGATCTTGCCGGGTACCGGCGGAGCGCCGAGGAGATCCGGGCGTCGGGCTCACGCTTGAGGACCTACGCAACCGTCGTCCCTTACGCCGTTGTGGTCGGTTCGATAGCCCTCTGGTTTGTGGTGATGAGAAGATATTTCGGAAGTGGCTGAGCCTCCTTGAGGGGAAGATCTAATCGTATTCCATTGGAGGCTTACTGTTCTCATGAACTAGTTCTGGACGTGAGGGTTATCCACTCTTGTTCCACGCGCGCAGTGTCTGTTCCAGTGCTTTTATAATCAACTCGATCCACCGCTCATAACCGGAGCCCCGGGCGGGGTTCCAACTTCAAGTAGAAACGCCACCAAGCGGTCATTGTCTAGCAACACATGCTGTGCATTCAATAGCTTTATTCCCTAGAATGCGCTAGATGCACATTACACCTTTGAGGAATAGACATGACGGAAACAACCTACAAGAAACTGGCTGAGCATCTCGATGGCCTTCCAGGCGGTTTTGCTCCAAGCGAAACTGGTGCAGAACTACGCTTACTACAAAGGCTCTTCAACCCTGAAGAGGCGGAGTTGGCCACACATTTGACCCTGGATCGAGAGGAGGCCAGGGCCATCGCTAGCAGAGCCAAACTTCCGCTGGCTGAAGCCCAGCGGCGTCTCAACGAGATGTCGGAGAAAGGCCTCATTTTCTCCGTGCACCCGGAGAATGGTCCCGCCCTCTACCAGGCCGTGCCTTGGGTCGTCGGAATCTATGAGTTCCAAGTCAACAGACTGAGTGAAGAATTCCTAGAGGACCTATCCTATTACTGGAGCACGACGGTATCGAGAACGCGACCAGAGACCATACCTCAGATGCGCACTATTCCCATAGGCAAAAGCATCGATCAGCCGCTGGATGCGCTCCCATACGAGCAGGTCGAGGAGCTGGTCAAGGCTCATGACCGGTTCGCGGTGGCTCCCTGCATCTGCCGGCGTCAGGCAAAGATGACTGGACGCGGCTGCGATGCCCCCGAGGAGAGCTGTCTCTTGTTCGGTGATTTCGCGGACTTTTATGTCAAGACGGGGCGTGGCCGTCCCATCGACCAGTCCGAGGTGATGAACATCCTGGCCAAGGCCAACGAAGCCAATCTGGTCCTCAACCCCACCAATTCGAAGTTCGTCGCTGCCATCTGTTGTTGCTGCGGCTGCTGCTGCGGAATCCTGAGAGGGCTCCAGAGCCAAGAGAAACCGTCCGCGGCCGTCGCCAGCTCGTTCATAGCCGACTTTGAGCCCGAAAAGTGCATCAACTGCGGGGTCTGTCTGGAACGCTGCCAGATGCAGGCCCTCTCCGCAGGGGCGGAGCACGTCGCGTTCAATTCCGATCGCTGCATCGGATGCGGGCTGTGCGTCTCAACCTGTACAAGTGGCGCGTTGACGCTCACGCGTAAACCTGAGAGCCTCAAGACGGAAATGCCAGCCACTGTATTCGAGACTTGGCGTACCATCGCGAAGGAACAAGCCGGGAAACAATGAATGTGTTTATGAAACCTTAGAGAGCGCGGGGTGGCTTCGAACCTGAAGCAGAGAAGCGCCCGTTCGCACATGCAGCGCGCGTGTAGAGCCCCGGGTAGGATTTGAACCCGCGGCCAACAACTTACGAGGCTACCATTCTGACCACCTGAGCCTCTACGCAGGCATTAGTCTCCTCGGTCCATACAGGAACAACAACGCTATCGCTATCACGGAGTAAGAGAGCGATTCCATGATGCTCAAGGCATCCCAGGTGATCAGGCCCAGCACAGAGACGACCAGCCCGCTGGAGATATTGACTGCGTAATGGTTTAGCGTCGCTATCAGAACGCTACCCTCCGTGTTGTTGACCAGCCAAGTGATGAACACGGACTGGGCGATCAACGTCAACATGAACGAAGCTATGTATCCCGGAGACGGGACATCATTCATAATGATCCATCCCGGCACGTGCCAGATGCTCCACCAGCAGCCGATGACCAGGCTCGACGTCAGTGCGCTGAACCTGCTCTGGAGCCGCGGCAGCGCGAACCCCCGCCAGCCCAGCTCCTCGCCTGTGGCCCCAGTAAAGATGATCGTTATCGCCAGCACGATCAGCGATGGTAGACTGTATTGGCTCTCAGGACCAGGAGGCCTCCCCCCAAGAAGGAGATACGCTCCCGTGAGCGCGAAGACCAGGACAGCGGGCGAGACGGCGGCCAGATACCACCACGGACTCACCCTGTACTTCGTCCAGCCCCCGAACAACCTGCGGACGCCTGCCTCCTCCCTGAGGACGAAGGCGATGACGACGATGGCCGATATATTGGGCGTCCATGTGGCGAGGAGCCCGAAGAGCAGGGATTGCGACGCTGAGTACGCCGTAATGAACACGATGTGCAACACCAGGGAGAGCCCAAAGAAGACGATGAGGGCTCTCCTACTCCACGATGCGACCTTTCCTTTCTTCGACACCACCCAATCACCACGCCTCGAAACTGGATTTTTTATCATAGATTATCGTAATAAAATCTCTGTCTTGCGAATTTGGGCAAGTCCACATCGATTCCGGGCGATCAAGATTCATGATACAATGGATGGATAAAAGGGGCATCAAGGCTCAACCAGATCTTTAGCGAGATGTAAAGAGTTGATCATGGAGCCCCGGGCGGGATT
>CP070784.1:1527206-1531093 GCA_020346605.1 Candidatus Bathyarchaeota archaeon | reverse complement strand
TAGGGGCGGGCGGCGGATGGTGGTACCACAGCGAGTACGACACCCTGGACAAGTGCGACCCCGAAACCATGCACATGGCTGAGAAGGCGCAGACCCTCGTCCTGCTGAGGCTGTGCACCTTACCGGTGCTGCCCTACCGGATCGAGGCGCTGGCGGACTGGATGCTGGACGCTCTGGGAGGGCTCGAGAGTAGGGCGGAGGGAGTGCTGAGCCTGGAGGGCATAATCGAGAAGGCCTCACGATTCAAGGAGGGGGCCACGGAACTCGACGAGGCCACGAGCAGGCTCTCATCGAGATGCGAAAAGGACGTCAAGGGGTTTGGGTCGGAGATCAAAGTGGCCAACGGCTGTATGATGAGGATCAGTCGCGCCCTTAACCCTGTGAACTACACCCTAAAGGGCAGGTACGATCAGGACTATTACGGCGCTGAGTACGTACAGCCCATACCCATCCTCCAGCCCGTTTCCGAGCTCGCCGCCCTGAACCCCGACGCCACCGAGTTCAAAACGCTCAATACCAAGCTCGTCAGGGCGAAAAACACAGTCTCAGACGCCCTCGGGGGGGCGATCTGGTTCTCCAGTTATGCGATCGAGAGGTTAGGAGTGTGACGTCGGAGAACTCTGCAATAGACCCCCTATCAGAATACAATCTTAGTATGGGTGCAGGGCGCGCGCGCAGGGGGATCGATCCGAGGGACGTCTCCCCTCCCCTCAGGGCCTGGAGAGAGTCCCTGTAGAAGTGGGCCATGTTGAGGAGGTTCCTGTCGAGGCCTCCATCCGCCTCGATCCGTGTCCTGACCTATGATCCAATATCCCTTTCACGTCGAATGGTGCCGGAGAACATGTTCTCCTCGCCTATTTAGGGAATGGTCTGCTGCGTACTCAGATAAGATGTCCTAAATCCGAATATAAGATTCCCAACATCGTTGATGGGGATTAAGGACGAATTTTCGTCAAGTGCACGAACCGTGGGGATGCCAGCTCATGGTATGAACACCCTCATGGGATGCTAAATAATCACGGGTGCCGGTGAAATTCGCCCACTGAGAGGAGGAATCTATGGCCTCGTCCCCCGTTTCTCGATACGACGTCCCTCGTGATGTTGAAGTGATAAATACTAACGAACAGATGATAACGCGATGTCTGACATCGACAGGACAAAGCAGAAGATACTGATTGCGAGTCGGGTCCTCTACGCTCCGAACGGCATAACGGACGTCCAGGAGGGCTTCTCAGGACACGTGTCCCTCCGATTGCCCGGTGGAGGCAGCTACGTCGTCGTGGGGCACACCCACGTCGAGGGCAGGTCTACCCTCGGCGACGTGGGATACGGGGACCTGGTCGTCGTGGACATGGAGACGGGGGCGAGGCTGGAGGGTAGCCAGCCGCTCCTCGGGGAGAACGTGATACACACGGGCGTTTACAGGGCCAGGAAAGACGTGAACAGCGTGATACATGTGCACCCCTTCTGGTGCACGGTCTGGAGCCCCGTCGAGACGCCGACCCTTGGGCTCCCCGTCTTCTTCGCGGGCAGATCTTAGGTGGAGTCGGAGGAGGATGGCGAGGCACTCGGTAGCGCCCTCGGAGACGAGTCGGCGAACCTGCTTCCAGGTCATGGCATCGTGACCGTCGGGGAGACCGTCGAGCAGGCGTGCATTCTTACGGCGTCGCTCAACGAGCAGGCCAGGAAGCTTTTCCACGCGTCGCTTCTGGGGAAGGTACCCCGAAAATACGTGGAGCTCCTTATGATGCCGAAGAAGGCCTCGATAGAGAGCGATTCGTGGCGGTGGTACGAGTCAAAGCTGAGGGAAAAGGGGCTCTATCCCAAGCTGCCGTAAGCCCCCCGGGGTTCATCGAGAGCCTACGCGCTCCTCATCACGCCCATTCAAAAGAAGCCACGTAATCTGCGATTATGTCCCTGTGTATGTTCGTGTCGTTCGCCATCAAGATAACGCCCAGCCCCTCCTCGGGGTAGAGCCGCATCGAGGCTCCGAAGCCCGCTCCGCCCCCGATGTGCTCGACCCAGAGGCGGCCGTCCTCGCGAGCAATCGAGGCCCATCCTATCCCCCTCCAGGTATCCGCGTAGCGCTCCGAGTAGGTGCTCTTGGCTTTGACGTGCCCTTCGTACGTCATCTTTGTGACAGACTCCGCGGACAGGATCCTCTCCCCGTCCAGCTCCCCTCCGTTCAGGTACATCATAGCGAGACGGGCGACGTCCGTGGCTGGGCCGATAAGGCCCGACGTCGAGGACTGGTCGGTGTAGTAGCGGTTGAACCAGAACCTCCCCTCCACCTTCTCCCTCACGTAGGAATCGAAATCTGGTATCACCGCACGCAGGGCTTCCTCCCAGGAGCCATCGGGATCGCCGTGGGAGCCCACCGCAGCATGCTGGATCATCTCCTCAGTGTACGCGAAGTCGGTGCGGCTCATCTTAAGAGGGCGGAGGATGTTCTCGGCAACGTAGTCCTCGTATGTCATGCCAGTGGCCTCCTCGATCATGGCACCCAGCACCATGAAGCCCGTGTTAGAGTATTCCCAGTGGGTTCCGGGAGCGAATCTAAGCGTTTTGTAGTTGGGCAGCTCGCTCCTTATGAGCTCAGTCTGGTTGACGTGCGGATCGTGCTCGTGGCGTATCCACACGCGCCCGGGTTTGGGGAGGCTTGCGTCGGGCAGGCCCGAGCTATGGTTCATCAGGTGTTTGATAGTGACGACCCCCTTGGCGTCGGTCGGATGCTCCACTTCGAAGAAGGGAAGATGCTCCGAGGCGGGGTCGTCGATGTTTAACATCCCACGCTCCTGGAGCTGAAGGATGGCGATGGCCGTGGGGACCTTGGTAATGGACCACCAGTGGTAGACCGTGTCCGGGGTGGCCGGGATGTTCCTTGGGCCGTCGGCGAGCCCAATTCCCTCGCTGAAAACAACCTTCTCGTTTTTCACGACTACCAGGGATAATCCAGGAGGATCACCAGCCTTCGCAATGACACGTTTAAATTCCTCGTCCATCCCTTATCGAACCTCCATGCGGATATTTAATTCACGCGATGTTACGATCAATCTTTTGCACCTAGAATATCCTTATTCCGCTCTCTAGGCCCCGGGAGATGCTCTCCTCTTTCCATCCGCCGAGAGTCTCCGCAGCCAGCTTGAGATACTCCACGCTGTGCGGGTCCCTTCCCAGGAGGGCGGTCACGAAGGCGTCAAGCTCCAGGGGATCATCAGAGGCCGAGGCGAAGCCGGGGTTCTTAAGGGTGTCCCATTTCTTGGTCTCGGGGTCCATTAGGGACGCCGTGAGCACTGCCTCGACCACCCCGCTGATTTCGAACAGGGAGTCGTAGACCTTGTAGATGTCCACGATGCTCCGGCTGAGCCTGCTGTGCTTCTCGCCGTGGTATATCCCCCTGCCGGGTCCGGGGATCATCCCGAAGAAGTTCTTCACAGCAAGAGAGACGTGCATGGGGGCCTCCAGCACCCTCACCTTAGCCAGGCTGAGCAGGTCACACCCCCGCATCTCGTGGAGCCTCTCAGGGACGAAGCCAAGGAAGTCCTCCCGCTCGAGGGAGGCATGCTTCGCCTCAACGGCCTCTCGAATCAGCTTTGGGTTTGCCGTGCGGTCGCCCCAGTTCTCCTCGGTGATGTTCAGATACTCCACGCCGTGCTTCTCCAGGACCTTCCCGATGCCTGAGTAATCTAAAAACCACCTGTCGCTCCTCCGGAGGTCCTCCGACTCGAAGGAGCCCCAGCCCCCGGCGCGCGCGCGCTGGCTACCCGTAATAGGCGTCCCTGTCGTACACCTGCCCGGTCTTGGCCTCGTTACGCTCGGATGCAACAACCTCTCCGATGAACAGGGTGTGATCACCGGTGAAGACGGTGTCGATCTTGCGGCACTCT
>CP070784.1:1521630-1527106 GCA_020346605.1 Candidatus Bathyarchaeota archaeon | reverse complement strand
GAGGACGATGGCGACCATCGTCGATAGGACGGCGAAATTGCAGAGGGTGTTGCCCAGGGTATAGAGTGGGTTACTCAGCGGAGTGGTCGCGATGATCTGCCCTACTCGCGTCTCCTCGTCGCGCTTGACGGAGTCGTTGACGACGTAGAACCCCAGCAGGGTCAGGAATACCCCTGTCAGCATTGCGACCATGGCGCCGATCCAGGCGCTGTTGTAGACACCCCGATAAAGGGTGGTGGCAGAGACCCACGCCAGCGTCACATAGCCGGCGTCGGGCGGGGGCACAAAGGCGTACCCCGCGACGATGGTGAGAGCCAGGATCACCAGGAAGCGGTATGTGCGGACCTTGTTCAGGTAACCTGCCCGCATTGTGGCGTAGAGCGCTTGCAACTTGTTCATTGGGCTCCAGCCCCTCGATGGGTGGAGATGCAAAATAGGTACGCCTCCTCCAGGGTCGGAGAGCTGGTCGGCATTGCCTCTTTTGCAGGCCTCGTCTCCGCGACCACACGCGTGTGGAGGCCGTCCTTGCGGCGAATGACGCTGCTGAGGACGTGCCTCTGCTTCGCGGTGGGGAGCTCGGAGCTTGGGATGACCCAGTCCCATATCTTTCCCTCGACCGACTGGAGCAGCTCCTCCGGAGACGACCGGAACAGGAGGTGCCCACGATTGATGATGGCTATGTCGTTGGCAGTGGCCTCGACGTCGGAGACTATATGGGTCGAGAGGACCACAACGCGCTCGCCGGCCAGCTCCGCCAGCAGATGCCTGAACCGCACACGACCCTCAGTGTCCAAGCCGACCGTCGGCTCGTCGATGATCAGGATCCTCGGGTCGTTCAGCAGTGCCTGGGCTATCCCGATCCTCTGCTTCATGCCCCCCGAGTAGTCCCCCAGAGGGCGCTTCCGCGCCTCGAATAGGTTGACGAACTCCAGCAGGTCGTCGATCCGATCCCTGGCGACCCTGGGGTCGACACCCTTGATGGCGGCCATGTAGCGCAGGAACTCATCGGCGTCGAGGTTCGGGTACACCCCGAAGTCCTGTGGCAGGTATCCCAGGACCGCACGCAGCTCGTCCGGCTGTTGGGCGATGTCGACCCCGTTCCAGCTTACGGTGCCGTGGGTGGATTTGGTGATGGTCGCAATGATACGCATCAGCGTGGACTTGCCCGCCCCATTGGGACCGAGCAGGCCTAGTATCCCGGGGCCTATGTCCAAAGTCAGGTCGCGCAGAGCGTAAGAGTCGCTCCCTTTGTACCGCTTAGAGACGTTTTCAATCAGTAGTTGCAGGAGCCTCACCTTTACAGTGTACGTGTGTATTTCGTTAATCATGAGATTAAATTTCCTATTCACAATCGACCGAAAAATCCAGAAAATCAGCGTGAAATTAAAAAAACTTCATGTTCCTTAACTGGGTAGGAGATTCAGCGCACCAAATCGACGCTAAACACTGAGAACTTGATGTGGTAATTGAATAAAAGTTCCGACGATGGAGCATGGGCTCGACAGGTTACCTCTATAACCCTTTCTGGAATGAAAATGCTTGAAGTGTCATCCAAGGATCCTGGGGAGAGACAGGTTCAAGGACGTGTGTAGAATCGATCCAAGCAAGATGCTCCTCGATCTGAGAAAGATGTAGCCGAGCAGCAACCCCCCGGCGAAGGTCTGGAGGCTGGACTGGGCCAGGAGGAGCGGGTACGCCAGACCGTACCTGCTGGCAACGAAGACGGCGTGCGCCAGACTGAAGACGAAGGCGTTGAGGAGGAGCCCCTCCGTCTCCCCTAGCCATGCGCAAAATCTGGTCATCATGTAACCCCTAAAGAAGAACTCCTCGGCGAACCCGATGAAAACCACCTGCTCCAACAATTCGGTGAAATACTCCTCGACCGATCTGAAGAACATCATCGGTAGCACAACTCCGACGAGCAGATACAAAGCGTACAGCCGCCGTCTCTCCTTCGAGACGGCCACTCCCAGCGAGCCTGCGTCCCTCTTCTCGATCCTACTAACGACGATGAGGGGCATCGCCCAGCTGAAGACCAGAGTGGTCGCGTTTAGCCACAGCATCCTGTCCGAAGGAGCCATCCCTCCTCTGAGAAGGTTCAGAACTACGACCACGATCCTGTCCAACGCGAAGACAAGCAGCGCCGTCATCGCGTAGGATTTCTCGTCAATATCTGTCCCTTTCGACATCGGACTTTCTCACCGTGGATCTGACGCTGTTTACCTTTAAATCGTTGTTACGATGATGGCCAGTCCGGGCTTCCATGGGGTTGCGGGAGAGCGAAGGGTGGCATCACGTGTGGGATGTCAGCTCTTCTATGATCCGCAGTGTGCGGTCGATCTCATCCTCGCTGTTGTAGATGTGCGTACTGTACCTGACTCCCCTGTCCTCCCCGAGCGCGCGGGGCTTGATCCTTTCCCTCCTCCACAGCTCGTCTTGCAGCGCCCTACCCTCGACCCCGTCCACCTTGAACGTGGTCAGCCCAGAGCTCATCTCCGGGTGCAGGGGGGTGATCACCTCCATACGTTCCGTCTGACTCAGGCCACAGCGAAGGCGATCTCCCAGCTCCTTGATCCTCCCGTAGATCCTCTCGGGGCCGATCTCGAAGTGCAGGTCCAATGCCGCCTCGAATCCGACGAGCAGGGCGGGGTTCCCGGTCCCCCGCTGCCCCAGCCGGTAACCGTTGTCCTCGTGGTTGTTCCACTGGGAGCTGGCCAGAGTCGCCCAGACGTCGTCGATGAGGTCGTCTTTTACGTAGAGGATCCCGTTCCCAGCTGGCGCCATCAGCCATTTGTGGGGGCTCGAGTAGTAGGCGTCGCAACCTATCGCCTTAACGTCTATGGGGATGTGGCCCGTTGCCTGAGCCCCGTCAATTATGGATATTATGCCCTGTTCTCGGGCCAGGCTGCAGAGTTGGCGTACCGGCATGATGATGCCGTGCGCCGATGAGATGTGGGGGAAGGACATGACTCGCGTCTCGGGCTCTATCGCGCGCTCGAAGGCATCGACAATCTGCTCAGGGCTTTCAGCGGGGATCGGGATCTCTGCCTTGTGCAGCTTTGTCCCCTTTCGCTCCGCCAGGAGCTCCCAGCCGCATCGGCCCCCCGGGTGCTCGATGTCCGTGGTCAGCACCCCCACCCCGGCCGGCAGGTCCAGGCCGTTGGCGAGCAGGTTCATGCCCATCGTCGCGTTCTGCGTTAGGGCGACGAGGGTGTAGTCCGCGTTGATGAGCTCGCCTATCTTGGTCCTCAGCTCCTTATAGGGGCCGTATCCAGAGAGGAGGCTCATCCCTCCCCCCCTCCAGTCCACTTGGGCGACCTCGACCACGGATCTAACCATGTGGTCGACCACCGCGTGGAGCACACGGAGGGGCGAGGCCCCAATCGTCCCAGTGTTGCAGTACGCCTCGTCGGGGGGCATCGGGAACTGAGCCCTGATCTTCCCCCAGTACTCGGGGTCGTCGTGTGCTGGCAACGGGGGGATGCCCCGGTGCAGGGCCTCGCAGGGTGGTCCCTTCGACATCTAGATCTGTTTCGAACCGTCCGATGAATTATAAAAAATAGATGTGGTGAAGGGCGTCATCGGGAATGAAGTTTCCCAAATCTCCCTCCCAATGTAACAGCCCTTTCGCTGTGCACAAGGGACGCGTGCACTGGACTGACATATTTTTTTTCGCAGAGCCTTCGATCAGATTGTTTAAAGTTATAGTTACACGTCCTCTAGTCCAATGCAGCGCATCTCGGTGATCGGGACCACAGGCTCAGGGAAGACTTTCGTGGCTGGGAGGGCAGCCGAGGCCCTGGGGGTCCCCCACATCGAGCTCGATGCGCTGCACTGGGGGCCCGACTGGGAGGAGGCCTCCCTGGAGGTGTTCAGGGAAAGGGTGGGCGAAGCGATCCAGGGGGATGGGTGGGTCGTGGACGGGAACTACGGCAAGGTCCGAGACATCGTCTGGGGGCGAGCCGACACTGTGCTCTGGCTCGACTATCCCTTCCACGGGACGTTCCTGAGGATCCTGTGGCGCACGCTCCGAAGGTTGATCCTGAGGGAGCGGCTCTGGAACGACAACAGGGAGAGCCTGGCCATGATGCTGAGCAGGGACTCGATCCTGCTGTGGGCGATAACCAGCCACCCGCGCAACACAAAGGAATTCGTCCAACTGATGAGTGATCCGGAGTACGCCCACATCCGGTTCCTTAGGCACAGGTCGCCCCAGGAGACCGAACAATGGCTGAAATCCCTGAGACACTATTGATCTTATTTCAGGGCCGATACTCCGGCTAGGTTTTTGTGGAAAACTTTCATCATGAAAGTGAAGGATGCTTGCGACAGATGGGAGAGGAGATTAAATATTTCCGGGACACATAGGGGAAAACATGTCAGTTGAGATTGTGACCATCACTCAAAAATACCTCACGGAAGTGAACTGCTACCTGATAAGGACCCCCACCGGCTACATACTCATCGACACAGGCTTCTCAAAGAATCGCAGCAACCTCGACAGAGAACTGGAGAACGCTGGATGCGGGCCCGGAGACCTCAGGCTCATCATTATAACACACGGGCACATCGACCACAACGGCAACACAGCCTACCTCCGCGACAGGCACGACGCCAAGGTAGCCATGCACAGCGGCGACTCGGCGATGACCGAGAGCGGGGACATGTTCGCGGGCTTGAAGGGCCTCACCATTTCCATCGCCAGGGTTCTGCTCCCGCTGCTCGGAATGAGCAGATACGACAGCTTCAGACCCGACATAGCCCTCAAGGACGGGCACGACCTCTCCGATTACGGGTTCGACGCCAGAGTGGTCCACGTCCCCGGGCACTCCAAGGGCTCAGTAGCGATACTTACCGCGGGGGGCGACCTGTTCTGCGGCGACCTGCTAGGGAACACGGGCAAGCCAGAGAAGACCACAATCGTCGACGACCAAGCAGAACTGGATGCCAGCGTCGAGAGGCTGAGGGCTCTGGAGACTAGGACCGTCTACCCCGGGCACGGCAGGCCGTTCCGTATGGTACAGTTCGTTGAAAACAAACAATAACCCAATGTTCAGGTGAAATTTACGCGTGCGCGCGACTTCGTTGGAAGCAGAAAGAGGATAGCACATCCGTAGGACATCTGAGAGGACCCAATGAGTAAGGAAGGGTTTTATAAAATCAATATTAATACCCGAGTTTGTAGCGATCAAGAGCAAGAGGCTTTAAACTTTTCATACTTGTAGGGTGAGGTCATGTCAAAGGTTCTCGTGTTAAATGGAAGCCCCAGGAAGAAAGGAAACACCGCCTATCTCATAGGAGAGCTCAGGAAAGCGCTTATTGAAAAGGGGCACGAGGTGGAGGTGCTGGAACTTAATGATCTGGATATCAAGCCGTGTCAGGGCTGTTTCTGGTGTTATCGTGGGTTTCCCCTGAGGTGCGTGCAGGATGACGCCATGAATTCGTTGTATCCCATGGTGTTGGGTTCCGATGTGCT
>CP070784.1:1507838-1521530 GCA_020346605.1 Candidatus Bathyarchaeota archaeon | reverse complement strand
AACGCTAAAGAGCCCCATGGACCCTTGCCAGATCTTCGAGGACGGTCAGGAGATATACGTTCGTGAGAGCCTGCGGATGCCCAAGGGCTTCTGCGAGACCGCATGGCGCAACTTCTACCACAACATTCGCACCCTGGGGTGCGGGGGCGTCCTCCCCTTCTTCAAGGAGACGGACGTGGCGATAAATTGCTACACCGACGGGATGAGGCCCATCATTTTCAAGATAGAACGTATCTGAGCCGATGAAGGTCGCGATACAAGAGTTTTACTACGGATGTTCGCCCGTTCATCAGTCTCTGGAGATCCTTAGGACCAGATGCAGCTGCGTCTCCGAGACCGAGAACAGATCCCAGCCCTTGATATTGAGCCCCGTCATGAACTTGACGTGCCTGCATATCTCGTCCATCAGGTGGTCGGTGACGTGGTCTAGAACGAGTTCGGCTGTGTATCCCGTCTCCCCTGCCTTTACGGCGATATCGGCCTCGAAGCTGTAGATCGTGAGGGCTGTTTTGATCGCTGTGCCTATCTCGCTGGAGTGGATCCTCTGGGACATGAACTACTCTCTTAGATGGTGTCCCTTAAGGATTGTGCGAGCATATGCGAATCCTAAAAATGATGAAAGAATCCTCACTGTTTGCGTTTCTTCGGCTCTACGTAGACGGTCACTACATCGATGCTGGTCTCCACGCTCCTCCTCTCGTAGCCCTCGGGGATGTCGTCTGGGTCGTCGACGATCCCGTGGTCTATCCTGCATCCGAAGGGGCCCAGCTCGACTATTCTCACTATCATCGGCACCTGGTTTTACTAACGCTTGGGGTTGATAAATCCGACCCAGCTTGTTGCGGCAGGGAGTCGCGTGAAAATGGGTCTCAAAAAAGATGTGTAAAAATGGTGGGAGGAGTTACTTGGCGTGCCTCTTGCAGAAACTCTCCATCCGGTCCATGGCCGCCTCGAGGGTCGTGTTGGCGGTCATCTTGAACCAGGACAGCATCTTCTGCGTGGACAGCGGCCTGATCATTGACAGGCGTATCCGCCCCTCGCCGACGGCGGGCCCGTACCCGACGCCGGAGACGACTCTGACCTTCTCCTCCTCCATGAATTTCGTCACGAAGTCGCTGGAGCTAAGGCCGACGCCGCTTACGTCTGGGAATAGGTAGAACGCCCCCTCGGGCTTCAGGCACTTGACGCCAGGCATCTCGTTGAGCCGCTTGACGCAGTAGTCTAGGCGCTCCTCGTACTCGTCTACCATCCCCTTGACGAACTCCTGCCCCTTGGTCAGTGCCACGATGGCAGCCCTCTGGACGGGCCAGGACACGCCACTGCCTGGAGCCCTGCCGACGTACTGGGACAGCTCCGGCCCGGCGATAATCCATCCCGTCCTCATGCCGGCCCACGCGAACATCTTTGTGAGCGCCATAGCAACGAGGGTCCTGTCCTCCATTCCGGGCATCGTGATCAGCGGGACGTGCTTCTTATCTCCCCAGATGAATTCAGTGTAGGTCTCGTCGGAGAGGACAAAGAAGTCGTTGTCGACGGCTAAGTCGGCCATGGCCTTGAGCTCCTTCTCGGTGTAGACCATCCCCGACGGGTTGCCGGGATTGTCGATGTAGAGGGCCTTCGTCTTGTCTGTGATGGCCTCCTTCAGCCCCTCAACGTTCATGCGGAAGCTTCCGTCCGCCTCGACCTTCATCGGCACGAAGTCCGTTTTGACTCCGAAGTAGCGCGGGGCCCTTGAGCCTCCCCCGTATGCCGGGTCGAAGGCCAAGACTTGATCGCCCTCGTTCAATATAACTGCGTAGGACTGGAAGATGCTCTGGGAGCCTCCAGCCGTGATGGCGACCTGGCTGTTCGGGTCTGCCTTATACCCGTACTTGCCGTAGTAGTCGGCTACCGCCACCTTGAGCTCGGGGTCACCACCGAAGCAGTAGTGGGTGCAGCCATCGAGCACGGCCTGCCTCATCTCATCAGCGATGTACTCTGGCAGCAGGAAGTTGGGGTCGCCGGCGGCCAGGCTTATCATGTCCTCGGACGCCTCCACCCTCCGCCTGGTAGCAGAGACCCTTGCGGGGCCTGTCAGTTCTTTCCTCACGAGTCTTTTAATAGACATCCATCTAGCGTTGCGATATATACATAAAAAGTTTCCAGTGCCATGATATTCACGTGGATAGGCGCCGGGGATGGGATTCGAACCCATGGGCTCCCAAGGAGCACCAGTTTTCAAGACTGGCGCCGTAGTCCGCTTGGCTACCCCGGCCCGTAGGAACTGCGCCCTCCGGATGTAAATCTTTATCGCCCTGGGCTGATCCAAGGAAATTTTGTAGCGAACTGTCGCAAAAATCATAGATACTGATCCGCCGTGTGTACGTCAACAATAGTTCGATGATCAATTTTACAGCAAGTTGATAGCGAGAGATAGGATCACCACATATCATTAACCCTGTAAATGCATATAGAAAAATAACTATTACTGTCCACAAATATCACAATCAAGGAAAATAATACTGTTATGATGCTTCAAAATCCCTATTAAATATAGGGATGTCAATATGGTTCACTAAAAAAGGTTGAGGAATGTGGAATTGACCAACAGAACAGAGTTTAGTAACAAGGCTCTAAGTCAGGTGGTCTCAACACTGATACTGCTCGTCGTGGCTGTTCTGCTAGCGGCAGTCGTCGCCTACTACGCCACCAACGTCACCACGACTAGGACGACCATGGAGGAGGTCCACATAAGCGCCCCCCACGTCTGGGTAAACAGCACTGGGGGCGTCGCCGCCTGCAAAGTGGAGAACCTGGGCGGCAGGGACATACTCATCGACAAACTCTCGGTGAGGAGTGTAGATACCGACTGGGACCAAGTCTACATCTTCCGTGTTCCAGGCGGGACATGGGTGAGCGGGGACATGAACGTCACGAGCTACGACCTGATATCGGGTACGAGCTTCGAGAAGGACGGACGCAACTACACGCAGATGACCAGCGATATACCCCTGATCTCGGGCGCGGAGCTCCTCATCTACGTGAAGGGCCCACAAAACATCCAGATGGACGACATAGGGACTACGGTCTCAATGAGCGTGACCACCAACAACGCCCAGTACATCACAGAGTGCAACGTGAAGAGCGCCAACGACCAGTAGGTGAAGATGTAATGTCAGAATCAGCCCGGAGGTCGAAGCTGGAGATCACCCTCGCAGTCCTAAAGGCGGTCGACGGTGGCGAGACGAAGCCGACGAAGATAATGTACGCCTCCAACATGTCATGGAACCTGACTCAGAAGGTCTTCGCAGACTTAGTGGAGCAGGAGCTCCTGGAGCTGGAGGAGGTGCACGGCAGGGGACGGTCTACCAAACGGTACAGCATCACTGAGAAGGGGAAGAACGTCCTTGATTATTTCGAGGGCGCCAAGACCCTACTGCAGATATAACTCCCTTTTTTATATTCTAAATATCTTCTTCGCATTCTCAGTGGTGACTCTGGCCACCTCGTTCTCGTCGGCGTCCTTCAGCTTCGCCAGTGCCCCTAGGGTCACAACGGTGTCGGCGGGCTCGGAGTTCCTGCGACGGTTTCTCATGTACACCGGCGAATCGGTCTCGATGATTATACGCTCCAGGGGAGCATTCTCAAGGGCTGCCCTGTGGTCTCTGCTGTACTCAGCCGCAGGCGTAGCAGAGATGTAGTATCCTCCGTCCAACAGCTCGCTGAGGACATCGAGGGGTCCGCTGTACCAGTGGAATACGACGGTCTCGGGGCCGTGTTCCACAGCGAGTTTCAGGGCGTCTCGCCATGAGCCCCTTCCGTGGACGGACGTTGGCAGATCATGTTCCCTGGCAATAGCGAGTTGCTTTGTGTATATACGGCGCTGCTGCTCACGTACGTCTTTGTTCTTCCTAGCCTCTCTGTCCCAGTAGTCCAGACCGATCTCCCCCACCGCGACGCACTTTTCAATATTTTCCCTGATGAAACTGAGGCTCGTGGATACGTCGTCGTCAGCGAACTCCGTGGGGTGGATGCCTAGAGCGGGGAAGACGTACCCCGGGTATGCTCGGGCCCATTCGATGGTCCTGAAGTTGGTGGTATAGTTGGCGCCCACGGCGACTAGGGCTGCGACTCCGGCCCTCCTCGCGTTTCCTATGATTGTCTCTTTATCTTCGAGATCGCTGAGGTGGGCGTGGGTGTCGACGACGCTCATCGCTACTATCTCTGACTGGTGGCTAAAAGGGGATGCTACCCTGTCTTGTACCACTCTGAGAAGCTCTCGTCCATGACGTTGTCGAAGGCGTCGAGGATGCGGACTATTATGCGCGTGCGTATGTTCTTGGGGACATTTGTAACCAGCATGATCTGTGTCTCCTCCTCTACTGCCAAGTCGAAGAACTCGCTTGTCTTGGGGTTCAGCACCTCGCCGTCTCGCGCGTCGAATGCCACGTACAGCTTCAAACCCTTCGCCTCGTCGGTTCCCACGTTGGCGACGTCGGCGACGAGGGTGAGCTTGTATCCAACCTGGGAGGCGGTCCACTCGTGGGTGCAGATAGGTATCGGCAGTATGGGGTAGACAACGGCCGAGCTCCCCTGGTACTCGGGGGGTATGACGCCTATCTCCCAGCCCTGACCCGTGGTCTCTAGGTAGTAGTACTTGGAGTCCCCGTAGGACCAGTAGGAGCCCAGAGCGTCTACGTTGACTCCGACGGCCATGTGGTTGGGTATATTCAGCAGGACAACGTTAATGTCCAATGTCTTGAGCAGTGCCGAGGTGAGGATCGACGTGTCCTCGCAGTCCCCGCCCTCGTCGACGAGGGTCTCCAATGGGTACCTTGGATACTCGTCGAAGACCGTGGTGACGTCGTCGGATGTGTAAGGCATACTCTGGACGAAGGTGATGACGAGGTTCACCGTCTCCGCATCGTCCAATCCCTCTTCTGCCGCTATCTGGTTGAACTTGTCGATGACCGTGGTGATGTAATCGTCGTCGACGGGATGGGTGACGTAGATGGAGTAGTCCTCCGTCGACGCCCGGGTTCTGTTCTTGTAGAAGAAGTACAGGTCCTTGGGGACCTCGAGGCTGAGGGTGTAGGTCTCGCCGTCGTAGATCCAGGCGTACTCCTTCAGGAAGACGTCGTCAGATATCTCCCTCTCCTTCAGCGGAGCCATGCCCGTTATGATCTCGTACTGCATCAGGAGGTCATCGTAGTCCTGGCTGGTCTCGTTGTAGGCGTTTATGAGATCAACATGCTCCTGGGTAAGCGTGTCATACAGCGCTGTGAGGACGCCATACTCGGCGTCAAGGGCTTCGTAGTCATCCTGGAGGGCATCGATCTGGCCCGATAGGGTCTCCACCTGCGCTTGGAGAGCCTCCTGTTGCTGGGTGAGCCTCTCGTACTCTTCAAGGTAGTTGACGCCCATGTTGAATCCCACGCTTTCCGGGGGGAGAAGCTCGCTCGCCCCGTATCCGACAGCCGCTCCAACGATTATGAGAACGATCAGCGTAGCGCCTCTAGAGCTCATGAAAGTTCACTATATCCACATACTGATCTAATTAAATAGATAACGTCTTCCACTTCCATCATAACGGATAATATCAGACAACCCATACAGAGATCTAAAGTCTCCGGACGATCAGAAAATACAGATGATTGGCTCTACTTCCATTGGTCGAGCTCTTGTTCTATTCTGATGCGGGCGTCGCGCCGCTTGTATATGTACCAGACCAGCCAAGTCACGGTGAAGACGGGCATGAAGTCCATACCGGGCAGGATCTCTAGGAGGGAGATGAAGCCCACCCAGCTGAAGAAGTAGACGCAGAAGATGATGCCAGCGAAGTCGACGAAGTCGCCAGCGGCAGGCATCATCAGTATCGGCGCGATGTATTCGACTATGTCGAGGCTGACGCAGACGATCAGGGTCGCTAGCTCGTCCCAGTTAAGGCGTATGAGCCACGGCGCGGACAGAGTATTGACAGACAAGCCGTCAACCGTTATGAGATATTGTGACGGAGATATAAAAATAGAGAATGGAGTTGCTGTACCTAGGTGTTGTTAAAAAAGGGAGTCTATGCCGCTAGTCCCTGATGCCTTCTAGGACGCTTATCACGTTCCAGATACGGGTCCTCGTGTACATGGGCATGTTCGGGTCCTGGGAGATCTGGTCCAGGACGTCGATGGCGTTCGCCGCCCTAGCGGCAAGGGAGAGGCTCTCGTTGAGAAGCATGTCCGAGGCCTGCTTCGCCGTCCTGCGGATGTTCCTAGGGGTGGTGTTGTCGTCGGCCACCCTGGTCAGGACGGCCATGGCCTGATTGAACTTCTGAACATATTCTTCCTGTTTCTTGGACATATGTGATCACATCTTTCACACGCGCGAGTTGTACAATATGACTCGGGAGTTGGTAAATACATCCAAGGAGTATCGATAAAAACCTATCTCTCGAAGAGAAACCTTATGGCGCCTATGATTCGTGCTTGAGATGCTCAGGAAGAACCGCTATGCTGTCTAAGAGGACCTCAGGTTCCTGTCCGCCCCATGGATCCCTGTGCCTTCCGCCGGTCCTGACTCCTACGAATGGACATCCTGAGTTCGATGCGCTCTGGGCGTCTATGTGGTGGTCGCCTACGAAGACGATCTCGTCCATCTCGAGCCCCAGCAGCTCTGTGGTGTGCTCCAGTGCCTCGGGGTAGGGCTTCGGCCTCGGAGTCTCCCCTCGGCCCAGAATTACGTCGAAGTAGTCGTGGGCTCCTATCTTTCTCAGCGCCTCGACGGCGTAGGCGTGGTGGCTCCTTGTCAGGATCGCGAGCTTGTACCCCATCTCCCTGAGGAGCCTTATGGCCTTCGCTGCGCCCTCTATCTCCTTCACCAAGGGCACAGCCTCCAGCTCTCCCTGGTTCATTATCTCGTCGAGCCTCTCCCTGACCTCTACGCGTTCTTCCTCGGGCTTGCCACTCTCGTCCCACATCCCCTCCGACCTCTCCAGGGTGACAACGGTCGTCTCCCGGGGAGTAAGGACACCCTCAGGGATGTCGTTGGCTTCGAGCACCTTGATCATGTTTTGCTTCATCTTGACAAAATCGATGGTGGAGTAGATCACGGTGCCGTCGAGGTCGAAGACCACGCCTTTCAAGCGACCTGATGCCATAGTTCAGTCTCCGGGGATATCGGTGATGGTGTGCTGTTCGGATTTAACGATTACGGTGACGGAGCCCTAAGGCTCGCTGCTCCTTTCTCTCTTGCCAGAAAACAAGCCCCTCATGCTCAGCGACGTGAAACGGGCCGTTATTATCCTCTCCGTGGAGAAGATGCGCGCCGCAATGTACAGGACGGCTACGGTGAAGACAGCGATATAGGCGATGCTCCCCGCCACTACGGTGTAGTTCCCGAGGAAGGCGGCCTTCGATGCCAGGATGCTGTGGGTGAAAGGTATCGCGAGGAGCACCCACCTCACTGTTGGGGGGAGCATCTGGAGGTCGCTGAACATCAGTATAATGGCGGGTATCATCACCGGGATCACGAGGAAGCCGGTGAGGCTCTGGGCGCTCCTGACGTTGTCCGTGAATGTCGCCAGAGAGATAGCCAGCGCCAAGCCCGAGACCAAGGTGAAGAAGATGTTGACCCCGAGCAGCAGCACGCCAAGGGGCTGCAGGCCCAGCCCCACGTCGCCGACGTTCATGCTGGTTATCTCTGGGGAGAAGCTGAGCGCCGAGGTCATATAGTAGCTGAAGCCGATCATGTAGGATATCGCCCCGGCGACGGAGATGACGATAGAGCCAGCGAGTTTACCGCTGAGTATCGTCATCCGCCCGACTGGGAGGGTCATCAGCGTCTCAAGGGTCTTCTGCTCCTTCTCGATGGCGATACTCGTCGCCGCCATTTGGATGGCGAACATCAGCATCACCATCACCATGATGGGGAGCATGACGCTCTGGGACATGATGAGACCGAAGATCGCGGAGGGCGCGACCTCCAGCACGTTTCCCTTGATTATGGAGGCGGACGACACCGATATGGGGCTTCGGACGGCAGAAGGGTTCGATGGATCTCCAGCCTCACTAAGGAGGTCCTCTATCTTGCTCAGCGCAAGGTAGTAGTTGTAGATGTTTAACAGGTGGTTCACGGAGTCCGTGCTTCCCGTCTCGGCCACGGTCAGGCTCCTCAGGTTCGCGTATACCTTCATGTTTGCCTTCCTGCCCTCAGAGACGTTCTGGGAGTATTCCTCCCTGATGTGAAGTAGTGTCGTCGCGTTGGTCTCTAGGAAGATGGAGATGGCTTCCTCAATGGATGCAGCTTCAATAGCTATGACCGTGTTGTTCACGTTAAGGTAGTCTAGTAGGTCTTCGACCACTGGACCCTCGTCCTCGTTGTAGACTGCGAAGGAGGCTGAGATCATCGCCCGCATCACGGACGTCTGGGAGATGTTGATGGCGGAGCCCATGATGGGGAAGAGGATGAGGGGCATCAGTATGACTCCAAGCAGGATCTTGGGGTCCCTGATGAGCTCCTTGACCTCCTTGACGACGAGAGGTCTCAGGTCACCCAAGCCTCGTGGCCTCCATGAAAGCCTGCTCCAGGTTGTCCGAGCCGAACTTCTCAATGAGCCCCTTAGGCCTCCCCTCGGCTATGATGACTCCCTCGTCCATTAGGGCGACGCGATGACACATGTACTCCACTTCGAGCATGTTGTGGCTGGAGAGAAGGACCGTGACGCCCTGCTCGTCGACGTACTCCTTAATCATCCTTCTCACGTGGGAGGCGTGGAGAACGTCAAGGCCCGACGTAGGCTCGTCCAGTATCGCCAGCCTGGGCCTCATCATCAGCGCCCGAGCCAGCAGCAGCCTCCTATTCATTCCCTTGCTGTAACCCTTGATCCTCTCGTCCAACCTCTCATCTAGGCCGGAGATCTTGACGCCCTCATCGATTATCTCGTCGATCTGCCGCTCGGAGTCCGAGTAGAACCCCGCCATAAACTCCAGGTACTCGAATCCCGAAAGGTTCTGGTACGCCCCAGCCTCCTCCGGTAGATAGCTGATGATCTCCCTAATCTTGTCAGGGTCCTTTTCTACGTCGGTCCCGAAGATCTCGGCGCTCCCGGAGGTCGGCGACAGGAGAGTGCCAAGGATCCTCAGCGTCGTCGTCTTCCCTGCGCCGTTGGGGCCAATCAGCCCATAGATCTCCCTGTCTCCGACCGTGAAACTTGCACCGTTGAGGGCTACCACTTTGCCGAAGTTTTTCACGAGGTCGTTGACAACGATGGTCGATTCCGTAGAGAGCCTCTCCTTAACATTCTCAACGCTGAATTGAGATCACATCCTAAAAACAGTTCAAATAATTAACATTACTCTTTACGAGCTCCGGATGTGCACCGTTAACCGTTATGCGCCCCATGCCTCAGGACCCGACCTGCTCTGATTCCTGTATGTTCCCCGCTTTCCACTGTTATTTTCCCGTTGACTATCACATATTCGACTCCTTTCGGATACTGTACGGGGTCTTCGTACGTGGCGGTGTCGGTGATGGTGTCTGGATTGAAGATGGTTATGTCTGCGCACATTCCGGGCCTGAGGAGCCCTCTGTCGTGCAGCCCGAACCTCTGGGCTGGCAGCGACGTCATCTTCCTCACGGCCTCCTCAAGGCCTAAAATCCCTTCTCTGACGTATCGGCCAAGGACACGGGGAAAGCTCCCGTATACTCGCGGATGTGGTTTTCCCAGTACGACCCCGTCCGTGCAAACCATCTGGAGGGGGCTGCCCATGACCGTCTTGACGTCGTCCTCGGACATGCTGAAACTGACCATCGTCGCTGCGTTATCCTCCTCCAAGATGACGTCGAACAGTGCTTCGAATACGGTCTTGCCTAGGGCTTTGGCAATGTCCTCCAGAGTCATCCCCTCGAGAGGCTTGTTCGCCTCCGTCGCCACCGACGTGACTAATACGTTCTCCCAGCCCCACTCTGATCCACGCCCCCTGTTAGTCAAGTCCTCGACCACTTTCCTCCTGTCCTCCTCCCTATCCAGCCTTGCCAGCATCGCCTCCACGCCCCCCTCGTGCATCCACACAGGGAGCAGGCTGCTCAGGAAGGTGCTCCCCGCGACGTAGGGATACTGGTCCACGGTGACATCCAATCCTTCAGCCCTCGCTCTCTCGATGGCATCGAGGGCTTCGTCTACCTTCCCCCAAACCTCTCCCCGTTCGCCTTGAAGTGGCTGATGTGGACTGGAGCCTTTGAGTCCCTGCCCACCCCCCTGACCTCCTCGATGGACTCCAGTAACTTGCCCCCCTCGTTCCGCATGTGGACCACGAAGACACCGCCTGCGCTGGAGACCACCCGACACAGATCGGAGAGCTCTGTTGCGTCGGCGAACACACACGGCGGATAGATCAGCCCCGTGCTGAGGCCGAACGCCCCTTCATCTAGGGACGTTGACAGGAGCCTCTTCATCTCCTCCAGCTCAGCCTTCGAAGGTCTCCGGTCTTCCATCCCCATGGCGAGCAGTCGGAGGTTGCCGTGCCCCACGAGGGACGCTATGTTCGTCGAAGGCCCTGCGGCCTCGATATTGTCCAGGTACTCGCCGAAGCTCCTCCAGCCCCAATCGATGTCCGGATCGCCGTTCAGGCCCGAAAGGTATCTGCGCCACTCGTCCACCAGGTCGTCTCTAATGGGCGCCTCTCCCAGGCCATCCTGGCCAACAACCTCCGTCGTCACGCCCTGCATCGTCTTCTGGCGGGCTTCCGGCTCGGCGATGATCATGAGATCGGAATGGCTGTGACTGTCGATGAACCCCGGCGCCACCGCCAGCCCGTTCGCATCGATGACCCTCTTCGGCTCAACCTCGACTCTGCCTATCGTGACTACTCTGCCGTCGCTGACGACAACATCCCCTAAATACCAGGGGTTTCCCGTCCCATCGACAACTCTACCATTCTCTATGACGAGATCGAACATCCTTGGAAAGTGAAAATGTTCTGTATCACGTAAAACAATTGGGACTCGAATCGATGTTAAAGGTTAAAGAATGGGGCGCTGGAACTCACCGTATCCTGGCGTAGCCTGGAGTACGCCGTTCTCCATGACGACCTCTCCTCTGACGACGGTGGTCAACGGAGCTCCTCTCACTTTGTACCCGTCGTAAGCCGTGGTCTTCTCCTTGGAGTGGAGCAGCTCCGCCTTTATCTCGTGCTCCCTCTTGAGATCGACGATGACGACGTCGGCGTCCGAGCCCGGCATCAGCGCCCCCTTCCTCGGGTACAACTTCAGCAATCGCGCCGGGTTCACCGAGAAGACCTCGACCAGGCGCTCCAGTCTCAGGAGCCCCTTGTCCACGCAGTCGAGCATGAGCGGTAGGCTCGTCTCGATCCCCACGCCGCCCGAGGGCGCGTCGAAGATGTTGGCCCACCCCTTCTCCTTCTCAGCCTTGGGATAGGGGGCGTGGTCGCTGGCGAGGACGTCCACGGTGCCGTCGTTCAACGCCCTCCAGAGGGCCTTCTGGTCTGCCTCCTTCCTCAGCGGGGGGTCGATCTTGGCGTAGGGGCCAAGGCTCTTCATCGACTCCTCGCTGAGCAGCAGGTAGTTGGGCGAAGTCTCCCCCGTGACCCTTCTACCGTCCGCTTTCGCCCAAGCAAGCACTTCTACTCCGCCCTTCGCTGACATGTGGCAGATGTGCAGATCCACGTCGGTCCCGCCGGCGAGGATGATCGTCCTCATCGTGGCCTCGACCTCGGCGATGGGAGGTCTGAAGTCGCAGTGGGCCACGGGGTCGACCCTGCCGCTCTCTATGGCTCTCTCCATCCACCGCGACACGATGTCCTGGTTCTCCGCGTGGATCAGGCAGGGAAGCCCCGTCCCGGCTATGGTATTGAAGTTATCCAGCATCTGGCTGTCGGAGGCCGTAAGCTCTTTGAACCTCGCCGTCATGAAGGTCTTGAAGGCGACCACGCCCTCCTGCGCCATCCCCGTGAGCACCGGGGGCTCCACCTCTCCTGCGCCGCCGATGAGGGCGAAGTCGACCATGGCCTTGCGGTTGGCGATCTCTATCTTCTCCTTGAGCGCCTTGACAGAGGTCACCGAGGGAACGGTGTTGGGCATGTCGACGACCGTGGTCACCCCCCCAGCAGCAGCGGCAGCGGTCCCCGTCTCGAAGTCCTCCCTCTCCGTGAAGCCCGGGTCCCTGAAGTGGACGTGCATGTCGATCATCCCCGGAAGGACTACTTTCCCGGCCGCGTCGATGACCCTGTCAGCGTCGATGGACCCACTCGTCTTAGTCAGCGATACAATTCCTCCAGAATCGATGACAACGTCCCCATCGCAGATTCCGTATAGGGAGTAGACCTTTCCCCCCTTGATGATCAGGTCGACAGTCATTAGCCTCTCACCACCACATCTAACCCCTGCCGCGCACATTAAAGCTTAATGACCGAGGCGGCTCTCTCAGGCTGGTCTTAAATAACTTTCAGACGATATGTTTCGAGGGTCGGAGCCTTGATCGTGGATCTCGTAATAAAGAACGCAAAGCTCGTGTCGCCGAGGGGCGTTGTTGAAGGTGGACTGGCCATAGAGGGTGGTGTCATCGTCTCCTTGGGGAGGACGCCTAACCTGCCCTCGGCGGACGAGGTGGTGGACGCCGGTGGTAAGGTAGTTCTCCCAGGTGTCCTGGACGGTCACGCCCACACCACGTTGCCCCCCGAGGACTCCGTCTCTGGAACACGGGCCGCCGCCAAGGGAGGGTTCACCACCATCTTCGAGATGCCTGGCACACAGATGGGGTGCTTCAACCCCGGGGAGTTCGAGGAGAAGAGGGATCTGTACGAGGCGACTTCTCACGTTGACTTCTCCATCCACGCCGGCTGCGCCTCCGGCTACCCAGACGGTAACCTCACGAGCATGTGGGAGATGGGCGCCACCGGGGCCAAGTTCTTCGTCTCCTCTGCTGGCCCAAAGTGGCCTCAGACCTTCGACGGCGAGATCATTGAGCGGTTCAAGGAACTTTCCAAGATCGGCGGGCTTGCGCTGATCCACGCCGAGAACGACCAGATCATCAAGGACAACCTGCAGCGGCTGAAGGGCGAAGGCAGGAAGGATTACGCCTCCCACCTTGAGTCCAGGCCCCCCATCGCCGAGGCGGAGTGCGGTCAACGCATGATACGATATCTGAAAGAGACGTGCTGCAGGGGCCTCATAGTCCACACGAGCCTCCCCGAGACTGTCATGAACACCTGGAAGGCGAGACGGGAAGGGGTCGACGTCTACGTGGAGACCTGCCCTCAGTATCTCTACCTGAGTGATGAAGACGTCAAGCAGCGCGGACCCTGGGTGAAGTTCGCCCCCCCTCCACGGAGCAAGAAGACGGTGGCACAACTATGGGTGCTCCTAGAGGCGGGGTTGATCGACACCGTTGCCACTGATCATGCCCCTTACTCGAAGGAGTCTAAGGAGGCTGGCCTGGAGAACATGATGGAAGCCCCCAACGGCATCCCCGGCCTCGAGACTTTTCTCCCCCTCATGTTGACACGGGTCAACGACGGGCGTCTGAGCCTTGAGCGGATCGCAGCCGTTACGTCCGAGAACCCCGCTAGGATCTATGGTATATACCCCCGCAAGGGCGCCCTCCTCCCTGGTTCCGATGGTGACCTCACAATCGTAGACAGGAAGAGAGACTGGAAGATCAAGAGCCGGGACATGATCACGGCATGCGAATGGACTCCATACGAGGGC
>CP070784.1:1436548-1507738 GCA_020346605.1 Candidatus Bathyarchaeota archaeon | reverse complement strand
ATCAACTATAAGAGGCTACGGAGGAAGCGGACCCACGGGATCAGGTAAGGTATCCCAGCTCCCGGAGGTACCTCCGGACTGCCGCCTTAACGAAGTCGGGGATACTGGTGTACCCGTGGTTCCCGCTCTCGATGACCTCCTCGATCTTCTTCGCGAGGGACTCGGGCAAGTTGACTGTGTGGTACTTATACTTCCTGCTTGCCATTCTAAGATAATCTAACGTTGGCCGGTTAATAAACCTTCTTTCTTAACCACTTTTGGGAATTATTTAGCTAAGGTTGGGACTAGAGCCGTTGTATAACCTAGGCGTCAGGACGCTGATCCAGTTACTCGGAGACGTCGGGGACAGGGAGCCGGTCAACTTCTCGGACCTCTGCCTCGGCGGCAGGCGTGGGTACGGCATGGTCGGGCGGTACCTCAAGTTCTGCATGGCCGCTGGGCTCATCGACGTCGTCGCCGTGCGGAAGGGGCGGGGGCGCTACCCGTCCAGGGACTACGCCCTCAGCGAGAGGGGGCGGAGGCTGCTAGAGCTGTTCGGGGAAGGCTTCGAGTGAAAACATCCACTTCCCACAGCAAACGTGAGAGTGAGTGGTCCCATCCATGAAGATCGGGGGACGATTAATCGTCTAGGTCCTTTTCTCTCCTATGGTCCTGGTGAGCTCCCTGACGTCAAAGCTGGCGGGCCTCAACTCCTCCCTGATGACGTCCCAGGCCACGTCAGGGTCCCTCCCCTCCCCGCAGATGAAGATGTCTACAGCCGCGTAGCCGTGCTCAGGCCACGTGTGGATGGAGAGGTGGGTCTCCGCCAGGATCATTATCACGGTGACGCCGACGGGTGAGAACCTCTGTGCGACCGCATGGACGATCGTTGAGCCCACCGCCTCACTCGCCCTCTCCAGCGTGCTCCGCAGAAACTCGGCGTCGTCCAAGTCAGCCTCGCAGCCGTAGACGTCCACGAGGAGCTGTCTTATCTTCAGCATCGCCGCACCCGCATCTTCCAGCCTTATCTCTTGAGGGATGAGCCCAATTAATGAAGCTTATCCATCGCGATCCGCGGACGAGAGCCTCGTCTTCTTCACGAGCCTGAACCCCTCCCTCCTGCCGCAGCGGGGGCACCCAGAGGACTTCAGCTCCTCGATTGTAGAAAACTGCTCTCCCGCTCCTACCTTGATTCCTTCCTCGCACCTGCACCTGTAGACCCTCAGGGAAGGCGTGAGCTCCCCGGTGTAGATCCCGCCCTCGAAGGCTCCAGTCACTGCGGGCCTCGTCTCCTCGGTGGTCGAGAGCCTCATCAGGGAGCTGGTGTTCGCGAACATCTCGGCCCCCTCGTACTCGTTGAACCCGGGGATCAGCTCCCTGACGAACAGCCCCATCCCCGTGATCTCCCTGTGCACCTCCAGCATCTCCAGGGGCGGCTTGTCCACGAAGGCTACGTAGACGCTCGCAGTCTTCCTGCTCCTAAGGGCCTGCACCGCCCTGGAGAGGAAGAGCACGAGGCCCGGGATGGTGTAGGACGGGTCCGTAAACACTACGTCGTAGCGGCCCTGGTGCTCCTCCGGTAGAGGCCTCCTGAGGTCGTGGCTGACGCAGTCTATCCCGAGCTTATCGCTCCTTGAAGTATCCCCAATAAGCTCGAGCAGCCTCTCGTCGATGTCCATAACGGTGATGCTTCCGACAACGCTAAGGAGGCCCGCCGCCACCGAGGTGAGGTCGTCGTCCCCAAGGAACAGAACGTCCCGGCCTGCGAGGTCGCCCTCACCGAGCATGTAGAGGGCCCTGCGGAGCGCGGTCTCGGGGGTCGCGTAGGCCTGGTCCAATTTCGTGTCAGGGGTCGGCCTGCGCGCCGAGACCTCCCGGAGCCTGTTCAGCAGCTCGTCGTGCTCCTCAGTGAAGGATATCTCCAACCTGGTCTTTGGGTGCTTAATTTCTCCGTCCGCCAGCCCCAGCCCCTCGACCAGCCTCTCCCCCTCCTCTGTCAGGACGGCGCCGCCCCTCCTCGCGACCAGCCCCCTCTTCTCCAGCTCCCTCCTGATCGCCGCCGCAACGGGCGTTGGGAGCCTTGCCGCCTTGGCCAGATCCTTGGTTTTCACCTTTCCCCTCCTGTGGATCTCGGTGAGGATCCTCCTGACGGCCTCCTCCCCCTCCCTCAGGGCCATCTCCGCCGCAACGGTCTTGAGGACCTCCTGAGGCCCTCCGTCGTTACGGTCCGGAGAGCCTTCGGCGGCTCCACGTCTGTCCATCTCCTGATATCGAGACATGCCTGACAATATAAGAAGAGTGCACCCATCGACGGATCCGCCACCCTCTGGGGAGGGCTCCTCTCAGCTTCCTCGGGTTCAAGCCAATGTGCAGCATTGAGGCGATCTCAGGCATATGACCCTGGAGCATGAAGGGGGTGAATCTCGCGGGTTAGAGACGGAGTATATACGTGAGGTTCAGTTGTATATAATGTATTAACGGAACGGATAATTCGGGGACTGAAACCACCCAGCATGGGGGGAGAGAATCTCGCGGGTGCGAGAGAGGTTTCTGGATCCTTTTGCCGATTGGGACAGCTACCACCCCACACCTGAGCTAAACCGTTGGCGTAGGACCTACGAGGCCGCCATCGAGGAGGCGATGCAAAAGCAGAGGGCCCTCGAGACCATGAGGGAGATGCTGGAGGACGACGTTTACGCCTTCTGCGACGCGTGCGACGAGATGAAGTGCTACGGCGCGCTGTACCCAATATGCGAGCCCGTCATGAAGAAGCTCCTCGACACTCTGAAGTGAGGTCGTAGCCCAATTCGCTGTCCGCCACGGGTAGTGGTAGATGGGGACGATGTCGGCGCCGAACAATTACTTAGGAGCGCCTTTCTAACTCGACCAGGATGGCAGCCACATCATCTGAGCTGACATCGATGCCGTGGTCCTCCTTCAGGCGGGCCCTTATCTCTTCCGGGTCGTCCACGCCCTCCGTGGCCTTCGCGACGAGGTTACACATGTCCTCGACGTAGTTCCACGGGAAGACTACCCATCTCCACGTGATCTCGTCGCCGAAGTAGTCCGGGACGACGCCGGAGCCGGTGATGTGCCTGAGCGCAGCCGTCCTCACCTCGGCGGGGTTCTTGGTCTCGACGTACTCGGTGGCGATCCGCATGCTCTCCCCGGTGTCGGTGATGTCGTCCACCACGAGGACCTGCCTCCCCGTGAGGTCTATGTCGAAGGGGTACTTGAGCTGGGCCTTCCCGTCGGGGGTCGCGGTCACGCCCCAGTGCTCCACCTTGAGGCTCACCAGGTCCTTGACCCCCAGGAAGTCACAGAGCACGCGACTCAGCACCCATCCCCCGCGGGCCAAGCCCACGATGAAGTCGGGCCTGTACCCCGACTCGATGATCTTTCGCGCGACCTTCTCCGACAGCGAGTAGAAGAGCTCCCAGTCCATGAGCTCGCACTCGAACTTGTCACCGGACATGGGGGAGTAGTGGGCTGATCATGTTAAAACAGTTTACCCGCGGGTTTGTCGGCGGGCTTCAAATCTGGGACTTGGAGTGCGCTGAGCCGTCCCCTTGCAGGTTTGAAGGAGGGCGTCGGTCTACGTCCTGAGTATCGGGCAGGTCATGCAGTGGACTCCGCCCATCCCCTTCTTCATCTCCTCGCCCGGGATCTGGATGACGTCGATCCCCCTCTCTCTAGCCTCGCGCATCACCCTGGGGTTCCCTGTGTAGTGGATCGCCAAGTCGCTGTCCACCGTGAGGAAGTTCGCGGCCGCGTCGTTCCTCTCCTGGTCCGTGATCTCGAGGGTGTCCCAGCCCTCCTCCTCCAGCCAGTCGACGAAGCCCATCTCCCAGGTCTCGGAGGGCGTGTGGAAGACGGCGGGGGCGTGGCCCAGGGCCCCCCTGTGGACCAGGGCGGTCCTGCCGGGGAGCTCCGCGAAGTCGCCGTCGATGTGGATGTCATCGGGTGCCAGCCTGAGGACGACGAAAGTGTCCACTAGCCCCTCGCCGAAGAGGAACTCCCTGACGGCGTCGAGAGCTCCCTGGGTTGTCCTGTTGCAGAGCCCGGCGACCGCGACCCGCCCCTCGAGAAGGGCGAAGCCTCCCCCCTCGAAAGTCTCGGGCTCCGCCAGCCTCAGGCTGACAGGTACTCCAATGGCCTCGTGCGCGGCCTCGATGAGGGGGGTCTCACGCCGCCTTGAGAGCAGCCCCATCCTCATCAGAATGGCTCCGCAGTCGGTGACGGCGCTGCTGTCCCTGGTGAAGACCAAGTTAGGGCACCGGAGGACCTCCTCTGAGAGGCGCTGGTCGTCGGCGAGGAGCGTCCCAACGTTGAGGACCTCAACGCCTGCGCCCTCGAGGGCGTCCATGAGCTCCCTGTGGTCCGAGGCGAATTTGTCCACGTCTACGGGCATCTCGAAGTGGTGCTCCTCGGGGTCCTGATTAGCGAGCTCCAGCTCCCTCCCAGGGTGGTGGACCAGCACCCTCTTCAGGGCCCCGCTCTCGCGGCTGATGCCGAAGGAAGGCATGGTCATACCTGAAACCCGGACCTGTTAAAAGACTTTGTCCACCGCGCAAGGGGAGGGAAGAATAATATCATGAACTTGATCATATCTGGGTGCCTGCTTGGACCGCCATGCTGAGCTGTGTGAATTGGAGCTTCCCGAGTTCGGTGTCCCCACGACCAAACCCTCCGTGCCCGCCGAGACCTTTCGCGGGAGGATGGCCGGCCTCAGGGACAAGGCGGAGGAAGAGGGATACAAAGGTCTGGTTGTCTACGCCGACAGGGAGCACAGCGCGAACCTCGCCTTCCTCACGGGGTACGACCCCCGCTTCGAGGAGGCGCTCCTAGTCATCGACCTCGGCGGCGGAAATAAGCCTGCGCTGATGGTCGGCCACGAGGGCTGGGGATATCTGGGTATCAGCCCCATCGCTGGTGAGCTGAAGACCGTCCTCTTCCCGAGCTTCAGCCTGATGGGGCAGGACAGGATCGGGAGCCGGAGGCTCGTCGGGGTCCTGCGGTCCGCTGGCCTAGAGGAGGGGATGAGCGTCGGCGTCGCCGGTTGGAAGTACTACACGAGGGAGGAGGCCGATGCGCCCGAGACGATGCTCGAGGTCCCCTCCTACATTGCCGACGCTCTGCGAGCAGTCTGCGGCTCCAGGGAGCTGGTGAGGAACGCCAACGACCTGCTCATGGACCCCGAGAGGGGGCTCAGGACACAGAACGGTGTCGATCAGCTCGCCTGCTTCGAGTTCGCCGCCTCGCACACCTCCCAGGCGGTGAGGGACGCCGTCTTCGGCCTCCGCCCGGGGATGACGGAGTTCGACGCGGTGAGGCTGATGAGGCTGAGCGGCCTCCCCCTCTCCTGCCACCTGATGCTCTCCAGCGGCCCCAGGGCGTTCATGGGGCTGGGGAGCCCGTCCTCGCGGAGGATCGAGAGAGGGGACCCCTTCACCACTGCTTATGGGGTCTGGGGTGCGCTGAACTGCAGGGCTGGCTTCGTCGTCGAGGGCGAAGATGACCTTCCCGAGGGGATCCGGGACTATGTCGAGAGGCTTGTAGCCCCCTACTTCGAGGCGGTCGCAGCCTGGTACGAGCACGTGGGCATCGGCGTCACGGGCGGCGAGATATACAGTGCCGTGCACGACCGTATCGGTGACCCCTTCTTCGGGGTGAGCCTCAACCCGGGCCACATCATAAGCTTGGACGAGTGGGTCCACTCCCCCATCTACGAGAGCTCAACGATCCGGCTCAGATCCGGGATGGCCATCCAGATGGACATCATCCCTGCCACGGGGACCCACTACTTTACCATAAACGCCGAGGATGGGATAGCCCTCGCCGACGAGGGGCTCAGAGCAGAGCTTGCGGAGCGCTACCCCGAAGCCTGGCGACGCATAAAGGCTCGCAGAGAGTTCATGATGGATGTGCTGGGGATACGGCTCAGGCCCGAAGTGCTGCCCTTCTCCAACATGCCGGGCTACCTCCCACCGTACCTGCTCAACCCTTATAAGGCGATGCGCATGGTCGGGGACTGAGGTCCCGGCGAGCATCTACAGGCCGTCGGGGAAGAACAGCCTGAGGGCGTTCTCCCGCAGGAGCCAGGAGGCGTACTTCTTGGCCTGCGCCATGGTGTAGTCGCCGTCGTCGACCTTCTCCGCCAGGACCCGGGCGATGTTCTCCCTCGCGATCACCGAGTGGCCGTAGACCCCCTCCACGAAGAGGTAGTCGCCGCCGAAGCCCATGATCTTGTTCGCCGGCACCTCGTCAAGCCACTCGGAGAGGATCCTCCGCGAGCCACTGGGGGAAATGATGTGCATCCAGCACATGTCGATGTAGACGTTGGGGAAGTTCTTCGCCAGTGCGCCGAGCTCGCCGCTGTAGGGCCAACTGCCGTGGAAGATGTCGAAGCGTGCGTCCTTGTACTCCATGAAGAGGTTGACGAGGAGCTCCGGGTTAGAGTTGGAGAGGATGTTCTCGTTCCCCTCCTGAAGCCCAGTGTGGATCTGGACGGGGAGCTCCCTCCTCTCGACCTCCTCCATCATCACGTGGACGAGGTAATCCTGCATTGGACGGAGATCGACGCCCACTGGCTCCGGGACTATCTTCCAGACCTCGGAGGTGTCGTGGACCTTGAACCTCTCCGCCCTATAGAGCCCATTGAACGCCTCCTCCGCCTCGGAGAAGCTGGCCTTCTCGAAGTGGATGGGGCGGGTGTAGGCGAGGCCGATCTTGACGCCCACGATCTTGCCGGAGGTCCTCTCGAACTCCGACCTGAGTGCAGAGACCATACTGCGGAAGCTGTGGATGGGGCCTCCCACCTGCCTCCCCAGGGCCTCCAGGCCGGTCCTGTCCCTTACGGTGAGGAACTCGCCGAAGCGCCTGACGGGGGCGAAGAACTCCCTGTCGACGTCGTAGACGATTGTGTCGTTTATGGAGACGTCTATGCCGGATCCGTCCTTGAGCACCCAGCGGTACAGCCCCTCGACGTTCCTCTGTCTCATCTCCTCGGAGAGCCGTCCGTAGGTGTCCGGGCCGATGCCGTCGACTCCGTAGAGGTCTCTCACGGCGATCTCCAGGGCCCTTGCGTACCCTGTGTTTCTGATCTTCTCCCACCAAGGTTCGAAGACCCCCCACCTCTCCTCCAGTGGGGTGGAGGGGTCCCTAATCTCGATGAGCTGCTCCTCGGGCATCCCGGCGGAGCGGAGGTCTGATGAGGCGTAGTGAGAGAAGAAGGTGGCCAAGAGGTCGACCTTCTGCTTCAGCCTCTCCGGCTCCTGGGAGAGGTGCTCGTGGGTGTCGACGACGCGGATGGAGTCGACGTACCCCTTGAGCTCTTCGTAGGAGGGCGAAACTGACATAAAACTTCGTAATGGCCTTGCACCTCTCAGTATTTGGCTTGTTCTATCGAGCACCGCCAGAGGTCTCCTTCGTCCTCGAGCATCGTAGACCCGTTCAGGCGATGATAAAATACTCTAGAAAAGAGTTGGGGACGAGGATCAGGTCTTGAGTTCCGGGTATTGTTGTATTACAATTAGCTTAATCTGGCTATAGAGAGGCTCGAACTTCTCTGCTATTTGAGGCCAATTGTATCTAGTTCTCTGCTAATAATATCAAATTTAAGAATAAAGTTGCGTACTCCAGCGCGTACGCTAGCCGTGTATGCTGATGTAAGACCTTTTTAGATTGGTCGCATCAGATGCCTACTGTGAACCGATGATGAGCCTGCAAAGCTGGAAAGAGATCCCCGAGGAACGGTTGAACCCCAAGCTGTCGAGGAAGATAATAACCGGAGAAAAAGTGATGGTCGCCCAGGTCTTCCTGAAGAAAGGGAGCGTCGTCCCATCGCACAAGCACGAGAGCGAGCAGATAACTTACGTGCCCGAGGGCCTGCTGGAGCTCACACTGCCCAACGGGAAGTACAGGGTCGGGGAGGGGCAGGTCCTGGTCATACCCTCCAACGTGGAGCACAGCGCCGTGGCCCTCGAGGACACCCTGGACATGGACATCTTCAGCCCCATCAGGGAAGACTGGCTGACGGGGCAGGACGACTATCTCCGAAGAGAGTGAAGAGCGCACCCACCATCGGCGCTTCACTGAAGGCCTGCTCGCGAAAACCCACATCCGAGTAGGGACCCAAGGAGTGAATACATCATTCACAGAGGGGCGGGTTACCACCGATCCTGGTCATTCCCCGATGGAAGAACGCAGCGCTCGACATTACTAAGATAAAAGTAAAACAACACTATGTTCAATGGTGGTCCAATGAGCATCGACGGTTTAGTGAAGACGGTGTGGGGGAGCCTCAGCCTCGTTGAGAAGGGCATGATCGTCTTCACACTGATGGTCTACGTAGTCTCGGCGGTCAATCCCACGACCCGCGAGAGGGCGCTTAGGAGCGTGGAGACAGGCGGAAGATCCCTCGTCAGGATATCCCTGCTACTGCTCTCGGGAGTCTTCCTCGGAAGCTTCGTCGGGACTTTCCTACCGCGCCAGCTCGTGTCCAGCCTCCTCGGCCAAGAGTCCGGCTTCACAGGCATCATCCTGGGCAGCCTGTTCGGCGCCGCAATGCCAGGTGGCCCCTACGTGATATTCCCCATAGTCGCCGCCCTCTTCTCCTCAGGCGCGGCAGTGCCCTCCCTGATAGCCATGATCTTCGCTTGGCAGTGCATATCACTGACGAGGATACCCACAGACCTCGGATACCTAGCTGTCGTGGAAGGGCAGAGGCTCATCTGGCTGAGGGTCCTGATAGGGGTCCCCATCCCCATACTGGCGGGGATCGTTGCGGGTATCATATGGCGTGCGGGCTGACGAAAATGGTCGAAGAAACTCTCTACGAGCGACTGACGCCGGCAGGCTTCGAATCGCGAATCAAGGCGGCGCCGATAGCGTACCTCTCATTGGGGACCCTGGAGTGGCACGGGCCGCACCTACCGTTGGGGAGCGACTTCCTCCAGAGCCAGGGCCTCTTCAAAAAGCTCGCTGAACGCGTGGGAGGAATAGTCCTGCCGCCCCTCTTCCTCGGGCCGGACAGCATGAGAGAAGTCGACGGGGTCGAATACTACGGAATGGACCTGTCCAAGACAGCGCCAGATTCACCAAGACAGCTGAAAGGAAGCGCCTACTGGGTGCCGGACTGGTTATTCTCTGAGACGGTCGAAGCGGTGCTCAAGCAGCTCCGCCGCGCTGGGTTCAGGATCGTGGTCGCCCACGGACACGGCCCCTCCACGAACCACTTCGTCAGGAACGGCGAGTCGCTGGGGGAGAAGCTCGACCTAATCATAATGACGGTCTGGCGCGGGGAGGAGGAGAGGCAACCGTCTACGGAGTTCCAGTATGATCACGCAGCAGCGAACGAGACATCGATCATGATGGCGCTGCATCCCGATCTGGTCCACATGGGGCAACTGCCGACAGACAGCGACGAATGGCTGTTGGGCATCATAGGCGAAGACCCCAGAGAGCACGCGTCCGCGACGCACGGCCAAGAGATCATCGACATCCACCTAGAACGAATGGAATCTATGTTGAAGAAAAGACTCCTCGAGCTCAGACGTGAAAAGGATGCGTAGAGCGGGAACCGATGAGAAAGATGTAGACACGCTGCATCGATCATGGGAAGGGAACATCGGTCTTTGGAACAAGTAATTAACTAGTCTAAAAAAATCTACAGGTGCGGTTGGAGATGGTAATAGGTAACCTGTCTCAAGAAGTCCCAGGTTCAGAGGTCATCCATGTGCTCTGGTATTTCATTTTGGCGTCAGTGCTTCATGTAGCCATTCTAGCCGCAAGCCAAATCGAGACTCTCTCGTACCTACATTGGCTGGCGACCTAGGCCCCGAACATCGCAGCTATCACAGTGACCGCCCTCATTGTCAAGGAGGTGAACGGTGTGAGGAATCTGCTGAGCGGCTGGACGAAGTGGAGAGTTGGGGCGTTCTGGTACATCGTCGCCTTCTCGCCCCTCTTCGTTGGGCTCCTCGCTGTCGGGGTCTACGTGATAATGGGGAGCACTCCTCCGGGGCCCATGATGGAATACGATTGGAGGCTGATCGCATTCCTGCTCGTTGAGAGCCTGTTGACGGGGGCGAGCGGCGAGGAGCTAGGGTGGCGCGGATTCGCCCTCCCAAGGCTCCAGACGCGATTCGGCGCTCTGACATCAAGCCTGATCCTCGGACTGACGTGGAGCCTGTGGCACATACCCGTATATCTTCCGTCCTTCGAGTCTGGAGGCGTTCCCTACTGGTAGTTCGCCGTCCACATAGTGACTGAGTCGATCATCTACACCTGGGCGTACAACAACACCGGTGGGAGCCTCGTCATCTCGACGTTGCTTCACATAGTCTCCAACTTCTCGAATGGACTCTTCCTTCTGACAGGCATGATCACCCTGGAAGCAAGGATGATGATTGTCCTGCCGATCAATGTCCTCTACTCCCTTGCAGTGGTCCTCGTTTACGGCCCAGCAAAGCTCTCACACACCACTTAGCGCTCATCAGGTCACCGGGGTTCTGATGCCGGACGATGGAACAATTCAGTTTGACTTAAGAATGTGATCGAACTCTAAGTCTTGAGGAGTCAAGAGGATGCCTTACTGCCAAGAATGCGGGAAGGAGGTCGGGGAGGACGCCGTGTACTGCCCCCACTGCGGCGCTCAGATATTGGAGACAGGAGCCCCATACCGGAGGCCCACGGACTTGGGCTGGACCATAGGCCGCCTAGTCGTCGTCTTCATAGGAGGAATACTCATCATCGCGTCCCTGGGGCTGATAGCCGGAGGAGGGGCGATCATTTGGGTCGAGGGTTCCTTCAGCGATGACGAGGGGTTCTTGGTCAGCCGCGTGATGCGCTTGAACAGCGACTCCTACGCCGTTGTGTTCCGAGAGTTCGACGTCCACATTGACATGGACATCCCTAGCACCGTCTGGACGCGCCCCAGGCCCCAAGACATCGTCACAGTGAAGCTGGTGGCCGAGAGTAACGTCCCCGGGAAGCAGGTGTTCGTCGGCATCGCCAGGGCCCCGGACGCCGCGCACTACCTGGAGGAGGTGGGGTACGACATCGTCTCAAACTACAAATGGAGCTACGACCCCTTCAGCGGGGAGCGCCCCAGGATCACCTACTACCCCGACCCAGGCGGCGCCCCCTCGGCTCCACCGACCGCCCAGGGCTTCTGGGAGGCCTCGGCGACGGGCTCGGGGACCCAGATCCTGGAGTGGGAGCCCCAGACGGGGAGCTACTGGGTGGTGGCCATGAACGCCGACGGCTCCAGCGAAGTCGACATCGGCATCCAGCTCGGCGTAAGGATAACCATACTCCACACCATCAGCTACGTCCTTGTCGGCGCGGGGATCGTGCTGCTACTCGTCGGCTTCGCCATCGCCCGTGTCGGGGTCCTCCGCGGCTTCTGAGGGCGCTGGGAAACCTTTTTCAGTGGCGTGATCCGTAGGTGGAGGTGCCCCCCTTGCGGAGGGGCTATATTGGTGTAACAAGGAGGATTCAGTGATGGAGAAGGACTACAAGAGCCTGCTGGACAGGGCCTACGCCGAGCTGCCGGACCAGGTGGAGTCCTACGAGCGGTGGACTGTGCCCAGGCCCGACGTGAGGCAGGTCGGCAGGCGCAGCGTCATCATGAACTTCAAGGAGATCTCCGACGAGCTGATGAGGGACCCGGAACACCTGCTCAAGTTCCTCTCGGGGGAGATGGCTACACTCGCGAACTTCGACGGCACCAGGGCGGTGTTCCAGGGAAGGTTCACAGTCGACACGGTGCGCAACCTCCTGGAGATCTACACCAACAAGTACGTCATCTGCCCCGTCTGCAAGCGCCCCGACACCAAGATCGTCAGGGAGCGGAGGCTCTGGTTCCTACAGTGCGAGGCCTGCGGCGCCAGGTCCTCGATAGGATCCAAGTGAGACCGTGATGGTAGAGGTCTACCTCAGGAGCACCCGCCACGGCAGGGATACGGTCGTCGCCGTCTGCGACGCGGAGCTACTTGGAAAGACCCTGGAGGGAGGACGCGCCCCATTCTGCGTCAGCGAGCGCTTCTACAAGGGCACTCCCGCCGGCGTCGAGGAGGCCCTAGAGGCGATGAGCAAGGCCACCATCTGCAACATCGTGGGCAAGCGCATCGTCGAGGCCGCCATCAAGAACGGCATGGTGCAGGAGTCCGCGGTCATCTACCTGGGTGACGTCCCGCACGCCCAGATCGTAATACTTTAGCCAGGACAACTTCCTTATACCCTCTGCTCATATTCGTTACGGTGAAATTTTGGCAGATTACAAGGTGAAGGACACAGGGCTGGCTGAGAAGGGCGAGCTGCTCATCGATTGGGCGCGCGCCCACATGCCCGTCCTCGCCCTGATCAAGGAGAGGTTCCAGAAGGAGAGGCCTCTGGAAGGCGTCAAGCTCGGCGCCTGCCTACACGCCACCAAGGAGACCGCCGTCCTAGTACGGACCCTGGAGGCCGGTGGGGGTGAGGTGCTCCTCTGCGGCTCCAACCCCCTCTCCACGCAGGACGAGGTGGTCGCCGCCCTGGCCACGACGGGGACCAAGGTCTTCGCATGGAGGGGGCAGACAACGGACGAGTACTACTGGTGCGTCAACAGGGTCCTGGACTACGGGCCCCAGATCACCATGGACGACGGAGCGGACCTGGTGAACACCATACACAGCAGCAGGACGGAGAAGCTTGCGGACGTGAAAGGGGGCTCGGAGGAGACCACCACAGGCGTCATCAGGCTCAGGGCGATGGAGGCAGACGGCGCGCTCAAGTACCCCATCATAGCGGTGAACGACACGGACACCAAGCACATGTTCGACAACAGGTACGGCACTGGCCAGAGCACCATCGATGGCATACTCCGCTCCACCGCGGTGCTGCTCGCCGGCAAGACCTTTGTCGTCGGCGGCTACGGATGGTGTGCCAGGGGCATCGCGACCCGTGCCAGGGGCATGGGGGCCAACGTGGTCGTCACGGAGGTAAACCCTCTTAGGGCTCTGGAGGCAGTGATGGACGGCTTCAGGGTGATGCCCATGGCCAAGGCCGCGAAGGTCGGCGACATCTTCGTCACCAGCACAGGGGACATCAACGTCGTCGACGGTAAGCACATGAAGCTGATGAAGGACGGCGCCATCATGGCGAACTCGGGCCACTTCAACGTGGAGATCAACATCCCCGCCCTGGAGGAGATGTCAACAGGCAAGCGCAGGCTCAGGAACAGCCTCGACGAGTACACGACCAAGGACGGCAGGAGGCTCTACCTGCTGGCGGAGGGGAGGCTCGTCAACCTTGCGGCGGCGGAGGGCCACCCCAGCGAGGTGATGGACCTCAGCTTCGCCGACCAGAGCCTCGTCGCCGAGTGGGTCTGGAAGGGCGAGAAGATGGAGCCCAAGGTCTACGACGTCCCCAGGAACATCGACGAGACCGTCGCAAAGTTGAAGCTGGACGGAATGGGCATCGAGATCGACACCCTCACCGACAGACAGGAGAAGTACATGAAGTCCTGGAAGGAGGGCACCGTCTAGCCCATCCCACCCTTTTTCCTCAGTTAACCACGTGATCGGATTCTTGACTACTGAAAACAGAAGAGGGGCTGACCGTTTTCCTGCCGGGAAGCTCAGGCTACCCCTTGCTCATCAGAGGCGTAACCTCGAAGCCTTCGAACTCCGCGACAAAGGCGCACATCCATTCGACCACCTCCTCCATGAGCGCCTCGGAGAACTCGAGGGTTATCATCGAGTAGTCGCTGGTCCCGGGCACGTCGTCCGGATGGGCCTCGGTCATGGAGCCCGTTTCGGAGACGTCGGCCGTGCTCAGGGGGATCCTCACGACGCCGTCCCTGAACCGTGCGAGCCCCGCCCTGACGAGCTGGATCTCCGGATCCACCTGCTTGGTGGGGCTGAGAACCGCGCGCTCCATCCTCACCGCCTCCGGTCTCGACGCGAGCATGAAGGAGGTCTCGGCGTAGCCGGCGTGCTCCTCGGCGGGGTGCCCCCACAGGTCCTTCTTCAATAGTATATCCCACCAGTGGCAGATGGCACAGAGCATCCCGAAGTCCTCCCTCGCCTCCTTGATGGCACCCGTGAGCGCCCCCGTGTTCCCGCCGTGGCCGTTCATGAAGACCACCCGTTCGACGCCGTACCTGTCCAAGCTCTCCAGTATCTCGAAGATCACCTCCTGGAGGGTCTCCGGGGTGAGGGTGATCGTCCCGGGGAACTCCTTGTGGTGACCCGAGACTCCGTAGGGCATCACAGGCAGCACCGTGACACCGGTCCTCTCCCCCACCCTCCGGGCGATCTCCCAAGCCTGTATCCAGTCCGCCCCCACCCCCAAGTGGTGTCCATGCTGCTCCGTGGAGCCTATGGGGACGATAGCCAGTTTCGAGGCGCCGAACCTCTCCCTGGCCTCGATCCACGTCATGTTTGATAATTCGAAGCTCATGGTGGGATATCCCCGCGTAGACAATATCTAGCTTTCGAGGGCGCGGAGCCTGTGCAGGGTCTTTCCAGGGGTCTGGGACTGTAAAAATATATTACGGGTGTGCGTCACCATCTTCCTGTTGGTTTAATGTCTCAGAAGTTCAAAGCGTTCAACGGCAAGTTCCTGCGGGTCGACCTGACAGAGGGAAAGACTTGGGACTGGGACATCGACGATCAGTGCTACAGGGCCTACCTCGGTGGCACAGGCGCAGGGGCCAAGATCCTGTACGACGAGGTCCCCCCCGACGCCGAGTGGTCGGACCCGGTGAACAGGATGACCATAGCGAGCGGCCCCCTCGGCGGGACCATCGTGGGGGGCTCCGGCACGATCTCCATCGTCACGAAGGGCGCCCTCACGGAGGGCTCCACGTCAGTCCAGGCGAACGGCCTCTTCGGGGCCTACATGAGGTTCTCCGGGTACGATGGCATCGTCCTCCAGGGAGCGTCCGAGGGCTGGAAATACCTCGTTATCAGGGACGGATCAGCTGAGCTCGTCGACGCGGAGAAGCTCCTGGGTCTGGACACCTACGAGACGGGGGACATCCTGAGGGAGGCCCACGGAGTCCAGGGAAGGGGCGCCAGCGTCCTCTCAATAGGCCCCGCAGGGGAGAAGTTGGTGCGCTGGTCGGGCATCTTCGTCGACCACGGGCACTCGGCGTCCCACAACGGCGTCGGCGCCGTCCTGGGATCGAAGAGGCTCAAGGCCATCATGACCTTTAGGAGCAGGGGCGGCGTCGAGGTGGCGGACCCGGAGAGGCTGAAGGAGGTGGCCCAGAGGATGCACGAGGACGTGGAGTACTTCAGGGGCACCGTCGGAATGGTGGAGAGCATGCAGAAGGCGGGGAACCCCGCGCTCCCCATCAGGAACTACTCGACGAACCTCTGGGAGATATCGGACGATGATCTGGACAAGTTCTCCGAGAAGTACCTCCGAGACACATACCAGGTAGAGAGGGAGCCCTGCTGGGGCTGCCGGCTGCTCCACTGCGCCATGTTCAAAATCGAGGACGGCCCCTACGCCGGGCTGGTAGAGGAGCCAGAGTACGAGCAGATGGCTGCCTGGGGCCCCGTCGTCGACGTCGATGACGTCGAGGCCACCATGATGCTCTCGGGCCTCACCGACAGGCTGGGCTTGGAGAACAACGAGGCCGGCTGGCTCACCGCCTGGGTGATGGAGTGCTTCGAGAAAGGCTGGATCACCAAGGAGCAGTCTGGGGGCTTCGAGATCAAGTGGGGTGAGGTCGGCGGCGTCATCGAGCTCCTCCGCATGATCGCCGAGCGCAAGGGATTCGGCGACATCCTCGCCGAGGGGGTGAAGAGGGCCTCAGAGAAGATCGGGGGAGACGCCGCCAAGGCGGCGATCTACACGATGAAGGGGAACACGCCCAGGGGCCACGACCACAGGACCCGCTGGGCAGAGATGTTCGACACCTGCGTCAGCAACACCAGCACCATAGAGACCCACATGAGCGTCATGGGCCCCGACGCCCAGGGCCCCGCCAATCCCATCCAGGTCTCCACAGAGGTCGCCAACTCCAAAGGATTGATGCAGCTGGAGGACTCCGTCGGCACCTGCAGGTTCAACACCAGGATGAACCACACCCTCATCTCCGAGGCCGTCGCCGCAGCCACCGGCTGGGACTTCACCTCCGAGGAGGGGAAACGGGTCGGCCTCAGGGCTGTCAACCTGATGAGGGCCTACAACCTTAGAGTCGGCATGGGGAAGGAACATGACAGGCCTTCGGCCAGGTACGGCTCGATACCGGTGGACGGACCCAACGCGGGGATCAGCATCCTACCCCATTGGGAGGAGATGCTGAGGAACTACTACACATTGCTGGGATGGGATCCTGAGACAGGGATACCGCTCCCTGAGACCCTTGACGATCTGAAGATCGGCTATGTGAACGTGGACCTTGAGGCGCTGAGGTCCTAAACTCCATTTTCTTAACTGAAAAATTCATGTAAATCATTCTCATCGTAGGATTTAAAGGATTTTTACGGTTGGAAACGTCTCTCTCATGGGGTGAGAGTAACTACTCTCGCTCCTTCATCAGCTGCCCGATGGTCTTGAGCTCACCGTGGTCCTTGTACCTGATGGAGGTCTGCAGCCTCACGGGGACGCCGATCTGCCTCAGGAACTGGAAGAGGCTCTCCCCGTCTATCTTCTGCTTGACCCTCCCGGCCTTCAGAGCCTCGAGGAGGGCGCCCTCGACCTGGGGCATCACCTTGGGGAACTGGGTGCGGGCCGCCCTGAGTACCTCCCACGCCCTCCCCTCGAACCAAGCGTTGAAGACTGTGTCGGGCGTCGGCCCCTCTGGCTCTGGTGGCTCCTCAGGCTTCTGGCTCTCCCTGAGCATCCTCTTCTGGAGCTCAAGCATCCTCCGCCGCTTGAGCCGCTCCAGCTCGTCGTCCCTAGAAGCCATCCACAGGTCCCTGAATACTCCGCCGTGACCCCTTAAAACCTTTCTAAAACACGGAAACGACAAGACTCCCACAGAATCGGCGTAGAAGTTGGATTTAGAATCTGTAAACCCTATAAAAAGAACCGTGGCTGTGCTACGGGAGAGAATGGCTAGCCCCCACATCGAGGATCCAGAGGCTAGAATCACTGTGCTCCATGTCGACGACAAGCACGCCCAGAGAAACTTGACCAAATCCTTCATCGAGAGAGCCGATCCGAACTTGACTGTTGTTTCGGTGGGCACAGCAGACGAGGCGCTGACCCTCCTCGGAGACGGGGGCTTCGAGTGCGTAGTCTCGGACTACAAGATGCCGGGGATAGATGGCATCGAGTTTGCACGAAGGATCAGGGAAAGCTCTGACGTCCCGTACATACTCTACACGGGCCACGGGAGCGAGGAGGTGGCGGAGAGAGCCTTCTCGGTGGGAATCGACGACTACCTGAGGAAGGAGCTGGATCCCAGCCACTACCAGGTGCTGGTCAAACGCATCAGATCTGCGGTCGAGAAGCACCGGACAGAGGTTCAGCTCAGGGAGTCGCTGCTCACCACCGCCAGCATCTTCGACAAGATACCTTCCGGGCTGTTCATTTACCAGTACGAGCCCCCTGACAGACTTGTCCTCGTCGACGCCAACCCGGAGTCCCACAGGCTCACGGGGCTGAGGATGGAGGATTGGGGGGGCAGGGAGTTCAGCGAGATCTGGCAATATGACAGCGAGGTGGGGCTCAAGGACAGGTACCTGGAGCTGATCACGTCCGGGAGGGCCCTGAGGCTAGAAAACGTCTTCTGGGACGACGAGAGGGTGACGGGGTACTTCAGGATCCACGCGTTCCCAATCCCCGGCGACAGGATCGCGGTCGCCTTCGAAAACATCACCGAGAGGGTCAGCTACGAGAAGAGGCTGGAGGCGCTACACAGACATGCCTCGCAGATGTCCCAGGCCAGGACCATAGAGGACGTCACCTGGACGACCCTCCGGGCCATCGAGAGCGCCCTCGGGTTCGACAGGGGAGGCCTCGGCTTCGTGAGGAAGGGGTTTATACGCTTCAACAACATAGGCGACCTCGCCGAGATCAACCACATCCCCCTGGACGGTCATGGCATAACTGTGAAAGCCTATAGAACAGGGGAGGTCCAGCTCATACCTGACACCAGGGAGGAAGAGGAGTTCATCTCCTCCGTAGCTGCGAACGCCGAGAGATCGTTGTCGGAACTCGATGTCCCCGTAAAGGTCGACGGCGAGGTCCGGGCGATGATCAACGTCGAGAGCAAGAAGCTCAACGCCTTCACAGAGCAGGATGTGAAGCTCCTTGAGACCCTGGCGATGCACATATCCTCGGCGCTCAGGAGGCTAAAGGAACGAACTACACGGACGGCGTACTCAGACGTACCATCGGTGCTGGACGAGAACATGAGGCACTCCAAACCGAGAGGCGCCCTTCAGGTTTGATGGGCGTAGCTGCTCTGAGAGATTGAAAGCGCCCGTAGAGGACGTGAGGCTCAGGGCGTCCTTGACTCAATGAAACTTAATTAATCCAAGAGCGCATCATACACTGATTCGCGATGACTCAGGGAGCCTACCGGATCATCGGGAGGGACACCAACAGGAAGGACGGCGTCGCCAAGGCCACTGGCAGAGAGGTCTTCGCGCAGGACGTCTCCCTGCCGACGATGCTCCACGCCCGGATACTGAAGAGCCCACACGCCCACGCCAGGGTCAAATCCATAGACGTCTCCGCGGCCGAGGCGATGGGGGCCACCGTCGTCACCTTCGAGGAGACGCCGAAGGTTAGGTACTGCCCCAGGCTGGTGAGCCTACCTGAGGCCACTTACAAGGACTGGCTCGTCCTCACCGGGAAGCCGAAGTACGTGGGGGAGCCCGTAGCGGCTGTCGCCGCCGAGACCGAGGAGGAGGCTCAGAGGGCCCTGGAAGCGATCGAGGTCGAGTACGAGGTCTTGGACCACGCCCTCGACGCCCTGGACTCGCTGAGGCCCGGTCAGGAGCCCATACACGACGATCTGGAGCTGGAGGACGAGGTCCTTAAGGTCGAGAACAACGTCGGCTGCACCCTTGACATAACGGAGGGCGACGTGGAGCAGGGCTTCCGGGAGGCCGACTTCGTCGTGGAGCGCACCTACAGGACAAACAGGAGGTACCACAACCAGCTGGAGACCAAAGGGGGCGTGGTGAGGCCCGAGCCCGACGGGGGCGTTACCATCTGGAGCACCACCCAGACCATCCACAACTCCAGACTACTGATCCACGACATCTTCGACATCCCCGTAGGCAAGATACGAGTGGTCAAGGTAGCTCTTGGCGGAAGCTTCGGCTCCAGCATCCACGTCAACCCGCCTATCCCGATCGCCGTGGCCCTGGCGCTGAAGAGCGGTAGACCGGTCCGGCTCGCTTACACCAGAGAAGAGGACCACCACGACCACTGCTCCTACCAGATGATCTTCAAGCTCAAGCTGGGAGCCACTAAGGACGGCAAACTCACCGCTGGCCACCTGGACGCCATCCTAGACATCGGCGCCCACCAGATCCAAGCCTACCCACTGCTGGGGTGCGTCGTCGGCTGGTGGGTGAGCCTCTACAAGCTCCCCGCGAAGAGCTACGTGGGGAGGGCCGTGTACACCAACAAGGTGCCCATCTGCGCTTTCAGGGGCTACGGGAACCCCCAGATCACATGGGCCGTGGAGACGCTGATGGACGAACTCGCCGAGAAGATCGGCATCGACCCCCTAGACTTCAGGCTCAAGAACTACATCGGCGAGGGAGACCTGTTCTGGGGGCAGGGCCCCACCGTAAAGTCCATCATCAGGAGCTGCGGCGTCGAGGAGATCCTAACGAAGGGCGCCGGGATGGTCGACTGGTACAACCGCCCCAAACCCGGGGAGCAGAAGGGGCGTTACAGGAGAGGACTGGGAATGGGAAGGGGTTACCACACCAGCAGCGCCGGAGCCCCGGTGCCCAGCAGCATCGTCGATTTCGGGGGGGCCTTCCTCAAGATGAACGAGGACGGCACCTTAGACTACGTCTCTGCGCTGATGGACCACGGCTGCGGCACCCAGGAGGCCCACGCCAAGATCATCGCCGAGGAGCTCTGCGTCCCGCTGGAGAACGTCAACATCATCAGCGCCGACACAGGCACAACGGTCTACGACGTCTGCACCCACGCCTCCAGGGGAGTCTACAGCGGCGGAGGGGCGGCGCTCAAGGTGGCGGGGAAGGTGAAGCAGCAGATCAGGGAGTACGCCGCCAGGATACTGGACGCCTACCCCCACGCCCTCGGGATCTACTGCGACGAGGAGAGGAGGCAGGGCGTAGTCACTGCGGAGGGGATCGAGGACAGGTCCGTCACCTACGAGGAGATCGCGACGACGGCCCGGCACAAGAACTGGGGGATGATCGCCTCCGTCGAGAGCTACAGGCAGCCCAGCTGCCCGCCCCACTTCACCGGGTACTTCATCGAGGTGGAGGTGGACACCTGGACTGGGAAGGTTAGACCCCTTCGGGTGGTGGCTGGCGCCGACATCGGCACCGTGATCAACCCCATGCTCGCGGCGGGGCAGATCCACGGCGGATTTGCGATGGGTTGGAGCATGGTGACGCTGGAGAACACAGCCTACGATCCCGAGAGCGGCGACCTGATGAACGGCGGCTCCATCGCCAACTACAAGGTCCCCACGACACGGGACGCGCTGGACCTCGACGACTTCACCGTCTTCTTCGCGGACACCTACGAGCCCACCGGCCCCTTCGGGGCCAAAGGCATCGGCGAGGGCGCCCTCAACCCGGTCGCCGGGACCGTGGCCAACGCCATACAGAACGCACTGGGGATCCGGTTCTTCGAGCTGCCCATCACGCCCATCAAGATACTCGAGGCGCTGAGGGAGGAGGGACGGAGTTGAACATCAACAGAGAGAACACGCACATCATTCCGATAGGCTTCGAGTACCACGCCCCCGAGAGCCTGGACAAGGCTGTCGAGCTGCTCCATAAGCTAAGCGAAGAGACAAAGATCCTAGCCGGCGGCACGGATCTCATCCCCCAGATGAAGCAAAGGAAGACCGAGCCGAGGAACATCGTCAACATCAAGAAGATACCGGAGCTCTCCTGCATCAAGGAGACACGGGAGGGCATCAAGATCGGCGCCCTGACGAAGCTGAGGGCTGTCGAGCTCTCATCCTTGATAAGGGAGAGGTCTCCTGTGCTGAGCGAGGCGGCCGGCAGGATCGGTTCCGTCCAGATAAGGAACCTGGGGACCATCGGTGGGAACATCTGCAACGCCAGCCCCAGCGCCGACATGGCAACAGCCCTCATGGCCCTGGACGCCATGGTTCACGTTTACAGGAGGGATGGAGCTAGAACATGCACCGTCGCCGAGTTCTTCCAGGGCGCCAGCGAAATCGACCTGCAGAGAGACGAGCTACTAACAGGGTTCACCGTGCCGTTTCCTCCCGAAGGCGCCGGCTCGGCCTTTGAGAAGGTTGGCTGGACAACCTTCGACATCGCCACGGTCAACGTTGCAGCGGTGGTGACCCTGAAGGGAGGGAAGATTGACCACTGCAGCATCGCCCTAGGGGCCTGTTCCCCTGCGCCCGTCAAGGTGGTGCTTGCGGAGGACGTCCTGAAGGGAAAGGAGCCGACGGCCGAGGTGCTGGAGGAGGCCGTGGAGTTCATCGCGGCATGCGTCGAGCCCAGGGAGCGGTGGAGGAGGGCCCCACCAGAGTACAGGAGAAGGTCCTCCCAGGCCCTCGCAATGGACGCAATCAGCAGGGCCGTGGAGCAGGCCAGGGGGTCCACGTGATGGAGATTGAGATAACTATAAACGGGCGCAAGAGGCAGTTCGACGTCGAGCCCAACAAACTGCTCCTCAACCTCGTCAGGGACGAGCTCTACCTGACGGGCACCAAGTACGGCTGCGGCATCGGCGAGTGCGGGGCCTGCACGGTGCACCTCGACGGCGAGGCGGTCCTGGCCTGCATGGTGCTGGCCGTCGATGCGGACGGGCATAGGGTCGACACTATCGAGGGGGTCGCCGACGGGGACACGCTCGACCCGGTGCAGGAGGCATTCATAGAGGAAGGGGCCATCCAGTGCGGTTTCTGCACTCCGGGCTTCATCATGACCACCAAGGCGCTGCTCGGCGAGAACCCGGACCCCTCCGAGGCCGAGATCAGGGAGTACCTGAAGGGAAACTACTGCAGGTGCACGGGTTACGTCAACATAGTGAGGGCGGTGCAGAGCGCCGCCCGGAAGATGAGCGGTTGAGACAGTGACCAAGCCTTGAGGCTTGCAGCCGTGGTCCTCGCCGCCGGCAAGTCGAGTCGGATGGGCAAGAACAAGCTGCTTCTAGAGGTGGCCGGCAGAACGGTACTGGACAGACTGCTTGACGCCCTAGACGGCTCCACAGTCGACGAGGTGTTTGTCGTACTTGGCCATAGGCCGGAGGAGCTGGCGCACATCGTGGACTCCCACAGGGCGGAGACAGTCATGAACCCAAACTACGAGGATGGGATGACTAGCTCCTTCAAGACAGGCCTTGACCGAGTCAACGCTGACGGGGCGTTCCTGATCCTCGGAGACCAGCTGGGGCTGCAAACCAAGTTCCTGGCGCTCATGGCGGACAGGATGGAGAACGATGCTGATGCGCTCATCGTCAGCCCGGTCCACGACGGGAAGAGTGGGCATCCTGTCCTCTTCAGGAGGGCTCTCTTCGCCGAGATTCTGGGGCTTGGCCCGGACAAGACAGTGAGGGACGTGGTCCGTAGGCACGAGGTCGCCCACGTCTCAGTGGAGGGCGACATCTGGTGCAACCTCGACATGGACACGCCCAAGGAGTTCGAGAGGATCAGGAGGCTTTTCGAGAGCCACCTCTCCGCCGGACCTCGATGAGCTCCGCCACTACGCTGACGGCAATCTCCTCGGGGGTCACCGCGCCGATCTTGAGGCCGATGGGGGCATGGATCGCCTCCACCTTCTCCGCCGGGTAGCCCTCCTCCAGCAGCCGCTTCCTGTGCTCCATGGCCTTGTTGCCGCTCCCCAGTAGACCGACGTACGTTGTCTCGGCGTCGAGGAACTTTCTCAGAGCTGCGAACTCGTGCTGCGTGTCGCCGTGCACGACGGCGACGAAGTCCGAGGGCCTCACGTCGATCCTCCCCAGCTCCTCCTCGAAGGGGCCGGGGTAGATCCGCCTTGCGTGAGCGAACCTCTCGCGAGTTGTGGTGACGGCGTCATCGACGACGTGTACCTCGAAGCCCACACCGTGGGCTAGGTCTGACACAGGTTTTCCTATGTGCCCTGAGCCGACCACTATCAACCTCGGATCCGGGTTTATCACGTCCAAAAAGATCTTCACCTCTCCGCCGCACAGTGAGTCCACGGCAACGGCCCCCTCATCCGGCTCGATGCCCATGGCGAAGGTCAGAGTCCGTGGGCGCCCCTCCCTGAGGGCCTCCAGTGCCTCTGCGACCAACCTCCGTTCCATCCCCCCTCCGCCGATAGTGCCGAAGGGCCTTCCCTCGGCGTCCACGAGCATCTTCGCACCCTCTCCCCGGGGCCCCGACCCCTCCTTGTGGATCAGGGTGCACAGAACGGCGGATCTGCCCTTGGCCAGCAGCTCGTCCAGCCGCGCGATGATCTCGGTGTCGCTCAATTGAGGGAACTCCGTCCGTTTCTTATTCTGAACGAGCCAGCTATATCAATTCTCGTCTTGATGCCGTTCACAAAAACACAATAGAGCGAGAGCAACTACTCTGGAGCGCCGGGAGCCAGCAGCCGCTTCGACACCACGGTCCAGAGGCTCTCAAGGTTCCCGGGCTCTCGCCTGTAGACCCTCCTCGCCCTGCCCTTGAGGAGCTGGGTGACACTCTCCACGAAGTTCGACCTGCAAGCGAAGACGGCGATCCCCCCGTCCTTCAGGGCCTCCACTACGCTGAAGATGCCGGGAAAAAGCCCCTGCCTCTTCCTCTCCAGCCTGCCGAACTCGTCCACGAAGACAAGGCCTCCCTGGCTCAGCAACTCGGCGGAGGAGGATAGGACGCTGTTGGCCTGCTCGAAGCCGGAGTGAGAGAAGGCGTACTTGAGCCTGCTGTACTGGAACCAGTCGTCGCCCTCGACGTCTTCCACGAGCCTCGCCAGCGGGAACGCCTCGCCGGTCGCTATGTCCATGCAGTCGTAGCCCTTGAGGAGGCCGTCGACGAAGTAACGCTGAGATATGACTCCCCCCAGCGGTATGTTTTCATTCCTGGCCTTTTCCATGAGTCCGTGGCACGTCATCGTCTTCCCGCATCCGATGGGCCCGTGGAGGATGATCGCACAGGACATCTAACTCTCAACACCCGCATCAGGTATATAGGAATCGAACGATAAGATTTTCTGTACCTACGCCAGCCCCAGCGCCTCACCGAGCTCTTCCGGCCTGCACCAGACCAGTGGGACGTAGACGTCCTCGTCAACGATCGTGCCGTGGGTCCCCGTGACGCTACCGTCGAACCCGTTGACTGTGTGCTGCCCGTGGTCCGCCAGCACCATGATGGCGTATCCCTGCCAGAAGGCCTCCACAGCCATCTCCCTGAGGTGTAGGTCGGCCCTCTTCGCCGCCTCTATCCCCTGAGAGCTCACAGGGCCGTGCTTGTGCCCCGCGTCGTCGACGTCGAGGAGCTGCACCCAGAGAAGATCGGGGCGTCCCTTCATGGCCTCCACTGCGATTGAGCTGACCTCGTGGTCTCCGTTGGACTCCGCGATTCCTGAATGGTCGGCGAAGGGCGAGAGGAGGATGCCCAAGGTGCTTAGTGCGCGGGCGGCCGTCGCCGAGGACTTCCCCCGGGTCCTGAGGACGTCGAAGATCGTCTCCAGCGTGAGCTCGTCCTCCCTGCTCCTGATGAGGTGGACGTCCGGGGCGGCCCCGGTCAGCATCGTCGCGAAGTTCACGGGCGTAACGGTGGGCATCACCGCGCTCAGGTGGAGGAGATGCCTGTTCGCGAACGCGTTGAACGTGGGGGTCTCTATGCGGACCTGGGCCCATGTCGAGGCGCCGAAGGCGTCGATGACCACTACAGCGAGCCTGTCCTGCACACCCATCGTCTCGAAGACCTCGAGCAGTGGCTCAACGTGAGCCGTCCTAGGCGGCCTGACCCCCAGTATCTTGCAGACCGTGGGCGCCAGAGCCCTTAAGTCGTAGCTGTTCTGCATCAGGCTCCCCCAAAAACGGATGACATACAGAACATAAGTCTACCGTTCGACTCCCGGTCACACACAAGCTTAATCGTAAAGCCTCAGAGCATGGCGTACCTCAGGGCCTCACCGCAGCCGCAGGTCCTCTCCCTCGGGATCTCAGGGATAGACTCCATCACGAGCCGTTTGAAGTTCGCCGAGTTCTCACCGAGGGTTTCAAGGATCTCGTGGGTCGAAACCGGCCTGTCGGCCCAGACGTCGTAGTCGGTGACCATCGCCACGGAGACGTAGCAGATCTCCGCCTCCCGTGCGAGGACGCACTCTGGGTAGAGGGTCATGCCTATGACGTCGGCGCCCCACTGCCTGAAGAGCCTAGACTCGGCCCTGGTGGAGAACCGGGGCCCCTCGACGCAGACGTAGGTCCCCTTCGGATGGACCCTCAGCCCCAGGCTCCAGGCATGGTCCACGAAGAAGCCGTGGAGTTGGGGGCAGACGGGGTCTGCGGAGGAGATGTGGCAGAGTTGCCCTCCCTCGTAGAAGGTGTCGGCCCTTTTCCGGGTGCGGTCGATGAACTGGTCTGTGATGACGAAGTCCCCGGGCTCGTAGTCCTCCCTGAGGCTCCCCACAGCGGAGGAGGCCACGATGCACCCGACGCCCAGCTCCTTCAGCGCCCAGATGTTCGCACGGCTGTTGATCCTGTGGGGAGGGATCTGGTGGCTCCGGCCGTGGCGTGGGATGAAGGCGACGCTGCGCTCCCCGTAGGTGCCCAGCGTGACGAGGTCGGAGGGGGCCCCGTAGGGGGTGTGGACCTTGACCTCCCTGCCGTCCTCGATGATCTCGGGGTCGTAGACGCCGGTCCCGCCGATGACGGCGATCTCCGCTGTGCGCTCCTCGGTCATTTCGGATTCTCGCACCTTACTCTCGAAGTTCACGGTTTAACTTTTTCCCGTTGAACTCTGCGAAAATCCTTAAGTTGCGAGATAGCGATTACAACGAGTTCTAGGTGGTGGCGGTGGACAGTAGAGCGCGCCATGGGCTGCTGATACTGGCCGCAGTGTCGCTGACGTACCTGACAGAGAACTTCCTCAGGGCTGCGCCGTCGGCGCTCTCACCGATTCTCATCGAGGAGCTGGACCTCTCCTACGGATTTGCGGGGCTCCTCCTCTCCTCCTACTTCTTCCTCTACGCCCTGATGCAGCTGCCCAGTGGCATCCTCTCCGACGCCCTGGGCCCCAGGAGGACGATCATGGGGTTCACGGTCTTCACCGTAGTCGGGGCACTCCTCTTCTACGTCTCTCACAGGTTCGAGCTCCTGATGGTCGCCCAGCTCCTCATCGGACTGGGCTCCAGCGTGTTCTACATCAACGCCGTGAAGGTGGTATCAAGCTGGTTCCCCGCGGAGAGGCGGGCCAGCGCCATCGGCGTGCTCAGCGCAGCCAGCGGCCTCGGCAGCTTCGCCGCTTACATGGGGTTTCCCTTAGCCTCCGTCTACTTCGGGGGCTGGCGCGCCCTCTACGTCTACTGCATCGTGTTGATGATCGCCAATTTCTTCGTCAACGTCTTCATCATCAAGGACCGCCCTAATGGCGAGGGCTCCACGAGGGCCGAGGGCTCCGCGGTACTCGGCTCGCTGGGCACCGCCCTTAGGAACAGGAGGCTCTACCCCTTCATAGCGGGATACATCCTCCTCTGCGCCAACTGGGCGTTCTTCACTTGGCTCCCCCAGTTCCTAACGGACGCCAAAGGTCTCTCCTACATCGACGTTGGGTTGGTCTCCAGCGCAGGCACCATAATGGGGATCCCCGGCTGCATCGCGATGGGCGTCATCTCAGACAGGCTGAGGAAGAGGAAGCTCCCCCTGGTCGCATTCTCGGCGGTGACCAACGTGTTCCTCGTCGCCGTGCTCCTGTCGCCAGCGGGCACGCCGATGACGGTCTTCGCGGCGCTGATGGCGGCGATGGGGTTCTCCATGTCCCTCTGGGTCCTGTTCTTCTCCATGATCCCCGAGACCCTCCCGCCCGAGATCGCTGGGATCGGCCTGGGCCTCGTGAACGGGGCTGGGTCGCTTGGTTTCTCGGTGGTGACCTCCATCTACGGAGCGCTGGTGGACGTCACGGGAAGCTATCTGGCCTCGAATGTAGGGATCTTTGTAGCCAACATCCTGATGACATTGAACTTCTTCTTCCTCATGAAGGAGACCTACGGCGGGGACCGGGCTACAGAGTAGGGAACGCCAGCGGATCCCCCACTTCCTCTGACGTGCTCCTGGAGCCGCCCAGGAACATCCGATAGAGGAGGTAGACGAGAGCAACAGCCAACGCCAACGTCGAGAACAGGTACATCTGGCTGCCGCCCCTCGTGGCGTTGACCTCTGACTGCAGCTGCTCCTTCTCGGTCTCGTACGCCGTTGTGGCGCTCTCGTAGTCCGACTCGAGGGCGGCGATCTCGTCGGCGAGGCCCTTGATCTGCTCCTCGAGGCCCTCCATCTGCTGCTTCAGAAGAGTCCGTTGATCCCCGAGATCGTCGATCTCGTCCAACAGGGCGTCGATGAGGGAGTCTCTCCAGGACGGATCGTAGAGCGAGTATATAACCATCGCTGAGACGTAGTCTCCGGTGTCCACCTGCGCGGTCATGGTAGCGAGAAGCTCCTGGTACGCGTTGATGTCCAGGTCCACCTCCTCGCGGGTCACCGCTTCCACCTTCTCGAGAGAGCCCTCCACGTCCTCAACCTGCTCCCCCAGAGCCTCCAGGGCGCCGCGGACGTACCCCTCCTTCTCGCTCCCCATCACGTGGTACGTGACGTGGGCCTCTCCCAGAAGATCGCCTACGTAATACCTCCTGTCGCCGGGGACCTCCCTATACTCCTCGATGTTCACGTAGACGTCGATGCTGTAGGTCATCCACTCGTCGAGGCTGACGGTGGCCCCGTCGTAGCTGTACGTGCTCTCGAAGGAGAAGTACTTCTTGAGGGACCTGCCCTTGGAGGGAAGGGGCTCGTTGAAGATCTGTTGGATGCGCTCTATGGTGTGGCTGTAGCTCGCGGACCCGCCCTCCTGGAGGTAGCTCCCCTCCTTCCTCAGCGTCTCCACGACCTCGATGATCAGCTCCCCGGAGAACAGGTACAGGGGCTCGTCGGGGTCGTAGGCCTCCCCCTCCTTCACGGTCAGGTCCTGGTTCCTCACAGCGACGCTGATGACGTAGCTCTTGTCGTCCCAGAGCTGATTGTGCTCGGGCTGAGGGGAGAACTCGAAGGAGATCCTGATCTCCTCCCCGTCGTCCTGAGCGTACGCCTGGACGGGAGAGAGGCAGCACGAGAACAGCAGGAGAAGAACAAGCAGCCGCTTCATGCACTGATGTATAGTGATGGGATGAATATCTCTTTTTATGGCAGCGCACCTAGAGCCTCGCCACCCCGACCACAATGTACTTATCGGCTCCTATCGCTCTACGCGTATGGAAACCTCGGAGCTGATCCAGGCCCTCCCAAAGGCCGAGCAGCACATCCACATCGTCGGCGCCACCAGGCCAGAGACCCTCCTCTGGCTCGTTGAGGAGAGCGGCGAAAACACCCCCTACAGGACCCTGGGGGACGTGAAGGAGTTCTTCCAGTACAGCGACTTCACCCACTTCATCTCCGTCTACAGCACTGTGAGCAAATTCATCACCGACGAGTCCCAGTTCGAGCGGATCACCTACGAGATGCTGGAGGACGACGCCCGCTGCAACGTCCGCCACGTCGAGGCCAGCTTCTCGGCGCCGGACCACATACGGAGGGGGCTTGACTACGGCCTGATGTTGGACGCCATCAACCGCGGGATCCGTAGAGCCCGACGGGACTTCGGCATCGGCTGCCAGCTCAGGATCGACCTTGTCAGGAACTACGGACCCGAGGAGGGGATGGAGATACTCGGCTGGATCGAGGGGAAGGGGGACAACGTCGTCTCCGTCGACATAGGCGGGAGCGAGGAAGGATTCCCCCCGGAGCCCTACGAGCCGGTCTATAAGAGAGCCAAGGAGAAGGGGCTCCACCTCGTGGCCCACGCCGGAGAGGCCTCGGGCCCCGAGAGCGTCTGGGGAGCTGTAAGGTACCTGGACGTTGAAAGGATCGGTCATGGAACTTCCGCAATAAGGGACCCCAAGCTCATGGACCACCTCAGGGACAAGGAGATCACAGTCGAGGCATGCCCTGTGAGCAACGTCAGGACGAACGTCGTCCCCTCCGTCCGTGACCACCCGATCCGGACCTTCTACGACCACGGCATCTCGGTGACTGTGAACAGCGATGATCCCTCAATGTTCGGCACGGACATGAACAACGAGTACATCCAGCTCCACGAACAGCTGGGCTTCACCGTGTCCGAGCTCTTCCAGATCAGCCTCAACGCCGTGGACTCGTCCTTCCTCCCGGAGAAGGAGAAAAACGACCTCCGGAAAACCTTCATCAGTGAGTACGATGACATGGTTGACCAACCCTTAACACTTAAGTAGAGTCGGAGGGAACTACGATAGCACAGAGGTGTTCTGAACTCAACGAGAAGGAAGGAAGGGAACATAAGTTCCCGAAGGATCGGCCCGTCCTCGTGACGTGCGCCCTCCCTTATGCGAACGGACCCTGCCACATTGCGCATCTGAGAACCTATGTGCCGGCGGACATCTTCGTCCGGTTCCTCAGGAAGATGGGGCAGGAGGTCGTCTTCATCTGCGGCTCCGACACCCACGGCACTCCGATAACCGTGAAGGCCGAGGAGGACGGAGTCACCTCCAAGGAGATCATAAACAAGTACCACGGGCACTTCGTCGAGTTCTTCCCCAAGATCGGGGTGAACTTCACCAACTACGGTAGCACCGACCATCCCCTCAACCACGCCCGCACAGTCCAGATCGCGGAGGCCCTCATGGAGAACGACTACATCTACGCGAAGTCCCTGAAGCTCCCCTACTGCCCCACGTGCGACCGCTTCCTCCCCGATAGGTACCAGAGGGGGACCTGCCCCCACTGCGGCGCCTCGGCTAGAGGGGACGAATGCGATCAGGGGTGCGGTCGTTACCTGGAGCCCGGGGAACTCATGGATCCGAGGTGCAGCGTCTGCGGGACGAAGCCCGAGATGAGGGAGACCCGCCACCTCTTCCTGAGGCTCACTGCCTTCGAGGACTTCCTGAGGGAGTACCTCCCTCAGATGGACGGCACCGACATCGCAAGGAACTACGCCCTCCAGTGGGTGGAGAAGGGGCTGAGGGACTGGAACATCACCAGGAACATGGACTGGGGGGTCAGGGTCCCCGGAGAGCCGGGCCTCGTCTACTACGTCTGGTTCGACGCCCCTATCGGATACATCGCATCCACTGAGGAGTGGGCCGAGAGGACGGGCGGCGACTGGGAGTACTACTGGAAGGGCGCTGGCTCCTTCATCCACTTCATAGGCGGCGACATCGTCTACCACCACTGCCTCTTCTGGCCCAGCATGCTCAAAGGGGCCGGGTACGACGTGCCCTATGCGGTGGCGGCCTCGGGCATGGTCAAGGTCGAGAGCAAGGTCTTCTCCAAGAGCAGGGGATACGTCATCTGGGTTGAGGAGGACTACCTGGAGAAGGGGCTGGACTCCGACGCACTGCGCTACTACATAGCCTCCTACACGGGCTTCACCAGGGACCTCGACTTCACCTGGCAAGCCTACGGCGACAAGGTGAACAAGGAGCTCGTCGGCTCCCTCGGAAACTTCCTCTACAGGGCACTCCTCTTCGCCCAGAGGAACTACAAGGAGATACCCGAGGGGGAGGTGGAGCCCGAAGTTAGAGCCGAGGTCGAGAAGACCATCGAGTCGATGAGGCAGGGGCTCGACAATTTCGAGTTCAAGAAGGTGGCAGATGCGGTTCTAGCCCTCTCCGCCTACGGGAACAGGTACCTCCAAGCAAAGGAGCCCTGGAATCTGGGGAAGACAGACCCGGAGGCCGCAAAGAACACCATCCACAACTGCCTGTGGCTGACCAAGGCGCTAGCCGTCCTCATGGAGCCCGTGATGCCGGGGAAGGCCGAGGCCATCTGGAAGCAGCTCGGTGATGCCAGGAAGGAGACGCCCTTAGCAGAGGCCCTGGAGCCCCTGAAGGCGGGGACGCCGCTGGAGAAGCCGTCCCCTCTCTTCGAGCAGATCCCCGACGAGCTGATCTCTGAGCTCTCCGATATGGTCGCCGAGAGGATCGCGAAGGCCTCGGGCTGAGTGGGACTGGCGATGCGGCTCCGTCTGGACCTCCACATCCACACCATTAAAAGCATCGACAGCTCGATTGAGCTGGGAGACGCCGTCCGCAGGTGCAGGGAGGAGGGGCTGGACGGCTTCGCGGTGACCGATCACGACGAACTGACCAAGATACCTAGCGAGTTCTCCGAGAACAGCAACATTATCATCATTCCAGGGATGGAGGCCTCAGCTGACGGAGCCCACATCCTGGCGTTCGACATCGAGGAACAGATCCCAGCCCAACTACCCATTCTCGAGACAGTGGATCTGATCCACGGTCAGGGAGGCATCGCAGTTATCGCCCACCCATACTCTGTCTTCAAGGCCTGGGTGAACAGCCGTGAGATAGAGCAATCGAAGTTCGACTGCGTCGAGGTCGCTAACGCAGCCCAGTTCCCGTATGGATGGATGCTCAGCAAGAACACGGCCCTCGCTCAGAAGCTCGGTCTACCCGAGACGGGAGGGAGCGACGCCCACATCCCTAGGACCATGGGGCGAGCCTACACAGTCCTCGAATCCGACTCAAGGGATCGAGAGGGTGTCCTGCGGGCGCTGAGGAGGGGAGAGACGAGCGCGGAGGGTCGGGGGATAACCCTTCTCGAGCGTCTCAAACTACGAGAGAGACTCACGTAAACATTAAAGACTGCGTTTCGAGATACTCCGCAGATGTTGATATGGTAAGATTACCCGAGATAAGCTGGAGCGACGCCAAGGAGCTCTTCGAGGAGACCGACGTGGCGATCCTCCCCGTCGGCAGCACGGAGCAGCACGGACCCCACAACCCTCTCGGGACGGACCACCTCGTCGCTGAGGCCCTGAGCAAGAACGTGGGCGAGAGGGCCAACGTCGCCGTCCTCCCCGTCATCCCTGTGGGGGTCTCTGAGCACCACAGGCAGTTCCCGGGCACCCTCTGGGTCCCGCCCAGGATCTTCAGGGACTACGTGAAGGCAACGGCACTGGCGGTGGCTAGCCACGGGATAAAGAAGATACTCATCGTGAACGGGCACGGCGGCAACACGGCCGCGCTTGTTGAAGTAGCGGGCGAACTCAGGAGAGAGCACGGCGTCTTCGCCGCGGTCATGATGGCCTTCCCGCCGGCGATGATGGCGATGGGAAGCGGGCACGCCGGGACCGGCGAGACCAGCGTGAACCTCTACTTCCACAGGCAATTGGTCAAGATGGAGAGGGCTGTCGACACGAAGCAGAAGGAGAGGCTGGGCCCCCTGGAGATCAAGGGCTTCAACAGCATAGGCCCGGCCCAGTTCCCCTGGGACACCATCGACCTCACGGAGACGGGCGTCCTCGGCCCCGCCGGGACCGTCGTGGAGTCCACCAAAGCCACGGAGAAGCTGGGGAAGGAGCTGATGGAGCCCTACATCGAGGCAGTCGCCAAGTTCGTTGAGGAGCTGAAGGGGGCGGACCTGGGCTCCCTCCTGAGCAAGCCCCACAAGTAAATTAACGGAACTCCTTTTTTAAAAAATTACAGAGAAAGGGATGGGTCTAAGTCTCTATAATCTCCACGTTTGCCCTGGGGACGACGACCCTGCTGCCGTCCTCCAGCTCGATCTCTATGACCCTCACTGAGGACTCGGACTCGACCTCCTGGAGCTCCACGGGCAGGCTGACCACCGCCCCCAGGGCCCCGAAGTAGGGCTCCCTGATTATCCTCACCTTGGTACCCGGCTTCATGCCGCTGGCCAGGGCGTCATCGTCCTCTGCCTGTATCTCCATGCTGTGGGGTATGATTATCTCGGGCCTGAGCACCCCCGCCCTTATCTGGGTGGCCCCGTTGATGGCGGCCCTCTCCCCCTCGAACTCCTTGAGCAGGCTGATGGTCCTGGGGTTCATCGCCATCTCGCCGAAGCCCTCAGTGATCATCAGCGTGAAGCCCACCTCCTCTTGACCGGTGATGGCGACGCCTATCTCGTATCCCAGCAGGTCCTCAAGGTCGACGTCGATGATGCCACCGGTCATTATCCCCGCGACACCCGTCGTCACCGCCTTGTGAAGGGCCTCCCTCGTGATAATTGAGCCGCCGACGAGGATCTTACCCCTGCAATCCTCGGTGATGTGCGCGTCAGTTATGGGCTCGGCGACATCTTCGGAGATTATCTTTATCTCGCCATGAGCTTCACCGCCCACGCCGAAGATGCCCTGGATGTAAGCCGCGTCAGTCTCGATGTAGGCGCCTTCGTCCGCCATGATCTCGGTCACCCTCCCTTTTATGAAGGAGTCCACGGTCACCGGCACCGGCTCCTCTCTAATGATTATCTGACCGCTAACTGTGGAGATCGTTTCGACTTCACCGTCAACGGGGGACTTCACCCAGTTCTTCCAGAGCCCGAAGAGGGCGTTAAAACCCGCTATGTCCTGGCCCTCCTTCACTTTGTCGCCGACCTTGACTTTCAGGTACTCCTCGAGGGCTACCCGCTCTACACCCAGCTGTGCAACGGCGTTCACGACGTGGGGTTCGCCGGGTATCATCGCCTCCGCTACGGGGGTCGTGAAGTCGACCTCGTCGCCGACATTGACTAGGACCTTCCCGGGTATCGGGAGCCTTCTGAGCTTCCTTATCCTGAGGATCCTCATGATCTTTAGGCCGGGCGTGTAGGCGTGGGCTTCCTTGGCCACTTTTACGTCATTGTTCTCTGACATCTAGGACAGCTCCGTTAGCCTCTTCTCTGGGTACATCTCCAATGAGGTGATCCACCTTAAGAGCGCCGACTTCCTGGCATCGAACTCTTCCGGGAGCACCAGTGGCCTGCCCCGGGTGTCCAACATTAATCCAACGACGCCGCCCTCGAGCGACGTCTTGAGCTCCTGGCCTGGTCCTGCGCCGACATCCAGGTTCCTTCCGGGATGGATAATTGCCTGGGCCACCTGGCGCTCTGGGAGGGTGATCATCTTCACCTCGCCCCCCTTCAGGCTCTCCTTGAGTGTCTCGCCCCTGGGCATCTCCAGGGTCACGTCCAAGGCGGCCTCGCTGGGGTCCGTCTCCCCCCTCGGGGCCACGATCGTGCCGAGCCTCACTAAGCAGTCGAGGTCGAAGATCTGCCATGCTGCGTCCCTGTGCACCGTGGAGACGACCCCCAGGTGGGGCATCATGAAGACGCTATCCTGGAACATCATCGTCACCCCCTCGGTTTGGAAGGCGTCGTTCAGGATCATCAGCGACTGCACCCTCCTCGGCGCGTGGGACAGGAGGCCCCCTGTGCCTGCGACTATGTCGATCTTCATCATGTCGATGTAGGACTCGACGATCGCCTGGGTGGTTATCCCCCTGAGGAATGCCACGTCCTGCCTCACGCCCTTCAGCGTGGTGGCGATGGACCTGTGGTGGACGAGACCAAGGCGCAGGGCCTCCCTGGCCACCGCGTGCTCCACTATGAGCTCCTGTAATGTCTGCGGGATCGTGGTCGGCCGGATCATCTTGTTCCTCAGCCTGTTCCTGACGTCGCTCGGGTCGATGTCGAAGGGGAGCCACCTCATGATGTTCTCCAGGCCCGTCTCCTTGAGCACGTTGCAGATGCTGTAGCTCATACCCAAGTTGGCGCTGACGCTCCTGACGAACCTCTTGTCGAATATTGAGTAGATGTTGGTCGTCGCCCCTCCCAGGCCAACCCCTAGGACGTTCCTATTGAAGCGATCTGCGATGAGCTGCATCGCCATCCCCTCGCCGGCCGGGGTCGGCATGATGTCGACGTCGGTCCACTTCATCAGCTTGTCGTAGCCGGGGGCGTGGCTCATCACGTGCTCCATGAACAGCTCGTGGATGGCCCGCCTAGCGGGCTCAGTGTTCTCCACCTCCAGTACGGGGCGGATGTTCTCGATGCAGCTCAGTGCGAACTCGTCGGCGAGGAGCTTCTGGATGTGATCCGTCGCGTTCTGGTTCCCTGCGTAGACGATGGGCAGACTATACATTGACCCCAGCCGGGGCTTCGGGTCGGCCGACTTTATCAGCTCGGCCATGTTGACGACGTGGCTGATGGTGCCTCCGTCCGTCCCCCCGGCCATGAGGATCATGTCGGGTCTCAGGTTCCTGATCTGCTGGATCTTCCTGTGGATGGGCCTCTTGTCGTTTGTGGCGAAGATCTCCATGACGATGGCCCCCGCTCCGAGGGCGGACCTCTCCGCGCTCTCACCTGTCATCCTCTTGATAACACCTGTGACCATCATCTGCAGCCCGCCCCCTGCACTGCTCGTAGTACAGTAGAGGTCGACCCCCCTCTCGCCGTCGAAGGGTGTGATTATACCTTCGCCGTCCTCAGCGAGGATACGATGGCCCGTCAGCTCCTCGACCTCTCTCACGGCGTTCTTGACTCCCATGGTGACGTCCTCGTAAGGCGCCTCCACGGTCGTCGGCGTCTCACCTGCGACCACGAACCTCCACTCGCCGTTCTCCCTCTTCATGAAGAACCGGGCCTTCGTGGTGGTGCTCCCTACGTCGGTTGCGAGGATGTACTCCATCTCTCCGATAGGCTTTATCTGTGTCATTCGAGATCCGCACCCATCCGCGTTCCCTTGAAGAATGAAACGGATCGTCAAAAGGATTTCCCTTTTTAGGCAAAATTATGCGGATTATTTAACTAGAATTGAGACACGACCGATAATCAAAAATTACAGTCGACCTTCCCCTCGATTAGGTTTAATAGGCAACATAAGCCGAGTTTAAACGGGTGAAGGGATGAGTATAAAAGACCCCACGAAACCTGCATGGAACCTCTGGGACGACCTGCCGCCGGAGGAGGAGGACGAGCTGATCGAGAAGCTGGCCCAGAACATTGTCAAGCGCAAGATGGGGCTCATGGCCCAGCTCACCCTTGAGACGATAAGCCCGATCTCGAAGCTGGGAGCCGACCTGGGGATGACCCTCCTTGGACCCTACCTCGAGTTCTTCGGGGTGGAGAAGGTCACGGCCCTCTTCAGGAGAAGGGAGAACCTCAACCGCCTTTTGGACAGGATAGACGAGCTTGAGATGGAGAAGAGGAAGAAGCAGAAAGAAACTAAGAAGAAAAAGAAGGACGAAAAAGATCGTCAAAAGAAATAATGTGTGCACAAGCCATGAGCCCGACTGAAGATGAGATCAAAGAGAGGAAAGAGGAGTTCCGGGCTGCCCTTAAGGAGAGGTTGACCCCGAATCTGCGCCTCATATTCGCCGTTTTCGACTTCATCATGGTGGGGACAATCCTGGTCGACCTCGTCTTCATGATGGGCTACATTGGCGACACATACCTGCAGCTTCTCGTCGCATTAAACTTGGTAGCTGTGGTCGTCGGATACGTGTCGTACGCCACAAAGAGAAGGCTGAGCAGGCAGGTCTCAAAGGAGTTGTTCGGAGAACAGAGGGACGTTCCTGTCGAATCTGGGGATGAAAGGGCCAGCGAAGTCACCGAGGATAACTCAGAAATGCCCGATTAGCCGTTGTAGACGCTGGTTTTATAGACCAGATTTTATCAAGACTTAAACGGTTATCCGACCCAGTAATTGGGGGCCAGATGGCCACGGAGAGAGCATAAATTGAGCAACACAGTGAAGGTGATAGAAGAGGAGACGATAGAGATCGAGGAGCCCACGGTGATCACGGGCTTCCCCGGTCCAGGCTTCGTTGGTGAGACGACGGCCATGCTCATATCCGACGCACTCAGAATGAGGGTGCTGGGCCACATTGAATCCGAGCTAATCCCCCCTATGTTCGTTGTCATGGGGACCGATATGAGGCCCCCCTTCAGGATCCACGGGAACGAGGACCGCGACCTACTTGTGGTCGTCGACAACCAGCCGATCCCCATGGAGCATCACAGGACTGTAATCAGGGGGCTGATGGACTGGCTCGTCCAGAGGAACGTCAAGGAGATCGTGACCACGGACGGCCTCCCCATGCCCGACGAGACATTGGAGGGCAGCGTCGTCGGATTCTCCACCGACCAGATGAAGCTCGCGGAGCTGGGCAGACTGGGAGTACTCCCCCTCACCAGCGGAGCCGTAACCGGCATGAACGCAGCGTTCCTTGAACTCTGCCAGAGGAAGGGCGTTACCTTCACGGGACTCCTCGCCCCGACGAGGAGAATAAGCGCGACGAACTGGCGGGGGGTCACCTCGATCGTGGAGGTTCTGAACAGCACCGTTGGGCTCGACGTCGACGTCTCCTCCATCCTTCGAGGCATGGAGCAGGTAGCTGCGGCTGCCGAGAGAGCGGCGGGAAAGAAGAGGGGCATCTTCGATATCTTCAAGAGAAGGACAGGGTGAGACTGGACACGGGAGCTCAGCCGCGTTCATGTCCAAGTAGTGGGCTGCAGATAACCGTGCCCAGTGTCTCTTTGGTCACCTCACCGTCCTCGTCCTTTTTGAAGAGGGTCAGGCCCTGACCTCGGATGCCTGTCGACGACCCTATGGGAGCGATGAGTCTGCCAGGTCTTTCCAGCTGCTGAAGAAGATCGCCAGAGATGTTCTCACAGGCAACGGTGACGCAGATCTTGTCGAAGGGCGCCAATTCGGGGAAGCCATTGTACCCGTCCTCGTTGACAACGACGACGTCCGTGTAACCAGCCTCGGCGAGGCACCTCCTGGTGAACCGGTATGCCTCCCCGTCGACCTCCATGGTGACTACCCTCCCGCCCGGTCCCACCATCTCTCGGGCAAGAGCTGCGCCGTACCCGGAGCCCGTGCCCACCTCCAGGAGGACATCCCCCTGCCGGATGTCGAGGGGTTCATAGAAGAGGGGGTACTGGGACGCCTGCGGGGTCCAGTCGCCAGTGGAGTGGGGGATGGGTATTGGCCTGTCGGAGTAGGCGAGGTGGGCGAACTTGGCCTCCACGAAGAGCTCCCTCGGGACCCTCCTCATCGACTCCGCGAGCTTCGTCGAGACGAGATGGCCCTGTCTCACGTAGCGCCTGACCATCTCCTCCCTTAAGCGCCCGTGGTCTGGGACCGACACGGTTAACTGCCTCAAGAACTAACTTGACCGCAACGATAAAAGGATAAACTTCGAATTCTCATTGGTACTGTTTTAAAAACACATAATACCTTAGAATTATTCCCCTTTTTTAACCGCATATACGTCATTTATCTGTTTCAAACTTAATAAGATCTGTTTATTCCCTCTTGAAACACATGATAATTTACATTTTTTTATAAAATTGTATGTAAGTACTGACCGTTAATCTATTATAATCATACACATCATATTGCTCTCGGGTAAAAAGTGAATTACAATGCCAGATGCATTATTCACAATACCAGGTTTAGCTGAAGGAAGACTCTTAGGTCTAATACTACTGATACTGATATTCGTACTTGCCATAAACTACATGAGCGCCGGGAAAGCTCCATACATCCGCCGTGTACCAGCCCTCGACGCCATAGAAGACGCTGTTGGCAGGGCAACCGAGATGGGGAAGCCCGTCGTCTGCTCATTCGGCTGCGGTGGGTTCAGCTACTGGACCATCGCCGGACTCAGCATACTCGGCTACGTGGCGAAGATCTGTGCAGAGACGGACACGAGACTCGTCGTCCCGACTGGCGGAAGTAGCGACTCCTACATCGTCCGTGAGGCGGCCGTCGACCTTGTGAGGAACGCCTACACTGTCGCAGGCAAGCCCGAGCAGTTTACCGAGGAGGACATGCCCTTCCTGAGCGGTGAGCAGTACGCTTACACACCAGGATACGTAGGCATCCTCGTCAGGGAGAGGCCGGGCACCACCATCATGACAGGCTCGCACTGGTCCGAGGCGATGAACATCGCCGAGATGGCCAACGCCGTCGACTCCATCACCATCACCGCCGGGTGCTACACATCCAACATGGCCGCCCTCGCCTGTGCCTCTGACTACATCATGCTGGGTGAGGAGCAACCCGCAGCGGGAGCATACCTCTCAAGGAACCCCGCTCAGATTGCGAGCATCCGCGTGCAGGACATCTACAAGTTCATCGCCATCGGCGCGATCCTACTCGGGCTCGTGGCGATCAACTTGGGCAGCGACATCATCAACAGGCTACTATCGACTTGAGGTGAAATGTGATGTCTTCGTTCTTTAAAAGTCGGAGCGCGCAGATCTCCGTACTGGTAGTATCCTTCCTGCTCGTCTTCGTACCGTACTTCGTCCCGTGGGGACCTTTGGACTGGTTCTCAGGCAAGCTGATGACCATCGCTGCTGTAACCAACGCCTTCACCATCGTCATCGCCGTCTACTCACAGCTGAGGAGGAGCGGCCGATTCATCAACGAAAAGAGGAAAGGCTGGGTCTACCACATCTACCTCCTCGTACTGCTGGTGATCATGACCCTCAGCGGCTTCGTCTTTGGCCAGCACGCAGGGGCCTATGACTGGCTCCTCAAGGCAGTGGTGACACCGCTTAGCTCGGTCATCTACGGAATCCTCGCCTTCTACATGGCCTCGGCAGGGGCCAGGGCCTTCAGAGCCCGGAGCCCCCATGCAGCACTGCTGCTTATCGCCGGATTCATAGTCCTCCTATACCAGGCACCGCTGACGGGAGCCGTCTTCCCCGGGATCGAGGGGGCGGCGGTCTACCTCACTGACACATTCGGAATGGCCGTGTCCAGGATGTTCTCCATTAGCGTCTGCATCGGCGCCATCGTCCTCGGTGTGCGCATGCTGACGGGAAGGGAAGTAGCGTTCCTGGGCTTCGGGGAGGGTGAGGGTTAGGATGGCCGACGAAGGCGGAATCTTCAAGCTGATGGCGACATACGACAAGAGATGGGTGTACCTCGTCCTCTTCATCGTCGTTCTGGGACCGCTGATCAACCCGATCGGGATGCCCATCGGAGTCAGCGCCATGACGAAGCACTATTACAACCAGATCAACACGCTGCAGGAGGGCGACATCGTCTTCGACGCCTGGAACATGGAGTACAGCGGCTACATGGAGCTGAAGCCAGGAGTACTCGCCACACACAAGATGTTCATCGAGAAGGGTGTGAAGCTCATCATCGCGTTCGGACACTTCGAGGGTGTAGCAATCCCCGATGTCGTCTTCAAGGAGCTAAGTACTTGGCTCGACAGGTACGACTATACCGAGGGAGAGGACTACGTCATCATCGGATACACAATGCCCAACGAGGCTGCAGTCGCAGCCTTGTCAGGGGACTTCCACGCCAACGTGAGGGTCGACTGGAAGGGGAACTCGATCGAGGGGACTTTCCTCGATGACGTGCAGAACGCCGGTGACTTTGATATGATCAGCGACTACACGACGGGACTAGCCACGACAAACATAGTAAGGCACATGGTGCTGACCTACGACACGCCTATGATCGTCAACGCAATCGGCGTGTCGGTGCCAGGAGCCCTCGCGAACCTCGACGCCGGCCTCTACACCGCGGTGCTGGCTAGCACCAGAGGAGGAGCCGAAATGGAGTTCCTCATCGGATCTCCTGGCCCGGGGCTAAAGGCGATGGACGGGTTCACCTTAGGACACTACATGCTGTTGGCCTTCATCGTGATCGGAAACATCGGCCACTACGGATGGGCACGAGAAACAGCGTACAGGGACAGGACAGGAATCAGGTAGGAGGATGAAGAAATGGCAGTTGAATTTTGGGAGTTCAGCATTATAATAGTCGGCATCTTCATATCCTTCTGTATGTACACGACCCTCTATGGGAAGCCCAACCCGCTGAGGTCGTGGGCGGAGTTCTCATATCTGGGTGCAGCTACCGGCGTCAGCATCGTCATCGGCCTAACCTACGTCTGGAACACAGCCATCCTCGGCATGCAGGCGGGGGACTGGATCCTCATTTTCTCCATCATATTTGGGTTAATGATGCTATTCAGGGTTCACCCCACGTACAGCTACATCTCGAGGCTACCGCTGGCCTTCACCGTGGGGACGGGCCTAGCCCTGTCCCTCAGGACACAGATCTTCACGTCGTTCCTCAGGCAGATAGACGCGACCATCGTCAAGCTGTGGACTGGCGTGCCCTTGGAGTTCCTCTACAGGCTCACCGTGGCGGTCTCTGTGGTCACGATACTGACGTTCTTCCTCTACACCATGGAGCTCACGGGACCACTCCTCTGGACATCCAAGATAGGGGAGTACCTCATGTACATCGGCTTCGGGGCCATCTTCTCACAGACATTCATGGGAAGGCTGGGGCTCTTCGTCGGTTACATGGAGAGCCTGACTACGCCGGACTGGAAGGTGACCTACACCGTCGGCTCGGCAGTGATCTGCCTGATAGCAGCGATAGTCTTCGACAAGACAGGCCTAGGAGAGAAACTTTCAGCAGGTTAAACCCCCCTTTTTTACATTTTGTGGAGCATCATTAGTGAGAACTAGAGGCTCGCCCCAATCGCTGATGAGATAATCCAACGAGCAGGCATCCACTGCCACGTTGGAGACGTTTTAAGCTCCCGAGATGTGGAGGGCGTCGTCGAAGATCGACTCAATCTTTCTCTCTTGACGAACCTCGAAAAATCGTCTCATCATGACAAGAAATCCGTCGAACAATGGGTGAGTAAAAAAGGGGTAGGCGTTCAGTCGAGGTTGAAGGGGCTCTCCATGTCGTAGAGGCCTAGCTCCAGTCCCAGGATTCTCTCGGGCCCGGCGTAGGGCTCCAGCTGGTAGAGCTTGACCTGTGGGACCTCGTAGCCGCTCACCAGCTGGGGGGAGCGGATCCCGGTGAGGACCAGAGTGACCCTGAGCATGTCGTTCATGTCGGGGTCGACCCTGGAGCCCCAGATCACCATCGCCTTGTCGTCCATCATCTCAGTGACGCACTCGGCGGCACGTACTGCCTCGCCGAGGCTCATGTCTGGGCCACCGCTGACGTGGATCAGAGCTCCGTCTGCGCCCGCGTAGTCGACGTCCAGCAGCATGTGCTCCAGGGCGTTCCGGGCGGCCTCCTCAGCACGCTCGGGGCTGTTGCTCTGCCCCATGCCGACGATGGCGACGTCTCCCTTGGTCATTATGGTGCGGAAATCTGCGAAGTCTAGGTTGATGAGGCTCGGGAGGGCTATGGTCTCCACGATCCCCTTCACCATGTTGGCGAGGATACTGTCGGCGAAGGTGAACGCCGTGTTTATGGGGAGCTGGGGGACTAGGTCCATCAGCTTGTTGTTGTCGATGATGACGGTTGTGTGGGTGGTCTTCCTTATCTTGTTGAGCCCCTCCCGGGCGTAGTTGAAGCGCCCCTTCTCGTGTCTGAAGGGCATGGTGACCACGCCGACGACGATGGCGCCGTTTTCCTTTGCGAGCTCGGCGACCACTGGGGCCGCACCCGTTCCGGTGCCTCCGCCCATTCCGGCCGTGATAAAGACGATGTCTGCGCCCTCGATGAGGCGCTCGATGACGTTAGAGCTCTCCTTCATCGCATCCTCGCCTATGTTGGGCATGTTCCCCGCGCCTAAGCCTCGTGTGATCTTCTCACCGATGAGGATCCTCTTGTCAGCGTGGATGTTGTTGAGGTGCTGCACGTCGGTATTTATGGCGATGCACTCGGCACCGTTCATCCCAGACTTCATGAGCCTGTCAATGGTGTTGTTGCCACAGCCACCTACGCCTATGATGACGATCTTGCACTCCCCGGGTCTTCTAAGCCCCTTGCTGTCCACCTCGTGGCGTGTCCAGCTCAGCGCCTTCTCCATTAATACCATTACAGTGATGCCTCCACCAGATACTACCGAAAGCGTTGTCGCTCCAAGTCTCAGATTGTCCCATCTGATCGGATAATATCTGAATTAATCTAAACTATGGCCATACTACTAATAACGTCTGTCTTACGAGAGGTAATCCAGTTTAACAAAAAAGGGCAAAAAACAATATTTACTATATTTATATCTTAACATATACATGCATAAAACCACAATTTTCGTCCGAATCCCCGGAAAATAGCCCCTCTTTCCCAGACCGTCTCGCTTAATTTCGCCATTATTCATATCCGTGTTTTAACATAATGATCATAATTTCCGTACCAACCTGCTTCGTTATTATCAAAACGAGGTATCAAAAAACCCCTTATAAATTCGCCGGTCTTCGAGTTTTTCGAACAACGATTACAAAAAAAGGAAGCATCAAAAAATCGGAGGTGAACCCCCTATCCACCACCTTCCGCACACGGTTTATTTAGGGGCTCAGACCACGATCAGGCGGAGTGTGGTCGGCCTGGCGCGGGTATTCGTTGAGGTCTTCGGCTGCAGCGCGAACCAGGCCGACGCCGAGATAGCCTCGGGGCTCCTTGACCAAGCTGGGCACACTGTCGTGGGCTCGCCTGAGATCGCCGACGCCTTAGTCGTTCTAACGTGCACCGTTAAAACGCCCACCGAGAAACGAGTGGTGAAACGCATCAGTGAGCTATCCGCATCTAAGGTGCCTCTGGTGGTCGCAGGCTGCATGCCAAAGGCCCAGCCGGAGCTCGTTGAGGGGGCAGCGCCAGACGCCTGCATGGTGGGACCTGACGACCTGCTCGGCATCGTCGACGCAGTCGAGGCCGCTATTAGGGGCAAGAGGATCGTGGAGAACAGCAGAGGGCCTGCGGAGAGGACCTGCCTTCCCAGGGTGAGGGCAAACCCCGTCGTCCACATCGCCCCGATATCTACAGGTTGCCTCGGGGACTGCAGCTACTGCATAGTTAAGAGGGCTAGGGGGCGCATCCACTCTTACCCGGCAGACCTCATCGTAGAGGACGCCAAGAGGGCCTTGGAGGAGGGCTGCAGGGAGATCTGGCTCACCGCCGAGGACACGGCCGCATACCACTGGAATGGCACACGCCTCCCCGGACTCCTCGAGGAGCTCACTGCCATGGACGGGAAGTTCTATATTCGAGTAGGGATGATGACGCCGAACCAAGCGGGCTCCATCCTCGACGACCTCCTTGAGGCCTACAGGTCAGGGAAGGTCTACAAGTTCCTCCACGCCCCCGTTCAGTCCGGGAACGACAGCGTCCTCACGGCGATGAACAGGAGGTACACCGTCGACACCTTCAGGGCCCTCGTTGGGGCCTTCAGAGGCGCTTATCCGTCCCTGAGCCTCTCCACGGACATCATCTGCGGCTTCCCCGGGGAGACGGATGGGCAGTTCGACGACTCCATACGGCTCGTGGAGGAGGTAGTCCCCGACGTGCTCAACATTTCACGGTTCTGGCCCAGGCCGGGAACTGAGGCGGAAGCGATGGAGGGCCAGCACCACGGGCGGGTGACAAAGATGAGGTCGAGGCGCATGTCTGATCGATGGAGGCGCCTCTCATCGGATATCAACCGCAGGTGGATCGGGTGGATGGGGGAGGTGGTCGTCGACGAGCAGGGCCGGGACGGCTCGATGGTGGGGAGGAACAACGCCTACAAGCCGGTCGTGATCAAGGAGCCGCTGGAGCTGGGAGAGATCGTAAAGGTCAGGGTGACGGAGGCTGGTACCGGCTACCTGGTCGGTCAGATCGTAGACTGAGAACAGCTTTTCGTCCGATGCAGCTACTGGTCCGTTTCAACCTTCTGCAGCTCTGCGACCGAGCTGGGTGTTACAGTTTCGACGTTTCTGGCGATTGCATCTCCCATCTCGGAGGTGTTTGAGCTCCCACCGATGTCTGGAGTCCTCACGCTTCCCTCAGCGAGAACGGCGCTGACAGCTGATTCGACGGCTTGGGCGGCCCTCTCCTCTCCGAGCCACTCGAGCATCAGCTTAGCCGAGAGGATGGAGGCGATGGGGTTTGCGACGCCCTTGCCGGCTATGTCCCAGGCTGTTCCGTGGACCGGCTCGAAGAAAGCGAAATCCTCGCCGATGCAGGCAGAAGGGGCCATGCCAAGGCCTCCGATCTGGCCGATGACAACCCCGGAGAGGATGTCGCCGTAGATGTCAGGGGTGATGACGACGTCGAACCGCCCTGGGTCCTGGGTCTGGAGCATCGCCGCGATGTCGACGTTGAGGTGCTCCCTCTCGATGTCGGGGTAAGCCTCCTCGACCTTCTTGAAGGCGCTCCTAAAGAGCCTATCTGCGTAAAGCCAGGTGCTCTTGTCTACGCAGGTGATCTTTCTCCTGCCGTGCTTAGCGGCGTAGTTATAGACGTACATGTTGACCTGCTGCGCCCTGAGCTGCGTGATCACACGCTTGTCGACGCCCATGTCGTCCCAGAGGTGGCCCTCGTGCTTGAGGGCGAAGCCCTCGGCGTTGTCCCTGATGATGACCACGTCGATATCCTTCCACGTGGGGGCGCTGTGCTTCGGGAAGACGCCCGGGTAGAGTTTTAGGGGGCGGACATTGGCGTAAGCGTCCTTCTCCATCCTGAGGTAGATCAGGACCTTCCTGGGTATCCCGTAGGGTGCGTAGTGATGCTCCACTGCGCCGAAGAGCACGGCGTCGGCCTCATCGCAGGCCTCCTTCGCATCCTCAGGCAGGGGGTCGCCGGTCTCGATGTACGCCTTTCCGCCCACCTGTCTCTCCATGAACTCGAAGTCGAGGCCCGTGGCAGTAAGGACCTTGACCGCCTCGCGCGTCACCTCCGGCCCAATGCCGTCACCCGGCAGCACAGCTACCTTGATTGCTCTAGCCATCCCCGTACGACCATGGTTCAAGGGGGGTTGAAGGTGTATATCCCTATACATGTATGCTGAGACTACACACGCTGTGAGCCCCTGAGACCGACCCAGGTCGGCCCCGTGACTTCATCGGCTGGTCCTAAGCCCTATACGGTGGTGAGCCATCCCCTAGCTAATGTTGCATGATCGTCACTGGGTACTCAGTTAAAATGTAAAAAAGGGAGGGGGTTGTGCGGTTCTTGATTAGGATCTCTTCAGGAAATCCCTTCCGATGAGCGTTATCAGTATCACACCGGCGATGACGTAAAACGCCATCCTCGCCTCCGGTGGGTTCGGCGTGATCCCCAGCAGGAACTGGGAACGTCCGATGAACAGCGAGTACCTGGTCAGTACAGTGTATCCGTAGGCGGCTCCGAAGCCAGCCATCATTGTGTAGCGTGCGATCCTGTCGACGTAGTACATTCCGCCCGTCTCGCGCTGTCCGCCTGTAAACCAGAAGTAGAGCAGCACGCTGGGTACCATTATTGCGATCAGTATGTTGCTGACAGTCCCTATGATGTCGCCGGCCACCCACAGTGAGAGGTTTGACTGGGCGATAATCTGGTTCAGGAACTGCGTGAAGATCACCGTCCTCAGCGCCATCCCGATTCCGGTCCCTACGATGATGGCCAGGGTCCAGCGGTAGGCAAAGAAGTACTCCCGCGTGAACCTGGCATACCATAGGAGCCCGAACAAGATGGCGATGACGTACAGCAACATCAGAGTCCCATTTAGGGACCACTTGTTTACCCATTGGTCACGTAGGTAGTCGAGGTTGAAGGCCACGGAGTAGCCCACCGATACGCCGGCGTAGATGTGCTCTGCGAGGCGGAACCAGGGGTTCTCGCCATAGAGGAAGCTGTAGATCGCCAGAGTGAAGAAGACCGCAGCCCAGATTCCAATTAGCTCCCACATCTCAGCTGCCCTCCTTGCCTCTAGAGGCGAAGTATGCGATGTTACCTATAAGCACCAGAAATACGACCAGCAGGTGGGACATGGACACAGCGTCGAGGCCTGCTACGGCTAGTCCGGGTCTGTTGAGCAGTATCTCGTACTCACCACTCGACGTCAGGCCTGGCATCAGCGCCGAGAGCTGGCCCGAGGCCAGGTAGGGCGCCATGCCGGGCACCGATACGCCGATGCAGCCCACGATGAAGGGCACGCCGAAGGGGTCGTTCCACTGGCGCAGCCACTCGGGCAGGCCAGGCGTACCGGTCTCTATGCTGATTACGAGATCTACGTCCTCAGCCGTCCTCACGTTCTCCATTATCGGGTATTCTGAGATGGGTCTGTCCTCGAGGTAGTCCCGTGGGGTCTGACCCCATATGTCAGTTGCGAATGCCGCCATACCTGTCTCACTACCTGGAATCCAGCCAAGTTCCACCCAGTCCTCACCGTAGACCACGCCGTACCTTTCGGCTGGATCTATCTGACCCAGAAGCGTGTCGAAGACGAGTGGTCCCTGGTTCCAGAAGGCTATCACGATTATCTTCCAGTTCTTTGCCTGTGCGTTGGACCATAAGTGGTGCATCGTAGCGACTGTCATCGGGTAAAGCTCGGGCATCCCCGAGACACCGTAGTCCATGCTGAACATTATGACGCTATCGTTGGGTATGTCTTCGATGTACTGGTACCAGACTCTGGACTCCCTTCCGATGGGTACAGGTAGTCCAAGAGGATTCATGAGCGGGAATAAGACGAAGAGCCAGCCCGCCAAGTAGATATACCGGCGGTCGATGTTCTGCATCCTATCCAGTATAGACATCTCTACTCCTCACCTCCACCTCGGAGATAGCCTCGCTCGATCCCCATCAGAGTCCTCACAGCGAGGGCGACGGCGCCGAGCGCAGCACCAATCATTACTCCCCTCCCGGTGGACGCATTCGGGACGTCGAAGATCCAGTTCTTCCAGTCGATCAAGAAAGGTAGCGAGGAAGTGAATAGGGGTGCATTTGACATCACCACGATTGTTCCAGAGACTAGTACTACACCTGCTTCGAAGTTCCTCGCTCTGAAGGCCCTGTAAGCTGCGGAGGTGATGAAGAACGCCAGTATACTGTACATCGTGCCACCAAGCGGGTTGAGTACGTTGTTGAAGAGGAACAGGTACTGGGGGTTGTCGAAGCCGAGCCCGATCATCTCAAGGGGGAAGCCAACGAGCGCCATGACAACCATGAAGGCTATTAGGACTACGCTGTACTCCCAGTGCTGGCCTCTTCTCTGGATCCTCTTTCCGTGGACCTGGCCAAGGGATACGACGCCGACGAAAACGGCGCAGTTGACGACCAACAGCATCCAGTCTCTCATGGTTGCCGAGGCCGAGTCAATCACTGGTATGTTGAAATAGTAGGGGATTACTTGCAGTATTGTGCAGAACGCCGTTATAAAAATCGGTATTTCGATCCTTCTTAATACATCAGACATTCATCATCACATCCCGAAGAGGTCCAGAAGGACCGTCATGCCAGCCGTGTATAGCAGTGTTCCGAGTACGCTGAGGATCACCGCGATTATCCTGCCGACGTCCTGACCCGCCAAGCTCGCTACGAGAGGCGCGTCCTGTGTCAGGTAGGCACCGGCGGAGTAGATCTCCTCGCCAATGAGGCAGTAGTCAGCGCACACAAGGAAGAAAGGAATCTGTGATGTTTGCGCCGTGCCAGCGATCTGGAACGCTCCGACTCTGCTGCCGGTCTCAGCGAGTTGTAGTGACTCAGCCCAGTATGCTCCGATCATGATGTTCGCCCCTGGCCTCTCCCTCATCATCAGGCCCATGTAGTTCGAAGAGAACCCGAACTGGGCTGTAGAGAGGAACCTGATATCATCGGAGTCATACTCGTCGGCCTTGCCGGCCAACTTGTACTCGGTCTCCATGATGTCAGCTGCGATTGGCCAGACCTCTGGCTGCCTCACAGGGACTAGGACTTTTGCACTACTGGCGATAGCCCTTTTCGTTACATAGCTCAGCACGCTGAGCCCAGCGAGTGTCTGGGGTCCCGACGTTGCGCCCCTCAAGTCGGCGATGCCGTGTGAACAGATAATGGGTCGCCCCATCTCCACTGCCCTACCGATTGCCTCATCGATGGCGTCAATGCCGGCAACCCTTCTTATCCTCGGGACTCTACCTCCTTCAGCTGCCTTGATGTAGTAAGCAACCGCTGCCATGATTACTATTAGACACAGTAAACCGAAGATTCTACCTTCGATTAGTATTGCCATGTATTCAAACGTCTCCTTGTTTTTCTTGCAGATAGAATTTACTAGATTGTATATTTAACAATTCTCGCTGAAATGGTTTAAAATTAACTATTTTTCGTAGTTTAAGCCTTTCACTGGGTAAAAAAATCGTGAAAGAGTTTTACTTTTCGCCTTCACCTGTAGTTAACATTACCGCTACGAGAGGAGGTACGCCCGGAGAGACGAGAATAGGAGCTCTAAAAAATAGAACATAATTTAAAACGTGTCGAATTGGAGGATCATTCCTCAATTATCTCGACGTTGGCCCTCGGTACGGTGACGACTTTGCCGTCTCCCAACTTAACGTTTAATATCCTCACATATGACTCGGACTCCAACTGCTGGAGCTCTACGGGAAGGCTCGAGACGACGCCGATGGCGCCGAAGTAAGGCTGTCGTATTATTCGAACAGGCGTGTCAGGTACCATACCCGAGGAGAACTCCTCGGACGCCTCAACGGCGCCGCCGTGGGGGATCACGATCTCTGGCCTCATGACGCCTGCCCTAATCTGGGTCGTCCCGTTCACCGAGGCGAGGTGGCCTTCATAGCTCTTCAGTAGGTCGAAGGTTTTCTGAGACATCGTCATCTTCCCGAAGCCCTCTGTAACGATCAACGTCAGGCCGACCTCCTCGTGGCCAGTGATGGCGACGCCGACCTCCTCACCCGTGAACTTGATCAGGTCATTGTGGCGGATGCCACCCACCACGATGCAAGAGACACCTATGTCGACAGCCTTCCTGAGGGCGTCCATGGTGACCATGGAACCTCCCACAAGCACCGCATCCTTATCCTCGTGGCCTATAGCATCCGTGTTGAGCTCATCGTTAGAGGACTCCACGGCGACCTTTAGCTTTCCATGGCTCTCCCCGCCGATGCCGAAGATGCCCTGGATGAATGCTGCGTTGATTTCTATAACCACCCCCTCATTCGGGATTACCTCGACAACCTTACCCGGGATATAGGCATCCACCTTGACGGGGACTGGCGCCCCGCGCACGATCAGCTGACCGGTGATCTCCGAGATGGACTCAATGTATCCCTTGATGGGGGATGTGACCTGCTTCTTTATCAGGCCGAAGAGAGCGCTGAAGTAAGCGATGTTCTCTCCCTCCTCGACAGGGTCGCCCTCCTTCTTCAACATGTACCGCTCAAGGTCCAAGGGTTCGACGCCCATAATCGATGACGCCTTCACGATCTCGGGCTCACTGCTTATCTCGGCCTCAGCTACTATTGTGTCATGGTCCACCTCGTCGCCGACTTTGACGAGAACCTTGCCCGGGATGGGGAGGCGGCGGGTCTGCCGGACGGTCATCGACCTCTTTACTTTCAGGCCTGGGGTATAGGCGTGGGCCTCCTCAGAGATCTTGTCATCAGTCTTTTCGTTGCTCATCTCAGATCCACTCCTCCAACTTGTCCTTGTCGTAAAGCTCCAGTGCCTCGAACCACTCCAGGAGCAGCCTCCTCCTCTTGTCTTCCTCTACCGGCAGATGCAGAGGTCGCCCCCTCGCGTCGAGGAGCACCCCGGCAACCCCTCCCATGACCGTCTTCTCGACGGTACTTCCGGTCCCTCTACCCACGTCGAAACGCCTGCTGGGCGTGATGACAGCCTTAGCCTCCTGCCTCTCCGGGAGCTCTATGCACTTCACCTCGCCGTAATCGAGCTCTTCCACGACGGTCCCTCCGTCGGGCAATATGAGCTCCACCGTCATGACTCGCTCCCCCCGCGCTCGAGCTTGGACGTCCCCAGAGACCGTCCCCACCGGAGCTATGCATGTGCCCAGCCTAACGAGGCAGTCCTTGTCGAAGATGTTCCATGCGGCGTCTCTGTGGACCGTGGAGAGGACGCCGAGGTGGGGCATCATGAAGACGCTGTCCTGGAACATCTTTGTCACTCCCTCGGGCTGCCAAGCGTCCGTGAGGATCAACATCGACTGGATGCGCCTCGGGGCGTGGCTCAGCAGGCCGCCTGTTCCGGCGATGATGTCGATCTCACTCATCTTAACGTATGACTCCTCAACCTGCTGCTCGAACATCGAGGCGATGTCCCTCTGTATCTGGATCCCCTTGAGCCGGGTCGCTATGGTCCTGTGGTGCTCCAGGCCCAGGCGGAGGGCCTCTCGGGCGACGGAGTGCTCGACGATGAGGTCCTCCAGCATTTGTGGGATGGTTGTGGGGCGGATCATCTTGTTCATCAGCCTGCTGGAGACGTCCTCCTCGTCGAGCTCGAAGGGCAGCCATCGCAGGATGTTCTCGATGCCTGCCTCCTTCATGACGTTGGTGACGCTGTAGCTCATCCCCAGGTTGGCGCTGACGCTCCTGACGAAGCGCTCATCCACGATCGAGTACACGTTGGTTGTGGCCCCGCCCAGCCCGACGCCCAAGACGTTCTCCTTGAATCTGCTGGCGATGAGCTGCATCGCCATCCCCTCGCCCGCAGGGGTGGGCATGATGTCCACATCCGTCCACTTCATGAGCTTGGTGTACCCCGGGGCGTGGCTCATCACGTGCTCCATGAAGAGTTCGTGGACGGCGCGGCGCGCGGGCTCCGTGTTCTCTATCTCGAGGACGGGGCGGATGTTGTCCACCATGTCCAGAGCGAAGTCGCCGCCCATCAGCTCGTTGATCTTCGGCCTGATGTCCTTGTTGCCGGCGTAGACGATGGGCAGCTTATAGGCCACCCCGAGCCTGGGCTTGGGCTCGGCAGCCTTGATGAGTTCTACGATCTCGATGACTCTGGCGGTCGCCCCTCCGTCCGTACCGCCGGCGAGGAGAATCATGTCGGGTCTGAGGTTGCGTATCCTCTGTATCTTCTGGAAGATCCGCCGTCCGTCGTCCTGGGCGATGACGTCCATAACGATGGCCCCTGCGCCAAGGGCCGCCCTGTTGGCGCTCTCGGCGGTCATCATCTTGATGAGGCCCGCTACCATCATCTGGAGGCCGCCCCCCGCGCTGCTGGTGGTGCAGTAGAGGTCCACACCCCTCTCGCCATCGTAGGGGACTACGATGCCGCTCCCGTCAGGGGCCAGTATCTTGTGGCCTGTGAGCTCCTCGACCTCCCTGACGGCGTTCTGGACGCCCATTGTCACGTCCTCGTAGGGGGCCTCGACGGTGGTGGGAGCCTCCCCGGACACGAGGAACCTCCACTCGCCGGCATTCTTGTGGAAGAATCTGGCTTTGGTTGTCGTGCTGCCGACGTCGGTCGCTAGGATGTACTGCATCTCGTCTAGTGGTTTCCTGAGTGAGGCCAACGTAATTCCGTAGTCATTTTTATAAGGTCGCCCTTAAGGCTTTCTGAAAAATACCGGTTACGGCCCCTTGGACTCCCTAAAGGGTCTAGAAGGGGAGGAAGCGCCTCCAGCCTTTCTTCGATTTATCTTCTTTTCCCTCCTCTCTGGAGGGCGCCTTATTTGTCTTCTCCTCCTTTGTCATGGCCTCAATTAGGGAGATGAGTTTCTCGATGTTGGAGTGCTTCTCGAAGACTTGGAGGACGATCTCTCCCTTCATTCCCAGGTCTTCTCCCAGGGCCGGCAGCACGGGTGAGAGGAAGAGGCGGCCCATGGTCGCTCCCATGAAGCTCAGGGGGTTGAGGGTCTCCAGCATGATGATGGCTGGGATCTCCATGCCACGCTTGTGGACCTCCTCAGCCACCCTCCTGATGATCTCGTCCTCGTCCTCGGGGGTCGCCTCGTAGTTCGAGAACATGTCACGCACGTTCAGCTTCGCAGACTGATCTATTCTACTAAATCGAGGTATAATATCTTGTCTGCGCGCACAGGGCAGGCAGAGGACTTTCATGTGGATAGTCTTCAGCTGGAGCTTGGATGTCATCGTTTTATATGGTTAGAACGCGATTTAGGGCAGGGTTAAAGACTATGTTACCGTCTGCGCTCGTGGGTCAGGAGGGGGATTTCTGGGACATCCTCATCATGCTCCTCCCTATAATAGCGTGCTACATCTACCTCTCCCAGACCAGGGGAGAGAGGGTCCCCGAGGGCGAGACCGCTACGGACTATTGGTACACGCCACAGGGGATCGAGGAGGCGTACGATGCTGTCGTCGGGGAGGTCGAAAAGTGGCGGAGGGAAGAGGAGGAGGCAACTGCTCCCAAGGCCTCAGGCGGGCTCTCCGGCTTCCTCGGGGGCCTCACACGGAGGAGGGCGGAGGCCAGGTTCGTCGAGAGGGAGAAGGAGCCACCGAGGCTGTACAGGATGCTCGACCGCACGGGACCGATCTACATCGAGCTCACCGAGGTGGAGGGCGGTGGCACCGTTGTGAAGGCGACGTACAACTCCAACATCAAGGCTAGGGTGACCAGGTTCAAGGCGAAGCAACCCCTGAAGATCCCAGCGGTCCCCGTGGGCGCCAAGTGCACGGCGTGCGGCAAGTCCGTGCTGCCCGAGTTCAACCTCTGCCCGTACTGCGGTGAGAAGCTGATCACGGAATAGGGGATTACATTGGAGCTTTGGCGGCTTCTCGCCCACGGGCACTGGTTCACCGTCAGGTTCCACGGCGGGGAGCTGAGGCTCTGCGCCAGGTGCTCGGGTTACGTCTCCGGCGCCCTATCCGTTATCGCTCTAAACTCATTCGGCGGCCTTGGTTTCTACAGCTCCCTAGATGTGGCACAGCAGGTGCTCGCCTGCCTGTTATTACTCTTACCAGCGTCCGTCGACTGGGTCACACAGACCCACGGATGGAGGCAGAGCAACAACGGCCTGAGGTTCGCAACGGGGGCAGCCATGGGCGTCTGCGTGTTTCTGTTCCTGTTCATCGATGCGACGGGTTTCATGAGGGCGATGTTCGCCGTTTACGCCTGTGCATTCATACTGATGGCCGGCGTCGTCGGAAGGCCGAGCCGAGTGTAGAACCCTTAGGGCTATTCCAAATTGAATTCATCTTGGTGCTTCTCACCCATTCATCCCCGTCCTTAGGAGGAACTGCTCCATGCTTCGGAGCCCCAGGATGTGGAGGTTACCCACGTTTACCCGCTTCAGGTGCCTCCTCGCCGCCCTGTAGCACTCCGCCGCCTGCTCCAGGGGTGTGTATGAGAGGTCGCCCATGCGGTACGCCGGGTGGAAGGCCAGCAGGCCGTAGGGGATGGAGGGATTTATCTCCGCGATGAACCTCGCAATGGATTCGACCTCCGCTGGGTCGACGTAGCCCGGCACTAGGAGGGTTGTTGCGGTGACCACGGGGAGCCCCGGCCTCTCCGTGTGGAACTCCCTGGCCACGGTCTCGAAGTTCTCGAAGGCCCTCCCGTTGTCGACGCCGCTGAGGGCGAGGCTGAGCCCCGGCGTGGAGCACTTTAGGTCGAACTTGATGTTACCTCCCGTCTTCAGGGAGAGCTCCGCGGCCCTGCGCACCAGCCCAGGGTGGCCGCAGCCGTTCCACTCGAAGCAGATGCGGAGCGGTCTCTCCTCCCTGGCGTCCAGCGCCCTCTGAGAGGCCTCCAGTATGAAGGGGAGCTGGGGCTCGGGCGACCCTCCGAAGTAGCAGATGCAGGAGATGTTGGGATCCGAGGCGACCCTGTCTGCGATCTCGGTTACCGGGAGAGGGGTCGCTGTGAACTCCTTGTGGGAAGGGTTTTGGCAAAAGAGGCAGTCGAAGTTGCACCCGTACATGAAGACAGCCAGGTTGCTGTAGCCGTGCTCCGGGCCGTCCCTGTGAGCGTAATCGGGGAAGCCGGCCCCCGTGCCCGCGGGGCAGAACCAGGCTGAGCAGCAGTTGGTGACGTGGGGGTCCTTGTAAGCGTAGTATAGCCCCCTTTCCCTCGTGGAGATGGACCTGAGGACGCCGTCGTTGGCCCTGAGACCGCAGTACCCCGACTCGCCCACGCCGATGGAGCAGCGGTTGGAGCAGAGTTCGCACCGCGCCCCACCCTCGGTCCTGGGGGAACGGTCGGGGAGGCCGTGCTCTCTCCTGCTCCTCGCATGTACCTCGGCGACCAAGGGCAGCGCCTCCTTTGGCCTGCCCCTGATGCAGTCCAGGCAGACGCCGAGGGCTCCAGCCACGATCCTCTCGGAGTCACCGCACAGCCGGCATCTGCTCCCTGATAGCATTGCTCTTATACCTTGAACTCCTCGATCTCAACTCTTCGATGCTCGATGCCCAGATCGGAGGCCCTGAAGCGGCGCCCTCCGTAGGCCTCGACCTCATCCTCGCCGGCGTAGAGGGCGGCGACCGTCCTGCCTAGCGCGTCGCTCTTGGTGACGCCGTTCCCTGTGGTTGAGCCGACGTAGATCATCCCGGGGGCTGGGGCGACGACGGGGGTCTTGTCGACCCTGTGCACCGACCGTTGCCCTGCCCACATGTTCACTGGGCGGAGGTTCTCGAAGCATGGGAGGTGCTTCACCAAGGCGTGGTAGATGTTGTTCGAGTAGAGCCCCCTCTCGGGCTGGGGGTCGTCCTCGAGGCCATAGCGCCTGCCGAAATCGTCGGCGCAGCCCAGCCAGATGCTTCCCTCGGTCTGCTCCACCTTCAGGTAGGTCTTCACCCCAGCGATGTGGGTGAAGGGCAGCACGTTGAGGGAGCTGAACCCCTCTGCGTCGCGGAGCCCGTCGAGCATCGGGTCTTTGAAGACGAAGATGGCGCGGGACTTGGGCCTCATCAGGGTGTCGAAGCCTATGGGGTCGAGGAGCCTCTCCGACCAGACGCCGGCGGCGACGATGGTGGTGCCCGCCTCGACGGTCCCCCTGCTCGTCTCTGCGCCTGTGATGTGTATGTCCTGCCAGACGAAGGGCTCTCCTGGGATCCCAAGCTCCATCTCGGGTTTGACGATGAGCCTATCAGCGGTGGTGTTGTAACTCACCTCGCCCCCCAGCTTGAGGAACTCGGCCTCGAGGCTGCGAGAGAGGGCGTCGGCGTCCACGCCACCGCACTTACCGCTGAAGACGCCGGAGACGATGGGCTTGAGCCCCATGAGCTGGGAATCCTCGTCATCGGGGGCAGTGATGAGGTCCGGGATCATGTGCTCCAGCTCCTCCCGGTCGTAGGTCCTCACGTCGATGCCCATATCCTGCATCTTAGAGACCGGGCCCCTCAGCTTCCTGTCCTCCTCCTCGTCTAGAAGGTACAGGTATCCGTGCTGGGCGAGCTTCAGGTCGTGGCCCAGGTCGTCGTGGAGGTGGTGGAGCCAGTCGACGGTAGAGTCCATGAGGATGTGGTTCAGCTCGGTGGTGGAGTGGTTCAAGTAGATCCCGGCGCACTTGGCGGTGCTGCCCTGACCGGGTCCTCCGAGCCTGTCCACGACGAAGACGTCCTTATCGGGGTTGGTCCTCTTGAGGTGGAGGGCGGAGCTCAGCCCCAGGACTCCGGCGCCGATGACAAGGATGTCTCTGAACATGGCTTCGACTGGTACCTGGTTCTGTGGCGATTATAACGTTTCTCATGACGAAGACACGGGCCGAACCCTTCACAGCTGGGGCGAGAACCAAACACCCACCTTGAGCTTCGACTCCAAGAGGGCTTCATCGTCGCAGGCCCCCAGCCCCTCCTCCTCGGCCAGCTCGATGGGGGCACAGTTCACCTCAGGTGCCTGCGTTGATATCTGCTCCGTGAGGTTGAGGAGCAACCTGTCGAGTGACACCGGGTCCCTGCCGAAGGCCACCAACCCGAGTCCATCGACGATGTCGTACCTCCCCATGTACGCCCCTTGGAACTCTCCCTCGGGGTTCGCGACGGCGGTCTCGTACAGCGATGCGCAGATCCCGTAGACGTTGAAGATGGAGCGGTAGACCTTATTGATGTCGACGATGCTCGCAGAGACCCTGGAGTTCTTCAGCCCGTGCCACCAAGGCCTCATGGGGTCGATTATCATCCCGAAAATGTTCTTCAGGGTGAAGGTGGCGTACTGCTTCAGCCTCGCCAGGCTTATCATGGTGGACCCTCGCAGATCGTAGAGCCTCTGGGGGACCATCCCGTAGAGCCGTTCTTCTCGGACCGGTCCGAAGCGGGACTCGACGGCCCTCTTCACCTCGGCCGGATCCGCGTTCCTACCGTTCCAGACCTCATCGGTGGTGTTGATGTACTCGACGTTGAACTCCTTGAAGAGGTCCGTGAAGCCATGCTCGTCGAGGAAGGCCTTGTCCTCCTTCACGATCTGCGCCCAGTGCCCGCCGCCCCTGAACCAGTCCCAGCCGGGATTCTCGATGAGCCACCTCCAACCGGCGCCCTTGAGCAGCCAGCGCCAATTCACCTCTTCGCCGCCGACGATGAAGCTCATCCCATCCTTGAGGAGGTTCATGGAGCGGGCCACGTGGAGCGACTCCGTCACCACCAACCTGGAGTCGAGGGCCTCCAGCAGCGTCCTCAGGGTCCTAGCGTCCACGAAGCTACCGCGATCTATGTCCACCCAGTTCGGCTTGATGACAATGGTCTCCGATTCGAGCCAGGGGTCGTCCAAGACCTCCCTCAGCTCATCCGATCCGCTCACCTTGGCGATATTCGTCTGGCCGAACCTGTATTGTAGAACGGGCATGTCCATCACAGTGCCCAGAGGCAGTGAAAATATAAAATGTCTTTGAGCCAGCCCTGGCCGTTCCCTCTTTTCTTCTTACCCTCTATAGAGGAGGCTTGACCATCACGTCGATAAGCGCCAGCCTGCCTTCCTCCACCTGCCCGAGAGCCCTTTGCAGCGAGGACTTGACCTCCGAAGGGTCCTCGACCACCTCGCCGTACCCGCCGAACGCCTCGGCGATCTTCACGTAGTCGGTCTTGGGCTTCATGTACACACCGTAGTACCTCTCATCCTTCACCGACCAGCCGTCCGGGTAGAACCTACTGTGCTGCTTCATAGCGGCGTAGGACAGGTTGTCGAAGATCACGGTCAGGAAGGGGAGCTCGTACTCTTGGGAGAGGGCGAAGTTCGCATGGATAGGGTTGTAGTTGAAGCTCCCGTCCCCCTCCAGGGCTATGACGGTCTTCCCGGGCTCGGCCAGCTTCACACCAAGGGCGACCCCGAGCCCCTGCCCCAGGCCTGAGTGCGCCACCGGCCCCGTCGCCTCGAAGTGGGTCCCTGGGCGGACCCTGTTTACCTCGACGTGCCTGTGGATTATCCTGCCGTGGGTTATGGTCTCGTTGACGGTGATGGTCTCCTCGTCCAGCACCTCATCTATGCAGCGGCAGAGCCATCTGGGGTCGATGGGAGCGTCGTCCCTTGTACCAAGGGCCTCCCTCCTCCACTCGTCGCGCAGCCTCACGTGCTCCTCCACCCATCTGTCGCGCCGCTTCCGCAGACTTCCGGAGGATTCCTCCAGTAGCGGCACGAGTGCGTCGATCAACGCCGGCAAGGCAAGGCTCGAATCGGCCGTCACGAGCATGTCGGCGGGGTACGTGTAAGACGGGTACTTGTGTTGCAGCGGGTCAATGTCCATGAAGGCTATCTTCGCATCGCTGCTGTCCCTGATGCTCGTGGGCGGGTACCACGGGGGCCAGCTGCTGCTGTCGATGACGAGGATCAGGTCGGATTTAGCACTGTGGGGCCCTATGTTGTAGCCCATGTGCAGAGGGTGATCGGTGGGGAAGTTCACGTATCCCGGCGTCTCGAAAACGGGGAGCGCGAGCATCTCGGCAAACTCGACCAGCGACGAGACTGCGGAAGGGTTCCTACCCAGGTACCTCGTGTAGACCAGAGGAGATTCGGCCTCCGCGAGCAGCCCGGCCAGCCTTTTCAGGGCGACGGGGTCCGCCTGTACCTGGGTGGGTCGGGGCTTCCTCTCCGGCATCCTCATCCTCGCTACCTTCTCGAAGAGGAGCTCCCTGGAGATGGCGACTACGACGGGCCCCCTTAAATCGGACGAGGCGACGTCGAAGGCCCTTGACAGGACGTCGAGGATGTTCGCGTTGGACGCGGGGCTGCTGCTCCACTTCACGTAGGGCTGCACGACCCTCGGCTGCCCGCCGACCTGGGTGAAAGACATGTAGTGGGAGCCAGGAGTGCCACCGTGGACCTCCCGGTCGTGGGTCCAGGCCTGCCCCACGAACAGTACGACGGGGACGTTGTCCGTGTATAAAGCCCTGAGCTCCATCGCCCCGTGGAGGAGGCCAACGAGGACGTGGGTGAGGACGACCTGCGGCCTTCCGGTTGCCATCGCGTACCCCTTCGCCATCGTCAGCGAGACTGCCTCGTGCCTTGTATTGACGTAGAAGGGCTTCTTCCCCTGGGAGTTGTACTTTGCCAGGTACTCCCAGAGCGGGACAAACTCGGTCCCCGGGGAGCTGAAGACGTAGTCCACGCCGTACCTGTTGAAAAGCTCTACGTACCCGTCGGCGGCACCCTCGACCGTTATCTCCTCCATCCTCTTTCCTCCCACTGTTACGTCCGAGTGCACTTGGCGCTTATCGGAGATATCATTTATCCTCTGGGCCCGTAGGGTGATGCTAAAAAGATCTAGTAGATTCCGAGGAAGCCTCCTCACGACCATTGCGCAGCGGAATGCAAACGTTATTAAACGGCTGCCAAATTTCTTGACCATCATGAAGATACTGGCCTTCAACGCCAGCCCCCGTAAGGGTCAGAGCGTCACGGACGTACTGATGAATACTTTCCTTGAATCTGCAGCCTCGGCGGGGGCCGAGGTGGAGAAGCACTACGTCGTGGACCTCGACGTGAAGGGCTGCGTGGGCTGCTTCAGCTGCTGGTGGAAGACGCCCGGCCAGTGCGTACACAGGGATGACATGGACTGGATACTGCCGAAGATGGTGGAGGCAGACGCCGTAGTCTTCGGGACTCCAATCTACCATTACAACATTGTCCACCACCTGCAGCGGCTCCGGGAGAGGACGCTGCCCCTGAATATGCCCGAGATGTACATCCAGGAGGGGGAGACCCATCACCCGGGGAGGCACGAGAAGAAAAAGCCCCAGCGTAGGATCGTGATCTCGGTATGCGGGTTCCCCGACCTCAGCAACTTCAATCAGGTCGAAGGGCTCTTCCCCGGCGCAGTCAAAGTCTTCCTACCCTCCTCCGGAATAATCTACGACGAGAGTGGCAGAGGATACCTCGAAGGCTTCTTCCAGGCCATCAGACAAGCGGGCGAGGAGCTCACGGTCGACGGCGACGTATCCGAGGAGACTCGGATGAAGCTCATCGTCGACTACCCGGATGAAGTCAAGATAATGATAGTGGAGAAGTACAACAGCTGGTCAAGAGAGGCAACTCCAGGGACATAAACCGTTTTCGGTGTACCAGCCGTAACCCATCTCCCAATGCGCGCATGAAACAAGGATCCAACTCCCATCCAATGGATAGACTCGAACCCAATCCGGAACATCAAAAAGGAATCAGCCAGCAATCAACAGAACAGTGAAATCCTACCACAGGTCCCAACCCACGTCACACCGACGATGAAGGCCTGAAACACTTATCGCAAGCTACGCTCACAATGGTGGGCCGGGCCGGACTTGAACCGGCGACCTCTGCGGTGTGAACGCAGTGTCCTAACCAAGCTGAACGACCGGCCCCACTACGACCATAACAGGCAGGGTCCCAATAAAATCCTTTCCGCCCCCTATGAACTCGCAGCGTCAAACAGGCGAAGCATTCGCGTATAAAACGGAAAACAGTCCCGAGAGCATCATCATTTTTATCGTGGGTTGCCGGTGGATATGTGAGTAAAATCCCAAAGCTCAAGAGGAAAGGCGTAGGGCCAAGTGAACGCTGAAAGTGAAAACAGGCCAAGCTACCGGCGATCGAGGCGGCGCTTCGCCAAGGTCCTTCTAGTCGCCACCATAGTCCTCGCAGCCCTGGCGCCGATCCTCCTTCCGAGGGCCTTGGACGAGACGGCGGTGGAGGGAACGGTCGTCTCAACAGTGACAGGGACGCCCATCGCCGGCGCCACGATCAACGTCTGGAGTACCCCAATGCACCCGTCGAGGCACAACACCGACGAGGCAGGACGCTTCAACTTCTCACTAGCCCCCGGACCCTATCACATCTACATCCTCGCCGACGACCCCTCGACCCTGGGAGCCGATTACGTCCCCTTCCACGCCGAGGTCCAGCTCCCCCAGGACGGCGGGGATATGGGCACGATAGGGCTGAAGCCCGGGGCCTCCGTCGTTATCGAGGGCGACCTCCAGTTCGTGGTCACCGAGGACCTCCCCGTTAGGGTCGGCTACGAGGTGATAGACCCCGCCACAGGGGATGTGATGACTATGAACGGCCTCCGCCTCGAGTACGGCACATCAGACGGCGCCCAGAGCGAGTTGCTCGACCTCGAGCCGAGACACTTGATCGTTCCACTGGAGACGCCGTTCACCGTCAACGTGAACGCCACAGTGCTGACGGGAGGAGAGTTCAAGCAGCTCTCCTTCGACGCCGACGAACCGGGGCTCGCTGGGCTAGCCCAGGGCGAGGAGCTGCGGATCGACGTCAGGAAGCACACGCTGACCTACAACCTGGGTGACGTGGAGGCCCTCCTAGAGCGCGTCGAGGGGAGAGTCTACGACATGGAGGCCGATGGCTTCTACCTCACCGTAGAGAAGGAGACGCTCACGTCGGCGATCGGCCTCATCGATGACGCCAAGGTCTCGCTCCAAGAGGGGCTATACATAGACGGCTTCAGGGCCCTCAAGACGGCCTTCCTTTCCCTCGTCAACCTGGCCAAGGGCTCGGACATCATGTACGAGGACGCCGTCCTCTCCGTCTACATACTGGTCTTCTTCGTCGGCGTCTCCTCGACCTTCCTCTCCTTCTTCCTCTCCGACGGCAGCGTCCGGCAGGCCGGGGGGAGCATTGCGGCCTCCGCCGTGTTCCTGTCACTGCTCCACCTCACCTATCCAGGCGTGAGGTACGTCCCCACTGAATACTTCGTGGCCGCCTCGATCCTCTCCGTGGCCACGTCCATCACCATGGCAACGTTTGTACCGAGAGTGCTGAGGGCCGGGAGGGCCGGGGAGAGGGTCTCCTTCCTGAACATGATCGTCCCCATCTTCTCCATCGCACGGAGGAGCCTGAAGAGGAGGAGGCTGCGGTTCGCACTGACCCTGGCCTCCGTCGTCCTCTTCGTGATGGCCTTCGTCGTGCTGACGTCGTTCTCGCAGGGCTACGGTCTGATGACCAGACGGATGGCGAACCAGATCGCCCCGGTCAACGGCGTGATGATAAGGGACAGGGCCTGGAAGATGGACGCCCCAACGTTCGTGATCGCCAACGAGATCACGACGGAATGGCTCAGGAACCAGCCGGAGAGCGTCATAATGGCGCAGAAAGCAGAGAACATACCCGTCCTAACGCCCCTTCTCCAGAACGAGGAGTTGAGCATACGCGGCATACTGGGAATAGACCCCGAAGCGGAGACGCTATTCACAAGCATCGACGAGATCGCCACAAGGGGCGTGGGAATCCAACTTTCCGCCGATGAGATGTTGGTGAGCTTGAGCCTCAGGGACACTCCGGGAATAAGACTGGGGGAAGAGTTAACGTTCTACAGCCACACTCTGAGGGTCGCAGGCTTCTTCGATGACGAGAAGGTCAGGGAGTTGAGGGACATCGACGGCTCGGAGTTCCTGCCGAGCAAGCTGGCATTCGTCAACCTCGAGGGGGATGCGCCTGTACTTGTACAGGAGGCCTGCCTGCCATCTGAGACGATCATCTGCGACTTGGAGACCGCGCTCGGGCTGCCCCTCACCGGCGTCTCCAGGATAGATATCCTCGTCGACGAAAGGTCCGACGCCCGGGAATTCGCGGAGAGGCTTGCCCTGGAGAGGGGCTACAAGGCGTGGTCCTCCTCGGCGGAGGGGCTGTACGTCGCCAGCCTCGGAACGTACATCCAGGGGAAGGGGCTCCCCGTCCTGATCCCGGGCATCATCGTCGTGCTGAACGTCGGCGCCATGATGCTGAACGCCATGTTCGAGAGGGGAAGAGAGATCAACATTCTTTCCGCCATAGGGCTCAACCCCGCCCAGATATCTGCGATCTTCGTCGCAGAGGCAGCCATCATAGGGGTCATCGGGGGCGGTATGGGGTACCTCTTAGGCCTGGGGCTGTACAAGACGATGGCGCTCCTGCAATTAACTGTCGAGGTCGGTCAGAAGGTCTCGGCGGCTTGGAGCCTTGGGGCCGTGGGGATATCGATGACGGCCGTCGTAGTCGGGGCCGTGTTCGCACTGAAGAGGTCGGTGGTGATCACACCGTCCCTGATCAGGAGGTGGAGGGTGGAGCGACGGGAGAAGAGCACCTTCGACCCTTACACGATCCAGATACCAATAAAGCTCCACGAGGAGGAACTGGACGACTTCATGGATTACGCGCTGAGCGTTCTAAGGTTCTACCTAGATCACCCCAGCTACATGACTGCCATGATAAAGGTCGATGAGAGCGTCGGGGGGAACGTCGTGAGGAGCATCACGTTCATCTACAGGGCGACGACGACCATGGTCGGCCATTTCTACACGAAGAACGACCTACTGATAGAGAAGTCGGTGGACGACGTCTTCGACGTCAGGCTCGTGTCCACCGGCGAGATGGAGTGGGCTCATAAGACCGGGAGCATGATACGCCAGATAGCGATAGAGTACAGCACTTGGAGAAAGGGCAGCGTATTGCGTTGAGGATGGACCGCCAACGTGTGCGCTCTAAAAGTAGACAACGGAGTCCTTGACAGAACAGCGAGACTATCGGGCTCTGCCCTTAGTCTTCTTGGGCCTCAGATTCTTGCTCCTACACTTGCGGCACTTGGTGGCCTTCGGCGGGTTGGTCACGCCGCAGCTCCTGCAGACGGTCTTGTTGACCAGGTGTCTGCGGGCCAGCTCCAGCTTGAAGGGATCCCTCAGCGACATGTTCTACCCCACCGATCAACCTACAAGAGATTTAGCCCTGCAATTAAAAGATTCCCCTTTATGAGGACCTGTTGGCTCGACGAGAATCGTTATTGGGGACTTGAAAGACTACCCGTGTGCTCAGACCGCCACCCTAGGAGAGAGAATCTTCCACCACCCTGAGCAGCTCCCCGGCGTCTATAGGCTTAAGTAGTATCTCCTGGATGCCGAGATCGAGCACGTTGATGCACTCCTGCAGCGAGGGATAGCCTGTGATCAGGATGACATCCATCTCTTTGCCCTTCGACCTAAACTCTCGAACGACCTCATCCCCGGTCATGTCTGGGAGTTTGATGTCGATGATTGCGAGATCGAAGTCGGTACCGCTGGTAAGCTCCTGAGCCTCCTCCCCAGTGATCGCGGACTCGACGTAGAATCCTTTCTTCTCCAAGATCGAAGTAAACAACTTCAGCTGCGCCTCGTCGTCGTCCACCACCAGTATGTTGGCTCTCGCCATTCTAGATCACCAGAGATTAGGGGATTAGTGTTAATTTAACCAGAATAAGACTGTGTTTGTAGCGCTTCGGCACACACGAGCATTTAATAATTGAGTCATTTTAATGTGGTCGAAACCAGTCTCTCTGTGTCGATATGTTAACGAAGGAGAGCCATATCTGAAATATTCCTCTATATCAATCATCAGTGCGATACCTTCATTTCACTTAAATTCTATCTGACATCCATGTTTTTCTGTCTATTCCGAGGATACGTGAATGACATCTATCCAGGATGCGGAGCAGTTAGCAGATTTCCCATTAGATGTCTCGATGAAGGCTTTCACCGACCTAGTTAAGATATTGAACGCCCTCGGAAACGAAGACGCCCTCGCCATTTTCATCTACGCAAAGGATGGGATAAGCAGCTCAAAGGAGGCCATAACCTCCCTGGGTCTCACCCAGAAGAGGTTCTACTCCCGCCTCAAGGATCTGCTGGACACCAACCTCATTGAGAAGGTCGAGGGGGAGTACAAGCACACGGCGCTGGGAAAGATACTGTGCGACCTAGGTCTCTCCATGGAAGATCTCCTACTGAACAAAGACAAGCTCGCTCTCATGAACCAGCTGAACAGGGCAAATATATCTGATAAGGAAAGGAACGAGCTGATGCAGGTATTTTCCTTTGATGTGGCTTCTCAATCAAAGGAGACCCGCATTTTCTTCACATTTAACGAGCTGGTATCAGAGACGGGGAAGATGATCGACAGCGCTCAGGAAGAGATACTGATGGCGACGCAGTACATAGACCAGAGGGTCATAGACAAGGGATTGAAGGCGCTGAACAGGGGCGTGCACATAAGGGCCATAGCCGCTCAGGCGGAGCAGTTGTCTCAAGCGATCAAAATCATCTTCTCGTTATTAACGAACCCTAAACAGATCAGCTTTTTCACCGACTTTCTCAAGTCGCCGGATTTCAAGGTGAGAATGGCGTCGATACCGTATACTTTCTTTGTGGTCGACAATAAAATGAGCGTGCTCGAGATTAAGGACCCCATGACGGATAATTACCAATTTGGATTCTACATAGAGAATGAAAGTGTAGCGAAGAAATTAACGACGATCTTTGATTCGGTCTGGGAGATCGGTGTGGATCTAAAGGAAAAAATTAAACTGAAGTGAGCCAATGACGAAGAACAGCTGGATCAGCATGTAGAACGCGAAGGCTATTTTATACGTCCTATCGAATGTGGCCGCCTCAAATCTGTTCATGATGGGTATCATGTTTCTGAGAACGAAGAGACTTGCCAGGGTCATCAGTATCGGAAGCAGCATGTTGAAATCCATGTAGAAATATGTCAGCGGCGTTAACGTCATCACAAGCAGCACACCCGTAACCAGCAGCTGCATCTTTCTCCTCCAACTCATCACAGAGGCCAGCGTCTTGACGCCCTGCATCTTGTCGGCCTCCAGGTCGGTGGTGTCGCCGATCGCTGGCTGAGCGGCGAACAGGTAGATGGAAGCTATGACGCCGGCCACGAACGCGTTCATGGAGAAGCTGTTGATTATTGCGTAGCTGCTGCTCAGGGTCAGGAAAATGACCCCCAAGGATATGATGCCCTCCTTCACTACCATTATTTTCTTCAAGTTTACTCTTGGGTAGGAATAGAGAGTGAACAATAGGAAGTAAATAAAGTTGAACGCGAAGCTGTAGAGGTTCATCAAGTAGCTTGTAACCATTCCCAGGAGACCGAGGGTATACACAACGATTTTTGCATGTTCTATTGACACTTGTCCTATGGCAAGTGGTCTGTCCTTTTTTAAAGAGTTGTATACGTCATACTCTGAGTCTATAATATCGTTATAGAGGTAGACTGAGGCCGACATGAAGATTGTTGATGCCAATGACAATAGGAATGGAACTAAAGGTGGTGTCCCCCTGCTGACAATTAGGCATGTAACTATGGTCACCCAACACCATCCAAAGATTCTACTAACTCTGGATTTCAACAAAATGAGCGACGAATTCAATACATGTGAGATACTCATACTTCCCCCCTTCTTTTCATCAGAGATTATTACGACTCAAATATGTAACTGAGCCAAGTTACCTCTAAAGTATCTTAAATTTGTATTAAATATATATATTTATCTCACTTGCTTGCGACATTACCTAAAGCAATGAGACGAACAAATTATTCACATAAGTTATACAACTTTTTGTCGATCATGTGTAGAGAACATTAAGAGACCAGATGAAAGTGTTAAAATATATTTAGTATTATAATGTTCCGAATCAAGTGATTCCTATATCTGTAGTTCGCCTTGCAGAACTGATTCGTCGTCAACCGCCAATTGGTAGGCGAGCCAGCTTTTAGCCACCCCAGGGTCTACGTTGTAGATGACCTTGTGGACGGACTCACCGTCGGGCAGTTCATGCTCAAGCTCCTTCTTGTCGAGCTTAAGGCCGCACTCAAGGATGCCCTTCAGCGCCGTGGGGACAAGCTCCGCCTGGCTTATGTCGATGCTGTCTATGCTTACCTTCTCTCCTGTCCTCCTGTAGAGGATCTCCATGTCCGGTATCTTCTCCGAGTAGGAGTAGAGGACACCTTCTGCTACCGCTGAGACCTTGAAGCATCCCTCGTGGACGTCGAATGCGATCAGCTCTGCCGATTCGCATCTAGTCGTGAACTCCGTCCAGTTTTTGAGCGCCGCCTTCACGGTCGCCCCTCTGGGAGGTGCCCGCGGACGGAGGTCTAGAATGGGCTCCTCCTTTACGGGGGTCTCATCCTTGGGCTCCCCGGAGGAGGGCGTCTTTCTCACGGGGACGTTCTCGAGGCGTGAGACGAGTTCGTCCAGCTTCTTCTCGTGGTCCTTCAGGACGTTGATGATCAGATCTATGACGTCGATCTTCTCGTCGAAGCCACTCTCGAACCCCATCAATTCGCCCCAGCAGAGCCTTTAACAATCTGCACATCGGCTCTTTTTAAATACAGTAGTGGGCTTCCACCTTATGAGGCCTAAGAAAAAGGGTTATGTAATAGAGTTCAGGATCGAGGGTTGGTCGAGACTGATTTCGAAGGCGATTTAGGGGATCTGTGAAGTGAGCGAGTTCACAAAGATAGCCGGGGACTACGACAAGGGTCGCAAAGGCGAGGCAATTGAGTTCTGGGCCGACGAAGTCACCAGACTCGCACATCTTGACTGGAACTCTCAAATCTTGGATCTGGGCTGCGGCACAGGCCTGTACACACGGGGTATGGGTGTAGAGACCTCCGCCACACTGTGCGGCCTCGACCCATCCTTGGGTATGCTTGAACGGGCCAGGGAGAAGTCGACGGAGGTCCACTGGTTCTGCGCCGTCGGCGAGGGGCTGCCCCTCCGCTCCGGGGTCTTCGACTGCGTCTTCTCGTCGCAGGTCTGGCATCACATAGTAGACCGGCAGGGGACAGCGGACGAGTGCGGCAGAGTGCTCGGTGAACGGGGAACCGTCGTGATCCGTACAATCTCCCACGACCAGCTACGGAGGAAGGTGGTCTTCGATTTCTTTCCGGAGATCATGGAGAACCAACTCAGGGTCTATCCGTCGAACGACGACTTTACCCGTTTCTTCAGAGTGGCGGGCTTCGCATCGACTGAGTTCCTCGCCTACGATCTGGAGCGGTACCAGGGGGTCGACGAGCTCATCGAGGTGGCGGAGAAGAAGCTGTGGTCCATGTTCCGTCCCATCACCCATGAGGGGCTGGAGAAGGGCGTCGAGAGGCTCAGACAGCACGAGAGGGAGAGCCCGGGCGAGCCGGTTCGGAATGACGAGACAATCACCCTCGTGGTCGCCAGGAAAACCCTGTGAGGGCCCAGCCTTTTCTGCTGGATTCGGAGGTTCTTCCTACCGATCCCCTGAGTTACGTACGCTAGGGGTCGAGATAGCCCTCAATCAGGCCCAGAGGCAGAGCCTCGGGCTTTTTCACTGTGCTTTTCAGCTCCACTGTACGTTCCTGGTCTGAGGCACGGTGGAATGCGTGCATAGCCTCCAGTACGTGGTAGGTCAGGTTCCCGCTGGCTCGATGCTGTCGTTCTGACCTGATGGCGTTCGCCATGTCCGCAACTCCCAGGCCTCTGCTGTTGAAAGTGTAACCGTGGGTCAGGGGGACCTCTCTCCACTCCTCGTACCCTGAGAGGAATATCTTGATTGGCCCTCCGAAGGTGTTCGGATCCGGAACGCTCAGGGAGCCCAGGGTGCCGTAGATCTCGATCCGAGGGAGCTGTGCGCCCCACACGTCAAAAGTGGTTATGATCGTGCCGATTGCCCCGTTGTGGAAGTCCATGATGCCGACGACGTGGGTGGGGACGTCGACCTTTATCTTTTGGCCGAACTTGGGTTCGCTCGTGATGGTCCTTTCCTCGAAGGTGATCCTTGTTGAGGCCTTGACCCGACGGATGGGCCCCATGAGGTTCACGAGGGCCGTGAGATAGTAGGGGCCCATGTCGAACATCGGCCCCCCGCCTGCCATGTAGTAGAACTCGGGGTCGGGGTGCCAGCTCTCATGACCGTGGTTCGTCATGAACGCGGTGGCGCCTATTGGCTCACCGATCCAGCCGTCGTCGATCAACTTACGGCAGGTCTGGATACCGCCCCCCAGGAAAGTGTCGGGAGCGCCGCCGATGAGGACCCCTGCGTGTTGGGCCAATTCGACAAGCTCCCTCCCCTCGTCGAGCTCGATGGCGAGGGGTTTCTCGTTATAGACCGATTTTCCCGCTTCAATTGCCTGTCTGGCGACTTCGTAGTGTCCGTCGGGGGTCGTCAGGTTGAGCACGAGCTCTATCTCGGAATCCCCGAAGATCTCCTCGTTGGAGCAGGCCTTCGGGATGTCGAACTCCTTCACTCTATTCACAGCTCGCTCGTGGATGAGGTCGGAGCAGGCGACCACGTCGAAGCTCTTGAAGAGCTTGCTGTTCTTAAGGTAGATGCCACTGATGAAGCCGCTCCCCACAAGGCCAACTTTAACGGACTCCACGCCAACCATCTCACAGTGACGCCCAGAGCATCCCCCTTTTGACGATCTCCTTCGCCTCGGGGACGTCGAAGTCCTTGGCGACGTGGCCCAGCGAGGAGTAGAACACCCTACCCTTACCATACATCGTCTTCCAGACCACGGGCATCACCGTGCCCTCGATCCACGGGGCGTGCTCGCCGCCGAAGGTCGTGGTCGCAAGGACCTTGACCTTGGGGTCGACGTGCATGTAGTACTGCTCAGAGTGCATCCTGAAGTCGCCTAGCCCCGCGGTCACGGGGTCGTCGTGGTCGACGATGTTCACCTTGTAGTCGATGACGCCCCCTGGGTGCGCCACCCACTGGCCACCCACCATGAACTGGTACTCCACGCTCCACCGGAAAGCGTCACCCATCCCGCCGTGCCACCCCGCGATCCCCACGCCGCCCTCGACGGCGTCGAGCAGGCCCTTCTCCTGCTCCCGGGTGATCGTTCCCTGAGTGTAGGCTGGGACTATCAGACTCAACCCCTTCATCCTGTCCTCGTCCAAGAAAGCATCCAGAGTGTCGGAAACCTCAACGTCGTATCCCTGTTCAGCAAGCCAAGGCGCGAAGATGTCCACGCACTGCTTGGGTTGATGGCCCGGCCATCCCCCCCAGACGAATATAGCTGACTTCATGATTACCCATTGTGTCCTCTCTTCTTTAAAATCGCGCGCGCGCCGGGTCGTTAGGAAACAACTCTCGATAAAAACTCGTGAGTTTCTCACGCGTTATCTCTCGTTACTCGAGATCGAGCCGCGCGCGCTATTTACTCGTAAGAAAAATCTTAGAAATGCTCAGTACGCCGCGGACGGTTACCTAGCAACAGGCGACCTTGGTAGGCTTGAGGACGGCTACCTCGTCTTTGAGGGAGGAAAGATAGAGTTTATCAAGACTTCTTATTGAGAGTATATTATGTTGAGAAGATCGAGGCTGTGCTCAATGAGATCCGGGACGTTTAGGAGGCAATGGTTGTCGGCGAGGAGATTCCGTACTGTGTAGCGCTTATCTGGATAAAGAGAGGGCTAGAAGGAGCTACCGCGCTCGCTGACATAGATCAAGCTGTCGCTGAGATTAACACTCGACTCTCTCACCATGAGCAGTTGAAACGATGGATAACAATGAAGAATACCCTCTCCGTAATCAGGGGCGAGTTGACAGCGACGTTGAAGATAAAGAGAACTGTGAACCTCGGTAATCTAAGCGGCGTCGTTGATAGACTCTACAGTAGACACTCACTTAATACACTTGATACCAGAATGGATCGTGTAACCTGACTTGGTGAGTTTAAAGCTGCTCCTTGCGTCAGTCTGGCTCCCTGACTTCGTCCTTAAGGGCGAGCTTGAGAAAGTTGCTACTACGACGACTGATGCGCTACGTTCGTTGCTGGAAGAAGTAGCTCCCAATGAGCTGCAGAGGGTCTCCATGGAGATCAAGACTCCCACGAGAACAATCGAGGAGCGCAGGGCTGTGATGGCGACCAACCACAGCCTACTCGTGAAATCTCTCTCCGATGGGATCGGCCATGATCGGGCGGTTGAGTTGGGCAGAGAGGCCCTCTTAAAGGTGGGCGTGAGGCTAGGCAAGGAGTCGCGCAAACGCCTCGGAATCGGTGACAGCGTCGAGGACCTGTTGATGGCAGCCCGTGTGATGTACCGTGTACTGGGGATCAGATTCACCTTCAGTGGAGAAGGTGGAGAACATCGTGTTGAGATGCAGAGGTGCGCGCTTTCAGACCACTACTCCGAGCTCACATGCACTGTGCTGAGCGCCATAGATGAGGGAGTAGTCAGAGGCCTCAACCCAAAGGCC
>CP070784.1:1372291-1436448 GCA_020346605.1 Candidatus Bathyarchaeota archaeon | reverse complement strand
CCGGAGCAGGAGGAAGAGCTGAGGAGGATGATGGCGGAGGCCGAGGTGTTCTTCAGCTACGTCCCCCTGGGGTACGGCAGCTAGATCCAGCGCTGGTTCCCCGGGCTGAGGTGGAACCAGTCCCCCAGCGCTGGCATCGGCTGGGAGGCCAAGCGCTACGGGTGGACAGAGACCGACATCAGCTTCACCACAGCGAGCCGTATGCACGCCACGCCCCTGACGGAGTTCTGCATGATGGCGATGCTCATGTTCGCCAAGGACTACTTCCACCTGGCCGAGGAGAAGGGGGGGGAGGCACTGGCGGAGGACCTGCGTCACGGAGCTCCGCACGAAGACCCTGGCCGTGGTGGGCCTTGGATGGGTCGGCAGGGAGGTGGCGCGGCTGGGCAGATGCCTGGGGATGAGGGTCGTAGGCTCCAAGCGGAGCGTCGAGGGGGTGGAGCCGGCCTCCGTGAAAATGGACAAGCTGTACCATCCGGGGGACCTGCTGCCGATGCTGGGAGAGGCCGACTTCGTGGTCCTGATCGTGCCGGAGACCGAGGAGACTAGGGGGCTCATCGGCGAGAGAGAGCTGGCCTCCTTGAAGCGGGGCTCGCCGCTCATCAACATCGCGCGCGGCTCCATCGTCGACTAGGCCACCCTCATCAGGGCCCTGGAGTCGGGGCACTTCGGCGGAGCGGCCCTCGACGTCGCCGAGGTGGAGCCCCTCCCGCCCGACATTCCACTCTGGGACATGCCCAAGGTAATTATCAGCCCCCACTCAGCGAGCACCGCGGACACAGAGAACGAGAAGCTCACGGAGATCTTCTGTTCCAACCTCAGAAGGTACCTCGACGGACGAGCGTTGAGGAATCTGCTGGACAAGGAGCTGCTCTACTAGAGGAACCCAGTTCCTGAGTGGACGTGAAATCTCTTCAATAATAACTGCTCCAATGATACAAGTACCTCGCACTGTGCGGGTAGGGTTTCTCCATCTTCACTCTTGGGCTGTCGGCACTTTACTCCACCATCCAGGGGCAAGGCAGACTTTGCCTTTATTATTCTCCATTTCTTCAATCCCTGCTCACTATGAAGGCCGTCGGTATGAGCAACACTCCGATTAAGATGATTATGGATCCGGGTATCAGCATTCCGAACCTAGTCACAGTTCTCCCTGTTCCGTCGCGCGCGCACCATCCCTACCAAGTTTTTAGACCATATCGCGATCATAGCCACACTCTACAGGGGAAGTGGAATCTGGCGCTCCCAGACACTGTTAGTTAACACATAGAAAATTAACAAATCCTTATCATAAACTACCGCTTAACGGAGCTGGAGCTTAAAAGAGATTCGCACTCTCACCGTATTGTAGAGGCCTTGAACCATCCCCTCTTTTATACACGCGCATTGGCAGTGGAAAATTTTAGATGATCGGTTAAAGTCAATTAAATATGCAGTAGTCTTTTATCATGAACGAAGTACGCTTTGCACATGTCAGATTTGCCGCAGATCATGCCTGTGAGAAGGCAAATGGAAGTCACCACCAAAATATTGCGAAAACGGCTTGATACCGTCCTTCCCCTCGCCCTCAGAGCCGGGGACATCGACATATGGCTCATCATCTGCCAGGAGGACAACCTCGACCCGATATACAGAACCATGATCCCCATGGACACCTGGCCGAAGATACTTCAGATGCTGATCTTTTTCGACCGGGGCACAGAGGAGGGGGTGGAAAGGATCAATCTTTCGATGACCGACACAAAAGACCTGTACGACAAGCCTTGGAACGGCGGAAACCACACTGAACAGTGGCGCATGCTTTCAGAGATCATCGAGGAGCGTGACCCCAGAAGGATCGGTGTAAACATCGGGGACGTGAACTGGGCAGCCGGCGGGCTGACCCAAAACCTCTTCAACCAGCTTCTCGAAGCGCTTCCAGAGAAATATATCAAACGGCTCACCTCGGCAGAGACCACCTGCACCCGCTGGGCGATGACGCTAACCGATGAAGAACTGGAACTCTACCCGAAAATATCCTCAACCGCACGCCAGATCATCGCAATATGTTTCAGCCCGTCAACGATCACGCCAGGTGTTACTACGGTTGAGGACCTTGAGTGGACGTTCTGGCAGATGTGCTCCGATCATGGTCTGGAGCAGTCATTCAAGCCCTACTTCCGCATCCTGAGGAGCGACACTGAAGCAAAGAAGCACACGCACTCCGACGGTATCATCCGCAGGGGGGATCTACTGGTCTGTGATGTGGGGCTCAAGTATCTTGGCCTCTACACAGATCACCAGGAACTGGCGTATGTCAGATATGATGATGAGGCGGATGCGCCCAGTGGGTTGAAGAGCCTGCTGGCGACGAACAACCGCCTACAGAAGATATTCATGCGCGAGTTTAAGCAGGGCCTGTCCGGAAACCAGCTGTTAGATAACATCCTATCCTCTGCTCACAAAGAGGGAATTCCTTTCCCCTTGATCTTCTCCCATTCTCTAGGTCTCTTAGTGCACGAGCCCGGACCGTTAATAGGTCTTCTCTGGGAACAGGATCCCATCCCGGGCAGGGGAGAGGTCAGGTTGGAATACAACTCATGCTTCGCGATGGAGCTGTCTGTTAAGGACGTCGTTCCAGAGTGGGACAACCAGCTGGTCTCATGCCAGACCGAGCACATCGTAAAGTTCACAAAAGATGGCTGCCAGCCCCTAGATGGCGTCCAAACATCCTTCCATCTTATCTAAATCCATAACTCATTAGAAGATAAAAACACCTCCAAATATTTCCGACACCGTTCAGTTTCATGTTGCACCTCCTAGCTGTTTCACCTAGAGGTCGAGTTTGAACATCACTTCCAGTAGAGACGTCTCCCACCCCTTTCATCTCTATCACAGTGACATCTGCAGGTGGGTATGTGGGATCCAATGTAAACTCCCTTTCATGGGAAGCGTATCCCACGAGGCTTAAGATCGCAGGTATTAAATCTGAAAGTGAGAGAACGCTTGAATGAGTTGTCATGGACGAAATCGTGATCAAAGGTGGTACACTGATCGACGGGACGGGTGCACCGCCGCGTGAAGTGGATGTAAAGGTACAGAAAGGGAAGATATTGGAGATCGGCGACGTTAGAAGGGGCAAAGCCGAGGTCATCGAGGCCAACGGCCTCACGGTCATGCCCGGCCTCATCGAGGGCCACAACCACCCGCTGGGGGAGAGAGAGTTCAGCGACCCCGGGTTCAAGAAGTACTATGACAACATGGTGAACAGCCCGGCGCTGGCGCTGATGAAGGGCATACAGGTAATCCAGGGGCTGCTTACCCGGGGCATAACTACCGTGAGGATACCCCACCCCACGATAGCGAACGCCCCGGAGCTACGGGGGGAGTGGCTCGTCGCTTTGAGGAAGGCGGTCGAGAGGCGATATTTCCCCGCCCCCAGGGTGGTAGCCGGAGGATGCGTGCTCCCAACGGGAGGACACCTGAACAGCATGGGCCCACCATTCGTGTTTAACCCTGGCTGGCGGGGCGCGGACGGCCCCTGGGAGGTTCGCAGGCAGACACGCGAATGCCTCCAGCACGAGGTCGACTTCATCAAGCTCATCGGCCCGGGCCACAAGCGTTACAAGCCGGGCCCGGGACCCGAGCACACTTGCATGACCCGCGAGGAGATAGTCGCAGCGGTGGAGGAGGCCCATTGGAAAGGTGTACCCATCGCCGCCCACGCCAAGAACGGCCCCGGGCTCAGGTTCGCGGTCGAGGAGGGAGTGGACAGCATCGAGCATGGCACGCAGCTCATCGAGCAGCCCGACCTGATCGAGCACATGGCCGAGCACGGCCAGTTCCTGGTCCCGACGCTCGGTATGTTCTTCTACGAGCCACTTGTGGACGCATACGACGGGGCCGACCCCGGCACCAGGGAAAATTTCGAGGCCATGCGTCCAGACCTCGTCAAGAACTTCAAGGCCTGCGCCAAGGCGGGAGTGAAGATCGCCGCAGGCACCGACAACACCTACTGGGACGCACCAGGGCTGGCATGGGAGCTATACACATACGTGGAGCACGGAGGCATGGAGCCCATGGATGCCATAGTAAACGCCACCAAGTCGAACGCCGAGAACTGCGCACTACCGGATGTGGGCACGATCGAGGTCGGCAAGAGCGCCGACATAATCCTGGTGGACGGAAACCCGCTGAAGGACATCGCCGTGCTGCAGGACCGCAGGAACATCCGAACCGTGATCAAGGAAGGCTTTACTCTGGTGGAGGACGGCAAGATCAGCTGGTGAGCTTAATAACCACAGAATCATCGAACGACGAGGAAAAAACCACTTGGGCCCGGAGCCCCCACCTATACATGTGCACCCGCCGCGCGCGCCAGCTGCATCACAAGAGAAATGGTAGCCCGGGAGAGATTCGAACTCTCGTCTGAGGCTCCAGAGGCCCCCATCCTTGACCGCTAGACGACCGGGCTGCTGAAAAGAAACACAACCACACACCCAATATAAACCTAACCGCACACAACCCTCAGTCCACGAAACCCCGGATCAACCTACGCCTATCACCCCTGATCCCCGAGACCACGGCACGGCACCCCGCCACAGCTTCCTCAGCATCCCCCCCGCCGACACCATCGAGCCCAAAGACCGTGACAGATTCGTCGTAGACCCCGCCGATCTCCCCCTCCCCCAGCGTCCTGAACAGCGAAGTGTAGTCGAACTTGTCCCCGCGCCCCGCCTGGACCACCCACGCGCAAACCTCGAGCAGCGGAAGGAGCCAACCCCTCAGGTACATCGCCGCACCTACCAGATCACCCTCACCTAGCATCTCCTCTGTCCTGCCCATCACCAGCCCAAGAGCCAGAGGATCCGTCAGGTAAACTACATCCCTCCTCAACCTCTCGTGGAGGTCCTCTATCACCTCCCGTCTGTCCACCATGAACTCGCGGATGCCCCGCCAAGCCGCCTCGTAGCTCCCCCTCAGACTGGACACGTAGTCACTGTCCACCTCCGCAAGCCGAAATACCCCCAGTGCCTCAAAGTACGCCTCCATCAACCCAAGCCTCTCGCAGGCCCTCCTCACGTCCCAGACGTAGGAACCCCGCGTCACCGGCAACCCCGCCACGTCCAAAAGCACATGCGTGGCAGAGACCAGGCTAAGCTCTGCGAAGACCAGAGCCGTCTCCAAGTCGCCCCGGTTCATAGCGCTCGCGACCCTGCTCATGTAGGTGTCGGAGGTCTTCAGGTACCCCTCCGTCCTCACCTCAACCCTCCCACTGGTACGGTAGTTGTCCTCCACGAACCCCCTAGCCCTCCCAAGCACCCCCTCAGGATCATGGAGAACCACCGACTCGTGGAGCCTGTGGTCCACCTCGGGGGCCACGACCTCCCCGATCCAGAACCACGGGATCCGATTCACGTTCAGCAGCAGTCCGTCGTACTCCGCCCACTCGTAGAACTCGTGGTCAGCACCAGATCTCGACGCCACGAGGAGGTCGAGGGCGCTGGATGTTGATGCACCGTACCTAGTCCAGCTCCCGAAAAGCCCCACGGAAGGCTCGACCTCACGTTGCACGAGCTCATCTACGAAGCCACCGATCAACGAACGAAAGACTCCACTGGAATCGGACAACTCTAGGGCCCCAATACTCTCTATGGGACTCAGTTAATATCTTTCCCGGACCCAGATAGTTACCCGAGTGTGATGGCTATATGTATATCAAAATAAAGATTGATATCTCTATTCTTCGAGACCTCTGTATATATTATTACAATTGCTCTATAGGTCGTATATGGCTGAACCAAAAGATTTAAATATAACATTTAGAGAAAAAGGCTGTGCTCCAAGTGAACAGATAATTCCGATTGAAAGATGAAGAATATTCTGGGATGGAAAATAACGATCCCCTATATTGAGGGAGTTTATGTCCAGAAGAAGAGAGAAACTCGCGAATGAGGACGTGTGCTCCGAATGCGGGAGCAGCAACATTATTCATGATGAGGATTCAGGCGAGATCATCTGTGGAAACTGTGGTCTCGTCATCACCGAGTCGACGATCAACAAGGGCCCGGAGTGGAGGGCCTTCACACAGAGCGAGAAGGAGTCCAGGAGCCGGGTTGGAGTACCCCTCAGCTTCTCGGTACACGACAAAGGCCTCACAACCATGATCGGCCGAGTAGGGAGGGACGCCTTCGGCCGCAAGATACCTCTTAAGACCAAGCTTCAGATGCTCCGCCTCCGTAAGTGGCAGATCAGATCCAGGGTCCACTCCTCAGTGGACAGAAACCTAGCCCAGGCCATGGCGGAGCTCGACAGGCTCACCGACAAGCTCCACATCCCACCTCCCATCAAGGAGAAGGCCGCAGTCATCTACAGGAAAGCCCTCGACAAGGGGCTGGTCCGAGGGAGATCCATATCAGCCATAGCAGCCGCTTCGCTGTACGCCGCATGCAGGACGACACAGACCCCGAGAACCCTCAGGGAACTGGCCCAACACAGCCCCATCGACAAGAAGGACATCGCCCGCTGCTACAGGCTCCTCCTCAGGGAGCTCAGCCTACAGATGCCGATCCCTGCTGCCCAGCTCAGGGTGCCCAAGATCGCCTCGAAAGTCGGGGTCGGAGAGAAGACCCAGCAGAGGGCGGTGGAGATCCTCAGGGAGGCGGAGAGGCTCAAGACGACCGCAGGCAAGGACCCCATGGGACTTGCGGCCGCCGCACTTTACATCGCATGCGTAATGAACGACGAGAAGCGGACACAGAAGATGATCGCCGACGCCGCCGGAGTCACAGAAGTCACCATACGCAACCGCTACAAAGGCTTAAAAGAAGCTTTGAAACTCGAGATCTGAGAACCTATATACCTCCGCCCATAATTTCTACAAGGTACACATGCCGGAGTCAGGGGGATCCGTCGAGAGGACGCTGATTCTCTGCATCGACGGGGACGACGACATTGGGCAGAAATCCCTAGTTAAAACTCCGATCCTTAACAGGAACGCCAACCTTGAGGCCGCCACAAACCTTGCCTTGGTCGACCCCGAGGAGGCCGACGCGAATGCCATGTTCGGCGCAGTCAGGCTCTACGATCAGCTAATAAAAAAATATCCCAATGAGGTCTACCAAGTAGCTACAATCGCAGGCACGTCGATAGGGGGCGTCGAAGCTGACCGGAAGATCGTGCGGGAGCTCGAGAGCGTACTGGAGTCCTTCAAGGCCAATGGCGTAATTTTGGTCACAGACGGATACTCCGACGAGAAAGTTATCCCCCTCATCCAGGCTCGGGTACCCATCACATCCATCCAGCACGTAGTCGTTAAACACAGCGAAAGGATCGAGGAGACTTGGGCTGTCCTCTTCAGGTACATGAGAATGCTCGTCGAGGACCCCTATTACTCAAGGATGAGCCTTGGTGTACCAGGGATTATGTTGGTCATACTTGGGTTCCTGACGATCTTTGGACAGCTCAAGAACGCGGGGATGGTCCTCACCTTCTTCCTTGGTATAATACTTCTCATAAAGGGCTTCGGTTTTGACGAGAAACTAGCTGTGGCGAGATTGAAGCTGCCTTCCCCCGATCGACAGCTCACGCTGGCCTCTCTCAGCGTTGGGGTTATAGTCTCGATTGTCGGCGTCATAAATGGTGTCGTTTATTCTTGGCGTTTCGTGCCGGCGTCAGCGCCGCTTATGTGGGAGAACTACCCATGGTGGATACAACAGTCTCCGTTACTGCTGGGCCATTTCATCATCGGGGCGATAGACTTCATCATTCTTGGGGTAATGGTGACTCTTATCGGTGGCGTGGCGTCCTACTACGTCCAGAAGGATTCCAAGATGTTGCAGAACATCGTAGGTATCATCGTAACCTTCTGGCTGTGGTTTATCGTAAAGGAGTCAGCTGAGATCCTGATAAAGCCTGAGAAGACCCTGAATCTTTCCTCGCCATTGGTAATAATGACCCTGGCAGGGGTCGTGACTACGATCATGTCAGTCTTCTATATTTACGGGTCCTACAAAGATAGGCTCTCCTTCAAGTAAGAGAGAAAAGTTACTCCCATTAATGACAATAGAACAATAGTAATTTTATACAGTGGATTATATGAAGTACGGAAGGTGCCCCCCATTGATTCAGAATCTTCTCTCCGCATTCGGCGTCTATAAATTGTATCGAGCTTGGCTCCATCGTCAGATTGATTTGGAACGGCTACCTGAGCACATTGGTATCATTCTCGACGGTAACAGGCGTTGGGCGTCCGCGAGAGACATGATCCCCTGGCAGGGGCATAGGGAGGGCGCAGCCAAGGTCAGGGAGTTCCTCGAGTGGTGTCTCAATTTGGGGATAAAGACAGTCACACTATATGCGTTCTCTACCGAAAATTTCTCCCGTTCCGAGACGGAGGTTGAGGAACTGATGAAGATCTATGAGGAGAACTTGAAGGAGCTACTCGATTCGGAAGTCATCCACGAGCATCAAGTGAGAGTGAGTGTAATTGGTAGGACAAGCCTTCTTCCCGTAAAAATACAGGGGCTCATAGATGAGATGGAGGAACTCACCAAAGACTACGATAGGTTCTATCTAAATATAGCGCTAGCATACGGAGGGAGAGCAGAGATCGTTGACGCACTCAAGCAGATCACTGACAAAGTTAAAAACGGCGAAATTGATTCAAACGACATCGATGAGAAGCTAATCGAAGATCACCTATACACGTCATATCTACCCAAACCGGATCCCGACCTCATAATCAGGACTTCAGGGGAGGCCCGTATCAGCAACTTCCTCATCTGGCAAGCTGCCTACAGCGAGTTCTTTCTCGTCGACGTGTTCTGGCCAGAGTTTCGGGAAATTGACCTGGAGAGAGCCATCAGGAGTTATCAGAACAGGCAACGGAGGTACGGGAGTTAGGATGACCTCAGACGAGCATCGCGTCGAGTATTTCAGGTGCCTTCGTTAGCCTCTCTGGTTCAAACATAGTACAAAGACGATGTCCTTATTCCTGGCTTCTCCAAATCCATGGATGTCGAAAAATGGCTCATCAGCGACGACGTTACCGGTGGTGAACAGGTCCTTGCTTGTTTTACATAGGTTGGGTCCCTCGTGGGCCTTCAGTTCGACTCCGTGCTCAAATCCGTAAATAAAGATCCGAGTAGATTTCCACCGCTGATCGTTCCAGTGTAATATAGATGTAAGGACTTTCATCCGTATGCAAGCATCAAGCCCCGTGCTCTCCAAGAGCTAGTTAACTTCTTGATCCTCACGGATATTCGAATATTGATGTACGAAGCGACACATAATAGTTGGTAAAATTCTGTGTACATATACAATGAAAGCTTCGTAGATATCCTCCGACTCCCTCAATTCATTATAATCCTAGTCTAATACTCGATAATACCTGCCTCGCGAAGCTTTTTCGCGTGCGGTAGTTTTGAATTGTTTAAATGAATATTGAAATTTACTAGGAACCGGCTCCATCAGGTTTACTCAACTTCGGGAACGATCGGAGGGCGTCATAAAAGAAGGAGAATGAATACGGGTTGGTCCATATCTCAAGAGTTAATGTCAGGAACTTCAAGTCCTTCAATGGTTCAGTAAAACTGGACTTTGATCAAGGGTTTAACGTCATCACGGGTCCCAACGGCAGTGGTAAAAGTAACATTATAGATGCCGTTCAATTTGTGTTTGGGGAGCTCGGATCAAAGAGGATGAGGGTGCCCGATCTAGCTGGCTTGATCTATGATGGCGCTGGAGAGGACGGTTCTAAACCCCAGTTCTCCCAAGTTACGGTCTACTTCAATAACTCTGACCGTGGGTTGGCTATCGATCGCAAATCGGTAAGTGTCGGAAGGAGGATCGACAAGCAGGGTAAGAGCAAGTACTTCCTCAATGGTAAGAGGACCTCAAGAAGGAGGCTCCTTGACCTTCTAGTGATGGCAGGTATCAGCCCTGGTGGATACAACATCGTCCTTCAGGGAACCGCTACGAGGCTCAGCGACCTTATGCCCTCGGAGCGAATGACCGCCCTAGAGGATTTAATCGGTATAACCGAGTATGACGAGAAAAAATCGGAGGCCAAGGTCCGGCTAGCGGAGGCCGAGCGCAAGATCGAGGTGGCCTCTGCAAAAGGCGATGAGGTGAGGAAGAGGGTCAACGAGCTTGAGCGTCAGAGGAACGACGCCATCCGTCATGAGCTCCTCACCCGGGCCGAGCAGAGGCTAACTGCCTTCAAACTCACCTATCAGATCACCCAAGTCGAATTCCAGCTCAAGGAGACACGGAATCAGATCGAACAGAATCTCGCCGAGGTCGCAAAGATAGAGACAGAGAAAATCAATCTCCTTCAGGAGAGAGAGAAGGCCAGGGAGCGCCTCGAGGAGTTCAGCAAAGAGGCCTCCGTGAAGGGGAACACAAGGCTCCCCATGTTAAAGTCTGATCTCGTTGGTAAGAGGACTCTGAAGAACTCACTTGAGCAGAGAATAAGAGAGCTCGATAACAGGAAGACTGCCATCCAGGGGAATATTGAGGTAAAACTTGCCGAGATCGAGAGCTCAGAGGTTGAGAAAGAAGAGAAACGTCAAAGCCTCCAAGAGCTCATTTCGTCCGAGAAGGGGCTGACACGAGAGATAAGGCGAAAAGAGACTCAGCTCCAGAGGCTCTCTGAGAAAATAAGAACCCTGAAGGAGACGGCTGAAGCTAACCAAGTTAGAGTCGAGGAGCTCACCGAGAATCTGGTACCCATGCAGGAGAGCCTCAGCGGGCTAGAGATCGAGATCAACAGGCACCTTGTTAACATTAACTCCTTGGAGTCGAAGCTAGAGGAACTGGAACGGAAGAGAACCGAGTCAGGGAACACGGTTAAAACTCTTGAGGACAAGATCGAGGAGTATGAAAGGCTCAAACTCGATGAGGCCCAGAAGTTGGAGGATATGCTTTCTACAATCGAGGAGCAGGTGCAGCACCAGAAAAACCTCCGTGGGACCATCGAAGGCGCAAACAAACTAGCAAAAGACGCAGAAGTCACCATCACCGAGTTTACTGCGAAGAGGGACCTCTGGAAGAATATTGTAACTGAGGAGAAGGCCCTCGAACGTATAAGGGAGATGGGCGAGGCCGGAGCCCTTAAAGGTTACCACGGTCCACTTAGAAACCTTCTAAAGATCGATCTCAAGTACCAGAGGGCTACAAGTACCGCCGCTGAAAATTGGATCAACGCCGTCGTTGTCGAAGACATAAGGACCGCCATCGATTGCGTGGAGGGGCTCAAGAAGACAAAGCTAGGCATGACGCGATTTCTTCCTCTTAGAGACATCAATCCTCCTGAACCTCTGGTAGACATTAGTGAGCCTGGCGTAGTTGGGTACATCCCAAGGTTGATCAGGTACGAGAAGCAGTATACTCCTGCGGTTCACTTGATCTGGGGTGATACATTTATTGTCGAGGACCACGAATCGGCCATCCGCCTCTCAAAGAGGGGATACAGAACGGTCACCTTGTCGGGCGATCTCTTCGAAGCAGACGGTGGGCTCATCGGCGGTCATTGGCGTCGTCCCCCTGATTACTCGAAGCTTATCCCCAGCGAAGAGTCAATAAAAGATCTGTCTGCGACCATCAGGACCCTGAGGGCTCGTCTCATGGGGCGAATGTCTGACCTGAAAAAAGCAGGCGGCAGCCTCAGGGAGTTCACCGGTTACATGGACCATTTCAATAAAAACATAGAAGGAATCGACGGGCAGATCCGGGAAACCCAAGAGAACATCGAGCGCCTCGGGAGAACAGAAGCCACAATCGACGAGAATTCCATGAAGATAAACGAGGAACAGGACAGACAACATAGTCTCGTTAACACCCTAAATGAGAGGAAGGATAGGACGCTCCAGGAGATAGAACGGACCAAGAGTGAGATAGCTAAACTAAAAGAACTCTCCCCATCAGATGTAGCTAGTCTTGAAGTGACACATGACAACATGGTCAACGAACTCGCAGACATGCGGAACAGTAAAGTTCAGCTCGTCTCTGATATCCAGATCCAGACGAACATTATAGCTCAGATTCTCGATATGAAGACCTCGGACTCAGAGGGGCAGATTGAAGCTTGGAAGAGAGAGATCGAGACCTTCGAGCAGGAGCGCGTCGAGACCTTGGCAAGGCTCGATGAAGAAACGAGAGAGATGGATGAGCTCCAAAAGTCTCTCAACAGCGTGACCTCCGAGGTGGAGGCGACGAGCCGCATCCTAGAAAGGCATAGAGCGACAGTTCGTAGGTTTGACCGCCAGATAGAGCGCCAGGAGAACCGGCGATCCAACATCGAAAGGAGGAACATGAGCCTAAGCGTCGAGGTGGAAAAGTACAGACTGCAGGCAGAGCAGAGGTTCGATGAGCTAGCGAGGCTTGGGTTCGAGGACATCGTCTCCATCGAAGACGTTGAACTTGGACAAGTCGAGCGTACCCTTCAGAAAATAAGGCTGGAGAAGTCATCCCTCGGCATGATTAACCAACTAGCCATCAGACACTATGAGCAGGATGCCTACAACTACAAGCAGCTCAGTGTTCGAATCAACGAATTGGAGGAGGAGAGGGGCTCCATCCTGAAGTTCATCGACGAAGTGGAGCAGGAGAAGACCGCGCACTTCATGAACGCTTACAACCAGATCTGTGAGAACTTCTCGGGCTTCTTCGAGAAGCTCACTGGAGGTGGCGACGGGCGCTTGGAGCTCCAGAAGCCAGAGTCTCCTTTCTCTGGTGGGGTGGATCTCTACGTCCAGTTCCCAGGGAAGCCCATGAGGCTGGCCAGCGGCGCCAGTGGCGGGGAGAGATCGGTAGCTGCTATAGCCTACCTTCTTGCTATACAGCGCTTCCTCAAGGCGCCCTTTTACCTGTTTGACGAGATCGACGCCCATCTGGACGACCTGAACACGGCGAGGTTGGCAGACGTCCTCAAAGAGAACGCGCTTGAGTCCCAGTTCCTCATGGTGAGCCTCAAGGACGTGATGGTCCATAACGCCGATAAGATTTATGGCGTCTTCGCCCAGGGTGGCCGTAGCAAGGTGATCTCGCTACCGATGAAGGTGGAGGTATCCGTCTAATATGAGGAAGGACAAGCCTTTCTACCTCCGGGAACCCTGGGAGATCCTTTTCAAAGATACAAAAATCGACAAAGCGTCTCCGTGGAGCATCGATCTGGTCTACTTGCTTACCACGCTCCTCGAAGAGATGAATAGAGTCGGTATGGACTTCCGACTGGCTGGTACGGCAATTAACTCCTCCGTCCTAATCTACCTCAAGAAGGCTGAGCTGCTTCTGAAGTTGGAGGAACCCCCCGCTCCACCGACCGAGAGGCCCGATGTGTACATCCCGCCTCCTCTCAACCTGCCGTATCGTTTTCAGTTCACAACCACAGGGGTCACCGATCTCATCGAGGCGCTAGAGAAGGCTCTCACTGAGGAGAGGCGTAAGCTCAGGGATCCTAGAACGCCTGTTCTCCCTATACCTATCCCCGATTTCTTGGATGTGGAGGCGTATCTACTTGAGATCGAGGAACGCGCTGACGACCTTCTTCGACGGATAAGGGGATTGGGAGTAGATTCCCTGAGTATGTTCGACCTCGTCACTGATAGGAGCCTTATAGGGCTCGTCAGGGTCTTCATGATGCTTCTATTCCTGGCACAACGAGACACGATAGACCTCTACCAGGACGAGGAAGAGACAGACATCATTGTTAAAGTTAAGGAGGTCAAAGAAGACGATTGACCAGAGATATCAGGAACGTCTCGCGATGCTAGAGGCGGCACTATACTCCGCGGGGAGACCCGTGGACGTCGGGAGTCTGAAACTAGTTGTCAGGACAAAGTCCGACAAGATAATCAGGAAACTAGTAAAGGAACTCGCTATCAGATATGCTACTCGACGAAGCGCCCTTGAGGTAAAGTCACTCCCTGGGGACCGCGCTGTGATGAGGCTGAAAGAGGAGTTCGACACTACCGTTAAGAAGTTCACTAACAGACCCCTTCTGACCAGTGGTCCTCTGAGAACACTCTCATACATAGCTTATCACCAGCCTGTCGAACAGATGAAGGTCGTGGCGGATCGGGGGAGTCACATTTACTCCCATCTGAGGCAAATAGAAGAGATGGGTCTGATCACAAGGACTAGACTAAACAATAGATCATATCTCATCGAGACGACTCGATACTTCTCCGAGTACTTTGGCTTCGGTTACGATCCTCTCAAATCTAAGATACAGCTGCGTCAGATGTTCAGCTCGATGAAGATCCACAAGATGGAGAACGGGGAGGAGGAGTCAACCTCCTCCGAAGTGCTCACAGACGTCTTCTCGGAGACCTCTTTCAGCGAACCTTTCGACGCGTTCTAAGGACCTCCTTGGGATTCTGAGAACGATTAATTTCAGCCCAAATGAAAATGGGTGAAAAGACCATACTTTTTATATTTACGCTTTGTCTAAAGGCTACAGAACGTGGGGAGATAAAGTCACATCGGTGAGAATAAAAGATGTCTTGGCACGGCAACATTAAGAAGCGGAAGAAGACGGGCGGCAAGAAGAGAGCCTACCGGACGAAGAGGCTGCACGAGTTGGGGAGCCACCCTGCCGAGACGATGTTGGGTGAGACCGAGAGAAAGATGACTTCGGGACGTAGTAGAAGAGAGAAGGCTAAGTTGGTGTCAGATAAGTACGTCAACGTCTCGGATCCTTCAACTGGGAGGACTGAGAGGCTGGAGATACTGGATGTGGTCAGTAACCCTGCCAATGTCGATTATAACAGGAGAGGCGTAATCACTAAGGGCGTGATCGTGCGGACCGAGAACGGGCTCGCTAGGATCGTTTCGAGACCAGGCCAGGACGGCGTGCTCAACGCCTTATTATACGAGGAGTAGTTTAGACACTGAGGTGCAGGGATCTCTACTCGGGAGGAAGGGTGCTGCATTGAGGGGGAGGGGTGATCAAGTTGTCTGGCCAGTTTATTTCGACGCACAGTATACTTGGCGTCAGGGTAGGCGGGTCTCTAAGAGCCTCGCTGTGCGGGGTGTCAAGGTGGAGGAGGTTCTTGAGGCCGCCAACGACTTGGGGCTGAACCCGGTCATGGAGCCCGGTGTCGGATACTCGAAGACACCTTGGCTGAAAACGGGCGTGGTCCGTATCGGGAAGGCAGCGCCTAAAACAGTTCTCCTAAAGGATCTGGCCGAGAGGATCCGCCTGAACAGGGCCCAAAAATGAGCTGTGGCCCATCGTACTGACAAACAGTTATAAGGCGGTTACCGTCTCAATACTTAAGTTTATTAGGGGGTTTTATGAGTCCTAGGATCCGACTGGGAACTGTCCTGCACCGTTCTGGAAGCAGCGGCAACCTGATCCTGGGAGCCGAAGGTGGCGTTAAAATCGGCGAAACTGTCGTTGACTCCAGTGGCAGGAAGGTCGGAACTGTCTTCGATTTCTTCGGCCCAGTCTCAGGCCCCTACGTGGCCGTGAAGCCCAGCATCGAACGCCCGGAGAGGCTTCTCGGTGAAGCCCTCTTCCTCGGCAAGGGGAGGAGATAGAGGTTTACCGAAATGATGAAGAGTGAGAAAGTTACGGGTTGTCCCGAATGTGGAAACGCTGATCTCATCCGGGATTTCGAGGCCGGAGAGCTCGTCTGCGAGCGCTGTGGCTATGTCCTTTCGTCAACCCTCTTCGATCATGGCCCGGAGTGGAGGGCCTTCGACGAGGAGCAGAGGGAGAAGCGGACCAGGGTCGGTGCGCCGCTCACTTGGACGATCCACGATAAGGGCCTTTCGACGATCATCGACTGGCACGATCGTGACGTTTACGGGCGCAAGCTAAAGCCAGACCAGAAGGCCCGCGTCTACAGGCTCAGGAAGTGGCACAGGAGGTCGAAGGTCTCGGGCGCCACCGAGAGGAACCTCGCCTTCGCCCTTTCGGAGCTCACGAAGGTGGCGTACAAGCTGAACCTGCCGAAGAACGTGCTGGAGACCTCGTCGGTGATCTACAGGCGCGTCGTCCGGAAGCGGCTGATCAGGGGCAGGTCCATCCAGGGGGTTGCCGCCGCTTCCATCTACATGGCGTGCCGCCAGTGTAACGTCATTAGGACTCTGGAGGAGGTGGCGAACGCCGCCCACATCTCCAAGAAGGAGGGGGGGAGGAACTACCGGTTCTTGCTCAGGAAGCTCCAGACCCGGGTGCCGCCGGTGGATCCAACGAGCTACGTCTCCAAGTTCGTGAGCCAGCTGACTCTGTCGGGTGAGACGGAGAACATCGCGATGATGATCCTAAACCAGGCTTCGGAGATGAGGCTGACCAGTGGTAGGGGGCCCGCGGGGATCGCCGCTGCGGCGACCTACATCGCCAGCCTGCTCACGGACGAGAGGCGGACGCAGGGCGAGATCGCGAAGGGGGCCCACGTCACCGAGGTGACCATCCGGAACAGGTACAAGGAGCTCACCCAGAAGCTGAACATCGAACTTGACATGTGAGCCGGGCCGATTTTCGAGTTTTTTATCTTTCTCTCTTCCCCTCGATAAACTCCTCTACCCATCTGTGCGCCGTCTCGTCGTTGACCTGCGTCGGCGGGTGCTTGAAGGCGTAGCTGGAGATTCCCGTGAGGGGGCCCGAGATGCCTCGGTCGAGGGCGATCTTCACTGCCCTGATGACGTCGATGACGACTCCGCCGCTGTTGGGGGAGTCGTTGACCACGAGCTTGGCGTCCAACGTTATTGGGAGGTTGCCGAAACCGTGGCCGTTGACCCTTATGTAGCAGATCTTGTGGTCCTCGAGGAAGGGGACGTAGTCTGAGGGGCCTATGCGAGTGGGGACCTCGTAGGGGATGATGCTGGTGATGGCCTGGGTCTTGCTGACCCTCTTGGTCTTGAGCCTGTTCTCGACGGTCATGTTGAGGAAGTCGGTGTTGCCGCCGATGTTGAGCTGGTAAGTGGAGTCGATGTGGACGCCTCTGTTGTAGAAGAGCTCGGCCATGGCGCGGTGGAGAATGGTGGCGCCCACCTGACTCTTGATGTCGTCGCCTGCGACGGGTAGGCCGGCCTCCTGGAATCTCTTGCTCCACTGGGGGACTGAGGCGATGAACTCGGGGATGCAGTTGACCAGGGCGCAGTTGGCCTCCAGCGCGGCCTCGGCGTAGAGCCTGGTGCCCTCGGCGCTGCCCACGGGGAGGTAGTTGATGAGCATGTCAGCTTTGTTCTGCCTGAGGGTCTCTGCGACGTCAACGGGTTTCAGGTTGGGGTCGACGTGGAATGCCTCGATCATGTGGGGGGCGACGCCGTCGGCGATGGGGCCAGGTTGTACCTTGACGCCTGTGTCGGGGACGTCGGCGAACCTGACGCAGAGGTTCGGATTGGCAAATATGGCCTGGGAGATGTCCTTGCCGATCTTGAGGTTGTTGACGTCGAAGGCGGCGACGAACTCTATGTCGTCGATGTGGTAGCCGCCGAAGTTGACGTGCATTAGACCGGGGATCTGGCCGTGCTTCTGGTGGCGGTAGTGCTCTACGCCCTGGATGAGGGCTGAGGCGCAGCTTCCTAGGCCGGCGATGGCGACTCGTATCTTTCCCATTTGGGTCCCTTCGTTGGATGTTCTGTATGGGTGTCTGCTCTTCTATTAAAGATGTTTTTCGGGTGGTAGGGTCGGTCTCCTTGTAATGGTAACATATGAAAAGGGATTTTTTCTTTGAGGTGGTGTGTCCTCTGCGTGAGGTCTTGTGGGAGGTTGTGTTTCTCGGCTTGTGGGTGCGTTTTCCGCATTTCTGTGGCGTGGGCGATGTCTGTTTAGTGCCGTTATTTTCCATGTTTTTACCTTGAATGGGAGCTGATTGGCGTCGTTTTCACGGTCCTCTCGTGTGCTGGCGTGTTTTTTTACTTACTCAGCCTTTAGACCCCCTCCCCCGTTGTATCACTTGCGTTTTTCGGAGGGGGGCTGGAGTTTCGGGAGTGATGTCTCGTTGCGCGAGCGGTGTTAATGACGGGATGGACTCTGATGGTGGTTGGGGTTGTTTTCTGGATGTGTTATCCTAAGAGTGGGTCTGTGGGGTATGTTTTCTGCGGAGTGTGGTGTTTAGTGGATGAGGGTAGAGGGCTTTGGACCCTCAGGCGAGTTCGAATCTCGCCCGGGTTATTCACGTAGAGATTCGACGAACCTGTGCTCGAAATCCCGTATTGTGTTCCAATCCTTGAGATCGTTCTGCACCTCCATATCTAACACCAGCCCAAGCTCCTTGGACAGCACCGCCATCACCGTCTAGGATATCTTCTTGTCTATGAACCCCCTCTTTTAGCCCGTCTCCTTGTCAGCGCGCTGTGGGGTGGTCTTAAGAGTTTTCGTGATGATCTTGGTGGGGTCGGGTTTGTCAGGCGTCTGGCTTGTTGGGTCTGTCTTCGCAGATGTTTTTGACGTACTCCGGTAGTCTTCTGAGGTTGAGCGGTATGGCGACGAGGGTGTCGCCCAACTCGGGAAGGGTGTACTTGTTCAGTATCAGGATGAGGAGCGCGACGCCAATGACCCCATAGGCGAAGCTTATGGGGTAGTGGTAGAGCTCGACGGTGGGGTCGGTGAAGAACCACGAGAACGGCGGCGTGCTGAACCCGGTCAGGTACACCGTCAGCATGATCCTAGAGACGTTCATGGCGAAGAGCAGTGCCCCGGAGAGGACCACGCTGGTCAGCTTCCTCGCCACCGTCCCTCCGTCCAAGGGCAGCACCAGGCCCAGGATCACCGAGTAGACGTTGATGGCCGTGCACTCTCTGATGATGGTGACGGTCACTGGCCCCATCTCCCCAACGAGCGTGAGGAAGCTCCGGCCCCCTTGGACGCCCCAGCTTGAGGAGTGACCCAGGGCGGTGAACGTGGCCGATGAGTACTGCGCTGTGAGCGCTTCGAGCCACGAGGACGGGACTAGGGTGAGGGACCAGGCGATCACGGCGAATGATGCGACGTAGACCGCTGCTACCTTTGGGGTCATGGTCTCGGCGTCATTCCCCATTATGTGCAAGATATATCCGAGCCCTAATAATAAACAAACGGACTTTCCCAATAAACCCGGGAATAAATATAGCCTAGGGCTGTGAATTACAATTCAAAGGTGTAGGATCGTGCCCGTTGAAAGCAAAGTCAGCGACGCCTACGGCAAGCTGATGGAGAGTACCAAGGAGCTGTTCATTCTCCAGTCCATGGGCTCAATAGTCTACTGGGACATGGAGACCAAGATGCCCTCCAGGGGCGTAAACCTCAGGAGCCAGCAGATGGCACTCCTAGAGAAGATAAGCCACAGGATGCTCACCGACCCAGAGAAGGGCAAACTCATCAACGAGATAATCGACCACCCAAACTACGGGAGCTTAGGAGAGGTCGAGAAGAGGAACGTCTTCCTCACGAAGAAGGCCTACGACGAGGCCACCAAGTTGCCCGAAGAACTGGTGGTGGAGACGGCCCGGCAGCAGGCGTTGACTGTGAATGTCTGGAAGAAGGCGAAGGCGGCCAAGGACTATGGCATGTTCAGGCCCGATCTGGAGAAGCTCTTCGACCTGAAGAAGAGGGCCGCAGAGATCCTGATGGATGTAAAGGGCACATCGACTCCCTACGACGCCCTGATCGACCTCTTCGAGCCCGGCATGACTGCCGACATGATAGACAAAGTCTTCACGGGGATGCGAAAGGGGCTCATCGAGATCATCGACAAGTGCAGAGACTCCGAAAGTCAGCCGGACACATCCTTCATGGACCGCGGTATCTCTGTTGAAGCCCAGAGGAACATAGCAGAGGCTCTGACAGACCTCATAGGTTACAAGACGAAGGGGCCCGAGGCGGGCGGCAGGATCGACGAGACGGAGCACCCCTTCACCACGGGGTACTACGACGACGTCCGCATCACCACCCACTACCACGAGGAGAGGTTCGCCTCTAGCGTCTTCTCCGTGCTCCACGAGGGGGGCCACGCCCTCTACGAGCAGGGGCTCCCCGGCGAGTGGATGTACCAGCCCGTGGGGACCGCCAGCAGCATGGGGATCCACGAGTCCCAGTCCCGCTTCGTGGAGAACATGATAGGCCGCAGCACCCAGTTCTGGAGCCACTTCCTCCCAGAGCTGAAGAAGTTGACAGGAGACGCGCTCTCCGACGTGGACCTTGCGGAGTTCGTCTGGGCGATCAACAGGGTCCATCCCTCAAAGATACGCGTCGAGGCGGACGAGATCACGTACGGCCTCCATATTATCATCCGCTTCGAGATGGAAAGGGACCTCCTAGCCGGAAGAATCACATTCGACGAACTTCCACAGGCCTGGAACGAGAAGTACCGCGAGTACCTCGGCGTCGAGGTCCAGCACGACTCCGAGGGGGTGATGCAGGACACCCACTGGGCGGGCGGCTCCTACGGCTACTTCCCCAGCTACGCCCTGGGCAACATCTACGGAGGGATGATGCTCGACAAGATGAAGGCCGACCTCCCCGACATGATGGAGAAGATCGCCGCGGGGAGCTTCAAGGAGGTGGGCGGCTGGCTGGTGGAGAACGTCCACAGACACGGAGACCTCCACGACCCCGCAGACCTCATCAAGAAGATAACGGGGAGGAACCTCACCTACACACCGTTCCTTAAGTACCTCGAAGACAAGTTCTCCCAGCTCTACGGCTTCTGAGGCCCACCCTTGAGCGTCCCCGACGAACTGAGGAGCGTCTACACCCGGCAGGGCTACGGCCTCGTGGGCACCCACAGCGCCGTCAAGACCTGCCACTGGGTCCGCAAGAGTCTCAACACCGCTGGGGAGGAGCACTGCTACAAGCAGAGGTTCTACGGCGTCCCCTGCCACCGCTGCCTCCAGATGACCCCCAGCCTGGGCCACTGCACCCAGAGCTGTGTCTTCTGCTGGAGGGCGACCCCGGAGAACCTCGGAGTACACTGGGAGCAGACCAGCCTTATGGAGGGCCCCATCGTGGAGCCCGAGGTCATAGTCCAGGGGTGCCTGGAGGCCCACAGGAGGACGCTCACGGGCTTCGGGGGCAACCCCAGAGTGCCCAAGCAGATGCTCGAAGAGGCTAGGAACCCCGTCCACGCCGCCATCAGCCTCGAGGGAGAGCCCGCACTCTACACCCGCCTCGGGGACCTCGTCGAGACCTTCTACGACCACGGCTTCAAGTCGGTCTTCATCGTCACCAACGGGCTGCTCCCCGAGGCCCTATCGGCCCTGGGCACCGAGCCCTCCCAGCTCTATGTGAGCGCCTGCGCCCCCGACGAGGAGACCTACAGGCGCACCTGCAGGCCCCTGGTCCCCGACGGCTGGCAGAGACTAATGGAGACCCTCGACCTGCTGCCCAGCTTCAGCTGCCCAACAGTGCTGAGGCACACCCTCGTCCCCAAGCTGAACATGCATGACCCCGAGGGCTACGCCAGGCTTGCCGAGAGATCCGGGGCCACCTACCTCGAGCCGAAGGCCGCCATGTCCGTCGGATACGCCAGGCAGAGGTTCGGCTACGAGGAGATGGCGTGGCACAGGGACATCATGATCTTCGCGGAGGCTCTGTCCGAGGCGTCGGGCTACAGCATCTTGGACGAGCAGCCAGCGAGCTCCATCGTCCTCCTGAGCAGCCTGCGGAAGCCGAAGAAGCTCTACTGATGGCGCCTAGATTTGAGCCACGCCTCGTCAATGACCCTGCCGAGGGCAGAACCCGCATCGAGAGATCGCCCATGGGCAAGCCTTTAAATCCACCCCCTAATTATCTAAGACATCCGGACCAGGGAAATTCGATCCCTCAGCCCGGAACAACGGTGTAAACTGATGATACTCCACTTCGGCGTGAGGACCACAGAGCCCGACCGGGTCGCCTACAGGTCGCTGGCCCCCGGCGAGAACGAGGGAAAGGCCATAACGGAGATGCTGAGGGCGCTCTCGACGCACGAGGACTACCTGAACCCCAGGTACGACCACTCCATCGTCGTGTACTACGACCCCCCGGGGGTGAAGAACGGGAGGAGGGAGGTCCTCATACCTGTCCCGAAGGAGGTCGAGGGCGTAGAGACCAAGATCCTGCCCTCCATGAGGGCTGTCTTCCTGGTCTTCTGCGGGGCCGAGTCCCCCATCGAGGTATACTACCAGCGCCTCCAGGAGTACATAGACGACGAGGACCTGGAGCCCTCCGACGAGATCTACAGCATTGAGGTGATGTACGTCCCGGAGGACGTGGACAACGTGGACTACACCATCGAGGTCATGAGGCCCCTGAAGGGCTGAGAAAGGATTTTAATCCCATCCGCACACCTCCTAGGTCGGCGACCGTGGTCTAGCCTGGCAAGATTTTGGCCTTCCAAGCCAACGTCCCGGGTTCAAATCCCGGCGGTCGCACCAAAGCAAAGGAGCCTCCATTTCGAGGTCGTCGAATCCAAAGAGCTTCACCGCAAGCAGAACTCTAATGTTTCAGGAGTTCCAGATACTACGTGGGGTTCTTCCTTGGTGACCGTGGCTATAATCGGGAAGACGAACGTCGGTAAGACGACCCTCTTCAACGCGGCGACCCTCCTGAACGCCGAGATCTCCACTTATCCCTTCACGACTAGGGAGCCCAACGTCGGCACCGCCTACGTCTGCGACGCGTGCGTCTGCGGCGAACTGGGCGTGGAGGACAATCCCCTGAACTCCACCTGCATCGACGGCTGGAGGTACGCCCCCGTCAGGATCTTGGACGTCCCGGGGCTGATCAAGGACGCCTGGGTCGGCAGGGGCCTCGGAAACCGGTTCCTCTCCGTCATAGGCCAGGCCGACGCGCTCATCCACGTGGTGGACGCCTCGGGCTCCATCGACGCCGACGGCAAGATAGCGGGACCTGGCAGCGGCAACCCGGTGCAGGACGTCATGGACATAGAGAACGAGATAGAGCAGTGGATCACCGAGATCGTGCTCCACAACAGGCAACTCGTCCTGCGGGAGGAGGCGTCCACGACGACCGAGGAGGCCCTCGCAAAGACCCTCTCGGGCATCAAAGCCAGGACCCCTCAGGTCGCGCAGGCCCTCAGGGACTCGGGGCTCGAGGAGACGCCCTTCGAGGGATGGAGCCCGGAGCAGACCCTCAAGTTCTCGTCCGTCCTGCTCCCCCTCATCAAGCCCACGCTCATAATCGCCAACAAGATGGACCTGCACGCCGCTGAGGAAAACATCGAGTTGCTGATGGAGTACTACAGCCACGGCCTCGTCGCCGCCTGCTCGGCTGAGGCGGAGCTCGTGCTGAGGAGAGCCGAGAGGATGGGGCTCCTCCGCTACACGCCCGGCCAGGAGAAGTTCAGGATGGCCGAGGACGCCGAGCTGACCCCCGAGCAGCAGAGGGCCCTCCACTACGTGGAGGAGAGGGTGATGTCCAAGTGGATGAGGACCGGCATCCAGCAGGCCCTGAACACGCTGGTCTTCAAGCTCCTCAAGGTGAACATGGTGTACCCCGTCGCCGAAGAGTCGACCTACTCGGACAACCACAAGAACGTACTCCCCGACGTCCACCTCATGCCCGAGGGAGCCACGCCACTCGACCTGGCACGGGACGTCCACACCAGGCTAGCGGAGAACTACATCCTCGCGATAGACGCCGTGACGGGGATGAGGCTGCCGAAGGACTACACCCTGAGGCACAGGGACGTGATCAAGATCATGACCCAAGGCAGGAGAAGGGCCAGGTGAGGTCCTCGCACCGCCGGCAAGGCTAATTATAGATTGAGGTCTCCTAGAGGTTGGAGGCACGGAAGGATGATCCGGGCAGTGACATTCGACCTCTGGAACACCCTCTTCTCGGACAGGGACTACTCAGAACATCGGGTGGGGTACGTCTCCGATGTCCTGAGGACGCTGAAAATGGAGAGGACCACCCACGAGATCAGGGAGGCCTACACCTGTGCAGCGGATCTCGGCCGCAGCCTCTCAGCTACCGGGGACCACCGCCACTTCACGAACCAGGAGAGGCTTGGACACGTACTGGGTCATCTAGACGTCGAACTACCACAGGATGCTTGGTCTTTGTTGATCGGCAGGTTCGAGAACGCGATCTGGGAGAACCCCCCTTCTTTGAAGGAGGGTGCCATGGAGACGCTGGAGGCACTCCATGATCGTTACGCGATCGGGATGATCAGCGACACCGGCATAACCTCGGGCCGCGTGATCAAGAGGGTGATGGATGAGCTGGGGATCTTGGGGTTCTTCTCCTCGACGATCTTCTCGGACGAGGTGGGCTTCTGCAAGCCCAACGGGTTGGTCTTCGGGAGAGCTCTGATGGAGCTGGGTATGAATTCTTCGGAGGCGGTTCACGTTGGTGATCTCCTCCGGACGGACGTCGCCGGGGCAAAGGGAGTGGGCATGATAGCTGTCTGGATCAGGGGAGATGGCGTTGAGATGGGTCCCTATAAGCCCGACTACGAGATCGAAGTCCTGTCAGAGGTCATCCCCATCTTGGATGAGATCGACAAGGGCTAGTTCAGTTCTTCTTTCTGATGCCGAATCTCGGTAGGAACCCGCCGGTGGTCTCCATGTACCCGAGGTATTCCTCGCCGAACCTCTCGATCAGCAGCTCCTCCTCCTTCGCTGATAGGGTGACGTAGCCGGGGATGGCGATCAGCGGTAGGAGCGCGATCACGTTGAGGTGGACCAGGGCGTGGCCGAGGAACATGAGGCAGTAGCCCAGGTAGGACGGGTGGCGGACGTGTCTGTAGGGGCCCCACGTGACCAGCCGGTGGTCCTCGGGCATGCTCCAAGAGACTGAGTAACGTCCGCGGCTCGTGACGCTCCACAGGAAGACGCCGACACCGACACCCACGATCGTCAGGCCCAGGACCTGGAGGAGAGATTCGTGTGGGAGGTGCAGTTGGAGGAGCGATGAGTGTATATAATAACTTCCGCCGGCGAGGCAAAGGTAGATGAATCCTATGGTCTCCATATAGAACGCCAGGGTTCCGAGCCCCGTCAGCGCCATGGCAGCGCCCTGAGGTGACTCTACCTCTGCGTAGGACCTGTTACCCTTCCTGAGCCTGATGCCTCTGATAATGTTCTGTGCGTTTATCGAGAAGAAGACGAAGAGGTAGAGGGTCAGAACGACGGCCGTAGTGGTTGCAGGGAGCACGATATTCTAGATCTCTCCGTGGCTATTACAGCTGTTGGTCTCCAGGGCGCTGGTGTGCTTCGCGGCGAGGGGGAAGTCGACGAACGTCGCCGTTGACAGGATGATCAAAGGACGAGCCGTAGCGACCCCGTCATTGGCGCCCTCTGCCCTGGAATGTTACTTTCTTCGGACTGGAGCTGTGTGTCTCCCGTCGATACCTACGAAGGGATTTATCGGGTCGACTGTAAAGCTTCCCCATTGGATGGGAGAAATGACGGGGTACAACATAGCTGTCCTCCCAGGTGACGGTGTGGGACCAGAGGTCACCAGAGAGTCCGTCAAGGTCCTAGAGGCTACGGGGCTCGGCTTCGAGTTCACCGAGTGCTCAGTGGGCGGAGGGGCCTACATCAGGGAGGGCGACCCCCTGCCCCAGGAGGCAAGGGACGCCTGCGAGGAGGCCGACGCGGTGCTGTTCGGGGCCGTGGGCCACGACTATGCCCCTTACGGGATCCCCAGGAAGGTCCTCGTCTACCTCAGGATGGAGAGGGACGCCTACGCGAACGTGCGCCCGCTGAAGCTGTACCCCGGTGTCATTAGGGATAGGTCTGGAAACGGTTATGGTGACATCGACGTGGTCATCGTCAGGGACAACGCCGAGGGTATCGCCCTAGAGCATGAGGGCTTCCTCTGGAACGAGAGGGGGATGGATAAGAGGGTGATCACCAGCAGCGGCTCCCGGAGGATCTCCCGCTTCGCAATCAGGTACGCCCAGGAGAGGAGGCGGAAGAGGGTGACCTGCGTGGAGCAGAGCAATTGGCTGTTCAGCGACAAGCTGTTCAGGATGGCGTTCCAGGAGGTGGCCGCCGAGTCTCCTAAGATCGAGACCGATTGCGAGAACGTGGACGTCGCCGCGATGATGCAAGTCCGGGACCCCCGGAGCTTCGACGTCATCGTGGCCCCCGACATGTACGGCGACATCCTTTCGGGGATCGTCATAGCGCAGACAGGGGGGGTTGGTCTCGCCCCGTCGGCGTGCATCGGGGAAGACTTTGCTTTCTTCGAGCCCATCCACGGGACTGCCTGGGACCTGGCGGGGAAGGGCGTCGCCAATCCCATTGCCTCGATCCTATCGGCGAAGCTGATGCTGGAGTGGCTGGGGCGGCGGCGTGAGGCGGACATGATCGAGGCCTCGGTCTGCAGGCTGCTCTCCGAGGGGAGGGTGAGGACCTCCGACCTGGGGGGCGCCTCGAGCACCTCTGACGTGGGGGACGCCGTGGCAGCCTACGTCGGCGACGATTCTACGATGGATGTCGTGGGCGAGATGGCGGTCCAGCCCGTGGAGGGCTTCCACTCCCGCTGAGCTGACTCTCTTTTTCTGCTTCCTGGTTGTCTGTCCGGGAAGATTTTAATTCCGTGTGGGTTACTATTGGGGCGGGCGGGGGTTCCCGAGTGGCCAAAGGGGTCAGGCTTAGGACCTGATGGTTTAGTCCTCCGTGGGTTCGAACCCCACCCCCCGCACCACTGCTCTTACAGAATTTTGAGAATAAAATCCTGAGCACGACGGAGATAACCAAGAGAACACCGAGGAAACATAACTACCTGCACGCGCGTCGTTACTCATCCGTGAACGCGTCATTTTACCGGTTTGTTAAGTGTACCGGCTCTTTCGATGTAATCCAGGGTCTTCTCGTCTCCGTGCCTTGCGCGGTACGCATTCACCGCAACTCGTATTGCTGCATTTCTCGCTCCCTCCGGGTTGCCCGGGTCATAGTAGTTTATGATCAGGTCGCAGGGGAACCCGTCGCAGACACCACAGTATTTTGCATCGTGCTCCTCGACGCAGGTATGCACTCGGCATTCCCCCCAGTTGGGGTGACCCTTATGTACGTTGCACCCCGAGCAGCTGCTGCCCCTCCCACCGAGATACCAGACGCAGTTACCGCAGTGTCTTCCGCATACTGCTAGAAGTGATGAGTCGAGATCCATCCCGCATAAATAATTCCAAGTCTGTTTCTCTTAATTCTTTGTTTGCAGGATTCGCCTGACGCCAGCGTGCTCGTGTGGGACCGAGTATAGCAAACCCATGTGCAGAAACGGATCGTGTACTGATGCAAATGTTTTGTACATGTAAGTCTCATTCATCCATGAGACGCCATGGTCAGGATGAGGTTCGCCTTCATGCCGCCCGGCGGCCCGTACAGGCCGGAGAACCTGACGCTGATGAGGCAACTGGGCTGCACCGACGTCATAGGCCACGGCCCACGCGGTGGCTCCGGGCCGCCGGGGGTGTGGGAGCAGGGAGACCTAGAGCAGCTCAGGCGGCTAGTGGAGAGCCACGGCCTGAGGCTTGACGTGCTGGAGGATGGGCCAGGGATCGACAGGATCCTCTACGACCTCCCGGGCCGTGAGGAGCAGCTCGAAGAGTTCTGCAGGTCTTTGGAGAACCTGGGGGCGGCGGGGATCAAGGTGATCAAGCCGCAGCACATGCCGCCGGTGAGGAACATGATCTGGAGGACGAGCTTGGACGCGCCAACGAGGGGAGGGGCCACATCCACGGCCTTCGACTACGAGCTGGTGAAGGACGTCCCCCCGACGGTCAAGTATGGGAGTTACAGGGAGGAGGACATCTGGCGGAACCTGGAGTACTTCCTGAAAGGGGTCGTCCCCACCGCCGAGGAGGCAGGGGTGGTCGTCACCTTCCACCCGGACGATCCGCCGATCTCGCCGATACAGGGGTTCCCCAGAGTCCTGAGGAGCGTTGAGGCCTTCGACAGGCTGCTGGACATCGTCCCCAGCGACAGCTTAGGAATCAATTTCTGCCAGGGATGCTTCGCCGAGATGGGCGTGGACGTCCCCTCCGCCATCCGGCACTTCGGAAGAAAAAACAAGATCCACTTCGCCCACTTCAGGAACGTCAGAGGGTCGGTCCACGAGAAGGGCGGATTCCAAGAGGTCTTCCACGACGACCCGGAGGGCGAACTGAACATGATAGAGTGCATGAAGACCTACTACGAGATCGGCTTCGAGGGGCCCATGAGGCCAGACCACGCACCCAAGCTCATCGGCGACAACGCCTTCGGCGGGAGCGAGGGGTACCACATGCTCGGAAAGGTCTACTCCCTCGGCTACATGAAGGGGCTCGCCCAGAGCATCGAGGAAGCCGAGAGGAAGGGATGAACCATGGAGGGATGGGTATGAGGATAGTGAACCCGCCCGAAGCAGTCGCGGAGCTGACGCGACTCTGCAGCTATGAACGCCTTCCCGACGGCCGCCCCAAGGTCCCCGATGACCTGCTCGAGCGCATGGAGAAGGTCACCACCGAGGAGGCCTGGGGCGTTCTGAGAGACCACGGCTACAGCCTACAGTTCGAGGGCAACTGGTTCCAGACCCACCCAGACAAGATCCTGGTGGGCAGGGCAGTCACAGCGTTGATGGTCCCACACAGACCGGACCTAAACGACCTCGTCCAAGAGAGCGGAGAGGAACACGGGCTGGCCGGGGGCCAGAATACGTGGGCCATCGACTCCCTTAGCCCGGGGGACGTGCTCGTCGTTGACCTGTTCGGAAAGATCAAGGATGGCACTTTCGCCGGCGACAACCTGTCCACCTCCATACAGACCCGCACCAAGGCAGGGGCGGTCATCGACGGGGCCATCCGTGACTATCAGGGAGTGGCCAAGCTGCCAGATCTAGCGATTTTCTGCAGGGGCCTAGATCCCTCGGCCATCGCCGACACGACTCTCTTAGGCATCAACACGCCCATCCGCATAGGGCAGGCCACCGTTTTGCCGGGGGACGTCGTGCTGGGGACACCGACGGGCATCATCTTCATTCCTGCACACCTCGCCGATGAAGTCGTGGAGAGATCCGAGGACATACGGCTCAAGGACGAGTTCAGCAGGCTCCGGCTCAGCCAGGGGAGATACACCTCAGGCGAGATAGACGGGCGCACCTGGACGGATGAGATGGAGCAGGACTATCGGGACTGGCTCATGAAAAAATAGGTGAGCCCCTCACACCCTCAGACAAAAGTACGTGCGATGAATGTGGGAGACGGTTACATAACCGCTTCCTGGCGGCTTCGGACTCCACCCCCTCGCAACATTGTCGTTCGCTCGACTTGAGAGCTCAACTTACGAAGAGGGTCGATGCTGGAAAATCGAAACGTTGAATGCGTGCGCCATGCAAGTCGATCATGAAAATGGTTTTACATAGAACTATAAGTGGTAAACTTCTATCACTATAGGATGTCTCAGAACCTGGAAGAGAGCAGCATGAGAACCATTAGGCAGGGAGGCTTCCTAACCGCCAAGATTCATCAGCTGTCGGGGCGCTTCCTAGGAGGATTATTGAGAGAACATCGGCTGGACATCAACCCGGCGCAGGGGAGGATCCTGTTCGTGCTCTGGCAGCACGATAGGATCCCTATCCATGAGCTCGCTGAGAGAACAAGGCTCAGTAAGTCCACACTCTCACTCATGCTCGACCGTCTGGAGGCGGCAGGCCATTTGACGAGGGTGCGCCCCGAAACGGATCGAAGGACCATGCTGATAAAACTCACTGGAGATGACGGGGGCTTGAGGCGGAAATATTTCGAGATCTCAGAGGAGATGGACAAGATCTACTACAACGGCTTCACGTCAGATGAGATCGATGATTATGAGGGTTACCTCAGGAGAATCCTGGATAATCTGACGCGTGCGAGCCAAACATAGTTTTATATAGGACAGTTTTACATAAAACAATTAATCTAGAAAGATACAAGCCTGAAACACCAATTCATCTCACGTAAAAAAAATAATATTCCGAGAGCGTGACCTGAGTGAACCCTAGCAACATCAGAGGATAGGATCGATTGGAAATGGTAGAATCGAGAATGAACGACCTGAAAAAGAACCTGAAGGATCGCCTCAAGCAGGCAGGGGCATACGTTGTTGGTGTCGCTGATCCGAGCGTCGGTTACGAACATGCCCAGAAGGGGAGGCACCCGCTGGAATTGTGGGATCGATGCCGGTCGGTCGTAGTCTTCGCCGTGGCCTGCCCGCCCAGGGCCAACAACATCTATCTGGGCCCCCTCGCACCGTGGGAGGGCTATCGCAACATCGGCCCCGCGCCGCAGTACGTCCTTTCAGACGAGTATGCGATGACGAGGCTATCGATCCTCTTCCTCTCATCCATCGCCATGAAGGGGATGGCACTCCTGAGTTCGAAGGGCTTCGACGTGTCCTTCCTCACGCCCCAGCTCAAGCTGTCCGCCTACGAAGCCGGGTTAGGAGTGTACGGCCGCTCGGGCCTGATCATCCACCCGGTCCTCGGCAACCGCATGAACCTCGGAGCCATCATGACGGACGCGGCACTGGAGCCCGATCTCCGCCTCGAAGGGTTCAAGCCCTGCGAGAACTGCGACCTCTGCATCAAAGCGTGCCCCGCGGGAGCCCTTGATCCTGTGAAAAAATACCCGGACTCCTACTCACAGGAGAGGTGTACCGCCAAAAGAACCGAGATAGTCAACAGGGGACTGTATTGCCACAGCTGCTTCGCAGCGTGTCCGGTCGGAAAACTCGGGGAAGAGGAACTGTTGAGCACCAGTGAGGTTAAGGGTATCCTCTAACTCGACTTTGGGAAGTGGACGAGCACGCGAATGTCATAGTACTAGTAAATCTGTGTGATTTTCCCACTCCCCGCACTGTTGCGACGCGACAGTGATTGGTGATAAAATTTTTCTGCCTTGGTTTCTTAGAAAGAACGGGTTAGGAACGGCTCACACCTGCGTTCTTGACATATAGCCAAAGTGTGACGGCGATCAGCGCCATGAAGATGAATAGACCCATGTACACGATCGTCTTATCCTCCTTCTCTTCACCGTCTTCAGGCATGTCCCCAGAAGGTTCCTCTTCGACACCCTCGACGCTGGTCAGCTCCTCTATGGTCTGCAGCGACGCTTCGTAGGCCTGCGTCAGCCGCCGCTCCACGAACGAGTCCATCTTGGCTCGCGCCTCACCCTTCTCGCCGGCAGAGTAGTGGCTTCGCAGTTCCTGTTCGAGCTGGTCGACGTCCGAGGAGAAGCCTTCGTACAGATCGTCCCATGTCGCCCTGACCGTCGCGTGTTGCTCGTCGTAGTCCTCGTCGACCAGAAGCTGTATTTTCTTGTACGCCCACCAGGCCGAGTCACTATCATATCCAGAGATGTCCTCAGGTGGGTCCCCCGTCAGATAGGGGGAGGGGATCGCAGAGAAGTTGGCGTAGACGGGAATGAAGACCCCTATGCAAGGGCTGCTCATGCAGTACCACATCACCTGCATCTCGGACTGTGTGCCGGGCTTCAGGTGCGCGACCATCGCCGACACCGTCCTCTTGCTGCAGATGGTCCTGTATGCGGAGTTGCTGTGGGCCGTCCTGTACATGCTCGTGCCCTCGTAGTGGTCGGAGAGCACCTCGATCAGGTCCCGCATGGTGAGGCCCCCGACGCCGTCGTCTAGGAGATCGTGCCCCCGCTCGAACCTGGTCTGCGAGGACCTGTACGGGTAGCCAGTCTTCGAGTAGCACCTCGCGAAGTTGAAGCTCTCAGCGGATCTGCACCAGCCTCTGCTGATTGCGTACTCCACCAGGTCCTCGCTACCAGCGTCCCAGCGGGTGGTTATCTGGAACTGGTTGGCCCTCACGGCCACGCCATCGGTGACCCTGACCGCCGCCCAATGGTGACCCGCTCCCTCGACGATCCAGGCCTCCTCCGAGTCCGCTATCCAGTAGATCTCGCCGACGAAGGAGTGGCCGTACTCCTCGAGGAGGGCCCCCGCGACCTGCATTCCCTCCCTCGCGGTCCTGGAGCGCTCCAGTATCAGGCGGCAGATGTCGTTGTCGTGGAGCCCCCTCTCCCCCTCCAGCGGCTCCCGCGTGGGAGCGTCGTTGTCCGCGACCACCACCCCCCACTCGTTGATCCCCATCCCGATCCCCCACTTCTTCGTATAGGACTTCGAACCAACCCACGCCCAGGTCACCTCGACCTGCGGTATCTCGATGTACTGCAGCCTCACAACGGCTCCCGCTGGGTGATGCTCCCTGGGCGCGCGGTACAGCCACTGGATCTCGTACTCCGATAGGTCACGGTTCTTCGCGAGGATTATCGTCCCGTAGCTCGTAGCGTTGCCCGCAGCCAAAGCCGTCGTGCACCCCCCGTCCCTAGACAGGGCCTCCTCCTTAGGGAGAGATGCTACGCAGTGAAGCAGGAGCAGGGGCAGCACAAGGGCCAGTAGTGATACCTTTTTCTGGAGCATAACGTATTAGTTAGGACTATGCGGGCCCCTCTTGAATTTTTTGGGTCTTGGGAGATCACTTCCAAGCCAGAAGGACTGCAATCACAAGAACCAGGATAATCGCGAGGGATATCACCTGCTGCCCCACCAGCGTAAGGAAAAAGGGCACGCGCTCCGGCGGTACGGGACCCAGGGAGACGCTCAGGCGTCCCGTACCAGACGGCACCGAGAACGATGCGATCCTCAGATCCTTGACCATCTCGGAATCAACGACCAGAGGATCGCCGTCCAACGAGACCTTCAGATCCCTCATCTCCCTGATCCTGTTACGGTCAAGGATCATGTCAACCTGTATCCTTTCATCCAGGGGGTTCTCGAACCGCACGTTCAGCTTGTGCCCCTTCAGGTCATAGTCGAAGCCATCCATCGAGATCGGCTGATCATTCTGGAAGATCACAGAGCTGTCCGAGACGGAGATGGAGTCGAGGACACTGCAGTTGTTCAAGTGCATGACGGCGCTACCTCTGCCGTCGACGTCTCGAATCTCAGATGAAGAGATGCTGGCCATGCTCTCATCCCTGCCGGAGACCTGGCCCAACTTCGAGTCCGCCAGGCTGGCGAAGGAGCTTCCAGACGCCGTTAGCGAGTCAAACTCGACGTGACAGGCGTTCAGCGCGCAATCTTGGAGCAGCTCAACCTGCTTCAGGGTGGAATCAACTGCTTCGATATCCTCAGCGCTGCAGACGATCTTCGCATGAGGGGCGTGCAAACCCTCTAGACTCACATCGGACCCTTCTTCGACCACAAACTGGATCAGCCTGAGGTAAACGTGGTCCAGAGACACGTCGATGTGTACTTTCGATGCTACGTTGTCCTCGACCAGGGACCAGTGATCGCAGAGCTCGTAGCCTATCCCGCTTGACACGGTGGAGAAATTACATAGAACCAGCTCCGTGTCCCCTTGGAAGACCAGCTCCAACCCTTCCGTTTCGGAGCTGATGGTGGAGTTGATGGCTTCGAGGGAACTCGCCGCTTCCACGGACGCCTTGGTGGTGTAGACGCCCTCCAGGAACGCGCTGGAGCCGCCGGTGGTGTTGACGCCGTAGATCCTCGAATCCCTGACGGACAGTGTGCTCTCATCCCGCGTCTCGATCATGGACCAGCAGCTTGAGTCGACGATCTGGACTTTGGAGTCCCCCTCGCAGGTGAGGCCGTGCCATTCGAGGGAGTAGACGTTGTCGAACAGCGCTTCCACCCCGTCGGAGACGTGGATGCTGAAGCTCCTGAAGGAGATCGTCTCGACGGTGGTGTTCACGACATCAAATCTTGAGCTTTCGTTCATTGTGAACATGAATCCAGCATCCTCGCTGCGTCCCTCCCTCGACTCGACCAGCCTGATTCTGGCGTTTCGGAGGATCAACGTGGAATCGCCGGACAATAATACGCGGCCATCGATCTCGAAATCGCAGTCTTCGACGATCACCGATGCATTCCCGTCGATGATAAGGTCCCCCTCATAGGTCATATCGCGATCGAAGACGACTGTGCTCTCAAACACCTCTCTGACATCGTTGACGTTCTCGGTGGGAGTTGCGAATTGATGCATGGGGCTCGATAAGAGGAGGAACAACTTTGTGAGCAGAGGAATCCAGCCGTCCGTGGTTAATTTTGCCGCCCTTGTTATCCCTGAAACGGTGTCTTATTTAAACAATGGTCAAAGTAACAGTTCAAACGGACCCCTATAGACCACCGGAGTCCCCAATATAATTTATCTCGGAAGACACTACCATCAACATGGAAAAATTGTCTCTAAATCTTGCTAAAGCTGGAGAAATACAACCTGAACGGCTTTCTTCAAGATCCCAAGAGGCTGTTATGAAAAAATTATCGTGCATTCTCTTGATTTTAATCATCTTCTCCACAAACCCCTTGATTCTACCCACCCTCCGCCGACGACAGAAGAACGGAACAAACCCAAACTCGACAAGTGGCTTCGTGATTCCCAGCGCCGGGGCTCTCGATGAGGGCAACATCGTGATCGGGGATGGGGAAATAATGATTTTTCAAGATCAACTAATCGCTCCTCTTGGAGACATCATCGTGGAAGAAGGTGGAACGCTCATCCTCAGAGGCACTGAGATCGCCTTCAACCACACGGGTTACTACGAGCACGGGATCCTCCTCAAGAACAACTCCACGCTGGAGATCCACGACTCAAGGATCACAGGGCTGGGCAACCTCTATTTCTTCAGGGCGCAAGGCGCCACGATAACGGTCGACAACTCCACATTCTGGCGCACACATGCCATCTGCGGCAACACCACAAGAGTCACCATCTGGGGCTCCCATATCTGGGCCCTGCACTGCCTGAACCAGACAACAGTCGATGCCGAGGACGCCGATCTGAGTTACCTGTTGCTAATGGGTGACTCCTCCGCACGGGTGGCCGGATCCCGGATGATCGAGGTAATACTGTACGACAGGTCCCACGTTTCCGTCTCGGACACTGAACTGAGGTTCATATTCTACTTCGACGATGGGACCGCGACCATAATGAACTGCACCTACGAGGACGAGATAAGGTTCGTGCCGAAACTCTGCGACCTGACTATATTGGTCTACGACGAGGAGACCGCTGAACCTGTCCCTGCCGTTGGGGTCTGCCTGAATCGCTCATGGGGCGATGGAGTCACCATTGCACACACGGGTGACGATGGTGCCGCATCCTTTCGCGACGTGGAGGAGGGTGGCTACATGGTCCAATTGGTGGAGGATGGCTACGAGCCTCTGAGCGTCCAGATCTCCGTCCTGAACGAGACTCAGCGAGAAACTTTCCACATCACCAGGATGAGTGCGGAGGTCGAAGAACCCCTAGGCTCGGAGAATCCGCCAATTCGAGCCTTGGAGCCTCTATTGTTTGCGGCTGCGTTGATTTTCCTCTCTTTAGGAGTCGTTTTCAGGAAAAGTGTAAAAGGCTTCATCGGTGGGCTCCGCTAGCCGACTCTCGTCTTCAAAGTCCCTATGTGCACCAGAGTTAGGTAGGCGATGAACCCCAACGGCAGCCAGAGTCTGTTCGAGAGGGGCAGGACCCAGCTCATGCCCCCTTCGAAGTGCCTCGATGCGACCCCCAGGCCGAGGGCGACGTCGAAGATGGGGCGCCTCCGCTCCGAGAGGAACTCGAAGAGGCTCGTGCCCCTCAGGTGATCCCAGTCCCGGTTCGTCAAGAGGCACAGCACCGCGTAGACGGGCCCGTAGAAGGCCAGCGCGAAGACGAGCAACCCCACCTGGACGTCGTCGAAGTAGATCATGGAGGCCCTCACCAGCAGGTTCGCTTCGTCGGCGAAGTCCTTGCAGAAAGCGCCCGTCATCAGATAGTCCTGGAGGATGAAGACGTAGAGCGCGTAGACTCTGACGCGCCAATCCCTTGCAGGTATCAGGAACTGTCTAACAGCCAACACCCCTCATCACACCTGGTCCTGATGGCCATACTCCAGTCCGCATGGATCCCCATGCGGCTAAATCGTCTCTACGCCGAGGAAGATTTGGCCGAAGCGCGGGTTGTCGAGGAGTTCCTGGGCGCTGCCCGTGTAGCTCAACCTCCCGTTGACGAGAAGGTATGCCGTGTCGCAGCACCCCAGGACCATGGCGGCGTTCTGCTCGACGAAGACCATGGTTATCCCGAACTGCTCCTCTATCTCTAATATCTTGTTCATGACCTCCTCGGCCAGGTTAGGGGCCAGGTTGGCCGTGGGCTCGTCGAATAGCATAATCTTCGGTCTCCTCATTAGGGCGATGCCTGTCGCAAGCATCTGCCTCATCCCGCCGCTCAGGACCTTGACCCTCTCGTTGACGTAGCTCTTCAGGATGGGGAAGATGTCCAGAACCTCACCGATCCTCTCCTCCCTCTCGTCCTTATGAAGGGTATACCCCGCCATCCGCAGGTTCTCCTTGATGGTCAGGTTGTCGAAGGTGCTCCCCACTTGGGGCAGGTAGGCTAGGCCCATCCTCGCCCGCTCGAAGGGCTCCAGCCTAGATATGTCTTCGCCCTCGAACTCCACCACCCCGGAGTACAGCGTGGTCAGCCCCATCAGGGTCTTTAACAGCGTGGACTTGCCGCTCCCGTTGGGGCCGATGATGGCCACCTTCTCCCTCTCCGCCACGCTGAAGTCGAAGTCGAACAGCACCTGGGCGGGCCCGTATCCTGCGTTAATGCTTTTCGCCTGTAACATCACTTCACCTTCAGATAGGACTCGATGACCCTTAGATTCTCGAACACCTCCTCTGGGGGACCCTGGGCGATGACGCTGCCCCTGTCCATGGCGACGACGTGGTCTGTGAACTGGGAGGCCACATCGAGCCTGTGCTCTATGAGGAAGAAGTCCAGCCCCTCCTTCCTCGATAGATCCGTTATGTGTGTGAAGATCTTCTCGGCGAGTGGGACGCTGACGCTGCCCGCGGGCTCGTCGGTGAGTATCATCCTCGCGTCGGTCATGAGGGCTCTGCCGATCTCCAGCAGCTTCAGCTGGCCCCCGCTGAGGGTATACGCGGGATCGTAGGCCAGTTCCGTGACCTCCAGCAGGTCGAGGACCCTGTAGGCCTTCTCCATCGCGTCCCTCTCCTCGCCTATCCACTTCTTGCTCCAAGGAGACCAGACGAAGCTCTCCCCCGAGTTGTCCCCGTAGCTGACCAATAGGTTCTCCAACACCGTCAACCTAGTAAAGGGGGATGAGATCTGGAACGTCCTGACCATCCCCTTCTCGACGAGCTCGTGCGTCTTCGCCTTCGTCACGTTCTCCCCGTGGAAGTACACCTCCCCCTCATCGAAATCGAGCAGCCCCGTTATGCAGTTTAACAGCGTGGTCTTCCCGCTGCCGTTGGGACCGATCAGGAGGGTGACCTTCCCCTTCTCTATGTCCATGGAGAGGTCGTTCACCGCCTTAAACTCCCCAAACTTTTTTGTAAGATTTCTCACGGAGAGAACCGGTTTAGGCATGATGCATCAAATGACTATTTTTAATATTATAATAAGGTTTATCCTATCTCCTCCCATATTCCGGGAAATGCGTGGGAAAAAAGGATTTTTTTCACGTAAAACCCGTTTACAATTGTTAGGCACTAAGCATTTTATATATCCTGAAAATAAATAACATGAATGTTCCCCCCAATTATCAAAGACGCGCTGGTGTACGCGAACTGCGTCACCATGATGAGCATCGGGTTCACGCTCGTCTACCTCATCTCGAGGATACCCAACTTCGCGCAGAGCACCTTCGCCGTCCTCGGCGTGTATTGCACCTTCTCCATGGTCCGCCTGCTCCACATCAACCCCTACATCGCGATGCCCCTGGGGGTCCTACTCGGCGCCTCACTCGCCGTTCTGGTCTACCTGGGCATAGTGAACACGCTGATGAAGTACGGCGCGGGGCCGATACTGCTGACCATCTCCCTGCTCGCCCTCCAGCAGATCTTCCTGGCTGGGGTTCAGATCTACGCCGACTACGTCAGGAACGTCCTAGGCGTGTACTCGCGCGGGTTCATGTTGAGGGTCAACGACTTTCGCGTAGGGGAGTTCCCGGGCGTCCTCATCGTTTCCACCGCGATCATGATCAGCGTCATAGTGCTCCTGCACTTCATGCTGACGATGACGCAGTTCGGCATAGCCATGAGGGCAACAGTCGAGAACGCCCCCCTAGCCTCGGTTCTGGGGATCAACATTAAAAGGGTGACGCTGGTCTCCTGGATCATCACCGGGGGTCTCGCGGGCCTTGCCGGCACCTTCCTACCCCTCTGGTTCTCATCAGGTCCTGGATCGGGCGGTATGCTCGCGACGAGCGTGTTCGCGTCGAGTGTGGTCGGGGGGCTGTCAAGCATCTACGGTGCGATGATCGGCGGGTATCTGATCAGCCTCCTGGAGGTCTGGGGCTCCTACATGCTTATGAAGTACTTCGGGCTTTGGATCGGGGCATACAGGATGCTGATACCCCTTACGCTGATGTCGTTCATACTCATGTACGAGCCCGGTGGGCTCACATCCATCGTCCAGAGGCTAAGGGCCAGGTTCTGGGGAGTAAGGAGGGTCAGGGGGGAAGAGTCCAGTTGACGGAGAATGTGTTCCTGCAGTGGTCCATAGACCTCTTCATGTTCTTCCTGCTCTACCTGATCGTCACGATGAACCTAAACTTCATGTATGGCTACACGGGTATACCCCACTTCGGCGTCTCCCTCTCCGTGGCTGGCGGCGGATACGTCGTGGGGGCCCTCACCGGCAGGATACTGAGGTGGATATACAACGTTTATCCGGAGCTGGACTTCATGTACGAGAACTCCAAGATCACGAACGAGATCAACGCGCATCTCGTCAACGATCCCTTCACGGGGATTGGCGTCTTCCTCCTCGTGATCGTGCTGTCCCTCGTCCTAAATGCGGGGCTCGGGTACATCGTTTCGCGTCCCGCGATCAGGCTGAGCGGCAGCTACCTGATTATTGTACTGATAGGCATGGCCGAGGCGATAAGGATAGTTGGGATGAACTACTATCCCCTGGTCGGCGGGACCTTCTGGGTGCACGTCCCCGACGTGTTCAACTGGATGGGCGACTACAGGACGGAGGGGTACCTGATAATCTGCACGCTCTTCGCCTTGGTAATATTCATGTTGCTGCAGGCTATGAGCACTTCCCCGCTGGGCAGGGTCGTCAGGGCGGTTAGGGAGAACCCCACGAGTGCGGAGTGCGTCGGTAAGGATGTCACCGGCGTCAGAACGAAGGTGATCGTGCTCTGCTCGGCTCTGACCTCCATAGCCGGAGTGCTCTACGGCTTCTACATCCACGCCGTCCTCTCCACGTCGTACACGAGGGCGTCCTGGACCTTCTACCCCTGGTTGATGTTCATGGTGGGCGGGGTTGGCAACAACATGGGCGCCACCTTCGGGACGTTCATCTTCATCACCCTCAGGAGGATGATTATCTTCTTCAAGCACGACATCGAGGTGTTTGTGCCCTTCCAGGTGCAGTGGCTGGAGCAGATCCTGACGGGGGTCATGCTGCTGCTGATCATCATATTCCGCCCCCAGGGACTCCTTCCGGAGAAGCCCACGACAATGAGAGGGCTGGACTACGACAGATTCCACGATGAGCTGGAGAAGAAGGGTGTCAAGGTCCCGGAGAGGGAGGCCAGGAAGGAGAATATCTTCCGGCGCCTATTGTCCGGAAGGCTGAGGAACTAACGGACGGTGGAACGCCGCAGGCCTCGCCCTGGGGCCGTTAAGTATCTGATCTAGATCTCAGACGGTATCGTTCGTTCATATGTTTGAGTTAAAAAAAGGGGGTCCTAGTTGGTCCTATTCTCCCCTATCAGGGTGGAATGAGCCAGGTGAGAGCACCTGAGCCTGAGTCGTAGATCGCTTCACGGTACCATGCGGGCAGCCCGGATGTGGCGTTCAGATTCACCGTCCAAAGTTCATAGCTCGACTCGGCCCTGTCGCCGTGTTCGTTTAGCTTCGTCCATCCACATGCGCCCCAGTACTGCTCAGCTACCGTCGGCAGCACGTCCTTCACAATGGCCCCGTCGTAGGTACCTGCTTCGAGGACTGCCTTGCACAACAGCCAAACGATGTCGTACATGTGGGTCGTGTAGGTCCCAGCCAGTCTTCCTCCCGACCTCTGGAGGTACTTGTCCTGGAAGTCGTCGAACCTGCTGGACTTGGCCGTGCCCATGATCATCGCATGGAAAGTCGTCTCGTGAAGATTCGGGTGCTCGTCGACGAGTGTCGTGCTTCGTCCGAATCCGTCGGAACCGAACCAGACGGCATTCTTCAGGGCCGGATACTCCTCACAGGCTGCGAATATCGCCGAGAACTCGAAGGACCACGTAGCCAGCGCCACTTTGTCGGCGCCGAACTGGCTGTTGAGCTGGACCACGACGTCGTTGAGGGCGGCGGCCTCGGCGGAGAACTCGGTCTTCTCCGAGTCGTATCTGAGGTACTCCTCGACCGCTCCCCCTTCGGCTTCGTACAGCTCCTTCATAGTCTCGTAGTTGCCGTCCCCCCACGCGTCGTTCCTGGCGACGATGATCAGGTGCTCGATCCCCATGTCAATTATCGCTGGTGCGAGGGCGGAGTTCTGGGTGGTGTCCGTCACCGGGAGCCTGAAGATGTAGTCGTCTGGGATGGCCACCACCGGCGAGGTGGATCCCTCGCTGAAGACGACCACTTGGTTCTCGTCGGCGTATTCCTTGATGGCTTTGCACTGGCTGCTCCAGTTGGGGCCGGCCACCACCTTGACCCCCCTGGCGACCATGCTCTGGAACTTCTCAAGGGCCGTTGTAGCCGATCCTTCGGAGCACTCCTCGACGAGCTCGAAGGTGACGTCGAGCCCCAGTGCCTCTACATACTCGTTCACCTCCTCTATGGCTATGGCGGCGGCCACACCAGAGGAATCTATGTGCCCTGTGTTAGCATAGAGTGCACCGATGGGTATCGTCCCGCTCAAGGCTGGGACTTGAACCTCGACCGTCACGGTTTCTCCAGGAACCTCGACCGTTATAGTTTCTGCAGGAACTTCAACCTCAATTGTCTTGGTTGGGGCCATGTAGTATCCGACGCCACCGCCGATGATGAGTCCGACTATCGCAAGTGCTATCATCATTGTTGTGCCTTTAGATTCCATTTTTTTTCCTCGGTATAATCTAAACGATAATGTATATAAGACTTAATATAATAAAAAAATAATAATTATATACTATATACACTCTAGAAAAATGAATATCTAAATCCAGTGAGCTTTAGATGGATGTAAAATAATTAGAATGAAGCACACCGGTTGTTCTCCGGAAAAAGCGTGAAATTTTAAAATCAAAGATTCAATATAACTTGGGAGTAAGCAGATGAACAAGCTGCGGATCGGGATCATACTGGTGTCGGCGGGCCTAGTCGACGCACTGCTGATCCACATCACCATGGGGATGGATCGATCCTCTCCATGGCCTTGGGTATTCAGCCTTCTGCTTCCCATTCTCCTATTGGCCGGATGCCTACTGATCGGGAAGGGGATGGGGGAGAGGAAGGGGGTTGTATACGATTTCAGGCATGGCAGAGCCCCCGACTCTGAGAGAAACGTGCGCTAGCTGCGGCCTTTCACCTCTCCCATTGGTCCGCGCTCATGGATGTGGCGGTCATTCTTACTGTCTCCTCAGCGAGAAGGACCTCTACTAGTTGGAGCGTGTACTTAGTCCACGTCGTTCTCAGAATCAAGTTGCATTGATGGAGTTTTTCTGGCCCGCTTCGCGTTGAGCGGCTGAGCCGTGTGCATGTAATCGTATGTAATCGGAATCACCCCTCTGTAAGGTGGATGAGTGCTCAGTCTTGGGGAGTCGTCGTGTAGGCGTCCCTGCTCTTCAGCGTGTCCGGGATGGTGGTGAGCAGTGGTATCCGTATGAGGGAGTCGACGACGACGGGTATGATGAAGACGAGGGCGGGGTTAACGCTCTCGTAGAGCCAGCCCCCGAGGAGCATCGCCGGCACCCTGATGAGATTCTGGAACATGTTGACGAAGCCCGTCCACCGCCCCCTGTACTCACGGGGGACCATCTCCATGCTCATAGCCTGGAAGGCGGCGCTGCTCATCATCACCCCCCGGCAGCACCACGCCAGCATCAGCATCCACGTCGCCCCCCTAGGCGCGAACACCAGGAACAGGTAGCTCCCCCAGAAGAAGGGGCGGGTCAGGTAGATGGCGAACTTCCTACCCCTGGAGTCCGCCAGCGCCCCCATGGGCACCGCGAGGATCATGGAGAACACCACCATGCAGGTGCCCATGTACCCGATGGTGAGGGAGTCCGCCCCCTTGAACTCTGCGGCGTAGACGAAGGGGAAGGGCATGCTCAGCCCCCAGGTGACGGAGCCCAGGGCCTGGAGGGCGGCGAACCGCCCCAGGTACCTCCGACCCCTGAACATCTCCCTGTACTGGCCGAAGAGCTTCCCTGCCTGGGCCTCCCCGGTGGCCTCGACCTCCTCCAGGTTCCTCCAGACGTAGAACAGGATCACGATGAACCCGACGAGCTGTAAGTAGTAGAGGGGCCTGATACCCTCGACGGAGATTCCCCCGAAGAGGTGGACCAGGAGGCCGCCGACGGTTGGGGCGAAGACGCTGAAGAACTGTATCACAATGTTCCTCATGCCGAACCCCGTCGCCCTGTTGGCGCCTGTGAGGCTGTTGGCGATTATCACGTTCTGGGTCCTGAAGACGAGGGTCATCGTGAGGGTCCCGAAGACCATGGCGACTATTATCCACCGCCAGTCCTGGGCGAAGGCGAAGCAGGCCACAGAGAACACCTGCAAGAACATGCCGAAGACCATTATCTTCTTGATGCTGTAGACGTCCGACAGCCAGCCTGCGGGGACGGCGATGACGGCGCTGAGCGCCGAGCCCACAGACCTGACGGTGCTCAGCTGGAAGGGCGTCGCACCGAGCTCGACGATGTACAGGTTGCTGAAGTTCTGGACCAGCTGATTGAGGAACGAGGCTATGATCCCCCTCACCAGGAGGATCCTGTAGTTCCTTGATTGCTCTCGCGTGAAGTCCCTCAGTCTGCTTAGAAATGACACGGCTCCCACCAATCCAGTGCTATGATTCCTGTCCTTAACGTCGTGCCTCTATTTAAACGGAGCACGAATCGCTCGGGCCATTTCCCCTATGACTACATCGACTGTTGAGTCGAAACCCGCCCTGCCGAGTCATCACTACGTCAGCTGTCTATACAATGAAAACTCAATTCACACGGCTGATCGAGCTGATCTCCACAGGTGGCATGAGCCTCTGCCCCTCGTGGGGCTGCCTCTGGATCGCCCTGACCACGTCCATTCCCTCCACCACCATTCCGAAGGCCGCGAACCCCTTCCCGTCCAGGTTCCTCCGACCGCCGAAGTCCAGCTCCGGCTGGTCACCGATGCAGATGAAGAAGCTGGAGGTCGCGCTGCCCGGCTCCATCCTCGCCATCGATACGGCGCCGTCCACGTGTCTCAGGCCGGTCCTCTCGGTGGTCTCGTGTTCTATCGGCGGGTAGGTCGAGGGGTAGGCCCTGTCCCTGGGCACCGTGCCCCCCTGGACCACCTCTATCTTCACCTCGGAGTTGGGCTGGTTCCCCATGGTGACCGTCCTGAAGAACGACGTCCCGTCGTAGAGCTTGTCGTCCACGTATCGGAGGAAGTTCTCCGATGTGATGGGGGCCTTCTCCTTGAATATCTCAACTCTCACGTCTCCGAGTGGTGTCCTGATCACGATTTTGGGATTCCCGCTTGACGGGGTCATCTCAATCGATTCTGCACTGGTTGTTTGTCGTATATGAATTCACTCTGCGCGCAGTCAAGGCAATAAAGCATTCTCCAGAACGTAGAGGATAATACGGGTGCTCTCACAGCAGGCAGGCGAGGCCACCGAACTGCTCCACCCTCGCCCCAGTAGGCGTGTCGGGCCCTATGATCCGGGTTTTTATACCCTTGTTGGCTGCTACCTGGAGCAGTCTGGTCGTCCTTCCCCTGTTCCTTGACATGTGGAGCTCAGTGACCAGTATGTACTCCGGGCTCTCCCCGCTCCCGTAGACGACTTCCTCGACCTCCCCCAGTGTAAAGAGCACCGTCTCGATGCCCTCAGGGTCGTTCAGGCGCTTCTCAAGAACACCCATCACCTGCTGGATGTCTCCCTGGGACGCCTCGGCGAGCTTCTCCCTGAAGCCGCTGTTCCCCACAAGCTCCCTGACCTGGCGGGCGCTCATGGCGGGCTCCTTTATGTGGGTGAAGGTCGCCGTGTTCAGGCTCCAGCCGCCCAGCAGCCAGCTCTGGTGCTTCCTGATGTGGTCCATGAAGGCGCTGTAGCCCTTCTCGTGGGAGGCGGCGATCAGTATGCTCTTGACGCCCTCCTTGATCCCTGGACGCAAGGCATCGACGATCGATTCGTAGAAGTTGTATCCGTCTTCTCCCTGAATCCGAACACCCGATTTTACGGACTCGCTGTAGATGTCCCACGTAGCAGCTTGGTCTCCTTCGAGCCCTATGAGCATCGCTACGGGGTATCCTCGTCTGCGCCTGCGCCTCGGCATGGGCTTCAAGACACTGGGGTGGTTTATATGTTTGAGGGCGTCGTAAGGCCTTTCCCTTATCATTGAGAAACTGGTGAGCAGCTCTCGCTTTGGGTACGCCTATGCGGTATTTACTGTCCATAATCATTAAAATCACATCTCAGAGATGAAACCTAATGCAGGATAAGGCAGCCTACATCAACTCCATAGTGGAGATCCTCGAAAAGAATCCATACTACACTCGGCACTTCGATTACAGAGGGAGGGACGCGCTGATGTTCCTAGATCTGTCCAACATCCTATGTCGGGCCCATGAGTTTTCCGTGTGGATCGACATCGAGGACCTGGTGTACCTTTTCTCCACGCTCTACAACCTCAAAGGGCACTACGCATACACGAGCCTCAACTTGTCGAACGGAATGGTGAAGTTCCTCTACGACACGGGTTTCATCGTGTATCAGAACCCCTTCGACTCGGACGCAATAATGGGGTTCACGATAAGCGACGTGTCTAGGGCGTCAGACGTTGATCTGGTGCTCCTGGGCACCCACGATGGCGGCTTCCGCGGGATCAGGGACCAGCTGATGCGCAGAGGGGTCCTTGTGGCGTTCCTGGGGTTCAGGGAGATGTTCTCCTCCTTCCTCAGGAGCGATCTGCTGTTCTGCTTCGAGGACATGAACATACTCTCACCTATGAGAGAGACAGCGTCAAAGAGCGTCACAGTAGAAAACGCTGAAGCTCAATTAGAGGTCGAGCAGCCCAATAGTGCTCCTTGATTGTAACAATCACGTGTATAGTGTCTTGGTGCATGCACACAATTCGAGTCCCTAACTTGTCTACTGCCACACTTCCTTGCCCTTATCGAACCTTGCCGTGAACATCTTGCTTGTGTCATCGGTCTCCAGGACGTTGGGCACGCCCTCTCCATCCAGCGTTCCGAATCCCTCGGGAACGTAGACCACGAAGTCAAGTGGTTCCTTTCCCTGTCTGACCGCCTGTATGTAACTGTCAGCGGCCTCCGGATCGCTGATAATCCCTGGGTCGCCCGTGTACTTCGACTGGTTTAATGTCTTGTCTGCGTACTGGAAGGCGCTGCCGTACATGGAGGAGATGCCGACTGAGGATGGGACGCCTGAGCCGTAGATGCTCCTCAATGTGGATAGGTAAGAGGCGTACTGGAGGCTTGGCCATTTACCTCTGCCCCAGGTCATGCCGGGGAAGAAGAGGTCGGATTCCTCGACCTGCGAAAGCGACATGTGATAGGCCAGCGCCACTGGAGGTATCAGGAGATGCTCTCTCAGGAAGTCGTGTCCCTGAGTGTTCCACTTCTCGTTCCCGTACTTTATGCTCGTCGACGAGACGAATGGCCCCCGCAGGAATCCGTACCTCTCGACGCCTTGGAGATGGTACCCAATTGCTGTGATCCTGAGCTGGGTGCGACGGCCGTTGTTCTTCCCCCGCTCGAAGTAGTCGAGCCTGCCATCGTTGTTCTCGTCGAGAGCGTCCAGCAGCTCTCTGAGGTAGGACGATCCTGTGAGTGAGTCGTTCGCCTCCAAGTACGCTAGGACTGTGCGCTGCAGGTCCCAGATGATGGAGCCGGGGTTGTAGTAGAATCCTGAGGTAATCAGCTCACGGAACTCTCTCTCCTCGAACCAGCCGAGATGGCCTTCCACAGAGCCGAGGGGAACAGCCCTAGTGGTGTCCCACCCCTTGACGTGGTACCGTTCCTGGCCCAATCCCCTTGACCCAGCGTACTTGTACAGGCCATACCGTAGGAGCGGTGAGTCGTACCCCTCACCATTCGTGATGTCCGCACCCTCCACTCTCGGGATAGGCACCTTCTGCAAAAAGTCCGCTTGAAGGCTCTTCCCCTCTCGAATTCCAGTTGCCTCACACATAGGCACCGTTTTGAAACAATACCTGGCACACGCTAGATCCAGCGCGACAGGATCAAGGGATGCAAAGATCAAGCCTTCAGGGACCTTTACACCGCCACCTGTGTGGCTGATGTTCATGGCCTGAATTGCGTCCACGATGTGGAGCATGAAAACTCCCTGGCTCTCGGTAGCCCTGATCACATCTGCCAGTGAGGCGGCCATCCCCCCCGTCTTGAGGGGGATGTACTTGCCCTCGTGATCTCGCAGCGGGAGGCTGGTCTTCTCGTCCAGTTGATGATCCCAGATGAGGTGGGGGACCTCTGTCTTCATCCCCGGTATCTGGTCGAAGGGGAAGCTGTACTTCCACCTGGAGTCTTCCAGGTCATCGTCCTCAGCCGCCTCCATCGGGTAGAGTCCAAGCCCCAGGCTCTTGAGGGCGTTCGTCATGAGGTCCGTTGAGTGCATCTTCAGCCTGGGGACGTTGATGAGGACGCACCCAGGATAGTCACTGACGTCCTCGGGATCATCCGGGTCTCCGCCCACGACCGCCTTGTGTAAAGTTATATCCGTGAAGTTCACCCCGTCCGGGACTGGTACGGCTCTACCTTTCCCCTTCACGTCGGAGACGCGGTTAAGGTCGTAGATCATGAGCTTATCCCCGGCTCTACCGGGGGGCAGGTAGGTCCCAGAGACGCTCTCCTCGTAGCCGTTCATGGGGTCGTCTTCATGGTCGGGCGGATGGGTCTCCGCGAGGTACCTTCTCACGAAGTAGAATCCCCACCCCCCGTAGAAGTCGCCACTCCTGCCCTCGAACAACACCTCGGTGGTGATCGGCCTCTCTGTTTCGTAATGCAGGTTGTAGTATCCCTGGTACGTGGAGGTGAGGGTGGCCGTCTCGCCCAGTGCCATCTGGTGATAGGACACCTCTAGGTTGTCGTGTATCCACCTCATCAGGGCTGCCATGAAGGGCCACTCGGTGCAGACGCCCTTGAAGGATGACTCCCCGTGGGTGAGTGGATCGATGTGTTCGGGGATCACCAGATTTGGCTTGAAGAGGAGCTTCTTCCCCTTCGCAACCTCCTCCCCAATCCTATCGCCAAAATCGGTCCCCTCCCCCAGAGGCCCAAGGACGTGGTCGAGGTTTGCGTAGATGTAGTCTATCTTCTCGCATATACTGCACCAAGATTCGTCGTCTGAATCGTCGATGACCTTCTTCAGCAGATCGGAGACGCCGACGTAGGCCTCCTCCGGGTCCAGCCTCACGACTGAGACAAGGGAACCGGAATCATCCGGCGTCAACACTCCCAATCGCTGCCTGTCAATGGGGAGCCTCGTGTCAGATCGGTGCTTGCCCGCAGATCCATTCATGAAAACACAGTCAATATTTACTTCTTTATAATAGAAAATACTTACGTATGACACAAATTTCACCTAGCACGCTTTTTTTAGACAAGATCTCAATAGCGTTCCGTAGTCTATCCTAGGGATACTATATACGGACAGATTACGAGGCCCCATAATCCAGTTATCTAGCTTGTCCATCAGTAGAGCCAAGGATGAAGACCGGACGGTGCCGGCTGAACCTCTTCGAGAAGAGGCTGTACTGCTTCAAGAAGAGGACAAGCCCCTACTGTCTCAAGCCCCGGATCCTGGGGTACCGCTGCCCCAACCTGGAGTGGACCAAGGAAGAGGTCATCAAGGAGGCAAAGAGGGGTGTGAAGGAGATCAGCTCCCCCGGAGGGTTCACGGACGAAGCCGTCAAGTACGCGGAGAAGTTCCGACCCGGGCTGAGGCTGAGGCAAGGAGACAATATCATCAAGCCCCGACGGCGCATAATGGCCAAGATGACCGCGAAATAGGGGAACTCGTTCAGATCTAAGCCTACACAACTTCCTTGTCCGAGATCTCGAGCACCTTATCCAGGACCCTGATGCCTTCGTCTATCTCCGTCTCGGTGGTTATCAGTGGAGGTGCCACTATCAGTATGTTGATGATGTTGACCACGTAGACCCCCATCTCCATCGCCACCGCGCTGATCCTCTTCAGCGTGTTGGGCTCGAACTTCTGCTTCCTAGTCACGAAGGGCTCCTTGGTCCCCCTGTCCTTGACCAACTCGATGCCCCAGAACAGCCCCTTCCCCCTGACCTCGCCCACCGACTTGTGGGCCTCAGCCAGCTCATTGAGCCGCCCCTCCAGCACCTTCCCCATCGCGGCGGCTTTCTCCACCAGGTTCTTGTCCTCGTACTCCTGGATCGCCGCCAGGGCAGCCGCGCATCCCAGCGGGTGCATGGCGTATGTCTGCCCGTGGCTGAAGAGGTTCCCAGGCTGGTCGAAGTGGTCTGCGATCTTCTGGCGGGTTATGGTGGCGCCGACTGGGAAGAGGGCGCCCGTTATCCCCTTGGCCATGGACATGATGTCGGGCACCACGCCCCAGTGCTCAATGCAGAACATCTTGCCGGTCCTCCCGAACCCGGCCATGACCTCGTCGTCGATGAGCAGCGCTTCGTGCTCGTCGCAGATCTCCCTGAGCCTCGGGACGTACTCGTCCGGTGGGACGAGGATCCCGTTGGAGCCCACGATGGGCTCTATGACCACGCCCGCAACAGTGCCCGGGCCCTCCATTCTGATGATCTCGTCGACGTACTCCGCGCAGGTTATCCCGCAGCCCGGGTACTCCTTGCCGAAGGGGCACCTATAGCAGTAGCAGTCAGGGGCCCTGACCACGCCGGGCATCCCGATGGCGTACTGGGTCCTGGGATCCCCGGTGAGGGCGATGGCCCCGGAGGAGGCACCGTGATAGGACCTGTACCTAGATATCAGCTTGGTCTTGCCGGTGTAGAGCCGGGCTATCTTTATGGCGGCCTCGTTGGCCTCTGAGCCGCCGTTGGTGAGGAAGCTCTTGTTGAGGTCCCCGGGGGTGATCTCCGCCAGTTTCTGGCCCAGCAGTGCGGCTGGGACGGTGGCGAAGCCCGGCGCTGCGTAGCAGAGCTTCTCAGCCTGCCTGGCGATGGCGTCGATGACCGCCTGGCTGTGGTGGCCTATGTTGCTGCACATGAGCTGGGAGGAGAGGTCCAGGTATCTCTTGCCCGACAGAGAGGTGACGTAGCACCCCTCGCCCTCCTCGATCACGACTGGGTTCCAGGTGTGCTCGTACCTCCAGGTACCGTATACGTGCTTCTTCTCCAGCTCCCTGATGTAGTCCTCGTTGACCATGGCTCTGAGTCGGATTTCTCTGAATATAATGTTTGGTATGAGCCAAACTAGTGAGGGCTCATGTCTGCTTTTTCGGATACGCGTATCTGCTGTGGCGTAGCCCCAGCTTCACGGCGAGCTCGGCCATCTTCAGGGAGGCCTCGGCCCCATCCAGGACGGGGAGACCAGTTTCCTCCCTGATAACCCTGCCTACTCCCCAGAGGGCGAGGCAGCCGAGGATGAAGGAGTCTCCCTCCCCCCTCTCCACCCTTTCCTCGACCCTGTCTCTGACGGCCGATATGGTCGCCTCAAGGTCCTTCCTCATCTCCAGCACGGGGATGTCAGGGGTCACCCTGAGGACCTTCTTCCCAAGGACGGATGCTATGGTCTTCATCGACTCGCCTGGGCCGATGACGGGGATGTCGACGATCTCGCGAGCTGCCGCAAGGGCGGGGTCTCCCCCGCACCATATTATGGTGGCGTCGCAGCCCTCCGCCTCGGCCTCCTTGACGAGCCTGAGTATCTCGGGGCCCGCGAGGACGGCGTCGGCCTCCGATTCGATGGCGGGCGGCCCCACCTCTACATGGACCGCGTCGACCTGGGTGCCCAGGTCGGCGATCTCCCTGAGGTAGTGGAGACGCTGTTCGATCGCCGCGTCATCGAGGCCTGTGATGGGTATGACCAATCTGATCCTCATACGTATTCGATCAGAGTGGGTCGCAAGAGGGGAAAAGGTTTAGGAGGCGATCATCCTAAGAAGCCGCCCTGAGCTCCCTCGACGCCGGTTCTAATCAATCACAAATCGTCATGATGAAGCCGTTAAATATAGTCCTTTACTGGGCTGTCTGTAAGTCGTTGCCCAAAACGTGACCTCTCAAAACCCATAAATACGCCCGTAAATCTCGTTTCAGGTCCACGTTGCAGCACAGGTCCCGCAGCTCCGCCGAAGCACAACGATTGGTCCTAGATGAATACCTGAGGCGTCTGGAGGCTCTGAGCGGTGAGCTGTCGGAAGATCTATTGCGCCTCGCAGAGGAGGTTGGCGATGGACCGTTAAGAGAGTTCGTGATGAAGGTCACCAAGCTCATCTCCGTCAACCGCAGCCTCGTCACGCTACAGCTGCTGGGCTTCAGGCTGCACATGAGGGAGAGCGAGAGGGCCATCGATGAAGAGATCAACGAGATATCGGAGTACGTGTCCCAGATCCTGGACGTCCATATCAGGGAGGCCGAGAACCTGGAAAAGGTTCTGTGATAGATCGCCTGTACAATTAACTATGCACGGGTATTTGAAAACGCTGGGCAGGGTCTGAAGAATTCCATGAGATGATGTTCGTTCGAGCTCGTTTTAATGAAAGTTTTAAATATATCTTTAACTTAAGAAAAAACTCCGAGAACTCTTCGAATCGAATGCTTCCACTGAAGCTCGGAGATCTGTTCGAGCCTAACTGTGACAAGGGCATTCTAGCTGTCTGAGTTCTCGCCTTCACTGCGGGAAAAGTGAGGGAAAAAATTGGAAGATGTAAGTGTTTATGCGGAAATCGCAGAGGCAGCCTCTACCGAATACGAAGACCTCTTCAGCAAGCAGAACGTCGTCGGAGTCGCAGCTGGGAACAAGATAACTGAAGAAGTCGACACAGGCGAGCCATGCATCACCGTGTTCGTAACGCATAGGGTCGATGCTGAAAAGCTCAGCAGTAAGGACCTGATCTCCCCAGAGCTCAAGGGTTACAAGACAGACGTTATCGAAACAGGTGAGATCTTCGCCGGTCCCACCGCCGTCACTGATGAAAAAGTGGCCATGAAAGACGACCTCGGCGTCGAGACCCTGAGGCAGAGGGTGAGGCCCGTCATGGGCGGGTTCAGCGTAGGCCACTACAGGATCACGGCTGGGACCGTCGCCACGTGCGTCTACGACCTCTTTCCATTCCCCGGCATCCCTGAGAAGTACTACATCCTGAGCAACAACCACGTCCTAGCGAACTCCAACAACGCACGGATCGGAGACCCGATTCTGCAGCCCGGACCCTACGACGGCGGAACAGTCCCCGGGGACATCGTTGCCCGCCTGTCGAGGTACGTCCCCATCAGGTTCATGGCCCCGGGCTACACGCCACTGAACTACGTCGACGCGGCCATCGCCAAGGGCGAGTTCCACAACCTGAACAGGGAGATCTACTGGATAGGATACGTGAAACAGGTGAAGAGCAACCCCAGGGTCGGGGACATCGTCGAGAAGACCGGCAGGACGACGAACTTCACGACAGGGAGGATCATCGCTCTTCATGCCACTGTCAACGTCAACTATGGAGGGGGACGGATAGCCCGCTTCGCAGACCAGATCGTGACGTCGAATATGTCCGCAGGCGGAGACTCAGGGAGCCTCGTCTGCGACATCAGCGAGGGGGCTGTGGGGCTCCTTTTCGCCGGCTCCTCCCGGGTCACCATTATCAACAGTATACTACAGGTTCAGAGCCGCCTTGGAATCAGGCTCCACCCCTAAGCATCATCAACACAGAGACCAATACCCCTTTTTTTTGTGGAAGAATTAGTACCCGCTGACGGAAAATGTTTATATCGCGAGCAGGTTGTACTAGCCTTGGCGAGAACCTGTGGGTGCAACAATCAAGGAGGCTCTCTCAGAGGCAGTGGAGCTGTGGATGGACGTTGAGGGGGTGAATGGCGTCGCCGTAAGCGAGAAGGAGGGCGTCGACTGCCTCCTGGTGACCGTCGAGACCAAGACTCCCGAGGTGGAGAGGAGCATCCCCTCCATTTTTAAGGGGTACGCGGTGGAGATACTCGTCACAGGACCAATAACCGCGGAAGAGGACGAGTAGACTCACTTTTCCTGCATGTTAAAAAGAGCTAGGGTAGATAATACTAGCATATCTGTAACGCTTGAAGGCTTAGACCACGCTCTCAACAAAGGTGTGCAAAGGAGACGCCCTCATCCCATGGATGTTATCGGTCGACCCTCTCAATGGTATGACGGCATTACTTCCTTGGCGAAACTCTTCATCGCATCTAGGTACCCCTCACCCTGGGGGAAGCCAACCATGTAGTACCTGGCGCCGCTCTCCTGGGCCGCCTCGACCATCTTAGAGTACTCCCCAACGTCGACAGAGCCTAACGCGCCCATGGCTCCGGCCATGAAAGCGACTTTGTCCTCGCGGTTCGCCTTCTTCGCGGCTGTCCTGACCTTGGTCCGCGCCTCATCGATGTTCCCCCTGGTCATCCACATGGGGATGTAGCAGATGTCACTGTACCTCCCCGCGAGCCTGAGCATCCTGTCCCCGGTCCCCCCGAACAAGAGCCTGGGGTACGGCTTCTGGACGGGCTTTGGCTTTAGGACGGCACCCTTCGCCTCGTAGTATTTGCCCTTGAACGTCACTTTGTCCTCTGTCCAGAGCCTGATCATCAGTTCGAGGCCCTCCTTGGTCTTGTTCACCCTCACTCCTGGTCTGTCCCACTCGCTGTAGCCCTCGAACTCCACCTGGGACCATCCGGCCCCTACGCCGAGAACGACCCGCCCGTTGGACAGGACATCGAGGGTCGAGATCATCTTCGCCAGCATCCCTGGACTCCTGAACGGGATCGGCGTCACCAGTGTGCCCAGGCTTATGTTCTCAGTCTTCGCCGCCAGGTATGTCAGCGTCACCCAAGTCTCCAGTGTGGAGTACCCGTCTTGGACGGCGTGGCCCCCCATCGCGCCCCACATGTAGTGGTCGGGCATCAGGGCCCCGTCGAATCCGAGCCTGTCCGCCTCCACGACGGCTTTCTTGATGTGGTCCAGGTTCCCGTACATGTTACCCAGACCTGAGAGATAGAACTCCATGTACAATACCTGCCAAGAATGCTGCTCGCTTGCTTAAATAGTTTGACGAGGCTCTCCGGGCTGTTTTCTTCGTCGAATTGGTGTTTGTGGTTAATCCTCTGCGACCGTTGCATTGAAGGAATGGACCCTTTTGTATCTCCCACCCATCGCCACGTTCAGATCGCCGGTCTCAAGGTTGTACACCGTGGACCAGATGGTGCTCTCTTGAGAGGACCCCTCCAGCAGATCCATCGCCTCCTCCATCGAGACGGTGCCACCGACCTCCCGAAGACCGCTGTAAGCTGATCTGTATCTGGAGCACGGGGCGAGTCCTGGGGCGCCCGAGTCGTACACGATGAAGTTGGTGATCACCTGATACGGGTCGTCGTCCCTGAGGACCACCATCTCGCCATCCACGTACTCCACGATCGCGGAGCGTCCGGAGCGGTCAGCGACGATGTAGTGGATGGGTGGTTCGGTCATCTCCACGTTGTACTCCCCCAGGAGCGCCAACGCCCCGTCCACGTCCCTTGCCCTGTCGAGGAGAAGCCGGATCACCTGTATCTCGCCTATCGTGCCTTTGCTTGGGTCGTGGGGAGGTTCTGCCTGTGAAATTGCGGCCATACCCACGGCGAGGCCGTGCTCGTTCATTCCGTCGAAGGGTAGGTAGGGGGTCATCCTGAGGTCCTTCAGGTCCCCCTCCAGATCGGGCAGGCGGCCCATCCCGTATCCGAAGTAGCCTAGATCCACCATGGAGACGCTGGCGTAACCGTCCGGGGGGTCCGTGTACAGCAGGAGCGCCGGGTTCTCGGGGAAGTCGAAGTTCCTTCCGAAGAGGGGGTCGGACCCCTCTCCCATCGCGGTGAAGCAGGTGCAGGAGTGGCCCGAGCCGTCGCTGAACCGATAGTTGAGGCGGCCCGTCCTGAGGTACTCGGAGAAGCCGTAGTCCCCCTCCAGCCTCAGGACGTAGAGCGGGTAGTCGTCCACCTTCTCCAGTTTCGAGGGGCTCAGGCTCCCCGTGTCGGCGACATCCGTTTGTTTGGCGCCGGAACCGACCGGGGACAAGTCTTCATCTCCCTGAGAAGGAGGTTCGAGCATTGCTAGGGAGTAGGCGCCCAAGGCAAGAACTACGACGACGATTATGAGTGCGGCTGGTCGGTCTCGCAGCAAACTGCACCCTCAAATTCAACATTGACGGGGACCCTTATAGTTCACTCGGCTCAGTTCTCGTCATCGACATAGATTGTGTCCCTTTCCCCGGGGGACCACACCTCTATCATGGTGAAGCCGTCCTCTCCGGCCGCGACCACGCCGTGCACGTCTCCAGGTGAGAGGTAGACGACGGTCTCTGGCTCCATCGGGTGTTCCTCGCCGTTCAGATGCACCGTCCCGGATCCCTTGAGGGCGATGTAGGCGCTCTCCCTCCTCTCGTGGTAATGGACCCTCTTGGACTCGTAGCCGGGCTCGAAGTCGTATATCACGACGTTCATGTTGGTGGCGCCGAGCTCCCTGTCCACGAGCCAGTGCATCGTCCTTTCGCCGGGTGTCTCCACCTTCCGGGCCTCACCGATCTTGAATATCTTTGACAAACAGACTCCTCCGAATCGATACGAATAGCAGAGTTGTATCCAGATATAAAGACGGCGATTCCCTCCTTCTATCCAGAATTCATATTCGGGCCCTGACGTTATTGTATTATAGCGATTTGTGGATAGGTGGCTGAGAGGTGAATGCTGTGAGCGCTCTGAGCCTAGCTGACATGGTTCTCCTGAATGGCAAGGTTGTAACCGTAGATCGCGATGACACGTTGGCAGAGGCCGTGGCAGTGAGGGGGAATAGGATAATCCGTGTGGGCAGTACCAGTCGCCTAGAAGAGCTGATCGGCCCCGACACGGAGGTCATGGACCTTGAGGGGCGCACAGTCCTCCCGGGGTTCATCGACAGCCACGTCCATGCCCAGGGAGCGGGCCTCCTCACAGTGAAGGAGAAGGAGTACGTCGACATCAAGTACGCCGACTCCATCGAGGAGGTGAAGAAGAGTATAGGGGCCCGAGCGAGAGAGACCCCTAAAGGAGAGTGGGTTGTCGGTTGGGGGTACCTTTGGACTCGCTTCAGGGAGAAGCGCCCGCCGACGGGCATGGAGCTCGACGAGGTGGCACCGGACAACCCGGTGCTCCTGTTCTTCTCGGCCTTCGGCGTCGCCAACTCGATGGCGATGGAGATCGCGGGGGTGACTACGGACAGCCGCCCCGAGTACGGCGAGGTGGAGCTGGACCCCGAGACCGGGGAACCGACGGGCGTCCTCAGAGGCGGCGCGGCGACGAGGCTCGTGAGCAGCCACGTCCCGCCCCTGGAGCTGACGCCCTACGAGGCGGTGAGGCTCGGGTGTAACCGGTTCTCCGGGTGGGGCATAACTACGATCCACGAGGCCGGGGCCACCAGAGAGAGCACGCTGACGTTCCAGCGCCTACTAAGAGAGGGTGAGCTCCCCTGCAGGGTGCGCCTCTACGTCAACAACATGGCCCCGAACGTGGACAACTACGAAAACGTGCTAGCCCTTGGCCTGATGGGTGGCTTTGGGAACGACATGCTAAGGTTGTCAGGGATTAAGTTCGCGCTGGACAGCATGGGCACCATGGGCACCGCCGCCACATACGAGCCCTGCACTGGGAACCCCGAAAGCCTCGGCATCCTCCTCATGGAGCCCGAGACCCTGAAGGAGTATATCTTCAAGACCCACAGGGCGGGGCTGCAGTCGGCGACCCACTCCATCGGGGACAGGGCGATCGACATCAACCTGGACGCCATCGAGGCAGCGCTGGCGGAGCTCCCTGCCGAGGACCACAGGCACAGGATAGAGCACTGCACCCACTGTGAGCCCAGGCAGCTGGAGAGGATCAAGAAACTCGGCGTGGTCGCCGCGGAGTCCAACTACGTCTGGAACTTCGGGGACGCCTACAAGTACCAGTTCGGCCCCGAGAGGAGCCAGTGGCTCTACCCCTACAGGAGCTTCAAGGAGGGCGGCATCGTCGCGAGTAGCAACAGCGACTACGGCGGCGGACCCTGGCACGGTAACCCGATCCTCGGCATCTACGCCATGGTGACTAGGAGGACTGAGGGAGGGGACACCATCGGCCCGAATCAGGCCGTCGACGTCATTGAGGCGGTACGGACCTATACGATCAACGGCGCCTACGCCAGCTTCGACGAGGACAGGCTAGGCAGCATCGAGAAGGGGAAGCTCGCCGACATGGTCGTGCTCAGCGGCGACATTACATCGGTCGACGTCGAGGGGATAAAGGACATCCGGGTTCTCACCACCATCATGGACGGAAAGGTGGTACACGCCGGGGATTAACTCATCTCAGTAACTGTAATCGCGGTCGAAGAGCCTGATCCCGCTCCTCCAGCTACCGCCAGTAAGGTCCATGAAGAGCTCGATATGCCCCACGTTCACGAACCCCCGGTTGGCGAAGAACTCGAGCGCCTTCAGGTTCCTCGCAACGGGCCGCACGCTCATGTACTTCACGCCCCTCTTCCGGGCCTCATCGACCATTTCCTCCACGAGCATGCACCCCACGCCGCTCCCACGGTGCGGGGCACTCACGACGACAGGCTCCACCTCGACCTCCTCCCCCTCGCCCATCAATCCCGCCAGCCCCACCACCGCCCCGTCGCGCACGGCGACCCAGAGGTTCTCGCCGCCCACCTTCGCCAGATACTCGTCAAAATACTTGCCTGGGTCGGACCCTCCGATGGTCGGGTCCTCGTAGATCGTGCGGTGCCACTCCGTCAACTCGCTCCAGAGCCCTCGGCACGGCACCAGATCCTCCCCCTGATATCTCCTGAGTTCCAGCATGGTTGAAACTCCAGAGATTGACTGGAACCCACGGAATAAAAGATTTAGAACACACATCTGCTGTCCAGGTGGCTATGTTGCATGGAGCAAGAACTATTCACGGGCGTTCTACGTACTACAAAACATAGAAATAGCATACCTGCAAAGTAATTGATAGAGGATCCCAGAAGAGTGGTCAATGTGAAAGCGTATGTTCTGATCAACACCGAGCTAGGTCAGGAGAACGACGTGGTCAGGGAGCTTAGCAACGTGAATGGCATAACAGGTATCCATTCGCTGTACGGCATCTACGACGTGATCGTGCAGGTGGAGGCCGAGTCCATGGACAAAGTCAAGGAGATAGTTTTCAACAACATCAGGCGCCTGGACAGCGTCAAGACGACGATCACGCTGATAACATACGGCGAGTCACTGGAGCGAAACAAGTAAAGGGAACCAACTGGTCCAATCCACACGTTCTGTAACTTGGAACACATCAACGATGTGACATCATCCCGATAAACGCACAGTCCAAAGTAGACCCTGGAAGCCAGGGAGGAGATGTGAAACCCCGTTCGATTCCGGCTCTGGCTTCCATAAACTCACAGTCAAAGCGGGTTCCCTTCTTCTATCAAAGATTTTAAGCTGCCCTTCCTTTATTGTGGCGGTTCAGCATGGCGAGGACTAAAGGTCTCGGCTTCGGCGGTTTCCTGATCGGCATCGGCCTTGGATGGCTCTTCTTCACGAACATGACCGTCTCAGCCGATCTCATAGCGTGGATAATGATACTGGCAGGAGGGGCCATCGTCGCCTCCTCGCTTCTCTCCCGCATGAATCCCGGCCTCCCTCTCACCGGAGCCATCACATGGTTCACCCTTGGCCTGATAATCGCTCTCCTAGTCGTCTCCGGTCCGAGCCAGATCATAACCGGGGGCTTCGACAGCGGCATCTACCCAGTCACAATGGGTGGAACGATGAACTTCAGCGGGCAGGCGACCGCGCAGGACATTCTCTTCGAGGTCGAGAACGTTAACGGCGGGTTAGAGGTGGAGACCTGGAGCAGAGACGAGTACGACCTGAACATTACAGTGAAGGCGAGGGGCACGTCGCAATCTGACGCAGAGAGCGCATTCGAAAAGGTCGACGTCACCCTCGACGAGAGCACCGTCGGGGGGAGGCTCGAGCTCGTCCTCACAGTCAACGTACCTAGGCTCACCTGGAGGAGGGTCACCGTCTCGATGGTCCTTACACTCCCGTCGGACGCGATCATCGACCTAGACGTGACCACAGTCAACGGAGGGCTCAGCGCGGCGCAGCTCTCAGGGGGGGACATCAGGCTGACGACAACGAACGGAGACATCGTTCTTGACCACGTCAACGCCAATTCAGTGCGAGGCTCCACCACCAACGGACGCGTCACCGGCACAGTGGGGGTAGAGGAAATGACCGCTTCGACCGTCAACGGCGCGATAGATCTCACGATACCACCCACCCGAGACGGAAGTTACGACCTCGGAGCCACGAACGGCAACGTGGATGTCGAACTGGATCGGATCCCGGACGTGGGGTACAGCCTGATCGGAAGGACCACCAACGGAAGGGTCACCTTCGACGTGTCTGGGCTCGACTACGACGTCGACACGTCCAGGCACAAGGAGGCCGAGACATCTGGCTACAGCACAAAGGCGATCCAGATCCAGATAAAGGCCTCGACGACGAACGGGGCCGTCTACATAGGGTCCTAGGCTTCGAGGCTGTCGTTCACCGAGCTAGGGAGAGGGCTCCAGCACGGGTGTCATCGTGTACTTGACCTCGGAGATCCCTCGCACCGCCCTCACCCTGAGGACGAAGTCCAGTGCCACGTCGGAGCCCCCTCTGACTATGTAGATATCCACGCAGGAGCCGTTACCTACATGGAAGTGCATGTTGCTTATTATGAACTCGTCGAACTCGTGCCTGAGCTCCATGAGGTGCGTATTCACGTCCCTGCTCTCCCTGTCCGAGACGACGGTGACCGTCGCCACCACCAGGCCCCGCTCCAGCCGCTGGAGTGCAAAATTTGAAAGGACGTCCCTTACAGCGAACCTGATGGCCTCCGAGCGGCTGGAGTAGCCCGAGCTCTTCACGAAGTCGTCGAGACGCTCCAGGAGATCGGAGGTGAGCGAGATGCTGATGACCATCATAACGATCTTACTAAGAATCTCATCGAAATTAATAATAATTATGAAAAATAGGGCGTTCCGTAGCATTATATTAATAAATTGTACTCGGACCGTAGCCTTGAAAGGAGAAGCTTTCTCCGTTGAGCCACGAACACGACTACGACGACAACGATGGGCGCGTCCACACCCACGAGCACACCGAGGGGGGCTGGATCCCCCTAGCAATCTCTGTCGTCACCATATCGGTGGGCCTGATTCTCAGGTTCTTCCAGGGGCCCTCCTTCCCTTCGGACCTGCTGCTGTTGGTGACGATGGCGCTGTCGGGTTATAAGATAGCCGAGCTTGGGGTGAGGAACCTCCTCAGGATGCACATCAGCATCAACCTGCTCATCACCATAGCCGCCCTCGGGGCCTTCGCCATCGGCCATCTGGAGGAAGGAGCTGCTGTGGTGTTCCTCTACAGCATCGCCGAGAAGCTAGAAGACATGGCCGCGGACCGGGCGCGCCACTCCATCGAGGCTCTCATGGAGTTGAAGCCGGAGGTGGCGACGGTGAGGAGGAGCGGCGAGGAGGAGGTAGTACCTATCGGCGAAGTCTGGCCGGGAGAGGTCTTCGTCGTGAGGCCCGGCGACCGCCTTCCCCTGGACGGCACGATCATTGAGGGGGCCTCGAGCGTAGACCAGGCCACCATCACGGGGGAGTCGAACCCCGTCTCGGTCGAGGTCGGTAGCGACGTCTACGCGGGCACCATCAACCTGGACGGGTTCCTCGCCGTCAAGGTGAGCAAGATAGCCGAGGAGACGCTGCTGGCCAGGATACTTGAGCTCGTCGAGGAGGCGGAGGAGAGGCGCTCACCAACGGAGGGCTTCGTGGACCGCTTCGCAAGGGTCTACACTCCCACAGTGATAGTCCTGGCCGTCCTCGTGGCGGTGCTGCCCCCGCTGCTCATGGGCCATCCCTCCCATCAATGGGTCTACAGGGCGCTCGTGATGCTCGTGGTGGCGTGCCCCTGCGCCCTCGCCATCTCCACACCCGTCGCCATGGTCTCGGCGATAACGAGCGCCAGCAGGAACGGAGTCCTCGTCAAGGGGAGCACCTTTATCGAGCAGGTGAGCGGGACTAAGGTCTTCGCCTTCGACAAGACAGGGACACTCACACTGGGGGAGCTGGGAGTGACGGACATCGTCTCCACGACCCTCCCCGAGAGGGAGGTGCTTAGGCGGGCGGCCGCACTGGAGGCCAAGGCCGAGCACCCCATAGCCAAGGCGATCCTGGAGAAGGCCGAAGCCGATGGAGTCGAGATAGAGGAGACCACGGAGTTCAAGGCCTACGTAGGCAGGGGTGTCGAGGCATGCATAGACGACAAGACCTGCTGCATAGGGAACATAAGGCTCTTCGAGGAGCTGGACATCCCCCTAGTTGATGGCGTATTGGAGAAGCTGGAGTCCCAGGGGAAGACCGTCGTCCTGGTCTCCGAGGACGACTGCGTAGTTGGGGCCATAGCCCTGATGGACAAGGTCAGGGACGGCGTCGAGGAGACCGTGGCGGAGCTGAAGCGGCAGGGCATGAGGGTCGAGATGTTAACGGGAGACAATGAGGAGACGGCCCAGGCCATAGCTGACAGGCTGGATCTGGACGGATACGTGTCCAGCTTGCTCCCGGAGGAGAAGGTGGAGGCCATTGAGGGGCTCAGGGACAGGTATGGCCCGGTGGCCATGGTAGGAGACGGTGTCAACGACGCCCCCGCCCTGGCGGCGGCCGACGTGGGGATTGCGATGGGAGCCATCGGGAGCGACGCTGCGCTGGAGACTGCCGACGTGGCGTTGATGGAAGACGAGATACGGCGCATCACCTACCTCACCAGGCTCAGCAGGGCCACGATGAGCAGGATCAGGGAAAACATCGCCACCTCCATCCTGGTGAAGCTGATCGTCGCCGTACTCGCCTTCACGGGACTCGTAAGCCTCTGGATGGCGGTGGCCGTAGGGGACATGGGTCTCAGCCTGACGGTCATCCTGAACTCGATCAGGCTTGGGGGCATCAGGGACGGGGCCTCTCTAGAGAGATCTGAGGGGCAACAGCGTGTCAGCCATTAACTTTACTAAGAGTCGTTTTCAATTATCCTTGATTGTCCATGGCCACTCCGTACGTTAACATTATCTTGGCGACGGTCGTCGTTAGCCTCTTCTCCCTGAGCGGTATCATCGCCCTCTCGCTCAGGGAAAAGACGCTGCACTCGATACTCTACTTCCTAGTCGCCTTCTCCGGCGGAACCATCCTCGGCGCCTCCCTCTTTGACCTCCTCCCCGAGGCGGTGGAGCTCGTTGACGAGTCGGTGGTCTTCATCTACATAGCCGGGGGCTTCGTGGCTTTCTTCGTGCTGGAGCGCTTCATCTACTGGTACCACGGCCACGGCCACCACGACGACATCCATCAAATGGACGACGAGAGGGTCACCACGAGGGGCTTCGCCTACCTGAACATCCTGGGCGACGGCATCCACAACTTCATCGACGGAATGATCATCGCCGCGAGCTTCACCGTGGGGGCCCATGTCGGGATCGCCACCACCGTCGCGGTAATCTTCCACGAGCTGCCCCAGGAGATGGGGGACTACGGGATCCTGATCTACGCGGGCTTCGACAGGACCAGGGCCCTAGTTGCCAACTTCATGGCGTCCCTGTCCGTTGTCCTGGGAGGCGTGTTCGCGGTCTTCTTCCTTGAGACGGTGGACGCCCTGAGCGGGCTCCTCGTGGCTTTCTCCGCCGGAGCGTTCCTCTACCTCGCCGCCTCGGAGTTGGTCCCGGAGCTCCAGAAAGAAAGGGACTTCGCGAAGTCGGTAGTACAGTTCGCTGTGTTCGTAGTGGGCCTAGCAGTGATGTGGTACCTGGGTTTGCTGTTCCACGAATGATCCACTACCACCCAGCCTGAGTACAATTTTGGCTCAATATAAAAACTCGATCTAAGGATGTACTGAAAGAAAAAAGGTTGTGGGGAGATCACGAGTTTACCCTTACACTGCCGTTGGAAGTGCTTGCGTCGATGTAGATCTTGACTTCCTTGGATTCGTAGTTGGCGGTCTTGGCCCTCTTGGAGTGTCTTCTGTTTCTCGTGTAGACCAGGTCTGGTACGTTTACTCTGACCGTGCTCATGCTCGTGTGCAGGTCCAGGTCGAAGCCCACGGACGGGCTCTCCTCTACGTTAACCTGCACGCTCCCGTTACTAGTCTTGAGCTCGTACTCGCCGCTCCTGGCGCACGGGAGGTCGAGGTCCACCTTGCCGTTGCTGGTCCTGAGGAAGGCTTCCACGGCGTCAACCTTCCCTTCAATCCGGCCGTTGCTGGTCCTGCATTCTAGCCGATCTGCAGTCACGTTGTCGAGGGTGATGCGTCCATTGCTGGTCTTCCCCGACAGCAGTTCGGCCGAGAGGTCTCTCAGCTTCAACCTGCCGTTGCTCGTGCTCATCTTCAGCGTCTTGCCCTTCACTTCGTTAACGCTGATGCCGCCGTTGCTGGAGCTGACGTCGAGGTCGTTCTCTGTGGACGCAGGGAGGACGACGTCTACGTCGACTGAGTATCTCCTCCACGTGTCCGCTGGGCGCTCGATGTCAAGTATCAGCCTCTTCTGGTCCTCGTCGTCCGTATCGTTGAGCTCGATCTTGAGCTCATCCAGGTTTGCCTCGGCCTCCTCCTTGGTGTAGCCCCAGGCCTTAACGGTCATGTCGATCTTGTACTCCGGCTTGTCCCACGTCGAGACCTTCACGACGCCGTTGTGGTTCATGACCGAGAAGAACACCCTTCCAGTGGCGACCTCGCCGCTGTAGGACTTGTCCTCCTCCACCCTGTACTTGTTGTGGCCCCACCTGGCCCCCCGGATCCCCTCGAAGGCGGCCTGGAGGCCCTCCTCTACGCCCTTGGCCGCGCTCGACACGGCCTCCTCCAGTTCGTCCTCCCAGTCTGCCCTCCTGTGGCTCACCTCGGGGGCGCTTTCTTCGATCCCCTTCTCCGTCCTCTCACCGCACTTGTGGCAGAAGTTTGCGTCGTCGGGGAGCTCCTCGCCGCATTTTGTGCAATACAGCATCCATCTCACCTATTCCTGGCTTATCGATCAAGACTTTGCGAGGTCCGGTAATAAAGGGCAACTCACCTATCGTGGTCACTTCAAGTGAGTAATAGTGTCAAAGCGCGAGCTAACAGAGTATGACCAGTCTCGAATCCATAAAGAAAATTGTTTTTAATGATAAAATTGAGCCCAACACGCGCGCGATTAATTTATTTTCTTTCCCTTATCCCCTTCCATCGAAAATTTGTTGCATATTTTTTTCAACCCTTGACTCCCAAGGGTGTGCGTGGGTGTGTTTATTATCTCAAAGACTATCATTTACATGAGATGAGTCAGATAAGAAATTTTATCTTCTCAATATTCGCTCTGATAATACTTTTTTTAATAATACAACGCGCGCGTGCAGGAGCACCCCCCATTTTCACATTGTTCACAGCTCTCATAGTAGTAATTATACTCTGGAATGTAGCGAGAAGGCTCATCAAGGGATACTAGCGTGTTCTTTTTCCCCTGTTCCCCAGATTTGAGTGTTCAGGGTTAAAATTTAACTACACACAACGGGGTGAGTTACAGGGGACAACAACATCAGATGATTCTGATTGATGGCGCGCGCCACGCGCAGCGCGCGATGTGATTGCTGACACGCCCGCTTGCGCGAGGTTATATGGGTGGTCCGTGATTCATTGATCGTATGGTGTCTGATCTAAAAATCACGGTCCTCAGAGTTTTTCACCCAGACGATGTGTTCGAGGATGAATATCCAATCGAGAAGAAAGATTGGATGGGTCCATGCTATATCCATGAGAAAGGGCAGGAGTATCTTGTGCGGGACGGGG
>CP070784.1:1340674-1372191 GCA_020346605.1 Candidatus Bathyarchaeota archaeon | reverse complement strand
CCCCGTGGTGGCGTGGAGGATACGAGGGGAGGACGCCATTCAGACGGTGCGCAAGATCACCGGCTACACCGACCCGGCGACCGCCGACAAGGGTACCAAAAGCGGAGACCACGGCGTCTACTCCCAGGCCCGGAGCACCGAGGAGGAGAGGGCTTGCGAGAACCTGGTCCACGCCTCTGGCAACCTCGAGGAGGCCAAGGCAGAGCTTGAACTCTGGTTCCCTGCTTAATGATGTCACAGAGCACGAAATCTCCCGGGAATTATGGCTTCGGAGGAACATTTTGAGGTCGCTGAGCTAGACCTTTTTTGCTTTAAGATGTGTGCTAAAATGCGGTCGTTGAGGGAAAAATTTGTTGAGGGGGAGAAATTATAACTTCAGGCGGTCTTTGACGGCTATCGATATTACCACGCCTACAACTGAGCCGATCGCCTGAGGCACGTTGATGATAATCTCCGCGGCGGCAGCTTCCACGCCCATCCCGAGGAAGAACGCCTCTGCTACGAAGTAGCCGACCACTATCACGACTCCTCCCGCCAGCCAGGCTATGAGGGACTTCGTCAGAGTTCGTCCGGCAGGATCACCGGCCAAGTAGCCTACAACGTAGCCCTCCGCCCCCTTGATCAGGGTCGTGGGGATCACGAAGGCCATCCACCCGCCGAGGAGATCCGCGAGCCCGGAGCCGAGTCCGCCGGCGATGGCGCCTATCACCGGTCCGAATACCAGGGCCGTGGTTACGACGATGGCATCGCCCAAGTTGAAGTATCCCCCCGTCGCTGGGAACGGGACCTGTATCATCATGGTGCACACCGTGGTCAACGCGCCCATCACGGCTATCGCAGCGAGTTCCTTTGTGCCGAATCTACTACCTTCACCCACTCGAATCACCCATCTGTTTGGATCAAATACCATAGTTATAACTATAGTATTTAACGTGATCGATGGGATCAACGCATATCAAGTAAAGTGTTACAGGAGCTCGCTCAACTCATCCATGGCGGCGAGGACTCTCCGCCCCTTCTCAGTTATCCTGTGATACCTTCGCTTTCCCTCCATGTAGGAGACCACGAGCCCCCTCCCCTCCAAATCCGAGAGGTGCTGATAAACGGCCCCCAAGGTCATCCTCCGACCCATCGCGTTCCACAGGGCGTAGCCGTAGGTCTCCTTCGTCGAGATCTCCTTCAGCAGGCGCTCCTTCGTGGCTACCCTAGATCCAAGTCCCGGAGACCTCCTCTTGCCCATGAGGCTCTTCAGGATGTCGTTCGTCTTCAGCCCGCTACTGGTGACTAGGCTCACAACCGAGTCGGTTCTGTCTATCGCGCCTTCCTCAACGAGCTTGGGGAGGCACGCTACGGTGGCGGCGCTTGCTGGTTCGGCGAAAATCCCCTCGGAGCGGGCTATCTCCATCCCGTACTCCACCATCTCCTCGTCGGTGACCGAGACAGAGAATCCATTCGACTCCTTCAGAGCTCTCAGCGCCTCTGCACCGAACTTGGGCGCCTGAATCTTGATGGCCATGGCTACCGTCTGCGCCGAGGCCAGCTCGATCGGCTCGTCAACGTTCTTCTTAAACGCCTCGGTTATGGGAGAGCAGCCCGAGGCCTGGACGCCGATCAGCCTCGGCTTCCTGTCTATGAGGCCCATCTCCTCGAGCTCAAGGAAGCCCTTCCAGATGGAGTGGATGGTGACCCCGCTCCCCATGGCCACGACAACATAGTCGGGGACACCCCCCTGCTCAGAGAGCTCGTAGGACACTGTCTTCAGAGCCTCGATCGACAGGGGATTGAGCTCCGCCGTGGCCTGGTAGCGGCCCGTTTTCTTCTCGATCTCGATGGCCATCTCGATAGCTGTCTCGATGCCACCGCCGGCCTCGCTCACCTCGGCGTCATATGCGATCATCTGCGCCAGCTTGCCGAGGTCAAGGTCCTTCGGAACCAAGAGGTGGCAAGCGACGCTCTCCTTGGCGGAGTACGCCGCCAAGGAGGCACCGTGATTACCGCTTGAGGCGCAGACGATGGAGTCGAAGCCCTTGCCCACTGCATCCGATATGATCAGGGACGCGGACCGGTCCTTGAAGGAGCTGGTCGGGTTCCTCGTCTCGTCCTTCAACGTCAGAGAATCGAGCCTGAGCCGCTCACCCAGCCTCTCGGCCTTCCACAGGGGCGTCCCTCCCTCGCCAAGGCTGACGGGCCTCTTGATGGGGGGCATCACCGGGCGATACCTCCAGAATGTGATGGGCCCATCAAAGCTCACCGTCTTGAGGTACTCCGGTTCAGGCGAGTACTCCAGCGTCCCCCCGCATCTGCGGCAGACCAGCGGCATCTCATCTGGGTCGTATATGAAACCGCAGCCGCTGCAGACGAGATGGAACGCCGGCGCCATCAGGGTATAAACAGACGAGGCTGGTTTAAGTGTTAAGTGTTATCCGTAAATCTTTAATTCGCTCCGCAGGATCGAGTCTTGGACACCTGGGAATTGTTTACATGGGATTGAGCACCCTACGCCCCGGCATGGAGAAGCTGGATCTGACTGTTAAAATCGTGGCGTTAAAAGGGCCTCGGAAGGTGGAGACCAGCTACGGTATGACCCACGTACTGCTCGAGGGGGAGGTCGAGGACGAGAGCGGAAGGATGGACCTAACCGTCTGGAATGAGAAGATAAACGATATGAAGATGATCGATACCGGGGATGAGGTCAGGCTAACCAACTGCTTCGTCACATCCTTCAGAGGAGTCCTAAGCCTGAACGTGGGGCGTGACTCAGACATCAAAAAGGCAATAGATTTAGTAGGCGACACTCCATAAAGGCCTCACTCAAAGGATCTGCCATCCTACGAACATTTCATTTAGACTGTGTAGATTATAGACTGCTCACTGTTGGAGACCTGGTCTCAGAATGTTGGTCTCGTTGGGCCTATCACTTTATTGAGTTGAGTGGGGCGGCTGCTTCGGGTCTATGCATATGTATGATATGTTGTTCCCCCGGATGAAGACGTCCCCGTAGCTCGCTGTCAGGCCGTTCTGGTCGTACTCCTTGGCGTTCTTCAACATGAGGTTCATGTATCCATCGGCCCGGGTCATCCGGCCCCAGTACTCGCCCCGGTTCTTCAGGGTGACAATCACGTTGTTTCCAACGCTTTTAATGAGGACGTTCAGCGGCTTATTTCTGGGTTCCAAGATTTACACCTGTTGTAAGATTCAACTATTAGCCCCTCGAATCGATATAAAAAGATTCTGAACTCGGCCTCATCCGGGTTCTCCGTCGGCGATCGTGAGGGCTATTAGGTCCTGGAGGCACTTATCTGCCATCATTTTCTCCAACCTTAGCCCAGAGGAGGCGAGGAGCTCTGAGAAACTTTCGACCGTGAATGTCTTCCTAAGCGCTGTGATGGCAACTCTGGCGCCTTCCCTGCTCGCGTAGACTATCTCGTCAAGGGTTCTCTCCGGATCGGGCGTATTCTGGATGAGAGTCACGGCGAAAACAGCGTCGAAAACGTGATGGCGAAAGGGTAGAGCATCAGCGTCAGCTAATATGATGTGGCTGTTTGCGAGTTCTCTTGTCAGGTCCCTAGCGGTAGAAAGAAGACCCATTGAGAGGTCGACCCCTACGTAGCACGAATCGAGCCTTTTCAGTAGCATTCCCGTGCCACAGCCGTCGTCGAGCACCAGATCAAGCGGTCCCGGGTTGAGGTCGCTCGTTATGACCTCATATTTTGCCTCCTGCTCCTGCCGGTATCTTATATCGTAGAGCCGTCCACCCAAGGCGTCGTATGACCCTGCAACTTCACGCTTCGTCTTATTTGCCATCATATACCACCTGCGTACAGGGTTTATCCGTTTTTTGTCACAAGATTTCGGGACAAAACGAGGGAAAAACCCTGTGATCCACCACTGTTTTGTATGCAGGCATGGCGGATCCCGTTATTTCTACGAAAGACATAAACTTTGTCTATATTGTGAAACGCTTGATTTGGGCAATCTGGGAGGTAATTCCAGATCCCTTTACTCATCGTTTACTCAGCGCAGCCATTATGAACGGAATGCACTCGTCCAACACGGCCTTCATCCAAGCTACCTCATCATTATCCTCGGCTATTTAACTCGTAGAAATTACGAAGTACAGGAGCCTTCTCAGGACCCAAGGAAAACATGGTCATAGAATACATCCCATGCTTGAATGGCGATTTAAATATAAGCCGACGACAAGGCCATTACAGGTCAAAATAATCTCGAAAAGGCACACTTTTTAGCATATTGTAGTCAATTTCCTGGGACGATTTGTTACGCCTTATAGATAATATACCTTCGAACTTTGAGACAGAAAACATATCCAAAGACAAATGTTGAAGGAAAATAGAGAAACTCAAGCTGTTCCGATGAGGAGCGATGTAACATTTTCACATGGAGAGCTTGATCTCAAGCCTACAGACTTAATCGAAACGATTCAACGTGACTCTTGACGCACATTCGGAGACCCATACAATTGGTCTGCGTTTTAAACTATCATGTACAGATTTTACGTCCATATTCCTGAGTACGTATCACAAGATAAACTCTAACTGGTGTAAATGGCGGCTTCATATTTCAAGATAAAATAGATCTACCTTAAAGTCATCATGTTTTGTCGTAGATCCCCCAGAATGAGCGTACCTCCATATCATCGGGGATATCCAGCCCGTGAGCCCCCCTCCCGGTCTGCGCGTCGATGTGGGTGCCGTGGTCTGGTGAGAACAGCACTAGGCGGGTCTGATCTCTGTGTTTCTTCAAGAACTCCTCTCCCAGCTGCGCGAAGTCCCTGACGTGGTTCCTCATGGCCGTGATCGCTTCGGGGCTCCTGGGCACTGTCCTGTGCATCACGTCATCGTACTCTTGGTTGTAGGCGAGGATGAAATCGTGGTCGTCCTCCCTGATCAGTTCGAGGACCCTATCGTTCACCTGCTCGTCGTACTCCTCGATGAAGTAGTCAAGATCCCTCTCCAAGAAGATCTTCGCGATGCTGCTGCCCTCCACGGCCACGATGGCCACCTTCTTCATCGACCTGAGCAGTGCGTCGAATAAGGTGTCGCATTTTAGCACTGGTTTCTCGTACTGGGTGATGCCGTGGGCCTTTGGCAGTGCACCCGTTAACATGGAGCCGAAGACTACGGGAGTGACGGACGGGAAGACGGATCTCAGGACGACTTGGTTCGGAGCGACCTCTGCGACTCCTTTGAAGTCATCGTGATAGTCTTGGAACAACGCTTCACCGATGGCGTCGGGAGCATACACCAGGCACTTATCGATTTTTCTTCCGTTAAGGAGTCTAACGGATTCCTCGATTAAGTAAGCGATAACCTCCTTGGTAGATAACTCTGGAGGTTCGATCCCCATCAGGTGACACAGCGTCGGGGTGATGCACGTCAACTGTTGCATAGTCTTTGTATGGCTTCTGGGTTTATGAGATTAACCTCTTGACATAATTTATATCGGGCAGGCACCCTTTGAAACTCTATGGACTCTGTATCCCAACTCGAACGGAGAGAGCAGCCTACGTCCGAGACGTCGGACACCAGACACCGCAGCTCCAAGGTCCTGGACGGCATCGAAAGGAGCGTACACCGCTCGCTCCTGAAGGGCGTGGGCCTGACGGACGATGATCTGAGGAAGCCCTTCATAGCAGTGGCCAACTCCTGGAACGAGATCGTGCCTGGCCACATCCACCTGGACAGGCTCGCCTCCTTCGTGAAGAAGGGTATCGTCGAGGCGGGGGGGACGCCCCTGGAGTTCAATACAATCGGTGTCTGCGACGGCATCGCCATGGGCCACGTGGGAATGAAGATGAGCCTGCCCAGCAGGGAGCTCATCGCCGACTCGGTCGAGATAATGGTGGAGTCCCACGGATTCGACGCCATGGTCTGCCTGACCACGTGCGACAAGATCGATCCCGGTATGATGATGGCCGCGGCGAGGTTGGACATCCCCACGATCTTCTGCCTCGGCGGGCCCATGGAGCCAGGCTGCCCGCGTTGGGGCAAGTACGAGGGCAAGACCATCACCGTGCAGGAGCTCTTCGCGATGCCGAGTCTGGTCTACTCCGGGGAGATTAGCGAGGAGGAGGCCGCATACCTCGAGGACGTGTGCTGCACTGGCGCCGGTGCCTGCGGGGGGATGTTTACAGCGAACTCGATGCAGTGCTTAATAGAGTCTATTGGCATGACGCTGCCCTATATGGCCACAGCCCCCTCCACGGGTGCCGCAAGATCACGGATGGCCTACGAGTCCGGCAGACAGATAATGAAGCTCCTTGAGATGGGGCTAACTCCTAGCAAGATTATGACGGAGAAGGCTTTCAAGAACGCCATCGCCATGGACATGGCCCTCGGGGGATCAACTAACACAGTCCTCCACCTGAAGGCCATCGCCGACGAGAGGGGCATGGACCTCGACCTCGATCTCTTCGACGAGATCAGTAGTAAGACTCCCCATCTCTGCAATATGGCGCCAGCGGGGCCGTTCAAAATAACCGACCTGCACGACGCTGGAGGCATCCCGGCTGTGATGAAGGAGCTTGGAGGGCTCATCAACAGAGACGTCGTCACAGTGACGGGAAAACCTCTCGGCAATAACCTCGAAAATGTAAGTGTAATCGATGACGCGGTTATCCGCCCACTGTCAGATCCTGTTCACAGGGAAGGCGGCATCGCAATACTGCACGGCAGCCTCGCACCAGACAGTTGCGTCGCGAAGGTGGCGGCGATCAGCCCCAAGATGCTTAACTTCGTGGGCACCGCCAGGGTTTTCGACGGCGAGGAGGAGGCGGTCCGGGCCATACACTGGCGGACCGTGAAATCAGGTGATGTCGTGGTCATCCGCTACGAGGGCCCCAGGGGGGGTCCCGGCATGAGGGAGATGCTGACGGCCACAAGCGCGATCGTGGGATACGGGCTTGAGGAGAGCGTCGCCCTTCTCACCGACGGCAGGTTCTCCGGGGCGACCAGCGGCCCGTGCATTGGGCACATCTCCCCAGAGGCATCGGCCGGAGGGCCAATAGCCCTCATCGAGGACGGCGACAGGATAATCATCGATGTCCCAGGGAGGAGGATCGAGCTGGATGTACCCGAGGAGGAACTCACCAAGAGGAGGGCCACTTGGAGTCCGCCAGCACCCAAAGTGGATAAAGGCTACCTAGCACGATACGTATCGATGGTCACTTCCGCGGACAAAGGAGCGATACTGGAGAGAAGATAAATCATCCAAGTTTCTTAGAGATTTTCCATTTCCTACTGAGATCTTGGACAGGAAAAGGTCAAGGTATTTTGCATCAAGATCAAACATTGACAAGGGGATCTTGTTTAAAAAAGCGTGCATTAGCTATGGCTTTGTTAGCTAAATCTGATCTAAATTTTTCGCGGACATGAAAACAGTCCATAAGTTCGAAGGTACATATACTATAAGGCATCAAAGATCTCGCCTTATTTTTGCGTTTTATATGTCAACATCTACAATGTTAAGGTCGGCATTTTAACATTTTTTATTCTCATGGTCGTATCGGATTTAATACACTATTATTTCAATGGTCATGATTTATATCCATAGGTACAGACACGAGAAATCATGCAAAAATCTCGTAAAGTACTACACTCTCACGGTAATCTAGACCAGTTTTCCCGTTGCCATTTTTCTTCCTTTCTCGGTTAGTCGAAAAACTACATCCTTGCGGGGAGAGAACCCTAAGAGGCGAATGACTGTCGCCAGCAGACCCTTGGAGGTCGGTGCTTCATCTTTCTGAATTATGCCATGAGAGATCAGATTAGAAAACATATCCTCGATCTCGCCATCTGGCGGTATGAACCCTTGTTTAATTTCCTCCATTGTGAACGGGCTTTTTTCGCAACTTAAGATATTCAGTAGAGATTTTTGAAGGCTAGACACCTCGATCTCTGAGGTCGATAAATGTGTATCTTTTTGGGCTTTGATCTCGTCAGGGCGGGAGTACGCTTCTTCTTCATCCAGGTTCAATGAGCTTCCAATAATTAGTTTATTGAGGTCGGCTACAATCCTGAATCCTTGGGGAGTCAGGCTCCACATGTCGTAGGTGTACCTGTCATCGTATTCAATTGTGGTTGGTTTACCTCTCCCCTCGCCTTTTGTGATGATCTCGGCATCGTTCAGGGATTTCAGCCAGTTGTTGAGCTCTACTTTCGTCAATTCAATCCCATCTTGGTGCAGCCTGTTTTGGAGATCATACGTAGTGAGGTAAAGAGCGTCTCTTCTCTCCAAAAAGATCATGAATATTTTCCTGGCATTCTTACTCCTTAGGGGCCTGAGGACTTTATCGAAAAGCTCGTCAAAGCCTTTATATACCATCTTTCTTGGAGTAAGCTCTTTCTGCAACGAAATTCGCCTTATTTTAAATATTCAGGATTTTCATGAATATTAATGTTGTCCTTGTTTTGAAGAACTGAGGACATAAACTCTAGCTACCAAGCGTTTTATTCATACTGGGTTCTCAAGTTCCTCAGCATATCCTCGGTCATAGCAGCAAGATCGTAGCCAGGTCTCCACCCCCACTCCTCGCGGGCAGCAGAGTCGTCTATCGTCTTTGGCCAAGAATCGGCGATAGCCTGCCTGCTATCAGGCTCGTACTTCACGGCTAACTCGGGGATGTGCTTCCTGATTTCATCCGCCAGCTCCTTGGGAGAGAAACTGATGGCTGCTAGGTTAAAGTCAGCATGGTGGATCAACGCCTCGAGATCGGCGTCCATCAGATCCAGCGTCGACTTTATGCAGTCGGGCATGTACATCATGGGGAGCGTCGAGTCCTCCCTCAGGAAGCAGGTATAATCCTTACGCTTCAAGGCCTCGTGGAAAATCTCGATGGCGTAATCCGTGGTCCCCCCACCAGGGGGCGTCTTGTAGCTGATTATACCGGGATAACGGACGCCCCTGACGTCGAGCCCGAACCTCTCGTAATAGTAGTTACAGAGCAGCTCCCCAGACACCTTCGTCAAACCGTACATGGTCCTCGGCTTCAGCACAGTATCCTGAGGAGTGTTCTCCCTCGGAGTCTCGGGCCCGAAGACCGCGATGGAGCTCGGCACGAAGAGCCTGGTGACACCCTTCTCCCTCGAGACCTCAAGAACATTGTACGTCCCGTTCATGTTGACGTCCCACGCCAGCCAAGGGTTCTTCTCCCCCGCCGCCGACAATATAGCGGCCATGTGATAGATTGTGTCAATGTCATACTCGTCCACGACAGTCTCCAAATTCTCTCTGTTTGTGACGTCAACCAGATCGTGAGGCCCCGACTCCCTCAATTCGATTGAAGGAGGTCTACTATGAACGCCTACTACAACATTCTCGTTACCGTGTTTTTTTCTTAGTTCGGGAACAAGCTCGGACCCGATCTGCCCTGTCGCTCCAGTGACGAGAATCCTCCTCATGGGATTATCAGATATAGGTATCCCTCAGAGTTACCTTCCCAAGTATCTAAATACCTTTTTCGTCGACCCCAAAGATTAAACGGAATATTGGGTTAGAAACACTCGAAGGTCTCGTAATGAGAAACCCAACTAAATTCCTAGGTGAAGAGTACGAGGAACTCGTGGAGAAGGCCTTGGATTGGAGACTTAAAACCGTGGAAGGCCCAAGTGAACCTGTCTCCACGGTGGACGGTCGGAAGGTGATCGTCCTGTGTTCAAACAACTATTTGGGGCTCACGACGCACCCGAAGCTGAAGAAAGCGGCCGTCGAGGCGGTGAAGACACACGGCGTCGGATCAGGGGCCGTGAGGCCAATCTCAGGGACCATGGATCTCCACATGGAGCTCGAGGTACGCTTGGCCAGGTTCAAGGACGCCGAAGCCTCTCTCACCTACCCGACGGGCTTCATGGTGAACTCGGGGCTCATACCCCAGCTGGTGGGAAGGGAGGACCTCATAATCAGCGACGAGCTCAACCACGGGAGCATCATAGACGGAGTCCGCCTCAGCAGGGCCGAGAGGAGCATATACAAGCACAACGACGTGCAGGACCTCGCCAAAGTGCTTGAGGAGGCCGAGAGACACGATCCCGAATACCGCAGGATACTCGTCCTGACCGACGGCGTCTTCTCGATGGATGGCGACATCGCCCCTCTAGACGAAATAGCCAAGCTGACAGAGGAGCACGGCGCCATGCTGTACGTCGACGACGCCCACGGTGAGGGAGTACTCGGCAAGGGAGGGCGCGGCATCGTCTCACACTTCGACCTCGACCACACCAGGGTCCACGTCGAGATGGGGACATTTAGCAAGGCGTACGGGGTCGTGGGGGGGCACATCTCCGGCTCCCTGGATCTGGTCCGGTTCGCGTGGAACAAGAGCAGGACGTGGCTGCTGAGCTCCTCCCACCCGCCGCCCGTCGTAGCGGCCACCATAGCCGCCATCGATGTCCTTGAGACAGAGCCCCAGCACGTACACAATCTCTGGATAAACACGGAGTACTTCAAGAAGGCGATTGACGACCTGGGTTTCAACACTGGAAAGTCTCAGACACCGATAATCCCGGTGATCGTCGGGGAGAGCAGCAAGGCGAAGGTGCTCAGCGACAAGCTCTACGAGAAGGGGATCTTCGTTGTCCCGATAGTTTTCCCGATGGTTGCCAGAGACCTCGCCCGAATAAGAGTGCAGATGCACGCGAAGCTGACGAATGAAGATCTCGACACTGTCATCGAAGCCATTGAGGAAATCGGAAAACAACTAGAGATAATATAACAACCTTCACGCCGTGAGCTGCTCAACTGGCCTCAAAGGACAGTTGAGAAGCTCAATGCGTCTCGTCGTATTAATCTCATAGGCCTTTGATCGGGCTCACGAGATTATGGTACTGCTCGAGAAAGTCTGTTCCGCTTGTTGTGGTCGTGTAGAGCCGACTCTCGCTGGCGAGGATCGAGCAGTCCGTTGCGCGCGCATGAGCCGATCCAGGTACTTCTTGACTATCTTGAAGTTGAGGTTCGCTTGGTAGACGATCTGGGTCTTCTTTGCCCCTGTCTATACGACTCGGAGGATATCAACGCAGATATCCAGTTCATTTCTCCTCATTCATTTCACCCTTTTCTACTCTATTTAGGAATAATATTCAGATAGAAAGCTTCGCTGTCAAAATCAGATATAATTTATTCATATAGAAAGAAATAAAGTAATATTATCCATTAATAGGAAGCGTTTCCCTAAAAAGGGGGCTTAATTCCATTTTTTCGACAAAAACGTAATATCATATTTTTTTAACACCTACTCACCTTTTCCCAAAATAGGAAAAGCACCATTTCATACCACTAGGTACGAGATTTTGTCTCAAGAATAAGGGACAAAAAGGGAGGTGTGGGCATTATCCAAGGCGTTTTCCTCCTCGAATTATATGAGATCTACCTGAAGTCATCAAGGAACTCCTTGAATCGGGATAACCCCTCCTTGAGCACCTCAGTGTTGTTGCCGTATCCCAACCTCAGGAAGCCGTCCAGATCGAAGCATGAGCCGGGTACGAGCAGAACGTCCTTCTCTTTGATTAAGCGCTTGCAGAGCTCCTCCGAGGAGAGGTCAATGCTGTAGCGGAGAAAGGCGATGGTCCCCGCCTTTGGGGGAACCCAGTCGATCAGAGATTCACCCTCGACCCACTCCGATAGGATCTGGTAGTTTTTACGCACGATATCCAGGTTCCTCGTGAGGATCAGGTCGACGTTCTCCATTGCAAGTGATGCGAGGGCGTCGTCGATGACACCGTTGCTGATTGTAGTGTAGTCCCTGTGCAGTTCGCATCGACTGATTACCGACTCGGGCGCGGCTATCCAGCCCAGTCTGAGGCCGGTGAGTGAGAATGGTTTCGAGAACGACCCAGTGGCGATCCCCCTGTCGCTCAGCTCCACGACTGAGGGCACGCGGTCATCGGGATCGATGTACAGACCCATGTACGATTCGTCATCGAGCACGTACGCTCCAATGTCGTTCGCAATCTCGCAAATACTGTGCAGCATATTTTCGTCGATGAGACTCCCCGTTGGATTGTTGGGGTTGTTAATTGCGATCAACTTCGTCTTCGCATCCACCAGGTCTGCCAGCTCACCTAGCCTCGGAAGCCATCCGTTCTCCCATCTGAGCTTGAGCAGCTTCACGTTGGCCCCGAAGGACTCAGCCACGCTGTAGAGCTGCTGGTATGTGGGTGCCACCGAGATCACAGTATCTCCAGGCTCGACTAGGCTGTAGTAAACGAGGAAGTTGGCCCCTATCGCACCGCCGGTGACCAAGATGTTCTCAGGCTTAAGGCTTTCATATAGGTCCGAAATGCCCTGACGAAGGCTCGGTGATCCGGGTATGTATCCGTATGTCAGCTTTGTCTCGCGGAGTTCCTCAAGAAAGGACTCGCGACCCATCAGAGCCAGGAACTCCCCCACGGTGAAGGGGTCCACGCAGGTCTCGGAGATGTTGACCTCGACATTGATCTCGTACTTGTTCAGCCACTGCTCCACGAGAAAGGGTTCGATCTTCATCTTTGCATATCTCAAGGAAACTCGTCTGAACCTGCTATTTAATTCCTGACCCATTCGTGGGAGTTACATGCCGAAGAAATCTGTGAGCGGGGTCTCCTTCAAACGTTTCAGGACCTGTGCACATCTCTGAGGGGACAACTGCTTGAATTCCAATCTGAGGGAAGCCAGCAGCTTCTGCGCTCCTCGCGCCAGCTCGGGGGCGACCAGTATGCCCCTTATCTTTCGACCCTCTTCGGTCTTTAGGACGTCGATGTACTTCTGCAGTTGGAGGACCGCCTCCCTGGTGGCTGCATTCCTCTTTATCTCCACAACGGTGAGAGTGTTCTCCGAGTCCACGCCGAGGATGTCTATGAAGCCAGGTTCGACGGGCCTCTCGGTTGTTATGGGCCTGAACCCCTTCTCGATCAGGGAGGGCTCCACGAGTATCGCCTGCTGCATGTCTTTCTCGCTGGCGTAGAGATGGAACGCTCCGGTATCCCTCAGGTCGAGCACAGCGACGAGTGCGATGTCGCTGAACCTCACCTCGATCACCTCGTTCTCCTTTCGCCTGAAGATGCGTACTAGAAGACGGCCTTTCTCAAGCTTGGTCCTGAAAAGAGAGCCGGGAGGCTGCCAGTTGACGGGGGCGTAGTCTCTGGGCCGATGGACGAGGGCTGAGCCATCGGGCTTTATCAGCAAGATGCGCTCTCCGGGTTCGAGTTTGGAGCTCGCCCGTCCGTCGTAGTCCACTCGGCATCTGCCCACAACGATCACTGTCTTGTATCTCGAAGTCCCCCACCTCACTCTCCTGTAGGCCTCCTCCAACGTTGGTGACTCCAGAGTGTTGTTCGGGGGACCTTCTGGCTCCAAGACCCGTCTGACCTCTCAATGTACGGAGCCTTTAAGCCTATTTAGATTGTGCGAGGGGGCCGGAGACGCGACGGTACGGGAAATGGACGAAGGATACATAACCACTATAAATATCGACACTACACCTCCCGACCAAGTAAAACCAGGTAGGAGAGCTCCTTGGACCCGTTGCTACGCGGCGTGTGTGAACAGTATATAGACTCCATACTGGATGAGAAGGAGATCCGGAAGATCAGGACCCTCGTGGATCTCTTGGACCTCCCGGAAACCTCCAGGGAGGAGATCTCCCTTGGCCTTTTCGTCGGCACCATCTACGCCCACATAAATGACCACTACAGGAACATGTACAACAGACCACCGAATAAGGACGAGATAGAGGAGTACAATCAAATCCTCAGGAGGAGGGCGGAGGAGATCAAATCAAGGTTCAGGCTCGTCGACGATAAATCCGAACCGGAGTCTACGCCAGAGAAACAACCTGGGGAACAATCCGCCGAGGAGCACGATGAGGAGTCAGCCGACGAAATGAAATTCAGCTTCGACACGAAAGAACCGAAACAGCCGAAAAACAACATACTGGGAATACCAACGGGTGAACAGGACGACATACCTGTCCCGGCATGAAAAAAGACACACAATTTTCCAGAGTCCACAAAATTCTGTGACACATTATCCACAGAGGAGTGTAGAGAGGTTTCGTGTCACTGTGATGTGCTTAGAACGATAATCATGATCGTCGAAGCGGATAATATCATCAACATTGATAATCCGAACATGAGTTGCCTCAACCCCAATTCACCCATATCCCTGAACTTCATCTGAGACCCGACACCGGCTAGTCCAACCGTCGTGAGAAGGGGAAGTGCAAATCCGCTAAGAGAGCTTCTGGCCGCCCCCCAGAGACTCCCCAACGCACCCATATTTGGCGCATACGCGTTGAGAATATAACCTAGCAGCGTACTCAACATAAACCCCCAGACATACCATGGGGTACTAGACCTTGGTGCTGACATTTTGGTGCTATATTGTTCTTCGCGAAACCTTTCAAAGATCCAACGAATGACGGGAACAGTCACAAAGACACGTACCGCCTTCACCGTCAAGGATTGACCCAGGCTGAAGAAGCCGGATGTATTGAGGGCAGCTACCAAATAAGGGACCTCGGGGATGCTCGAACCCACAACAAGAGAAAGTACGTCTGCTCTCCCCGCGATTAACTGGCTCAACGGCGTCCGCGTGATGAGGAAGGCCACTACCATCGTCGCCAAGAGGCTGATCACGGCGATGCAGCTTGTGGCGGCCCTAAAGGTCACCTCTTCGGAATCTATCCTGCCGGCCGTAATGGATATAGTATCCCTCCCGCAACAGGCAGCACCCGATTCGATCATCGCTGCCAGTCCTTCGTCCAGTTGAAGCGCTCTTCCCAACCACAAACCTGAGAAGACTACCAAAACGTAAGGCATCGTCGCGATGGCCAAGATCAGGGGGAGATGAGAAAGCAGGGGAACCTCGACTAGCACGCCCATCACTGCGACGGCACTCCCCATGAGCTGATACGAGCAGAAGCTTACGCCAGGGATCAGACCACGAGGCAGGACAAAGACGTTTGTAATAAGGATCGAGTAGAATAGGGCCCACATCAATGGGCTCCAGATAGCGAAGGAAGAGGTGGCGTGTGAGAGGATGGCTACGGTCAGGCAGTACAGCAACCCCGGGATGTAGGGGTAGTCCCCATTCGCCAATTCCATGGCAGCCGTATCCTCAACTACAACCGTCGTGCAACTTCTCGCAGCATCATGTAGATGGAGTCCTTCAACCCACCTCTGTAACTATATTTATCCAGGGGGCGTTCCACTTCCCGTCCAAGACTTTCAGGCAATCCATGACTCCAGATAGCGCGAACGTGCCGTGCCCGGGGAAGAGCCTGTCCGGATTTACATCAAGTATCTTCTTTATCGAGCTCTTCCAATCATCGTGGCTATACCCGATGGCGTTGACGTATCCCAGCCTCCCCTGAGCGGAAGCGGTGTCTCCCACGAACAGGTTCCTTACGCCTTCCTCTTCGTGGAGAATAGAGATGCCACCGGGGGTGTGCCCAGGGGTGTGGATGACCCTGAACACAGCCTCCCTTACCTCCAGGACACGTTCGTCCGAAAGACTGATGTCAACGCTCGTGGGCTCGAAGCTCAGGCCGCTGTCCAGCGCCTGCTGGTAGAGGGTGAGCTCGCCCAGGGTCTCGATCTCCTCCTTCTCCGCCTTGTGTGCAGCTATCTTGCATCCCGTGGCATCCTTGAGGGCACGGTTACCACCTATGTGATCGTAGTGGCAGTGGGTAATAAACGCGACCTCTACGGTCGAGGGATCAAAGCCCATCCTCTTAATGTTGTCCAACATCATTGGCACGCCTCTTCCTCCTCCCGTGTCCACGAGGGAGAGCGCTCCTCCGCAGTCCACAAGGTAAACGTTGCAGTCGCCTGGGGCGGAGTATCCGTAGCCAGATCCTCCGACCAAGAAAACCTTATCCGTCAGCTTCATTCGGTTCACTGGACAATAATCGGATGCGATGAATAATAAGAGTTCCAGGGGCGCTCCATGGTACCGTCCCATGAGATAGACGCGAACTTTGGCCGGTACCTCCCTTCGATGTACCGAACAACGCATTTTGACAAGGCACAGCTTTAAACGATCATGCAATTCGTAGGATGTTTCCCGGGATGTTCGATGGCGCTTCGAAGGTTTTCTCCATTGCCTTATAAAAAACCTTCAAGATCTAGGACACAAACTCCGTACATGCATAAAAAGGATGGGTGTCCTCGGTGCAGCGCCTGCTATCCTCTAGGCTGTTTTATTGAACCTCTCAGCCATGGCAGGATAGTGGTTCTGGTTGAACTCGTCGATTTTGTTCGGGTGCTCGAGCTTCACGTGAAAGCGTACGCCGCCAGGACTGGCCGCCTGCCTTTCACAGTACGGACATTGGAACCTCTCCATCTGAACTGACAACTAAAGCCTCCCCAAGTTGGTAGTATAATAACTACATAAATAACAGTTTTCATTGAAATAAATCTATAACAAGCGAAAAGATTTGGAAAAAAAGAACACTAAAGGTTCATCCTAATTGTGTTAAGAGAATCGTGCACCAAAAAAAGGCATACTCCGACTCTTCGTTCGAGTAGCTTGCTCCTTGAATAAAGACTCGAACAGCATAATTATCATGTTTTTGCCCCAATATGTTGAGACGAAGCAGGCCTCGATACATCTATCCAGACTGGGCGGAGGGGATATACGCACATTTTTAAAAAGCTGACAGCCCACTAAGCATGGGTGTCAAGGATTGACCGAACGAGAGGACTCGAAGATCACATGGATCACTTGCCCCGACTGCGGCGCGAAGATAGGCGTCGTACTCTCCGTCGGGAAAGCCGCGCCGGGGATCGCCCCAGCGATGGCCGAGACCCCATCAATGATCCCACCAGCTGGAGTCGAGCAGAGGCTTGCGGCAGCCGGCGTCGATCTGACCCTCGTCGATGTAGAGGAGGGCGATGAGATAGTAACGGTCAGGCCGAAGAAGTTCCTCGGAGACCTCTGGGGGCCGGTAAACGAGGCCATCAGGTCGGTGGGGGGCGGCTGGATACGGGACGGCAGAGAGAGCAGATGGGAGATCAGAACAGAGAACATGACGTGAGATAAGTTTGATCCAAGCCATTTAGAGGCCCCTTTCACATCACGTGACGTATCAGATACTACAATCCTGTGGTCGTTTGTTCAAGCGTTCTTCGTGGGGCAATCCATGTTTATGCAGAACTCCCACGGGCGCCTATTCCTCCGAGTCAACCTCACGATTGGGGCACCACACGTAGAGCAGCTTCTCCCCATGAACTTCAAACTCCCTATTTGGGGCAGGGGATAACTGACGGAACAACTCTTTCTATAGTAATTGCTGCAGCCAGCGAACCTTTTCCCGGTCTGCTTGTTCAGCACGATCCTGATCTCGCCAGTTCCGCATTTTGGGCACTGACCGAGGACGGTGGCCTTCTGCATCTCTACCCTGAGGACCTCGCCGATCTCGGCTCCTATGAGCCCCTCGTTCGCCTTGAACTCAGACAGGCTCCTATCTAGGAACTGGACAGCCTTCGCTATCACGCCATCGGCTGAGGCTTCCCCCCTCTGGATGGACTCCAAATCCTGGTCGAGACGCCGCGTCATCTCTACTGACAGTATCTCGGGGTTGTAGCGGTTCAGGACGTCGGCTGTCGTGTGGCCCAGATCCGTCAATTCGATCGGGTTGCCCTCTATGTACCCGCGCCGGTAAAGAGTGTCAATGACGTCGGTCCTCGTCGCCTTAGTCCCGATCCCCTCGTCCTCCATGCGCTTGAGGAGGCTGCTCGGGTTGAAGCGGCTAGGTGGTCTGGTTGACTGTTCGACGGCTTCGATGTTGGTGACGGGCATTATCTGCTTCCTCCGGATCTTTGGAAGGGGGACGTCCTTCCTCCTGACGTAGGGCTCATAGAGCCTCATCCAGCCCTCGTCGCATGTCACTATCCCTCTGAGATGGAACTTGTATCCGGACACGTCGACCTCGACGCCTGTATTCTCCTTGACCGCGGGAGCTCCAAGCGACGCCATGAACCTCCTGCAGACAAGGTCGAAGACCTTCGAATCTATCTTGCTCATCCGAACGTTGCCTTTGCCAGTCGGGTGGATCGCAGGGTGAGCAGGGTCGTCCATCTTACCCTGCCGCGGAATAAGCTGTGGTTTCGCCAACAATCCATCGGAATGCTTCTTGTACTCCTTCATTCTCCGGAGACCACGCAATATCTCGCGGAGATCTATGGTTGGCGGGAGCCTCTGGCTGGATGTACGAGGATAGCTAATCAAGGCTTCAAGGTAGAGTCTCTCAGCGGCCTTCTTCGTCGTCGTCGGCGAGTACCTGAACTTCGCGTACGCCTCCCTCTGAAGGTCGCCTAAGTTGAAATTTGGAGTAGGAGCTACATTAAGCGTCCTTGTGCGAACAGCGGTCACGATGCCATCCTTTCCGGTGCAGGCCTCTACAATCTCAACTGCCTCTCTCGGAGTCTCCAAGCGGGGCTTCTCATATTCCAGAGGAATCTTCCTTCTATCGAGGTAGGTCTCTGCCTTGATCTCCCAGTAGGATTGGGGGACGAAGGACTCGATCTCAATCTCCCTTTCCTGGACGAAGCTGAGCGTCGGCCCTTGGATCCTACCGATGCTCAAGGTCTTGTACATGCCGGTCGTGTTCTTCACAGAGAGAGTGAGGGCACGGCTCAGATTTATACCGAACAGCCAGTCGACCTCGTGGCGGGAACGCCCGGCCTCAATGATGGGGAAGTCGAGGGATGGAGACCTCTCCTCCCAGGCCTTCCTCAGGTCGCTCTCCGTCATCGTAGAGAACCTCATCCGGCCTGAGGCTTCCAGGCTCTCCTCGCCGCAGATTTTGAGGAGGATCATGTAGGCGATGAGGCTGCCCTCCATGTCGAGGTCACAGGCGCTGACGTAGCCGTCGACGCCCTCGGAGAGGCGGCCTATCACATCAATGAAGTTGCGAGTGGCTCTCGATCCTTTGTCGACCTCGTACGCGGGCACCCACCGATAATCGTAGCAGGGGTATGTCCACGTTCCCCCGTCCTGAGCAACGGAGAAGAGATGCCCCAGCGCCGTGACCACGATCAACTCAGAGCCTCCATTCCGCGAGAAGAAGTAGGGCACACCTCGCTCCCTGTGGCCCTCTGGCGCGCCTTCTTCGTCCAGAGCCTCGGCAACACGCCTGGCAGAGGAAGGCTTCTCACAGATTACTAGGGTCCTTCTCCCCAATCTATCACCACATCACAGGGGCTGGATGAGATAACAACGTAATCCAAGTACAAAGGTGACGCGGTTGGGACCAGCCCCACGGGGTCTCAATCGTCGTCCTCAAGGCTCGTCCAGAACTCCGCGAAGACGGGAAAGTGGTCCGAGACGTCCCACACAAGCTCCTCGTCAGATATCCCATACACCTCATCGAAGTAGAACGCAGCAGCACTGCCATCGACGTATTCGTGGTCGAATGTAGCGTTGAGCATGACGATCCGGTCGTAGGTGTTGTCAGTCCTGGTCATGGTGTCAACGTCGTTTGTGATGACCCACACGTATTCGGGGGCTTTGAAGTGGTTGGCGGTGTCTTCCTCGTCGAAGTACCGTCCGTCGGCGTTGAAGTCCCCCATCACGATGATGTCGCCCTCGTCTGGGTTTTCCGACCTGATCGTCGAGACGATGAGCGCCAGGTATCCGATCTCGGCGTAGGCATCATCTGGCTTGGTGTGTATACCCACGAGGATGAAGTCGAACCCGCCGCTATTGAATGCGGCGATGTATGGCTCCCTCTCGAACACGTCGTCGGCGTCGCTGTAGACGTAGTCAGATCCCTCGATGTAGTCCACAGTCTCGGTGTTGTAGAAGTAGGCGTATGCCTCCTTGCTGGTGCTCCTGCCGAGTCTGACGCTCCTGACGAAGGCGTAGTCTGGGCCTTCCTGCTCGTTTATGAGCTCGAGGAAGTAAGGGGCGGTCTCCTCCGAGGAGTCCCTAATCTCCTGCACGAGGACTATGTCGAACTCTCGCACGATCCTCGTCAGGACCGCCATGATGTCTTCACGCTCCCTCTTGGCCCTCCCGAACACCTGGATGTTGAAAGCGGATATCTTGATCGATTCTGTGCCATCTATGATCGGGCCGTTTCCACTGTCTCCGTTTTGATCGCTCTGGTCAGTAGGTTCAGTCTGGAGCACGTAATACCCGATGAGAGAACCGAGGACAATGATTAGGGCAATGGCCGTGTTTTTCTTCAATATTTCTTGACCGAGAAATATTCAGCTCTTGGATTAATAGATTTTCTCGTTTCAGGGAAAAAGGGTTGTAGAAGATTTATTTGAGATATTTTCTCATGTGTGTCAGCGTAGCATGGGGGGGCGGGAGGTCTTTCATCGTCACGAAGCCGGGTGCTGCGTTGACCACGTGGGGTATCATGTTCGCGGTTATCGCAATCGTGCCGTAGTCTCCGTGGACGCAGGGTGATGTCTTCTCGTTGATCGGAGGCTCTCCGCGGATGGTGACGCTGTCGAACTCCTCCGATGCCCCTATGTAGGCTTTGAAGTCCATGGTGATGAGGGCCTTTCCCGCTCTTATCCCGTAGGACATCTGCATTGAGCCGGCGTTGTGGCCCTTGGGGACCTTGATGGCGTCGCTCTCTGCGTCGTGATCTAGGACAACAGGCTGCACGGGATCGACCTTAATCTCGTCGAGCTCCCAGCCCACAGCGTCAGCGATCATCTTGATGGACTGCTCAAGGCCCACGTGGCCCGTTATCTCGTGCTTTGCTATCTTCTCCTTGAACTCATCGACAGTGAGCCCTGCCCCGATCTTCTTCTGGAAGGGGACGCGCCTCGTTGCAGCGTCCATCTGTCTCCTTATGTAGATGTCGTCCACCTTGGTGCAGACCCCTGTCAGGACAATCGGAAGTGTGTCCATCAGGAAGCCCGGGTTGATCCCCGTGCCCAGCAACGTGGCTCCCTTCTCCTTTGCCATCTCGTCGAGCTTACTGGCATACTCCGCACCTTCCTCCGTCGCCGAAGGATAAGAGAGCTCCTCACAAGTCGACACGCAGTTGACGCCATGACCCAGTATCTGAGCGAACTGATCGTAAGTCTGCCTCAGGTAGGACATGGTTGTGTGGCAGACGATGTCAGGCTTGGTCCTGGAGAGCACCTCGTCGGCATCGTTGGAAATGAGGACGCCGAGTTCTTCCCTGCCCAGAATCTCGCCGAGATCCTTCCCCACGATAGCGGGGTTGATGTCCACAGCACCGACGATCTCGACGCCCTTTTTGTCGAGCAGGTGGTTGGCGAGACGTCGACCGATCACGCCAATCCCATATGATACAACCTTAACGTTCTCCATATGAATCACGATAAAACACTTAGTACATGACTTAAGTCTTGCCACGACTCGAAAAGACCTCTTTGATTTGGGAGATGATGAAATGCCCTGTTATACACTCACTGAAAACTACAGTAGTATACTTCCATCGAGTCCTGCTCTTCGGCAGTCCTTAGGACAAATAAGATGCGTTCATTGCGATCGGTATATATCGTCAAGCGACCTTCGTCCGCGTTGATCCTCTGACATAGTTCGAGAAAACCATCCAGATCCAACGACATAATCTTGCGGTTGCCCTCTGTGACCTCCAATCAGTCCACGTCCCCCTCCAATAAATGGCCCCTGCCCTTGATCATCTCGATGCCCTTTTCATACTAGACCTGTATCTGGTTGGCATTGCGTGCGCGCGTGAGGTTAAAACATCTCGCTATTTAGTGAACGTCATCAAAACAGGTGGAAGGTGGACTACGTGGTAATTTCGATACCCTTTTTTAAACCCCTCAACTTCATCACATGATATGTGCCTGGCGGTACCTGGAAAGGTGTTGGAGATCGACAGAAACCACGCCAAGGTAGACTTCGGTGGCGGCGCGTTGAGGGAGGTCGATATCACGCTTGTGGATGTTGAGGTCGGACAGTACGTCCTAGTCCACACAGGGTACGCCATTCAGGTGATGAGCGAGGACGAGGCACAGAAGACCCTGGCGCTTTGGAGAGAGATACTAGATTCCACTGCTCGGGATCCGTGAAGCGACATGTGTTCGGGAAGAGCAACGGCGCCTAAGTCCATCTATCGGAACCCTGAACTGGCAAGGCGGGTGCAAAGAAAGATCGTCGAGCTAGCCCTTGCTGAACCCGTGAAGCTTTGCCACGTCTGCGGAACCCACGAGTGGACCATAACCCACTCGGGTATCAGATCGATCCTTCCTGAACAGATAATCCTCATAGCAGGCCCAGGTTGTCCTGTCTGCATCGTCCCGGCGAGGGAGATTGACGAGGCGGTCTGGCTGGCGACAAACGGAGTCACCGTGGCTACCTTCGGTGACATGTACAGGGTCCAGGGATCTGAAATGTCTCTCGCTGATGCAAAGAGCACGGGCGGAGATGTCAGGGTCGTCTACAGCGTCAGGGACGCCGTCGAAATGGCGAGGAGAGAGGCGGAGAAGGAGTTCGTTTTCTTCGCCATCGGGTTCGAAACGACCACCCCGATGAATGCCCTGGAGGTGCCGAGGAGCCCAAGCAATCTGAGCTATCTAGTTAGCCACAGGCTGATCCCACCGGCAATGGAGCTCCTCGCCAAAACGGAGGGGCTTGACATTGACGGGTTCATCGCCCCCGGCCACGTCACCACCATCATCGGCGCCAAAGCCTACCGAAAGTTCGCTGAGGAGTACAGGATGCCCACCGTCGTCGCGGGCTTCGAGCCCCTCGACGTCCTCATGGCGGTACACATGCTGCTGAGACAGATCCGTGAGGGAAAACCGGAGTTGGAAAACGAGTACGCCCGTGCAGCGACGTACCAGGGAAACATCAGGGCCCAAGAGGTCGTATCTGAAGTGTTCGATGTCGCAGACGGAGCGTGGCGCGGAATTGGCGTTATAAGAAAGTCTGCGCTGCACCTCAAGGAGGAATACTCTCAGCATGACGCGAGGCTCAAGTACGATATAGATGTGGGCCCTGGTCAGGATATCCATCCGGGTTGCCTTTGCCACCTTGTTCTAATTGGTAGAGTTACGCCACCAGAGTGCCCGTTGTACATGGAGGCCTGCACCCCGGAGAAACCGAAAGGGGCCTGCATGGTGAGCAGCGAGGGCACGTGCAAGGCCTGGGCTAGTCACGGGCGGTTATAGGGATCTTGAGGCGATGGCAGCCTGACCTAGAGATAGACCCCCGTCACCGCAGGGGACCTGCCTGTGACTGAGGAACCTGCAGCCCTCCTCCTCCACCCTTCTGTGGATGACCCTCGTGATCATGTCATTGTTGGCTACGCCGCCAGTGAAACCAACGACGTCGAGACCATGCTCCTTCGCCATCGTGATAGCCATCTCTGCCAAGCCCTCTGCCAAGGCGTTCTGGAAGGTGTAGGCCAGATCATATCTCCTGTGATCTGCGCGCATCGCTAAGATGCTACTAACCATCTTGGAGGTCCTAAGGACGAAGCTCCCTCCGTCTCTGTCTACATCGATCGGAAGGCCCTCGCAGAGTCGACCGCTCGCAGCCAACGCTTCAAGCTTCATCGCACCCTCTCCCTCGTACGTCCTAACGGAGGACGCACCCAGAAGGCAGGAGACAGCGTCCAAGAGTCTGCCTGCGCTTGTCGTAAGGGGGGTATTGATGCCCTTCTCCAGCTGCTCGAAGACGGATTCGACTTCCGTCTCCCCTCTGAGGAAGCCGTCGATGCAGCTCTCTGAAAGGACCCGCTCTAGGCGTTCCCTTGGGAGCTCGCCGTACAGGACGCCCTGGAGCATCCTGCCGTACCTCAAGACGCACAGGTCACCACCCGGCATCGGCTGAGGCTCCAGATGACCCTTCCTACTAAACCCCTCATACCCACCCACCAGCACCTCACCTCCCCAGGAAGAGCCGTCGCTACCGTAGCCATATCCGTCGCAGACGATCCCAACTACATCATCTTCTGGCTCCACGCCAGCGTCAGCCATCAAGGACACCAAGTGAGCATGGTGGTGCTGCACCTCAACGAGGTCTGCACCGGAGTCATCAGCGAGCTCTGCGGCGACGGTTCTCGACAGGAAGTTGGGGTGGAGGTCGCAGGCGACAAATTCCGGCTTTCCCACCCTCAGCAGATTGCTGAGGTGGTCGACAGCTCCAAACAGGAAATCTAGGGACTCGGGGCTCTCGATGTCGCCGAGATGCTGCGTGATGTAGCACTTGTCTTCCTTTAGTATCGCCGCCGTAGAGGTCAGCTCGGACCCAACGGCCACGACGATCCCATTTGAACTGTAAGGAAGGCTGATCGGCAGAGGGACGTATCCTCTCGACCTCCTGAGGAAGAGGGGTCGATCGTCGATGACTCTGAGGACAGAGTCGTCGCAACGAGCATGTATCCTCCTATCATGCAGTAGAAAGTAGTCGGCCACGCCCTCCAGCTTCCTGAAGGCGACGTCGTTCGAGACGAACATGGGCTCCCCGGGGTAGTTCGCAGAGGTCATCACCAGGGCCGGCTCGTCTATGTGATGGAAGAGAAGGTGGTGAATGCCGGAGTACGGCAGCATCACGCCCACTGTATGGAGCCCCGGTGAGATTAGGGGTGAGAGGGGGAAGGGTTCGCGCTTCCTAAGAGCCACGATGGGTCTGGCGAGAGAGGTCATGTGCTCGCGCTCAGTTTCGGTGATGAGCGCAAATTTCTGGGCGTTCTCCAGATCTGGGCTCATGACGGCGAAGGGCTTCCCGGGCTTCCGGCGCCTCTCTCTGAGAATGAGTAGGGGATCGTCGTCTGTCGTCTTGGTGGCCAGATGTATGCCGCCGATGCCCTTCACAGCAACGATGCTGCCCTCGTTCAAGAGTCTCGCCGCCACCGTCAGGGAATCGTTTCCTTGAACGATCGAGCCGTCAGGGTGATACAGGGTCATCCTGGGTCCGCAGAGGGGGTCGCAGATTGTCTGCGCGTTGAAACGGCGATCCATTGAATCATAGAACTCCCTGCCACAATCGTCGCAGAGGGGGAAGTCGATCATGGTCGTCCTCTCCCTGTCGTAAGGAAGGCCAACTATCGTTGTGAAGCGTGGTCCACAGAGGGCGCAGCATGTGAAGGGATAGAGGTAGTGCCGGTCTCTGGGATCGTACATCTCACTGAGACAGTCAGGGCAGATGGACACGTCAGGGGGGACGAGGGAGTGCTTCACCTCGTTCGTACCGATGTCGCTTACATCGATGGTGAAACCAACATACTCTCTCCCTACTTCACGCCAGTCGACATCAATCTTATTGTAGACAGCCAGGGGGATCTTCTCCTCCACCAAGCCCGTCAGCAACCTCTTGATAGCGGATTCATCGCCGCTCACGTCGATCCTGACGCCCGCGTCGCCAAGGTTCTTGACGTAGCCCTTGAGCCCCAGCCTATTGGCCAACCTGTAGACGAAGGGCCTGAAACCGATGCCTTGAACGAGGCCCGAGACTGAGATGACCGCCCTCTTCTCCGCCATTTGTAACGTCACTATTTATGGGATGATCGGTTAATCATTGAACCGTATCTTAAAGACATTCGCAGGGACGCTCAGCATATGCGGGGCATCGGCGACCCCACGGGCTCCCGGATTACCCTCTTTCCCCCCACGAAGGTCTCCAGTATCGCTCTACCTCCCCCCTCCTGGACCTCGCCGACAATAGCTGCATCCCCCCCATATTCGTTTTTCCGTATAGCCTCCAGAACTTCCTTGGAACTATCTTCGTCGACACCTAATATGGCCATGCCCTCGTTCGCCAGTTCGAGAGGATCGAGACCGAGTAACTCGCATGTGCTCATCACCACTTCCTTTATGGGTATATCTTCTTCTCTGATCGTGATGTCAACGCCAGATTTCTTCGCCATCTCGTTAAGGGCCCCGGATACGCCGCCCCTGGTAGGGTCCTTCATGGCAGAGATGTAGCCGACATTCATAGCTCCACGTATCAGTCCAAAGAGAGGAGCCGCGTCGGACTCGATCGGCGCTTTGAGATTCAGGCCTTCCCTGGAGGCGAGGAGGGAGAGTTGGTGGTTGCCCACCGTGCCGGTCAGAATCACCTTGTCCCCCGGTCTGAGGCCCGAATCCGTGACGACCCTATCGGCGAAGCCCACGCCTGAGGTCGTGATCAGGATCTCATCGGTGCACCCGCGCTCGACTATCTTGGTGTCCCCAGCGACCAGTGGGATTCCGAGCTTCTCCAGCGTCTCTCCCATGGAGTTTACTACACGTTCGAGAACCTCCATAGAGAGCCCCTCCTCCAGAACGAGCGCCGATGTTAGGGCGATGGGCGTCGCTCCCATCACAGCGACGTCATTCACAGTACCGCAGACTGCGAGCCTGCCTATGTTGCCTCCAGGGAAGAAGAGCGGTTTGACGGTGTAGGTATCAGTTGTCACGATCAGGTGACGGCCATCCAGTGGGATTGATGCACCGTCGTCCATTTCGGGCAGACCAACGCCCCCATCGACTTTGTTCCATTTGTACGCGGGGACTATGGTGTCGTCGAGGAGTTGCCTCATCAGCAACCCGCCCCCTCCATGCTCCAGCTTGATAACCCTCTTCATCGCAGACCCTCCTTCACGGTAACTCTCATCAGAACACCCCCCGCAATCATACTTAACAACATCTTCGGGGGCGCATCAGAAACTCAATTAAGGTTTGCCCCCAGTTATGGTTCGATATGCACGAGTGGGCACTGGCGGAGGGAATAGTCTCCACAGCGCAGAGGGTCGCTGAAGACGAGGGCTTACTCGAGATCACGGAGATAGTCATAAACATCGGCGAACTACAGCAGATCGAACACGAGATTCTGGTGTTCGCGCTGGAACAGCTGAAGACGAGCACGATGAAGGATGTAAGGTTCGTCCTGAAGCCGATCCAGGGAAGGTTCAGATGCAGGGTCTGCGGTGAGAAATGGGCCTTCAGCCCGAACACCGTCGACGAAGAGGTCTCCGAGGCCATCCACTTCGTCCCCGAGATGGCCCACGTCTATATCAAGTGCCCCCAGTGTGACTCCCCCGACTTCGACGTCACCGAGGGGAGAGGGGTCTGGCTGGAGTCGGTTAAGGGGTTGAAGAGGGATGAGTGACCCCAGGCTCGAGGTGATAGGGAGGCGACTTGAGAAAGTCGAACAAATCATTGCTGTCTCAAGTGGGAAAGGGGGCGTCGGCAAGAGCGTTGTGGCTTCGACTCTCTCGCTGGAGCTAAGTAGCAGAGGGCACAGCGTGGGGCTACTCGACCTCGACTTCACGAGCCCCTCCACCCACGTGATCCTGGGGATACAAGGCGTCTTCCCGGAGGAAGAATACGGAATAATCCCACCTCTTACCAAGGGTCTTCGATACTTGTCAATTACCTTCTATGCGCTAGACAGACCCGCCCCTCTTAGAGGCTCGGAGGTCTCAGACGCCATCATTGAGCTCCTCGCCATCACCCGCTGGGAGGAGCTGGACTACCTCATCATAGACATGCCGCCGGGGATGGGGGATGCGACCCTCGACATGATAAGACTAATACCTCGGATCAAGTTCCTGCTGGTGTCGACCCCGTCCAAAGTTGCGTACGAGACAATCAGGAAACAGCTCACCCTCCTAAATTGGCTGGATGTCCCCGTCATCGGGGTCATAGAGAACATGGTGATGCGCTCACCGAGGTTGAGGTCGCAGGTGGAAGAAGATGGAGCCGAATATTTGGGCTCTACAAACTACGATCCTGACTTAGAGGAGGCCCTTGGAGATATCGAAAGGCTGAAAAAAACAGTACTGTATGCAGAGCTGACGAAGATCGCGGACCATATTTAGCACACATATTTCATGATAAAGAGAGAGGAAAACCAGCCTACCAAGCATCTCATTGGTTTAAGACCAATTGTTATATACGAAAGTAGTAAAAGTCCTGAGTGAACACCATGCAGATCAATCTGGATGAAGTTGAGTACATCACCGAGACCTCCCTTACGATAAGGGGTACGAGGAGACGCACCACCGTGCCGAAGGAGATCGTCGAGCACTTTGGACTAAGGGATGGCCATCGCATAATGTGGATACTCTTCAAAGATGACAAAGTCGCGATAGTCCCTAAGCCCAACTCTAAAGAATAGTGGGCAGGTGCTAAAGCGTAAGTCTATGAAAGATGTAAGGTTTATGGCGGATTGGAACCACGGACCTTGAACGAACTGTCGATGGTCAGCTCTGCGATGTCAGCGGCGTACTCGCTGATCCTTTTTATGCTATCCCGTATGATGCAGATGTGGCAGAGGACGTTCCTCTCCTCTCTCTCACCGTGGAAGGGTATTGGAGTTATCTCGTCTCCAAGTCGTTCGATATCCTTCTGCTCGTCGATTATGTCATTCGTTAATTCCACATTCTTAGAGAGGAAGGATTGCACAGCCCTATCATAGAGATCGAAGGCAACCTCCGCGGACTTGACCAGCACCGGGTAAACGTCCCTGGGCATGAACAGCTTCTCTTCAAAAAGATCGATGAGGCTGTCCGCGATGTTGGTGGTGTGATCTGCCACTTGCTCGATCCTGTGGACCAGTGTCTGACAGTCGAGGCAGTCGACCATGTCGAGTCCTAACTGGTTGGCCAGTGAGGGGCTGAGGGCTGAGCTACGTACCAGCCTGAGGAGGAAGTACATGAACTGGTCAACGTCTTCCTCGAGGGAGACCACCGATTTCGCTAGGTCCTCGTCCCATTCCATCATCGACTTGAGGGTGTCCTGGCACATGGAGGCTGTGATGATGTGCATCCTCTCGATGCCCGAGTAGACGGAAGCCATGGACTCGTCCATGAGGGTCTGGAGGTCGACCTGGTTCGCAGAGGATTTGATGATCCTCATGTACAGGGAACGAACGACGTTCCTTATAGCGTTGTGCTGCTCGACGGTGAAAATCTTCTTCGACTTCAGCTTGATGATGCTGTACCCATTTAGGTAGCTGCCTATCACGCTACGGATTATAGAGTTACCCGACTCCTCAGTGCTAAACGTTAGAACAATCTCCTTCTGCCTGTCGACAGTTTCTAATGTGGGCTGCACCGTCAGTGAACGGTCTCTTTGTATGGACAGGGAAACATTGTTCCCCCGTTCAAGGTTATTCATCCTAAGCCACTCCTTGGGAAGAGAAATGACAAGCGAGGATTTTCCTAGAGCCATAATCTTCCGACTTTCCATCAGGGATCAATATATATTTACTAGTCCTGACTTATATATTCATGCATATTAAGACCGGTTCCATAAAAAGTATATATTACAATAATAAATGAGCAGATACTAATATTAATGCGTCGCTTGAGTTGCAGTGTATATATATATCAATATTAATAATAATACCTAAAAATATATACTTTTCATCGAGTGTAGATATCTCGGAGAAAAAGGGTGGATGAAGAATGGGAGTGATTGAGAATCGATTCAGGAACTACGTGTCAGGAAACAGGATCCAGAGCATCTCACCCGATTATATGGAGGCTTGGAACACCTTCATGGAGAGGGCGGGAACCGATGGCGCATTGAGCCCTAGAAGAAAGGAGCTGATAGCCGTCTCCCTCTCAATTGCATCGAAGTGCGACTGGTGCATCAGGTCCCACGTCAAGAACGCCCTCGAGCTGGGAGCCAGGAAACAGGAGATCGTCGAGGCGGCTTGGGTCGCAGTCCTCATGGGAGGAGATCCTGTACTCAGGTACGCTCAGTGGGCGGTTCAGGTGCTCGAGGAGTACGCAGAGATCGACGACGATGATGAGTTGCTGGAGGCTCAGGTCCAGCTGGCGCTGGAGGACGAGTACAAAAGGCTCTACCAGCGCCTTCTCGACTACGTGAAGTACATCTGCAACGAGGCCGAGACGATGTGCGAGGAGAAGTCAGACAGGCGTAGACTCGCCATTAACATCGCTGAGACGGACGGTAACGTCCTCGGACTCCTGGTCACGAAGGAGTGCCAGAAAAGGGGTTGGGGTGAACCCCGGGAGACAACTCGGTAGGAGGAGATGAAAAATGGGAATAATGTCAGCCCGGTTTGAGGAGGTAGAAGCCAACATTCTGAAGATCAGCAGGATATCCCCAGACCAGATGGAGGCTTGGGACCACTTCTCATCGCTGAACAGCGTCGAGGGAGCCCTGAGCCCCAGGCAGAAAGAGCTCACAGCTATAGCGCTCTCCATCTGCGCTAGGTGCGAATGGTGCATCGCAGCCCACGTGAAGATGGCCCTTCAGCTGGGGGCGACGAACCAGGAAATCGTTGAAGCCGCATGGATGGCTGTGCTAATGGGAGGAGGCCCAGCGTTAATGTTTGCACAGAGGGCGATACAGGCGCTAGAGGAGTTCCAGGACGTCGGCGACGAGGAGCAGATCAAACGAGCCCAGGCGCAGTTGGCCATCGACAGCGAGTACAAGAAGCTCTACTGGCAGCTCCTCGACTATGTGAAGTACATCTGCAACGAAGTCGAGGAGATCTGCCATGAGAGCGCCGCCAGGGTCAAGCTTGCTCACAACATCGCCGAGAACGACGGGAGGGTCCTAGCCCGGCTGGTCTCCAAGGAATGTGAGAGAAGGAACTGGATCTAGTGGACTATGACAGAGGTGCATGAGAAGTGACAGAGGAAAGGGATCAGGAAGTGGTTTACTTCAACCCGAACATCGGCGACGACGAGATAGACATGAAGTTCAACAGGCTCTTCGAGCAGCTGCTGAACTACACCAAGAGCATCATCGACCTCATGGAGGAGCTCTGTCCAGATGAGGAAGATAGGCTGCGCCTAGCGCTAAGGGTAGGGGAGACCGATGGAAGGCTGTTGCCGCGCCTCGTCGAGAAGGAGGTGGAGAGGCGTCGCCTGCTGAAGCTGAAGGCGGAGCTTGTTCAGCCCAGCGGGGTCGAGATGAAGCCGATAAAGCTCCAGGAGATCATCAGCGAGCGCGAGATAGAGACGACCCAAGTAGAGGAGATCGTGGAGATGATCCTTGAGACCCGGAGCGCCCAGCAGATGCAGCCCATATCGATAAACAAGAGCAGGTTGGAGAACGGCAGCATTAGCGCTGTGCTATTCTCTCTGTGCAGTGGTCCAGAGAAGGGCTTCGCCGTGTTCCTGCCGGAGGGCGAGCACGAGAACATCGGCGCCCTCCACATCTTCGACGAGTACGGCATCAAGAGGAAGATCCGGAGCAACGTCAAGATCGTCGACCTCGACGTCTACGAAGACACTGACGTCTACGACCCCTTCAAGAGAACGGGCGCCCCAGCGTCGCCCGGAGGAGATTCAGCGACAACGTTCTCATGAAGGGATGTGCCATATCTTCCCAATTTTTCTTCAGCTCGGATTGCAGGTGGGGCCAGAGATGCTGAATGAGACTCTCGTAGCCCTCACAGTCATTCTACCGTTCTTATCGGGCACGGCTTGCTTGACGCTTGGCAGCAGGAAAGTTAGAGGCTGGATCGTCTCACTGACGGCGATCACGTTGGGGGCGTCATCAATCCTGCTGCTCTACGGGAAGGATTTCAGCTTCACGCCGATGAACCTGTTCGGGGTCGTTGTGCTCGCTCTCGACCTCTCGCTTCTGGGGTATTTC
>CP070784.1:1287220-1340574 GCA_020346605.1 Candidatus Bathyarchaeota archaeon | reverse complement strand
AAAAGAATTAACCGTAATAAGGTAATTAACAGTGGAGGTATCGACAGTGGAACGGATGACTGGGGCAGACGCGATTGCGAGGATGCTGAGTAAGCACGGCGTAGAGCACTTCTTCCATGTCCCTGGCGGGATAACGGGGCTCTTTCCGGCGATAGAGGACGTGGGCATCGACCTCGTGATGGCCAGGAGCGAGAAGGGTGCTGCCTACATGGCCGACGGATACTCGAGGATAAGCTTCAAGCCGAGCGTGTGCTTCGGGCAGGCAGGGCCCGGCGCCATTAACCTCGCGGCGGGGCTGTCCGAGCCCTTCTGGACCTGCACACCCGTCATCGCCCTGACGGGCTCAACGGGCACGGGCCACGTCTACAAGTACCAGTACCAGGAGCTCGACGAGATGCCGCTGTTCGCGCCAACGACGAAGTGGAACGTCGAGATAAATCGATCAGACAGGGCCGCTGAGATAATGCGCGACGCCTTCCAGGTCGCCACGAGCGGGTGCCCGGGGCCGGTGCACGTCAACCTGAGGTACGACGCCTCCAGGGGGGAGGCCGAGGCATCCGAGCTGCACGTCGATCCGACGTACATGGGGTATCCTGCGAAGAGGTATAGGCCAAGCACGGAAGACGTCAATGCCGTCCTGGATGTGATCTCCCAGGCTCAGAGGCCTGTGATAGTGGCCGGAGGGGGCGTGACTATATCGCGCGCGTGGGACGAGGTGATCCGGTTCGCCGAGACGCTGGCTGCACCAGTGGCCACGACCCTCAACGGCAAGGGCGCCATCCCCGATGCTCATCCACTCTCCATCGGCGTCGTGGGGCGATACTCCAAGTCCACGGCGAACAGGATCGTGGACGAGGCGGACGTGGTCTTCTTCGTGGGCACCAGGGCCGGCGGAATGAGCACCGACAACTGGAGCACGCCAGGGCAGGACGCCGAGATAGTCCAGCTCGACATAGAGCCCAAGGCCATCGGCAGGAACTACGACACCCGGGCCAGCATGGTCTGCGACGTCAAGCTCGGGCTGCAGGATCTGACGAGGGCCATAAATGAGAGGCTGGCCAACCCCGCCCCCAAGACAGAGTACCTCAGGATGATCAGGGAGGCTAAGGAAGAGTGGGAGAAGGAGGCCGCCCCCGTGATGTCCTCGGAGGAGGTCCCCATCAAGCCCCATCGCGTCATCAAGGAGATAAGGGAAGCTCTGGAGAAGGAGGACATCCTGGTCTCGGATACAGGCCAGATGGGGGCGTGGACCGGAGTCATGTACGAGACACTGGCGCCGGGCAGGAGATACATACGGGCCGCCGGAACGCTCGGATGGAGCCTCGCCTCGGCCATCGGAGCCAAGTTCGCGGCACCTGAGAGCAACGTCCTCGCCGTGATAGGGGACGGCGGCGTGCTCTACCACATCGGCGAGATCGAGACAGCTCTCAGGTGGGAAAAGCCCTTCGTGACCGTGGTGCTCAACAACGGAGCCCTCGGGATGATCCACCTCTCACTGGAGAGGAGCTACGGACGGAAGGCACTAAAATCCTCAGATTTCCTAGACGTCGACTACGGGAAGGTGGCCCGGAGCTTCGGCGCCCACGGCGAGAGGGTGGTAGACCCCAGCGATCTACGCGGGGCCTTAAGATCCGCCTTCGACTCGGGGAAGCCGGCCGTCATCGACGTCGTAGTTGACCTCCACGAGCTGTCTCCCATGTCGTTTTACCGGAAATTACCAGGTAGCCGGAACCTCTAGGGCACACACCAACGCGTGGGCATAGCCTCCACTGGGGCTACGCCACGAAGCCCCGATTTGACAGCTTCCATGTTCCATTTGTCGATGAAAAAAACATTAATAATCTGAGGAACAGTTCCTATCGATGCTTCATGGGGATAGTGATCAAATATATTAGACAGAACCTGGGCTCCGAGAGAGACTTCAAGGAGGCTGCGAGAAGCCTCCCCGGGGGCAGCACCAGGAGCGCCCTCTACTGGCCCCCCTTCCCGCTGTACATGGACAGGGGAAAGGGCACGAGGCTCTGGGACGTGGACGGCAACGAGAGGATCGACTTCAACTTCAACAACACCTCCCTGATCCTGGGCCACAACCACCCCAAAGTCGTCTCAGCGATCCGAGGGCTGCTCGAGAAGGGGTTCACCCTGGGCTCCCCCACGGAGCTGGAACCAAAGCTAGCGGAGGAGCTCGTGGGAAGGCTGAAGGGGGCCGATCTGATCAGGTTCACCCCCTCAGGGACCGAGGCGAACATGCAGGCGATCAGGCTTGCACGAAGCTACACCGGGAAGAACAAGTTAGCAAAGTGTCTGGGGGCCTACCATGGCTCATACGACGCCGTAGCAACCACACCGAAGGCGAGGACAGGCATCCCCGACGAGGTTTTGGAGAACGCGCTGTTCTTCCCCTACAACGACGCTGAGGCCGCCGAGGCGCTCGTTAAGAGGCACAAGAACGAGCTGGCTGCAGTCGTCGTCGAGCCGACACAGAGAGACATGACCCCCAGACCCGGCTTCCTACAGGCTGTGAGGGAGGTCACAGAGCAGCACGGCGTCCCTCTCATCTTCGACGAGGTGATATCTTTCAGGCTGAGCCATGGGGGGGCGCAAGAGTACTACGGTGTCACACCCGACATCACCTGTATGGGGAAGATAATAGGAGGGGGCTACCCGGTCGGCGCATACGCCTCCACCGAGGAGATCATGGAGCCCCTCATAATCCCCGAGTCGAAGCTGCCCGAGATGGCGGGGCCCAAGCTGGGCTTCTCGGGAACATTCAACGCCCACCCCACCTCCATGACCGCTGGAATGGAGGTGATGAAAGTGATGCAGCCGGGCGTCTACGACCGGATGAGCGCCCTGGGAGCCAGAGTCAGGGAAGGGCTCAAGTCCGTCCTCGACAAAGGGGGTGTCACAGCGCACGTGGGGGGAGCTGGCTCCTTCTTCCATATAATCTGGACCGACGAGGAGGTCTTCGACTTCGAGACGTCAGCAACAGGGAACAGGGTCCTCGCCAGATACTTCACACTCGGGATGATGAACAGGGGATTCTTCTACCTGGGGCACACGAACGTCTCGGCTATCACCACAGAGGACGAGGCTGATTCGCTGATAGAAGCCGCCCGGGGGACTCTAGAGGAGTTGAAGCCCCTCGTAAAGGAGCACGCACAGCACCTCCTCACCCCCTGACCATCACCCACTTTTTCCCGTCTGCCGAACAGGTTTGGCGAGTCGTTTAAGGGAAGAGGACGTCACACCGGTGTGAGAATGACCTTCCCAGCGGTCTTCGCCACCATTATCGCGTCGAATGCCTCACGCCACTCCGTAATGGGCAGCCTGTGCGTAATGAGGGGCTCTGCCCTCACGAACCCCCTAGACATCAACTTCACTGCCCTCTCGTAGTCTATCCACTTGCTCATGATGGAGCCCTTCACTGTGAGGCCTCCGCCTAGGATCTTCCTGAAGCTAAACTCGACGGGATCCGGTGGTCCAGCTATGAAGATTACCTGCCCTTTCCTCCTCACCTCGTCGAAGGCCTGGAGGGCCGCCGAGGCCGCACCTGAGACCTCGAAGACCACGTCTGCCCCTATGCCCCCTGTGATCTCCTTTATCCTCTCCACGGGATCCTCCTCCTCGACGGGGATGGTCACGTCCGCCCCGATCTCCTTAGCTATGTCCAGCCTCACCCCCCTGTGCCCCGTCTGGATGACGAGCGAGGCGCCGCACGCTTTCGCGACCTGGGTGGTGAGCAGGCCCATGGGGCCTGGTCCGTGGACGACGACCGTGTCGCCACCGTGGATCTCAGCCTTCCTGGTGACCGCGTTCACGATGTCGGCGCAGGGCTGGACGAGGGCAGCCTCATCGTAGCCCATCTCATCGGGTATCGAGTGGAGGAGCCTGGATGGGACAGCAATGTACCTGGCGAAGGCGCCGTCCATGCGAGAGCCCAGTCCCTTCCTCTCCCGGCAGAGATGGTAGTCTCCTGTGGCGCAGAAATAGCAGTGGCCGCACGTGTGGCCGCTCGTCTCCGAGGCGATCCTGTCCCCGACCTCCCAGCCCTCGACTTCGGAGCCCACGTCTATGATCTCCCCCGAGAACTCGTGGCCCAGGATCACCGGAGTCTCCCTGACGCGTTGCAGGTGCTTCACATCCGAGCCGCAGATCCCCCCGGCCTTAACCTCAATCAGGACCTGATCAGAAGCGGCCACGGGATCCTCGACCTCACGGACCTTGAGCACGCCAGCCACGCCCTCGACTTTCACCAAAGCCTTCAAAACAGTTCCTCTCAACTGAGTTAACAGCTCGAAATAAAAGCTCTGAGAAATGTATTTAAAATTAGTTGGTGTCGGGATGTGTGCCCATCACACTCCTGTTCCAGGCAGGTGTGGGGGCTACCACTGGTGTGTTATTGAGCACGAGATGACTCCAATAACAATCCGGTGTCATAGTCTTTGGCGCCTCAAAACCAACCCATCAGTATCGTCAAGGGATTTATATCTGAAGTATAACGAGGAGAAAAATAAGAAATCCAACACGGATAACCGGCTGGGATTACATGACAAAGAAGTCGAGTACAGCTCGAAGACCTACGGACTCTCAGAGATCGGTCGTATTCAGGGGCGACGGAGAGCCCAGGACACCCCGCGACGTGATCCGTATGCTCGTTGAATTCGAAGAAAGATATGGTATCGAGACGGATCGATACTCGCTCGGGGGTACATTGGGGAAGCTTGAGGAAAAGTTCGCCAGTACACTGGGCAAGGAGGGTGCGGCCTTCGTTCCCACAGGCACCTTGGCCAATCATCTAGCAATCAGAAAGCACTGCGGTCTGAATCCTAGGGTCGTCCTCCAAGAGCAAAGTCATCTATTCAATGACACCGGCGACTGCGTCAGCCGCCTCAGCGGCATTAGCCTCATCCCCCTCGCGAAGGGGCGTCCCTACTATACCCTCGAAGAGCTGAAAGCAGCCGTGGACCTATCCAACAAGGGGAGGGTTGCCAACCCGATAGGTGCCGTGATGATAGAGAGTCCGGTTCGCCGCCAGCGGGGCCAGGTAGCACCCTTCGAAGTGATGGAGGAGACAACAGCATACTGCAGGGAGCAAGGCATCCCGACTCACCTTGACGGGGCGCGGCTCTATATGATGTCGGCTGCCACAGGCGTCAAGCCGCGGGAGTACGCCGACAAATTCGACACCGTATACGTCTCTCTGTACAAGTACCTCGGGTCAACCTTCGGCGCCATATTGGCCGGTCCCTCCGACTTCATTGACGACCTCTACCACGACAGGCGTATGTTCGGCGGAGGCCTCGCATCGGTGTACATGCAGGCAAGCCTGGCCCTTATAGGCTCAGAGGGCTTCGAGGAGAGATTCAACGACGCGATGGAAAAGGCAACGGACCTGTTCCCCCGTATCAGCGATCTCGACGGCATAGAGGTTGGGAAATTCAAACACGGATCCAACATCTTTCCCGCGGAGCTGGGCTCAGGTGTCGACATCGAAAGATTCACGTCGGCACTCCAACGGCACTGGGTCTTCGTGTACGACGAGGGCGACCCCAAGCGCTTCCACCTCACCGTCAACACGACCCTCCTCAGGCAGTCGAATGACGAGATTCTCGAGGCCTTCAAGGCCGCCCTGAGAGAGAGCCGTTGAGCCTCCCCCCTCTCGGGTTTCTAGGTACCAAGCGACCTTGCTTTGGCATCTCCGGTATGAGGGAAGAGCGATCAAGTATTAAGAGGAAACACTCAGATAGAGACGGAGCCTCCTTGAGGGGGATCGCTGACACTTGGTGAGGTCTAACATCCTCTCGGCGTTGCAGGCGCTGGCCATCCTCTCGCTGCTCTACAACGGAACCTACTCTTTCTACGCCATAACCAACAGGGACTGCGAACCCTGCACCGAGAAGCTGCAGGCGGTCAAGGCCATCTTCCCCGGTAGCCCGTTCACGGAGTACGAGCTATCCGAGGGGGAGACCAGGAGCAGATTCGACGAGATAGACGAAGTCATCGGAGAGCCCTATCTGCCGATGCCCCTTTTCGCCGTCTTCAGGGACGATAAGCTGGTCGTGATAGTGGCCGGTGGGCAATCCCCTGAAGACTGGGAGGGCATACTCCATGCTAGCCCCGACGGAGTCCCCCTCTACGTCGAGGACGTGGACGTGCGGGCGAAGCTCCAGAAGACTATATCCGAGCCAGCTGAGATTTCCCGCCTGGCGTTTCTCTTCACAGCGGAGAACGTGGAGGGCACACCTAGGGACTGGAGAGAGCTCTTCCTGCCGATCACCTTCGCCGCCGTAATTGACGCGGTCAACCCATGTGCCATCGGCGTGCTGCTGGTGATGCTCACGCTCGTTTTCTACGGCGTGGAGCGCCGGGCCGTGCTCAAGACTGGTCTCGCCTTCTGTTCCGCCGTCTTCGCCACCTACTTCCTGATAGGGATCGGGCTGATACGGGTGTTCGCCCAAGTCGAGTACATGAGGTACGCCACGGTTGCCTTCGCATTCATCCTGGGCTCGCTGAGGGTGGCGGAGTTCTTCACCGGGGAACGTAAGCACCTGCCGGGCTCATTCATAAGCCGGATCACGGAGCGGCTTGAGGCGGTCTCAGACCCCAAGACCGCCTTCGTCGCGGGCGTCGTGACCGCCGCGCTAATCCTCCCATGCAGCTCCGCGCCGTACTTCCTGGCGGTAAACTTGCTCTCGGAGAGAGCCGCTGTCGTGGGGGGCGTTCTGCTGCTTGGGTACTACAACCTGGTGATCGTGGCCCCCCTCCTCGCCATCACGTTCATGATCCACTTCATAGGCGTCCAGACGATGGAGCTCAAGCTGTGGATGACGGAGAAGAAGCTGTGGATCAACCTGCTGCTCGGTCTAGCACTGGTGCTGCTGAGCCTGATTATCTGGGCTGGGTACGCCTGATTTGAAAAAAGGGTAGGGGTTCCGCCTCATTTTTCCGTCTTGATGGAGTACCTGCAGCCAACCTTCGACATGACGGCGTCGATCTTCCCTATGAAATCGTTGATCTGGTTCATCGTCGGCTCGGCGAACCACTCGAAGTAGAAGTTGTACTCGCCGAGGCTCTCCCCGGACTTGCTGATGATGGTGTCGCAGCGCTCCAAGGTTATCTCCCCCAGGGGGCTGAAGTACTCCTGTGTCGAGAACTCTCGCGCGCTGCTGGTATATTCTGCGCCGGTGCTGGCGATGACCGTGTCCATGATGCAGACTTCGGGCATGCCGATCGAGAGCTTCTCCAGCTCCTTGATCGCCTTGAGAACAGGAGGGCCGTATATCTTTACGTAGCTCTTCATCCCTAAAAACCTCTCTAGGATAAGTTTTGTTATAGTTTTTTATAAACTATTGCTTGCTATCGGGCGGGCAGAGCCCTTGTCACCCATGGTGCATCCTTTTATAAATAAAAATCCTAGAAACGGTGATCGCAATGAACGTTGATCTGTTCGGGAGGCTCTCGAACGCCTTCGGGCCTCCGGGGAATGAGGGTGAACCCAGGGAGGTCTTGAGAGCCGAGCTGGAGGACTTCGCCGACGAGGTGAGGGTGGACCGCATGGGCAATATCTTCTTCCACCACAACGGAGAGAAGGGGCGCCCCAGGGTACTCATCGACGCCCACACCGACGAGGTCGGATTCATCGTCACCTACATCGAGAGCACCGGGTTCCTTAGATTCAGTAACATCGGCGGCATCGTTCCGGGCGTCATGCCCGGGCAGAGGATACGGCTGAAGGGCAGCAAGGGCCCGCTGAGGGGAGTGATAGGCGTCAAGCCGCCCCACGTCATGACGGATGAGGAGCGGAAGAGCGTGGTCCCGGTGGACAAGCTCTTCATCGATATAGGCTCCGACAGCCTTGAGAAGACCAAGGAGAAGGGCTGCAGGGTCGGCACGATGGGGGTCTTCGACGTGGAGTTCGTCGAGCTGGGAGACGGATACATCAGAGGGAAAGCCTTCGACGATAGGGCCGGGTGCTACGTCATGGCCGAGGCCTTCAAAGCCCTCAAGGACTCGCCCTGCAACATCGTCGCCGTGGGCGCAGTCCAGGAGGAGGTGGGCCTGCGGGGGACCAGGACGGCGACGTGGCAGGTCGACCCCGACTACGCCCTGGCGCTGGAGGGGACCTTCGCGGTCGACATGCCCGGAGTGGGTCCAGCCGACGTGGTGACGCAGCTCAGGAAGGGCCCGATACTGACGATCGCCGACAGGGGCATCATCGTTGACCAGGGGGTGCTGCAGGCCCTGATGGACGCAGCCGAGGCCGAGTCCATCCAGTACCAGTTCAAGAAGCCCCTGATGGGGGGCACAGACGCCTCGGCCATCCACCTCGTGAAGGGCGGGACCCCGACTGGGGTCGTGTCCGTGCCCTGCCGCTACATCCACGGGCCGGCGTCGGTCGCCCACGCAGAAGACATAGACAACTCCGTTCGCCTGGTGGAGGCCTTCGTGAGGAGGATCTCCTCCATCTAACCCTTTTTTCGGGAACAGCAAATCAGTTTTCAACAGCCATGTGTTCTAGCTACTGATCGAGGCGTAGATTTTAGCCCAACAGATGGGTTTTGACACTAATTTCTGAATTATGCAACGCGCTGGCATATCAAGTCTTAAAAATAGTTTCCATGCTTCATTATTGGATCCATATGTCGGTCGAGGAGAGATGCGTTTGTCCTTGATCCTAGCCACCGATGTGGGGAGTACAACGACCAAGGCCAGGCTATTCAAGCTTATGGAGAACGACGAGTGGAGGTTCTTGATCAGCGGTGAGGCGCCCACGACGGTCGAGGCCCCGTTCGAGGACGTAACCATGGGCGTCAGGAACGCTGTCGGCGAGATCGAGGAGCTGACGGGGCTGCGCCTGCTCTCGGAGAGCGGCATCATCACCCCATCCAGGAACGGTGAGGGTGTGGATCTGTACGTGACAACCAGCAGTGCGGGCGGGGGCCTCCAGATGACGGTCGCCGGGGTCATAAAGACGATGACCGCCGAGAGCGCCGAGAGGGTCGCACTTGGAGCAGGCGCCATAGTCATGGACACCCTCGCAACGGACGACAAGAGGAAGGTCTTCGAGCAGATACAGAGGATACGTTACCTCAGGCCTGACATGATCCTGCTGGCCGGTGGTACGGACGGCGGCACAATAAGGCACGTGATGAAGATGGCCGAGATAATCTCAAGCGCCAACCCCACGGCTAGGCTGGGAAGGCAGTTCAGGCTTCCCCTCGTGTTCGCCGGAAACGTCGAAGCCAGGGAGCCCGTAAAGGAGTTCTTCGGGGGCCAGTTCGCCATGGAGATGGTGGACAACATCCGCCCCGAGCTGGAGATGGAGAACCCGGGGCCGGCCAGGGACGCCATCCACAAGTGCTTCATGGAGCACGTAATGTCCCACGCGCCTGGCTACGACAAGCTGATGACGTGGACCGAGGTACCCATCATGCCGACGCCGGGGGCCGAGGGGATGATGTTCCAGCAGCTCAGCCAGCTGTACAACGAGAACGTCCTCGGCGTCGGTCTGGGAGGGGCCACGACAAACGTCTACTCGGTCTTCGACGGCAGGTTCGTCAGGACCGTGAGCGCCAACCTCGGGATGAGCTACAGCATCTGCAACGTCCTGAAGGAGACGGGGATAGAGAACATCGTCCGCTGGCTCCCCATAGAGATAGATCCCTTCGACGTGATCAACAGGCTCAGGAACAAGATGACGCGCCCCACAGCCATCCCCCAGACTCTTGAGAACCTCATGATAGAGCACGCCGTCGCCAGGGAAGCGCTGAGGCTGGCGTTCCTGCACCACAAGTTCCTCGCGAGGCCCCTGAGGGGGGTCCAGGTCAAAGGGAGGGACATCGGAGATATGTTTAAGCAGATGTCCTTCGAGGAGACCTACCTGGACATGCTCAAGATAAAATGGATCGGGGGTACAGGGGGCCTACTTTCGCACGCGCCCCGAAGGGTGCAGTCGGCGCTGATGTTGATGGACGGTTTCAGCATCGAGGGGGTCACCAGGCTCGCTCAGGACAGCGTCTTTATGATGCCCCACCTCGGGGTACTCTCCACGGTCCGACCCAAGGCCGCGCTGGAGATATTCGACAAGGACTGCCTAGTCCGCTTGGGAACCAGCATAGCACCCAGGGGAGAGGTCGACATGGAATCGGGCAGCACGGTGATGACGGTCGACATAAAGATGGATGACGGGACGACGATAGAGGAGAACATGCCGGCTGGCACCATCAAGGTCATCACTCTGAGGGAACGCCAGACCGCCAAGGTCTCTATCTCACCAGAGAAAGGGTTCGACATCGGAGCCGGGCTCGGACGGGGACTGGACACGGAGGTCGAGGGCGGGGTCGTCGGCATAATCCTGGATGCTCGGGGAAAACCGTTGGTCCTCCCTGAGGACGTAGAGGTGAGAATCGCCAAGCTACGGGAATGGAATAGGGCCCTGGACGCGTATCCAGATCAAGTCTATAAGAGGAAGGGGTGAAGTACATGTCACAAGCGTACACACCGGGCCTAAAGAGGAAGGAGTCCCTGCTCATCAGAAAAACGAGGATGCTACCCATACCGGGGGAGCTCATCGTGAAAGCCGGGGACACCGTCGCCATGGACACGATAGTAGCCAGGGCGGATACGCCTGGAGAACCCGAGATATTGAAGGTCTGCGCACTGCTGGGAGTCGATCCGGAAGAGATCAGGAAGTACATGACCAAGAAGGAGGGCGACAGTGTCAAGGCCGACGAGATCATCGCCAGCTACCGAGCCCTCTTCGGCTTGATAAAATCCGACTGCACAGCTCCCATCGACGGAACTGTGGAGAGCGTGTCACCAATAACGGGGCAAGCGATCATAAGGCGCCACCCCACGCCCATCAACATAAACGCTTACATACCGGGCAAAGTGGTCGAGATCATTCAGAACGAAGGCGTGATCATAGAAACCTACGCCGCGTTTATTCAGGGGGCCTTCGGCATAGGCGGGGAGAACCACGGCGAGATAAAGATGGCATCGGAGACGCCCCGCGACATCCTGACAGAGGAACAGATCACGCCGGAGTGCAAGGGCAAGGTCCTCATCGGAGGGTCGATGGTCACAGCGGCGGCCCTGAAGAAAGCGATCGATACTGGCGTCAGGGGCATCCTGGTGGGCGGGATCATGGACAAGGACCTCACCGACTTCCTAGGCTACCGAATAGGTGTGGCTATAACCGGACACGAGGACATAGGGCTGACCCTGGTCGCGACGGAGGGATTCGGCATGATGAACATGCTGGAGAAGACGTTCAGCATCCTGAAGGAGAATGAAGGAAGGATGGCGTGCATCAACGGCACGACGCAGATCAGGGCGGGTGTCATAAGACCTGAGGTGATAATCCCCCTTTTGCAGGAGGAAGAGGTCTCGACGGCGCCGGGCGCCGCAGAGGATGAGCGCACCAACGGCATGGCAGCGGGAACCCTGGTGAGGATCATCCAGGAACCATTCTTTGGCGTTGTGGGACACGTCCGTTCCCTGCCGCCTGAACTGGCGAGGGTGGAGACCGAGTCGAGCGTGAGGATCGTCGAGATAGAACTCGAGGACGGAGACCGAGTCCTTGTACCAAGGGCCAACGTGGAGATAATCGAGGAATAGCGTCAGATCGCTTCTATCTTTTCTATTAATTTATCCAGGTTCTCCCTCTTCATGAAGAAGGCGTTGAAGTTGAACCCCTCAATGTCGAAGAGATCCAGCAGGAAGAAGAAGGGACCAAGCATCGCCGGCGCGACCTGCGAGCCGTAGGAACTCATCGGCTTGTAGGAACGGAAGAAGAGGAGAGCCGCCGACTTCATTTTATAGTTAACTACCTTGTCCACTATTTTATCTATAATTTCGTCTTCCTTTTCAGGGCTCAACTCCATAGTGGGAATATAACTACTACTTTCATCACTCTCTTTTAGACTCTGAAACATTCTCGCTAATCTATCTCTAATACCCATTATCCCTTGTTCCTATATTTTTCAGCGAATTTAAGCCTTTTTTCAAGTGCAATGTTGTCAAAAAGGAGCCGTATGACCGCATATTGGAGCACTTGTTTGGCGGTAGTAAAAAATGATGGCTTCATGCTTTTAATTGGCGCAGTGTTGAACGAAGCAGGAAAAGGAAAGGGTGAATGTTATAGGAGGATACCACAATTATCTACGACACAAGGGGACTGTGCCTCCGTTGTCGAAGAAGATGACCATAACCCAGTACCTGTCGGGAGCCTTTTTCGCCAACGGGATCAGGATTGTCCTGTCTTTTTTCCTTTCGCCCTACCTCAGGATGTTTTCGACGCTGTACCAGATACTCGGCTCCTGGGCAATGACGATGCTCTCTGGAGCCGCCTCGGGCTACCTATTGACGAAGAACAGGGTAGAGAACCACCTGCTCACAGGAGCAGTCATCGGATTGTACTCCTACATCGTTTACGTGGCCCTGTCCTTACTGGGCGTCACTAACCAGTTCGAGGAGATGTGGGTGTTCCTCGGTTACCTCCTCGGCGGGCTCCTGGGCGGGAGGTTGGGAGAAAGGGGAGAGCTAAAGCTGAGCCTCCCCGGTGCCCCTCTTAACCGGCCCCGAAACGAATAGGAGAGCTTAGAGCAGTTCTAGGCGAGTTCGACGTAGCCGATCTTCTCCAGGTCGCTGAAGATCTCCATTACGAGCTTGTGATCCGTGGGCCCGTACTCAAAGGTGACAGCCTCAGCGATCTGGGCGATGTTCCTCTCGCCGTCGGCGAAGCTCCACATCTCCACGATCTTGGCGTTCAGGTTGCCGAACACGAGCTCCCTCCCCGATGTCACCCACTCTATGTACTGCTTCCTCCTCTCGGGTGTGAGCCGTCGCATGAAGTCACTGCCCGACAGAGATCCGATGAAGTTGCGCTTTGGCACGGTCGCCTCGTACGCCTCCTCAACTTCACTCAGCGTGCCCTCTGCCCCGTGCCCAGTTTCACCTAGAAGAGACGATGTGAAGGTCACCAGGGTCTCCTTCTCGGACCTCAGGGCTCCTTCAATCGCTCCGCAGAGAGACTCAGCCAGCTCCCTCGACTTGTCCTGCGATTTCGCGTCTTCGTCTTTTATCAATCGCAGGGCTGACCTGAGGCCCTTCCTGTCCCTGTCTGCGAGGAAGTCGAGCCTCTTGGACTCCAGCTCGACCAGGTCGGAAATCTTTCCCGCCAGCTCATCGTTGTCCACGCCCTCCAGATTGCAGCTTTCGTAGACCTCGATCGCTTCGTCCCTGGCCCTGCCGCCGTTGTCGGCTATCCTCTTGATCGACTGGGTGTACACGTGGTTCATCAGGGTGTTCGCTTGCTCGGGACCCGTGTTCGCCAGATTGAGCAGCGCCGTGCCGAAGACGAGGCCGTTCCTCTTCAGCTCTTCAGGGTCGACCATCTCGATGACGTCGCCGCTGCTATGGTAGTAGATGTCAGGCCAGTGGCCGAACTGGATGACGGGCACCCCTACGCTGGAGTCGTCGAAGATTAGGTGGTCGCTCCCGGGGGAGAACTGGGAGATGTTGTAGCGGAAGTTGACTGTGAGGGAGTCGTACTTGTAACACCTGTTGGCGTTGTGCCAACGGTAGAGGGTCTTACGCTTCACACCCTCGAAGAGAGATGCGATATGGTCGTTGAGGAACGTCGGGAGCGAGTCAGGGACCGACGAGACCTCCACGCCGGCCTTCGTCTTCTCCTGGTCCTCCCCCAGCATGTCGAGGCAGAAGCCCCCCACGATCTCATACCTCCTCTCCCAGTTCCTCTCCAGGTAGGAGAGGGAGCCGTACATCTCCGCCCCGATGATGAAGGTGATGGTCCTCTTGGGCCGCTCGATCCTGCCGCTCTCTATCGCCCGCTGTATCACCTTGGCGACCTCCATGACGAGGCCCACGCCGGCGGCGTTGTCGTTGGCTCCGGGCCTGTAGTGGCAGATGTGAGGTATGACCACCACCTCCTCGTTGGGCAGGGTGGAGCCCGGGATCTTCGCGATCACAGTCTCCAGAACCCCAGGCTCGATGAAGAAGGCGTTGATCTTGGCCCTGACCCTGACTGGGCCTCTATCCAGCAGCTCCTTGAGGCGCTTGAACTGGTTGTACGAGATGGAGTAGGCCCTCAGGTCCTTGTCGCCGCCCCTTATGGAGGCGTCCTGCACGAGATCGGGCGTCCCCAGCCTGGTCTTGACGGGGGGATGTGGGCGGAGGTAGTCTGTTATGACGCAGACGGCGCCGTACTGCCTCATGGAGAGCGTCGCGACATCCTGGCCAGATCCCCGGGCGAGGACGATCTTCCCCTCGACGTCCTTGCCTTCGTAGCACGACTCCTCGGTTCCCTCCCCGACATATACAAGTTCTGCCTCAATCCCCCCGGGAGGCGTCGGAGCCGAGTACTTGTAGACGGAGACGGGTGTCTCGTCGAAAGTGGTTATCGTCTCCGGCTCGGGTTCTATTACCTCGAGCTCCGCCGACACGATGTCCCATGCCCTGGGGAAGGTCCAGGTCCATATCTTGAACTCCCCGTCCATGGGACGGGTGTCTATGCTGACCTCGAGGCCAAAGTTCTTGAGCATCCACTTCACGTACTCGATGGCCTCGTGGAAACCTGAGCTCCCGGAGACTCTGTGATGGAGCGAGATCTCCTTGGCGAAGTTCTTCGCCTCCTCCCCGGAGAGAGCTTCCTCCATGAGGCGGCTATATGCAGAATTCATTATGAATCAAAGAGTGGTGTTATAATTTTCATTTATAACTTTCCAATCCATGATCTTGCCGGATTTATTGGCTCGACACGGAATCCAATCTGGATCCCAGCTGAATTAAGATAAAAAAGGGGATTATGTTTTTCTACATACCTAGGATAGCGCCTTTTATCCAGAGGTCTACAAGACGGATCATTATCCCTACTACTAGGGTTACGTACCAGATAAGCTCCGCCGCGTAGTTCATCCCGAAAGAGAACATGGCGAAGATGCGGCCCAGCCTTGCGGATATCCCAAGGGCTCCGGTGTGCTCCTGAGTGTATATGAAGTACGTGAGTGTCGCGAAGACACCGACCAGTATGACAGCGGCACTGAAGAAGTCCCTGTCGATGAAGCCCTGAGCGGTCATTGCCAGCTGAGTTAGTATTTGAGCGTCGAAAGTAGCTCCGAACATGACACCGGTACCTACCCCAGCCAGCAAAGCTGTGGGGTACCTGGAAATCCAAGCGTACCGGCGTGACAGCCTTGTGAAAGCCAGCAGCCCGAAGATCAGAGGTATAATGCGAATTACATCGCCAGCCATGAGGGGGTTAAGACAGATCCCCTCGATCGACCCTGTCCAGGTATTGACGAATGTGTGTGCCAGCAGTGACCCTACCGCGAAGGTCTCGGCGATCTTGTAGACATAGTTCAGCTTCCAGAGATACGATAGTATCGCGAGGCTGAATATAGCGAAGGTCCAGGCAGCCATCATGTCACCGAATGTCATCAACTATCCTCCTCCTTCGTCAGGTACAGAGTACCGAAATAGCCAATGTTGCCCAGTATCAGGAAGACCAGAAACGGCATGAGGGCCAGGTTTTGAGAGTCAGACAGACGGGCCCCCGGACCAGGGAACCCGGAAAGGACTTCCAGCTCCGTACCACCCTTGACGCCCCACAGTCCCCCCGGCATGACGTCGGGGAAGTAGTTCATGGACATTGGTGAACAGCAAGCCATGTTAATCTCCAGCAGCTGTATACCATAGATGGTGTACCACTGGCGCGTCTCCTGGTCCATGTTGAGGCAGCTGCCGCTAATGGTTATCACCAGTGCGAAGTCTTCAGCCCCTGTGATCTCGTCCCACAGTGGGTACTGGGATAGGGCGTTGCCGTAGAAATCGTTCGTCGCCACGGCTTGGGTGTCCGATGCAACCGAGGCGACGGCCATCTCTCCCCCAGCGATATAGGGCAGGACAAGGTAGTCCTCCCCATATACCTTCCCAAAGCCCTCTGGGTTGATGTTGTCCAGCACCATGTCCATCAGTATGGGTCCGTCATAGCCATATCCCCAGGAAAACCATTTGATCGGGAGGGACAGCATCACCTTCATCGTCGCAGTTATCGATGATTCGAACTCGTCCAATGAGGCGAAGCCTCCACCTCCATCGATGCAAACGAGTGATCCTTCTGGCAGGTTTCTCAGAGTGTTGTAGTATCCCTTGGTGGGGTCTGAGATCTGTAGGGGTAGCCCCATGGGGTAGAGAATGGGTATCAGCATGAATACTATGGAGAGCACACCGAGGTATCCATCGGGGATCTCCCTAAGCTTCTTGTAGATGCTCACTCTCAACCCTCCTGAACCGCCTCAAGGGCACCTGTTTCCTTACCAAGCAACGTCCGCATTCCAAGAACCAGAGAACCGGCTCCAACGGCGAGGGTCCCGCCTCTCGTCGCGCCGACGTTTATGGTCGCCAAGAGCCAGTCTGCCAAGGGGGCCAGTGGTGGGACGAAGACTGGTCCGATAGGCAGCAATCTCAGCATGTATATCACTGCACCTGCACCGATGGAGGCGGACTCCCACGACCTGATCGTGAAGGTCTTGTAGCCCCCATAGATACACCACCAGAAACAGAGAGCCGTGATGGCTGTGCCCGCCGGCCTGTACATGTTCTGATAGATCCACTGGTAGTTTGTTCCGCCTGTCCTCTCGGGTGTCGAGAACCCTATGAGGAGGAAGGCGAGGAAGGAGACGAAGAAGACCACGCTAAGTATCTTCTCCCTCTGCCCGACATTGCGTACAGCGAGTTGCATGAAGTGATGTCGGATCAGCAGAACCACACCGAAGATCAGCATAAATCCTGAAACAATGGTCCCCCAACGGGTTATCTCGCTCTTGACCCCTGTTATAGCTGAAATATCAGCAAAGTACTCTAACAAGAAAAAGGCACACAATCCCATGATCAGGTAGAGAGGAATTGTCCTTCTAACTTCTCTAGACATTTCGCATTCACCTACATCTTTATGAACGATACGAAGTCGACTGCAATCATTGCGAGCAAACCTCCGATTATCGAGAGAGCCAGTACCAGATATTTCAAGATGTCTTCGACAGCCAACGTCGTCATGACTGTTGTGTCCCCGGACGCCAGCGCGCCTGCGGCATAGATGTCCTCAAGTATGAATAGGAAGTCTGATGCAATACCGAAGGCATACATCATGATCCACCTACCTGTTCCTCCTATCGTAATGGCCCCAGACCTCCTAGACGCTCCGAGGAGGACCAAGCAGGAAGTTGAGAAAGCGCCGACCATCACCAGACACGCACAGCCGTTCTCAACCATGTATGAGGCCTCGGACATGTTGCCTGCGAAACCACTTCCGAAGAAATGTATCATGTCTTCACTGAACTCGTCCGATTTCCCTGCGACCTTGTAGGCCTCCTCAACTATCCCCTCTGCCAGGGGCAGGATCTCGTAGCCCGTTGCACCGAACTGCAGCTTCGCGTCACGCTCCGCGCACAGCTTCGCCACGTGCCTGAGCACGTTCATTCCAGCCATGGTCATGGGGGCGTAGGCGCCTCTAGTCAGTGTACCGAACCCCGCTTCCATGAACACCATCTTCCCGGTCTCGACGGCTCGCCCTACGCCCTCCTCTATCGCTTCGAAGGCGGCGAGACGCCTGATCCTTGGCAGGGGCTTGTTCGATCGGATCCTTTCAAGGTAGTAGTACATTGCGGCTGAAAGCACTATGAAGAGCAAAAGATCCATAATTCGTCCTTCTTGTATTATCGGCATTTTTTTTACTCCTTTTTTTCCTTTTACGCTTTAAAGCGTATTTTTAACGTTATATATAAACTATAAATAATTTTTGATTTTTTTAAATGAATTATTATTAAAAATCTATAGAAAAATATTGAGTGTTAGCCACTTTCACAAAAATCAGAAAGAGAAGGCATGTAAATGCACGCGCAGGCCAACGAAACTTTCTTCGAGTGCAGCGGCTCATTGCGCGCGCCGCGCCTCTTCTATTTTCTAAGACTTCGCCCTTGTCGCTCAAGGACCTCTGCTACTTGGTCGTAAGGTAGCTCGTACCTGGTGTTACCCTCTCTCCCGGTCAACGTCTCTGCCTTGAAGAGGGCGTTGATGATTGCCTCCTCAGTCGCCTCGACGGTCGCACGGTAGACGAGGCTCAAGAAGCTATCGCCGCTGAAGGATCGCCTCCGGGCCTGAGCCATCTCCCTCAACTCGTCCACTTTCTTCTTGCCCGTCGTAAACGCGATGGTGAAGTCCCCGCTACCGTTTCCACTGTAAGATCCCGTGCGAGCCAGCCCCAAGGCCACCCTCTTGGCCACCTTCCAGAGTTGGCGGGATTCGATGTCGAGATCTGTGGCGCATATCATCATGATCGAGTTCCCGGGGGACCTCTCAGGCGGCCTGGGGAGCTCTATTTCCCTTCCCACAGGCACGCCGTCGATCCTGAGCTCATCCTTGGCCCCGCAGTTCAGCTGGACCAGGATGCCCACGGTGAAATTGGCGTACTTCCTCGACGCCGTCCCTATCCCGCCCTTGAAGCCGTAGCCGGTCATCGGGGTGCCACCCCCAACGTTCCCCTCTGGGACGGGCCCACGACCCTCCGGAGTCCTCGCCTTGTCTATTGCCTCGAACACCTGCTCCTTGCCCACGTGTCTCCCGAAGTTGTCGGTGAGGTAGCTGCCGTTCGTCTCCCCCACCACGACGTTCAGCGAGCGGGGGACGAGGCCGTACCCCTCGTTCATGTAGTCGAGAACGGAGTTCGCCACGCGCCACGTGTTCAGGGTCTCCGTAAGGAGTATGGGGACCTCGATGACTCCCTCGAACTGGATCTGGGGGAGGCCGGTCGATTTCCCGTAGGCGTTGAATATGTCGACGGCCGCCGTGACCTTCTCTTCGAAGGGGTTCCCCTGGTGAGGCACTATGGCCGTGACCCCTGTCCTGATGTTATCCCCCTCAATGAGCGTCGAGTGGCCGACGCCGACCCCCTCTACATCTGTGATGGCGTTGAGACGGCCCGTCTCCAGCAACCCCATCTCTATGCCAAACTCACGAGCTCTGACGCGCTTACCCATGAAGTTTCACCTCTGAGAGTTTTCCCTACTACATGATAAATTTTGGGTCCACGGCGAGTTGCACCGATCTTCGTGTGCACCAACACTACATTAAAAATCATTTACATGAGCTGCCTGACTCTACAAGAGTGAAGGATTACGAGTGCTGACCTGTCGATGGAGATTCGATGAAGTTGATGAGGATCGAGGCTAGCTCTTCTGAAGTTCTAGGAAGAAGATTTCGCCTTCGCTCCACTCGTTCAGGACCTGAAACCCTTTTTCTGCGGCAAGATCTCTGAAATGCTCCATGTCCTGAACCTTGCCCTCCCACTTTACGCCGTATCCTGTTGAGATGGTCTCATCTGGGATCGACACCTTTATCATGACACCAAAGAAGCGTTCCGCGCTGAACCGCTCGGGGATCCTCAGATCCCATATGAGGAACCTGCCACCGTCCACAAGGACTCTGTACGCCTCGTCAAATACCCTCGCGTGGGCATCGGTTTTAATGTACATCATCGTGAAGAATGAAGTGACGACCTCGAAGGAACAGGGGAGGAACTTCAAGTCGGTCGCGTCCATGACGATCTTCAAGCTATCGTTCTTGGTCTCCTCAAGCTCCCTCCGGTTCTTGTCGATGGAGATCACTCTGCGGCCGTTCAGCTTGCCCACGATCCCCTCTCCTCCACCCCCTATGTCAAGGATGTAACCCCCTGATTCTATTGGCTCCAGATCGACTCTATGCGTCTCCTTGAGCAGATACACCTCTGCTTCTTCCGCATGACCATTTCCCTTCTCATCCATCGAACTGCCTCCAAAAGATACTGGGCAAGTCAAAGTGGATATGTGGGTATAAAACTATGGTACGATGTTCCATATCAGCCAATAAAACGTTATGAAAAAAGGGTTTAGGAAACCAATTGCAGTATAGGTTACTGAACTACCCATTCTTCTTGCTCAGCTGGCGCCTCGAGTCCTCCTCGGGCGTGATCAGCTCCTCGACGTACTCGTACAGCCTACTGTAGATGTGGCAGTTCTTGGAGTGGAACAGGAGCTTGCCAGTGGTGTACTCCGTGCCCGCGCGGGCGTTGATCTCGCTGACCAATGCCTCGTTGAAGATCTGGATCCCTGCGATATTCGCCGGTAAGCCTGCGTAGGCGTCCCATGACCTGAAGTAACAGGTCAAGTGCATCTGGTCCTCGTAGAGCTCGGTGTCCATCACGGTGAGGCAGGGGGGTTCGTGCTTCATCCCGTCCAGCTCCCTGTAGATGTCCTGGGGTTGCCTGATCACCATCGTCAGCTGCCTGTCGTTGGGTTCCTCCACGTACCTCTCGATGAGGTACTCCACCTGGTCCACGGGCTCCCTGAGCCTGCTGGCGTAGGTGTAGGTTTCCCCCTCCTCCTTGACTCCCGCCCAAAGGTACTGCAGCGCGTAGGAGAGGATGTACTTCATGTCGCATGGCGCCTTGTCCGCCACGATGGGCCTCCGCTCCGGGTGGGTGATCTCGATGCTCACGTTCAGCTTCTTGGTCATCGTTATCTCCGAGCCGTACCCCACCTGGAACTCGTCGCCGTTCCTCCAGATCTCCTCCAAGGTCCTGTACCAGGCGCCCGGGATGTCGAAGGCCCTCACGTTAGCGTACTTCATGCAGCACCACACCGTCAGCGACAGTCCTCTGACCTAGATCCTAGGATAGAGCGATATTGCGATTAGTATCTTTCGGCTCGACCAATCCTCCAGCGCGGCGCCTAAGGAAAAATCCTAAAGCAAGATAGGCGTTGTCGCAGTCAGGAGTTGTGTACGTTGTTTAGGAGATTCGCTAGGTCTCTGAGAGACCTCTGGATATACTTCAGGACGGGCCACAGAGGGTAGCTCACGCGCGCGTGTAAAGACAGTTGGGCTTGCAAGTGCATGAAGAGAGGGATATAACATGGGAGAGTACGATGTAAAGGGTCTGATCCCCTGGCTCTACTACAGGGACCTGCCTGGGGCGATGCGGTTCTACGAGGAGGTCATGGGCTTCGAGATGGTAGTGGACCAGGGCTGGTCGAAGATCTACAGGATACGCGAGGGAGCATACCTAGGGCTTGTCGACGGGGAGAAGGGGTACCACAGGCCTAGCGACACGAAGCCGGTGATCATCTGCCTCAACGTCCACGACGCCGACGCGTGGTACCGAAGGCTGGTCGAGAGGGGAGTGGAGATAGAGGAGCAGCCGAAGGAGTCGGAGAGGCTGAAGATCAAGGTGTTTATGCTCAGGGACCCGGAGGGATATGTCATCGAGATCCAGGAGTCCCTGCCGGGCGCCCTCTCCATATGATGCGGCACACATACGGCACAGGTGCACTACGAGTAGTGATCCAGCTTCTCCCTGAGCTTCTCCAGTTCCCTCAGGGCAGCGCCGTCCTGGACATCGTCGTACCAAGGCCGCCCCGAATTTATGTTCCTTAGTGACTCGATGAGCCCGATGCTCTTGCGCAGGTGGCCCGCTATGTCGCCGCTCTCGTTGCCTTGACCGTTGAACAGTTGGTCCTGCCTCTCAGACCAGTCCCCGGGCTGGTCCAAACCCGCGACGTACCGGGGCAGGAACCTACCAAGCGTCTCTGCGTCGATGATGCTCCCCAATTGCCTTAACTCGCCGGTCGTTCCGTACAGCCCCTCGTCCGGCCCGTAGACGGGCATGTCGTAGTTGTTGCTGGCTAGCTGGGAGACGTCGCATATGGAGAACCCGTAGAGCTCGATGCCCCTCCCGTAGCAGATGCCGCCCAGCCTGATCAGCGCCGGGATAGCTGTGAAGCCGTACGTCACTACCCTCTCCAGTCCAACTTCGGATTCCAGTACGTCCCTAAGCGCCGCCTCTGCGGACCTTCCAGTCGCTAGCGTGTCGGGGATCAGCAACGAAGTCGTGTCGCCACCCTCCCGAACAAGCCTCGAGTAGTCGCGATGGGTCACGTCGACACGCTCGGACTCCCCGTGCTGCCGGTAGCCCACCTTCACGTACTCGGTCCTTATGCTGACGGTGGGGACCCTCTTGGGCAGAACCCTCTCAAGCATGTACCCTAGCGAGCCGCGTAGAATCTGCAGAAGCGCCAGCCCCTCCAGTTCTAGCACCCCCACTGCCTTGGCGGCTTTGATGAAATCGACAGCGCAGTCGAGGCTCAGCTCCTCCAGCGCCCCTCCCACGATGTGGGGGTGGCAGGCGATCTCCATCCCGGACTTGGAGTCGATGATGTAGAGACCATCGATGCCAGCGTTCTCCGGGAGCAGAGGGGAGCTGCTCGCATCAACGCGGTACACTTTGGAGTGCCCCCCAAGGCCGTCGACATCGACCGGCTCCGTATGTGACACATCGACGGGGAACTCCCTTAGCACGACGTCAAAGAGCTCCCCCCAGCCGGGGCTCATCAGTTCACCATCTTCGCTCATCACATATTTAACGGGTTCAGGGTTGTGCCCGACACGAACTTGACTCGGTAACTCTTAGAAAGGACCAACGCGATGTATGTCGCGACCACGAAATGAGCGAGAAATTGATAGAGACGATCTTCTCGAGGCGCAGCATCCGCAAATACACGCAGAAGTCGGTCAGCGACGAGGACATCAAGACCCTGCTGGAGGCGGCGATGGCGGCCCCCTCGGCGTCTAACAGGAAGCCATGGCACTTCGCGGTGACCACCGAAAGAGAGAAACTGGACAGACTGGCCGAGGCCCACCAATACGCCAAGATGCTCTTCGAGGCGCCCCTCTGCATCTCCGTCTGCGGGGACGAGGGGGTCTCCAGCAGGTTCTGGGTGCAGGACTGCTCCGCCGCCACCGAGAACATCCTCCTCGCGGCAACGGCTCTGGGGCTAGGAGCTGTCTGGATAGGGGTCCACCCCAGCGAGAATCGGGTCTCCGACGTAAAGGAGATACTCGGCATACCTGAGGGCGTGACGCCGTTGAACCTGATATCTATAGGCCACCCCGCCGAGGAGAAGGAGTCGAGGACCCAGTACGAAGAGAGCCGGGTCCACCGTGAAAAATGGTAAAAGTCTCAACTGATCTGAACGCTATCACCTATTTTTTTTCTAATTTCAATTAACGCATGCACGGTTAAATAATCAAAAGTGTATTTTTCCATCGGTTCGAAATGGGAAGGAACAAAAAGTACTCCGGATACAAGGCGTTCCAGTACCTAGAACCCGGTACAGACTACAAGGAGTTCAAGCTCAGGCCGGCCATCGTAGATGAGTGGTGGAAACCGGTCCCCCTTTCTAAGTCTGAGGAGGAGCGCTTCCTAGAAGTCATGGAGAAGAGCATAGTCATCGATCTTCACGCCCACGCCGACATCAGCCCCGCCGACATAAGCCAGGCGCGGGAGCTGGACAGAGAGGGCAGGAACTTCCTAGCCTACGAGGCGCTGAGCATGTCTGGCCTCGACTGCGTCTTCGACAATATGATGGACGGCTCGTGCTTCATCAACACTAAGCACGGGTGGGACTGGAACAGCACCGTCCACGACCTGGGGATGAGGCTGGCGGACATCGCCCACCAGGACTTCCTCGTCCACTGCAAGAAGGTCGATGACATAGTCGAAGCCCACAGGGACGGCAGGGTGGCGTGGGTGGCGGTCATCGAGTCGGCGTCCTGCATCGAGAACGAGGTCGACAGGCTGGACATCCTCTACGGCCTCGGAGTCAGGTCCATCGGAGTCAACTACAGCGAGTCTAACATGCTGGGCTCAGGCCTCAAGGAGCGCGGAGACGGGGGGCTAACCGACTTCGGCTACGACGCCCTGGTCCGCATGAACAAACTCGGCATCCTCGTAGACGTGAGCCACGTCAGCGACCTGACCGCCCTAGACACCATCGAACTCAGCAAGAAGCCCATCATCGTCAGCCACAGCGGCGCCAGGGCACTAACCCCCACCACGAGAATGTTCCCGGACGAGGTCATCCAGGCCCTCGGCGAGAGCGGGGGCGTCATGGCCATCGAGGCGGCGCCGAACCTCACGGTCACAGAGAAGCACCCGCTGCACGGTATCGACTCCTACATGGAGCACATCGAGTACTGCATCGACTTCATCGGAATAGACCACGTGGGCTGCGGCCCCGACACCAACTACGGCGACCACGTCGGCCTCTACCTGCACAACCTTGAGAGCCACGCCAAGGAGGGGCTGGGCCACTACGCGCGGCCCGACAGCGGGAGGGAGAGCAAATACCTGGGAATAGATATGGACGTTGAGCAGCTGAAGAAGCTCAGGTACGTCAGGGGCATGGAGAACCCCTCGGAGTGCCTACAAAACGTGGCGAGGTGGATGATAGGACACGGCTACTCGGACGGGGAGATCGCCAAGATCGTCGGCGGAAACGGCCTCAGGCTCCTCAGGGAGGTCTGGTAGGGGCGCCTGTGGGGGGAGACGGAGTGCGGATCGACGTTGTAATGTTGATCTCGGGGCTGGAGGAGGAGGCGCTCAAACGCAGGCAGGAGCAGGTCAGCTCCTACGCCTCTCCGGGAGCCGAGGTCCATCTGGTCCTCACCAGGAACGCCCCGCCGTCGGTTGAGTCACAGGCCGAGATGGAGCTGGCGGCCCCAGGCATCCTCGAGAGAGCAGTCCTCAGCGAGAGAGAGGGAGCCGAAGCGGTAGTGATCTGGGGCGGGCACGACCCCTCGTTGACCTCCGCCCGAGAGCTGGTCTCGATACCCGTCATCGGCCCGGGGATGGCGTCGATGTACCTAGCCTCGGCGCTGGCAGAAGAGTTCAGCCTCCTGGTCCAACTCCCCCAGGTACTGGGTATCGCAAGGCGCCAGGTAAGGGATCTGGGGCTGGACGCGAGATGCTCGGGGATCTACTCGGTGGGCCTGCCGGTGCTGGAACTCCGTAAGCCAGAGAACTACGAGATGGTGCGGGAGACTACCATCAGGTCCGTGGAGGAGGGGGCCGACGCCGTCTGCTTCGGCTGCATGGCGTTCAACGACCACGCCGCCCCCCTCTCAGAGGAGCTGGAAAAGACCCATCCGGGGGTCGTGGTCATCCACCCCGGGAAGGCAGCCATCCGAATGGCGGAGCTGCTGATTGGGATAGGGCTTTCCCACAGCAAGAGGAGCTTCCCGACCCCGCTGAAGGATGTCAGGTTCCCGTAGAGGGCGCAGCCCTACTTTTCCATCTTTATCAGGGCCTTGGCGCCCTTGCCGATCCCCAGCCTTTCCTCGGCGTTCCCTTGGTTCACGGCGAACTCCATGTAGCCTCCGCCGGCCACGAGGAGCAGCAGCTCCCCCTCGGGGACGGCTGAGAAGCGTCGGACGTAGGGCAACAAGTACTCCCTGCCCCCGACCTCAACCCTAAACCTCGAAGCGTCCCCGACACCCAGCATCCCCAAGTGGTCGTATGTGACGTTCGTCACAAGGTTCCCGAAGCCGTCGACGTGGATGACTGTCGCCTCGAAGGAGTCGCCCTCCAGCTTGGGCTCGAAGGCAGGCAGCCTGACGTACTCATCAAGCTCGGATCCCAGAGTCTCCGGGGGAACCCCTTTGGCTAGAAGCGCGCCCGTCGGGCCGAAGGTGTCCCTGCCGTCGAAGACGTCTGAAACCTTCTCGGGGAGGAGGTCCCTGTTTTCGATCTCGTACACCTTCTCGAAGCCTAGCCGCTCGGCCGCCGGTGCGAGGAGGCCGTTGTCGGGGCCAACGAGGTAGGCTCCTTTAGCCTTGATGATTATGGCCTTCCTGTCGCTCCCCACGGTGGGATCCACGACGCCGACGTGGACGGTCCCCTCTGGGAAGTAGGGGACGCTCCTGGCGATGTGGAAGGCCCCCTCGTCGATGCTGTAGTTGCCCACGTCGTGGCTGATGTCCACAATGGTGGCCTCGGGCAGGATCTTCAGTATGGCGCCCTTGACCTCGGCGACATATGAGTCCTTGATCCCGTAATCTGTGAGAAGAGTGATGACAGGCATCCCAGACACTGATAAGACGTCCAGCCCCAACGATAAAAGCTTGACTTTATGAAAAAAGGGTTAGAAGAAGGAGTTACCGTCCTTCGCCTTGAGGCGCTCCCAGAAGTAGGAGACCTCCTGCTGTATCTCCTCCACCTCGTCGTCGGTGATGTGGCGGAACCTGCCCTGCATCTTCAGGACCTCCTTCACGGGCCTTAGCTCCTTGGGCTTGTACGTGAGCTGCATCGTCTCGCCGCCCAGCACCTCATAGAGGGGCCAGAGCCCTGCGTTGACCATCTCACGCCCCACCTTGATTGAGTTCCTGGGGTCGAAGGCCCAGCCGGTGGGGCAGGGGGCGCTGATGTGGATGTACCTGAAGCCCTCCAAGTCCCTGGCGTAGGCCAGCTTGCCAATGAGGTCCTCTGGGAACGAGACCGACGCCGTGGCAACGTAGGGCACGTTGTGCAGCGCCACCATGAGAGGAACGTTCTTCTTCCTCTCCTTCTTGCCCCGGCTCAGGCTGCCAACGGGGGTCGTAGTCGTACGGGCGTACCTCGTGGTCGCGCCGCTCCTCTGGCCGCCGGTGTTCATGTAGGCCTCGTTGTCGTAGACGATCCAGATCAAGTCCTCGTTGCGCTCGGCGGCAGCGGAGAGCCCTTGGAACCCGATGTCCACGGTGCCTCCATCTCCGATGATCCCTGTGACGATGATGTCGTCCCTGCCCAGCCTCTTGAAGGCCCTGGAGAGGCCCGTCATCATGGCCCCTGCGCCCTCGAAGACCTCGCCGTAGATGGTAGGGGTCCGGACGTTCATGAAGGCGGGACCGCAGCACGCGACCTGCTGCCTCACCATGTTGGGCCCCATTACTTTGCTCACTATCCTGGCGACGATACTCCCAGCACAGCCCTGGCACGCCTGGTTCGCCGGCATTATGTGTTCCTTGTACTCCAGATTTCTCAACGGGAATGGCTTGCTCATCTCATCCTACCTCCTAGACCCACTCCACCAGGGGAGACACCGTCTCGCCCTGTGCGGCCTTCAGCGTCTTCTCCGCCACCTTCTCCAGGTCTCCTACCTTGACCTCCTTACCGCTGAGCCCCGCGTGGAACTGCAGCGTCCTGGGGCGCTCCTCGACGTCGTAGATGCTGTCCCTGATGTTCCCGAAGACTATGCCACCGGTCCCGCAGCTGATGTTCCTGTCGATGACCCCTATCGCCTTGACCTCCTCCGCTATCCGCTGGAACTCCTCGCGGGGGAAGGGCTTGAAGGACTTGAGCTTCACCAGCCCCACCTTCTTTCCCTGCTTCCTCAGGCTCCTGATGGCGGCCCTCGCGGTGCTGGCGATGGTCCCCATGGCGACGATAACAGCCTCGGCGTCGTCGCACATGTACTTTTGGACGAGTCCGTTTCCGTAGCTCCTCCCGAAGCGCTTGCCGTACTCCTCGTTGACCTCCTTGATGACCGTCTTGGCGTTCTCCATCGCCTCGTGCTGGACCTGCCAGAGCCACTGGGGGTCCTTCCCGAAGCCCCACTGCCTCATCAGGAACTCCATGGCCTTGTCCATCTGCTCAGGGAGCAGGGGCCACTGGCTCTTGTAGGGCGGAAGGAAGTCGTCCACCTCCTCCTGGGGCGGTAGCTCCACGGGCTCGGCGGTGTAGCTCAGTATGTAGCCGTCCCCGGCGAAGATCGTTGGCAGCCTCACCCTCTCGTCCTCGGCGATCTTGTACGCCATAATGCCGGTGTCCAGCAGCTCCTGGCTATGCTCGCACTCGTACATCATCCAGCTGGTGTCCCTCTGTGCCATCATGTCCGAGTGGTCGGGCTGCATCCCCTTGACGCCCCTGTGGACCACGGCCATCACCACAGGGAGCCTCGCCCCAGCGGTCACGTGCATCGGATGATGCATGTAGAGCAGGCCCGGCCCGCTTGTCGCCGTGAAGGCCCTACATCCCGCCGCCGAGGCGGTGAACGCAGACGCCTGGGCAGTGAGCTCCCCCTCGACGGTGACGTACTCGGCGTCGATCATCCCGTTGGCGACCATATCCGACAGGTACTGCACAATCGTGGTCTGCGGCGTTATGGGGAACGCCGAGATGTACTGGACCCTTGAAAGCATCGCGGAGTACGCGACGGCCTTGTTGCCTACCATTACTTCCCACTGTTCCATCGTCATCCCTCCTAGATCTCCTCCTGAATAAACTCAATCGCCTCGACGAGGCACTCCTCGACGCAGATGCCGCAACCCTTGCAGTGCTTGTAGTTGATCTCAGCCTTGTCCTCCGCCATCGTGATGGCGACCTCGGGGCAGAAGATGTAGCACCTCCTGCAGCCTATGCACTTCTTCGCGTCGATCTCCGGCCTGAAGATCCTCCAGCTGGAGACGTCCCTGTCCATCATGCCCACGGGCTTCACCTCGATCCCCTCGATGTCCGAGACGTCGACGGGCATGTTTGCCTCATCGTAGGCCTTCCTCACCGCCGTGATATTCACCTCGCCGATCCTACCTGGCCACTGCTTCAGCACGGCCTTCTCAAGGGACTCCAATGTGACAGACCCCGTCACCTTCGCGAAGGCCCCCAAGATCGCCGTGTTGGTGATCGGGCGGCCCAGTGTCTCCATCGCTATCCTCGTGGCGTCGACGGTCGCCACCTTGAACTCACCACCAAGGCCGGTCTCACGCCCGCCACGGGGGTGGTTGATGAGGACGAGCCCGCCCTTCTTCAGCCCGTCGGTGACCGGCACCGTCTGCCCCAGCAGCGGGTCAAGGACGACCACCATGTCGGGCTCGTGGACGAGGTCCCTCTCGTCGATCCTCTCCTCCCCCACCCTGAGGAAGGAGCTTACCGGTGCACCCCTGCGCTCCGTACCGTACATGGGGATGCCCTGAGTGAACTTGCCGTCGTAGTAGAGGGCAGTGGCGAGGACGCGTACGCCCGTGACAGCCCCCTGTCCTCCCCTGCCGTGGAACCTAATCTCCATCATTCACTGAAACTCCTACGACCAGACCGCATCCAGCCAGATTTATAACTCTATCCGTTCCGCAAGTGACTGGCTCAGCTTAAATACATTCAGCCGGATATCTCATCGATTGGCATGAAGATAGTCATTTTCGGAGCCAAGAGACTGGGAGCCCTCCTCGAGGACGGCTCGATAGTCGACCTGAACCTTGCCCGGGCAACATATAACACGGGAAAGGGAGTGCCGCAGCCCTACGAAAAGGCCGATGCCGAGGTCCCCACCAAACTGCTTGCCTTCATCGAGGAGGGAGGGGAAGGGCTGAGGGCAGCGGGGGAGGCCATCTCCCTTGTCAAGAATGGCGCCAAGGAAGGGCCGAAAGGCGAGAGATTGGTCTTCAAGCCAGACGAGGTGAAGATCCATGCCCCGCTCCCCAGCCTCGCCACCCGATTGGCTATGGCGGGAGCCAACTTCTTCGACCACTCCGCCGGGATGTACACCATGATGACGGGCAACACCGTGACCAGGGAGGAGCTTGTGAAGCAGCACGGGGAGGGCCAGTCCGCCGTCTGGGGCTTCTGGAAGCACGCGAGGAACGTGATCGGCCCCGGTGACAGCGTCATTTATCCGGCCTCGACGGACCGCCTGGACTACGAGGTGGAGGTCGGCGCGGTGATCGGGAGGAAGGGGAAGGATATCCCCGAGAACGAGGCCATGGGATATGTCTACGGGTACACGTGCGTCCTCGACATGAGCAAGAGGAGCCAGATCCCTCCGCCGCCGGCGGGGAGACGGAGAAGCAACGACGGGCTATTCCTGAGCAAGAACTTCGACACCTCGGTGCCGATGGGACCCTGCCTGGTGACCGCGGAAGAGGTGGGCGACCCCCACAGGCTCAGGATGGGGCTGAAGATAAACGGGGAGGTCCGGCAGGACGGCTCCCATGAGGACATGATACGGGGATACCCCTTCTGGATCAACCACGTCAGCAGGGACATGACGCTCTATCCGGGAGACATCATCTGCGGAGGCACCTGCGCAGGTACCGCCGCCGACACATCGCCGCGGGGAGCGGACCGCAAGCCGAGCCCGGAACTGTTCCTCAAACCCGGGGACAGTATAGAGGCCTGGGTCGAGAAGATCGGCACCCTCAACATCTCCGTCGTCGCCAAAGGGTAACCCCTTTTTTTATCCTCGTACACCTTCTAGATGGGATTCACCATGGGCAGATTCTACGCTGCCGTCGACATCGGGGCCACCAACGTAAGGGTCGCCCTCGGGGACAAGGAAGGGCTCGCGGAGAAGAGGTCCGAGAGGACGGACAGGGAGAACGGGGCCGCAGGGGTCTCGTGGCAGATTGTACGCATGATAGGAGGGCTCAGTGCGGCGCCGGCCTCCATCGGCGTGGGCTCCATCGGCCCCATCGACCTGAGCACCGGCAGCATCGAGGACACACCCAACCTCCCTTTCAAGGTCATACCCATCGCCGAGCCGCTGAGGGAAGCCTTCGGCGTGCCCGTTGCGATGCTCAACGACTGCTCCGCAGCGGTGCTGGGCGAGAGTGAGTACGGCGCAGGCAAGGGCTTAGACAACCTCGTCTACGTGACACTGAGCACCGGCCTCGGGGGAGGAGCCATCGTTGACGGGCACCTCCTCGTGGGGAAGGACGGCAACGCCGTGGAGGTGGGCCACCTGACCATAGACCCAGACTCTCCACTGGTCTGCGGATGCGGGTGCAGGGGCCACTGGGAGGCCTACTGCTCCGGGGCCAACATCCCCGACTACGCCCGGCTCCTGCTCCAAGGGGAGAGGCTGCAAGGGATCCTCGGCGAGACAACAGGATGGGAACCAATGAACATCACTTCAGAGAACCTCTTCGACGCCGCCAGGAAGGGAAACTCGCAGGCCCTCCACGTGGTCCGGAAGATCGGGGAGGTCAACGCCGTCGGCTTCGCAGATATCGTCAACGTCTTCGACCCGCAGCTCATCACCGTCGGCGGCTCGATAGCCCTCCACAACCCCGGTCTGGTCCTGGAGCCGATCAAGAGTAACATCAGGAGACACCTCATCAACAGGGAGCCAGAGATCGTGATCACCCCCCTGGGAGACGACGCCGTCCTGATGGGCGCGCTGGCACTTGCGAGGGGCTCGACGAGATAGATGCGACTGGGGCGATAAAGGCCACACGTCAGCTTGACCTTGAGAGGACTATATTCTGCTCCGTGTCCTCCATCTTGATTAGATCCCCCTCGTAGAAGTAGAACCAGATGTTTATCTCCGGCGCCCTCACGACATTGCACTCGTACTCAGTGCCGTCGATGGTTGTGGTCTTGGGCGCCTTGTCCGCAACGAGTTCCAAGTCGTTTACCGCTAGGACCTGGGGTATGTAGGCGTTGAAGGCTACCCGCCTTCCCGGAGGGAGTGTGAAGGCTCTGAAGAAGAGGTCCCAGTGACCGGGCATGAAGTAGTCGACGAGCACCGTGCCCTCCTCCAGCGTCAGAGGCTCCTCAACGCGGTGGCCCTCCATGCTCAGTGATGCGATTACGCTCCATCCTTCGAAGAAGCACTCTACGAACTGCTCCTCGCCTTCCAAAGACACGTTGAGCCGGTACTCCAGCGGAACCAGCATCTTGCTGAAAACGTAGACGCTGACCAATTCCACGGGCTTCCCTTCATGCTCGACAGAGGTCCTAGAACGGGCGACGTATACAGTCTCACCGTCGCGTGTATCCTTCGACTCTACCCACCAAACGTAGGAACCAACCTTGACGTCTTCCTTGAAATAATCGTACTCCCAGCTCACATCGACCAGTAGATCCTCTAGAGGACTGAGCTCGAAGTCTATCTTGGGGAACTGGGAGAAGCTCCAGTACTCGAAGAACACCACGCCGCCGAGGATGACGGCGACGAGGACGATGATGGTGGCCCTCCTCATAGTGTTCTAGAATAGGCTCCCCGCCGGGTTTAAACCTGTTTCCTGTGGCTCTGATGTAAAATGATGGGCCCTCCAAGACCCCCTGAGCGGAAGGTCCTGCGTACCCGGGCCCCAGGCCTGCGTGCCCCCATGGGACAGGTTTCGGGGGCACAAGGATCCAGCGGTTCTTGTCTCTACTTATACGTTATGAGGCCGTGCACCTTGTCCCTGATACGTATCGATGAGACAGATGGCTGATACATGAAGGGGCTAGCCGGATACCACGTAATCCTCTACTTTTAGCCTCAGGTTCTCCATGGCACGGGAGACTGCGTCGTCCTTCGCCTTCAGGCGAACCCTCAGCTCATCCAGGACACGCGCCCTCCCCTCCAGCATCTTCCCGACCTGGACAGGATGGGGACTCCCCTCGGATTTCCGCCGCATTAGGCAGGACTCGGGGTCGGTCGCCTCCCTGATGAGGGCCTCGTCGACCTCCAGAGGCTTCCCGAGGACCTCCCTCGCGAACTTGTCCAGATCTGCAGGTCTGAGGTCGGACAGGGCTTTTCTCTTCTCGACTGCGTCCCTCACGAGGGCCGCGACGAGCCTATACGCCTCCCGGAAGGAGAGCTCTGCCTCCATCACCATCATCTCGACGAGCTCCACGGCAACGACAAGGCTCCCCTCCAGCCTCTCCCGCATCTTCTCCGGCCTCACCGCCAGGGTCGAGACAATCCCCGTCATAACCTCAAGGCTGGTCCTCGTCGTGTCCAGGCACCTCCATAGGGGTATCTTCGTCTGCTGGAGGTCTTGGTAGTAGCCGCTGTTGACCCCCTTCACCATGGTGAGCAGCTCGGTGAGGCAGCCGTAGACCTCAGCGGACTTGCCCCTGATCAGCTCCAGCGTGGAGGGGTTCTTCTTCTGGGGCATGATGCTGCTCGAGGAGGCGTACTCGTCGGCGAGCTCGACATACCCGAACTCCACGGAGGACCACTCCAGAAGGTCAGTGGCGGCCCGGCTCAGGTTGGATATCAATATGGCGCAGCTGGAGGCGGTCTCCACCGCCCAGTCCCTGCCGCTGGTGGCGTCGATGCTGTTCTCGACCAGGCCGTCAAAACCCAGGAGCTCCTTGGTTATCTGCCTGTCGACTCCGATGCTGGTGCCGCCGACGGGGCCAGAGCCCAGAGGGTTCAGGTTCACCCTGCCGTAGCACTCCATGAGCCGCTCCGAGTCCCTGATGAAGGCGTCGGCGTAGGAGACCAGGTAGTGAGCGAAGGTGCCTACCTGGGCGTGTTGCCCGTGCGTGTAGAGCATCATGGTGGTCTCGGTGTTCTCCCCTGCCCGTCCGAGCAGTGCGGAGACGAGTTCTAGGAGCTGCCCCGTGATGGCGAGAAGCTCCTCCCTGACCCTGAGGCGCATGTCCACGACCACCTGGTCGTTCCTGCTTCTCCCCGTGTGGATCATGCCGCCGACCTCGATGCCTACGCTCTCTATGACCCTGCCCTCTATGTACTCGTGCACGTCCTCGTACTCGGTGCCGATCTCCACCTCTCCCCTGCGCCACTCCGCCCTGATCTCCTCCAGGGCTCCGAGGATCTTGCCGAGGGCCTCCTGCGGGATGATGCCCTGCTCGTGGAGCATGATGTCGTGTGCTTCGGTGCCGTTGATGTCGTCCTCGAAGATGCGCAGGTCCTCCACCACGGACGTGTGGAACTGCGCCGTCCTGTCGTCGAACTCCTTCGCCAGCCGGGACCTGAACAGGCTGCTCATACCTTCACCAATGCCTAGGTTCAACAGGGGTGCGTTTAAATACTTAACGACACGGATGCCGCAAAAAGGGCGGCGCCAGACGCATTTCTGACAATCGGCGTTCTGGTCAGGTGTTCCGGGGTTATGAGGACGACTTCTTGAGGCGCTCGTTCTGGTATGCGCCGCCATAGCCTTCGCCGACCTCTAGTATCCTGAAGAAGATGAGCTGTGCGATCCGTGCGTCCTTCTTGAACCTGATCCCGTAGGGGTTGTGGACGACGAGGAGGGAGCTGCTCCTCCCTTTGTAGCCAGGGTCCCAGACCGCCGTCTCGATGACCGCCCCGTTCCTCAGAAGCGTCGAGCGGGTCCTGGCCAGTGCAGCAACGTCGAGGGGCATCCTCACCTCCTCGTTGTAGACCACGATGTAGCTGCCCTCAGGCATCCAGTACCAGCCGTCGAAGTCCGAGAGAAACGGCTCCGTGCCCGCAATCACCCTCTCCAGGTTAGAGAAGTCGACGCTGCCGCTACCAGCGAAGGAGTAGACCTCGCGAAGGGTGAGGTCGAAACCCGCGGGCTGGAGCTGGGTGTCCAGATCGTTGTAGTTGGAGATGAGCCCCTGCTCCTCGATGAGCGCCCTGATCTCGTCCTTGTTCAGCAACATGAGGCCTCCTCTGGGGGATGGATCTGAATGTTATCCTCGGGATTTCAGTTTATGGGTCAGCAGCTGACCGTAGAGATCTCACTCTCTGCTCGAGACCGGGACGAACTCGACGCTGGGCCTCCTGGGCCGGGTCTCCATCTTGTAGAGGCTCATCAGGCTGTACACCTCCCGCGGGAGCTCCCTGTTTACGCAGGCCCCCAGGAGCTCGCAGGCCTCCTCCGCGGTGATGGGGAAGTCATGGGTGTACTTCCCGCTCACCAGCTCCTCGACTATCTTCTCGGTCTCCTCCTCGTCGCGGATGTCCCTCACCAACGTCCTCACCAGCTTCTTAATCTGGGCCAGCGCCTTCCTGGACTCCTCGGCGAGGTAGAGCGTCCTGTCGTCGAGCTCGTCGGTCTTTTTCGTCTCCACCACCTTGAGGATGGAGGAGGCGGCGTACATCCCCTGCTGGTCGCCGAGCTGGGGATCCACAGGGCCGAGGACTGCGTGGGGGTCCATCATTATCTCGTCAGCGGCGAGGGCGATGAGGGTGCCCCCGCTCATGGCGTAGTGGGGGATCATCACCGTCTTCTTGGCGGGGTGAGCCTCCAGCGCGAGGGCGATCTGGGTCGCTGCGAGTGCGATCCCGCCCGGAGTGTGAATGATGATGTCGATTGGCGTCTCGTCCGGGGTGAGCCTGATCGCCCTGAGCACCTCCTCACTGTCGTCGATGTCGATGTACCGGCTGATGGGGACGCCCAGCAGGGAGATGGTCTCCTGCCGGTGGATCAGGGTGATGACGTTGGAGCCCCTACGGTTCCCGAGGTTCGTCAGCTCCCTACGCCTTGCCCTCTGGAGGGCAGACTGCTGGAACCTGGGATAGAGGAGTGTGAAAAAGAGAAACAGGACCCAGATGTTGTTGAAGATCGCGTCGAGGGCGCTCATCATCCTTCAGAAGTACATCGCATCGGACGTCTAATAATAGTTCTGGACGGATTCCCCTGCGTGGATAGATTTCAGATCCATAACCGTATTTAGTATCAGGGATTCACGGACTAGTTCAAGGTGCCACGGAGATGAGCTGGCAGAGTAGCCTTACCAGAAGACGATTACTCGAGCTGATCGAGCTGCGCAAGATAAAGGATATCGAGGAAAAAATTTTAATCCTGGACATCGAGCGGAGCACGATGATGGACTCTGTAAGAGACGTTATAACAGATATCGAAGACGTCTAGCCATACATCTATCCCGGCGTCGAATTCTGCGGCCCGGAATATGCAGATGAGTCCGATCATCAGTCAGACGTTCATCAGACCGAGCACCTTCTCCGGGTTCTCCTTCGAGAGCCTGACGATGTCCTCCTCGGGCACTCCCAGGTCGAGGAGGCAGGCGATGAACTCCCTGAGTCCCTCCACTGGCTCTGGGAGGGTGTAGACGCCGAAGTCGGTGGCGATTATGCAGTGTTCTGCGCCGAGCTCGCGTATCTGCTCGACCACGAGCTTGACGCCCCCGCCCGGTCCCTCGCTCATGCCCTCGTCGATGGATGCGTACTCCCTCTCAACGTAGTAATGGGTCTTGGGGACGGACATTGTGTGCGTGTACGCCGCCAAGGTGTACTCTATGAAAGCTCCTTTCTCGGCGAAGTACTGCAGCTGATCCATGTCAGCTATCTTAGTTACGGCGCTAGAGACAACGACCCTCTCGATGCCGTACTCTGTGGCTAGCTCTACGAGGCGCATGGCTTCCTCCACGGAGACGTGCCCAGTGATCATGTAGATGTGCGCGTTCTCCGCAAGGAGCCTTAGGATCTCGTCGAGCTCCGGTCCCGGGGCATCCTGGATGGGGATCCTGATGCAGCGATCGAGCTCCTCCTCGAACTTGGGGTAGAGCTTGCTGAGGGAAACGAAGCGCCCGTCGACGACTCGGCCCTCCCTGACGGCCTGGTAGTATGTGGAGTGAGCACCGAAGCTGACGTACTTGGCGCCGTCCCCGTAGCGGATCGCGGTCTTGACGGCCCGGGGATTCATCCCCCCGTAGACTGTGTTCAGGATGATCCCGCCGTATGTCTTGAAGTCTGGTACGACCCTGTTGACCAGCCACGCTGTGCCGTTACTCATCTCGAAGACGTCCATGAAGACGATGGCCCGCATCCCCGCATCCCTGGCCTGGACTGCGGCCTGGAAGGGGTCCACCCTCCTGGGGCTGCTGGTGATGTGGGGGCCGGCGTGGACATGGATGTCGATGGCTCCCCTGAGGAGCCTCTGGGAGAGCTCGTAGGAACGACCTTCAGGTAGGAACATAGTCAGACCTAGGATATCCTACAATCCATCAGATAAAACGTGAACGGGCGTAGATCGACCATCCACGACGGCGATCGCGTCAGAGATCCACCGATTTCAGGACCGGGAGAACCCCAGTTTCTTCATCTTGCGCCACGTCTGAGAGACTTTGGCGAACTCGAAGATGGGCTGGAACTCCCAGTTCTCGTAGGGGTAGAGGTGAATCGCCAGGCGTATCAGCAGCTCCTCGCTGTCGGCCTCGACTATCCTGAAGCCCTTGCAGAGCCCCATCATGTGTGAGGGGTGGAGTTTCGGAAACAACTCCGGATCCTTCTCGATGTCCATGTCCAACGCCCTGTTCCTTTCGCTGACCTTCTCGGCGTCCTCAGGGTTGAACTCGAAGAACCAGACGAATTTCATCGATATTTCACCTATTTCACCTTGTTGCTGAGTGACGCTTCTCCCTGATTGCGCGCGAGGATACTAACAGAACAAGGATCGGTTTTTTAGCATCGCCTTGCACGATAGTCTCGATCGACATGAGCGACGAGGTTATGACAGATCTCCAGTCCCACTTCGCCAAAGAACAGGTGGTCCATCTTGCGACAGCAGAGGGCAACCAGCCCCGAGTCCGTCCCGTAACCCTGATACATCTTGATGGGAGGTTCTACGTGATCACGGGAGCCCGTGGTGGCGTCAACGCAGCCAAACTCGCCCAGATACGGAACAACCCCAAGGTGGAGTACTACCTGACCGTCAAGGGGGAGGGATCCAACGGCTTCATCAGGGGGGAGGGCACAGCCACCATCGTCGACGAAGGGGAGACCAAGGTGAGGCTGCACGGCGAGATCGAGTGGGCCAGCAGCTACTTCCCGACGCCCGACCATCCGGATTACGTCCTGCTGGAGTTCCACCCCAAGGGTTACAGCTACAGGAAGCCGGGGACGGCCGATATAGTCAAACTTGAGTCGAAATGATGAACCGTAACTGGAACTCATCCCCGAAAAGGCTACGATCCGACCCATAATTTGAAGGGGGTCCTGAAACCCTTTTCAACCAGTCTGCCGTGTATTGCGCTTTTGAGCTCTCCCAGTCCTTCGCCAGTCCTAGCGCTGACCGGGAAGATGCGGTTAAAAAATAGGATGCTCTCTCCACCTATCAGAACCTTTAGCTCAGCCAAAGCCTCCTCCCGCTCAACTTGATCCGCCTTGTCCACCTTGTTCGCGGCCACAATAGGACCCTCTTCCAGCAGCTCCCCCAAGAACAATATCATTTCGACATCGACGGAGATGAGCCCCTTCCTCTCCAGGCGCCGAGTCACCTCCCTGAAGGTGAAAATGTCCAGCACGTGGACGGCCAGCGCTATCCTGCCTGCGTTCGACTCCAGGAACTCCAGCACCTCGTCCTTGGTCCTATCCTCAGTGCTCCTCGAAGCCCCCGTCATCCTACCGTATCCAGGCATATCAACAAGGGTGAGACCCCTGGACAGGCTGTATTCCGAGATGCGGCGCGTCGTCCCCGGCCTCTTGCCCGATGCCACGTCCAGCCCGGTGATCGCCCGGATAATGCTGCTCTTCCCGGAGTTGGGCCGACCGGTGAAGACCAGGTATTCGTCCTTCATCCAATGTGTACTAGGCACTACACATTAATTACATGTTTCAAATTCACCAGTCTTTATTCAGAACGCTAACTGACTCGTGCAAAGATCGATAAAACAGGTTTCTGAGCGCGCTGCGTGTATTTTTTATATACATATGGAAAAAATCATTTTGGATGGAAGTTGTCATAGTCGGTGGTGGCCCGGCTGGCGGTGTCGCTGCAAAAAAACTCTCCGACGACGGATACGATGTAACGCTGTTTGAGAAGGAGAGGATTCCTCGGCACAAACATTGCGCGGGCTTCATTTCCCAAAAGTCGATAAGGCTACTGGAATCCACCGATATCGACATCAGGGATATCCTGTCTGAGCTGAAGGGCCTCCACATTCGATGCGGAGACGCCACGATGGAGTTGAAACTCGAGAGTCTGGCTGGAAACGTCATAAGGGACGAATTTGATTCGCATCTAATTCGACGCGCCAGAGACAGCGGCGCAAAAATCGTCGACGCCTCAAGGGTTGTAGACATATCAAGAGGTGAAGACGGAAAATATTTAGTGCAGAGCGAGAAAAAGGCTGCAGAATGCGACGTTGTCATAGGGGCCGACGGAGTCAATTCCTTTGTTAGGAGACATCTGGGCATCCAATACGATCGTTCCAATCTGGGGGTCACGGTCGAGGCAGAGATACCTGTTGGGGCAGAGGCCATAACAGAATTCAAAGAGACGAACCACTACGACATCGGATACGTCCCAAACGGCTACGGATGGATTTTTCCAAAAACGAAAAGTGGAACAGTTAACGCAGGCCTATGGATCCCAAGGGACGACGTAAAAAAACTTGACCAGCCCCTTTCAGCTATGTTTTCGCATTACATTGGAAATCATGATCTGTCCGATCAAAAAGTAGTGCCACACACTTACTTGATCCCATACAAAGGCACGGTGGACAGATTTGGGGAAGGCAACATCATCCTGATCGGTGACGCGGCGGGCTTCGTGGGCATAGCAGGCGAAGGGATCCCATACGCGGTCGAGAGCGGGTTCAATGCAGCAGAAGCGGTCAAGAAACATAATTCGGGAAACGCGTCACTGGAGGAGGAATACAGGTCTACAAGCGAGGGGCTGATGGAGGAGATAAACGAATATCACGTGAAATTCAACAGGTTCTTCTTCAACCCGACCTTATTCAGGAGGACGATAAAACTAGTTGAAAAAGATGAGTACATCTCTTCTTTGATGAAGAAACTGACAGATGAGTCAACTTCGCTCAAAGAGATCTATCGCAACATCTCTTATTCGAAGCTGTTACTCGCGTTCTTAAAATCACTGCCTTGACGCCCGCGCACTCAGCTGAATCATCCTAGGGGGTTCAACCTTTTATCAAGAGTCGTCCATGTATCCCTGTGTCGAAATCGACATGAGGCTCACAATCGAGTTATACCTTGCGTTCCTCGGCGCCATCGTCGTGTGGGTGCTCTGGCCCTTGCTGATCGGGGCGGGATGGGTGCCCACGCCCAGGAAGGTGGTGAGGAAGATGCTGAGCCTGGCCAGAGTCGAGCCCGGCGACACGCTGTACGAGCTGGGCTCGGGCGATGGAAGGATCATCTTCATGGCGGCGAAGGAGTTCGGGGCTAGGGCTGTGGGGATCGAGGCCGACCCCCTGCGCGTCCTTTGGACTTTGGTCTGGATCAGGGTGAAGGGCCTGAGGGGCCAGGTCAGAGTCCTGTGGGGGAACTTCTTCAAGAGGGACCTGGGAGAGGCTTCTGTCGTCACCGTCTATCAGAGCTTGGATATCAATCGCAGGTTGAGAGAAAAGTTCAAGAGGGAGCTCGAGCCCGGGACTAGAGTCGTCAGCTACGCCTTCACCATAGAAGGGTGGGAGCCCGCGAAGGTGGACGAGGAAGACGAGGTGTACCTATACGTCATGTAGCGCGCAGAGCATCTTTCTCAGATAATAGCCACGAATCAGCCCCCCTTGGCTCATGAAATATATTATATATAGGACATATCCTTGAGCAGGGAATCCAATGTCTAAGATAATCACGCCTGAAGAATTTCTAGGGTTCTTACCCGGGACGGACAGGGAGCTCGCCGATTGGCCCCAGATAGTCGAGTACTTCCAGAGGGTTGCGGACTCATCGGACCGGGTGAGGGTCGACGTCCTCGGGGAGACGACCGAGGGCAACCCCTTCATAAGGGCCGTGGTCACCTCAGCTGGGAACATGTCAAGGCTCGAGGAGATCCGCAAGACCCAGATGAGGATCTGCAACCCCGTCGACCCGACGCAGGAGGAGGGGAAGCTCGTAGCGGAGGGCAAGACCATCGTGCTCATCACCTGCAGCATCCACTCGACGGAGATCGCGGCCTCGCAGATGTCTCTGGAGCTCCTGCATCTCCTCGCGTGTGGAGGGAGCGACGAAGTGGAGGAGATACTGGACAACGTCGTCCTCCTGCTGGTCCCATCCCTGAACCCCGACGGCCACCAGATAGTGGTCGACTGGTACAGGGAGAACCTGGGCACCAAGTACGAGGGGGGAAGCCCGCCCTGGATGTACCACAAGTACGTGGGGCACGACAACAACAGGGACTGGTTCATGTTCACACAGAAGGAAACGAGGCTGGCGGTGAGGGAGATCCACAACAGGTGGCACCCCCAGATCGTCTACGACCTCCACCAGATGGGCAGCACCGGCGCAAGGCTCTTCGTCCCGCCCTTCACAGACCCAATAGACCCCAACATCGACCCCGTCCTCCAGTCCCAGATCGCATTCCTGGGCACCTCGATGCTCAACGAACTGGTCACCGAGGGGAAGAAGGGGGTCTGGTGCTCCGCGGGGTACGACCTCTGGACGCCGGCGAGGCACTACCAGTGCTACCACGGCGGGGTTCGCGTCCTCTCGGAGGCAGCGAGCGTCGAGATCGCCACACCCATCGAGGTGGAGCGCTCGGAGATCAAGTCCCGACGGGGCCTCAACCCCCTGGTGCAGCGGTGGAACAACCCCCACCCGTGGACTGGTGGTTCCTGGACGCTGGGGGACATCGTCTCATACGAGTATTCAGCGGCGCTCTCGCTGCTGAGGAACGCCGCACGGTACAGGGACTGCTGGCTCTCAGGCAGCCTGGAGTACTACAAGAGGGCGCTGGACCCGAAGAGTGGCCCCTACGCATACGTGTTCCCTCCGAGCCAGAAGGACCCAGGGACCGCCGCCGTCCTGCTGAACACGCTGATCTTCGGAGACGTCAGGGTCCACGTGGCCAAGGAGGCCTTCCAGGCCGACGGCGTGGAGTATCCTGAAGAGACCCTCGTCGTCCTGATAACCCAGCCCTACGGGCGCTTCGCCAAGACGATGTTGGAGACGCAGACCTACCCCGACCTCAGGGACGACACCAGCCAGCCGCCGAAGCGCCCCTATGACGTGACGGCGCACACGATGCCGCTGACCATGCACGTGGACGCATACGAGGTCATGGAGCCCTTCGAGGCCGAGCTGGAGCCCGTGGAGGAGGTGAAGGTCCGGAGTGGGAGGGTGGTGGACGGCGACAAGCTGTTCCTCGTCTTCACACCGGAGTGGAACGCCTCCTACAAGATCGCAAACAGGTTCATGGCTGCGGGGGTCAACGTCTACAGGTCTTGCGACTCCCTACAGCTCGGGGATTTCACGTTCCCGGCGGGGGCCTTCGTGGTCGAGGGAACCTCCCCGGCCGACGAGATAGTCAAGAAGGCAGCCGAGGAGCTGGGGCTGAGCTTCTACGGTATCGACGCGCTGCCTGACGTGGCTTACAAGATCCGCGCACCCCGCATCGGTGTCTACAGGGCGTGGTCCTCTGCCGCCGACGAGGGCTGGACCCGCTTCGTACTGGAGAACTTCGAGTTCCCCTTTAAGTCGCTGAGCCCACAGGACGTGAGGCAGGGCGGACTGGCGGAGAGGTTCGACGTCGTCGTCTTCCCAGAGTACAACAGATCCTTCATCGTGGATGGCATGGAGTCCACCGAGCAGACCTACACCAGGAAGGAGAAGTACCCTCCCAAGTACCGGGCCGGGCTGGGCAGCCAGGGCGTCGGGGAGGTGCTCAAGTTTCTGGGGGCAGGGGGCCTGGTCGTCACCGTGAACGGCTCCTGCGACTTCGCCATCAAGGACCTGTCAGCGCCGGCGGTGAACCTCCTGGACGGGAGGCCCCCCTCGGAGTTATACATCCCGGGCTCCATACTCAGGGCGGTGTTCGACAACACCCACCCCGTGGGCTACGGCCTCAGTAGGGAGGAGGGGGTGTTCTTCAAGGGGGGGCCGGTCTTCGAGGTGAAGCAGGGGGAGAGCGTCGCCACATATCCGGAGGCGAGCTCGCTGCTCAGCGGCTGGATCCTGGGCGAGGAGCACCTGCTGGGCAAGACGGCGGTGGCCGACCTGCCCATGGGGGAGGGGAGGGCAGTGCTCATCGGCTTCCCCCCGATCTTCCGTAGCCAGACCCACGGGACCTTCAAGGTGCTATTCAACGCGCTCCTATACTCGACGGCGGAGCTGGTCTGAAGCGGGAGCCGCATTTTTTCTCATCCCCTTTTCCGGGGAAAAATGATTTCACAGCGATTCCATGTCTACCTAAGTCAAAAGCTGTGAAATGTCGAATCCGAGGAAACATTTAACTGTACAGGCACGCAGACGTCTAGGAACTCCGGGATGGAAGAATTATGGCAGGTACCAATCGAATACCAATACCTGTGATCGCCGTCTCCATGCTGCTGATCATTATTATTGGCGTCGATTTTGTCAGTGAGAGATACAGTGGCACGACTCCGGGGATCTACGAATTCCCCTATGCCTCGCCCGAGAGCCAGGGAATCTCAAATGTAACCCTCTCGGAATTGGTTGAGATCATCCAGGGCTATTTCCTGGAGGACCAGATCGTCGGAGCAGAGTTAGTGGTAATCAAGAACCGCGTGATCGTGCTCCACGAGGTTGTCGGTTGGAGTGATCGAGAGGAAGAGGTGCCGATGGAAAAAGGCACGCTGTTTAACATCCGATCGATGACGAAGCCGATCACAGGCGCCGCCGTACAGATCCTGATAGACGAGGGGCGCCTCAGCTTGGACGACAAAGCGGCGAAGTACCTGCCGGGCTTCGACAACGAGAACTCGCGTAACATCACTATCGAGCAGCTGCTAACTCACCGCAGCGGACTGCCCCTATCGATAATCACCGCCGCCGACGAGTACGAGACACTCCTCTCCATGGCAAACGAGGCAGGCCAACGTGGTCCGCAGTTTCCGCCCGGGAGCAAGTTCTGGTACAGCGACACGGGCACGGAGGTTCTGGGCGCCATCGTTGAGGTAGAGACCGGAGTGCCCCTCGACGAATACGTCAGGGAGAGCATACTGGAGCCCCTGGGTATGAACGGATCCCTCTACTACCATCCGGCGACCCGGAACTACACCCGCCGGGATCGGATCCCCGATCTCTATGTGGGCGGAATAGGCGAATGGGTCAAGGTCTGGTCCCCTGAGGAGCCGCTCTACCCGTTCGCCTTCGGCTCCCAGGGGCTGTACTGCACGCCGGTCGACTACGCTCGCTTCATGGCGATGTGGATGGACGACGGCAGGGTTGGGGACAGGCAGCTGCTTTCCTCGGAGGCGGTCGGCCGCACCCTCACGCCGGTGACGAAGATGTCCTCCCTCGGATCCGACATGCCCTACCCTACGGGCTTCTACGACTTGGAGGCCTACTACGGGCAGATGGCGATCCTTTTCTCGAACGGCACCACCATGCCCCCCGAGGTGGAGGTGATCGGTCACAGCGGCTCAGACGGCACCTACGCGTGGTCGTGGCCGGAGCTGGATCTCATGATCTTCTACTTCACGCAGTCCCGCGGGACCACTTCGGGGATCAAGCTGGAGCCCAAGATCGATGAGCTGCTCATCCACCCCGAACTGAAGGAGTTGAACAACCTTGCGCGTAAGCGGTATGCGAGCTATCTGGGCAGCTACACGGCGAACTTCGGGCCTTTCAGGAACGCGGAGTTCGTCGTCACCGTGCAGAACGGCAGGTTGGCTGTCGACATTCCCAACCAGTTGGTGTTCGAGCTCAAGGAGCCGGACGATGAAGGGAAATGGCGTTTCAGGATCACCGACGAGATCGCGGTTTCGTTCGAACTCGATGACAGCGGTGACGTCGTAGCGATGAAGCTGCACGAAGCCGAATACATCTTCGAGATGCCCAAGGGTGCACCGGCGGAGGACAAGGGATACCCAGCTGACATGGGGAAGTACGTCGGGACCTACGAGACCGAGGACCCCAATGTCACGGTGAAGATGGTCATAGTCGAAGGAAGGCTTGCCCTCGACATCCCGGGGCAGCCCATCCCGCTCGATCTATACCCTCCAGATGAAGGGGGGAAGTGGTACATGAGGGTCAACCCCACAATCGCGGTGAGCTTCAACGAGTCCAGCGACGGTCGGATCGAGTCCTTCACGCTCCACCTGCCGGATGGATCAACGTACCAGAGAAAACGGATACAGGACGAAAACTGACGGACGCACGCCTTTCCCTGAGAGAGCCGGTTTTCCGAGCTCTTCACTCGTAGTGCTCTAATCGAATTTCTCTCTCAACCACTGGTAGACGTCGGCGGTGACCGAGAGATCCGCGTGGCCTCCCCCTTCGACCCTGATGTATGTGACATCATACCCCGACTCCTCCAGTAGGTTGACGAATTCGTCGGTGTGCTCGATGTCTATCGACTGATCATCTGTTCCATGTACGACGAGGTATGGCGTGTCCTTCCCGGCTCCGATCTTGTCCCGCATGTCGTACTCTGGGAGGTTCATCCTCGCGTTGTAGGGTATGCCGGAGCCGACGATGACGGCGTCGAAGCACTCTGGATGGAGCAGGCTCAGCCTCCAGCACCCGTACCCGCCCATGGAGAACCCGGCCAGCAGGGTCCTGTCTATGTGGAACATGTCGTCGAGGACGCCGAGGAGATGGATGGTGTCCTTCTCCGTGTCCCCCACCCAGAAATCGCTCAGCCCCCTGCCACGGGGACCGACCACTATGCGTTCTCTGGCGTTGTACTTGGACTGGGCTTCCCGGACGGAGTCGATCTCGTCCACGCCGCTCCCGTGGAGGACCACGACGAGGTCGTAGGTCTCAGACTCATCGAATCCCGACGGAAGCATCAGCGAGTAGGGCTGGAGGGAGCCGTCGATGGGGGACTCGAAGGCTGCGAGGACGTAGCCGCCTACATTGAAGATGGAGCCCTCGGCCCCACAGCGCGATATCAGGGACGTCAGCTCCACAAAGGTGTCCACGATGGGCCTGGGGTTGTCCCTTCGCCGATACGAAGCGAGTGAGCCCCTCAATGTATCTATTCTGTACTTCAACGATTCAATGCTGTTCCGGAGCAGAGGCCCGTCCCCGGTTTCCTGGAGGATGCTGATATCCTCCTCAAAACTCGTCACCAAGTCATAATAGCACATGTAGAAGGACTCGCTCCAAGAGAGCGAATCGTTCAATATGGCACGGGCGGTGAAGAACCCCTCCGGAGATTCACCGAGGTCTAGGGTTTCTCGGAGTTCGTTCCTGCCTTGGCGGAGGGTCAGGGGAGTGGAGGACTCCGCGACGACTGTGTAGTCCGTGGCTCTCACCGTTATTTCGAAGGTCGTGGCCATCTCAACCGGTGAATATATAGTGTAGGCGATTTCGACGACGGGTTGGTCGATGAGTCTTGACCCCAACTCTCCGGAGAACTGGAGTTCCGAGCTTTCCGAGGTGTCGAAGTACAGGGGTGCGAACCTGCGCCGATCAACTTGCTCGGAGTCAATGTGGGGATCTTGGAGCCAGGTCAGCAGTTTGCGGGCCCCCTCGTCGCCGGCGCTGGTGTAGCGGATGTTGATCCCGGCTCTCCCGTCGAGCAGTGGCCTGAAGGGCTGGAGGAACGTCCAGGGCAGAGTGATCGTGTAGTTTGCGGTGTGGCTCTCCTCGTCCACCTCGATGGTGGGGGGCTGGATGTTGTCGAGGTAGGCGACCCCGTGCAGGTTCACCAAGACCCCCACCGGTACGCCGTTCTGCAGCGAGAACCCGAGCTCGTAGAACCTGCCGGCGTCGACGGTCTCGCCCTCCCCGGGGATCACGAAGTTGATCAGGAATCCGTCGCCGTAGCGCCAACTCCTCTCGCCGTCCCTGAAGTGTAGGTCCCTCACGGTGGCCCTCACCATTAACGCTTTGGTGTCGAAGCTGAGCGACGCATCTATGAAGGGATATTCGACGTCGTTCCCTAGACGTATACCGGTCCACTCCCCCTCCCTCAGGTGGATCTCCTTCTCACCCTGGAGCACTGCCATCCTCTCCTCGAGCCTGCTGTACGCCTCCTGAATCAGCTCCACTGTGCGGGGGTAATCCTGGATGCTTTCAAGGCCCGGGCTGCTGGACATCCATAGGTAGTCGTCGAATCCGTTGTCGATAGCCTCCTCCAGCGAATACAGCGCCTTCTCCGTCTCGCCCATCATCGAGTGGAGATAGGTCAGGATTCGATGCAGCTCGGGATCGTCGGGTTCATCATTCAGCAGGAGCTCGGCGACCTCCATGGCCTCTGAGTACTTCCCCTCATGGATCAACGAATCCAGCTGGCCATGGGTCGCCTCCACGTTGCCATCGACCCGTTGGCTATGGTCCATCCACGTCTTAGTGGCGACGATTGCTATGCAGAGGACGATGACTACTCCGACGATCTTCATGTTGCCCGCGGATTTGTTCATGCAGCGTCACCAGTGCTACAAGGGCACCGTAACCACTTCGTAAGGCTCCGGGAGATGGTTTAACTCCTTTTAATGAAGCGTGCTGGGAATTCATGATCAATTATAACTTAAGATCCTGGGCTGCCCACGCGGTGGCTTTGGGGTCGCGACGCGCCTTTGACCCTGCTACTTTACGCTCTTGGTGACCGGGCGCATCCAGAGGAGCAGGTCTAGGCGCACCGCATCCGCCGGGCAGTCCATCATGCAGGCACCGCAGTACCAGCACTCATCGGGGTAGGCTACCTCAGGCTTCCCGTCGCCCTCCCTGAGGACATCGCACGGACAGATCTCGACACATTTGAAGCAGGCGGTGCATCTCTCGTTGAAGACCGGCGGTATCTAGGGTCCCTCCTTGGATGGGTACTTGACCACTATCGGGGTTTTCCTGAACTCGGGCTCGCCGTCCACCAGCTTGCCCAGGAACCAGAATCCCCTCTCAAACTGATCGGGCTTCAAGGCAGCCGTCACCATCATGATGCCGATGTCTATGAGATTCGTCACCTCGTTGCACCTGACCAGCTCGTGGGAGTCCCCCGCCACCATCTCCGCCTGCTTCAGCTCCTCCAACTGTGTGATGCTGTTCCTGAGCCCCGACCGGCTGACCTCCGCCTCCTCCCCTGGGAGGCTCCATCCGGCAACGTAGCCCTTGTACTCCTCCATGATGTTGTTGAGCTCCTTGTTGACCTCCTGCCAGGGGTGGCCCCCGTCGGCGGTCAGGGGAGCGGTGACCCGCCTCTCCTCGGACTCCACCTGCACCTCGTCCAACGAAGCCCCCTCAGCCTTCAGAGCGTACTCGGCGGCCTTCTCACCCGACCTCCAGCCGAGCACGACGTAGGTCGGGGCGGCGACCTCGCCAGCGAACTGGACGGGGCTGCAAGCATATAGCCCCGGCAGGTTCGTGGCGCAGTCGGTGTCTATGAAGAGCGCGAGGAACCCCCCGGTGAACATACCCGCGGGCTCCAGCTCCAGCTCGAAGGCGTCCCTCCTGAAGTCGAGCCCCAGGTCCTTCATCATCTCGAGGATGATCCAGCAGAGCCCCTCGTTCCCGTAGCTCCACTCCGCGTAACTTATCTCCTCCTCGGTGGCGTCGGTCCAGTCCAAGTAGAAGGGGGTCTTGCCCTCGCGAATGCTCTGCTCGACGTTCTCCCTGCGCTTGCGCAGGGGCTCCCGAACCGCGGGGTGCCTGATCATGACCTCCCCTTCGCTGTTGACGAAGCGCCCAGCAGGGTAGCAGGTGGTGGCGGTGCCGCTGCTCCTGCTCAGGTTCCTGAAGTACTGGAAGCCGGCGTTCCCCGTCTTCCCCGCCGGGATGATGAAGACCTCGGCCCCCGCCCGCAGGGCCATGGCCTCGCCGTCTCCGGTGATGTAGGGCGGGCTCTGGCTGTTGAACCAGTCTCCGCTCTGGGTCCTGAACAGCCTCATCTGGTCCATCCCGGTGGCGATTATGACCGCCTCAGCCTTGAAGACGTGGAACTCACCGGTCCTCATGTGGACCCCGGTGGCTCCCACGACCGTCCCATCCTTCGTGAGTAGCCCTGTGCCCGAGACCCTGTTGTAGATCTCCACCCCCCGCTTGAGGCACTGCTCTGTTAGCCTCTTCTTGATGTCCCTGCCATCGTAGTTGAGGGTGTCCCACTCGCTCTGGAACTGGGGGACGATCCTGTACCGTTTCTCGCCCTCGGGAGCGTCGTACTGGAGGTTCCAGGGGTAGATCTCGTCGTACCTGAACTGGACCCCCCAGCTCTCCAGGTTGTCGACGGCCTCCTTGGTGCCGGCTGCCACTATCTCCAGCAGCTCCTGGTCCATCAGGCCCCCCTTGGTCTTGCCGTACTCCCCGTCGAAGCTGATGTCCCTCACCATGTCGGGTATCGTCCAGCCCCTCCTGGGATGGATCTCCGGGTCCCAGAACCAGAAGTGGTCGTTCCCCGTCCCTGCGGCGCCGCTCCTCTCCGTGTGGCTCTTCTCCATGATTGCCACCCTGGCTCCGTGGTCGGCGGCGTTGATCGCGGCCATGCAGCCGCCGAGGCCACCCCCGATGACCAATACGTCCGTCGTGATCGTTCTAACCATGATGATGCACCGTGTTGATAGGTAAACGCCGTTTTTATGAGATAAAAACGAAATGGACATGTTGGGCTGCCCACCAAGCAGCGTGCGCAATGTCGCAAGTGTGAGTGTGAGACGGGTTGGAGGGACAGGGAGTGACCACGTGCTGATGAAGTCGAGGGGAGAATCATCCTCTGAGTGAATTAATTATCTCTTCGAACCTGTTCATGTAGAGTGACATGTGTCCCTCGTCGGGGAAGAAATGGGCCTCGCAGTGAGGGATCTGTTCACTGACGGTCTTGGCGATGGAGACGGGGACGTTTCTGTCCAGCTCGCCATGGAAGAGGGAGACCCTCGTCTCGGCTGGTATCTCGCTCAGTTCGAACCCCCAGTGCTCCGAGAACAGCCTGAAGTCGTGGATCAGCCCCTTGGAGCCCTGGCGGAACGCCTCGACGGTCTTCGCCTTGATGTTCTCCTTCACCCTTGGATCGCTCAGTACCCGTTCATCCGGCTTGGGAGCGCCGGCGACCAGCCCGGCATAGCTGCTCTCCCACCACGCGTCGCGCCCCACGTTGCGGCCCAGCTGGAGCCAGAGCAAGAACCGGAAGACCCAGGGCATGTTCCTGGCGATGGACAGCATGTTCCTCTCTCCCCTCCCCATGCCCTCCTGGGTCAGATGGTAGGGCCCCGAACCTGAGACTACTGCACAGCCAGACAGCTGATCACGGGGAATCTTGAAGGCACAGGCCAGGGCGTATGGCCCGCCCCCGCTGACCCCGAGCACCCCGAACCTGTCCAGCTCTAGGTGGGTGGCGAGTTCCGTCACGTCTTCAGTGTGGTCAAGGATCGAGCGGTCAGCCTAGTAATCCGACAGTCCTAGGCCTGGGCGGTCGACCGAGATGACGTGAATGCCCTGTTGGGCCCACCGGTCCTCCATCAACGCGGCCTCGAGCCTGCTCCCGGGGTAGCCGTGGAAATAGAACACCGGGAAGCCCCCTTCGACTCCGTACTCGGCGTACCCGAGGAGGCGTCCCGACTCCAGCTCAAGACTCTGGGAACTATCCATGCCCACACACCTAGGTTGAAGAGAACTGTATTATTAACAATTTCTTATAAAAAATGCGCGCGGCCGCTCAATCATTGCAGATCCAACCTCGGAGCCGCACTGTGGGAGGGGGTCATCACTGCTCAGGAGTTGCGTGAAAAGGATGGAGGCGTTGAAATCATTGATGTGGAGCGGCGAATCCAGAGATCCCGAAAAAATGAGGGGTCAACCCTCTATTCTCTCTAGCTTGAAAATCACCGGCCTCTTCCCATCCGTACACGAAGAGAACATCGTCCCGGGCTTCCCGATGAAGGGGAAGTCTCCTCCCATCATGAGCTGGGCGACGTCCCTGTAGATGTCTCCGAAGGCCCAGTTGCAGAAACCCGGTGGGCAGACCATGCTCTCCATGACGAACTCCTGGCCGGGCGAGAGCGCTTCGCAGGGGGTGACTGAATCGACAAGGTCCTCGGGGACGTCGTCCCCGAAGATCTCCTCCTTAGTGAAGCACTTCAAGACGGTTATTTTCACCTTATTCATAGCAATCACCTACTTGACCCTCTCCAGCCTGAACACCACCGTCGCCGTCCCGTCGGTGCAGGCGGCGTAGCCCGGCTTCCCCCGGCCGTAGAGCTCGTTCTCGAAGTCCATGAAGACGAGGTACTTCTGGATGTCGGCGAAGGCCCAGTGGCAGAACCTCCGTTCGGCGTTGACCGGCTCGGGGTAGCCGTGGTCGACGGAGACGTACTCCTGACCCGCCACGTGGTAGCCGCACTTCCTGTCCGGGTTTGAATTAGGTAGGTGTTCCGGGATGTCGTCTCCGAAGATCTCCCTACTCGTCAGACCCCTGACCACTGTTATCTTGATCTTAGACAAATCTTTTCACTCCTCCAAAATTCTGCGGACAGAGCCAACATAAATAACCATGGAATCGCTGCGGGTATATCTTTCAATCAGTCTTTGTATCCCTCGCTGTGAGATTCTTAGTGACATTGTCTCAGGATGCGTCATGGGAAGAAGGCACCCACTTGGAGATCGCCCTCCGACGAGTGCTGATGTTCTTACAGCCATCATTTTGAGCCCCCATCGTTCGCTTCTGACATGTGCTGTTGACATATCACCCAGCTCCCACCGCGTCTCTCCAGAACTCCCGTCCATCGGACATCCTTGAGGCCCCAAGGCGCCCCATCGAACTCTCCTTCATCGTCCACTACAGCCGAGAACCAAGCTGCCTCTCCCGTCTTCGAGATAACAACCCTCAGGTCTCTTATGTCAAATCCTTTGGCTTTGTTTCGGGGGTCTATCCACCTATCCAAGAATGTTTCGAACTGGTTCCATCCTACGACGGTGCTCTTGGAGTCCGGATAAAATGTGAAAAAGTCATCGTCTTTCGCAAAGATGCTTTCGAAGAGTGCTCGATCTTTGGTCAGGGCCCATCCGAAGGAATCGTGGATCACTTTTGAAATCTCGCACTCTTCGTTCGTCTCATCTGAACCGGGCATAACTAATCACCCTCCGAGCTCCTTTCGTCGAGGGCCACCTTGACCTTCGTCCAATCTGCCATGTTCCATGACTTCCATTCTTTGCCGAGCTTGTCACACGGGTAGTCCCGGCACTCGGCGCAAGTCTCGAAGCCATGGTTCACCCCGCAACACCTGACCCCGCATGTGATGCAGTACTTGTTCAGTCTGTCGCTCTGGCAGCCCTCGCACTCGATGTCCTCGGGCTTATAGGACGTGTCGTGGTTTTCTCCCCATTTTTTTGCCAGCGCCACGAGGGCCTTGAAGTCGTTATCCTGAGTTGCTGCGTATGCTTCGCACTCTGAGCAGTCCAGCCCGCAGTATGCGATCATGGGGATTCACTCTCATATTCCTCATTCTGCGCACGAGTCATAGCTCAGTCCTCGATCCTCTCCAACTTGAAGACCACCGGCGTCCTCCCATCCGTGCAGGCCGAGTACATGACCCCTGGCTTCCCAACCCAGGGGAAGTCGCTGCCCCTCCACAGGATCACCACGTCCCTGAAGATGTCCGCGTAGGCCCAGGGGCACAGCCCCTCGGGAGGGTTCCTGCCCTCTGCGATGAACACTTCGCCGGGTCTGTGCCTGCCACATCGGCTTTGAGTACTCGACAAGTCCTCGGGGACATCGTCGCCGAAGACGTCCTCCTTCGAGAACGCCTTGACCACGGTGATCTTTACCTTCGTCATCTTCACTCCTCCAGCAGCTCCACCTTGAAGACCACGGGCCTCATGCCATCCGTGCAGCTGTAGTAGTTGGGGTTCCGCTCCTTCCCGGTCGGGCCGCCGATCCACAGACGCACCAGGTCCTTCTGGATGTCTGCATAGGCCCAGTTGCAGAATCCCTCGGGGCAGTTCGGGTTCTCCATGACGAACTCCTGCCCTACTGGGTGCATCGGGCACGGGCTCTCGAAATTCTCGGGGAAGTGATCGGGCACCTCCCCGTCGAACACCTCCTCGGCCGTGAATCCCTTCACGACGGTGATCTTGATCTTTTTCGCCATCTACCTAGCCTCAGGGCTGCACGTTACATTTAGTGTATAAAAAATGTCCTCATGAGCCATGCAGCGAGGACAGCACCCTTGTTGAAAACAATTAAAGTGGACGTATCTCCGCTGCACACGGCGCCCAGATAGAGTGGAATGGTGAGGCGGGATAAGTGTGAAACCCTACGAACGGACATTATAAAAATCCTTAACGAAAAATAACATTCACACAAGTGCGCGCGCTCGAGGGATCGAGAATACTTTCGCCCACGAGATAGTCATCCACTATGGGCGCTTCGACCCTCCTGAACCTGAGACGAATAACTTTATCCTCCTCAGGAGGGGCTTCAGGAGTTTCGATCTCCTCGATAGGAGGAAGCTGTGCATCTGCTTCCTTGAGAATGTCGTTTACGTCGACGACGTCTATCTCCTCGTGGGGAAGGGGAGGCGATTCCACAGGAGGCTTTTTCTGATCATCTGGTCTATCCGACATTGGGTTCTAACACCGCTTGGCATCCGGGGCACGTGATCTGCTTAGGTACTGCCTGACCTGGAGCAAGAGGCACCCTGAAATCGACTCCGCAGTTAGGACACTGCGTTTCAAGAAGTCTTCCTCCTGGAATGTTATCCGCTGGCTTCAGGGGAGTCTGAGCCTTACCTTGAGACTTGGCCTGTTCCGCTGCATAGTTGCTGACCGCCTGTGCTATGCCAGGACCTGCAGCGGCAGCAGCGGTAGCAGCGATAGCTCCCGAGCTGCTCGTACTTATCGATCTCTCCCTGCTGCTCAAGCCTCATCTGCTGAGCCTGCATATTCATCTGCATGGCCCTCCAGTTTGTCTCGGCGTTCAGTCTAGCCATCTCCAGATCGTAGCTCGTTCCGCCGCCTCCTCCCCCGAAC
>CP070784.1:1265150-1287120 GCA_020346605.1 Candidatus Bathyarchaeota archaeon | reverse complement strand
GCGATGAGTTTTCTCCTGTGATGTAAATTTGGAGATGGTCTCATGGAGAAGTATCAGAGATTTCTAGTTCAATGTCTTGCAGCTCTTCTGGCAGTTATCAGCATGGGATACGGATGGATGCATAACCTACCCGACGCGGTAAGTAGACATTTTGGGTTTCCGTTAACATGGGCAGTCCATGAATTAGTCACATTTTCGGGTCCAGTTGACATTTGGAGGGTTAATAATGCTAACCTGGTTCTCGATTTGATCTTCTGGTTCGCAATAATAGTCATACTACCAGCAGCTTACGATTTTCTACGCGCGCGCACGAAGGAGGACTAAATGACAATGAGTGAAAGGAAGAGACCTTTATCGATAAAAATTTTAATTGTGATCAAATTATTTATCGCAATATCCAGCACTGCAAAAAGACTCATGTTGTTTTCTGATCCTTCAGGAATAAGTATGGGGCTAGATATATTTCTAGATAAAATTCCATTTCAAAGTTTTATCCTTCTGGGCCCCTGGTTTATTGGACCGTACGGATTGTTACCTGCAGCCTTAGCATACGGTTTGTATAGAGGATATCTCTGGGTGTGGAGACCTTCATTGTTGTTGGCTGTGGTTGAGGTAATCTGGATCATCGTTCAGATCCCATTGTTTGGTGGTTTGGGTGCATTACAACTATTTTTTTGGCTCTATTGGGCTTGCCTCAATCTATTTCTTATATCGTCCATCGGTTATGGAATATCTAAACCCAAGTAAATACGAGACAAATTTAACCATTTGAGTAGTGGCATGTGCGCGCGCAACCCCAGTATTCATAACGACATTCTTTTAACGAATCCAGATACTAGAAATTGAATTACAATACAGCCGTTCAACCCAAATACTACATGCACCACCCACTAACCATGAGACTCAACACCCTACCCAGGGTTAGGCTCGCGAACACCCCCACCCCCCTCCAGCCCCTGCCCAACCTCACCAGGCACCTGAAGGGCCCCAGGATCCTCGTCAAGCGGGATGACCTCACCGGACTCGCCTTCGGAGGCAACAAGGCGAGGAAGCTCGAATACCTCATGGGAGACGCATTAAAGAACAACGCCGACATCATCGTCACCGGGGCAGGGTTCCACTCCAACTGGTGCACCCAGACCGCCGCGGCAGCCAGGAAACTCGGCCTCCCCGTCATCCTCGTCAAGAGCGGCCCGGAGGACGGCTACGAGCCCCCCACGTGGGACGGAAACCACCTCCTCCACCACCTCCTCGGAGCCGACATCACCATCCTCAAGGAAGGATCAGGCCAGAGGCGCCAGGAGATCACACAGGAGCTGCGCAAGCAGGGCCGCAACCCCTACACAATGCCTGTGGGGGGCTCCAACCCCATCGGGGCAGCCGGGTACGTCAACTGCATGCTCGAACTCCTCGGCCAGTCCGTTGAGCAGGGCGTCAAGATCACCCACCTCTACCACGCCACCGGCTCGGGAGGAACCCAGACGGGACTCGCCTTAGGCGCCAAGGCCCTCAACACAGGCATCAAGGTCGTCGGCGTCACCACAGGCTTCGGCGACGTCGACCGAACGACAGAGAGGCTCCTGAATCTCTCCAATGAGACTGCCGACTTCCTGGAGATCGACACACGCATCACAGCCGACGACATCAACGTCCTCACCCAGTACGGCATGGGCTACGGATACGCCACAGACGCCAAGATGGAAGCCATCAAGCTCACCGCAGAGACTGAGGGCCTGCTCATCGACCCCGTCTACACCGCCCCCGCCATGGCGGCCCTCATCGACGACGCCCGCAACGGCAGACTCACCAACGACGACACCGCCGTCTTCCTACACACAGGAGGCACCGCAGCCCTCTTCCCCTACCGAGACCCCCTCATGGCCCACACGCGGGGAGAACCCCTCCCCTGGAAGATCCCCCAGTGGAGCACCGATTACACATAGAGGGGATCAACCCAGACAACCGTGAAAACCAGTCCGAACGACGGAAGCAACCGCAAAAACGCTCCAACCGGATCCGGTTCAGAGAGTAAAACCGCTCACAAGCCGCATATTCCAAGAAAAAAACGCTTATCATGAGATAACGTTTACAGCCGCCGGACCCTTATCACAAACCAGCCGCACACTCGAGAACAGGTGCAGCGACGGCCCCCCAGGGATCCCAAGCAGGCCCGGAGGCAGGGTCACGCCGTCCCCCTCCGCCCCGGATCCCGCGAGCATCCAACGTCCGAGCTTAGGTCGCTCCCTCCCGGGCCTGGCCAGATTCACCCGACTACAGCGCACCACGCCCCCCTACGAGGGCGCAGGCGCAACCGCCGACCCCACGGGGCAGGGCATCCACGGAGCACGACGCGTCTAACCCCCAGGCCAAACCCGGCCACCCGAAGGGTTACTGACCCCTCTGTAGCCCGTACTGAGGCAAAGGGGCAGGGCTAGCTCCCGATCCTACCCGCCGCTGCAACAACCACAACACAGAGCAACGATAAAACCGTTACGCAACGCTAAAGCGGTATCAGCCCGAACCGCACCAGGCTCAGCACCAGGTTGGAGACCATCAGCGCGACGAACCCGTAAGCCGCCGCCCTCTCCACCACCCTCCCCCAAGCCGGCTTCGAAGCTAGGTACTCCCTCGCCATCTGCCCCCCGTCCAGCGGGTACACCGGCAGCATGTTCACCATCGCCAGGTTCACCGAAAGGAAGAACACCCAGTTCAGGAACACCCCCATCCACGCGGGCATCCCCCGCCCCGCCGCCGAGAACACAGCCACCACCACCAGCGCCGTCACCAGGTTCGCCAGCGACCCGATCGCGAAGATCCTCATCCTCGCCATCATCCCAGCCGCCTTTACAGCCTCCTCGTCCGGCTCCACCGCCCCGCCGAAGGTCAGCACCGCCAGCAGCACCGCCGCCGACTTCACCTCGACCCCCTCAGCGGCGCACATCACGCCGTGCCCCAGTTCGTGCACCAGGATCACAACCCCAGCAGCCGCGAGGAACCAGGGCAGGCTCTCAATCCTGATCGTCACCCCCGGGATCAGCGGCATCACCGGCGCCGCCTCCACGGGAACGAAAAGGAACCTGTAAAGGTTCTGGAACAGCACGTAGCTGATGAAAGTCACCTGGCCGAAGAAGGAGACCACCGCCACATTCCCCGCCACCCTCCAGAGCCTGGGCCTCCACCGCCCCACCCTGACTAGGAAAGAGTTCAGCCTCGTCGATTTCCACAGAACGTAGAGAAGGTGGAGCTCCAGGCCGTACCTCTCCAGCCTTAGCAGCCTCGCAACGGCGTAGAAGCAGAACCACCCCACCACCAACGCAAGAAGGGTGAACAGTTCTCTCTGCAACACAGACACCGCCCAAGCTCAAAATATAAGCCCCGACCCCCCTTTAAATAGCGTTTGAGAGTGAAGGAAAGGACCCACAACATGGAGGTGACGTACGACGACGCCAGATGGAGGCTCCTCGAAGCGCTCAGGGGAGAGGCAGCCGAGATGATGCGCCCCCTCGCCCAGAGGCACATCGCCCCCATCGCCTACGGCAGCATCGCCAGGGGCGACGTACACCAGGGCAGCGACATCGACATATTCATCCCAAACCCCCCGGCCCCCGCCATACTGGAGGCCGCCATCGAATCCGGCGGCTACTCCCCCATCAACCGGGAGATAATCCAGGCCACCCCCACCTACGCCGCCAAGGCCTACATCCACGTCGCCCAGGACAGGAGCTACAGCTTCCCCCTCGTCGAGCTGAGGGCCATGGAGAGGGAGTTCTACGGCTTCGCAGGCTCCGCCACCCCGGAGCAGCTGGAGCAGGGGCAGCGCGTCCCCGGAGTCGACAAGCGCCTCCACCTGATAGAGCCCACCGAGAAGGGGCATACAGAGACCCCCATCCAAGGAAACGAGGGGGCCACCGCGAAACGCCTAGGGGTTGGCGTCGCAGTCGTCCTGGACCGGGTTAGGACCCTCCGCCGCCGCGACAGGGTCGGAAGGACAGGCGTCTACCTGAAGCGCTCCCTGGCCCCAGACGAGACCTTCGGAGACATCTACGCGCAGCTGGCCAGAAGTAGACCCGCCATAAGGCGCAGGCTGAGAACCTAGAAAAAAAGGGAGTTACTGGAGGTCCCTGAGGAGCTGGACCTTCAAGCTCCTCGGAACCTTCACGCCCTCAGCGACCCGCTCCCCCACCAGGGTCCTGACGCCCCGCTCCACAGCTGCGTCCATCAGTCGCCCCGTGATGATGCCGTCGAAGACGACGACCTCCACGCCGCCCTCGCTCTTCAGCCTGTCCACCAGCTCGCTCACCGGTATCCTGCCCAGCTGCTTGCCGCCCCCCTTCATCATCACCGCCTCCAAGGTCCCCTTCAGCTCCTTGGCCAGGCCGGCGAGCTCGGACTCGTCCTCCACCTCCTCCATGGGGACCTTCCCCGAGAGGGCGGCCCTGATCTCCTCGGGGGTCAGCTCCTCCACCTCCTTCCCCCTGGGGGCCCTCGCGACGAACTTAGGCCTCGCCACCTGCACCAGCTCCTTCAGTATCAGGTCCCCGCCACGGTCCCCGTCCAGGAACGCCGTCGCGGTCTTCCTCTTCACTAGGTTCTGGATCGTCTTCGGGACCTTCACCCCCTCCAGAGCAATGATGTCAGTGTACCCACTCTTCAGCAGGTTGATGACGTCGGCCCTGCCCTCGACGAGGAGGATCTCCTTCGCCTTCGAAAGCCCCGGGGTCGCAGTCAGCTTCTCCCGCCCGTAGTGGACTGGCTTCACGGTCTTGTCCTCCTGGGAGACTGCGGTGAGCAGCTTCTCGATGTCGTGGGTCTCCGTAACCACCCAGTCCCTCATCAGCTCCTTGGCACGCTTCATGATCTGCTCCCGCTTGTCGAAGCGGACGTCGGAGATCTTATTGATGGCGACCTTAGCCCCGCAGGGACCGACCCTGTCGACGGTCTCCATGGCCGCCGCGATGATCGCAGTCTCTGCCCTGTCAAGGCTGGAGGGGACGACGATCTTTCCCTCGGTCCTGTCCTTCGCCGACTTTAGGTCGATGTCGATGCGCCCGATCTTGCCCGACTTTTGAAGCTCCCTGAGCTCGAACTCCTTGGGGAAAAGGCCCTCCGTCTGGCCGAAGATAGCCCCTATGACGTCGTGCCTCTCAACAACTCCGTCGACGACGAAGCTGGCCTCGACAATGTACTTAGCGCTCTGTTTCTCTTTTGAACCCATTTCTTATCACGTCTACTCATATCTTTCACTCCTACCGCAGGTTACCCTCCTCTGGGGTCCACCTGGGGCATGACACAATCAAACCCCGCGTGAATACAAGGAGAATAAAGCTCTTCATGGAGCTGGTTATCCCCCCTGTGGTGAGAGTGATCTCGGCGCCTTCGGCGCCCACGCTAAAAGCGTCAATCCTGAATAAAAACCTTCCCGATTTCCGCGATTCTTAAAAACTGTGCCCGCTTCTTAAGGTGAGGGTTAAACGTGGGAGTCAAGGTTGGAATCAACGGATTCGGGAGAACCGGCAGGCTCGCCTACAGGGCCGCACTTGAGAGGGGGCTGGACCTCGACTTCGTGGCGATCAACCGAGGCGACGCAGCTACGCTGGCGCACCTCCTAAAGTTCGACAGCGTCCACGGGAAGCTCCCTTTCACCGTCGAGGTCGAAGGGGACACAATCGTCGTGGACGGCAAGGAGCTGAAGGTCCTGTACGAGTCTGACCCTGGAGGCCTCCCCTGGAGGGATATGGGCGTCTACCTCGCCATCGAGTCCACCGGGCGGTTCAGGGACAGGGAGGGAGCCTCGAAACACCTCGAGGCCGGCGCGGAGAAAGTCCTCATCTCGGCGCCAGCGAAGAACCCGGATATCATGGTCGTCCTGGGGGTGAACGACGACCTGTACGACCACGAGAAGCATCACATCGTCTCCAACGCCTCGTGCACCACAAACTGCGTGGCCCCAGTTGCCAAGGTCCTGAACGACAGCTTCGGCATCGAGTCGGGTTACATGAACACAGTCCACGCCTACACGGGAGACCAGAGGATCCTGGACAAGGCCCACAGAGATCTCCGCCGGGCGAGGGCCGCGGCCATCAGCATCATACCAACGACATCCGGAGCCACGACGGCCACAGGCGAGGTCATCCCCGAGCTTAAAGGAAAGCTGGGCGGGATGGCCATGAGGGTCCCTGTGCCCACGGCCTCTGTCGTCGATCTTGTATGCACCTTGAAGTCGAAAGTCTCCGTGGATGACATCAACGACGCCTTCAAGGAGGCGGCTGGAAGGGAGCTGAAAGGCATACTAAACTACAGCGAAGAACCGCTCGTCTCCTGCGACTACATCCACAATCCGCACTCGGCTGTGGTCGACGGCCTTACCACGCAGGTTAATGGAAACCTGGCGAGGGTTCTGGCATGGTACGACAACGAGTGGGGCTACTCCTGCCGTCTGGCAGAGATGGCGGAGAAGATTGGCCGGCTGGCCGGCTTCTAACCCATTTACCTCGTGATCGTGAGCTTCCTCATCTGCTCGAGGTTATCAGGCTTTTTCTCGAAGTACTCCGCAACCGGTTCTAGGAGCTTGATGACCGCGCTCGACACTCCATTTTTCAGGTCCAGCGGGTGAAGCTCTCCCTTCTCGTAAGTCTCCGCCAACTCCTCGAAGCTATGGAAGGTCACGTCCCCGCCGTACTTGCTCGCCCTCTCGACATCTAACTGTCCCAGACGGGGAAAGACCAGCATCCTCGCATGGTCCAATACGGGGTTTTCGATGACCACCTTCTCAGGACAGTACGCCTCACGGTACTTCACCTTGACGTCCTCGGGCGAGTCGTTGATCCACAGTGCTCCCTTGCCCACGCTCTTGCTCATTTTGTGCTTGATGCTCTTGTCTATAGTTGCGTCCTCGTCGAAGCTACCCTCGACCGAGGTCAGCTGCAGCCCAGGCAACAGGGGGTTGTGGAGGCAGACAGGTGGCTTGAATCCCAGCTTCGATGCAGCCTCCCTGGCGAGCATGTGGACTTTCCTCTGGTCCATTCCTGCGCAGGCGCAGTCAAGCTCCATCTGGAAGATGTCGCTGGTCTGCATTGCGGGATAGAGCACCCAATCGCTCTCGACGTCCACAGAGTCCGCGCTCCTGCCCATGATCGGCATGGCCCGGAGGGTCCTCCTCAGGCTGGTCGACTTCATGACCCGTATTACCTTCTCCCAGTAATCCTTGGTGTCCACGATGTCCGAGGCCCAAAGGTACTCCACCTTTCCCTCGGGCAGCCCGAGCGCAGTGAAGCAGTCCTTGAAGTATTCAGCTGCGATGGCGAGGTTCTCCAGCACCCCGCCCATCTTGTTGTTTATCCAACCGTGCCACTCAGCGAGGTAAATGATGAAGTGGAAGCCTGCATCGGCGTAGTCTCGCATCTTCTGCCCCACGATGAGGCCTGTGCCGGCGTGCATCAAGCCGCTGGGCTCAAAGCCCACATAACCCCGTGGATGATCGTTGGTCTCAAGGAGCTGTCGAAGTTCGTCTCTGGTGATGATCTCCTGTAGGTTCCGGCTAACCAACTGCAGGCGAGTCTCAGTGTCCATCCTGAATCAGAAAAATGAATCGCTGGAGGTTCTTTTAAGGGTTAAGGGCAGGCGATCCTGTCCCTCCAAATAACACACAAAAAATGCATCACCGGAACCATTGTAACCTCCCATAATCGATCATGGCATTCCAACACGGATCCTAATAAATACTCAAGCAACTTGCGGAGACTTTATTCGAAAACTGAATACTGCAAAGGTCGATGGGAACGAGTGAGATGGAACAGACTATTTATATCGATAGGACGCTCGGCGACTCCGTCCAGATCTCCATGACCGAGTTCGTATTCTACCTCACGCTGATAGAGGAACTCCTTGATGAACTGGAGAAGGACGTTGAGATATCGCCCAATGTAATTCCCGAGCCGCCATCAGGATACCTGGTGTTTGAACCTGATTTCGAGGATTATTTGGATGAGTTCGACCGCTACGAGATCGAGCAGATGAGAATAAAATTTGGCTTGTCCGAGTCAAGGACAGTTGTGACCAGAGGAAGTGATTGGGATGGTAAAAAGTGAGGTACTATTATCGTTGGTTGATTTTCTAGCTCTCAACTTTTATTATGAAGTCACAAGCTCAGCTTCAATTGGAAGCAAGTTTGGTACCATCGACCGTAGTCTGGTGTCTTAGAAATGGGAAGGAAAGTGAAGGAGCACGCATTCTCCATCGAGATGAGATCCAAAGAGCACCTCAAGAAGGTCTCAGTTTCGAACAAGACCCATGAGGGCGTTCTCATTGAGGGGTATCTCGGAGAGCTGCTGGAGATCAACATGGTCGAGGGAGTCATATTTGAGATCATGGGGATAAACGGGACTATGAGGGTGGACCTTGATGAGGAAGACCTCAGAAAGATACTAGTCAAGAAAGAGAAATTGAACTCTAATCCTCGTGTACCGTAGAAACGAGAGTCTACTAACCATGGTCACCGCATGAAGAGTTTGGCTCTCTCCCAGTAGTACTCGAATACGTCCCTGCACCATTCGAGTGTTCCCAGATCAGTGGATGCGAAGCCATAGAAATCAAACTTACCATCCGTCATGGGGAACGTGACTATTGCCACTTCTTTCTCTGACATGTAGAGAACCAGATCGATATCGTCCGACAACCTCTCGGTGTATTGCCCGGACGCCTTGACTTCTCTGAGCAACTGATTGTCGACGAACCGCTGCCGATCATCTCTCATGCTGACCGGAATGTCGAGATCTTCCGTGTGAATGAATCTGGCTTTGACACCCCTTTTGAAGGCGTCCTTTATCAAAGGGAAGGCGCTGGCGATGTATGGTAAGTTGACGTTCAGTATGTAGTCCTCGGCGTTTTTCAGCACCTCCTCCACTCTATGCACCGTCACCATTACATCATCCACATACGTGCTATCCGATAGCTTTCCAATTTGGCATACAAACTCTGAAGGGAGGTTGACCAAACTGTGATCCCTGAAGTAGTCTCGATGACGCGATGTGAATTCTACCCCCTTGATCTGCCGGAGGGTCAACCCGCCGTAGGGGGTTAGTTCAAAGAGTCCCTCGGAGTTCCTCTCCGTGAGCCCTACCTCAGTGAGTCTGGAGACGTGCCTGCTGACCTCTTGCGTGGTGACGTTTAGCTCCTTCGCCAAGTTGGTGATGTTTAACGGATTCTCCCTCAGAACTTGGAGAATGCGGACTCTGTCCTCGTTGGAAAGCTCAAAGTAAAGGTCGCAGAGACGCTCCAATGATTTCACCGCATTGGCAGGATACTTACTCCTGCTTCCATATAAAAAACAATTACCGTGCGAGCATCTTGGGGGATCCTCTTTGACTGTCTCATTGAGGTCGTCGTTCTACTACTTAGAACGGAGCGGAGAGAGTGCCCTGCGTCCGTTCTAAAGCATGGTATAATTACTCTCGCTCCCATCTATTCCCCCGACGAGAAATGAATACGAAGCAAAAGAGCATTTCCGTTATAGCGATCTGCCTTTCGATCATCGTGGCAGCGGCTATCCTCACATACAGGCCACAGACGCCTGAGGAGGAGTTCAAATTCCCCGTGGGGATACCTCCGTCACTCGGCAGTATCTCCTCCGTCTGGGTTGGCGATGAACAGCTAAACACTATACACGTCTCAGGCTCTGGGAGCTTCTCGGCTAAGGCCAACCAGGCCACTCTGATCCTGGGTGCGTGGACTCTGGATTTCTCGGCTGCGGACGCGGTCGAAGATAACGCCGAAGTGATGAACGCTGTAATCGGGGCCATAGAGGGGCTGGGCATCCCTGAGGAGAACATCGAGACCGTCACATACACTGTTAGCACTGAGTGGGACTGGGAGAACAGAGAGATCGATGGCTATCGAGTGACAAACCTGGTTCAGATCAGGCTTGACGAGGAGTACATGGGCATGATCGGAGAAGTCATAGACGCCGCGAGCGACGCTGGTGCCAACAGCGTCCAGGGCATTACCTTCGGCCTCTCCGACGAAGCCATCGAGGAGCTGGAGACAAAGGCCTACGTCCAGGCACTAAACGATGCCCGTGGGAAGGCGGACCTGATCGCTGACACGCTAGGGATAAGCGTGACCGGGGTGTACTCGGTGAGCGAGAGCGTCTACTACCCCTACGTCGCTCAGAGAGGCTTCGACGTGGCTGCATCCTACGAGGCTGCTCCCACCCCGATCCTCGAGGGAACCCTCAGCGTCTCGGTGAGCGTACAGGCTTCCTTCACCTTTGAGTAGATCGCTACGTAAATCCACCCTTTTTTATCATTTTATACTGGGAAATCTAGACGACTAGGTGAAACCCTTCAGGTGAACTTTATATACTCTTTGAGGAGAAGCAAGAACGTTCCAAAAAATTAGGAGCTTAAGGAGAGGGATGCTTTGAGCGCGATTTCGAGTGATGATGAGAGGAGGAGGGGCTCCCCCTGGTCGGTTGAGACTAAGAAGCTTACGTTGATGGCAGTCCTAGCCGCCGTCTACGCCCTCGGGAGCTTCCTTCCTGGCTTTCCGTTGCTCGGCGTCCCCGGGTCTAAGATCGACATCGTGAGGTCTCTGGAGATGGCCTACGGCTTCATCCTGGGACCGGTCTATGGACCTATCACAGCATTCCTGGGCGCCGTCGTTGGCAAGCTCATGACGGGCGGAGGCTTCGGGATGTACTTTACACCTCTAGCCTTGGTGTCCTCTTTCACAGCGGCCTGCCTGATGCGGAAAGAGCTTCTCAGAGTCAGGGGTTGGATGCTCTCCGCAGGGGTCCTCTCGGCTCTAATTGTGGGGTGGTACATTCTCCCAACTGGGAGGGTGGTGCCCCTGTATCCGGTTCTGCACTTCGCTGCTCTCGTGATCGTTGTTCTGCTGGGTGGAAGGATTGCGGAGTATCTCCGGTCGGATGACAGGGGGAAGCTGTCAATTGGTGTAGCCCTGAGCAGCTACTCTTCGACGATGGCTGGTCACATGTTGGGAAACCTCATCTTCATCGTACTCCTCAGCCCTTCTCCGCTGTTCTTTATGGGGATCCTCCCGGTCTCGGCGGCAGAGAGGGTCGTTCTCACAGCTTTGTCGACGGTGGTAGCCACGCCCTTGATACTGATCCTTAGGAGTGCATACCCTGAATTGATGGAAAACTAGCGGCGCTATACGGGGTCGGGTGTCTCAGGTTCGAACCAGATCTCCCTCGCCTCGCCCACTAGGAACACCGAGCCTACGACGATCACCATGCCATCCTCGCCGGCTATCTTTTTAGCCCTGTTGACCGCCCTTCGCACGTCGGGCTCGACCTCGTAGGGCTTGCTGTATTCCACTATCTGCTCGGTGATGACCGAAGCCTTGGCTGCTCTTCCCATGACCCGGTGGGCCGTTACTATGAAGTAGTCCGTCGCCTGGGAGAAGTGCCTGATCATCTCAGGGATGTTCTTATCGGAGGACACGCTCACTACTGCTATGCGTCTCCTGTCGGGGAACTCCTCGAGCAGCGTCTCCTTAATGCCCCTAGCCGCTTCAGCGTCCTTGGCACCGTCCAGCAGTACCAGCGGTCGTGTCTGCATCACCTCCATCCTTCCTGGCCAAACCACCTTCCGAAGACCAGCCTTGACGGCGTCTCTGGGAATATCTATCCCATCTAACTTTAGGGCCTGGACGGCCCCCACTGCCGTGGCTGCGTTCAGAAGCTGATGCCTCCCTATCAGGGGGATGGTAAGATCTTCGTAGTCTTCGGAGAGACCTTCCAGCCGGAAGTTCTGTCCATCCAGGCTCGATTCCAGCCTTTTAAATGTAATATCCTCGCCGACGCGAAAGATCTTGGAGCCGACCTTCTCGCAGGTCTCTTTGAACAGGGTGTAGACTGCGTCGTCTTGTGTCGCCGTCACGAGGACGCCGCCTTCCTTCACGACGCCGGCCTTCTTCTCGGCGATCTCAAGCACGGTGCTGCCGAGGACGTGGGTATGCTCCAGGCTGACGTTGGTGATCACCGAGACCAGGGCGTGAACCACGTTTGTGGCGTCCAGCTTGCCCCCCATGCCCACCTCCAGGACGGCGAAGTCCACTCGTTGTTCTGAGAAATACTTGAAGGCGATCGCGGTTATGACCTCGAAGAACGTCGGGTGCCTGAGTTCTGTGTTCTCGACCATCTCGTTGATGTGGGGCCTTATCTCGTCGACGATCCTGACGACGTCCTCTGGCGGGATCCGCCTCCCGTTGACGACGATGCGCTCCGTGAAGCTAGAGAGGTGGGGGGACGTAAACATGCCGACGCTGTATCCTGCAGCCTTCAGGATCGATGCGGTCATGGCCGTGGTGGTGCCCTTGCCGTTCGTCCCAGTGACGTGGATCGATTTGAAGCCCTCATGGGGGTCCCCCATGCAGTCCAGCAGGTGTCGTATGTTCACGAGGCCCGGTCTGGATCCGTATCTGTGTAGACCGAACAGCCAATCCACGACCTCCTCGTATCTCTTCGACAGGTCTCGAACCTCATCTTCATCCAAAGAGCCAGCCCCACTCAGTAGGGGAAATGCATGTTGTTTATAGAAATACCTACCCCGACCTGACGAAACATTGCTGCATGCCTGCTCAGTCTTTTATTCTTCCGTGGCTAGACGAATGGGATGAAGTTCGAGCAGCTGCTGGGGCTGGGTTTCTTCGGTCTCACCGTCACGGCCTACCTTGTGCTGTTCTATCTCGGGAGGAAATGGAGGCAGGAGTTCGAGGAAGAGAGTGTGGGGTACTGGCAGGCTCCGAAGGATGAGCGGGTGAGGGAGCTCACCGACGAGGTGTTCCGCCCCAGGCTGGTCGCGCTGTTCTACGGTCTCGCATACTTTGCGAACGGATACATGAAAATCACTTTCTCCATGTGGGCCCCACTATACCTGATCCAGGTCCGGGGGGTGAGCACCTTCGATGCGGCTCTGTTCCTGGGGCTCGTGTACGTCTCCTGGCAGTGGAAGATGTTTATTGGGATGCTGTCCGATGGGGTCCCCGTCAGCTTCCGAGGGAGCACCTACAGGAGGCATCCTTGGTTCGTCGCGGCCGGCGTGCTGAGCATCGTCGCGACGGCCGGGTTCGTGATGTCTGATCCTCTGAGCGTCCCAGTCTGGACGGGGTTCTTCCCCCTGTGCTTGACGATGACCTTGGCCGGGGCGCTGTTCGACGTCGCAGCGGACTCTTTCGCCGTGGACGTGACCCCTCCTGAATGGCACGCGCGGGTCTTGGGCGGTGTGAACACTTTCGGGATGTCGGTAGGTGGGATCGCCGCGAGCCTTCTGAGTCCTTTCATGATCCCGATGGGTGGCTACCAGCTCGTGTTCATTAGCGGAGGGTTCGTGGGGCTCCTCGCGTTCCCTTTCCTCATCTTGAAGGAGCCCAGGTTTGAGAGAGAGCGGATGTTCAGCAGGGAGGCCATCGCCTTCACGTTCACTGAGAGGTCTGTTCTGGTCGCGTCGTTGTTAATGGTGGGCTCAGCCATCGGCACGAGGAGGCTCAGCAACCCTACAGGCGGTATGTTCTCGTTGGTGATGGACGAGATAGTAGGGGGCTTTACACCCACCACAGCTGGGTACATAGCGGTCGTCACCCTTCTGTCGGGGATCCCTGCGTCCATAGTCGGCGGCTGGGCAGCTGACAGGTGGGGGCACAGGAGGGTCTACATGATCTCTGGTGTCGCCATGATGCTCTCGGGTTATCTTTGGATGACGTTGAGGGCGGGGATGACCCTCTGGTTCGTCGGTCTCGCTATTGTGTCCAATTTCATAGAGAGGATAAATGCGGGGGGGAGGATGGCTCTGATGGGGGACGCTACGCCGCTGGCGCTGTCCGCGACGGTATTCCAGATGTACATGTCCTTCTCGTGGGTGGGGAACATCCCAGCGGCCATAATCGTCGGATATCTTCTGCCTCGGAATATTCCACTGCTCTTCGCTGTGTTGTCGAGCTTCACTCTCGTTCCACTCTTTCTGGTCAGGTACCTGACGCCTTACGATGCCGCTAAAGCGACCGTTGTTTGAGGCCTTCCTGGGGTTCAGTTTATTCGGGTGCTTGAAGATCAGAGGTCCTCTGCGTTGACATAGAGCCTCCTTGTGGAAGGGAGTTGGTAGACTTGGTCTTTGAGGGGCTTGACAAGCTGGAGGACGGTTACTTCAGTCTTCATGTACCCAGCTGTCAGTTCCTCTTGTGGGCTCCCATCCTCGGTGACGATGTTTATGAAGTGGACTCCATTCTTCAGCGCTATATTGTTCACTTGTTTCACGAGCTCTCGCATGTGTCTCTTGTCCCTGTAAGCCAAGGGTGTCAGGACGGAGGTCTTCGACTCTTCCCCTTTTTTTGGGATCTTGGGCACACTCGTGACCAGACTGAGCAGCTTTACCATGAGCATCTGGAGCCTAAGGCTGAGGCTGTACTGGAGGACGGTGGGGGTCATGACCTTGTAGAACTCCCAGTAGCCGAGGCAGGCTTTGATTTCGCCTTCCTCTTCGCATATGTAGATGTCCTCCATGCCGTAGTGGGGCATACGCTCCACGTGTTCGATGAATGTCTCCTCAGTGTAGGGCAGGTAGAAGTCGTGTTCCATGTACATCTCGTTGAGTAGTTCGACCACCTTACCCACGTCTCCACCCTCGAGGTGTCTTATGCGACCTGTGTCGTTGATTGGTAGCTCTTTATAGACCATTATCAGGTTCTGCTTCAAGTTCTTCCAGTGCTGGAATCCCATCTTCTCGGCCATCCGTATGGACGGCGTGTTCTCTTCCACGATGAAGACATACATGAGGTCGGCTCCCTCCATCTCTGCAGTCCTGTCCACCTCAGCCTGGAGCATTGACGCGATCCCCTTTCTCCTTTGCTCGGGGTCCACCATTATCCCGAATGCGTAGAAGGCCTTGCACCTGCTTCCATTCACGTTCACCTTCCTCAGCGCGCACTCGACGGAGCCGACGATTCGTTCATCCTCCTCGGCCACGTACACCCATCTATTCTCATAGGGTTGGGACCTTGAGAAGAAGTCCGGTGCCCTATCTAGCTGAAGTATCAGGGCTGTCCCCTGGGGAGAATTGAGCTGCAGCTCTAGGAGAGCCTGGTTGTCCTGGGGTCTGGCTTCTCTGATCTTAATCGTGCCAGCCATGGAGATCTATTGTGGGCTCAATTTGAAATGTTTTACGTGGTGTTAGACTTATATGGCATAAAAAAAGGGATTAAAGGGACACGACGCCGACTCCGCCGTCGTTGGATACCTGTGTGCCGTAGGGCTTGGAGAGCTCTGTGATGATGGAGATGATCTTGTCGGCGAGTTCTCCCTCGGCGAGGACTGGGCGCCCCCTCTGACTTCGGGGCTTCTTCCATCCGAGTTCTATTGGGTGGAGCTTGAGCTCCGCGATGGTGTCACCCTCGAAGCTCATGGCAGGGACGATGCTGATCCAGTACTTCTCGTCGTCGCCGAACCATGACGGCTTCCTCCTCCCTGGAGCGGGCTTCGGCTTTGTCCGTGCGTCGTAGGCGTCGGCCGGTGTGCCGCTGTAGGGATCGAGCTTGTATCTGGCGTAGAAGTCGGAGGGCATCTTCTCCACGGTCTGGTTCTGGAAAATGAAGTCCCCAAGGCTGTAGAAAATGGGTCTTCCGTCTCTGATCTCTATGCCCCTCATGGCGTGGTGGCCGTGGCCGATGACGGCGTGGGCTCCAGCGTCTATAGCGCCCCGTGCAAACTCTTCGACGAAGTCGGCGGGGCGCTCGGAGTTGTTCCAGGCCCCCTCGTGGGCGTGGAGGCTGAAGAGGACCCAATCGGCCTGGCGGCAGGCCTCGCGGATGGACTCCAGGTTCCCATCCATGTCGGACTTGTTGGGCTTCGTGTGGGCGCCTATGTCCTCTCCGGCGACGAACTTGGTGCGGAGGAGGTGGTGCTCGTTGGGGTCCTCGGGCTGGACTATGTCAGCGAAGCCGATCTCCTTTTCCAGATTCTTGATCTTCTGGAGGGTTTCGGAGGCGACGGTGTACCACGTGTCGTACCTGAGAGAGTTGAGGCCTGGACGTCCCTGCATGTCCTTGCGGGCTGCGCCGGCTCTCCCGAAGGGTGCGAAGCTGGAGGAGGCCGCGATGAGGGCGACGCGCCCCTGCGGCGTCTCCATGTAGGTGGGCCGGCGGGCCTCGGCGAGGTCCTTGCCGGTGCCGGCGTGAGGGAGGTCGGCCCGGTCAAGCTGCTCTTTGGTGCTGAACAGGCCCCCGTAGCTGTAGTCAAGGCTGTGGTTGTTTGCAGTGGAGACTAGGTCGACCCCCATCCACTTGATCTCTTCGATTATGTGGGGTGGGGCGCGCATGTATGTGCCTCCCGACTGGGCGGCTGGGTATGCGTTGTCCTGGTAGTCGTGGACGAGCATCTCGAAGTTGGTGAATGCGAGGTCCGCATCCCGGATGAGCTCCACCAGCTGGATAAACTCGGGTTCGCTGTGGACGCTCATACGCATGGTGATGAGGGAATCGCCCGTGGCGACTAGGGTGAGTTTCTTGTCCATGTTGATAGTGGTTCGGTTTTGGTGTGTTTAAGTATGTGGGGCTGTGCGTGTGTCTGGACGCGGGTTTCCGGCTCCACAGCGGCTACCATTGATCAGGGGTTTTTGTTTGGAATTCACGTGGTAGGACCACTTTTTACGCTTAATCGGATCGGATTGGAGGATTTTTTCGGTTGCTTTCGCCGTTCGGGTTGCTTTTCACGCTTGGAAGGATTGCCCCCCTCTACGTGCAGTCAAGGCTCCACTTGGGTCCTCATTGAGCTCCTTGGTAAGGGCCTCGGGACAAGCCATTCAATTTTGATCTTCCAGTTGTATCCGCTTTTGGCCGTCGTCCGGATATGCGCGCGCGCTCTGGATAAATCGATTATACGGGATACCCTATCTCGTTCAAGGAGTCACACATCTTCTCATAATATTGACCTTGCTCGACGCTCATTTCCTTCAGCGCATCTATGATCTCGCTTCTCACCATGATCTCATTCTTGACCAAGTGGTCTCTGGTGAACGCCAATATCTCGTTCCTGTAGTTTCTTACGATATCCTTGGCGACCTCCAGTGCGGCGCCCTTGATCTTCTCGATCTCCCCCTCGATCTCCTCCCTGTTCTCCTCGCTGAACAGCCCCTCAGATAGGTAGGTGCCCTCCCCAACCGTCAGGTTCACCATGGGATTCTTGACGGCGTAAAGATCCAGGGCAGACCTCGTAGCGCTGGTGAGGTCGTTCATCCTCCCCTCCTCGATGCTCTGCTCCAGCTCCAAGTAGACGGCTGTGCTCCCCATCCTAGTGACCACGTCGGCGAAGTGGTATTTGGCGGACGACGGCGGCAGGTTCTTCGAATGCCTGTGGAAGCTCTTACCGTAACTGCCGTCGGCCGATGGCTCGATGGTCACGAGGATGGGCTCTAGCCCGACCGCGTACGCGGGCAACGTGTGGCCTCCGAACTCGTGGAGCCCGGTGAGTATCTTCATCTCTTCCGTGAGGTGGGTGTCGACTGGTGGGCCCTGGAGGAACCTGGAGATCTCCTTCACGAGCAGCTTGTTCGTCAGCCCGCCCTCCATGTCCCCCTTGTAGCTCGCCTTGGAAACTATCTCCTCCACCCTGCCGGCGACCACGCCGTCCATGAGGAAGGAGAGAGTCACTATGTCCACGTCATCGGGATCGTGCCCGAATCTGTTAAGATAATAGTGGAACAGCGCCCTCCTGCTCTCATCTCTGGGCCTGGGGAACGATACGTGCCTGGAGAACCTTCTCGCGATCTGCCTGTCTATGTGCCTGAGGGATGTGGCGGAGGTTATGATGACGTAGGCGGGGTGACCGAAGAACTGCAGACCGTCGATCTGCCTCCTAAACTCTCCCAGCATCGGCCTCGTCTCTCGACCGCTGTTCCCATACTCGAAGCTGTAGTATCCCCTTCCGCTGGAACCCAGCAGCTGTCTTGCGTCGTCGTACACAATCAGGAGAGGATTGTCGTCGGCCTCCGATCTGCAAGAGTCGAAGAACTCCCTCACGTCCTTGGGATCGACCTCGGTCTTCCCGAGCATCACGCTCCCATCTATCGGATGATATCCCGCCTTGGCGGCCTCATTTACGACGCAGTGCAGGGCGTGTGTCTTACCCGCCCCGGTCCGTCCTAGGAATAGAGCCCCGGGCTCGGCCTGAACAATCATCCTCCTGTAATCGTCTTTTCCCTCTCGGGTCAACCTGACCAGATGTCTCAGGTAGTTCACGATGTCTCGTAGCTCCTCGTGTATCGAGGGGAAACCGACGAAATCTTCGTACAAGCTGATAGCTCTTGGTTTGAACGCTTCGAGTTCCATACAACTACCATACGTCTGGAACATCTAAAAGATTAGGTTCCACCAGATGTCTAAAAACATGTGAGCGTGGGCATCCCAACATGAATTACCCTTGGTCCTGGTTCTCCTTCGCGAATGAGTTCCTAACTTCGTTGTTAGCGCACATCTTGCCTGAATAGGGACCACGCCACTATGACCAACCCGACGACGATGACCATGGACGCGCCGAAGCTGATACTTAGGTTCCTCCCGAAATCGGCGAAGAACCGCCCCATATTCTCCCCCCAGCTCCCCATGCTGCTGCCGAAACTCTCCCCCCAGCTGCCCATGCCCTCACCGAAGGTCTCCCCCCAGTTGCCGACTATTCGGCCGACGTCCTGTCCCGATGAGAACGTCAAACCGATGACAATGATGAAAACTCCGATCAGAATGCCGGGGAGAGCGGTGGAGGAGATCCCTTCAATCGTCGACTCTATGATGTTCTCAATGGAGTCAAGGCTCTCATCTTCGCTCACCCTACCAAGGGGTGCTCCGCATTTAGCGCAGAACCTTGCATCTTCCACGTTCTCAGAACCGCATTTAGGGCAGAAAATCGTGTTCACTATCCCGTGTGAATAGTCTATCCCCATTGTATAAACACTTTGAGGACTGAGCCTTCTAGCTTCCCTAACGAGCATAGATAGAATATCTACAACGTCGTGTGCGAGTTCAAGGCCACATCAAACCGGGGCACGCGCGGCTAGGGATTGACGAAGAAGGAGTCGATCTCAGAGGTCTCGACGCCCAAACCCATCTCCTCTGTCTTCCGGTAGATGAGGAGCACGATCGCAGCCGACTGTATGTGGGTGCCGTCGCTCTCGAAAATGGTGATCTCGGAGTCGTCCTCCCTGCCAGGTTTGGCACCGGCCACCACCTCCCCGATCCTCCATATCTCCTCTCTTCTGAGGGCGTCAGCATCCAAGGACCTAGCGACCTCTCCTATGGAGAGACATTTCTCACTGTCCACGACGACTTTGGTGGCCCGCCTGAAGACCTCGACGTCCATCTCCGCCTTCATGGGGCCGTCGGCCCCCATCCCGCTGATGTGTGTGCCCTCCCTGAGCCACTCCCCCCTAACGACGGGCTCCTGGGCGTAGGTGGCGGTGACCAACACGTCGGAGCTCCTCACCACCTCTTCGGCCCCGTCGCACGCCTCCACGTCGACGCCGATCATCTCCCTCATTACCCGGGCGAACTCGTCGTCACGCCTACGCCCCGAGTAGGAGTAGACCCTGTCGAAGTCCCGCACCTCGGACACGCAGGCGAGGGAGGCCCTGCCTATCCTGCCGGTCCCTATCACACCGACTGAATCCACTCGCTCCCTCCCCATATACTTCACGCCGATGGCGGCAGCGGCACCGGTGCGGAGCCCACCCGACTCTATCTTCCCCGGTCTTGAGCCCAGGGCGCTCCTGCTCCTCTTCACTATCGCCAGGGTCTCCCCCGTCTCCGGGTCCAGGATCTGGCTGATGTACTTGTGGAAGTCGAAGTGGTACGCGTGGGAGACGACGATTACTCCCGAGCCCTCCAAGTAGGCCATCCCCTGCCCGACGCTGGTGGTGCCGGGGGCGATGTGGGGCAGGTGCTTCCCCTTGATCTTTATCTCCAGTCGGGGTGTCTCCTCCGCCTGCCCCAGGCCGTCCTGTCGGTAGGCATCCTCTACGGCCTCGATGACTTCGGAGGGAGTCAGATCTATCTGGGCGATGTCTGACTCTCTGATGAGAAGGACCATGGAATCAGATAGGAATCCCGAGGATATATTATGGTTCCTGAAAAAAGGCTAGAGGAGCCTGGTCCTCTGAAGCCTCGTCTGGGCGTAGAATGCCTTGTAAGCGTCCTTTACGTTGTCGGAGACGAATAGCGTGGTCCTGCCGTCTACCCGCTCGACCCCAGGCATCATGCACGCAGCGTCGGCAGCTCCAGTGTCGGAGTAGCGCATCTCTAGGCGTATCGGTGGGTCGGGGAGCTCGACAGGAATGATCTCACCCGCCTTGAGCCTCCTGAGTGCGTTCTTCGTGCCCTCTGCTATCAGCTTCCGGGCAAGCTTGGGATGGAGGTTCCGTGCCACGTACCGCCCCATGCCGTACTTGACCACAGCCGTCTCGGTGGTGGGGGAGAGCTCCTGGACCTCCTCCACGTAGAAGTCGTCCCCTGCGGCGAATATGAATGGGACGCTGTAGTAGCTGGCGACGTAGGAGGCGATGCCGGCCTCCCCAAGTCTTTTCCCGTTAACGATGAGGTCCTGGACCTCCCAGACGTGGCTCAGCAGGGCTCCCAGGGTGCCCCGCATGGCGTGGGCGTAGAACATGAAGCCGTCGTAGGACTCGTCGATACCGTACATCTGGTCCAGTATCTCGGGGCTCTGCCTGATGAGCTCCACCCGCTCGGGGAGGGCCTCGAAGTCTAGGTTCAGCCCCTTCCCGTGGCTGTCGTTTACCACGATCTCCGCGTCAGGGTCGACCTCCAGAATGGCGTTGCAGCAGGCGACGATCTCCTCAGTCTGGAGCCTCTTGTTCTCCGCCTGGTCAACGCCGTCCCGGGAGCGGGTGGCGATGCCACTGACCCCCTCCTGGTCGGAGCTGATATAGATCTTCAAAGGGGCCTACTCCCTCAGCCTGAGGACGATGTTCCGCTGGCCATGCCTTCCGATGTTCCTGCCGACCTCGTTCAGTTTATCTAGGTCCTTCTTGATCTCGGCGAAGATGTACGTAGGCTCCACACCTTCGGGCGGACCGTAGAACCGGGACTTACCATACGTGATGAATATGCCATGGCCGACTGGATAGAAGCCGATGTCGCCGGGGCACCCGTAGATGCTGGGATTTTCGCCGTAGTCGGGGAAGTTCGCCGTGGGCCAGAGACCGTGGTCCTCGGCCATCTTCTTCAGTGTTTCGTCGTGGACCTGGAGCCCGCTACCCGACCAGAACTGATGCCAGGTTACGCTCTCGTGGGGGAGGATGCTCAGGATCGCCTCGCAGGTCTTCGGCGCCCTCAGGTCCAGAAGGTCGGCGACGAATTTGACGCCTCCGATCTCAATCTCAATCTGTTTTCCGGAGGAACGTTTAGAACTCATAAACTAACCTCGATCAGAGTCTTATCATAAGGAGATTTAACAATTCGGACGGCACGAGGACCGATAAACGTGTTATACCTGTGCGCTTATTTCCGTACGGTCAACTTGCTCATCAAGAACGGTTTCGTGATAACCCTCGACCCCGAGAGGAAAGCAATCAGAGACGGCGCCGTCGCAGTGGAGGGAGATAGGATCACCGCTGTAGGGAAGACCGAGGGTCTCGCGCGAGAGTACGGCTCCGATGATGTAATCGACGCCTCCGGGAAGATAGTGATGCCGGGCCTTGTGAATGCACACAACCACGTCTACCAGACGATCATGCGGGGGACCAACGATGATGGGAGGAGAGGAGTGCCTCGGAGGACAATGTACTCTTGGGACATCGACGCCCTGCAGCACCTAGACAGGGATACCTGCTACGCCGCTGGTATGTTGGCCGCGGTCGAGATGATACGCTCCGGCATAACCACTACCCAGGACAGCCACTACATCAACTTCCACCGGGATTCCATCGACGGCGTGGCCCAGTCCGTCGAGGAATCG
>CP070784.1:1258068-1265050 GCA_020346605.1 Candidatus Bathyarchaeota archaeon | reverse complement strand
TCTGGTTCGGCACGACTTCGATAACGCGGATCTCATCCCCCTCCGCCTTTATTCTGAGGTCCTCGGCGTCCAACTGAGCTACGTTAATCGAACTCCTGAGATGAACGTCCGAGGCCTTCATGGGGAGGACGAGGCGGCCTTTCTCCGCGACAATCTCGCCTCTCTTGATCACCTTGAGGACCTTGAAGTCCCTTGGCGTGTCGTAGACGATCAGGTCAGCCTGATATCCTGGAGCCACGGCGCCCACGTTGCGGAGTCCGAAGTACTCGGCCGTGTTTATCGTGGCCATCTGAATCACCACGACGGGGTCGACCCCCATGTTCACGGCCGTCCTGACCATGTTGTCTATGTGGCCTTCATCGACCAGGTCTATGGGGTGCCAGTCGTCGCTGACGAAGCTGAATCTCCTCGAGTTCTTGGAGTTCACGAGTGGGAGCAGAGTCTTGAGGTTTCTCGCCGGGCTCGCCTCGCGTATCATGATGTGCATCCCCTTCCGCAGTTTTTCCTCGGCCTCCTCCACGGTCGTGCACTCGTGATCCGACGTAATTCCCGCTGAGATGTATGATGAGAGACGTTTCCCAGACAGACCGGGGGCGTGTCCATCGACGACGCGGCGCCCCGCGACCGCTATCTTCTCCAGCGTCCCCGGATCTCCCTGCAGAACGGAGGGGAAGTTCATAACTTCGCCCACGCCTAGAATCCTCTCCTCACTGATCAGGAGGGAGAGGTCCGAAGCAGTCAGTGTTGCCCCGGTGGTCTCAAGGTGGCTGGAGGGAACACACGAAGGGAGCATGATGTAGACGTCCAGAGGGAGGTGCCTGCTGGAGTCGAGCACGTATCGGATTCCATCAAGCCCCAGGACGTTCGCTATCTCGTGGGGGTCGGCGATCACGGCAGTCGTTCCCAGCGGCACCACCGCCCTCGCGTATTCGGGGACGCTGAGCAGCGAGCTCTCGATGTGGACGTGGCCGTCGATCAGGCCGGGGCAGAGATACTTGCCTTCGAGATCGATCGTCCTGCGGGCCGAGTATTTTCCAAACCCAACTATCCTGCCCTTCGATATCGCCACGTGGTCCTCGATTATCTCCCCTGAGAAGACGTTCACGATCTCGGCGTTCATCAGCAGCAGATCCGCCTTCTCCCTGCCATCCGCAACCCTGATGAAGTCTTTGATGACCAATTCAAATACTCCTATAGCGTGTGTCATTAAAAACATAAACATAGAAGTAAAAAATCTCCCGCCGGAGTGGTTAACGCGCGCGCGCACCGAGTAAACGTTAAGCGCATCTTGATAAAAAGCCTAACGAGGAAAGCGCTGACACGGCTAAGCTCCCGAAATTCGCGCGCGCATTAGGGGCTTTTTTACTTCAAGTTCGAATCCCGCCCGGGGCTCCATAGCTATGTTTGTATAACACGATCATTTGGTGGCTATTGGGTCCTTGTAATCGAAGGTGATGGGGCAGCCGATGCACCACCCCTGATCGTACCTGTAGCAGGATGCGCAGTCTTTTCCGCAGGGTGTCTTCTCGACCTTTTCCGTCGTGACGGGGAACACCACGTCCCCGTACATGGGGGCTCCGAGGTAGTGGGTGTAGACAATCTCCACGTCGGGTAAATCTCGGAACGACTCGATAGTGGAATTCATCGTCTGGTCCTCCTCACCCCAAATGGCGATGTGGATGTTGGCCTTCTCGCTGGTCCTGAAGATGTGGAGCACTCTAGGGCAGTCCTTGAGGCATCTCTCGACTTCCCTCCTGGAACTATCGTTCCGCACCTCAAGCCCGACGCAGGCCATCTTGTAACCCACTCTGTTCAGGTTGAGTCCGCTTCTGACGAGTGCGTATCCCTCTTCAATGAGGCGCTTCAACCTGCTCGATGTCGTGGGGCGAGACGCCCCTATTTTTTTGGCGAGATCGGTGATACTGATCCTGCCGTTGAGTTGCAGCTCGAAAAGGATCTTCAGGTCTAGCTGATCAAGCTCCTTGGACATCAGTTTACCTCTTTTCAATTAAAATTAGGATATTTATATCTATTTAGCATGAGGTGCCGAAACATCTTTTATAAAATGATGAAAATACAGGAAAACATTTTAACATGCATCCTGTTGGTCACGTAGGATTTTGTGATAAATATTTTCCCGTGACACGGGCGCGCGCGCCAATGTGACACATTTGGTCCGCCAAAACAGAATTCAACATATTATATTCTCATGCTGCGCGCGTAACTTTGTACATGGGATCTTGTCTATTCCGAGTCCATGGCCATTATGTCGTCGCCGGAGTCGATGTTGAGCTCGAACTTGCCAGAGCTCTTACTTGTGTATCCATTGGTTATTTTTACCCTGTCCCCTTCCTTGCATTTCAGGCTTTGAGATCCCCACAGATTCAGGGTGATGCTGCCAGTCTCATCCCCCAGAGTGGCCTTCATCAATGTCTTCCTTGACCGAGCCAGGGGGACTTGGGCTATGTCCACAATGGTGCCCTCGACCTCGATCCCTCTCCTCCGCTGATTCACTATACTACGTATCTTCATCTGTATAATACGCCCCGACTGGGAATTAAAGCCCGGCGTCGGTAGCTACTGTTCCATGGAAGAAAAAACTCGAATCAACCGTTTTGGGTCATCTAGGAGACAGCTTGCCACAGATGCAATATATCTGTAGTGACCTAATATCCGAAGGAGGTTTACCCGGTTGACTAGGAGTTACAAGATACTTGCTCTGAAGGGCGACGGCATCGCCCACGAGATAGTGCCCGAGGCGATCAGTGTCTTAAAGGCCTCCGAGGAGGTGTACGGCTTCGATTTGGAGATCTTGGGACCCTACGACTTGGGCGCACAGTTCTGGGTTGACCACGACAGGGAGGAGGTCTGGGACCCCGCAATCACGGAGGAGATGATCTTTGAAGCAGATGGCATCTTCAAGGGTCCTGTGGGGTTGCCGCAGTACGTTGGGCTGATGCCGAGGCCGTATCTCCCCGTGAATATGAGGCCAGACCTCGACGTCTACGCCAACATCAGGCCGTGCAGGCTAAGGCCCGGGGTGAAAAGCGTCCTGGTTGGCAGGGAGCCCGGCGAGATCGACTACGTCATCCTCAGGGAGAACACGGAGCAGATGTACGTCGGCATCGGGGGATACCTGAGCAGGGGAGGGGATACCGAGATGGGCGTCGACACTTACGTCCAGACCCGGAGGGGCTGCGAGCGGGTCATCAGGTACGGCTTCGAGCTGGCGAGGAGCGGAGACTACAAGGGTAGGCCGGGAGCCCCCTCCGACGGTAAGAGGCGCCTCACGGGGGCTGCCAAGTGGGGCATCTGCAGGGCGGACGACCTCTTCAAGGAGACCTTCGAGAGGGTGGCGCCGGAGTACCCCGACGTGGGGACCGATCTGGCCTGGGTCGACGCATGGTCCTACTGGGCGCTGATGAGGCCCGATTACTACGACATAGTGGTGATGCCCAACCAGTATGGCGACATCCTCTCCGACATGTCAGGAGCAGTCCAAGGCAGCCTGGGGCTCGCTGGTGCCCTGAACGCAGGTGAAGACCACTGCTACGCGGAGCCCACACACGGCTCGGCCCCCGACATAGCGGGGAGGGCGATAGCCAACCCCACTTCTATGATCCTCTCCGTGGGGATGATGCTCAACTGGATAGGGGACAAGAGGGGAGACGCGAAGCTAAAGGCCGCCTGGAAGGGGATAGACGCGGCCGTCGATCGAGTCCTGGGCGAGGGGAAGGTCAGGACCCCGGATCTCGGAGGGTCGGATGGGACGTCTTCTTTCGGCAGGGCCGTGGTTGAGGCCCTACGCGCCGAGAACTGATCCCCGTATCATTGCATCGCTCTCAGGTCCAGCAGCGCCACGGGCTCACCTTTCTCCATGTACACTCTCGGGGTGAACGGGTTCAGGTGGTTCATCAGGCTGTACACCATCCAGCCGGCGGTCTCTGCCGTGCTGAAGAGGCTGTTCTCGTCCTCTCTGCCGATCACCTCGACCACGTCGCCCACGGAGGCGTCGACGTCCGCCAGGTCCATGAGGTAGTGGTTCAGCGAGACCGATCCGAGGCTGGACTTGTAGACGCCGTCGACCTTGATGCGCCCCACGTTCGCCATCTCCCTCGGGACCCCGTCGTAGAAGCCGATGTGCAGCGTACCGATCCTCATCCTCCGTGGGGCGACGAACCTCCCCCAGTAGGTCACCGAGTCCCCCTCCTCGACCCACTTGGTGTGCTCGATGCGGGCCTTGAACGTGAGCACCTGCCTGAGCTCCAGACCCGATGCAGCGTCCTTCTTCTCCGGGTAGACGCCGTAGAGGCTCATGCCGGGCCGCACCATGTCCAGCCAGGCCGTGGGGTTGTGGAAGATGGCGTCGCTGCTCGCCATGCTCCTTAACTCGACCTGGACGCCTCTTTCCCTGAGCTCCTCATCGACTGAGAGCAGCCTCTGCAGCATAACGGGGTCCTGGTCGGGGTTCTGCATGAATGTCGAGAATATCCCCCTCACGCTCACGTTTGGGAGGTTGTGCACGTGCTCTATGAGGTCCGCTGCCTCGGAGTGAGGTACTCCTACTCGGCGGAGCCCAGTGTCAACCTTGACGAAGGTCTCGGCCTCCTTCCCCATTCTACCTGCAACCTCGTTGAGCGTGTCAGCCACCTCCCTGGTGTAGACGACTTGTGTGATCCCCTTGTCTACGACCTCCCTGAACTGTCCCTCGGAGAACATCGCGTCCATGGAGACCACGTGGCCGGGGATCCCCGCATCCCTGATGGCAACCGCCTCCTTCAGCTTGGCCACCATGAACCACTCCATGCTCTCCCTGGACAGGTATGCGACCACTGGCAGGAGCCCGTGCCCGTAAGCGTTGTTCTTCACGACGGGCATCACTTCAACTCCGACCCTGTCCCTGATCTCCTTGAGGTTGTGCCCGAGGCTGTCGAGGTCTATCTCGAACCATGAGGCGTAGCCCTTCATTCTATCGTGTATCTCGGAGGGAGATGGCTGGTCGGCGAAGTAATCGATAGCCATGTATCGTCAACGACTCTAGCAGTTTCCAGGATAATTAAGGCTTACAAGTCATCCGAATGTCATCGTTATTTTGGAGAATGCTCTTGAGTGAAATAAAAAAAAGGTTGGTTGGGGGTTCTATTCTTTTCTCTCGTACACTTTCTTGCCGTCGACGTATGTCTCCAGGACCTTGATCTTGTGGATCTCGTCGGGGTCGCAGGTCAATATGTCCTTTCCGAGGATCGCGAAGTCGGCGTACTTGCCTGGCTCGATGGAGCCCTTGATGCCCTCCTCGTGGGTGATGTAGGCGCCGTTCCACGTATAGACCCGCAGCGCGTCCATGACGGAGATGGCCTGGTTCTTGCTGAGGTCCTGCCCGGTCTCGGAGGTTCTGTTGACGCAGACGTGGATTCCTTCCATGGGGTTCGCTGAGCATACGGACCAGTCGGCGTTGCCGCTGGCGACGATGCCCATCTCCTTGAAGCTCTTCATCGGCATGTAGCGCTTCATCCGTTCCATGCCCATGTAGGTCCTGTGCTGGTCGCCCAGCTCCCATCCGAAGCCGACGGAGGTGGAGGAGGTGACGCCTAGGCGCTTCATCCGCTCCAGAGCCGCCTTCGTGGGGAGGCTGCAGTGCTCAAGGCTGTGCCGCACGTCTGCGCGGGGGTTCTGGTTATGCGCGATTTCGATGGCGTCGAGGTAGAAGTCGATGCCCCTGTCGCCGATGGCGCCGATGCCGCATCTCATACCGGCGTTGTGGAGCTTGACCACCACGGGGGCGTACTCCTTCAGGGCCTCTCCGCTCTCCATCTCCTCGTTGCTGTAGCCGTGGATGACGCCGTAGTTGTCCGGGGTGGTGTAGTTGAGGTAGGGCTCGTAGACGGCGCAGTTCCCTGCGCTCATGCTCCCGTCGTGCCCCAGCTTGATGCCGGCGAATTTTATGTGGTCGTTGCCATATCCGCTCACCAGGCCGGCCTCGACGGCGATGTCGACCGCTGTCTTGTATCTCTCGTTCCGCCCCTCGTAGACGCGGCCCTCGCTGGGGGCGCTGGCTAGGTAAGTGTTCCTGATGTGGTACTCGCCCTCGTCGTAGAGCTCCATGTACAGGGGGATCATGTCCATAGGGGCGCCGGGCTCCTGGATGCTGGTGATGCCCCATGCGAGCATCAACTTGATGGTGTTCCTCAGCCCCTCCTTCTTCTCCTCCTTCGTCATCAGGGGCTCCGCTGCGATCATCTCGTTGATCGTCTGCGTGGCATCCTCCCTCAGGTTCCCCAGGGGCTCCCCCGTCTCCGGGTCTCTCTCGATGAAGGAGGGTGGCCTCGGGTCGGGCGTGTCCTTGGTGATGTTGGCCAGCTCAAGTACGAGGCTGTTCACCCTGATCCCGTCGTGGCCCCCCTGCCTGGTCACCGTGATGGGGTGCTCCGTGGAGGCCTTGTCCAGGTCGTAGCGGTTCGGGAACCTCTTCTCTTTGAGCTTGGACTCGTTGTACCCCCATCCCCTGAGCCAGCGCCCGGGGGGCAGGGTCTCCGCCTTCTTCTTGAGCTCGGCGATGAGGTCGTCCATTGTCCTTACGTAGCGGAGGTCGACGCTCCTGGCCCTCCTGGCGCCGGACGAGAAGTGGACGTGGGTGTCCACGAACCCCGGCGTCACCGTCTTCCCGCCCAGGTCCACGACCTCGGTGTTCTTCCCCTTGTAGGCCTCGATCTCCTCGTTGCTGCCGACCGCGATGATCTTCTTGTCCTTGCAGGCCACGGCCTCAACTACTGAGTCGTCGGCGTCGATGGTGGCGATCTTGCCGTTAATCAGCACCAGATCCGCATAGAGCTCGTCGGGTGCTGTTCCTTTGCTTGACACGAAAACTCGCCAAGTGTATGTTTTACTTTGATATTTAATACCTTGGCATCGGGCCCATCGGGAGTCTAAATCTTTTATATCGTCAGGTCTCACGCTGTCTGGGGCGGCATGTCGCTGGAGATGT
>CP070784.1:1204334-1257968 GCA_020346605.1 Candidatus Bathyarchaeota archaeon | reverse complement strand
CCTCCAGCCTCACGGTGAGGAACTGCTCCCTCCCCGAGGAGGAGACGAACTGGGAGGCCATCCTCGCCTTCACCAGCCTGGGCTCGACAAGTGGAAGTCTGGCGAGCCTTCTCAGCGAGGGGGCGAGGAAGATGTATGCGTTGCTTAGGCAGGACGTCGGGTAGCCCGGCATCCCGAACACCGGCGTGCCTTCAACGACCCCGAACAGCGTAGGCTTCCCCGGCTTCACCTGCAACCCGTGGAACAGCACCTCCCCGAGCTCCTCGACGATGTCGGCAAAGAGGTCACGAGCTCCCACCGAGCTCCCCCCTGAGAAGACGGCTAGGTCGAACCGAGAGGCCATTTTGATCGCCGCCTCCAGATCCTCCCTCTCGTCGGGGATTATCCCATTCATCAGAGGGAGGCAGCCGTTCTTCTCGGCGATGGTTGAGAGAGTGTACTGGTTGATGTCGTAGACGTAGCCAGGATCAAGCTCGGATCCGAGGGGCTTCACCTCTGAACCAGTGGAGTGCACAGCGACCTTCGGCCTCTCGTAGGCCTCCACTGACTCCATGTTGAGGGCGGCGAGGGCCCCGATCTTGGCAGGTGTCAACAAGTCGCCCTCTGATATGACGACGTCGCCAGTCCTTATGTCTTCACCCTCGGGAGAGATGTTGGCGCCTGGATAAGCGGGCTTCAATATCTCAACACCGCTTCCATCGGTTCTCGTGTACTCCACCATGACGACGGCGTCGCTACCCTTGGGTATCAAGCTCCCCGTGGCGACCTGTAGGCACTCCCCTTTCTGGACCTCGCCGTCGAACGTCTCACCTGCGTGCTGGACTCCGATTAGCTTCAGCTTCAGCGGTGAGTAGTTACCAGCACCGAAGGTGTCCTCGGCCCTTACTGCGTAGCCGTCCATGGAAGATCTGTCGAAGGAGGGCACGTTGAATCTGGCCACTGCGTCCTGAGCGATCACCCTGCCTGAGGCCTCGGTTATATTGATCCTCTCAACCCTTCCGATGGGATGGGTGTTCTGTTCGATAATTTCCAACGCGGCCTCCCTGCTTAGGAGGCGCTTGAACGGTCTCATACTCATCTCCTATTCAACTCCCACATCATGTGGCCAAGTGAGGGTAGAATTATCTTCTCAAGCGCTGTACTCATGGCGCCTGTAGATCCGGGTAGGCAGAAGACGATCTTACCAGAGGCTATTCCTGCTGTAGCCCTACTCATCGCAGCCGCGATGCCTATCTCATCGTAACTGAGCCGCCTGAAAAGCTCACCGAAGCCCTGTAACCTCTTGTCGAATTGACCTGTCACCGCGTCGACGGTCACGTCCTTGACGCCTATCCCCGTGCCCCCACTCGTGACTATCACTTGGATATTGTCGTCCGCTTTAAACGCCTCGAATGTTTCCATTATTCTATCTGCGTTGTTCTCAACGATAACGTAGGCGACGACCTTATGCCCTGCATCTTCAAGGAGGCGTACAGCTCTCTTACCCGTCTCGTCGGTGTCGAGCGTCCTGGTGTCGCTGGTGATGATCAGGGCAATCGAGGCCTCTACCTTCTGGTCTCTCCGATGCTCTTTCATCCTAATCCTTCCTCTTCTCTGTGACCCTGACATCCGTGATGGACGTGGATGGGTACTGACCTTTCGCGTCCTTCTCTAGGTACTTCACCATGTCCCAGACAGTGAGAAGGGCGACGGTCACTCCGGTAAGAGCCTCCATCTCGACCCCTGTCTTGTAGTCGGCCGTGACGCGGCAGCGTGCAATAATCGATACATCCCCCACTTCGAACTCGGCGTTGACTGAAGTTAGCGGTACTGGGTGGCACATGGGTATGAGCTCGGGCGTCTTCTTCACCGCCAGCATGCAAGCGATCTTGGCCGTCGACAGGGGATCTCCCTTCTCGATCCTTCCCTCCATTATGGCCTCAATGGTCTCTTCCTTCAGGCGGATCCGTCCCTCCGCCTCGGCTTCCCTGTGGACGGTCTCTTTGTCGGAGATGTCCACCATCCTGCTGGGGTCTCTAGTGTCTCTCATCTCTTTTTTCCTCCACCCAGAAGTCTCCGTCTGGAGTTATCTCCTTCTTCCATATGGGCACCCTCTCCTTGATAGTGTCGATGACGTATCGGCACGCGTTGAAGGCCTCGGCCCTGTGGCCGGCTCCCACGGCGATCATCATGATCTTGTCGGATACCTTTAGGCTACCATAGCGATGAAGAATGGCTATCTCATCAACGCTGAACTTATCGATGGCCTCTTCCCTTATTGCCTGCAGCTGCTTCAAAGCCATCTCCTCGTAGACCTGGATCTCGATGCGTTCCACAGGTCTGCCCTTGGAGTTGTCGCGCACCACTCCAACGAAGGTTACTACGCACCCCATCCCATTGGAGCGGATCTCGTTTAGGACCTCGTCGACGGAGAAGTCATCTTTAGTTATCTTGATCATGTCAACCACCGCTCACCGGAGGGAACAGAGCAACTACGTCACTGTCTTTGAGGCGTGTGGACCCATCGACATACTCGCCGTTTAATGCGACGATTATATTATCCATGCCTTGGAGCAAGTCGTGCTGGCTCTTCACCACTAAAAGGAGGTCGTCTATCTTTGTCTCCCCCGACAGCTCCATCTCCTCCCCGTTTTTTCTCATGTACTCGGCTATCGAGGCAAAGTATTTCAGCTTGACCTTCATCTCACTCTTTCCAGTAGGGCTCTCTCCTGGCGACGGCCTCCCTGAAGGCATCTGCGAGGGCTTCCTCGGACTCTCCACGCCTCATGCGCTGGACGGCATCCACATGGTTGTCCTCCCGCATAAGGCATGGCTTGAGGTGGCCGTCCGAGGTCATCCTGATCCTGGTGCAGAATTCGCAGAAGTGGGAGTTGTGCATGGGCCTCACCACCTCGACGGTCCCCCCGCCCTTGAGGTGGTACTGCTTCCTCCTGTGGAGCTCGCGCACGACGACCCTCTCCGACCGAGCCTCTAGCTCCTCCTCCCAGGGACGGAGGTCGTGGTAATAGATGCCGTAGCCTTCAACGCCCTTCTCCAGCGCCTGGAACTCTATGAGCTGGAGGATGACCCCGACCTCCTTGGAGAACTCTATCATCTCTTCGACCTCGCCGTCGTTCAATCTCTCCATGACTACCATGTTGAGTTTGACGGGGTTAAGGCCGCACCCGATCGCTGCTGCGACTCCCCTCCTGACCTCGTCTAGAGCGTCGACTCCGGTGATCTCTCTATAGACCTCAGATCTTGCGGAGTGGAGGCTTACGTTTACGCGTTCCAAGCCCGCCTCGCTCAGCTCGCAAACCCTCAGGGCAAGGCCCACGCCATTGGTAGTCATAGAGACCTCCTCGAAATGTGGTGAGATCCTTCGCACTATCTCGGTCAAATCCTCCCTGAGCAGAGGCTCTCCTCCGGTGATCTTCGCCCTCCTGATGCCGAGGTTGGAAGCGGTCCTGGCGATAGCCTCGATCTCGTCAGCTGTGACCTCTTCACCGCCTACCCCGCTCTCGCCCTCCTGGTGGCAGAAGAAGCAGTTCAGGTCGCATCTCTGCGTGACGGATATCCTGAGACTGTTTATGGGGCGTCCGTAGGGGTCTATCAGCTTAGAACTTACATCAACTGTCATGTGTCTCCGTCCGAGTGTCTCACCTATCTCCCTCTTCGTCGGTAAAAACTGTTATGCATGGAGGAACATAACGGGTTTCCATCTCATCCGCTCTCCGATGGTAAACCTTAAATCGATATGCATAATTAAACACATCGACATCTGGATATGTCTATAAGGCTGACTAACCGCTTACTGACTTTGCTGCTAGCGATCATTCTTGTTGGTGGTGGAGGCTTGTACATCCTCTATTCACAGGCGCCAGAGGCTGAGAAGAGTCTGGTTGTGGCGACGACCACCAGCCTCTACGACACAGGAATTCTGGACCGAATCGAAGACGCTTTCGAGGCTAAAAGCTCCGTCGATCTTTATTTGATATCCGTGGGAACAGGCCTGGCCATAACTCACGCCCAGAGAGGGGACGCCGACATGATCCTTGTGCACGCTCCCTCGAAGGAATTGCAGTTTATGGAGGAAGGATACGGCGTTGATAGGAAGATAATTGCTTACAACTTTTTCTCGATCGTAGGTCCCAGTAACGATCCTGTCGGTATCAACAACATGAATGTCGAGGACGCCCTCAGCACCCTAATAGAGAAGGGACGGAGCGGAGAGGCCATCTGGGTCTCAAGGGGGGACGATTCAGGGACCCATGCTAAGGAGAAAGACCTATGGAGCGCAGCCGGCTATGATGCTACGTCCCTAAGAGACGAGGACTGGTACAGGGAATCGGGCACAGGGATGGGCAAGACGCTGCAGATCGCCGAGGAGTTCGATGCCCACACCCTAACTGACATGGGAACCTACCTGAAATACAGGAAAGGGGCGCTCATCAACCTAGAAGTCGTGGTCGGGGAGGGCGAAAAACTGATCAACGTCTACAGCGCAATAGCAGTCAGCACCGAGAGCAATACCGGTGCCAACTTCGTCGGCGCCATAGAGTTCATCGAGTTTCTTGTCTCCGACGAAGGACAAGCCATCTTCGAATCCTTCGGCGTTGATACCTACGACACGAATCTCATCAACCCCGCTGTGAAACTTATCAAGACTGGCTCAGACCCCGATACCGTCGAATGGATCGAGGCAGCCGCGTATTTCGAAGGAAGTGAATGTCCCGAAAGATTCAGGTCAGGCGACACGAAAATCTATGATTGACCCTTACTCTGTGAGTGGTGTGAATGGCATCGACTCTGTTTGAAGGTTTGTTGCAGGCGGCCACACTGATACTGAGGCTTGACCCTACGCTCATTGAGATCACAGCACGCTCCGTAGCCATCTCAGGCCTGGCAACTCTTATGGCCTCCAGCTGGTCTCTGCCCCTGGGTGTCTTGATTGGATTGGGCTCCTTCAGGGGAAGGGTTCTAATGAAGGGCTTGTTTAACACCCTACTTGGTGTCCCCACGGTCACGCTCGGGCTCCTCCTCTACCTAGTCTTCTCGAGGTCGGGGCCCCTGGGTTTCCTTCACACACTGTACTCGCCTTCCGCCATCATCGTAGGCCAGGCGTTACTGATATCCCCCATCATCGTCAGCTTCGTCGCGAATACCCTTGAAGCTGTGGACCCTGATGTTAGGACGTTAGCCCTCACTCTTGGTGCGACGGAGAACGTGGCGAAGCTCACAGTTTTACGTGAGTCCGTTGAGGGCGTCCTGCTTGCCGTGACAGCCAGCTTCAACAGGGCGATCGCTGAGCTGGGGGTCGCGTTGATGCTCGGTGGCAACATTAGGGGCGTGACGAGGGTTCTCACGACGACCATTGCCCTCGAAACCACTCGCGGAGAGATAGCCCTCGGGGTGGCGCTGGCCATGGTGCTGTTGGCGATTGTCGGCGTGATCAATCTCTCCGTGAACCTCGTTCATAGGAGGCTATGATGTGATCGAGCTGGTGGACGTCTCAAAGACTTACGGAGATGTCGAAGCTCTGATAGAAGTCAATCTCGAGGTGGCGTCTGGAGAGCTCCTGACTCTTCTGGGCCCTAATGGTTCGGGGAAGTCAACTCTCTTAAGGATACTCGCCGGACTCGAGACCCCCACTGAAGGTCAGGTCTTATACGAGGGGGCTCCCATCAATGCAGGAAGCCTCCAAGAGCTCAGAGGGAGAGCGACAATGATATTCCAGAGGACTGTTCTTCTAAGAGGCTCCGTGTATGACAACGTCGCCTATGGCCTCCAGTTCACCAAAAAAACAGGCGCCGAAGTCAAGGAGGGAGTTGAGAGGGCTCTTTCGCTCGTAGGTTTATCTCCTCTGAAGGACAGGAGGGCCAAGGCCCTTTCTGGGGGCGAGCAACAAAGACTCTCTCTGGCCAGAGCACTTGTGCTCAACCGAGACCTTCTCCTCTTGGATGAGCCCACGGCCAACTTGGATCCGGAGAGCTTGGGCATAGTCAAGGAGGTCATCAATAGGCTGAACAAAGAAAAGGGGAAGACCATCGTCATGGCGAGCCACAACCTGGCGCAGGTGCAGGAGGCGTCGGGGAGGCTCCTCCTCCTCAACGAGGGGCGCATCGAGGAGGAAGGGAGGACCAGGGAACTCCTGAGCAACCAGTCGGCGGTGATGAGGCGGTTCACGAGGTCTGAGAACGTCTTCGCCGGCGACTCATTGGTGGTTAACGGTGTCTCCCACGTCGATATAGGAGAGGGGACTACGGTTAGGGCGGCGTTCATCCGCGAGGGTCGGGCCATTGTCCACGTACCCCCGGAGGACATCATCGTCTCCCACATGCCGATGGAATCAAGCGCCAGGAACTCGCTCAGAGGGCGGATCGTCAGCATCGAGGACAGGGACTCAGTCGTGAGGCTGAGAGTGGACGCGGGGAGGGTCTTCTCCATCCAGATCACACGTAGGTCCCTTGAGGAGATGGCGCTCAATGTAGGTGTGGAGGTCTACCTCACATTCAAGGCGTCATCTGTGCAGATCCTCTGAAAAACCGGAAACACGGGCCGGTATGTAACATTTTCCTTAATAACATAATGTGAGTACCACACGTGTTTTACCTTTAAATGTTGAGGACCCGTTTATCGGCTCAGTGGTAGACTTGAGTGGAGACACTACGGTCCCCAGAGGAGCTACAACGGAACTCGGCAAAGTAGAGGGCAACCTAGTCGTCCACGACGCCAGGATCCGCCCAGAAACGCCTGGAGAAGTAATCCAGGTCACCGGCGTCACCGAGTGCAGGGATGACTGCAGCTTCGAGGCCAGCCTCGTAACCTCCGAGCTAACGGGGCGAGGCGGCGACATCACCGTCGAAGGGGACCTCACTGTGGAACGGAACATCAAGATAAGGAGGGGCGAGCTCATCGTGCACGGCAACCTTAACTCGAAAAAGGTGGAGGTGGACCGCAGAATGGACGTGAGGGGGGACATGGACGTCGACAGTGCGAATGTCGGTGGCTCCCTAAGGGTGAAGGGCACCTCGAAGGCGTCACGAGTCGACGTTGGGGGCTCCTTAAAGGCCGAGTCCGACTTCGAGGTCGAGGAGATCGATGTCGGTGGCACCGTCAGGATAGAGGGTAGCACCAAGAGCGACATGATCGACGTCGGCGGCACCTTCGAGGGGAATGGGCCCGTCGAGGCAGGCGTCATGGACGTAGGAGGCTCGGTGAAGATCTACTCCGAGGCTTCTGTGGATGAGATCGATGTCGGCGGCAGCGTAACTCTGACCGGTGGCGAGGTGAAAGAGAGGGTGAGAGTCGGTGGCTCGCTGAAGTCATCCAAGCCCTTGGACTTCAACCTTATCAGGGTTGGTGGTTCGGTGACCATCTCCGGAGGTAACGGAAATAATATCCGGGTGGGCGGTACCCTAAGGAGCGAGGGAGACCTCACCTTTGAGAACATAGATGTCGGGGGCACCGTTAGCATCGACGGTAACGCTGCGGGACAAAAAATAGACGTCGGAGGGACTGTCAGGGTCCATGGAGACTTGGAGCTCTCGGATGTACTCAATGTAGGCGGCACCGCAGATGTGGAGGGAGAGCTACGCGCCAAGGACGTTAAAGTCGGAGGCAAAGTCATAGCCGAGAAGGTCGAGGCCATCGACGAGATTCAGACAAATACACTGCGGACACGATTCGGGGTAAAAGCTAGGAGGATCGAGATCGGAAGGAGAGGCGAAGTGGAGGGCCCCCTGATCGCCCAGACGATCGTCATCAGAGACAGGGGACGCGCAGAAGACATCTACGCCGAAAAGGTGACCCTAAGGAAGAGGAGCCGGGCGAAGAACGTCTACGCGAGCGTCATCGACATAGAGTCCGACTGCAGGATCACGGGAGAGGTGAAGTACACCGAGTCCATTTACACGGAGAGGAACGTCAACTTCGCTAACTCGCCTGAAAAGGTTGAAAAGCTCCCCCCACCACCTTTCTAATCGGGTTCCCCCGATGCAAAGGCGGACGCGATACGACATCTACATGGACACTCTGGAGACGATTCGCCGCAAGGGGATCAGCGCAATAACTCGGATCTCGTACGGCGCTAACCTGCCGGTGGATCGGGCGAAGAACGTCGTAAACTTCCTCCTGAGAAGGGGCCTCTTGAAGGAGGAGGAGTACGGCGACGTCCGGGGCTACAGGATCACCGCACGGGGAGGCGAGTTCCTCCAGGCGCTCCAGACCGTGAAGATGTACACAGAAGCGGACGAGATCGAGTAGCCAGGGTTCCACATCTTTTCTCCCTCACCGGATATCTCTTAAGGGCGACGAAGAGCATTTCGTAGAGAGCCTATGTCCCAGGGCAAAGAGGACTCCCCCGAGGAGCGGAGGGTCACCAAGGGAGTCGTGGCCGAAGCGGAGAAGATAATGGGCCTCAGCTTCACCGATGAGGAGCAGGAGCTGATGCTGAAGAGGCTCAACGAGCGCTTGGGGAACTATGAGAAGCTCAGATTAATAAAACTCGACAACAGCGTTCCCCCAGCGCTCTATTTCGATCCACGCCCCCCCGGAATGAAGTTCCACCAACCTGTACGTGAATTGCCACCTGGTGAATCGATTAAATCCAGTAGTTTGCCTGTGCTACAGGTTCCATCGGACTTGGAGGAGCTGGCATTCTTCCCGGTCACGCACCTCTCCCAGCTGATCCGGACGAGGAAGGTGACCTCACTGGAGCTTACTAGGATGTACCTGGAACGGCTAAAGCGATACGACCCCTATCTCCACTGCGTCGTCACACTCACGGAAGATCTGGCGCTGGCCCAGGCCAAGAGAGCGGACGCGGAGATGGCGGGGGGCCGCTACAGGGGACTCCTACACGGTATCCCCTGGGGGGCTAAGGACCTGCTGGCCACGCGCGGTATACGGACCACTTGGGGGGCGAAACCCTACGTGGATCAGGTCATAGATTTGGACGCCACCGTTGTGGAGAGGCTGGAGGAGGCTGGAGCAGTGTTGGTGGCCAAGCTTTCCATGGGAGCCCTCGCCAGCGGGGATGTCTGGTACGCCGAGAAGACCCGGAATCCGTGGAACCTTGAGGAGGGCTCCAGCGGCTCCTCGGCTGGACCCGGTGCCGCTGTCGCCGCCGGTCTGGTCGGCTTCGCCATAGGCACGGAGACCCTGGGCTCAATTGTCTCCCCCTGCAACCGATGCGGCGTCACAGGCCTGCGCCCCACGTACGGTCGCGCTAGCAGGTACGGAGCCATGGCTCTGAGCTGGAGCATGGACAAAATAGGCCCTATAGGCCGCTCAGTGGAGGACTGTGCCCTCGTGTTCGACGCCATTTTAGGGCGAGACCACAGGGACCCCACGGTGGTCGACCTCCCCTTCGCTTGGGACCCCAGCGCTGATGTCAAGAGCTTGCGAGTGGGTTACGTGAAGAGCGCTTTCGATGCAGAGAGGGAGGGAAAGGACCAAGATGACGCCACCCTTGACGTGATCCGTTCACTCGGGATCGAGCTTACTCCGATAGACCTGCCCAATTACCCCGTCAGAGACATATCCTTCCTGCTCGGCGTTGAAGCTGCAGCAGCCTTCGACGAGCTAACGAGGAGCGACAGGGATGACTTGCTCGTGCGTCAGAGCGATAACGCCTGGCCCAATTCGTTCAGGGCAGCGAGATTCGTGCCCGCTGTGGAATACATCCAGGCCAACAGAGTCCGGACCCTCCTGATACAGGAGATGGCGGAGCTTATGCGAGACATAGACGTCTACTTGGCCCCGAGATCGAACCGCTTCAACCTAACGCTGACCAACCTTACGGGACATCCTACCGTGGTGGTGCCAAATGGGATGTCGGATGAGGGCGTCCCCAACAACAGCATGACCTTCACGGGAAAGCTCTACGGGGAAGCGGAGACGCTGTCCCTTGCGAAGGCATACCAGGACGCGACCGTCTTCCACCTGAGGCATCCGCCAATGGAGTACGAATGATTCTCCTCCCTTTTTACGAAAACTCTCCTCAGATGGCCTTCACGGGAGAGACTATTATGAAAGAAAATATTTATATATATAATGATTCTTTTATACATATGCGTGGAGATGCGAATTGGGTGAGGACAGAAAGGAGCTGCTCCTGAAGACGCTGAAGGCTCTCGCCAACCCAACGAGGCTGAAGATCGTCGCATCCCTTGCGGAGGAGCCCAAGCACGCTTACGCCCTCTCCAAGGAGCTGGGACTGTCCTACCCCCTCACACATCTCCACCTGAAAGGATTGAGAAAAATGGGACTGGTAGTAGAGGTCAAAGAGGAGAAAAGAGCCGAAGGACTCCCAACAGTCAAGATCTACGCCCCCGCCAAGTTCGAGCTAGTACTGACGCCAGAGCACATCCGAGAAATCTATCAGAACGGAGGGACAGATTAGATGAGCAGAACGTCAGGCGACATCACCATCATATCCGTATTCATGGGAACGGTGGTGCCCGTTGCCTGCATCTACGCCGTAATCAATTACGGCCTCAACAGCGTCACAGCCGCCGTTATCTCCATCGCCGCCATAGTCTTGGCTGGCGGTGTAGCTGTTGTAGGCATCGTGTTGGGCCCTCTCGGGCACTCGGACGACGGCTTTAGCAGGGCAGAGCGGGACAGGCTCAGGGCGATGAGGGTGCACCAGAAGGCCACGCTGGAGGAGCTCGACGACATCATTGAAGTGCTCGGTGAAATCAGGGACATCCTAAAGTCCGTGGAGGAGTAGGAAATGTCCCAGCAACTAAAATACTCCAGGCTTTCGGATGATGAAGCCATGAGGGAGACCGATAAGCGCCTGAAGGCGATGAAACAGCTTCTCCTCGAGATCAGGGACTCGTTGAAGGTAGCGAGCGGCTTCGAGTAGCCGGTTGGTGTGTCTCGGATGGTTGAGCGTGGCGTAGACCGGTTGATGAAGTACGAGGAGGACCTGGAAGATGTACAGATGCCTGTCATCGACATAAACGGGGCCGGTAGGTTCTCCATACCCAAACTCGGGGGCGGCAACATCGCCGGGAATGGGAGGATCTCGCCGGAGGAGGTGGTCGTCAACGGGGCTGGATACCTGCCCGGCGGCATCAAGGTCAACAGCGTGAGGGCGTCGGGGAGCGTGACCTTCCGTGGAGACCTCAAGGCAGAGAAAATGAGGCTCATGGGCTCCACCAACGTACATGGTGGAGTCTACTTCAACGAGATCACGACCTCGGGGAGCATCAAGATCGGGGGGAACGCCATAGGCAACACGATGAAGGTGAACGGTTCAGGGAGCTTCGGCGAGAACATCGAACTCGGACGTTCCCTCGTGATAGATGGCTCAATGACTGTGGGAGGTGAAATCACGGCGAAAGAATTCGTCGAGTTGGATGGCTCCATGGACGTCGATGGGAAGCTCACAACTGGCGCATTCAACGCCGAGTTATGCCTCTACAGGTCCCACATCGAGGGCGGCATCGAAGCCGAGAGCGTTGATATCAGGAAGGGATACAGGCGCGTGTGGACCCCTCGTTTCATTCTGAGGTTAGTCACAGGGAAGAGAGGGGAGGGGGACCTCCGCACCACTGACATCACTGCGAAGACAAGCGTCTACCTGGAGAACGTGATCTGTGAAAACGTCACCGGCGGTGACGTCACCTTGGGGGAGGGCTGCGAGATCCGAGGGCGAGTCAGGTACTTGGGCTCCATGGATGTCCATGCGGACGCCCTCGTGCACAACCCGCCAGAGAAGATATGAGCGCCCCGTAGGGGCTGCCTGAGAGGTCGGGAGCATTAGGGGACAGTATAAATGGCAGTGGAAACTCCGGAGTCCAAGGAGGACGAGAAGGGGGTCCTAGGAAGGATCAGGTCCGAGTTTGGCTTCATCAGGGGCAACTTCCTACTGATCATCATCGGCTGGTTGCTCATAGACTTCACCCAGGAGATGGCGTTCACCTACTATCCCTATTACGTCGAGGCCCTCGGCGGGACCGCTGCCATCGTGGGGCTCATAGGAGCTTTATCCTCCATCATCTCGGCGCTCATCAAATTCCCAGGGGGGTATCTAGCCGACAAGTATGGACGTAAGTCAATAATCACCACGATGACGTTTATGGCCGCCTTCTCGTACCTATTGTACATGTTCGCCCCCAACTGGCAGACTATCATAGTTGCTACCGTCTTCAGCCAAATATGCTTCATCTACACCCCCGCCTTTGACGCCATGGTCATGGACACCCTGCCAGCCGACAGGCGGGGCACCGGCTACTCGATCATCAATCTCATCACCAGCGCCTCGACGACGCCCTCTCCACTCATCGCGGGCATGCTCTATGCGAATTATGGACTCGTAAGCGGCACGAGGATAAGCTTCGGATTCCTCATCGTCGCCTTCTTGATCGCCGGGTTGCTCCGCTCGAGGCTGAAGGAGACCGTCGAGGCTCCCGAGAAGATGAGCGTGAAGGGACTGCTGAGCTCTTTCTCTGGGGCGAGGATGTTCGTGGAAGGGATCCGAACGTGGGGGGAGGTCCCGAGGACGGCCCTCGCGCTCATGATCACCTTCGTCTTCTACCAGTTACCGAACTCGATGTTCAACGTCATCTTCGCCTTCTATCTGAGGGACGAGCTGGCCATCACCTACAGCGACCTAGCCGTGCTGGGCGCCGTCATCTCGGCCTCGGTCATCGTCCTCTCCTATCCATGCGGTAAGATCATTGACAAGGTCGGGAAGAAGATCCCCCTTCTGGCGAGTTTCCTGCTGATCCCCCTCGCCATGCCCTTCCTGATCTGGGGGGACTTTGTGAAGCTTCTGCTCCTCGCCCCCGTCATAGCCCTCGTCAACATCTTGATCGGCACCGCATCGCAGGCCCTCACCGCAGACCTGATCCCCCCCGAACACCGGGGGAAGATCTCAGGCTCCCGCGCGTTCTTCGTGCTGATATCCGCCTCGATTGGTCAGATTCTGGGCGGGCTCATCTACGAGAACGTCTCCCATCAATTGCCTCTGTACATAATGTGGGCATCGACGATCCCAGCGTTCTTCATGATCCTGTTCTTCGTCAAAGAGCCCGGGAAGGAAGAGATAAACGGGGTCTAAGACTTGGAACTGAAATCATTCGTGCCTGACAGGGTCTCGACCCATGCGAAGATATTCCTGTCCGCTGCGGCCCTCAATGGGCTGGGCAACGGGATGATAAACGTCGTGTTCCAGCTTTACCTTATCTCCCTAGGGTTCGACAGCACCGCGATCGGCGCCATGGTCATGATGAACCCCCTGGGCGCCGCGATACTGACGGTGCCCGCCGGGATACTCGCCGACAGGTACGGGAAGAAGAAGATGATGGTCTTTGGATTCATCCTGATCTGTGTAAGCCTCTTCATGATCCTATTCGCGAGGACCTACGAACTCTTCGCCATATGTTTCTTCATGATTGGGCTGAGCAACGCCACCTTCGTGGTCTTGACCCCCCTGTACTCTTCCTTCTTCGATAAAGACGACATGGACCGTGCCTTCGGGCTGTGGGGTTTCCTCAACATCTTGACCATGTCGCTGGGAAACCTCGTTGGGTGGGTTCCACCGATGTTGGTGAAGGATCTAGGCGTCAGCGTCCAGCATTCCTATTGGGTTGTGATTGCTGTAGCCGGGGTCGTCGTCCTTGTGCAGACGCCCCTCTACCTCCTCTCCCTCAGGGGAGCCGTCGAACCTGAGAGCAACAACGGCTTCCGGCTCATGATCAAGTCCAAGGGAATCATCGCAAAGTTCTTCCTCCTGAGCGTCGTCAGCATGGTCAGCGGCAACGTCTTCTTCAATCTCTTCACCTATTATACCAACAGCAAGTTCGGCGTGGAGTCTGACGCCCTAGGCACCCTGTTCTTCGCGTCCAACTTCGTCTCAGCCGGAGCGAACGCCCTCGCGCCCTGGATCTCCAGGAAGCTGGGAACATTGAAGGCGATCACTGTCATGATAGGGCTGGCGACCCCCTTCTACCTCCTGATGCCCTTCGCGCCCAGCTTCGCCTGGATCTCGGTGCTTTACATCGCAAGACTCGGCCTGCGGACGACAGCAAACCCCCTGATAGGCTCCCTCTACATGAAGCTTCTCCGCGAGGAGGAGAAATCGTCAGCCAACAGCGTAAGGAATATGGCCAACCAGGTAGGGGGTGTCGTGGCTCCCTGGCTCGGGGGGCAGCTCATGGAAACGTCGCTGGATCTTCCGGCCTTCGTAGGGGGTGGGCTTAGCGCAGTCCTAGCCTGCCTCTATTTCACACTCTTAAAGAAAGACGAAGAGACCTTGATAGAAGAAGTAATTGTAGATGGAACCTGACAGAACCAAAGGGGCTGATTAATTGGACGCTGCTGACGAACGATCTGTTGTCGACACCCAGGATGGGGGTGGCATGATAGAACGTTTTCGCAACGAGTTCGGCTTCATTAAGGGTAACTTCCTGATCCTGGTCCTCAGCTGGATACTGATGGACTTCGCCAGGGAGATACCTGGCACCTACTACGGGCTCTACGTGAAGGCGTTGGGAGGCTCGGCCTCCATCGTGGGACTGATAGCCTTTACCTCACTGATAACCCAAGCCCTCGTCCAGTTTCCCGGCGGCTACCTCGCCGACAAGTACGGCAGGAAGTGGCTCATCTCAACCATGACCTTCGGAGTCGCCGTCGCCTACGTTTTCTATGCTCTAGCACCCAACTGGCAGACCATCATGATCGGCTCCATCATCAGCAGCCTGTGCTTGATATACGGCCCCGCGCTGAACGCCATCATAGCAGACTCGCTCCCCCAGGACAGGAGGGGGATGGGCTTCTCGATAATGAACCTCATCAACAGCGTGTCAACGACGCCGGCTCCCCTGGTCGCCAGCTGGCTGTTCACCCAGTTCGGACTGGTTCGCAGCATGAGGATCGGCTACAGTTTCGTGGCTTTCGCCTTCTTGGTCGCTGGTCTTTTCCGGCTTAGGCTCAGGGAGACGCTGTCAGACCCGGAGAACATAAATGGAAGAGAGCTTCTCGGCATCTACCCCAAGTCAATATCGGAGGGTTTGCGCGTCTGGCGCGACCTTCCCCGATCAGCGTTCGTCCTGTTCCTGACAAACATCATCGGCAGCTTCGCGACAGGGCTCTTCCAGCCCATCATGATCTTCTGGATCGTCGACCATCTCGGCATCAGCGAAGTGAACTGGGCATTCATCATCACGACACTGTTCGTCTCCATGATCATTCTAGCGATCCCCATAGGCAAGATCATCGACAGGACTGGGAAGAAGAGGCCGCTCATGGTTGCCTACATTCTCTGGATTCTGCTCATGCCCCTCTTCCTCTGGGGGAACTTCTACAGGCTGCTCGTGGCGATGCCCCTCATAGGCGTGCTCCAGATCACGCTGATGGCGTCGTCATCCTCACTGATGGCCGACCTGGTCCCGAGGGAGCACCGCGGCAAGGTCTCGGGGTCAACAGGGTTCTTCACTTTGATAACTGCCGCCGTGGGGCAGCTGGTCGGAGGCTTCATGTACGACAACATTTCTCACGCCCTCCCGTGGCAGGTACAGGTTGTCTTCGCCCTGCCCTCTCTTCTAATTACGTTTCTCTTCATAGAGGAGCCTAAAGAGGAGGATGTCAACGGAGAGTAGGCGCGATCATCAAATCGAAGACTCATAAAACTGAGTTTACTGGGCATCGCCCCTTCGCTGACATAAATTACTTATCGAGCTTGACCCAACCTAAATGAAAGTTCCAAGATTAGGTCATAGAATTGCCGCGGTACCGCATATACGCCTTGAAGAAAGCTGTCTTCAACTCGATGAAAGCCAGGTTCGGTGACGACTTCAGGTGCTCCCAGTGCCAACGGGAGTTCCAACTTTACGATGTCGTTATGTCCAAACCCTCGCGTAGGGGAAGCAGGATGAAGTGGTACCACCTCTCCTGCTACGAAGCCCTCCTACTGGATTAATCAGATTTCGTTGTTCGAAGACTCATTGAAGCAATTCTTCTGAATATTCATTGTATATGCCCGATGTACTGTTTGGAAATCACCTTTAAGGGAGCGAGTGCACAGTCTTTACAATCAAAGACTAAGGACCAACATAGATGCAATCACACGTGAAGGGTAAAGCGGTCCTCTGCATGCTCAAGACTAACGTCCATGACCACGTCATTTACAAAATCAAGCTTGACGAGCTCCGTAGGCTCGTCGAGACACTCAATATCGAGGTGGTGGGCGAGGTGGTCCAGAGCAGGCACAGGTCCTTCGCCAAGTACCACGTCGGCAGCGGTAAGGTCAAGGAGATCAGGCGCTATGTCCAGAGGCACAGCCTCAATCTCGTCGTCTTCTACAATTATCTGAGGAGCAGCCAGAAGATCAATCTCATCAGGGCGCTGGGTGTCGACGTGGTGGACCGCTACGAGGTGACACTGGAGATCTTCGACAGAATGTCCTCGGACAATCTGAGTAAGCTCCAGATCGAGGCGGCCCGGCTGGAGAAGCTGGCACCCTACTTCAAGCTCGAGGCGAGCCTCCGCTACCATAACGACCGCCCCTTCTTCAGGAGCATGGGCGAGTACGCCTTCCACAGCCAGCTAAGGGAGCTGACAAGGCGGCAGGCCCGCATCCGCAAGCAGATCGAGAGCCTCGTGAAGGAGAACCGCCAGAGGATCAGGAAGAGGCAGCGCCTCGGGTTCCCGACGGTCTGCATAGCGGGCTACTACAACGCCGGGAAGACGAGCCTCTTCAACGCGCTAACAGGGGACGACAAGCTGGTGAGCGACCGCCCCTTCACAACGCTGAGCAGCAAGTACCAGAGGCGCTTCGTCGACCACGAGACGACGCTCCTATTCATCGACACAATCGGGTTTGTCATTGACGTCGATCCCAACCTCATCAGGAGCTTCGAGCTCAACATCGAGGACATGAGGAACGCAGATCTCGTGATACTGCTGCTGGATATCACCGATCCATCACTCATCCTCAGGATAAAGCTCTCCGAGGGCGTGAGGCTCCTGAGGGGGATGGGCGTACCAAGGGAGCACATCCTCGTCGTCATCAACAAGACGGACCTAAAACCGAGCGGAGTAGCGTCCATCGGCGAAGAGCTGGATTTGCAGCGCCTGGGGCTGCCGTGGACGACGGTCTCGGCGAAGGCCCGCACCAACTTGGAGGGGCTCTTGGAGTTGATCACTACTAGGCTGAAGCTACTCACGGAGCCAGTCGTACATCCCGGGGAGCTGAAAAAGGTTGAGACCGTTGAGCCGGGATGAGGAGATCCTGAAGAGGCTCCTCGAAAACTACAAGAGGCCCTGGAGACCAAAGGCAGCAGACCCTTTCAGGAGCCTAGTCCGAATAATCCTGAGTCAGAACACGAACTACAAGAACGAGTCCACAGCCTACAGCCGCCTGGAATCCTCCGTCGGTGCGATCCCGGAGAGCCTGGCTGCAGCTCCCATCGAAGCCATCGCCGAGGCCATCAAACCTGCGGGGATGTACAACAGGAGGAGCGTCGTGCTGAAGAATGTGGCGGAGGAGGTCCTGGCTCGTTTCGACGGTGACTTGACGCAGGTCTTGGTGATGCCTTACGAGGAGGCCAGGGAGGAGCTGATGGGCCTAACTGGTGTAGGCTACAAGACTGCGGACGTGCTCCTCATGTTCGACGCTGGGAAGCAGATTATACCGGTTGACCGACACATCTTCCGGATCTCGAAGCGCCTCGGTATCGTCCCTGAGAATGCAGGATACGAACAAGTGCGTAGCGCACTGGAGTCCACAGCTCCCACTGGGAGGCATGAGGATGTCCACGTCCTGCTCATACAGTTTGGACGAGACATCTGCAGAGCGTTAAGGCCGAAATGTGGTGGATGTTTCTTGAGAGATCTCTGCCCTTACCCAAATTGAGTTGTTCATCACTCCGGGAAAAAAGGAACTGGAATGAAGGTCTGTACGAAAAGGCCTGTTTTTCATCCACGAAACATGGGTAACAAGCGTTTTTTCCATTTATACGAATCCTTTAAATCTCAGCCGCGTTGAATCATAACAGCTAATCCAAAATAGGGTGTATTCGGATGCCCAGGGTAAGGTCGCCGAAGCGTGGTTCGAGAGCATTCTCGCCGAGGAAACGGGCCAAGAATATGAATGGCAGGATAACCCACTGGCCCGAGGCGAACGGTGCCCCAGGGCTCCTGGGCTTCGCCGGGTACAAGGCCGGGATGACCCACGCCTTCGTCGTCGAGGACAGGGACAGATCTCCCGACTTCGGTAAAGAGATGAAGAACGCAGCCACGGTGATCGACGCCCCCCCCATGACCGTTGTAGGCGTGAGGGCTTACGAGAAGACCTGGGACGGCCTCAAGGCTCTCTCCGAGGCTTGGATGGACGATTTACCTGTGGACGTCCTCAGGACCGTGAAGACCCACGGCGGAGCAGGACAGGATCGGGCCTTCAAGAGAATAGAGGACCGGAAGGACAAGATCGCCCAGTTGAGAGTAATAACGGCGACCCAGCCGAGGCTCACATCCGTCCCCAAGAAGAAGCCCGATCTCATGGAGATCCCCGTGGGAGGGGGTACCATAGAAAAGCAGCTTGAGTATGCCAAGGAACTCATCGGCGAGACGATAGAGATCTCGGATGTCTTCAACGCTGGAGAGTCCATCGACGTCGTAGGTGTCACCAAGGGCAAGGGCTTCCAGGGCCCCGTCAAGAGGTGGGGCATCAGGATACTTCAACACAAGTCCCGGAAGACCAGGAGGGGTGTGGCGTCCATCGGCCCCTGGAGGCCGAGGAGGGTTATGCCGGGCGTCCCCAGGGCTGGCCAGATGGGCTTCCACAACAGGACTGAGTATAACAAGCGAATCCTCCTCATGGGATCTGATCCCGAGAGGGTCACGCCACCAGGAGGGTTCAACCGCTACGGAATGGTTAAAGGAAACTACCTCCTCGTCAGGGGCAGCGTCATGGGCCCAGCCAAGAGGCTCATAAAGCTCAGGAAGGCGTTGAGGAGACCCAGATACCCATCTGAGGCGCCCCAGGTGACCTACGTCAACAACGAGTTTATGAGGCAGGTGGAGGACGACTGAGATGAGCGTCCCGGTGTTCAACCTCAACAACGAGAAGGAGGGCGAGGTAGACCTACCTGAGGTCTTCTGTACTCCTATCAGGCGCGACGTCATCAAGAAGTCCGTGATCCACCAGCAGTCCCACGGATTCCAGCCCCAGGGTAGGGACCCCATGGCCGGGAAGCGGACCACCGCTGAGTCCTGGGGAACCGGAAGAGGGATAGCCAGGGTGCCCAGGCTCAGAGGCAGCAGTCGGGCAGCCTTCGGAGTAAGCATCGTTGGAGGACACATGGCGTTCCCGCCGAGGTCTGAGAAGGTCATCTACAAGAGGATCAACAATAAGGAGAGGCGCCTCGCTATAAAGTCGGGGATCGCAGCCACGGCTGTGAGGGAACTCGTCGCCGGGCGTGGCCACGCCATCGACGCTGTCAGCCAGCTCCCGCTGATAGTGGGCGACGAGATCCAGTCGTTGCAGAGGACAAAGGAGGTCAAGGCGCTCTTCGAAAGCCTCGGCCTCTGGGCCGACGTGGAGAGAGCCGACCGCAAGAAGATAAGGGCCGGTAGGGGCAAGACCAGAGGGCGCAAGAGGAAGGTCGGAAAGGGCCCGCTGATAGTTGTTTCGGAGGATCAGGGTATAGCGAAGGCCGCCGCAAACCTGCCGGGCGTCGACGTTGTCAAGGTCGCGGACCTGAACGCCGAACTGCTCGCGCCTGGGGCCCATCCCGGAAGGCTGGTCGTGTGGTCGAGGTCTGCCTTCACGATACTCGATGAGATCTGGGGAGGGAGCAGAGGATGAAGCCCCACGAGGTGATCCTGTTCCCGCTGATGACGGAGCGTTCCATCAACATGATCGAGAACGAGAACAAGCTCGTGTTCATCGTGGACCGCCGGGCCAACAAGCACGAGATCTCTCGCGCCGTCAGTCACCTCTACGGCGTCGAAGTCGAGACTGTGAACACCCTGATAAGCAGGGAAAATAGGAAGAAGGCTTTCGTCAAGCTCACGGAGGAGTTCGATGCCTCCGATCTAGCCATCAGGCTGGGAATACTGTAGGTGTGAGTATATGGGTAAGAAGCTGAGAGTCCAGAGGCGCGGCCGAGGAACCCCCACGTTCAGGGCGAGAAAGACAGGCAAGATTGCCACCATCAAGTACCCTAGCCCCGTGGCTGGGAGCCTTGATGGCTTCGTGAAGGACCTCCGCCACGAGCCCGGGAGAGGTGCCCCGCTGATCTACGTCGAGCTGGAGGGAGGAGTCGGATACTACGCTGCTGCCCCCGAGGGGGTCCACATCGACCAGCCGGTGAGCGTCGGGCCCGACGCCCCGCTGAGAGTTGGCAACGTCCTCCCAGTCGGCTTCATCCCCGAGAGCACGATGGTGTGCAACGTCGAGCTCAGGCCCGGTGATGGAGGCAGGATTGCACGGAGCTCGGGGAGCTTCGCAATAGTGGTCTCCCACTCGGCGGACAAGACCGTCCTCAAGCTCCCCTCAAAGAGGAATGTCCAAGTGAGCAACGACTGCAGGGCAACCATCGGCGTCGTCTCCGGAGGCGGTCGGAGGGAGAAGCCCTTCATGAAGGCTGGCGAGAAGCACCACAAGAAGAGGGCGAAAGGCCAAGTATACCCAGTCACAAAGGGCATCAAGATGACTGCGGCTTCCCACCCCCACGGCGGAGGGCGCCACAGGAGGCCAGGAAGCTCGACAACCGTCTCCAGGAACGCCCCACCCGGGGCCAAGGTAGGTCTCATCGCGGCCAGGAACTCTGGGCGAAAGAAGAGGCAGAGGAGGGGCTAGCCCGCACTCCTTAAATAAAGGGCGTATATTGAGTGTGGTGATCGTATGCCTAAAGATTTCCTTTACCGGGGTCGCAGCGTCGAGGAGCTCAAGGCCATCTCCATGGACGAGTTCATCCGCATGCTGCCGTCGAGAATGAGGCGAAGCCTCCGCAGAGGCATCACTGAGGATCAGAGGATCGTCATCGAGAAGATCCGGGCATCGCAGCCGGAAGACAAGCCTGTGAAGACCCACGCCAGGAACCTCATCATCCTCCCCGAGATGATCGGTAAGACCGTGCACGTCTTCAACGGGCTAGAGTTTATCGAGGTTAAAATCGATATAAAGAAGGTGGGCCACTATCTGGGGGAGTACGCCATCACCAACAAGCCCGTGCGCCACGGAAGGCCGGGTATAGGTGCCTCAAGGAGTTCAATGTACATCCCCCTCAAATAGCTAGCTTTTTTTGTATACCTATTTTTCTCTCTTCTCGGCATCGGATACCATCAATAGGACGATCAGAACTCCGATCACTTCGAAAAAGGCGCTTGCCATGAAAGGATAGACGGGGCTGATCTCGTAGATGTACCCTCCGATGATCGATCCGAAGAACATGGAGAAGCTGTTTAAGAGTGAGAACACTGAGCCGACCCTGCCTCTTCGCTCATTCGGCGTGTAGTCTGCTCTGAGCTTCCGAACAGTGGGGTTCGTCAGGGTAGAGAAGACTGAGTTGACGAGGATCACTGCAAGAATCGGCAAGAATCCTCGGATCCGTGTAAGCGCTGTCAGAGACAGAACCTCCGCTATGAGGCCGAGGATTATGAGCTTTTTATTGGAGTATCTGTCGATAAACTTGCCGATGGGTATCCTCAGTGCGAGTACGGCTATGCTCTGCGCCATGTTTATCCAGCCCCACTGGACGCCCTGAAGTCCGATGAAGTCCAGGGCATATATGGTGAGGAAGGGTAGAGACGCGGACACGCTGAAGGAGTATATTGCGCTGAGGGCAACCAGACCGATCAGAGGGCTGTCAATCCAGCTGAGGGTCGCCGAAACCGATCTCAGTGACTCAATGAAATGTTTAGCGAGATCAATGCCCTCCTCCTCTGCCGATCCGTCTCGGACCAAGGTCTCCTTCAGGAACCTGCCAAAGACGAGACCTTGTGTGATGTCCAAAACCCCCGAGAATATTAGAAAAATTCGGAGGGCCCACGAGCCATACATGTCAAAAAATATCCCCCCTATTACGGGGCTGAAGAGCCCGGCGATACCTATGACCATGTTCATCATGGTAAGGCCGACTCCCCTGCTCTCAGGAGGGAGGGACTCGATGATGGCTGCGTCGTCGGCTATCCTGTAAAAATACACAACAGCCATAAACATCTGCACTGCGAAGAACCACTTCCAATCTGGGGCCAACCCCCTAAAAATCCAGCCGAGGCCAGTCAGGAAGTGGCCCAGAACGAGGACCCTGCGTCTGCCGACTTTGTCGGCGAAGTACCCTCCTGGCACTTGGGCCAGAGAGTTGAGAAAATTTCTGGTCCCGGACATCCATCCCAGGGTCATAGTGGACCCTCCTAGGAGGAGGAAGTACTTCTGGCGGAACGGGTAGTAGAGGAAGTAGGCGGCTCTCGGATACGACTTGGTAACGAGCAGAACTAGGTAATTTCCACTGATGAAGCCGAAATGCTTCCTGAAGAACACCCTTAAACCCATCCGCTCACCATCGGACAACCATTTAGATTGTTGATGTTTTTAATAAATCTGAAAAACATCCAAAGTTACAGTCGTAACTACTCAGAATTTCACGGGAGAAATGGCACTTCGAAAAGGTTTTTATAAGGATTTATGTTCTATGTCGGCGTACGGTGCGTATATGCCGTCCTGGAAGTACTCCATACAAGGGCTCGACCCAGACCGGACCGCGATAGCCAGCGGAAGGGATCTCAGGATATCCCCAAAGGCCACGAGGGAGATCTGCAGGTACCTGAGGGGGATGAGGCTGGAGAGGGCGAAGGACGTGCTCCAAGAGGTTATAGAGCTCAAGAAACCTGTACCCTACTTCCGCCACAGGAAGAAGGTGGCGCACAGGAGGGGCGTACAGGGCTTCGACGCGGGGCGCTTCCCCCAGAAGGCCGCCGGAGAGGTCCTGAAGGTATTGAGATCGGTCGAGGCCAACGCCGAGTTCAAGGGGCTGTATACGGACCGGCTCAAGATCATCCACATCGCGGCTCACAGGGGCAGGGTCCTGAAGAACTACATCCCCAGGGCGTTCGGGCGTTCATCGCCCTATTTTAACCACCTGACTCACATCGAGGTCGCCGTCGAGGAGATTTAATGTCGGTTGTCAAACGGATCATCAGGGATAACATAGAGAAGGTTAAAGTCGACGAGCTCCTCGCCGACGAGTACGAGCAAGCCGGGTATGGCGGTATCACTCTCACGAAGACGCCCCTGGGCGCCCAGATAAACCTCTTCGCCATGAGGCCGGGGAGGGTCATCGGAAAGAGGGGGAGGGCAATAAAGGCTGCCACTGAGCGTCTAGAACAGGAGCTAGGCCTCTCGAACCCCCAGATCACTGTCGTCGAGGTCGAGTTCCCGGAGCTCAACCCCCAAATCATGGCCGCGAGGATCGCCAACGCCCTGGAGCGAGGAGTCCACTACAGGAGGGCTGTCTTCTGGTCACTCAACAGGACCATGGAGGCGGGAGCCCTCGGCTGCGAGGTCGTAATCAGGGGTCCGCTGAGGAGCAACAGGGCCCGATACGAGAAGGTTAGCGAGGGATTTGTCCCAAAGTCCGGAGACCCCGCCCTTAAATACGTGAAGAAGGCCGTCGTACACGTCAAGCAGAAGAAAGGGATGTTTGGCATCAACGTCACAATCGTCCCTCCTGAATCAAGGTTCCCAGACAAGGTCAGCTTGGATAGCTTACCTGTCATCGAGTACCCTGAAGAAGAGGTAGAACTCCCCGCAGGTGTGGAACCAGAACCTCCCGTTGCTGAAGAGGCCCTCGCGCAGATAATCGAGCCTGAGACGGTACCCGAAGAAACCGATGCTAAAGACGAAGTGAAGGAGTCTCCTGCGGGGGACGTGGAACCACAAGCTCTTGAGCCAGATCAAGAAGCTGAACCCGAAGGCAGTTCAACGGTCGACTCAGTTGAGTCGGAAGTATCTGTAGAGCCAAAGGTTGAGCCTGAGGAACCCGGGACGATGGACGAGGTAAAGGAGGCCCCAATAGTCGAGGTAGAACCTCAGGCCCCCGAACCCGATGGAACAGTTGAACCCGAAGGCAGCGCTGAGAAAGACTCAGCTTCAGAGTTGGTTGCACCGGTAGAGCCTGAGGAAACAACGGCGCCGGCACCTCCCGAGGAAGAAAAGGAGAAAGAAGAGCCTGAAGCCGTCGAGTCTGAAGATTCGACAAGCGCGGAGGAGGGCTGAGCGTTGCCGATCCTGAGGATCCAGGAGATAAGGGACATGTCCTCCGAGGAGAGGGCGAGGAGGCTGGATGAGCTCAGGACGGAGCTGTCTAAGATCAGGACGATGGTCCACGCTGGGGGCTCTGTGGAGAACCCGGGGCGCGTGAAGGCCATCAAAAAGGCCATCGCCCGCATCCTCACAATCGACAGGGAGGAGCTCGAGGAATGACCCCAGTCACACACAGGAACGTCCTACTCCACGAGCTCATCGGCCTTGAAGTAAGAGTCCTAGACGATAGCAACCCGAGTAACGCTTCCATCGCTGGGAAGGTCGTTGACGAGACGAGGAACACACTCATAGTCATGAGCGACGGGAGACCCCGCAGGATAGCAAAGAAAGACGCGGTCTTCGCCTTCAGCCTCGAGAAAGGAGACATCGAGGTGGACGGAGCGGCCCTCATTGGCAGGCCCGAGAACCGTGTCAAGCGGAGACTCAAGAGGAGATGGTGAGATAGATCATGCTCAGTCTTAAGAGACCCGACAGGGAATGCGAAGACGTCAACTGCCCCTTCCACGGAACACTGAGTGTCAGGGGTAAGGTAATGGATGGTATCGTCGTTAGCGATGGGATGCAGAAATCGGTCGTTGTCAGCATCGAGTACACGAGGTACTTCCCAAAGTACGAGCGGTACGCCCGGATGAACAGCAGGATCACGGCCCACAACCCGCCGTGCATAGACGCGCGGAATGGAGACAATGTCAAGATCGCCGAGTGCCGCCCCCTGAGCAAGACAAAGAACTTCGTTGTTGTGGAGAAGGAGGCGTGACGGGATGTCTAAGAGGCTAAAGCGCAGGATAAGGATGAGGCGCCGGATAACCACGGGCCTCGTCACGGGTAGCATGATCGACTGCGCTGACAACACTGGCGCTAGGAAGCTCAAGCTCATACAGGTAGTTGGGTACAAGGGCCGCCGCAGGAGGCTGCCCAAAGCAGGCGTCGGAGACCTGCTCATCGTCTCCTGCAGGGAGGGAACGCCCGAGATGAGGCGCCAGCTCTTCAACGCCGTCGTCATCCGCCAGAGAAAGCCCTACCCCCGGAGGGACGGAACTTGGATCCAATTCGACGACAACGCCGCCATCATCCTCACACCAGACGGCGAGATCAGGGGCTCCGACGTCAAAGGGCCGGTTGCCAGGGAGGCAGTGGAGCGCTGGCCCAGGCTTAACCAAGTCGCCAGGATGGTGGTCTGACATGAAGAAAAGCGGAGTAAGGACGCCGAGGAAGAGTAGGAAGCTGAGGTACACCGCGCCCAACCACATCCGCAGGAAGTTCCTCTCCTCTCCACTGTCCCCGGTCCTCAAGGCCCAGCACGGCGCTAGGTCCATGCCTGTGAGGCGGGACGACACGGTAACAATCACCAAGGGTGACAGGAAGCTCACGGAGGGCAAAATCCTCCGGGTCGACTCCCGGCGGGGTAAGATCTATATCGAGGGCGTCGCCCGATCAAGGATGGACGGCTCCACAGTCCAGATACCCATCAGGCCCGAGAACGTCATGATCACACGTCTGGCCCTCGACGATGCAAGGAGGCAAGCAATCCTGAGCAGGCGGGGGTACGAGGCGAAGAGGGAGGTTGAGTAGGAGATGGGAAAGAAGGGTCCTACAAGGCACATGAAGAGGCATCTGTCTCCCTCGTTCTGGCCCATACACAGGAAGGAGGCGACCTGGGCTGTAAAGCCAAGGCCCGGGCCCCACGCCTCGATGATCTCCACGCCCCTCACGGTCGTGCTAAGAGACGTCCTCGGGTACGCGGTGACATCCAAGGAGGCGAGGATGCTCGTCCACCAGGGCAAAGTCCTCGTGGACGGCAAGAGGAGGAAGGACCCCCGGTACTCCGTAGGCCTCATGGACATCGTGGAGATCCCAGACGCCGAACAGTATTTCAGGATCCTGCCCAGGCACGGCGGAAGGTTCATCCTACATCCAATCAGCAAGCAGGAGGCCGATTTCAAGCTCTGCCGGATCGTCGGAAAGACCACGACGAAAGGCGGCAGGATCCAGCTCAACCTCCACGACGGGAGGAACGTTCAATTGAAGGACGGCGGAGGAGAGTATGCCGTCAACGACATAGTGAAGATAAGCCTCCCTGACCAAGAGGTCACCGATAGGATAGAGTTCAAGCCGGGTGTCAGGGCAATCATCACCGGCGGAAGGTCTCAGGGCCAGCACGGCATCATGATGGGTCTCGGCCCTGAGCCCGGGGACAAGAAGACCGCAACCATTAGGACACAGGAGAACGAGGACGTCAGGACCCTGGCGAGTTATGTTTTCGCAGTGGGAACCGAGTCCCCGGTGATATCGCTCCCCGGAGGCATGTGAGTTGAACGAGACGCCTTCCACTGACGAATCTATGCCGGAAACGCATGAAGAATCGAAAGACGCCGACATCACAATCGAGGAGACCAAGGCTCTAGCGCCTGCAGAGGAAGACGTTTCATCCATAGAGCCCGAAGAGGAGCCAGATGAGCCTGAAGAAGCCGAGGAGCCTGACGAGAAGCCTCCAGAGGAAGAAGCCGAAGTCAAACCCAGACGCAGGACTCCCATCGGTACCCGTTCCATACGGGAAATAATGATCGGGAAGGTGGTCGTAAACATCACCGCCGGCGAGTCCGGTGAGCCTCTCGATAGGGCCATGACAATCCTGGAGAATATCACGGGCCAGAGGCCCTGTACCAGGCGCGCGAAACAGACTATCAGGACTTGGGGCATCAGGAGGAACGAACCCATCTCCTGTATGGTAACGTTGAGAGGCGAGAGGGCCGAGAGGTTCCTCAGGAACAGTCTGGCCGCCATCAGGAACAGGATCAATCCCCGGAGCTTCGATACCCACGGTAACTTCGCCTTCGGCATCAGGGAGCACATCGACATACCCGGTCAGAGGTACGACCCACAACTGGGCATCATCGGGATGGACGTCATGGTGACCGTCGAGAAACCAGGGTACCGCGTCGCACGGAGGCGCAGAGCCAGATCTAGAGTGGGCCACAGCCACTGTGTGACCCGTGACGAAGCAATCGAATTTATGAAGCAAAGGTTCGGCCTAGAGGTGGGACTCCCAATTGAGTGAGAGGAAGGAGAGGGGCTACGGCAAGGGCAGCAGGAAGTGTACACGCTGCGGCACTTACGACGGCCTGATAAGGCGATACGGTCTCAACATCTGCCGGCAGTGCTTCAGGGAGATCGCTGAGGAACTCGGTTTCAAGAAGTATAGGTGATAATATGGACCCACTAGTCAACGCACTGAACACGATCTTGGCCCACGAGGAGAGGCACAAGAAGGAGTGTATCATCTGCCCCGCCTCGAATCTGGTCGGCAGGGTGCTCCGCCTCATCCAGTCCAAGGGTTACATAGGGGAGATCGAGTACGTCGACGACGGACGCCAAGGAAAGTTACGCGTCCAGCTCTTCGGCAGGATCAACGACTGCAAGGCCGTGAGGCCCCGGTTCTCCGTGAAGGTCAAGGGTATTGAGAAATACGAGAAGAGGTTCCTCCCCAGCAGGGACATGGGAACACTCATTGTATCGACGTCTCAAGGAGTAATGTCCCACGAAGACGCCAAGGACAAGAACATGGGCGGAAGGGTCCTCGCGTACGTCTACTAGGTGTGAGTCATGGCAGCTACAATCGTCGAAAACACGGTCACCATCCCCGAAGGTGTCACGCTGACCCTTAACGGGTGCAAGGTTACCGTGGCCGGGGAGCGGGGCAGTATTGTGAAGGACTTCACCCACGCCAGGCTCAACATCGAGCACGCGGAGGACGTCTTCAGAGTCTGGGCGGTGAACCCCAAGAAGAGCCAGGCGTCCCTGGTGAACACTATCGTGGCCCACGTCGGCAACATGGTCAAGGGAGTCACTCAGGGGTTCACGTACAAGCTCAAGATGGTCTTCATTCACTTCCCCATCACAGTCAGGATCCAGGGGAAGCGCATCTCAATCCAGAACTTCATCGGGGAGCGGCGCGCTAGGGAAGCGGAGATCGTGGGCGATGCCCAAGTCCGTGTGGAGGGAGAGGACGTGATAGTGGAGGGCATAGACATCGACGAGGTGGCCCAGACCGCCGCAAACATCCAGCGAGCTACCAAGATCAGGAGGAAAGACCTCAGAAAGTTCCTGGACGGTATTTACGTCTACAGCAAGGAGTGATGGTGATGAGCGGCGCAGGCGAAAGGAAGAGGCTGATGAAGCTCAAGAAGCGGATGTCCCAGAAGAGGCCAAAGTTCGTGCAGTTCGAGTCATGGAGGTTCGTCCGCGTCAAGGACCACTGGCGCCAGCCCAAGGGCGTCGACAACCACATGAGGCAGAACAAACGGGGCTGGCCCAAGTCCGTCAACGTGGGGTACGGCTCCCCCAAGGCAGTCAGGGACCTCCATCCATCCGGCATGGAGGAGGTCGCCGTCTACAACGTCGGGGACCTTACCATCGTGGACCCTGAGATGCAGGTCGCCCGCATAGGCGGCTCGGTTGGTCTCAGGAAGAGGACGAACATTCTTAGAGAAGCCGAGACCAGGGGCATCAGAATCCTGAACCCAGGGAAGGCCAGGGAAGCACTCCTGAAGGAGCTGGAGGAGGCAGAGGCGGAAGCGCCTGAGGATGAGGTGCCTGAAGAGGCCCAGGAGGAACCAGAGGCTGCGCCTGAGGACGAGCCTGAAGACGAGGCTGATGAAGGAGAGGAGGACGACCAGCAATGAACCTCACTAGCCAGAAGAGGCTCGCTGCAGCGGTTATGGGCGTCGGAGCCAACAGGATCTGGATCGACCCCGAGAGGGTCGAGGACGTCGAGGCCGCCATCACCAGGATGGAGATCAGAAAGCTGATTAAGGAGGGCGCCATCAAGGCCGCCCTCGAGAGGAGCCAGAGCCGGGGCAGGGCGAGGGGGCAGGCAGCGAAGAAGAGGGTCGGCAGGCGTCGCGGCCCGGGCACTAAGAAGGGCGCCAAGTTCTCTGTGGTTTCTAGGAAGGAGCGGTGGATGAGCAGGATACGGGCCCAGCGGAAGCGGCTCGTGAGGCTCAGGGAGAGACGGACCATAACTGTGAGCACGTACCGGAACCTCTACAGGAAGGCGAAGGGAGGAGAGTTCAGGAGCGTCGCCGAGCTGGAGAAGTACATCACCGATAACAACCTCAGGAGGCGGACGTTTGGCTAGGGGGCCAAGGTACAGGGTGCCCTACAGGAGGCGGAGGGAGGCCAAGACCGACTACAAGGCGAGGCGCACCTTGGCCACCTCGACCAGGCCCCGTCTCGTCGTACGCCCCTCGGACAGGAACATCACGATACAGCTTGTAGAGTCAAAGATCGAGGGGGACTACGTCCTCGTCCAGGTCGGCTCTGCCGAGCTTGAGAAGTACGGCTGGAAAGGCGGGAAGAAGAACACGCCCTCTGCATACCTCCTGGGACTGCTTGTTGGACAGAAGGCACTCAGCAAGGGGATCGAGGCAGCCAACCTAGACATCGGCCTCTCGCGCCCAACAAAGGGTTCCAAGGTCTTCGCGGCAGTGAAGGGGGCTATCGACTCAGGCCTGGAGGTGCCCTGCGACAGCGATATTCTACCCGACTCGGCGAGGCTTGAGGGCAGGACCATCGAGGAGTACGCGGACTCCATCGAGGAGCCCTACGACTACGAGCGGCAGTTCTCGGACTACCTGAAGAGGGGGCTGAGGCCACAGGGGCTGCCGGAACACTTCGGCGAAGTGAAGACGAGGATCGAGGAGGATAACCTTTGAGCAGGAGAAGAAGGCAAAGGGAGGACCCGACGGTAAACTGGGTCCCCAAAACAAAGATCGGCAGGATGGTCAAGGAAGGCCAGATATCTTCCATCTACGAGATATTCGAGGAAGGCCACAGGATCAAGGAGGTCGAGATCGTAGACGTCCTCGTCCCAGACCTCAGGGACGAGGTCATCGACATCAACCTCGTCCAGAAGCAGACCGACGCGGGGGAGCGCTCCAGGTTCAGGGCCGTCGTCGCCATGGGGAACGGTGACGGGCTCATCGGGCTCGGCGCGGGTAAGGCCCCGAGGGTGAGGAACGCCATCGAGAAGGGGATCAGGGAGGCGAAGCTCAACGTCTATCCCATCAGGCGGGGCTGCGGGAGCTGGGAGTGCGACTGCGGTGAGCCTCACACTCTTCCCTTCAAGGTGAAGGGCAAGAGCGGCAGCGTGGTCGTCACACTCATACCCGCGGCGAAAGGCCTTGGCCTCGTGGCTGGGAAGACCGCCAAGTCGGTCCTCGCGCTTGCGGGAGTGAAGGACTGCTGGTCCAAGACCACCGGCCGGACCCAGACCGCCACGTCCTTCTCGTTCGCCACCTTCGAAGCCCTCAAGAACACGATGAAGGTCATGACCCCTCTGGACTGGAGGATGTAGGATGGATCGCAAGTGCCTCCTCGCCATCAGGATCAGGGGCGGGGTCAACGCCTCCCACAGAGTGGAGGACACTTTGAGGATGCTCCGCATGGATCGGAACAACACCGCCACACTCCTCGACGACAGGCCGGAGAACCTCGGGATGCTCCAGAGGGCCAAGGACTACGTCACCTGGGGGGAGCCCACCGAGGAGACCGTCCGCCTCGTGCTGGAGAAAAGGGGGCGAGCCGTCGGCGACCACCCGATAAACGTCGATACTTTATCAGCCCTTGGATACGAGGACTTGAACGTCCTGGCGAAGGCCCTGCACGAAGGGGAGGCCGAGTACCACAAGCTGGAGGGCATCAAGCCCTTCTTCAGGCTCCACCCTCCCAAGAAGGGCTTCAAGCGGAGCGTCAAGCGCCCGTACTGGAGCAAGGGGGAGCTGGGGTACCGGGGCGAGACCATCAACGAACTGGCCAAGAGAATGTGCTAGTCGTTGCAATATGTTTTTATGGAAACCATCCTCCTTGAATACGGACAGTGAAGAAAATGCCCCATAAACTCAGAAAATCACGGAAGCAGCGGGGGTCAAGGTACTGCGGATGGGGCCAGGTCGGCCAGCACAGGAAAGGCGGTATGAGAGGCGGAAAAGGCAAGGCCGGCGGACGCAAACACCTCTGGATCCAGACAGTGAAGTACTTCCCAGACAGGTACAGGAAAGTCGGGTTCAAGCCCCCTTCGTCACTGGAAAGAACTGAGACGGTAAACGTTGGAGATCTTGAGGATCTGGCACTCCGCGTCCTGGGATCCGAGAAGATCGACTCAGGGGAACTGGAGCTGGACCTCGAATCGCTAGGATACGACAAGCTGCTTGGCAGGGGCAGGGTCAGCATGCCGCTGAAGCTCAGGGTCCCCGAGTACACATCGAGGGCCCAGGAGAAGCTTGAGGCGGCCGGGGGAGAGATCGTAGAGCCCGAGTGATAAGGGATGGGTCGATTTCTAGATCTCTTCAGACCTATCTCCCGTTTCATACCAGAGGTGAAGCCCCCTGAGCGCAAGGTAGGCTTCAACCAGAGGCTGATGTGGACAGGTCTGGCCCTCGTCATCTACCTCATCATGGCCGAGACGCCCCTCTACGGGGTGGACGTTGGGACCGAGTCCGACGCCCTCTTCACCATGAGAGTCATCTTCGCATCCCAGCACGGAACCCTGCTGGAGCTGGGCATCGGCCCCATCGTGACTGCAGGCCTCATCATACAGCTCCTCGCCGGCACCATCATCGAGTTCGACAACACGGACCCCGAGCAGCGAGCCCTATTCACGACGGCGAGCAAGGTCTTCTCCCTGGTGATGATCATCTTCCAGGCCTCCCTCTACATCCTAGGCGGGTCATACGGACCGGTGGACTTCGGCATGTCCCTGACCCTCTTCGCCCAGCTCCTCGCCGCGGGGATCGTCATCATGATGCTGGACGAGCTCGTCCAGAAGGGCTGGGGCATCGGCAGCGGGATCAGCCTGTTCATCGTCGCCGGGATCACCAAGAACATCTGGTGGAGCTCACTGAGCATGTACACCGTCAGCGACGGGAAGAGGTTCGGAGCAATTCCCGCGTTCATAGAGGGAATCATGAGGGGGGAATCAGTCTGGAGCTGGTTCTATAGAGCCGGGGGCAACAGCACACCGGACATGGTTGGCCTACTCACTACTGTCCTGGTCTTCGCATTCGTTGTCTACATCGAGGGGATGAGGGTGGAGCTCCCTATCTCCCACTCGGCGTTCCGGGGCTTCAGGAGCAAGATGCCAATAAAGCTTCTCTACGTCTCAAACATCCCCGTAATCCTCTCCTACGCCCTGTTCGCCAACGTACAGCTCGGGGGGCAGCTCATCTGGTCCAGGTGGAACAGGGGGAATAGCAACATGTTGCTGAACCTGATAGGGACCTACAACGCAAGCACCAACTACCCCACGGGGGGGCTCGCCTACTACGTGACGTCACCTGGTAGCCTGGACAACGTGATGTTGGAACCTCTCAGGGCACTGATCTACATGTGCATAGTCGTCGCCATCTGCCTCGTCTTCTCCATGACCTGGCTTGAGATCGGCGGTCTCGGAGCGGACAGCATGGCGGACCAGCTCCTCAGCTCGGGGATGCAGGTCCCCGGTTTCAGGCGCAGCAGGAGGCCCATCCAGAACCTGCTAAACAGGTACATTCCCACGATCACGCTCATCGGCGGGTTCATCATCGGCGTCCTCGCGGCCGTTTCCGAGTTCTTCGGCGTCTTCGGCTCCGGAATGGGGGCCCTACTCTGCGTCAGCATCATGTACCAATACTACCAGACCATAGTCCAGGAGCAGGTGGAGGACCTCTACCCCTTCCTCAGGGGCGCCTTCAGGTAGCACGAGGAGGCCTGAAGATGACCGAGACCATCAGGCTCTTCGACAACGACCCATACCTGAGGAAATTCAAAGCGAAGGTTCTAGAAATCAAAGAGAACCAGATCGAACTCGATAGGACCGCCTTCTACCCGGAGGGAGGCGGCCAGGCCGGAGACACAGGCAAGGTCGGTGGCGTAGAGGTACTGGACACCCAGAAGGACGACGGCAGGATACTTCACGTTCTCGGAGCTGAGCCTCCTTTCTCCGTCGGCGACGAGGTAGAAGCCGAGATAGACTGGGAGAGGCGCCACCTGGTCATGAGGCTCCACTCCACCGCTCACATCATGGAGCACTTCCTGTGGGAGAGGCTTGGTAAGATCGAGAGGCTTGGCTCCTTCGTGGACGAGAACAAGGACCGTGCAGATTACGCCTACGAGGGGCGCCTCCCCTCCGAGGATCTGAAGGCCGTAGAGGAGTCGACGAACGTTTTCTTGGCGGAAGGGCACGAGATCAGGATCGATTCCGATCCGGCTCAGCCCGGCCTTAGGATCTGGAGGTGCGGGCCCATAGAGATACCGTGCGGCGGCACCCATGTCGGGAACACCGGGGAGATCGGCTCGATCAAGCTGAGGCGCAAGAATCCTGGGAAAGGCAAGGAACGTGTGGAGACGTCACTGAGTTAATCATCTCGAACTTGTATTTTCACGTTTCAGAGTGTGGGGGCGTTAATGTTCTTTTTCTGGGAGCAATAGGCTATAAGTCCTGATTCCACTCGGTATATTGGGAGATATTGAGACTCACCCGGCGCCAGTTCATCGTCACCTCCGTGTTGACGGGGCTCGGTATCATTCTTGGAGTTAATCTCCTTCCACGAGTTCGGGAAGGGAAGACTCCCGAGAACGACGGTGACGGCTCGGAGACGACCGACACGGAAGAGTCTGAAGTCCAAGTCCTGAAGACCTCCGACAGGGAGCAGGGGATCAGGACCCTCCTTGAAAATTACGACCTCGCCAAATACGAAGGCAAGTCCATCGCGCTGAAGGCAAACTTCAACGACGCCCACCCTTTCCCCGCAGCGACCCACATCGACACCCTTAGAACAATCGTGGAGAGTCTGAAAGGCGCCGGAGTGGTCGAATTGACGATGGCCGAGAGGAGCGGCATGGGGTACACGCGCAGCGTCCTGGAGGAGAAGGGTGTGTACGCCCTGGCCGAGGAGCTCGAGTTCAACGTGGTGGCTCTCAACGAGGAGGGCTCCGACGCATGGACCAAGGTCGACGCCGATGGCTTGCACTGGAGGGACGGCTTCTACGTATCAAACGTGTTCCTTGAGGCCGACTACGTCGTGCAGACCTGCTGCCTCAAGACCCACCGGTTCGGGGGGCACTTCACCATGTCGCTCAAGAACTCGGTGGGTCTCGTCGCCAAGACAGTTCCGGACGTACGCCACAACTACATGAACGAGCTTCACGGCTCCTTACACCAGAGGAGGATGATCGCTGAGATCAACAAGTTCTACGACATCGACTTCGTAGTCATGGACGCGTTGAAGGCCTTCGTGAACAGGGGACCTGAGAGCGGCGACACCGTGAGCCCCGGCCTGCTGCTGGCGAGCAGAGATCGGGTCGCGCTGGATGCTGTCGGCGTGGCGATACTCCGCAGCTACGGGACGACGACCGAAGTGATGAGGGGGCCCATCTTCGAGCTGGACCAGATCAAGAGGGCGGCTGAGCTGGGGATCGGCGTGGATGCACCCGAGAAGATTAAGCTGGTGCCTCTCAACGATGGAGCCCTTGGGCCCTGCGAGGAGATCGAAGTCCTCCTGAACAGCGCATAGGGTAAACAACGCAGTAGCATCGAGCCTATGATCCTCTCAAACCCGCTTTTCAATCAACCCGAACCATGGAAATCATATAAACCGTTTAGGACCTAATAATTACCAGGTGGTGTTTTCTTGAAATCAAGATCCAAGGACGATCTGGCGTACCCAGAGAGCAAGAGGGTTGATCACGTAGATGTGATCCACGGTGTCTCTGTCCCCGATCCCTACAGGTGGCTTGAGGACATCGACTCCGAGGAGACCAGGGCTTGGATCGAGGCGCAGAACGAGCTCACATTCGGATACTTGGGCAAGATCTCCGCTCGGGAGAAGATCAGGGAGCGGATGACGGAGCTCTACACCTACGAGAAGTACGGCGTCCCCTTCAAGAAGGGAGGGAGGTACTTCTTCACGTACAACGACGGCCTCCAGAACCAGAGCGTCCTCTACTGGATGAAGTCACTCGAGGAAGAACCCGTGGCCCTGTTCGATCCCAACGATCTCTCGGAGGACGGGACCGTCGCCCTCATGGGTATGAACGTCAGTGACGACGGCAAGTATCTGGCGTACGGCCTTTCCGCATCGGGATCCGACTGGCAGGAGTGGAGGATCCGCGAGGTGGAGACTGGCCGCGACCTCGATGATGTTTTGAAGTGGATCAAGTTCACAGTAGCGGCTTGGACCCACGACAACGAGGGGTTCTACTACAGCCGCTTCGACGCCCCTGAGGAGGGAATGGCGTTCAAGGGGGCGAACTACTACCAGAAGCTCTGCTACCACCGCCTGGTCACGCCCCAGTCAGAGGACGAGCTGGTCTACGAGCGCCCCGACCAGAAGGAGTGGAGATTCAGGGGCAGCGTCACGGATGACGGGAGGTATCTCATCGTATCGGTCACCAAGGGCACGTACCAGTTCAACGGCGTCTTCTACACCGATCTTGAGGAGGGCAGCGGCGACTTCGTAGAGCTGCTCAACGAGTTCGACGCCAAGTACACCTTCATCGACAACGTCGGCCCTGTCTTCTACTTCACGACCGACAACAACGCACCATTCTCTAGGGTCATAGGCATTGACATCAGGGACCCCGCTCCGTCGAGCTGGGTGGAGGTCGTCCCCGAGGCCTCGGATGCGCTACGGAGTATGAGCCAAATCGGCGGCAACTTCATCGGCATATACATGCACGACGCCCATAGCCATGTGAAGGTGTTCGACGCTAAGGGGAGCCATGTCCGAGATATAGATCTGCCTGGGATGGGCACGGTTGATGGCTTCGAGGGCTCGCAGGAAGACGGGGAAACCTTCTACCAGTACATGAGCTTCACCGTCCCAGGCACGGTATTCAGGTACGATGCCGACGAGGATCGGACAACCGTGTTTAGGGAGCCGAGGCTGGCGTTCGATCCAGATGACTACGTCACGGAGCAGGTCTCTTACAGCAGCAAGGACGGCACAATGGTCCCGATGTTTATCAGCCACAGGAAGGGGCTGAAGAGGCAACCCGACAATCCCGCGTACCTGTACGGCTACGGCGGCTTCAACAACGCACTGAGCCCCAGGTTCAACGTCAGGAACATGGTCTGGATGGAGATGGGCGGAGTCTTCGCCCAAGCCAACCTGCGCGGAGGCGGAGAGTACGGCAAGGCGTGGCACGAGGCCGGATGCAAGCTGAACAGGCAGAACGTCTTCGACGACTTCATCGCGGCCGCAGAGTGGCTCATCGAGAAGGGCCACACCAGCACGCCGAAACTGGCGATCAGCGGCAGGAGCAACGGCGGCCTCCTCACAGGGGCGTGCCTGACGCAGCGCCCGGATCTCTACGGGGTCACCCTGCCCATCGTCGGAGTCCTTGACATGCTCAGGTTCCACAAGTTCACCGTGGGCTGGGGATGGGTCTCCGACTACGGCTCAGCAGAAGACCCCAAGGAGTTCGAAGCCCTCTATGCCTACTCACCTTACCACAACGTCAAACCAGGAATAAGATACCCTCCCACACTCGTCACCACAGGGGATCATGACGACAGGGTCTTCCCTGCACATAGCTTCAAGTTCGCGGCGGCGTTGCAGAACGCCCATGCAGGTGAGGCACCCGTGCTCATTAGGATCGACTCCAAGGCCGGTCACGGTGGGGGGAAGCCAACCAGGAAGCTGGTCGAGGAGTACACGGACGAGTTGGCGTTCATCGTGGCGAACGTCGCGATGGACATCGATTGATGGAGCATCGTCCGACTTTTTTCCATGTGTGAAAATGGGCTTCATGGCAGTGGGTCGGTGTTCGCTACATACAAATTGTTTTACAGTTAAAAAAAGTTACCAGCTAATCAATGTATCGACAAATTTATTGTAATTTTGGTAAAATATATGTAACCCCCTTCTCTTTAGCTGGTGATCGATAGATGACCGATGTTGGGACGTACAATAGCGGCGACATTCACGTATTGCACGTTGACGACGAACAGGAGGCCTTATGGTTCTCCAAGATCTTCCTCGAGGGCCATGAACCATCGTTGACAATCGATCAGTGCGACTCGCCATTCCAGGCGTTAAAGATATTCAGAGAGAGGAGCTACGACTGTGTAGTCCTGGATGTCGCCATGCCCTACCTGGATGGGCTGGATTTTGTCAGGAGGTTACGCGTTTTCAGCAGAGTGCCTGTGATCCTCTACACCCATTACAGTGCCGAGGAGATAGCGGAAGAGGCGAAGTCCGTTGGAGCTGATTATTACATCCAGAAGACGTTCGATCCTTCACACTATGAGGCTCTGGCGGAATGCATCATGAAGGCCGTGATTATGGGGCCTCGAGTGGAAAGCAAGCTTCGGTGCACGCAGTCTGGGCGGTGATTCCTTCACTTCTTGCGGACGCGGCTTCTGTGTCTCTGAACTGCTTTACTTGGAGTAGTTTGTTGTCTCCCTCTCATTATCCCATTGTCCGTAGAATAGTTGATTTGAGATGATTGTCATTCGTTTTTTGGGTGGAAAAAAAATTGTGGGAATTTTGTGGATCTACTTGGCCTTCGGTACGGTGTGGCTGAGCTTCCCTTCGCGATAGAAGGCACTGAAGGGCTTCTTGCACTTGTCACAGCTGTACTGTTTGGCGTCGAAGAGGCCGAATTTCCACTCCTTCCCGGTAGCCCTGGCCTCGGCTCCGCATCTGGGGCAGTTCATACTTAACCCATAGATGTTTAGACTTAGGGATTATTTAATTTTTTCATTATAATTGAATAAAAATAGAATTGTTTTACGGTCCGATCTTGGGAAAAAATCATTGGTTTTTCTCGACACTGGGATGTTTCTCGTGTACACTCACGCGTGTGTATTTCGTGTTCAAACGATGCGAAGACGGCGGGATTTAATTTTCTTTAGATAAAGGCTGTGTTTCATTTGGTTCTAAGTCTAATCAGAAAAATTTACGATGTACGTAACCCTAGCCTCACATCACTCCGAATGAAGATTTCCTGAATTTTTTCTTTCTTCCTAAAAAGGGTCCGTTGAGACGTGACTATTCTGTTTCCTTTCCCGGAGGTTCCGTCCTCCAGAACTTGCTCTGCTCTAGGTAGTCCTCCTGCCAGTCTCCGGGCCAATCCTTCATTCTGGTCAGGTTGCTCAGGCGGTCGGCGAACTTGACCATGATGGCCTTCCTCGACTTTAGCAGGGGGAAGTAGTGGCCTGTGGAGCTGTCGCCCTGGAAGGTTAGCTCTTTGACCAGGTCGGCTATCTCCCTATTGAACTCGTGGAGTATCTCCTCGTACGTGGTGTCGGTGTCCTCGATAGTGTCGTGGAGGATCCCGGCGCAGAGTATCTCCTCGTCGTCGGTCACGTCCCTCAGTATACTGTGCACCTGGACGATGTGGGCGAAGAAGTACGGCCTCCCCTGGTCGTCGAGCTGCCCCTTGTGCTTCTCGCTGGCGAACTCCAGCGCCTTGTCTTCGAGCCTTCCCAAACAGATCGCTCCTTAACAGTCTAGGTGAAATACACCCACATTTTTCTATTTTAATTCTGGGGTCCTATGTACTTTTTCGGGGATTGGTACATTCCCGATGGAGTCGAGGAGGGCGCTTCCATAACCCGGTTGGGAGAAGATACATGAAAACGATAAATGTCCATGTGAAGACTTTGTACAACAGGTGAGTTGCGTGAGTACCATTGAGATTAGAGACATCAAAGCGGAGCCCGGCGAGAAAACCTTCGGCTTCTTGGACATAGGCTCCACCTCGGTGAACACCTACAGGCTCCCAGTGGCGATCATCAACGGGGCACAGGATGGGAAGACATTGGGGATCATCGGCGGCACACACGGCGTGGAGTTCGCGAGCATCGAGGCCGTAATACGCACCATCCAAGATCTGGACCCCTCAAAGATGAAGGGGGCGGTTCTGGCCATCCCGGTGCTTAACGGGCCGCAGTTCGAGCACAGGACGGCGTTCCTCAGCCCCTTCGACCAGATCAATCAGAATAGGGTGTTCCCGGGCAATCCAGAGGGAACGCTCAGCCACAGGACCGCCCACGTGGTCTTCTCCGAGGTGGTCTCCAAGTGCGACGCGCTCTTGGACAACCATGGCGGGGACATCACGGAGGACATCGACGACATGGTGATCGCCCGGCAGGGGGACGACGAGGACGTCAACAGGATGGCCCGGGAGATGGCCGCATGCTACCCCACCAAGTACATCAGCCTGATGGAAAGGGGAGGGGGACTGACGATGACTGCGATGGACGAGTTCGGCATCCCCTGTGTGACCTCCGAGGCGGGGACCCCCCACAACGTCAGGGAGCGCCACATAGTGTTCCACTACGAGGGGATCATGAACAACCTGAAGTACTTCGGCATACTGGAGGGGAAGCCCAAGATCGGAAAGCCTCTGGTCGGGCCGAAGCGCCACAGCTTCGCAGCTAGGGATGGGGGGATCTGGCACTCCTACGTCGAGCTCGGCCAGGAGGTCAAGGCCGGCGAGGAGCTGGGCAACGTCACGGATCTCTTCGGCAACGTGTTGGAGACCTTCGCCGCCCCGGAGGACTCGACCGTCAGCTTCCTGAGGGTCTTTTACTCCGTGAACTGCGGTGAGAGGCTCGTGGGCCTTGTGGTCCTAAAATAATCCCCTTTTTTTTCTGAGGATTATCCATCGCCCAAGTTGGTCTATCTAGATGAAAAAAGGTGTTATTTAGGCCAGCACGCCTTGATAACGCGCAGGCCGTTGAGCCCCATCACCTTGGCGATCTCCTGATCCGAGTAGCCATCTCTGACGAGGCCGCGGGCGATGTTGGTGAACTCGGAGGGGCTCTCCAGCCCTTTCACGTAATCTAGGTCCCTCACCATCTCACCGGAGTCGAAGATCTCGGGCATCTCTGACGGGCGCCGTCTGGGATGGTGACCAGTCCCCAAGCGCTGCCTGACCTCGCCCTTCGGGGCTCCCCTATACAGTCCGGCGTGGTCGCCCCAGAGGGTATCGGGGCCGGCTCCAACGTGATCGGCCCCCAGAAGCTCCATCAGATACTCCATGTGCTCAAGGAGGCACTCGATGCTCGCCTCGGGGTTCTTCTCGGTTCTTGGCGCGAAGCCCGCGACCTCCAACCCCACAACGCCCCCTCTCTCGGCGCATGCCTGAAGTACCTCGTCGGGCAACATACGGGCGTTGTTGGTGAGCGTTCGAGAGCCAACGTGGCTGATGCAGAGAGGCTTTTCGCTGGCCAACACCGTCTCCATGGCTGTCCTGTCCCCCGCGTGGGAGGCGTCTATGATCACTCCCGTCTTGTTCATCCTCTTCACGGCGTCGTATCCCACGTCGGTGAGCCCGCCGTCACCGAGCTCGCTGAGCCCAGAGCCGAGAGTGTTTGACTCGCTGTAGACGATGCCCATGGATCGGACTCCCAGGCCGAAGAGTAGGTCCACCTTGTCGACGTCCCTGTCGATGGCCGACGCCTGTTCGATGGTCTGGACAATTGCAACCTTTCCCTCCCTGAAGGCACGCGTGATGTCATCGATCTTCAGAGCGGGGACGGCGAAATCCTGGTGGGCGTAGTCGCAGTTCCGCATCCCCATGAAGCTCACCACCTGGTCGAGGGTGGAGCAGACGCAGTTGTCGAAGATCACGTCGCAGCCCGAGGCCGCCATGCCCTCGTAGCCCACGAAGGGCCTGCGCCTCGTCCTGGCGGAGACCGGCCCTGCTGGAAAGACGTTGAGGTGCTCGTGGAGGCTTACGACTATGTTCTTCTCTATGATTTCCTCGACCCTCTCCTCCTGGGCTTTAGAGAGGCCGAAGTCGTGGGCGGGGACCCTGTCCACTTGCCCTTCGAGCGGATAGGCGGCGTAGTCCACATCCGGCGCTAGGTAGCTCCACGACGTGTAACCGTCCCACTTCTTGTTCCTGCCCAATCTGATCGTTTAAAGGTCAAACAGGTCCGGATAAAAGCCTTGGGAGAAAGGGGCTCGCAATGTTCCCTGCCCTCTCTTTTTTGGTTGCTCCGATGAGCTCCCTAAATCAGCAAGATTAATTAATGGATGATGTGGTCTCTGAGTGTGGTGAAAATGGGGGATCGCATTCACACGAGGTGGCTGCGTTCATACCTAGTGCAATCCCTGCATCGGTGAATCCCCAAAGGAACTCCGCGACGACTCGATCTTTCATCGGAAATTTTCTAATACATTCCCCCGCAATTATAGTGTACTGGCCACCTTGTGTAAGCGACCTATCTACATGTGCAGTATTGTTTGGTGATTGAAGTGTTTCAACCTGCAAGAGGGACAAGCGACTTCCTCCCCGAGGAGATGCTGAAGCGTAACTGGGTCCAGGACAATATCAGGAGGGTGTTCGAGGACTACGGCTACGAGCCCCTGGGCACGCCCGCCTTCGAGAGCTGGGAGATGCTCAGCATCAAGAGTGGCGAGGACGCCGTCAACCAGATCTACTATTTCAGGGACAAATCTGACAGGGAGCTGGGCCTCCGCTTCGAGTGGACCGCCTCCCTGGCGAGGGTTGTGGCGTCTCACAGGGAGCTGCCGAAGCCCTTCAAGAGGTACGCCATCGGCCCCGTCTGGAGGTACGAGCGCCCCTCCGAGAAAAATCGGAGGGAGTTCTGGCAGATGGACGCGGACGTCGTGGGCGTCCAGGATCCCATCGCCGACACCGAGGTCCTCGCCGTCGCGGTCGACTGCCTGAAGAGGATAGGCTTCGAGAGCTTCGTCATCAGGCTCAACGACAGGAGGCTGCTGGAGGCCCTCATCGAATCATCCGGGCTGCCCATGGAGAGATACCTAGACGTCTGCAGGGCTGTTGACAAGAGAGACAAGATCGGCGACGAGGGCGTCGTAGAAGAGCTCGGGAAGATCGGAGCTCCAGAGGACGCTTCCAGAGTCCTCCTGAAGCTGGTCGACAGGAAAGGTGAGCCCAGCGAGATCATCGAAGACGTGAAGACCGAAATCGGAGACATACTTGCGAGGACGGAGTCAGGCAGGATAATGAAGGGCTTGGAGGCCTGCGACGACCTCTACTCCATCGTGGAATACTCGGCGGAGTTCGGGATCGAATCCATGATCATGGTCGATCTCGGGCTCGCCAGGGGCCTCGATTACTACACGGGCCCGGTCTTCGAGGTGTACGCACAGGGATACCCTGAGTGGGGGAGCATTGCCGGCGGAGGCAGGTACGACAACCTCGTCCAGTTGTTCGGTGGGGAGCCCACGCCCATGACTGGTATATCGATGGGGGTCGACAGGCTCGTACCCATCCTCGAGAAGATGGGCGTGTTCGACGCGATCAGTTTGGCGCCTAAGGTGCTCGTGGTAGCGGCATCGGAGAGCATGAGGGCCAAAGCCGTCGAGGTGGCTCAGGCGCTGCGGCGTGAGGGGATCTCGACGGATCTTGACCTGCTGGGCCGAGGGATCAGCAGGCAGCTCGAGGCCGCGAACAAGAGGGGCATTGGGAAGGTGGTCATCGTCGGCGAGAGGGAGCTCCAGGAGGGCTGTGTCTCGGTGAGGGATATGACCACTGCAGAGCAGCGGAAGGTGAAGATCGACCGGCTCAAGGAGGAGCTCTGAGCCCGCCCTTAGCCTCGATGAACGACATCTCTGAGAGCGTGTAGTAGACTATCTCGCCCCTCCTATCAACCACAGCCAATCTCAGGATCCAGTCGGAGTCCCCGGCCTTTGACAGTACACTGCTGAGCCGATCGACGGGCTCCTGGTTTCCCTCCCAGACTGTGTAGACCAGGTACCTGGGGGGCTTCTTACCGTAGGAACCTCGCTCGTAGACGAGGAAGTCGACGCCGTATCCGGGACCAGCCCTGGCGACGAATCCCCTGGTCCTCAAGTCCCTGTAGACGATGTAGCGGGTCCAGGTGAGCGGGTCGCCCTCGGAGAACCTCCACAGGAGCTCCTGGAAGACGAGTCTCTCGCGGCTCTCTTCGTCCACCGCCGATATCCTCCCTCTCTCGACGAGGTAGAGTGTTTCGAAGGGCTGGAGCGTCAGCAGCTTGCCGTCTGGAATTAGCGAGCCGTAACCGTCCTGGTACAGGCTGTTCGCCTCGTTGAGCGCCGGGACCGCTACGCTCTCGCTTGTGTAGACCGCGCTGATCGGCTCCATGTCTAACCCTCTCTCTACCTTAGTGCGGATAAATCTAATCCTTGTTGTAGGGAGGAGTTGAAATGGAATATAATAACCAGTAGGTGGAGCGGTTATCGGTATCAGTGATATCTCTTAACCCATCTGTCCCTTGTTCCATACGCCACCCAGCTACCGTTACTGGGTCTAATTTGTACGTAACAAGATTACCTACTCTTGAAACATATCCAATAAATGCTCATATTATATATGATATGAATTACTTCATTATACTCCGTAAACATCTTTTATTCACATGGTACCTCAGGACTCTGCTTCACTTTCCTGAGGTGCATGGAGACAGTGCTCTGGTCTCAAGAGTGGTGGGTTCTCGGCCTCATGAGCCTCACAGTGCTCTTCATGCTGCTCTTCGGGCTTTTCATCGCCTCCTACAAGGTCCTCAAGAGAAGCTTTGGCTGGGGCTCCCCGAGCCTGGGACCATCCTACGTTGAGACCTCCCTCGCCGCAGGGTCGTCCCTGGGAGCAGGTTTCCCCAGCGATTATCCGGCCGTCGGCGAGTTGATCGATGGAGATCGCGGTAAGGCCCTAATCAAATGGGTCAATCGGATCTTTATCGCCATCGTGCTGCAGTGCACGACGTTGTATCTCATGTCCCAGTACCCCGGCATGGAGAGCCCCTTCTGGTTGGGCATTGTCCTTCAGGGGTTCACATACGGCTCCGCGGCGCTCTTCTACGCTTCGGGTCAGAAGGAGATCGAATGACGCCGCAATTCCAGAAAGAAAGATTGTCCCATAACCCTTTTCAGAGCGACGGGTAAGGTTTACTCGGCGGGCGATGACGGCATTGCCCCTCTGAACCATGATGAGGATCTTGAGTGTTGAGCCCGCCTTCACATCTAGATGTCCAGAAGACTCCTCCCCTGCCATCTAACGCAGGCCTCTCTTCTTTGTAATGTCAAGATCGATGCATCGGTACATCGATCTGGCATCTCTTTTCGGATAGTAGAATCTTTTTCTGCGTTAGTGCGAGGTGCTTCAAATCGAATATAATTTTACCGAATAAGCAATAAATTATTAATCTTTTTGTGGAATTGTTAGTTCAGTTAATGTTGAGGAGGTGAAATTAGGTGAGAAGAAAGACGGTTGCCTTCCTGGTCCTGATGGTTCTGATGAGCGGGGCCTACTGCGTGACTTCTGTGCAGCTGCCTGCTGTGGCTCCGAGTGGCATGAGTGCTTTCGGATTCCTGGAGGCGGTGCTCGGTAACGTGGTGGCTCTCGGCGATCCAGTTCCTGGAGGATGCGGCGGAGGCGGAAATGATTAAGTTTGTTCCGTAACTATAGATCCGGAAGAGTAAAAATACAGTTATCCCGTCGTAACACTATAGGATAGGCGGGCAATGGAGAACCTCGACAAAAGGATAAGAGACGCGTTCACAGCATGGAACAAGATCGACGAACTCGACGTAAGGATACTAGAAGGGCTCTCACTCCTTGGGCCGAGGAACCTCGCGAAGATCGCCGAGCATCTAAAAGAACCCACGACAACAGTCCGCTATCGTGTCCAGCGCATGCTCTCCAACTCCCTATTATTTCTTCATTTAAACCCGTACCACACGTACATGGGCCTGAAGAAGGCCATTGTTTTTGTTGAGGCTACCCAGGGGATGGAAAATGTCCTCCTCGAATGCATGAGATTGAACGATTTCTGGCTGTTCCTCTGTCGTATCTATGGTCCCTTTGAGGGATGCGCGGGCACATGGACTATACCAAAGGAAAGGGACTCAGATTTCGTGGCATTTCTGGAATACCTTGTGGACCTTGGGGTCGCAAAATCCTACGAGATCCACTGGTCGACCTGCTTCGAGGGGATCCCGACCACCACCAAGTGGTTCAACGTCGACAGGAACGAGTGGTCCTTCAACTGGCAGGAGTGGATAGAGGAAGTGGAAAACATCGAGGGAAGCCTTCCCATCACGCTCATCGAGCCCGACGACTGGCCTATAAAGATCGACTACGAGGACCTGCTCATTATCAAGGAACTTGAGATAGACGGAAAGAAGACGCTGACCGACATATCCAAGAAGCTGGAAATACCTCTGGAGACGGTGAAGTACCACTTCAGGGAGCACGTGACCAAGAGAGGGCTCGTCGAGGGGTATCAGGTGGAGATCTACAGGTCCCCTTCGTTGGTCTCCGGGAGCTTCTACATGAAATTCGAGTTCGAGAACCACGACCAGTTCAGGAAGTTCGCCCTCTCCCTCCACGACAAGCCGTTTCCGTTCTTTATGGGGAAGGTACTCGGGGAGGATGCGCTGATAACCCAGATCTACCTGCCCAACTGGGAGTTCAGGAGGTTCGTCAACGCCCTGTCAACGCTCGTCAGGAAGGGCTTGTTGAAGCGGTACCGCTACGTTATCTTGGACATCTTCCAGGTCTGGAGAGAGACCATTCCGTACGACCACTTCGTTGACGGGGGCTGGGACTACGAGCCTGAAGCGTTCAAGGACAAGGTGATGAGCTACCTTGTTGAAACGGGTTTCAAAAACCCGTTAATGTCATGACACCCTTCTAACCCCTCTGGAAAGGCTCTTATTCTCTGTCAGCGTGTAATCTCCGGTGTTAGAATGCCCCTAGTACAGATAAAGTGGTTCAAGGGAAGGGACGACGCCACCAAGGCCAAGACCATGGAGCTCGTGACCAAGGCCATGTGCGAGGGCTGCGGCTGCTCGCCGGAAGCGGTCACCATAATAATTGAGGATGTCGACAGGGCCTCATGGGGAAGAGGCGGAAAACCCTTCGGCTGATCTCCTCACATCCTTTTTTCATTTGTCCTGCGAAGAGAAAATTTAAGGCCCAGATGCAGTCAGAGAGCTTTCTCAAGCTCCCTTACGACGCTCTCCTTCCCCATTGAGGCCACATATGGGCCGAACCTGGGCCCCTGGCTTCGCCCTATGAGGATTTTGTACAGGATCCGGAACAGGCTCTCGGGGCGGATCTCCAACGTTCTAGCCACGTCGAACACCGAGGCTTGGTAGTCGTCCTCGTGTTTGGCCGCCTTTAAGGCCTCGATTACGCCACTGACAGCCTTCACATCGGCCTCCGAGAGCTCGACTCGCTGCACCTCTGCCTCGCCGAAGTCCTCGACCCAGTTGAGGGCGTAGCCGATCCTTTTGTCGAGCCCTCTGTCATTGTCCTTGAGGTATCCGTAGGTCTCGAGCTTCTCGACTATGAATCCGGCCTCAGCCGCCTTCGGCGCCACCTTGGCGAGGTTGATCATCAGGTTGTAGGGGACGTGGATGTCGGGCTCCTGCGGGGGCTTCATCATCCAGCAGTACTCGTAGAGGCCCTTGAGCTTCGCCTCCTCCATGGAGTCTTTGACCTTCCTCCGGCCGAAATAGATGTCCTCGATGTCGTCGAGCTCGTCGGCGTGGGGCTGTATGTCCTCGACCGAGCCACTCTTGGTCCCTACGAAGCGCTTGAATATGAGCAGGTTGAGGCTCTGCGGCGAAGCGTACCTGTACCAGACCTGGGGTGTGAATACGTTCCCAGCCGACTTAGAGATCTTCTTGCCTCCCCTGTCCAGGAACATCTCGTACTGGGCGTGCATGGGCGGTTCGTGGCCCAGGATCTCCTTGCAGATCCTGTCATTGACCCTAACGGAGTCGGCGATGTCCTTACCGTAGGCCTCGAAGCGGATGTCGAGGGCCCTCCACCTGGCGGCGAACTCAACTTTCCAGCTAAGCTTCCCCATGCCGGAGGTGACGTCGACCTCGCCCTCGTGGCCGCAGCCCTCCAGCCATCTCCCTTTCACCTCCATTCCCTCGCAGCGGTACAGGACCTTGCGTTCCCCCGGGATGTATCGATAAGCGTTTGTAGTGTAGATTCGGCCACAGCTCTCGCAGACAGCAAAGTACGGAAGGGTCTCAGTGTACTTCTCCTGCCCCAGCTCTTCCTTGATAATTTCCCCGGCCTTGTCAGCTTTCTCCATTATAGTGACGATCTCGTCGTCGAGGATGCCCTCCTCGTATACCTTGGTGCCCGACATAAAGCGGTACTCGGCGCCGCAGGTGCCGAGGGCATCGAGGAGGAGTGAGGACATGTGGGCTCCGAAGCTTTCGTGGCAGTCCCCGAAGTCGTCCGGGATGGATGAGACGGGATAGCCCAGCCACTTCTCCATCTCCTCTGGCAATCCCGCAGGCACCTTCCTGAGGCCGTCCTTGTCGTCGGAGAACGCAATGAGCTCTGCGTCGTAACCCTGGATCTTGACCCCCATGGCTACGGCGAGGTTCCTGAGCGCGTCACCGAGGCTCCCTATGTGGGGGAATCCTGAGGCGCCGAGGCCGCTCTCTGTCCTGATCAGATCCAGGCTGCGACCTAGGCGTCTCTCTCTCTCTATGAGCTCCAGAGCCGTCTTGTCGTACCAGGTGCCACGTCCGATGATCTCATGTCTCTTATCGCGCTGTCCGTTGCCCATTTATTGTTCCCCTTTACCATCCCCTAATGGAGGGCTCCTTGTAAAAACTTTTTCACAGTTCCGAAAGTGAATATAAAGGGGGTTAGTTCAGCATCTCAGCAGCTCAGAAAAAAAGTGGAGTGTCGTTCCCCCGCCTCCTCTGTCCTCAGCGATTACATCTACTCCTCAGTCAACCTGGACCCTTGGCAGGTTCATGAGGTACCTGACCACGTCCATCCCCATCTCGTCCTGATACGTCCGGTAGAACTCGTGGTGGGACGGGCAATACCTGCGCTCGATACTTGGATCCGATTTCATGAGGATATGCATCCTCAGGGCACCCGGCCCGAGCCTGGTGGAGAAATCACAGCTCTCCACCGGGCATACGAACTTGTCGATGGTACTTCTGTCCTCAGTCAGCAAACAGTACTTTCGCAATCTGTCCTGTATCTCGAGGGACAAAATGCTGCCCCCATGATAGGAGGGGGTGCCATTGGTGATTTAAGTATCACTATAACGTATAAGTAAAACACCACATTTTTACATTCTATACGTTAAACCCAGCTACCATCTTCTGAGGAGCCGAGTCGTCACGCTTAAACGGGGGTCCACCATAATCCCGTTGGGTATGGAAGACGAGAAGGGCACGCCGACACCCATCGTGACGTATCTCCTTCTGACCGTCATCGTCATGACACAGATCTACATCTCGCTTCTACGCCCTGTCGACGCAAAGGAGCTATACGACGCCTTCTCACTGACGCCCGTGAACTTGTTCAGCCTAGTCCAGGTCGACAGCCTCTTGACATACATGTTCCTCCACGGTAACCTTGTGCACCTCTTCGTGAACAGCGTCGCCCTCTATGGGGCTGGAGTCCTCGTCGAGAGGGAGATAGGGCGCTTGAAGTACCTGGCAGTCTTTTTAGTGTCCGGAATCATTGCTGGGTTTATTCACTGTATTTTAAACTTCGGATCGGAGATACCTCTCGTCGGTTCCTCAGGTGCTATTTTCGGAGTCATCGCGATATTGTTCCTCCTGATGCCATTCAAGCTCACCTTCACCCTCGTCGTCCCCCTTCCATCCGTTGTCGTGGGGCTCATGCTTGTCCTCGTCGAGCTCTCAGCCCTCTGGATGGCCAACGACATCGGGATAGCCCATGACGTGCACCTCAGTGGATTCGTCACTGGTGGTCTATCTGCCTTCGTTTTAGACAGGAAGAGAGCCCTCAAGGGGTTCTTCATTGCGACAGTGATCCTCGCTATAATCTACTACATCGGAGCCTACTTCAACTTGATACCAGCCGAAGGCTAGAGCAAGGATAATCCTTCTGTCCATGTCAACGTTGTAACATGGACAAAACGACGAGGAGATCTTCTAGGCTATCGATGATCACGTCGGCCCCAGCCTCTATGATAGAATCCCTTCTCGTGAAGTAGGCTGGGACAGCAACCACATAGATTTCGGCGGATTTTGCAGCAGCGACGTCCCTGACGCTGTCGCCGACGACGACACCTCCGCTCGGGTCCACGCCCATCATCTCGAAGCACTTCAGTATCTGGTCGGGGTGAGGCTTCATCCTGAGCTCAGGTCTGCGCCCGACGACAGCCGCGAAGTATCGGTCGATCCCTTTCCTCTTCAGTATCTCCTCGGCGACGGTCTGGGAGTTGGATGTCGCTACGCCCATCCTGATGTCCCTCTCTTCGAGCCAGTCAAGGACGTCCTCGCATCCGGGCATGAGGTGGCAGGCTTCGATGCTCTCGACTTCGCAGGACTCTATGGCGTCGTACGCCTTGAGCTGGATCTCCTCGACCTTCTCAGGTATAGTTCGGGACACCTCGTCTCTAACGAGGTTGAGCATGTTGAAGAGCCCCCTCTCGCTGCACTTCAGCACAAACTCCTTGGGGCATTCGGTGGTCTGGTATGCCTCGCGGGCTTTTCTATGGGCCTCCTTCCAATCTACGAAGCCGCCCATGTTGACGAGGGTGGCGTCGAGATCGAAGACGACTCCTTCGAGTTTCATGTCCCTCACTTTGTCTCTCCTGGATTGCCAAATTTATAATCATGGAAACAACTTGCTGGGGTTTATTCCCTTTCTTTTTGCTTGAAGATGGTGAAACCACAGTGGCCACAGGTGTACCTATCTCCGTGGTCCGCCATGAAGTAGCCTCTGCCGCAGCGGTTGCAGAAAGGGCGCTTCCGCTCAAGCTTTCCGTCCTTTATCTCGTATTGTTCGTGGATCTTCTTTAGCTTAGACACATCTACTCCTCCACCGTGTCAGTCTGTTCTCATTCAGTTTCAGCCTCCTCCTCTTCGACTTTCTCTTCCTATGCTGGCTGTTCCTCAGGGGGCTGCTCCTCGGAGCGCTCAGGAACCTTGTTCCTCTCTATGATGTATGCCGGCTCGATCTTTATGGCCTGCCTCTGATCGTCGTAGACATGTGCTACCCCAACGGTCGTCTGGGTCCCGGTCTTCGTAACGATCTTTCTCACCCAGACCTGATCCAGTTCAGCCTTCATCAGAACGGCGATGTCCCGCCTCACAGCCGACCTTGACGGCGTAGAGGGCTCGATGATCTCGAAGTCCACTTCCCGTCTCCCCATCAGCGGGTTGGTCTTTACAGTCTTCAGCACCGTCTTCAGTTCGATCCTTCCTCCATGCGGGCCATGAAGTCCTCCGCCCACCTCTTCATCTCCTCGGAGACCTCGACAACGACCATCCCCTCCCTGGGTTGGCCGTAAACGATGAGGGATCCCGGAGACATCAGTGCAATGAGGGGGAGTACTAGTAGGTCTTCCTCACCCTCAACGATAACAGATACCCGGCTTTTAAGGGTTACCGCAGCCTTCAACGCTTCCCAAGCCTTGCCATCGATGGTTCCGGCAGGGTTTGGGGCGTTAAGTATCCGCCTATCGCCATGGTCCATGGGGCCCACATCCGTCCTCATGACCCTGTGGTCGATGATGCAGATATTTGGCTCCAATCCGGCTTCTAGTATGTTCTTGGTCGTAAAGTCGCCGACGACGGCGAACGAGGGTGGCTCAAGGTTGAGTAACATGTCCCTGAGCTTAGTCACAGTCTCTGAAGGCTCACCGGTGAGAAGCCTACCCAGCGGCGCTTTTAACTCCGCCCTCATGGCCACAGGGAGGAGACGAGTCTTATATGTGGTCATCGACGATCGACGACCGTTACCTGATCTTGAGAGCGTACCGGCCCTCCTTTTTGATTTCCATCGTCTGAGCCATCTGGGAGCCCTCCGGTTCTAGGACAACGAGGAGCCCTGAGTAGTCGTCGCTGAGGTCTGTGCCTTTGCACAGGTGGCAGGCCGTTTCCTCGGTGATGACCTTGCAGTTCCTGCAGGCTCTGCTCATTCCTCGGCCTCCTCCTCTTCCTTCGGCATCAATTCCTTCACCTCTTCTTCGATCCACTTCAGCTTACCCAGGAATGGCTGGCGAGCCGTAACTCCGATCTTGCCGGAGCTCCTGCCTCTGGGGAAGGAGACAGCGACGATCCTTACTCTGAAGAAGTCGCTCCTCTGTATCGTCCTCCCCGACTCTCTGCCGAGGAGCACTCCCTGCCTCTCGTCGAAGGAGATGAAGTCGTCCATTAGCTGGGAGACGTGGAGCAGGGCGTCCACGGGGCCGATCCTGAGGAACGTCCCGAAATCAGCGACCTCGACGACTTCTCCCTCGACCACCTCCTGGAGCTCGGGGAAGAACGAGAGAATAGTGAATGTGACCGAATGATGGGTTCCGCCATCTCCGGGAATGATCCTACCGACGTGGTTCACGTCGAGGTCTATGACACTGATGACGTAGCCGAGTTCGTCGTCCACCAGCCCCTCGTACTTGTTACGGAGCTCCTCCAGGGCCGCTTCTTCGATGGGCTGGTCGAACAATATCGGATCGATGCGGATGGTGTCTCTTAGCGTGATCTTGTTAAACATCTCTTTTGGCTCGCCTCATCTTAACAATAATGCTCGGATAAAAGTGTTTTTAATCGTTGAGAAAATATGTCTCAGACCACCGACCAACCATAATAGGTCATAGCTCTATCAAGGTCTCGAAGGAGAACTTGCTTATACACTCATTCAGGTAGTTCTTCCACTCCTCCCCCACGGTAACCAGGACGTAGATGCCTGCGATGTCCGCTCTTTGGTTGGTCACGAGGTCCACCAGCGCTTTGACGGTCTCGCCCGTGCGAACGACATCGTCTATAATGAGTACGCTGTCCCTCTTCTTGATGGCGGATCTGGGAACGTACAGGCTCTGACGTATCGCCGAGCCTTTGGGAATGTACGTCTCCTCGACGAAGTCGTTGATCCCCACCTCCTTGGTGTTCTTAGCGACGAGGAGATCCACCTCGAGGAGGTTCGACACTAGGGTGGAGACGGGGATGCCGTCGACGGCCGCGGTGAGGACCTTGGTGACACGCCGGCCGGCGAACTTTTCCAGAGCGTAGTTGGACATTAGCTTGAGCCAAGTGATCTCCGAGACCAGGGGGGTGTTGTCGAAGTACCCCTCGTCGTCGAAGCTGATGCGCTTCTTCAGCTGGTCCTTGATGTTGGTGATCTCCATCAGCTTCTCGTAGAGGCCTTGGGCTCTGCTGTAGCTGGGGAGGACGTGGCCACGCATGTACCTGCTCAGTATGGGTGGGCTGAGACCGAGGAAGTCCGAGAGCTCCTGGTAGGTGTGGCTCTCACTGGCGACCTTGAGGAGGTCGGTGATCATCATCCGGTACTTGAGTTCTCTTACTCTCGTCTCCGTCTCCCTTTCCCCCTTCCCCATTTGCCTCGCGGCTGGCGGGCCTGAGGGGAGTTGAACCCCTGACCACCGGGTGTCTCCGACCGAAGTCTTAAAAGCCCGATGCTCTGCCTTGCTGAGCTACAGGCCCAAGGCCGTTAATCGTTTACCCTTTCAGGTCAACATTGTATTTAACTTTTTTTAGATTTGTATTGTTTAGTTAATTTTGACCTCTACAGTGCCCCGCATCGAGAAAAAACCCTCTTTGAACGGGGATACACCCTTCGAAGGGCTCTCCTCGGAGGGGACGTCCCATAAAGGCGGAATCGCGGGAGACCTCACCTAAAAAGCCTTATTAGCGTGGAGACTTTCATTCGTTCTCTGAACCACTGCGGCTGGGCCTCATCAGGCGGCCGTGGACGCTCGTCGGCGGAATCCAGCCTGGTAAGACTTCAGCCCCCCACGACACCGTCGGGGAGAGCTGAGTACCCGGGTTCGAATCCCGGCGGCCGCACCACTACGAACGAACCCTCGCTATGGAGGCTCAATCATTAAATGGTTAGAGGATATGTTCTGTGACTGTGCTCTGTGGACGGTGTTGCTTTGGGCGAGTTTGAGATGAGGTGTGAGAGAGCGCAGGCGTTAATGGCTGAGAACGGTTTCGACTTCCTGCTCATCGGCGGCGGGATGGACCTGAAGTACATGACCGACTTACTCCCACGGCCAGAGCGAGCGCCTCAGCGTATTCGTGCTCCCCGTCGAAGGTAGGGGGAGCTTCATTGGCCCCCAATTCGAGATGCCCCATTTCGAGCATTCCGGGACCCAAGTGTTCTTCGACCTCCTCCCTTGGGAGGAATGGGAGGATCCCGTTGGGCTTGTCGCGGGCATCATTGGTGAGAGCAAGGCCACAGTCGCTCTCAACGACAGGCATCAGGCCAGGTTCATCACCAGGTACATGGAGAGGATGCCTAGGGCCAGCTTCGTCTCGGCGGTCCCCGTGCTGGGGGAGATGAGGATGCGAAAGGACGAGAAGGAGATAGGATACTTGGTCCACATGGGGAAGGCCTTGGACCGGGTCTGGGAGGCGGCGCTC
>CP070784.1:1199704-1204234 GCA_020346605.1 Candidatus Bathyarchaeota archaeon | reverse complement strand
CAGCAGGGAGCCGTGCTGGGGATGCATGCTCCTCCACTGTGCCATGATGAACTTCGATGGTCCCCACGCCGCATACGTCGAGGAGCCAGAATACGAGCAGATGTCCGCCTGGGGCCCCGTAATAGGGCAGACCGATGTCGAGGCGACGATGATGCTCAGCGGCCTAACCGACAGGCTCGGACTAGAGAACAACGAGGCCGGCTGGCTCACAGGCTGGCTGATGGAGTGCTTCGAGAAGGGCTGGCTAACCAAGGAGCAGACCGGGGGATTCGAGATCGGCTGGGGAGACGTCGAAGGCGTGAAAAATCTGCTCCACATGATCGCGAACCGGGAGGGCTTCGGAGACGCCCTCGCCGAGGGGTTGAAGCGCGCCTCTGAGAAGATCGGCGGTCCCGCCTCCGAGGCCGCCATCTACACGATGAAGGGGAACACCCCCAGGGGTCACGACCACCGGACCCGATGGGCAGAGATGTTCGACACCTGCGTCTCCAACACCAGCACCATCGAGACGAGCACTGGCTCCCACCCCCTGGGCCCAGAAACCCGGGGCCCCGCTAATCCCATCAAGGTCTCGACCGCCGTCGCGGAGACGAAAGGGCTGATGCAGCTGGAGGACTCCGTCGGTACCTGCCGCTTCAACACCAGGATGAACCTTGAGCACCTCTCGGCGGCGGTGGCAGCAGCGACGGGCTGGGACTTCACCGCCGAGGAGGGGATGAGGCAGGGGCGGAGGGCCGTCAACCTGATGCGGGCGTTTAACCTGCGGACCGGGTTGGGGAAGGAGCACGACCGCCCGTCCGCCAGGTACGGCTCCACTCCCGTGGACGGCCCCTCAGCCGGGATAAGCGTCCTCCCCCACTGGGAGGCGATGCTGAGGAACTACTACGAGCTCCTGGGCTGGGACCCCGAGAAAGGGATACCTCTTCCCTCGACCTTGGAGTCCCTCGGGATTGGATACGTGAGCGAGGATCTGGAGGGGCTCAGGTAGCCCCCACCCTTTTAATAGAATCACGCGCATATCCTAGGTTCTAAACCCCTCATCGCACGTTATAGAGAACTGGTTGGTGACACTGGGGATTCGAGCTCCCGTCTAAGGGCTTACATCGCACTCCCCACAAAATGAAGTGGTGGCACGGTCAGAAACCCGGGGTCGGCATGGTACCTGTTAAAAAAACGTGGGCCCCATATCTAATCATGGTCCGGATCAGGAGGCTGGAGCTAGTGGTCTTCGACATGGCCGGGACCACCGTCGACGACAGAGTTGACGGCGTCCCCCTGGTCCTGAGGAGCTACGACGACGCCTTTCGGAGCAAAGGAATAGAGGTCCCGATGGAGGTGCTCAACGAGCAGCGGGGAAGGGACAAGTGGACAGTGATAAGGGAGCTGGGGGGCGAGGACGCCGAGGAGATCTACGCCCATTTCAACGCCACGCTCCTCGGCAACACGCACCAGGTCAGTGAGGTCCACGGCGCCAGCGAGGCTTTCCGCTTCCTGAAGCGCAACGGCGTCAGGGTCGCCCTGAATACCGGGTTCCCCCGGGAGGTAGCGACTCGGATCATAGACCACCTCGCCTGGAAGAGGGAGGGGCTGATCGACTCCTGGACGTGCTCCGAGGCCGTAGGGAAGAGCAGGCCCGACCCGGCGATGGTCCACGCACTGATGAGCGGCCTGGGCGTGGAGGACCCCTCGACCGTGATGAAGATTGACGACACCGCTAAGGGGATAGAGGAGGGCCTGAACGCCGGCGCAGTCACCCTCGGCGTCCTCACGGGAACCCAGACGAGGGAACGACTCCTCCGGGCCGGGCCCCACGACATCATCCAGAGCGTGAGAGACCTACCAGGCTACCTCAACACCGAAGGATACGTCTGATCGAGGCCTACCATGCGAGATACGGACCCGGCTCCGAAATTAAGGAAAGCGACCCCATAAACGCCGAAACACCCGATGTCAACTCGTTGCGCGCGCGGCAGCTTCGCCATGTACGCGTTTATGTCGGGCTCTACGATCTCTTCGAAGACTAGTCCAGCCGTCTCCAGTCCTCCGCTCCAGGCTACTATCACTCCGATCTTGATGGTCTTGTACAGCTTTCCCACGGTTCCCGGCGCGCGCGAACGTTGAGAACTGAGTCCGCGAGCCAAATCGTTGATAGCCCGTTGGAGAGATTCGAACCTCCCATTCCCTGTTAGTAGTTGACAATCTGGTAGTCGTTGCTGCAGGGAGGGCCATGGCAGACGTGGGACTTCCTCTGGTCCAACGGGGCGATCCACGACCAGATCGTACCGCCCTTGACCCCCTGACTCTCATAGTGGTTGCAGACGCCAGCCTCGTGGTCGCTGAGCACGAACTGGATCTCGCCGAGGCCGATCTTGCCGCCGCTTCCCTCGTACCACCTCTCCATGTTGACGTATCTCCTGTGGGAGTTGGTGTAGTCGTACAGCGGGTCCTCCAGCTCCTTCATCTCATCGTCGTGGTAGTGGTTGGTTGCGGCCATGAAGTCCTGGCCGTACTGGATGCGGATCCGCTCGGGGGCGGTCTCCACCCTGGCCAGCGTCCCCCCGGAGTCGGCGAGGAGGAAATTGTGGGCCCACTGGTGGGGGATCTCCGCGAGCCACTCAGCCGCCTCCTCGGTGGTCCTGTGGTGGTCCAAGATCCAGCGGGTCGCGATGTTCATCCGCACGCCGGGGGTGGGCTTCCCCTGGTACGCGGGGATCGCCGTGATGGCTGCAGCGAGACCGGCCTCGTTCGCGCCTCCGTAGCGGCCTACCATGTGTTCGGTGAAGGAGATGCTTGCGAGCCCTCCCTTCGGCTCTACCCTGAAGGGGGTGAAGTACTCCTGGAGGGCGACGTCCCAGTCGTAGTTGCGTGCGAACATGGGGGCCCCGCCGACGGTGCGCTCCCCGGACAATGCGAGGACGCTGCAGCTTGGTTCGAGGCCGATGGTGAGGATGAAGCACTTCATCAGCTCGGGGTCCAGCCCTGCCGAGGAGGAGAGCGCCTCCAGCTCGTCCACCAGTCCGGGGCAGTGCTCGCGGGTGATCGCCTCGCACTTCTTGGTAAACTCTCTCTTCGCTTCCGAGACCGGGAAGGTGCTGAATCTGCCCTTCAGCAGCCGGCCGTACTGTAGGCCGATCTCCTCGTACGTGCCCTTCAGGGCGACGACTTCCATGCGCGCGTTTTGGGGCTCCAAGGATAAGAGAGTGTCGGACGATCATGGTCCGGACATTGGTGAAAGTGCGCGCAGATTGAATTGAAAAAAATGCACGCACTGTGCGCACCAATGAGACGAGCGCGAAAGGCTTAATACAAGATTGTCATGCTTTGTCTGAGATTTACTTGCTCAAGATCGAACGGTCTGTGCAGATTCTACTGGTCTGCATCTTCGTAGCCATGCTGGGCCTCGGCATCATGAGCCCCATCCTGCCACTCTACGCCAGCGACCTGGGCGCGAACCTTGTCCAGATAGGCCTCCTGAGCTCGGCGTGGTCTATCTCGAGGCTCATATTCACGGCCCCAGCGGGACGCTACTCCGACAGGGGCAGCAGGAAGAAGGTGATCATGGCGGGTCTGCTGGTATACGCGGTCGTCTCCTTCCTCTACGTCCTGGCCTGGGACTTCACCAGCCTGGTGTCAATAAGGTTCCTCCACGGCCTCGGCTCGGCGATGACCATGCCCATCGCCATGGCTTACGGGGCGGCCCTCGCCCCTCAGGGGAGGGAGGGGCGCTACATGGGACTGATGACATCCTCCATGTTCGCGGGGATGGGTCTCGGCCCGTACCTGGGGGGGACACTGACCGACGTCTTTGGCTTCAAGAGTGCCGCTTTCTACGCGATGGGCGGTCTGTCGGCCATCAGCCTGGTCCTGGTGACGGTCTTCCTGCCGGATGAGAGGGCCGAGAGCGGGAGAGGGGACGCGCCTAGCCCTTCCTTCAGGAAGGTCCTCTCGATTAGGATTCTACGGGCCGCGTTTATCTACAGGGTGGTCGGTGCCCTGGGGCGGGGGAGCGTCATGGGGTTCCTGTCCATGTACCTGTCGAACCCTATGGCTGAAGGCGGTCTGGGCATCTCCTACTCGATGGTTGGGTTCATCCTCTCGGTCAGCCAGCTGGCCTCGGCGTTCCTCCAGGGGCCTTTTGGAGAGCTGGCAGACAGGTACGACAAGATAAGGCTGATCCTGCTAGGCGGTGTCCTGGGCGCAGTGGGATTAGCCCTGATACCCCTGGCACACAACACCTGGGAGGCGTTGGCTGCTCAGCTGGTCTTCACCGTCGGCGGGGCCCTGGGGATGCCTGCTCTCAGTGCCATTGTTGCCATAGAGGGGAGGGAGATCGGCATGGGGACCACAATGAGCGTCCTCCAGAGTTCCATGAGCGTGGGGATGATCGCCGGCCCCCTGCTCTCAGGGATCCTGGGCGACCTGTTCGGCCTGAAAGTCATCTTCTTCATAGGCAGCACCATCTACCTGTTGGGGACCGCGGCTTTCCTCGTCATTCAGAGGCATTGACGCGCGCTTGGACAAGTGGAGGCT
>CP070784.1:1192429-1199604 GCA_020346605.1 Candidatus Bathyarchaeota archaeon | reverse complement strand
TCTCGGTCGCATAGCTGGAGACCCAGATCGCCTCCCCGAGGGCGTCTGAGACTGCGTTCCTCGCCCTAACGAGCTTGGTATTGAGCGTTTTAAACTCAGTGGTGTCGGGGTTCAGGGCAACGAGCTCGGAAACGGGCTGGAGGATGGGTATGGGCTTTACGTACTCAGCACCGTAATAGTCCTGATCATACCTACCCCTTAGGGTGTAGTTCACCGGGTTCAGGGTTCGGCTGACCTTCATCATGCAACTGTTGGCCAGCCTGACCCCCTCTTCATTACCCTCCGCGTCGGTTTCACATCTCATCGCAAGCCTGCAGGTGGCCTCGTCGAGATCTGCGGCCTGCTCCTTGAACCACGTGGTCTTCTCCACCAAGCCCTTCAGGCTCAGCGTCCCCTCGGCCCTGCCTTCGAGCTCCTGCAGGGCGTCCAGCATCCAGTCCGCCAGCGCCTCGATCCTGTAGGGCAGTACCGGCAGGGTGCAGAGCCTAAGCAGGACGAGAGTCTGCGCTTTCTCCGCCATGTGCAGGGTGTCGGGGTCGCATTTGTCCAGAGTGTCGTGCTCGCTGTGGTACCACCAGCCGCCGCCCGCCCCTATCTCCTCCCTCGCCTCCGGTGTGAAGGTCATGTGGACCCTGGCGGAGGGGATGCCGATCCCGTAGAAGGACTGGTCACCGTACTTGCGGGGGAAGTAGCTGGCCGGAGGCTCCCTGAAGTGGGCCCCCTCCTCCTCGGCCAGCTCCTTCACCGTCGAAACTAGGAAGTCCCTAATCATTGGGTCGCCGTCGGCCGTGTATATTGTCGATCGGATCATGTTAGTGGTGTCGTTGTTGAGGTAGGCGACGCAGTTGCTGTTCAGGTCGTCCCAGTGGTTGTCCAGGTACCAGGTGGAGCCTGTCATTATCCCGGTCTCGTGGCCTTGGAACCAGAGGAGCTCCGCGCCCCTCCTGAGGCGGGGCTGGAACTTCTTCAGTATCCTCGCCGCCTCCAGCGTCGAGGCGCAGCCCAGGGCGTTGCAGCTAGCCGCCGCCCCCCAGGCGTCCATGTGGCTGCCCAGCAGGACGAACTCGGGCGTGCCCCCCGCTATCCTAGCCATCGGCTGCTTGGTCCGGTGGAATCCCCTCTCGCCCTTCGCCTTTACCTTGACTCTCACCGGGCCCTTCTCCAGCAGCCTCTTCAGGTACTCTCCGTCCTCCCTGGAGACGTTCACCACGGGTATCCTCCCTATGTCGTCGATGTTTTCCGGGATCGGGTTCCCCCAGACCGACTTCACCGTCCCCCTGTTCAGGGCATGCTTGGGGCCGGCGTGGCTTATGACGATCTGGCCCACGGCCCCCTTCAACACCCCGGCTACGTAGTTCTTCCACGGGCGCGCCGGCGGCTTGCTGAAGTCAACGAGGACGACCTTGCCTCTGGCGTCCAGCCCCTCGTAGTCCTCCAGCCCACCGCCCTCGACGAAGACAAGCTCTCCCTCCACCGAGGCGGAGGCGCACTGGGCGAGGGCGACGCATTTCAGGTCCCTCCTCTCGGGCACCACTACCTTAGCCTCGGCTTCGAACAGCTGCGGGAAGCCGAGCCAGGCCTGGAACTCGGGGGCCCTGGCCTCGACCCCGTATCCCTTCAACGCGCTCAGGATGTAGTCGACCGCTCTCTCGTTGCTGGGCGTGCCGGAGAGCTTCTCCCCGACGCCTGCGAACCACTTGACGTGCTCCCAGCATCTCTCCTTGAATACCTCCTCCAGGGCCTCCCTCTCAAGATCCGTCAGAACCATGTCCGATCCTCTCACGAATGACGTTTATAGTTATCTTCTAATAGCAGAAATGGTTTGCCACTCGTTGCGTCTGTATCATCACACTCAACGCGGGGTTTAGGTTTTAGAGGAAAAGGAGTTTCAGGTATTAGAGTTAGGGCGAATGGGTCTTTGGTTCGTAATTGATGGTGCTGACGGTCCCCTCCAGCTCTTCCGGGCTCTCGGGCATGGTCATCGGCTTGTATTTCCCCTCCAGCCAGAGCCCGAGCTGGTCGCGGTAGTGCCTGCTGAAGGGGTTGCCCAGTTGGCCTCCGGGGAGGACGCACAGGGAGTTCCTTTGGTCGCCGAGGTCGATTATCTGGCGCCACGAGGTGCCGTACCTCACTAGTCGGCCGCCGCCCGGGTTTACGCAGTTGTACCAGCCACCCGCCGGCAGTCTCGAGTAGTTGAACCATGGGATTGTGGACCCGAGGGGGTGCTCGATGTAGAGGTGGTTGACGCTGCCCCACCTCCAGCCGTTCATGCTCCTCCCGTGGTCCTCCCTGAGTTGCTCAACGGCGTCCCTCAGGCTTGCGACGATCACGTCCCCGATGTTCTCGTTTCCGCTCCCGATGAACTCCGACCATGCGGTCGAGCTCTGTTCGAGTAGGCGCTGGATGGTCTCCGTCGTCGGGGTGTCTCCAAGCCCGACCTCATCTAATACGTTGGGGAAGGCGTTATTCCTGAACTTGTCCAGCCATGTCGTAAATATGGTCGGGGCGACGCCGTCTTCGTCCATCTCGAAGTCCCACTCCTTCAGCGCGTCCACGGCGCCTCTCACCCCGTCGTCCAGTCGCCTCTCTTCACACGCTTTAACGATGTGCGGGACCAGTTTCTCGGCTGGGATAGAGTAGACGTCCGTCTGGATCCTGCCCATGTCATCGATGTCGAGGGGCTGAGTCCCCTTCAGCATACCGACGATGCGGTTGATCCTGTGGCTTTCAGCCCAACTCCATCCGAGCCAGTGGGGGAACTCCCCGAGGGGTACTGGGCAGTTGTTGGCGGTCGCTATGTACCCCGCCTCGGGGTTCACGATGTGGGGGACCTCATCAGGGGGATCGACCCACGCGTCCGGGTCGTCCCAGTCTCCCCACTCGCCCCTCCCGTCGCTCCCGTTGAAGGGGACTCGGTATTCGATGCAGTCGTCGCCCTCTGATACATTCGAACGTATCGGGTAACGGCCGCACGCCCACCACGCAATGTTGCCGTCGACGTCAGCGTACACGAAGTTCAGGGCGGGAAAATGGAAGTACCGCAGGGCCTCTTTGAACTCCTCGATGTCCTTGGCGGTGTTTATCCCGTAAAAGGCCAGGGTCTCCATCGTCGGGTAGTGCCCAAGCCACCTCACAGCGAACCTCTCACCATCGCGCTCCAAGACGGGGCCGTGCTTGGTCAGGGAGACCTTGTGCTCTCTCTCCTTCGCGCCGTCGTCGACTTTCACCCTGATCTTCTCCGTGATCGTTGTCGTCTTCTCCCACACATCCAGGTTTCTGTACTCGGTCCCGTCTTCGCTCCAATCGTACCTGTAGAAGTCTATCACGTCGGCCCCAACGATTGTCACGCCCCATGAGATCCGCTGGTTGCGCCCTGTGAGGATAAAGGGCACACCAGGTAAGGTCACGCCCCTGACGTTCATGGATGCCCCTCCAGAATCCCGAAACACCAAGTGGGCCTCGTACCAGACCGGAGGGGCCATCAGGGGCAAGTGAGGGTCGTTGCAGAGGATAGGCTTGCCGGTACCCGTGAGGCTACCGGCGACGACCCAGTTGTTCGAGGCGAGGAATGGATTGAACGCAGGTGGCCTATCCGCTTTTCCCTTTTCCCATGCCAAATTGGTTTTTAATTTTCCTGTTGCCCGCCCCCCCGACTCCTCCTTGTTTGACTGCGGATTTTTTCCCTGTTTCACGTGGTCTCACAGGGTCGATGGGGGCGTCGTACACCGATGCCGTGGAGGTTTCATAGAGTCTGTCGAAAGGGAACAGGACGTCGGTCAAATCGCCGAGGCTTTCTCGGACCTTAGAATACCCCAGCTCGGAGAGCCTGCCCGTTAACAGCCAACCCATGAATTTGCTGACAACCAGCGAGTCGATGAGTGCCCAGGGCTTGGGTTCGTAGTCCAAAATCTTGAATTCGAGGGGTAACTCCCCGGATCCCACCATGTCCCCTATCGCACTGTTGATCCCATCGACGAACCTCTCCATGATCCCTGAGATTCTCTGATCCCCTAATTCCTCAAGCGCCTCTTTAGTGGCCTTCGCCGCCCTCTCCAACCCTATCGTCCTGTAGAAAGTGTCTGACTCGTAGGCCCTCTCGCCAACGACCTCCGCCAGCTTCCCCTCGGCGGCCCTCCTCTGGAAATCCATCAGGAAGAGCCTGTCCTTTGCCTGAAGATAGCCGATGACGAAGAACAGGTCCCCCTCGTTCTCGGCGTAGATGTGCGGGACGCCCCAACCGTCACGATGGACGGTGACGGGGGCATCCAATCCGTCCAGGTTCATATCAGCCCTTCTCGGAAAGTCGGGTTTTATCGAGGCTGATAGCTTCGCTTTGGCTAATAACGACAAGACCCTTAATCTGCTTGCCAATAAACGCTACCTCTTCTACTGTAGATAACTAAATATAATTTACTCTTTCAACGATGTCCTCGCTACATTGCGTGTTTAGTGTATTTTCATCGCTCCTGAACAAGCCGTACTTGTTGGGGATCGACGCGCCTCGTGGAATAAGTCATCTTCCCATTACCCCACTCAGAACCCCGTCGATGCTATTGATTATTATAGGATCAGTGAAATTCAACAATGAGAGGCTGATCGGGTTTTGAAGATCGACCGCATCGACTTAATGCCCGTGAGCGTTCCCAGGACCAAGGTGATATCCCTCGCCACTTACGGGCAGCTCAGCGCGGGCAACTTCGAGTTCGTCATCGTCAAGGTCCACACGGACGAGGGGGTGCACGGCCTGGGGGAGGTCCCCCCGCTCCCGCCGCTCTCCCCGGAGTCCCAGCAGGTGGTGGTGACAATAATCAGGGACTGGCTGGCGCCTAAGCTCCTGGGGGAGGACCCGTTCAACCTGGAGAGGATCTGGGAGAAGATGGACTTCGTCGCTCCCACCTACCCCATGTCCAAGGCCCCGCTTGACATCGCCCTCTACGACATAATGGGGAAGAGCCTGGGCGTGCCTGTCCACAGGCTCTTGGGCGGCTCTGACAGGAAGAGGTTCCCCAACGTGGGCCTGATAGGGATAGGCTCCACTGAGCAGGTCACCGCCGACTCCGTGGGGATGGTGGAGGAGGGATACGGGGGGCTGAGGCTCAAGATCAGGCCGAAGAAGGACGTGGGGAACGTCGAGGCGCTGCGCGACGGCGTCGGGTACGGCGTCAACCTCAGGGTGGACTGCAACCAGGCGTATTCGCCCCACGGGGCGATCCGCGCCATCAAGGCGATGGAGAGGTACGAGATAGAGCTGGTGGAGCAGCCCACCGCCTGGTGGGACTTCAAGGCTCTCGGGGACGTGGCCCGTGCGGTGGACACCCCCATCATGCCCCACGAGTCCGTCTTCCTCATGTCCGACGTGAAGTCGCTGATCGATCTGGGCGCCATGGGGGTGCTGGGGCTCAAGATGTACAGACCTGGAGGGGGCATCACCAGCGCCCGGAGGCTGCTGGACATGGCCAAGGTCATGGGGATACCGTGCCTACTCCACGACGACGTCGAGCTGGGCGTGTCCCTCGCCGCAGCCGCGCACTTCATAGCCGCCAGGCACAGGGACCTCAAGTTCGACGCGGAGCTCTCCGGTTACGGCGACATGATCGGCGACGACGTGGTGACGCCGATCCTGAAGAAGGAGAAGGGGCACTTCGAGGTGCCGCAGGGCCCCGGCCTCGGCGTCGAGCTGGACGAGGAGAAGATGAAGAAATACGCTAGGGAAACGATCACTATTCAAATGTGACCCCGAAGACAAACCCGAGCGCTGTCCATCCGCTGCCTTGGCGCGATACGTTAAAATCTTGGTGCGCGTGTATATCGATCTGCGCCGGGTTGGCTGAGCGGTTTAGGCGGCCGCCTGCAGAGCGGCTCTACGGGGGTTCGAATCCCTCGCCCGGCTCCATCCAAAAGCCTTGATTAGAGCAGTTTTATGGCGCGCGCCAAGATCAGGAGACAACAACTGGAATAGATGAAGGCAGTCACTTCGTCGCCTCGATGAGATAGTTGACACCCCAATCCCACGTGATTCGCCCATCCTTGTCGACTTCACTCTTGAGCCTCATCAACCTCTCCATAAACTTGGTCTCTAAACCGGAATCACCCAGACTTGAGATCAACATCCGCATGTTGTTTGTGTATTCGGTGAAGACACTCCTCTTCCACTCTTCGGCTTCTTTCGCCTCGATCCTCTCCTCCCGTACTGCTGTAAAGCCAACCTTCATCAACTGGTCTATAGAGCGTCTCGGAGGTACGTTTTGTACGAGCTCCAACCTCGTTGCCTCAGCGACACACCTGAAGAGCCTAGTACTCTCATTGGCCAATTTGGCTCCTAGAGTTCTCGGTGAGTTCTCTGGATAGTAGTCGACGACGTATAGGGAAGACCCCGTCGCCAACGCTCTTCTAAACTCTCCGTAGATCGGTAATGGTTTCCATTCCCCGCTCGTGCTAATGACGAGATCGCACACTACGCCATCCAGAATGCCTTCCCTGAAAGGTAGATGGGTGAAATCGCACGCAACGAAGTAGACCCTACCTCTATCGACCTTTTTGAAGACGTGTGGGAATACCTGTGTGTCCACGTCTATGCTCACTACATACGACTCCAAACTGTCGCTCAAGACCTTCGTCATGACGCCTGCACCTGTCCCTGCATCAAGAACGGTGCCAGACCTCAGAGCTTTCAATCGCCCCGCAAGGGCTTCTCTATAATTCAGGTTGCCTTCCATCCCACTGCCTCGCACATTGGTGTGTGCTTAGATGGGGATGGAATAGGATTGATAGGGTTATGGGTGTCAATAGAAGTCATGAATTGTGTGTGGGCAATTTTTATCTATCGCGCGCTGCGCGACGCTTCCCTTCTTGCGGAATACATAGATTTGTATCCGCTTGCGCTCTTTCCCGCTCAAATTTTCATCATCATTTTGAGACATAGTTTATTGTTGCACATTGCAGAAGTGCAGTCAAAAAATCTTAGATTTTTGAAGGGTGTGCTGGGGTATCACTTTATAAATGAGATATGCCGCTGTGAGCGGAGTGCGAAATTACAATCGGAGGCGGTGATGTGCTTAGCATCATAAAGCAGGTCTTTAGCGACAGGAACGTCGCAGTAATTTCATTCACCAGCAGCCTATATCAAGTCTTCAATCAGCTCTGGCAGCTTTGGTGGTCGCTCTACCTCCTGAACG
>CP070784.1:1154787-1192329 GCA_020346605.1 Candidatus Bathyarchaeota archaeon | reverse complement strand
GCATCATCTGGGCGCGGGTGCTCGTGCAGAACCCTAGGCCCGGGATCAGCGGTGAGGTCCGTATCCAGGCGCCGCTCGGTGTGGCGGAGAGCATGTTACCGTCCCGGTCGACGGCCTCAAGATGGACCGTGTCCCCCTCGAACTGGCTCTCATCCCCCGACTGCCCCACCTCAACGGGGGGCACTCCCCCGGGTCTGAGCTCCATGGACGCAGTGTTCGGGTCCACGAGTGCCCTGCGCTCATCCGCGTACTCCTTTGAGAGCAGCGTGTCCAAGGGGACATCGACGAAGTCGGGATCTGCGTAGTACTGCTCCCGGTCGGCGAAGGCGAGCTTGGCGCACTCGACCCAGGTGTGCAGGTACTCGACGGTGTTGTGCCCCATGGAGGCGATGTCGTAGCCCTCCAGGAGGTTGAGCTGCTGGAGGAGGACGGCCCCTTGGCACCAGGTGTCGCACTTGTACACGTCGAAGCCCCTGTAGTTGGAGGTGAGGGGCTCCTCGATTCGCGCGCTGTACTCGGCCATGTCCTCTAGGGAGAGCATGCCGTGGTGCTCCTGCCCGTAGACGTCCCTGCACTTGAACGTCTGCATGAACTCGACGATGGCCTCGGCGATGGGCCCCCTGTAGAAGTAGTCTTTAGCAGCGTCGATTCCCGCAGATCTCCCGTGTCTGCGCCCCTTTCTCTCCGCATTAATAACCTTCTGGAAGGTACTTGCCCACTCAGGGTTCCTGAGGACCGCGCCCACCTTCGGCACCTCACCGCTATGGAGGTACACTTTCGCTGACGCTGGCCACTCCCTCCTGAACCTATCGGCGTTGGAGCTGAGAGCCCTGAAGAGGGTGGGGTAGACCGGGAATCCTTCTGACGCCAGCCTTATGGCGGGCTCTATGACTCCTGCAACACTCATGGTCCCGTACTCGTCGAGTAGGGTGAGCCATGCGTCGAAGCTGCCGGGGACGACGGTGGGGAGGAAGCCATCCTCGGGGATCAGGGGGTATCCATGGTCCTCGAACCACTCTATGGACGCGGCGGCGGGCGCAGGGCCCTGACCGTTCACCGCTAGGACCCGCTCCTCGTCGGACCAGTAGACGAGGATGGGGGTCTCCCCTGCGACGCCGACGAGATGGGGCTTCAGGAGCGTCAGGCAGAACCACATGGTGGCCCCAGCGTCGACGACGTTTCCTCCCTGTTTGAGTGCGTGATGACCGACCACGGAGGCGAGATAGTGGGTCGAAGACACCACTCCGTTGGTGCCCATGACCACGGGACGTGTCGTGAACGTCATAGTGATCAGGCTGAGTAGGACGGTGACCCTATAAGTTTCACGGCAGTGCGTAAAACGAGTCACATACAGGGTGATCTTCGAAGCCTTCCTCGTAATATTGGCATTCCTGCTTAGACAGTTTCAATAGTGGAGAACACAGATTATTCGACGAGCGGTGACTCGTAAATGTCTCAGGTGGAGGGCAGGAATCCTGTCATCGAGGCCCTCAGACGCGGGGGCGTCACCAGGATTATCTTGGTCGAAGGAGCCGAGGGTGCTCCGAAGATACAGGAGATCACAAGGCTAGCAAAGGAGATGAAGGTCCACGTCGAGTTCGTTGAAAGGGCGCACCTGGACGACATCTCTGAGACGGAGCGTCACCAGGGAGTCGTGGCCTTCATGGAGCCGCCCAGATACGCATCCCTCGATGAGGTCCTTTCCAAGGAGGAGGGGGACGTGTGTCTTCTCCTCTTGGACCGCGTTCAGGACCCCCGTAACTTCGGTGCCATACTGAGGACCGCCGATGCCACTGGTGTCGACGCCGTTGTCATACCAGAGAGAGGCAGTGTTGGCATTACGTCGACCGTCATAAGGACGGCCATGGGCGGAGCCGTCCACGTCCCCGTCGTGAGGGGGAGCCTGTTCCGGGTCGTGAAGCGGCTTCGAGACGAGGGCGTGAAGATCGTGGGCATCGATCCCGACGGAACCGTTGAATACTACGATGAACGCCTCACCGGGTCCATCGCCTTCGTGCTCGGCGGGGAGGGAAGGGGGATCAGCCAGCAGCTCCTCGGTAAGTGCGACGGCGTTGTCCGCATCCCCATGATTGGACACATAACGTCTCTGAACGTCGGCGTATCAGCTGCCGTGGTGCTATATGAGAGACTACGCCAACAGGTGAAAACTCGGCCATCATGAATCCGTCACAATTCCTGCAGGGCCTTCGATACCATTTTGACCCATGGAGAGGCGTAGAAGTATCTGCCATATGCTTCAACTGTGGAGTGTTTTCACGGCTTATCCAACTCGCCTGATCCACTACGTGACTTTATATTAAGCAATGAACCCGATGTGTTCAGTAATGTCTGACGTCAAACCACCGGGAACTGCGGAGACTTTCAGTCTCTTCGGGGAGCCTCTCCACCAGTCTCCCATCAATCTCTGGCTGCCAAGCGACGAGACGGCATACAAGGAGAAGATGATGGAGCTCAGGGCGAACTACGAGCTCTCCTTAAGGAATTACCTCGAGAACCCAGAGGAACCAGAGAAACTCCTTTGGCTGGGGCGCAGGACCGGGATCCTCGGACGCTTCAGGGAGGCCGTGGCCCTATACTCCCTTGGTGTACAGAAGTTTCCATCCGATCCACGGTTCCTCAGGTTCAGGGGGCACAGGTTCGCCCTCCTGAGACGGATCGACCTCGCCGTCGCAGACCTCGAAGAGGCGGCCCGGCTGATAAAGAGGAGACCTGACGAACCAGAGCTCTACGCCAGCGGAAGGCCCAGCAAGGACAAGCTCGGGGTAAGCAGCTTCCACTGGAACGTCTGGTACCACTTGGGGTTCGTCTACTTCGCCGCTGGCTCGCTGGAGAAGGCCACGGAGGCCTACCGCGAGTGCATGAAGGTGTCGGACAACCCGGAGAGCGTGATCGCAACCACGCACTGGCTCTACATGGTCCTGAAACGCATTGGAAAGGATGACGAAGCAGCGGGGCTCCTCGAGACCATCGAGACCCGGCGCCAGGTTGTCGAGGTGGGAGACTACTACGAGACTCTACTGATGTACAAGGGTGAGACCTCGCCCGAGGCCCTTCTCGAGAAAGCCCGGAGCGAGGGCAGCGTAAGGTTCCTTACGAGGGGTCACGCCATCGGCAATCTCTACCTATCCGTGGGCGAGACGGAGAGAGCGATCAGGATATTCAGAGAAGTCCTGGCGACAGGTCAGTGGACCAGCGGGGTCTACCTTCTCTCAGAGGTGGAGTTGAAGAAACTCGGTGTCCCGCCGAGATAAGTCTCAAGGAATAAAAAAAATTGGTTTTATAAACCTAGTTGATCTGCTTGTACCAGCTCTCGGGCGCGACATCCGATTTGGGGTCATAGTCTGATGGCAGCAGGACGTCGATCCCCAGGATCTCCGTTATGAAGATCTCAAGCACTCCCTTGACGGTTGTGCCCTCCTCTAGGTGGCCGCCGATGGTGGGCACGTCCCAGGCGCCCCCTGTGACGAAGTGGATCGCCGGGAACGGCTCCTCCTTCCCCTTCATTATCCGTGGGTGTATCACGCCGCTCATGGAGAGTATCATGCTCTGGTTCTGGATCGTGACCGTCGACTCATTGTGCCAGTTCGATGGATCACTCGTATCGGGCGCCCAGACCAGGAATTTTGCGGGCTGCAAGCCGCCCATGAAGGCGGCGTGGATCTTTGCGAACCTTATCCCGTGGTCGATGGCGAACTGTTGTATAGCGAGATAGACGTCGGCGCCGGTGGTGAGCCTCAGGATGAATTCCCGCCCACGCCTAGCTTCGACGATGTGGTACTCATTTAGCTTGCTGGCGTCTTGTTCCCATTTTTCTGTCATTACGCTTCAATATCAGTGTGGCTTCTTGCCGCAAAAAGACTTTGGGATCCATTGGAGAAAGAACTGTGAACCCTATTCAGACCCAGAAAAATCGATAATTCGTGAAGGAAACGTCTAATTCCCCTATTCCAAATCCAATTATCTTAAAAACGGATCAGACATAATCCGTTTAGACATGCCACTGAACGGCGAGAGAGCATACCAGGTCATGCAGGAGAACGGTGTAGACACCATAATCTCGACATCAACGGAGAACGTGTATTACATCTCCAACTACTGGTGCCTCGGCAAGAAGCTGTACATCGGTCACCAGGTCTACTCCCTGCTGCCGCTTGAGGGAGAACCAGCAATTGTCGCATCACTGGACGAGGCCGATCTCATTGTCGACAGCGAGACGTGGATAGGGGATCACAGGTTCTACGGGAAATCCAAGGTGGAACTGGGTCAGTCGGATGAACCCTCTGAGCAGACGGGGGCGCTTCTCAAGATCTATCAGGAGGCGAAGCCAGAGACCGACGGCGTATCCGCCCTCCTTAAAGCCCTCGATGAAAAGGGACTGACGAAGGGCGTTATCGCCCTCGATCCCACAGGCCTCACCTCCAGCCAGTATGGCTACATAAAGGAGAAACTTCCAGACGCCGATCTCGTCGACGGAGCCGCTCTTCTGAGCAGCATCAGGCTGGTGAAGACGGATCCCGAGGTGGAGCGGATCAGGAGGGCCACTGAGATCACCGAGAAGTCGATGGAGGACGCCCTGGAGATCGCACGCCCCGAGATCACAGAGCTGGATCTGGCGGGCATGTTCGCCTACTCGGTCGCCTACGACGGCGGGCAGGTCACACAGAACCTCATCGGCTTTAGGGAGAGGAGCGCTTTCCCGAACCCCGTCCCAACCATGTTCGAGGCTCAGCGCAGGGACGTCGTTCGGATGACCTTCGGATGCACGTGGGACCACTACCACTCCAACGTCTCCAGAACGGCTGCCATCGGCCCCCCACTGGCCAAGGTGAAGAGACGCTGGGAGGCGGTAATAGGCGCTCAGGACGCTGTCATCGACGCGATCGAACCAGGGGTCAAGGTCTCGGAGTTGTATGCTGCAGCTGAGAAGGTCCTAGCTGGAGCCGATGTGAAGGTGTACAGCCCAGAGTTCGGCCACGGCCTTGGAGTTGAGTGCAACGAGATACCCCGGATCAAAGCGGACGGTGAACTGGAGCTCCTGGAGGGTATGGCTCTCAACGTTGACATCCCGGTTCTGGAGCTCGGCTGGGGTGGGATACAGCTTGAGGATACCGTGCTGGTGACAGGCGACGGCTGCGAGCTCCTGACGAAGACGGATAGAACACTCTACCTATTATAGAGGCCTTACCTTTTTCTAACTGATTTATATAAAAAAGGCTCTCCGGGAAGGAGGACACTACAGGACGTAGATGGCGGGTCTGTATGGCTTGGCTCGTCTAGCCCTGTTCTCTGGGTCCTCTATCCAGGGGTCGCTCTCGTTGGATATCGTCACGTTGCACCCGAACTCTTTCTCGAAGAAGGAGGCGGCGTCCTCCAGCAGGGAGGTCTCGTTGACGACTCCCATCTCGATCTTCCTCCTGACGGTGTCGCCCGGAGTTCTCTTCGCGTCTTCTACGACTATCCTTGCGAATGCCGGGACTTCTTTCTGTCTAGTCCTCAGCTCCTCGTCCTTGAAGGACTTCCTTATCAGGTTCCCGATGTCCAGGTTCCCTTCCTCGGCAAGTTCGAGGGCCTTCATGTAGACCTTCCACTTCCAGCCCGTGGCGGTGTAGAAGTGGACGTTTCCAGGGACGATGCCAGTGACTTGGATGATCTTCTTCACGTCGTCGATGCTGTCCCGGATGACGGTCTCCAGTTCCTCGGCGTCCTTCCTCACCATGCCCTCGTCGGGCTCCGGCCAGGGAGAGAGGGCGATGAAGCCTTCGTTTCCCATGGCCTCCCAGATCTCCTCGCAGAGATGGGGGGTGAAGGGTGTGAGGAGCCGTATCTGGGTCTCGATTACTGTCCTGAGCACACTCTGGATGGCGCTTCTCCTCCCGTTCCGCTCCCTCTGGGTCTCCACCCTCTTCATGTACCAGTCTAGGTCCTGGTTCAGGTTGTACAGGGCTGCGTGGATGGTCTTCCTGACCTTCATCTCGATCATCGCCTCGTTTGCCTCCCTGACGTAGCCCTGGAGCCTGCTCAGCATCCACAGGTCTATCTCGGTCAGCTCGGCTCCATCCTCGGCGGGTTCTGAAATTATCTCCATGGCCCGTGCACTGAACTTTTCCAGGTTGTCTGCCATGGACTTCGCCAGCTCCGGACTGAAGTCTGCGTCCTTCAGGGGTTCCGCCGTGATCATCAGCGCCAGCCTTAGGGGGTCCGTGCCGAAGCGGTGTATGGCCGTCGCAAGGGGGATGATGTTGTTCAGCGACTTGCTCATCTTCTGCCCCTCCATGAGCACGCTGCCGTTGACTACGATGCCCTTGGGCCAGTTCTCCCGGGGGAAGATGGCGTCGTGGTTGAAGATCATGAATGTTAGGTGGTTGGGTATCAGGTCGCGCCCCGAGTGGCGGGCGTCTAGGGGATAGAAGTAGTCGAACTGGGCCTTGATCTTCCCCAGCTCCTCAACGGGTATACCCGTTTCCTCCGCGACTTCATCGACCTCGCCTTTTCCCAGGAAGACGTATTCCCAGAACTGCTCCGTAAGCTTCTCGGGGTCGGGCTTCAGCCGATTGATGTCTTTGATGACTGTGTAGTAGGCCATGTAGATCGTGGAGTCTGAGAGGGCCTCGATGATCCATTCCGGGGCCCAGGGCAGCGGGGTGCCCATCCCCACGTTCCTGGCGCAGGCCTTCCTGTTGAGCCAGTCGATGACGTTGTCATACTCCTGCCTCAGCTCCTTGGGGATGATCTCCGCTGCGTCCAGGTTCTCGTGGGCAAGCTCCTTCCAGGATTGGTCGCCGTAGTCGATGAACCACTGGTTCTCGAAGATCTTCACCAAGACGTCGCTCCCGCACCTGCACTGGACGGGTTCGATGAGTTCATACATGGTGGTGGCCGTTCCGTCGGCGACCATGTCGTTCTTAACGGCGTCCTTCGCCCTCTCCACGGTCATCCCGGCGTACTGGCCAGTGTTCCCTCTGAGCCTTCCATTGTGGAACTCCTGGCTGTAGATCTCCTTGGTGGTCTTCTCCAGCTTCGGGTCCTCTTGGTCGGTGATGCCCATCTTCTCGACGATGTCGACGGCGGGGCTCTCCCCCCAGCCGGGGAGCTCGATGAGGGAGATGGGCTTCAGCTTCGCTATCTCCCTGGGCCTCAAGTTGTACTTCTCGAAGTACTTCTTAGGCTGCTTCTTAAGCTGCTCCTGGGCGACGTAGTCGAAGGGTGCGTGGGCCGGCACCGACATGACCACTCCCGTGGCGTTCTTGGGGTCCACGAAGCTCGCCGGAAGGATGGGCATATCAGTTCCGGTCATGGGGTTGGTAAGCGTCCCCCCTATCAGCTTGTTCCCCAGGTACTCAGAGACCACCTCCACATTGTGCCCCAGGAACTCTAGCTTGTTAGCGGCCTCGGCGCTCACCACCCATGTCTCGTCGTCGTCCACCTTCACTTCGACGTAGAGGGTGTCTGGGTTCAGCCACATGCTGTTGACGCCGAAGACGGTCTCGGGTCTCAGGGTGGCTGCTGGGAAGATGAGGTCTCCCATCCTGAACTTGAGGACGGTGAACTCCTCTATCTCGGGCTCCTTGTCGCCCACCGTGTCGTGCTGCCCAACAGGGTTGCCGCACTTTGGGCACCAGCCGACGGGGTGGCTGCCCTGGATGATGAAGCCCCGCTGGCTCAGCTTGGCGAACTGCCATTCGATGAATTTGCTGTAGATGGGGTCGACGGTGGTAAACTCCCTGCGCCAGTCGATGCTGAACCCCATCCGCTGCATACCGGACTTGATCTCCTGGGAGAAGTAGGTCGCCATGCCGACGGCTGTCTCCAGCTCGTGCAGCCTGGCCTCCGGAATGTTGTAGATGTTGAGGAAGGTATCGAGGAGATCCGGATCCTTCTCCTTCAGCCGGTCCACCATGGCGATAACCGGGGTGCCCGTGAAGTGCCAAGCCATGGGGAACAGGACGTTGTAGCCCTGCATCCTGCGGTACCTAGCATGGACGTCGGTGAGGGTGTAGGTCCGGCCGTGGCCTATGTGCTGGGGCGAGTTGGGGTATGGGTAGGCGACGGTCAGGTAGTATTTCGGCTTGTCTGGGTCAGGATCCGCCTGGAATATGCCGGCCTCCGCCCACCGTCCCTGCCACTTCACCTCGAGCTTCTTCCAATCCATGGTTCAAACTATCCTTGCTCGTCTTTGATAAGTCTCGATGGCTCATGGAATAAAGGTTGTGAGCAATAATAGTTGCGTAGAGAGATGGGTAAATATCATATCACCCAGTCACACATGTTTCTACGATGAGGTGAGTCACAATGCCAGATGAAGTTCGTAACCCATACGAGAAATTTGGAGTGAGGCGTGCCATCAACGCTGCTGGGACGTTGACCCGTGTCGGGGGGTCGATCTCTCCGCCTGAGGTCTTCAGGGCGATGGAGGACGCCTCCCGAGCCTTCGTCCACATCTCCGAGCTCCAGCAATGGGCCGGAGAGATCATCGCTGAGGCGACGGGGGCCGAGGCCGGACTCCCGACCGCCGGTGGGAGCTGCTCGATCATGCTGGCGGCGGCCGCGTGTATCATGAAGGGCACGGAGCTTGAGGGGTACGAGCCGAAGGGGAGGGCGGTCTGGAGGCATATAATCCAGAGGCTTCCGGCCCACACCGAGGGGCTTAAGACGGAGTTTATAGTCCAGAAGTCCAACAGGGACGAGTATGATCACGCCGTAGAGATCGCAGGGGGGAGATTTGTCGAAGTGGGGACCGTTAATGGGGCTTCTAAGGAGGACCTCGATCAGGCATACAACCCTGAGATGACAGCTGCGTACTACTACACCGTGCAGCCTTCCTCTAGGTGTCTGCCCATCGAGACCGTGGTCGAGGTCGCCCACAGGCACGGCGTCCCCGTTATCGTGGATGCAGCGGCAGAGCTCCCGCCGAAGTCGAACCTGAGGCACTACATCTCCCTTGGTGTCGACCTCGTGGTGTTCAGCGGAGGAAAGACGATCGCGGGGCCGAACAACTCGGGCATCCTCGCCGGCCGCAAGGACCTCATCAAACTCGCCCACCTCCAGTTCTATCCATTTGAGGGCGTGGGGAGGGTCGCAAAGATGAGCAGGGAGACCATAGTCGGACTCGTCACCGCGCTGAAGATCTACCTCGAACGGGACGAGCAGGCGTTCTTCGAGGCCTGGGAGGAGAAGGCCTTGTTCATGGCCGAGCAGCTCAGTAAGATGCCGGGCGTTGAATCCGGCGTCGTGTATTCGACTACGGGCAGCGAGAAGATTCAAAAGTTCCCCTTAGTCTTCCTCCGATTAGACGAGGTGGAATGCGATTTGACGGGGGGCGAGCTGCATCAGAGGCTCGTCGACGGCGATCCCAGTATCGAGGGCATCTATGAGCCGTACTACCTCCTAGAGGACTATAAGGGGATGCTCGTGTTCAACCCTCAGTATATTCTTCCAGGAGAGGAACACATCATCCTGCGGAGGATAGATGAGAAAATGAGACTCTAACCTATCGATCTCATTTCTTCTTCAGCTGCTTCTTAACGGCTTCCCGTACCTCGTCCATTCCTTCCTTGAACTTATCGGGGTCTCCGCCGCCGCCCTGACCGAAGTGGGGTGCGCCGCCTCCCCCTCCGCCGATGATCTCTGCCAGCTCGGAGGTCAGCTGTCCGGCGTGGATGCCTTTCGCCATCGCTCCCTTGCCCACTTTCACCGCGGATCTACGCTGAGTGCTTGAGAGCATCACGGCGACGGTATCAGGCTCCTTCTCCTCCAGAGCGTTCCCGAGTTCGATCAGTAACTCGATGTCCACTTCGTCCGAGTAGAAAACCAGCTTGACTCCTTCAACCAGTTTTGCTTCTTCGAGGAGTGCTTCAGCCTTCTCTCTCGATACAGTCCTTCGTAGGGCCTCGAGCTGGCTTTTGAGTTGCTTATTTTGGTCCATTATGCTAGCGGTTGAGGTGCCAACTTCCATATAGGGGCTGCCGAGTTGCTCGGCAGCGTCCATTAGGATGGCTTCTCTTCTCTGGACCTCGGTAAGTGCGTGGGGGCCCACCGCATAAATGAGGCGCTCGATGCCGTCTTGGACCCTCTCGGTGCCGACGATCTTGATGAGACCGGCCTCCGAGGTGTTCGCGAGGTGCGTGCCCCCGCAGGCCTCGACGTCCCAGTCGCCCATGTCCACCACCCTGATCTCCTTGCCGGGTACGACCCCTCCTTGGTACAGCCTGAACCCGTACTGCTCCTCGGCCCTGTTCCTCTGCATGAACTTGCAGCTCACTGGCCTCCCCTCGCGTACGACGGCGTTGGCTAGCTCCTCTATCCGATCGATCTGCGTCCGAGTAAGCCTGCTGTAGTGGCTGATGTCGAGGCGGCTGCGCTCCACCGTCTTACTGGCACCGGCCTGCCACGCGTGTTCCCCGAGCACCCTGCGCGCCGCTCCGAGGATTATGTGTGTGGCTGTGTGGCCCCTCATCAGGGCGATGCGCCTGTCCCAGTCGATAACTCCCCTCACCCTGTCGCCTTTCCTTAAAGATGGCTCATCGATCTCGTGAAGGATCACCCCCTCCACGGACTGGACGTTGATGACCTCAATCTCCTTCGAGCCCGCGTACAGCATACCCCGGTCCGAAACTTGTCCACCGCTCTCTACGTAGAAGGCTGTCTGGTCTAGGATGAGGTGTCTGCCGTCTATGATGCCCAAGATCTCCGCCTTGAACTCCCTCAGGTAAGTGTCTTCGTAGAACAGGCGTCTGGTTACCTTGTACCCCGTGACCTTGTCCACGAGGTCGGACTCCGTGGTCTCCTCGTCCTCGTGCTTCGCGTCCATGTGCCTCATGGAGACTTGAGTGTAGAAGTCTGCCGGTATGTTTATCTCGACTCCCAACTCCGAAGCCACTTCGCTTACATCCTCTGGCGTGAGTCCGTGGGAGTCGTAGAACTCGACGAGCTGGTGCCCGGGGATCTCCTTGTGCTCCCTCAGATACCGTTTCACGAGCCCCGAGCCCCTGCTGAGAGTATCCAGGTATTTTTTCTCCTCCACACCGACCATCTCTAGGATCTCCTCCCGCATGGACCTGAGCTGGGGGAAGTCACCGCTCCAGAAGCCGATCTGGGCGTCAACGAGGTCCGCTAGCCTGTCCTCGATACCAGCCCTTCGGAGGAGCCTGTATCCCCGGCGGAAGAGCATCCTGTTCAGATATCCCTCCTTGACGTTGCTGGGGACTACCCCTTCGCTCAGGATGAAAGCCAAGGCCTTCGTATGGTCGAGGGCTGCGTATATTCCCTCAATGGGGCCCAAGGTCTTGACCAGATCGTCGTAATCCATGCCGATTCTCTTGGCGATCTTCCTCCTCTCCTCCGCCTTGTTCTCGAGATCGATGAGATACGAGTGCTTCGTCAGCTCGGAGAGAAGCTCGTTGTCGAGCTCGATGCCGGCCCATTTCACCGCCTTGTCCAGCAGGGAACCGTAGATGGCGTGGAAGGCGCTCGGTCCTCCCTGGCTCAGCCACGCCCACCTCTCTATGCCGTAGCCGGTGTCTACGACCTTGATAGGCATGGGCTCCATCCTGTCGCCGATGACCCTGTACATCATGAAGACCAAGGTCGAGATCTCTAGGCCGCCCACGCAGCCTTCGACGTCGTAGCCGGCGTTTCCTCCACCGCTCCAGAGCCCCTCCTTGTATGTGACTAGCTCGCTGGGGACACCGAGCTCCTTGACGAGGAGCTCGTGGTGGTAGCGTATCGTCTGGTCCTTCCAGTAGACTTGGGGCTGGCCCTCGAAGTTGAATGCGTGATGTCCCCCCATCTCGAACATGGTGAGGTGCCTCCCCATTGTGATGCCAACGAGGTCGATGTCCTCAAACCTTAGGCAGGGCTGGCTGATGACGAGTGGGTTGGCGGGGGGTGGGAGGATGCCCTCGGTGACATAGGGCTGGAAGTCGATGATGCTGGCTATGGTTACCATGAGGTCGTCGCGCCATCTGGCGACGACAGGGTAAGGACTGATGCGCTTGTGGTCGTGCTTCTCGAAGAATGAGAGGAACTTCTCCCTCATCTCAGGTACGTCGTAAGGCCTGTTGACCGGGGAATCTCCGATGAACGTGTAGTCGACGCAGGGCGCGTCGCCGCAGTTATCAGCATCGGGGTCCTGGGTCCAGTAGTGGAGGCCGCAACCTGGGCATGACTTCCTTACATAGCCCTCTTCCGCGAAAAAGGGTAACCTGAACTCGTCTGGTGGTACCTGCATCTAGGTCATTCTCCCTCTGTGGGATGGTATCGGGGAGCGGAAAAAACTTTGGTTACCTACCGAAGAGGGCGCTGAGGCCCTGGAGGTCTTCCTCTTCCTCCTCCTCTTCCTCGGTCTTCTCCGCCTCCTCCTCGTCAGCGGCAGGGGCGGCGACGGGAGTGGCGGCGGCAGCAGTGAGGACGGGAGCCTTGAGCGCCTCCTCGATGTCGACCTCTGCGAGGGCGGCAACGAGGGCCTTGACCCTGACTCCGTCCGGACTGATTCCGGCCGCGTTGAGGATGTTCGTGACCGAACCCTCATCGATCTCCTTGCCCGCGCTGTGGAGCAACATGGCGGCATACATGTATTCCATACCTTTCACCTCAATCTGATAGACAGGTCTATCGAACCGTAAACTAAGGAGCATAGAACCAGCTTTTATTCTTTCCTATTAGACACGGTGCGAACAGTTTTATCGCCTCCTCGACCACTCAAGAACGGTGCAATGGTCATGGTGAGGAGAATTGAGAGGAAGCCCGTCGAGAAGCTGGACCGGCTAGTGGACTCGGTCCTCGGACCCCACGTGCCCCCCATCGCCAGCGTGAAACCTGGGGAGGTGGTGGAGGTGGAAACATGGGACGCCCTCACAAGGGTCACGAACCCCGTCACAGGTCCAATCGAGATCGAGGGGGCCGAGAGGGGGGACACTCTCGTCGTGGAGATAATGGACATCGAGATGCCCGATAAGGGGGTCACTGCAATCGTCTCCGGCTTCGGCGCCCTGGAGGGCTGGCTGAACCTGTTTGAGCCCAGGAGGAAGGAGTGCGAGATCAGGGACGGCATGATCCACTACGTGACCGAGGACGGGAGGACCCTGGAGATCGAGGCCGACCCCTTCATCGGCACGATCGGTGTCTCCCCCTACTTCGAGGCCATAACCACCCTCTCGCCGGGGACGCACGGCGGTAACATGGACTGCCCGGACATCAGACCGGGGAACACCCTCATGCTCCCCGTATTCAGACCAGGCGCCCTGTTCGCCCTCGGCGACGTCCACGCCGTGCAAGGTGACGGCGAGGTCTGCGGCGTGGCGGTCGAGATCCCGGCGGTGGTGACCCTGAGGCTTGGCCTAGAGAAGGATAGGACCATCGGCTGGCCCAGGGTGGAGTCCGATGACGAGATCATGACGGTGGGCAGCGCCCGGCCTCTGGAGGACGCGGCGCGCCAGGCGTTTAGGGAGATGGTGGACTGGATGGCTTCGGACTACGGCTGGGAGAGGGAGGACGCCTACATGTTCCTGAGCCTCGCAGCCAGGGCCAGGATCGCCCAGATCGTGGACCCCCTGTACACGGTGGTTGTGAAGCTCGACAGGAGATATCTGGAGGATTGATGGCGATGTCAGTTCAACAGATGTGCCCCAAGTGTGGCGGGAACATGGTCGATGGGGAGCTAAGTTATTTCGCGGAGCGCAGTAGCGTCCAGTCTAACATGCCCTTCTCAGGGATACCCGTGCCCGAGTTCTCGACGACTCAGGGCGTCAATGAGACCATCTTCTGGGAGGAGAAGACCGGGAAGAAGACAGGCATCATCTTCAAGAGGGACGAGACGAGGCGGATGGGGCTGAGGGGGTTCAGGTGCACCCTCTGTAACTATGTCGAGCTCTTCACCAAGGGGACATAGTCTTCCCCCAACGCTTCGATATCGCACTCGCATCAACAATTTTTTTCACAGAAGATTATCTTGAAGATGGGCCTGAAGCCTATCTTCTCGTACAAATTGATCGCAGCATGGTTCGACTGTGGGGTACCTACGTATGCGTATTCGCAACTTTTCTTTTTGAGGGTGTTCAGGGAGTCCATGACCAGTGAGATACCAATACCCCGTCTTCGGTACTCTGGGAAGACGCCGAGCTGCCCAATGAGGCCGAACCTCGGCCTGTAAGGATCATCCGGTATGAAGTTCCTGATGAACCCTGCCGGCTCACCGTCCACGAGAGCGACTCTTCTCAAATCGGAGGGGCTGTAGCCCAAACCGCCTCCTCTCTGGAACCGGATCACCCTCTCTGCCGAGACAAGGTCTGAGACGTTCTTGTCGTCACCATGGACGGCGATGTCCTCGGGGGTAGTTGCGAAGCATCTGATGACGAAGCTTGTGATCCCCATGTCCGAGAAATCGTCGCAGGGTAAGGTTTCGAGGTTCAGAGGCGGCTCGTATCTCTCCCCGTTAAGCCGTAATATCAGCTGTAGCCCTGGCTTTTTTTCCCTGAAGCACAGTCCATTGTAGAGTCCTCCACACCAGGGCTTCTCCGAATCGTGAGGATAGCGCAATGTGGCCGTCAGCCTCCGTACCCCTTGTTCCCGCGCAAACCTCACGCCCTCCTCCAGAAGGCTCTCGCCGACGCCGCTGTCCCTGAGCACGAGCGGGACGGCCGGCTCCCATCGCCTGATAACGCCGCGTTCGCCCTTGATCCTTATGCCCAGGGTGCCCAGCGTGTCGCCACAGTCGTCCGAGGCGATGAGGAAGATGTTGTCCCCTTTCTTGAATTCCTCCCGAAGGGCCTCCGTCTCCTCCTCCCTGCTGTAGTCGAAGAAGCACCGCTCCTTGAACCAGTACGTGTCCCTCATGCAGCGCGACCAGCTTTCGAGGTATTGCTGCCAAGAATCCGCAGTGTCTATTCTCATCTACTGAAAAATGTGATGGATCCGAATTTAGTGTTTCTCACACCTTCGGAAAAAGGGGGATGTGTATCTGTCTATCCCAGGAGGGCGTTGAAGAGCAGCTTGAAGGTAGCCGCGGTGATGCCCCTCATCTGGGGAGAGAAGCCGTAGAGCACCACCCTCCCCTCCCCCACCTTGGCGTCGATCAGCGCCGCCTTGTTGCTGATCTTCTCCTCGCCGATGAGCCAACCGCTCACGAGCATCCGCTCCTCCGGGTAGCTGACGACGATCCCGTAGTCCTCGTTCTCAAGGGTTTGTCTCACTTGGAATGCCGGATAGCCCTTGAACAAGAGCAACGTATCCATGGCGACTCCGTAAGCCAGGGGATGGCCTGCATCGATCTTCACCTTCAGTGTGGAGCCGGGGCAGTGGAAATCCTTGGGCTTGACGTCCTTCAGCACGTTGATGAATGGGAGCTTGAGGTCCTCTATGGCCAGCTCCGAGGCCTTCCCCAGGGTCAGCAGCGTCCCCCCAGCCTCCACGAACTCCTTGAGCTTCCCCACGCCCTCCTCGCCGATGCCGCTCCTGTACTCCGGCGGGTACTTGGGGACAACGGCCTTGGGCCTGGTCTTGGTGTAGTACTCCTCCACCTCCTTCTCCTTGCCCACGATGATCTTACGGTCGTCGCTTGGGATGACGATAGCGTCGTAGCTCTTCGCCAGATCCCCCTCCTTGATCTCCTCGTCCATCAGGGTCTTGTACTCGAAGCCGTGCTGCTCCAGCACCCACCGGGTCCAGCCCTCGTCGATGTTGCCGCCCCAGTACCTCTGGTAGACGCCGATCCTGAGGATCTTGATGGGCTTCTTCTCGAACCCGTCGCCCTCCGCGGCCCTGAAGACGACGTGATACCTCTCCGCGAGCTCGCTCAGCTTTCTGGTCAAGCCCCTCTGGCGGGGGACGTAGAATGAGCCGGCCGGGAGGTCGCCCACTGGCTCTAGGACCCTGTGGACCTTCTTCCCGTCCCTGAGGAGCTCGTTCACGGCGGAGAAGCTGGCATTGAGCCTCCCGTCCAGAAAGTGGCCCACGGTGGACTCCTCGACGCCGCCCTCTGGGAGCTCTATGGCATCGCACATCTCGAAGCTGCCCTTGATGGGCTCCGTGACCTCCACGACCTCCACTCCCATGAACTCGGCCATGGTGTCCGTGGAGAGGTCGTAGGGCGAGAGGGGGGTGCCGTCCCTGCCCCGGCTGTGCGGGCCGTCGTGGTAGTGGGTCTCCATGAGGAGCTTCAGGATGTAGGCCCTGCAGGTCTGGGCGGTGAACACCACGTATGTTCCTCTAGGGTACCTCACGCCGGCGTAGACGAAAGGCCTCTTGGCCCTGTGAACTTCGACGTCGGCCATGTGGAGCTTGCCGAGGAGCTCTAGGGCGGTGAGGGGGTCGTGCTGCCCGGGCGGGAAGATGTACGCGTAAGGAGGCTTCGTCTCCCCCATCTCTATCTGGCGGTTGGCCTTGAGGTGCATGTTGCCGAGGACCGTCTCCCTGAAGTTGGCGGCGGCCTTGAGCACGGCGAAGGCGGCTACCTTCTGCTGCTCCACGATGTCTCTGAGCCTCCACCAGCCCCCCGGCCAGGGGTGGGGGAAGTTCATCTGGATCCTGTTCTCGGGCCTCCCCCTCCTCGCTGGCTCTATCTGCTGGGGGTGGATGTACATGGGCGTGGCTAGCTTCGCCGAGGCGGACTCGGTGAGCATCCCGCAGATGCCGTGGGCGATGGGCGACTCGTCCCAGTAGGGACCGCCGTCGGCGGGATACGTGGACTGCGTCTCGATACCTGTCTTGCCGCTGGCCTCTAGCTCCATCAGCATCGTGCCGCCGTAGAGCTGCTGCTCCGTCCAGACCAAGGGGTCTGCCTCCTCGTAAAGGGGGTCCATGTGCGGAGGGATGCTGAAACGTGCAGAGTAGCTCCCCATGTGGTGGAAGTCCACCTGGGCCTGCGGATACCACTCCCTGAACAGGAACCTGGTCAGGTGCTCCGACTCCACCTGGGTGATGTGGAAGGCGTCCCTGTTGTTGTCGTGTCCCACGTACTTGTGATACAGGAAAGGGAGGGGGCCTCCCTCGTACTCGGTGCCCAGCTGCTCGTCGTACCAGTCGACGACCTTGATGTTGCCGTCGGGGTTGCTGCAGGGGACCAGTAGGAGGACGGTGTTTTCGCGTATCTTCTTGACTTCAGGGTCCTCGCTGGTGGCGACCCCGTACGCCAACTCGGAGCTGAGCTGTGTCCCCCCGATCTCGGAGGCGTGGACGCTCATCGTCATCGAGACGACGGCTTTCCCCTCCCTCAGAATTTTTTTCAGGCTCCTCTCGCTAAGCCCCTTCGGGTGGGCGAGTGCCCAGCTCTGCTCACGTATCTTCTCAAGGTTCCCTATGTTCCTGGGCGAGGATATGGCGACGAGTAGGAAGGGGTGTCCCTCCGTGGACTTCCCCAGCTCCTCCACCGCGACACAGGGATGCGCGTCCAGGTGCCAGAAGTACTCAACGATCTTATCCCATCTGAGGAGCTTGCGGTCGGTCCCAGGCTGGAAGCCGTAGAACTCCTCCGGTGATTTTACGCTCATGGGTCTCTGGTTGGCCGAGGAGGGCTTAAGATTTTTGTAATCATCTCGTCTTCTCATCCCTCTGCGAATGGCGGACTTGAGTAGAGAGCCTAGATGAGTTGCTCCTTCAAAGTGGCCGCGTCGAGTAGTACTTCATCCATCCCGCTCCGCTAGGTGACAAGAGGGACAACGATACACTCACTCGTCTTCTTCCATCTATATTATCGTCCTAACACTTCAGACATGGAGGACCACCATTTTGCATGGGCGGTTTTAAATGGATCTTGAACTTTCACTTTTCCGAGGTATCTCTTATGGTCGACGGGAGCTCAGGGTACGTCCTAAGCAGCAGGCTCCGACCCATGAAGGACGAGGTCGTTGCCAAGCAGGGCGTCGTCACCGCTAATCACCCCCAGGCCGCCGAGGCTGGGATGAAGATACTCAGGGAGGGAGGGAACGCCGTGGACGCCGGGGTGGCCACCGGCTTCGTCAACACGGTCGTCGCGCCCTCCTCTGCAGGAATAGCCGGGCAGGGGATCATGCTCGTCCACTTGGCCAGCGAGGGGAAGACCGTGGCGATCGATTTCAACGCTAGGTCGCCGCGCGCAGCCACTCCGGACATGTACAAAGTCGTTGGCGTGGCGAAGACGGGCATCAACATCTTCACAGTCGAGAACGACGAGATCAGGATGGGGCCGAAGTCGGTCTGCGTCCCCGGGACCCCTTCGGGTCTCTGTCTCGCCCACGAGCTATACGGGAGCCTCCCGCTGGAGAAGGTGATGGGGCCCGCCATGACCTTAGCCTCAGAAGGCTTCCGAGTGAGGCCTTACATGACGGCCCGGATAGGCGCGATGATGGCCCGGATAAGATCGAGGCCCCTCCTCGCCAAGATGTGGATACCCGACGACAGGCCGCCCGTGGGCGCCGCTGGAGAGAGGATAGTCCAGAGGGACTTGGGGCGGCTACTGAAGCGAATCAGCCGCGAGGGGCCCGACGCCTTCTACAAGGGAGATGTAGCGGACGCCATCGTCGAGGAGGTGCAGGGAGGCGGAGGCGTCCTCACGAAGGAGGACTTGGAGAGCTACGAGGCAAGGGCTCTGGAACCACTGGGCATCGACTACAAGGGGCGCTCTATAGTGACTGTGCCGGCGCCGATAGGTGGCCAGACCACGCTTGAGATGCTCAACATACTAGAGAACTTCGATCTGAAGGCCATGGGCCACAACACCGTCGAGCACCTGCACGCCTTCGTCGAGTGCGCTAGGCACGCCTTCGCCGACAGGTACAGGTTCCTTGGAGACTGGGAGGTCGCCCCAGTGCCCCTCAAGGGGCTGCTCTCTGAGGAGTACGCAAAGGAGGTGGCAGCCCAGGTCGATCTGGGGAGGGCGGCCCTGGAGTCTGAGCTCGACGAGGAGCCCTGGGCTTACTACCTGGAGAAGGCCCTCCATGACCCTTGGAGGTTCGACCCTGGGCCTGGCCTCTCTGGAGCCTCCCACGCGGCGAGGTCCCATGGCGGCGGAACCACCCACTTCAACGCCGTCGACGGCGAGGGGAACATGGTCTGCTGCACCCACTTCGGCGGCTTCGGGGAGGGGGGCATCCCGCCGGGCTCGGGTATTTACCTGAACGGCTTCATGGGGCAGCTCATCCCCGTGGTGGGCCACCCCAACTCCGTCGACGGATGGAAGCACCCCATGACCAACGACTCCCCCATCATGGTACTCGACGGTGGGAGGCCGGCCTTCTGCGTGGGCGCCCCGGGGGGCAGGAGGATCATAAGCCGCATCGCCCAGATAGCCGTCAACGTCCTCGAATTCGGGATGGGGATCCAGGAGGCCTGCGCCGCCCCAACGGTAGACGCCAGCACCATGACGACGGTGGTCGACTCCCGCATCCCAGAGGACGTGATAGAGGGGCTCAGGGCCATGGGCCACAGGGTGCAGGCCGTCGAGGAGTCCTTCATGGTCGGCCACTTCTCTCGGCCCTCCGGTGTCCTCATCGACCGAGATAAAGGTCTCCTCCATGGCGGAGTCGATGTCTTCGGCTCGGCGGTCGCCCTCGGTCATTGAAAAGACTCGGGTAGCGGAGAGACGATGAGGGGTCCAGAATCGGAGGCTCCTTTCCTCCTACATCGCCCTCGAAAAGCAACACAGGAAAAAATTCTGGCTCAATTGAAAATTGATTAAATACCGATTTCGGTGCCGTGCCAGAGCTAGGAAAGGAGTCGCTGCACATCGTCACGACAGCTAATGATATAAAATTGGAGGCCATAAAGTAGTCTCATGCCCCCGTCTCTCAATGATCCAGATCAGGAACAATGGGACGAGTACTGGAGCAGCAACTCCTGCGGCCTCGACGACAGCATAATCCACAGGTACTACAGGCGGAGCATCTGGGAGGGCTACCTAGAAGCCCTCGACGGCCTCAACCTGAAGGAGCCATCCATCCTGGAGCTGGGCTGCGGCACCGGCTACAAGACCGCCAGGATACTCCAGCACCTCGGCGGCAGGGCGACGCTCATCGACTTCAGCGAGAAGGCGCTGGAAAGGGCGAGAACGCTCTTCGACGAAGTTGGGATAGACGACGTCAAGTTCGTCAAGGGCGACATCCGCAGCGTAGACTACAAGGACGAGTTCGACCTGGTCCACAGCGACGGCGTGGTCGAACACTTCGAAGGGAACGAGCAGCGGAGGGTCTTCGAGAACCACTGCAGGGCCGTAAACTCGACGGGCTACGTCTTCATCTTCGTGCCCTCGCCGACGTGGTGCTACAGGGTCTGGAAGTGGGGGCTCACAACCCTGGGGAGGTGGCGATTCGGGTACGAGGAGCCCATGAACGAGGAAAATGTGGTCTCAATCCTCGAGAGCTTCGGAATGGATGCGGTGAGAACCGTCAAGGCCGGCAGGTTCCTCGGAGTCGTCGTCAACAGGGCGCCTCCTAAACCTTTTTATCCTCATTCTGTGGATTGACTTGTCGAACCGAGGGGAAAGACTAGATATATATGTCGGTCCCCCGTCAATACCAAGTGCAAAGTCAAAAGGGATAGGACTTGACGACCGCATACGACGTGCCCGCCGACGCCCTCATCGAGAGGCTATCGGAGTACATCAAGGGCAACATAAACGAGGTCACGCCACCCAAGTGGGCGGCCTACGTGAAGACAGGCGCCCACGTCGAGAGGGCGCCCCACGACCCTGACTGGTGGTACGTCCGCACGGCCTCTATGATGAGGAAGCTGTATCTCCACGGGCCCCTCGGCGTCTCCAAGCTCAGGAAGGCCTACGGCGGTCGCAAGCGCATGGGTGTCAAGCCAGCCCACTTCAGGAAGGCCGGCGGCAACATCATCAGGAGCATCTTCCAGCAGCTGGAGACAGCCGGCCTGGTCACCAAGGCAGACAAGAGGGGCAGGATAATGAGCCCCAAAGGGAGAAGCCTCCTCGACGCCATGTCCGGCCAGATCAAGCGGGAGATGGACAGGGAGAACCCCGACATCAAGAATTACTGAGGGAGCGAGAGTGTCTTCGGACGAGGAGCTGCAGAAGCTCAGGGAGAGGCGCGCGCTGGAGCTCCAGGCCCAACAGCAGCAACAGGAGCAGGTCCAGCGGGCCCAACAGGAGGCCGAGGCTCAGAAGGAAGCCCTGATGCGCCAGATCCTCACCCCCGAGGCCCGGCAGAGGCTCGCGAACATCAAGATAGTTCGGCCAGAGTACGCGTCCCAGCTGGAGCTGCAGCTGATACAGGTCGCCCAGAGCAGGCGGGTGGTGCTCCCTATCACCGACGAGATGCTCAAGAAACTGCTGACGCAGCTCATGGAGCAGCAGCAGAAGAGGGACATCAAGATTACGAGGAGATGAGATGGCGAGGAACAAGCACTTGGCGTACAAGATACGCCTGTCGAAGGCCGGCAAGCGGAAGAAGTCGGTCCCAGCGTGGATCATAGCTAAGACCAACGGCAGTGTCCGCTGGAGCCCCACCAGCAGACAGAACTGGCGCAACAGGAAGCTCAGGGCCTAGGAGGATTGAGGGATGTCGGACAGCGAACCCGTCGAGGAACGCATCTACAACGTGCCCCTGGGCAAGGCATGGGTGACACCCCGCTACAGGCGGGCGGAGAAGGCTGTGACGGTTCTTAGAAAGTTCGTCCAGCGCCACATGAAGCCCGAGGAGATAATCATTGATCCCTCGGTCAACGAGACGATCTGGAGGAACGGCATCACCAACCCTCCAAGGAAGATAAGGGTCAGGCTCTCCAAGGACAACGAAGACGTGGTCACCGTCAGCCTCGCGGAGGCAGAAGAATGAGCGGCGTCAAGATCTTCAGGGTCACCGGACGAATCGACAAGCCCCGCCTCTTCGAGCCCATGAAGTTCAGCAAGGAAGTCGCAGCGGTTAAAGAGGCCCACGCCGTGGAGAAGATCTACGCGGAGATGGGCAGCCGACACAGGGCGAAGCGGCACGAGATAGAGATCCTCCAGGTCGAGGAGGTAGTGACCGAGGGGGAAGGCGCCCAGGGTTGACAGTGCCAGACCGGCAGGAGCAGATGCGCAGGCTCATCACCGAGCTCCAGATGATGCAGGGAACCGCGGACACCATGCAGAGCAGGCTCCAGCTTCTCCAGAGCGCAATCACCGACCTCTCTATCGCCCTCACCTCGCTTGGGGCGCTGAAGGAGGCAGACGAGGGTGCGCCGATACTCGTCCCCACCGGCGGTGGCACCTACGTCAACGCAAACCTCGGTGACCTCGGCAAGATCATCATCAACATCGGCGCCGACGTTTCCATCGACATGACCCTCGAGGAGGCCGAGGAGAACCTCCAGGCTCGCCTCGAGGAGGTTGAGAAGGCGGGCACGTCTGTCCAGCAGCAGCTCCAGCAGGTCCTCTCCCAGATGCAGGTCCACCAGGACGTGATCAATAGGATCAGCGCCAACCTACGGGGTGAGGCTTCAGGTGTTTGAGAAGCTCAGGCAGGGCCTAAAGAACGTTGTAGACCGGATCTCGAAGAGCGAGCTCACAGACAAGGAACTTGACCCAATTCTCTGGGACCTCCAGCTGCAGCTCATCTCCAACGACGTCGCAGTAGACGTCGCCGCCAGAGTCTGCGACGACCTCAAGCAGCGCCTCCAGGGCATCACTCTCCCAAGGTTCGGAGATAAAGCCACCCCCGTCAAGGACGTTCTCCGGGAGGTAGTCGAGGGCGTGTTGGCCACGGAGGACCCGCTGGACCTCCTCGACCTCGTCGCCGGAAAGAAGGCCCAGGGGGAGCCCCTTGTCATCATGTTCGTCGGCATCAACGGAACCGGGAAGACCACCACCATCGCGAAGGTGGCCCGGCTCCTCCTCGAAAAAGGCTACAAGGTCGTCTTGGCGTCTGGCGACACCTTCAGGGCTGGAGCCATCGAGCAGCTAGAGGAGCACGCCAGGAGACTCGGTGTCAGGGTGATCAAGCACAAGTACGGCTCCGACGCCGCGGCAGTGAGCTTCGACGCGGTCCAGCACGCCAAGGCCCAGCGCGTCGACGCCGTCCTCATCGACACCGCCGGCCGGATGCAGACCAACATGAACCTGATGGACGAACTTGTGAAGATCAAGCGCGTGGCCCAGCCCGACTTGACGGTGATGGTCCTCGACTCCCTCATAGGGAACGACGCAGTGGAGCAGGCCCAGACATTCGAGGCGCGCGTGGGCTTCGACGCCGCCATCCTCACCAAGGTCGACGCCGACGCGAAGGGGGGCAGCGGCCTCAGCGTCTCCCTCCTCACGGGGAAGCCCATCATCTACGTCGGCGTGGGCCAGGAGTACAGCGACCTGCAGACCTTCGACGCCGGCTGGTTCGCCGAGAAGATACTGGAGAATTCGTAAAGGATTTAAGGTCTCCCTCGATAGGTGCATCACCATGGGACTCGGTAGCTTCTTCCAGCAGGCGGCGCGGCTCCTCAGAACGATCTCCAAGCCCGACTGGAGCACTTACTGGCTCAGCATCAAGATCGTCTTCATAGGTGTGGCCGTGCTCGGTGGAATCGGCTACATGGTAAAACTCATCTCGGCAACCATACAGGGCATCTGAGAACCTTTAGTGTTTTTAAGTACCCATTCTGGCGAACAGAGAAATCGATTTTTCTGTGATTTAAGGTTGCATTGTGTCCCTACTTGAGATCCTTGTCGAATGGGTAGATAACGTAGAACAGACCCATAAGACCGATCACCAGGAACACTGCAAGGGCGAAAATGTACTCATACTCTAGGAAAACGATCGAATCTACCATCCGTCTGTCCTCCTGACATCCGAGTAGACTCACGATGGGTTATTAAACCCTTTCCTGATCCAGGTGAGCTGGTCTATCTGGTTTGAGACCCTTTTCCAAGGCGTTGAACGCAAAAGGTTTTCTTTCCCGACGGGCAAGATCTGAGATGGTCTGGGTTGTTTGGGAGCCCCAGAGTCCAATTACCGAACTGTGTCCTGCGGCTGCAGGGGGCCTGAGGAATGAAGGTTGCGTGGGGGATAACAGGAAGCGGGGACAAGCTGAAAGCGACCCTTGAGGCCATGAAGGCCGTCCAAGAGTCGTACGGCGACGAACTCGAGACGGAGGTATTCCTCTCCAAGGCCGGGGAGCAGGTCTCCAAGTACTACAATGTCCTAGACGACCTCAGGGAGAGCTTCAGAAAGGTTTGGGTCGAGAAGAACGCTAACTCCCCCTTCCTGGCTGGCAGGCTCCAGCTCGGAGAGTTCGTGTTACTCCTCGTGGCCCCAGCGACATCGAACACCGTGGCGAAGCTCGCGTACGGTATAGCGGACACGATGCTAACCAGTGGGGCCATACAGGCGATGAAGACTATGACGCCCGTCTACATCATGCCAGTCGACTACCGCGAGGGCACCACGGTCACCGTGCTCCCGGACGGAAGGGAGCTGCAGCTCAGGGTGAGGAAGGAGGACGCAGAAAACGTCGCCAAACTTGCCGTAATGGAAGGCATCACAGCCATCGAGAATCCTGAGGAGATAATGGATGTTTTCACCGAACGGCTGGGTGATCCTCAAGCCCTCTAACCAGTGATGTCGAAGTATCCCCAGTTCCTCGGCCAAGCTGATCGATATTCTGCACAAATATCCTGTTTTGGTCTGCTGCTAGCCCGGTTTCTGTGCTGGCTCTTCTCTGGGAAATATTAATAACCGCGTTCCTTTCTCTTACCGTAGCACCGGACGTGACAGTTTGTCCAAACAGACGCCCCGAACATCCCTTTACGCGATCAAAGTCACCGTGGGTCAGGAAAGGAACGTAGCCCTTATGCTCGCCGACAAGGCGAAGGTTGAAGAGCTGCCCATAGCGGCGATCCTGGCTCCGGCGGAGCTCAGGGGCTACATAATCGTCGAGTCCTCGGCTCCACACGCCGTGGACCAGCTCATCAGAGGGATGAGGCACACCCGTGAGCGGGTACCCGGCCACGTCAACCCCATGGAGGTCAACCACTACCTGGAGTCCAAGCCGGTGGTTGAAGGGCTGGAGGTCGGCGTACTGGTGGAGGTCATCGCTGGGCCTTTCAAGGGGATGCAGGCAAAGGTGGTGAGGGTGGACGCCTCCAAGGAGGAGGTCACTGTGGAGATACTAGAGGCGGCGTTCACGTTACCCATCACCGTCCACGCGGACTACGTCCGGGAAGTCAAGGGAGTTTAGATCCATGGTAGAGAGAACATTCAACTTCATCGTCAACGGCGGCGAGGCGACCGGCGGACCACCCATAGGGCCAGCCCTGGGGCCGCTCGGAGTCAACATCATGTCGGTGGTCGCCACCATCAACGAGATGACCGCAGAGTACAAGGGCGTCCCCGTGCCCGTCGACGTCACTATCGACACGGATACCAAGGAGCACAAGGTCAAGGTGGGGATGCTCTCCACGTTCGCGCTCATCACCCAAGCCATTGGCATAGCTAAGGGCTCCCCGACCCCCAACACCGAGTACGTCGGCAACCTCACGTTCGAACAGGTGATGAACATCGCCCGCAGGAAGCGGGACGGCATCCTCGCCTCTACGCTAAAATCCGCGGTCAAGGAGATCGTTGGGAGCTGCCAGAGCATAGGGATCACAGTGGACGACCATCCAGCAATGGAGGTCCAGTCCCTGATATTGGCGGGCGAGTACGACTCCGTGCTCACGGAGGCCGCATAAAGTTTAATATGAGGCTCAGGGTGAAGTCAAGGGTGCTTTGAGATGTCGGTCCCGAGGGAGAAGATCATGGAAGCCCTCGCGAGTGCGAGGGAGTCGTCCCCCGAGAGGGGCTTCGAGCAGTCAGTGGACCTCACAGTCAACCTCAGGGATCTCGACATGAGGCAGCCCGACAACAGGGTCAATCTCAGGGTCTCCGTGCCCAACGGCGTCGGCGGCCAGAAAGTGCTGGTCTTCGCCTCTGGAGACCTCGCGCTGAGAGCTAGGAGGGCGGGCGCTGACAGCGTCGTCGAGCCCGCGGAGCTCAACGAACTCGCCTCCGACAGGAAGGCGGCCAAAAGACGGCTGAAAGACTACGACATCTTCGTCGCCGAGGCGCCGCTGATGCCGACCGTCGGCCGCGTGGCGGGTCCGATCCTGGGCCCTAGGGGCAAGATGCCGACGCCGGTGCCCCCGCAGGCGCCCATCGACACAATCCTTGAGAGGGAGAGGAGGGTCGTCATCCTCCGGAGCCGTGAGAGGCCTTTCGTCAAGTGCCTCGTGGGGAAGGAGTCCATGTCCGATGAGGACCTCGCCAGCAACATCGATGCCGTCCTCTCGAACCTCGTCGGAGCCCTGAAGAGGGGCGCGAACAACATTGGGTCCATCTACGTCAAGCTGACGATGGGATCCGCCGTTAAGCTGCTGTGAGGTGGTGATGTGTCGCAGGTCTCAGCGGAGAAGCTCGGAATCGTCGATGACACGGCGAAGCTCCTCGGTGACTACGAGATCATCGGAGCCGCCGACCTGAACAAGGTGGGGAGCGGCATGCTCCAGGACCTCAGGAAGCAACTCCGTGGCCAAGTCGTCATCAAGGGGATCAAGAATACACTGATGAGGTTCGCCATGGAGAAGGCGGCCTTGGAGGGCTTCGAGGAGTTCATGACCAGTGTCAAGGGTCAGAACGTCTACATCTTCTCCAACGGTAACCCCTTCAAGCTGGCGATGACCCTCCACGGGAACAAGGTCAGGGTCTTCGCCAAGGCAGGGGACATCGCCCTCGACGATCTGGTCGTATCCGCAGGGAACACAGGCCTCTCCCCGGGGCCCATCATCAGCAAGTTCGGGGGCCTGGGCATCAGGACACGCATCGAGTCCGGGAACGTCTGGGTCGTCCAGGACACCGAGGTCGCCAGGGCAGGGGACGAGATCTCAGCCGACCTCGCAGACCTGCTCCAACGCCTCGGAATACGGGCCTCCGAGATGGGGCTCGAGATCAAGGCCATCTACGAGAACGGCGTTGTCATCCCACGGGAGGACCTCCTCCTCGACACGGACGCCTACAGCACGCAGCTCGCAAGGGCATCCAGCGACGCCTTCCAGGTCGCCCTCAAGGCTGCGTACCCCACTTCGGCAACCGTAGCGACACTGCTCTCCATGGCGATGCAGAACGCCAGGAACGTGGCCATCGAGGCGTCCTACCTGACCTCGGAGACGGCGTCGGAACTGGTCGCGAAGGTGAACGCGCAGGCCGTGAGCCTAGCGAAGGCTGTCGGCAGGGCGCAGGCCAAGACGCAGGATTCTTAGCTCCTCTATTCACCAGAGATGTCTCAAAAAGACTGTATTATCCTATTGTGATAGAGATCTCGCTGCTCTCCTCAATCAGGAGCCCTTTGAGACGTGGCGGGACAACCACGACCTCGGGCCTAGATCTGGGGTGAAGGTAGAGGGACAGCCCGACGGATGTGCCGTCGATGGCGAACTTGAAATTCGTGCACTTCGCGACGCAGGTACCGTCCCGCGTCTCACTGATCTCGGCTATGGTTCTGCCGCAGAGCCTCACCTCGTTTCCCCTTGGAGGCTCCTCTGTGTGAGCTCCCAGCCACCCGTAGTAAGGAATGCCCCCGTCCAGCAACCCCGGAACTCCTCCGACGAAGCCGGGGAGGCCCCAGCCACGCACATCCTCGAACCTGACTAGGGTGTACTCCGGTAGGTTCTTGGTCACCGTCCCCCTCAGCTCATCGAGGGGCTTCTGGGGAGTTACGTTGATCAGCCTCCGTATGGTGTGGCCGCCTCTGGCGCGTAGCGGGTCGGAGGGCTCACGTATTTCAACGTGTACATGGGGGTGGGTGGCGTAGCCGTAGTACCCGGATCGGATTAGGGTGCCCAGCTCCTGGCCCGGCTCCAGCTCCTCCCCGCGCTCGACGGAGGGCTCCACGTGGAGGACCTTGATCATCCTGTCGGGGTTCTCCGTGCTCATTAGCAACGTGACGACATCGTATCCGTGATCCCTGAAGCCCCTCCCCCGTGGGCACTTTACCTTCCTGATTAGCGTCACCTTGCCCTCGATCGGTGAGGGCGTGAGGTCGCCGAACCCTCTCTCGGGATAGACGTCTATCCCCGTGAAGAGGCGGTGGGCGGGGTAGAGGCTGTTGAAGAAGGAGAACTTGCCCTCAGCGGGGCAGTAGACGGTGACCCCCTGGGATGAGGCCACCGGGATCATCTCTCCCAAGGTCTAGCCTGTAAACGTGCTTGTGCTGCCCTCAAATCCTTTTCTCTGATCCGGAGGCCAGATCCTGCTCTGCCTGCCTGAGCTCCCCCAGGGCGTCCTCAAGGCCCTCTGTCATGGACCTCCGGATCATGAAGGATGTGGCGCTGTCCACTTGGTACCTACCTATGCTCCTGAAGGAGGGATTCTTCACGACCCTGAGCCCCCTGAAGGAGAGCCGGTCCTCCTCAGCCAGCTCGACGTCGAACTTGTGCCTGTTGTACTCCACGAGGCCGACGCCTCGGGGCACCTCCCAGGGGGTCACTAGCCTCATCGGCGTGAGCAGGTAGTTGTAGTTACACCCGGTGCAGACGAAGCCGTTTCTGAAGTCCGAGCGGGAGACCTTCACCTCGACGCCCCTGAGGACGTTCTCCGCCACCTCGTAGCTTCCCGGTCCCTCTCCATTGGGCCTTCCCCTCACTTTTTTGAACCTCTCCCCGACGCCGCATACGTCGATGACGTGGTGTCCGTCAAGGTCGTAGAGGCGGGTCTGTCCGAACCTGCTGAGGGAGACCTCCGTGTCCACCAGGAAGCAGCCCTGGTTCAGCAGGAAGGCCTTGCCCACCACCTTCAGGAAGCCGTGGAGCGCCGACTCGACCACGGGGTCATCCCCCGAAGAACGCGTCGAGCAGCGGCGTCTTGGGCCGCGCCTCCGCTTCGATGGCGTTGACCTCGGCCTCGAAGGGCATGAGGATGCTGCGCCCCGCCTCCCTGACGAGCTGGCAGTACTTCTCGGCGTCGACCTCGTCCCCGTAGGAGGCGGGCCTCACCCGGCGGAAGGGGTTGCTGTGGCCGGCGTCGACGTAGACGTAGTCCACCAGTGTGCCGGCCTCCATCCTCCTCCCTGTCATGCCGAGGGCCTCTGCCGCGGCGACGTGGGGGAGCCGGGCCTTGTACTCCCGGGGCTCCCGCCTGAGGGCGGTGGAGACCCTGAGCTCCTCGGCGGGGACGTCGCCCCTGCGGAGGCGGAGGCAGGCGTCGTCGATGACCCGGAGGGCCCTCCTCACCCCCAGGGCGCGCACCTCGCCGGCGTCGCTGCAGCCCAGCAGCGCTCGGATGGCCTCCATCTGGGTCCGTGCGACGTAGGGGGCGGTGTCCCGTCGGCGGAGCTCGATGCCCCTGCATACGACGTCGCCGTCGAAGGTGACCCCGTAGTACCTGTTGATGGCGCCGAACTCTCGTTCCCCTTTCTGGGGAAGCAGCACCAGGAACCTGAAGTGGTTCTCGACGGCCATGGGGAGGCCGACGTGGGCGGCGATCCTCCGTGCCAGGGCGTCGTAGTCGCCTCGCGTTGCCCCCTGTCGCTTAAGGAAGAGGCTATCGTTGTTTCCGTAAATGGTCCTGAAGCCCCCTGCCCGTGCGATGTTCATGCTCTCCACCAGGTTGCGCCGGGCGACCACGTTGATCTCGGTGAAGGTGTCGAAGTTGCCGAACCTGTTGGCCCAGCATCCGCTGTACCCGTAGGTGCAGAACAGTATCTCCTTCAGCGCCAGCTGCCGGCCCTCGCACCACCGCCACTCCTGGCCGTCCCGGGGGAGGGTGCGCCTGAGGTGCTTGAAGTGGAGGCGGCGGTCCAGGGTCTCGCGGGTGAAGTCCACCATGAACCCCTCCCCGTCCTTGGCGCCCCTGACGTTCTCGTAGCTGATGTTCCTGCGGACGATGAGGTTGGGGAACATGCTCTCAAAGTCGAGGGCGGCGACGTTCCCGTGGAGCCCCACGTCCGGGGCGAAGATGAGGCCGCCGTGGTCCCTCTCCATCAGCTCCTTCAGGGTCATCACCGGCTGGAAGCCGTTCCGGTTGCGGAGCATTATCCCGCGGCGCCGGGCCTCGTAGCACTGCCGGCTCTCTATGGCGCGGCCGGCGCCCCACTCGACGGAGAGCTTGGCGGGGAGCTTGGTGTACTGCACCCGCTCCACGAGGCCGGCGAGGCTGAGGCGCCCGTAGGTGGAGAGGTTGACGTGGCTCCTGCCGCCCCAGAGCTCTGGGCCGTTCCTCGTGACCCTGCCGAAGCGGCGCAGTCCGAGGAGCCTGGCGAGGTTGAGTGCGTCGTGGAGGTCGACGTCCCTGCAGGCGACCAGATCGGGGTCGAGGTCGGCGAAGTGGTCGAGGAAGTCCCTGAGGATGGTCCTGGTGGCGCCCCTGAAGGCGTACTCCTCCTCCAGGTACTCGTCGAAGGTGATTATCCTGCCCTCGTCGCCCCGGAGCTTCATCCCGAAGGGGAGGAGGACGAGGGGCGGCGGCTCGATCTCGAGGCCCCGGGGCGCCGGCGCGATGGACCTGATCCACCTCTGGCTGTCGGCCTCGATCCTGACCCTATCCATGGGGGCGAGGCCCCTGTCGCAGAGGTACTTGAGCTCGTGCTCTATGTCGGCGTCGTAGGTCTCGGCGACGCCGGGCATCCTTTCCACCTCCCTGTGGAGGCGTCGGTAGTTCTCGATGCGGTCGGCCCGGATGCGGACCACGTCGACCTCGTCGGGGGCGCCGATGGAGGCGGCGCGGCGCTCCACCGAGACGCTCTTGATGTTGTTGTGCTCCTCCAAGAGGTCCCTGAGCCTCGCGGCGTCCATCCCGTCGGGCGCGGCGTAGAACTCGGGGTTGTACCTGTCGCGGAGCTTAACCCTGCCCCTGTTGGGGTCCCTGACCCAGAGGTGGGCCCTGTCCTCCGCGAAGGCGACGTCGAGGAGCCAGCCGTCAACCTTCACGCTCCAGCTCCTCCACCCTCCTCCTCAGCTCCTCGATCTCCCTCCTGTTGTCCACTGCGGCGGTGAGCAGCAGCAGGTCCAGGGCGGAGAGGACGCCGGCGTAGATCATGGCGGCCTGCTCGCCTGACCAGGCGGGCCAGAGGCCGTCGAACGCCCTCTGCATCTCGTCGTCCTTCAGCGCCTCCCTGTAGCTCCTCCTCAGCTGGGTCATCGCGTCCTGGAGGCGGACCCGCATCGAGTCCCGGCTTATCCTCCCCAGAACGCCCCACCCCCCTCCCCGAACTGGACGAACGTCCCAGCCCTGGCCCTGTCCGGGTGCTTCACCACGTGCGCCGTCATCGGGCCCCTCCTCGCCTCCCTCAGGTAGAAGATGGCGTTCGCCGCGTGCTTCAGGAAGGTCCCCCCCTCGGGCGCCGGGATCGGCCTGCGGCTGCCGGTGGGGCGCCCCGACGCGGCGAGGACGATGCCTGCCTCGGAGCACATCTTCCTGAGCCGTGAGACGACGCCTGTGAACTCCGCCGGGTCCTCGTGCCTCAGGGCGCGCTCCCCGTAGAAGAGCTTCGTCAGCTGCTGGACGGCGACGAGGGTGAAGCCCTCCCCCTCCTCCAGCACCCCCTCCACGAGGCGGGGCGCCCTGATGAGGTGCCTCTCCGAGAAGGCGAAGACGATGTGGATCCTGGAGAGGGCGTCGTCGATGTCGAGCCCCGCGGCGTCGATGAGCGAGAGCAGCAGCTCGTTGTCCATCACGGTTCTGGACCGGCGGTAGTTGCCGCAGACCACGTAGACCGCCCTCGCCCCGGGCTCCTTGACCGCCTCGACGAGGAGGCCGTGGACCAGCCTGTCCGGGAGGCCGTCGTCCTCGTCGCCGTAGAACAGGTAGAAGAGGCCGGGGTCCAGGCCGCCGGTGAGCCGGTCGAGCTCGGGGCTCCCCGTGGAGAGGGACCGGAAATTCCCCCTCCGCCTGAGGAGGCTCAGCGCCGTCTCGAAGGGGGGCTCCGCCTGGACCGCTCGGGTCTGAGGAGAATCCATAGCCGTGCGGTGTGACGCGCGTCTGGAGTCCTCTTAAGATGACCGCATCTTATCTGAGGAGGGAGAAAGGTGAAAATGAGCGTCGCGCTAGACTTCTGGATTTATCCTACTAGCCTCACGAAATTGTCCATGAGCTTGGCGGCGAGCCACCGCATCTCGTGCTCCCTCTCGCCGCACTCGTCGAGCACCTGCTCCCTCGTCTTGCCAACCGCTTCCAGCTCCGCTGGGTAGGCGTCCGCCCAGCGTCCCGCCTCCCGCCTGTCGATCTCCAGGTGGAAGATGATCCCCCTCACGTTCCCCAGGCCGAAGGCTTGGATGGGGCAGGGGGCTCCCTCCACGAGCAGCCTCCCCCCGGGCGGGACCTCGAACATGTCGCTGTGCCACTGGAAGACGGGGAACTCCTCCGGGAAGCTGGCGAAGAGAGGGTCCTCCCTTCCATCCTGGGTCAGCCTCACGTCGTAGCCCCCGATCTCTTTCTCGGGGCTCCTCTTCACATCGGCGCCCAGCTTCCTCGCCAGCATCTGCCCGCCGCAGCAGATCCCGAGACAGGGCCTCCCGCAATCAATGATCTCCCCGAGGTAGTCCCACTCCCTCCTGAGGTAGGCGTGCTCCTCGACTTCGTTCGCGGAGATCGGCGTGGGGCCGACTACGAAGGCGTCGAAGAAGTCGACTGGAGGGAAGAAGTCGTCGGGCTCCATCCCGTAGGCGTGGAGCACGGTGTAGTCGATGCGGAACGTCTTAAGGTACCGTACGTACTGGCCCAGGGTCTCGGTCTCGTCGTTCTGGATGATTAGTACCCTCAGGCCCGCGCTCACTCCTTTTCCTTCACAGCGTGGCCACCGAACTCCCTCCTGATGGCGGCGACCACCTTACCGGCGAAGGTGTCCTCCTGCCTGCTCCTGAACCTCATGAACAGCGAGAGGGCAATGACGGGCGTGGAGACCTCCATGCCCATCGCCGTCTCCACCATCCACCGCCCCGTCTCGCCGCCCCCGACCTCTCCCCTCAGGCTCTCCAGCGCAGGATCAGCTGCGAAGGCCCTCTCAGCAAGCTCCATCATCCACGAGCGGATGACGCAGCCGTTGTTCCAGCTCCCCGCCACCGCGCCAAGGTCCAGGTCGTAGGGCCCAGACTCCAGCATCTCGAAGCCCTCGCCGAGGGCCTGGAGCATGGCGTACTCGATGCCATTGTGCACCATCTTGACGTAGTGGCCGGCGCCGCTGGAACCGCAGTGGAGGAACCCGTCGGGCCTCGCCACACTCTCCAGAAGAGGGGTGATGATCTCGACGGCCTCCTCGGGCCCTCCGATGGTCAGAGATGCCCCCTTCTCTGCGCCCTCGAGCCCCCCCGAGGTCCCCACGTCGATGTAGTGAACGCCCTTCCCTTTCAGCCTCTCTGCCCTCCTCGCCGAGTCCCTGTAGAAGCTGTTGCCACCATCGATCAGGATGTCTCCCTTCCCCAGGTGGGGCTCCAATCCCACGACAGTGCTCTCCACAGGATTGCCCGCGGGGACCATGATCCAGACGACCCTTGGACTCTGGAGCTTCTTGGCCAGTCCCTCCAAGGAGGAGACTGGTTCTGCTCCCAGCTTCTCCGCCTGGGCTACGCTGTCTGGGTTGATGTCGTAGGCGACGACCTGGTGATTCCCAAGGATCCGGGAGACCATCCTGAGCCCCATTCTGCCGAGGCCGACGTATCCGATTCTCAATCTGATCGATTACCAGTTCTATTCAGGGTTTTAAGGCGTTTTCCGGAAAAAAGGGGAGAAGGAGAGTGTTCCTAGTCCGCTGGTTCGGGGTCTCTGATGATTGATCCAGCGCAACAGTGTATAGACCCGCTGTTCCTTGGTCGCACTAGGCTACTGCACTCGACCTCGACGACCTCGACTCCGATGCTCTCCAGCCATTTGGTCGCCTTAGGCGTCCCCGTGGGCACCAGCACCTTCATAGGCTCCAGTACGACGCCTGTGCCGGGGCCGATCTTCTGGCCCTGGGGTCCGGTGGTGCACGCCTCGTCAGGAGGCACGATGAAGTTCCAGTCCATCTCGGACTTCATCAAGTTCAGCAGAAGGGGGTCGATCCTCTTCGGGTCCTGTACCGAGGTGTGCCTGTCGATCATCCTGTAGTGGGTGACCCCCAGCCTGCTGCCGTACCCGGGGCAGATGCGGACGTCGACCTCGGGGTCCTGTGCTTTCACGATGCGGGCGTACTGCTCGTGGCCCCACTCGTTCGCCCTCCAGACCCCAGGTTCCTGGGTGTTGGCCCTGGGGTAGTGGACTCCGATGAGCAGGTGCTTCTCGTCGAGCCAGCCTATGGGGCCGCCCTCCGCCATACCGTTCCCGACGATCATGCCGACGACCGGGCATCCGGCTTCGGCCAGCGTCTGGTAGGTGGGCACCTCCTCCCCCTTCCTGATTTGGTCATACATCCTCAGGATCAGCTGCCCGTAGACGGCGGCGTGGCAGACATCGTCGGTGTAGATCGCCTTCACCTGGTAGGGCGGATCGTATGGGTCGGGCTTTCGCACGAGCACCTCGATACCCTCGTCCTTGTACGCTTTCACCATGTTCTCGTGGTGCTCTACCAGCTCGTCGAGGTCGGGTTTGAAGCTCATCCTCCAGGCGTCGAGGGAGTCTCCGTGAGGAGGCCAGGGCGTCGGCTTACCAACGGTGAGGAACTCCTTGCCGGGACGATGGACAAGTACCATCCTAAGCTTACCGATGGTGGTGTTCGCCTTCCACCTGCGCCCCCAGTACTTGGGCATCTCGTCATCGAAGTCCGAGAGGACCTGCGGATGCCACGTGTGGTACATCTCACGCAGTTTCTCGGCGGGGCTCTTCCCTGAATCAGAACTCATAAAGACAACCGGATTCTATCTGCCGTACTACGTATAAAAAACGTGGTCGACGTACTTCTGCAGCTTTATCTCTCAGGATTGAAATCAGAACCGTCGCCGTCTCCTCGGATACGCTCGGAAGGGCGTGCGCGGCTCCATACTCACCCATTCAACGGACTCCTCCAGCCTTGAGAGGGATCTGAGAAGGTCGAAGGTGACCCACCGCGAAGCTTGGGGATAGGCCGCGTACTCCCAGAGGCCGTAGTCCCCCTGCTGCTCCATCATAAACTCTATGATATCTGCGATCCTGCCATCTTCTTTGGAGGCGCCTATCCTCCAGCAGAGGTCGAGGACTTGGGCTAGGTCGAACCTAGCGTAGTATGTGAGGAAGCCCCGGGCCCTCTCGACTCCGATGGTCCTCGCGACGTCGTAGCCAATGGCATGCTTCTCCCTGGTCTCACGCCCTAGCAGGAGGTCCAGAGCCCGGGTGGCTTCAGGACCGTTCCGGTGATCTGGATGTAGCGCCAAGCAGCTGAGGGCGCCCGTAGTGTTGGATCTGCAGCCCCAGCGGGAGTGCGCTAGCCTCCTATAGCCAGCCACGTAGCCGTAGTTACCCGATGATATGCCGGTGGGCCACGCCCCGTCCTCGAGCCTCTGGGCCAGCAGCCACTCGTAAGCCTTCTCGACTCTCGGGTCTGGAGCGTATCCGCAGGAGCCCAGTGCTCTGAGTGGTATCGCCGTCTGGAGAGGGATCATCGAGTACCCCTCCGTCTCGCCGAGGTCTCCTCCTCGTCTCGGGATCTCCCACGCCCCGTCCTCCATCTGCTTTGAGAAAAGGAACTCGGCACCGCGCTGGACCGCTGGATGATCATGATCCAGGCCTATGTAGCCGAGTCGAATCAGCGCCTGCGAAGTCGAATGGACCTCGCCGAGAGCTTGGGAGGCGTCGAGACCGGTGCTGCTCCACGATCCGTCCCCCTGCTGAAGCTCGAGGAGCCCCGAGACCAGCTGGTCCTCTTCTCGGATGTCTCTGAGCTCGTCCACCTCCGGGTCGTCCTCCTCCCTGTGGAGGAGCTCCCTGAGCACGAGGAGCCGGAGTGAAGGCGATGGGTCGCTCAGGAGGAGAGGCGCACAGGTCATCCGACTTCCTCCAACGCTGCTCTAATGTACGGTGAGGACGGGGTGTTCCCGGATGCGATCTCATCTGGAGTGCCCGAGGCGATGACCAGCCCTCCGTCGGGCCCCCCAACCGGCCCCAGCTCGACGAGCCAGTCGCACGAAGCGAGGAGCTTTGGGTGGTGCTCCACGACGACGACGCTGTTGCCTCCCTCCACAAGCCTGTGCAGTACGCCGATTAGCCGCGAGACATCCTCCATGTGTTGCCCTACGGTGGGCTCGTCCAGAATGTAGAGCGTGCTCCCGTTGTTCCTCTTGCTGAGCTCCTTGGCGATCTTGAGGCGCTGGGCCTCTCCCCCGGAGAGTGTGAACCCTGGTTGCCTCATCACGAGGTATCCTAGGCCCACGTCCCTGGCCACTCCCAGGACACGCCTTAGGGTCTCGTCCTCGGGGAAGAGGTCGTAGACTTCATCGATGGTGAGGGAGAAGACCTCGGGGAGGGCGACGCCTCTGATGTGCACCTCCCTTGCCTCCGGCGTAAGCCCGGTGCCTCCGCATGTCTCGCAGGGGGTCACAACGTCCGGCAGGAACCCCATCTCCAGCCGGGTGGATCCCCTTCCTCGACAAGCGGAGCACCCCCCGCCCAGGGTCTTCGCGTCGAAGCCGAGGGCCTTGGCGTCCTCGGAGTCGGCGTAGGCGGAAACAAGGTGGTCTCTGAGGTTCAGGTAGCTGAGGAGGCTCCTGATGCCCGTCCTGCTCTGGTCGACCACCATCGTCCTCAGTGGCGCCTCCTCGATGGACTCGTACTCGCCGGGCTCAATGGGCTCCCTTGCGACCGAAGTCGTGTGCTTCACCGGGGCCAGAGCCCTCCCTATGGTGTCTATCAGGAGGGTGCTCTTTCCGGAGCCCGAAACCCCGCAGATCCCCAGCAGAACCCCTAGGGGCAGCCTTACCTCGCCCCCTTTCAGGTTGTTGGCTGTTGCGCCGTTGATAGTCATCCAGCCTTTGGGCTCCCTGCTGACAGTATCAACATTGAAATGCCTGTCGCCCCTGATCCATTCGGCCGTGGTCGTGTCCTCTGAGGCGACCTGTCCTATGGCTCCCTGGGCCACTATCATGCCTCCCGCGGGGCCCGCTCCAGGGCCCATGTCGACGATGTGGTCCGCCGCACCGATGACTTGGAGGTCATGCTCCACCACTATTACTGTGTTGCCGGCGTCACGCATCTCGGATAGAGCTCCCAGGAGGGAGTCCACCTCCGAGGGGTGGAGCCCTCTTGTAGGCTCGTCCAGTAGAACGGTGAGGTTGGTGAGTCCGCTCCCCAGCAGCCCAGCGAGCCGGACCCTCTGGGCCTCGCCGGCTGACAGTGTGGCCGACACCCTGTCTAGGTGGACATATCCCAGGCCCACCTGGATCAGGAACCGGAGGCGCCTTCTGATGATCCCCAGGCTGCTGCCTGCAAAGTGGTCCTTGCCAGAAGGTAGGACCCGCTCCATTATCCCTGCGAGCTCGGTGAGGGGCATGGTATTCAACTCGTGGATGTTGCGCCCTCCCAGCCTGACTGCCAGGTACTCGGGACGGAGCCTAGCTCCTTTACAGTCGGGGCACTCGACGGCATCGGTGTAGGTGCCCCCGACGTCCCAGTCCCTCACCCAGCCGTAGAATCCGTTGAAAGTCAGCACCCTTGTGTG